>NZ_JAFKFW010000040.1 GCF_017308015.1 Allobosea sp.
ACCGTCTTCTTGAGGAGCGGGTGCGTATAACGCCGCTCGACCTTGACCACAACAGTTTTGTTCTGCTTGTCGCTGACGACGACGCCCTGCAGTACGCGCTTAGGCATTATTCTCTCCTCACGCGCTCGCCGCGACGGTCTTCGACCGCTGCAGCGTCTTGATACGGGCGATGTCCTTGCGCACCTCGGTGACGCGCGCGGTATTCTCGAGCTGGCCCGTCGCCTTCTGGAAGCGCAGGTTGAACTGCTCCTTCTTCAGCTTGAGCAGTTCGTCCTGGAGCTGGTCCGTGCTCATCGCGGTGAGGTCGGACAGACGCTTGGTGATTTTCATGTCGCCCTCCCTTACTCGGCGATGCGCTGGATGAAGCGGGTCTTGATCGGCAGCTTGGCGGCGCCGAGGCGGAGCGCCTCGCGAGCGATCTCCTCGGACACGCCGTCGAGCTCGAACATGATCCGGCCGGGCTTGACCTTGGCCGCCCAGAACTCGGGCGAACCCTTGCCCTTACCCATGCGGACTTCGGTCGGCTTCTTCGAAACCGGCACGTCGGGGAACACGCGGATCCAGACGCGGCCGACGCGCTTCATGGCGCGGGTGATCGCACGGCGAGCCGCCTCGATCTGCCTGGCGGTGACGCGCTCGGGCTCCTGGGCCTTCAGGCCGAACTGGCCGAAGTTGAGGTCCGTGCCGCCCTTGGCGGCGCCGGAGATGCGCCCCTTGAACTGCTTGCGGAACTTGGTGCGTTTTGGTTGCAGCATGGCTCTTCTCGATCAGCCTTACGCAGCCTGCTCGCGACGATCGCGATGGTCGCGATCACGACCGCCGGAGCGGCCGCCCTCGTCGGAGAGGCGCTTGTCCTGGGCCATCGGGTCGTGTTCCAGGATCTCGCCCTTGAAGATCCAGACCTTGATGCCGCACGTCCCGTAGGTCGTGAAGGCGGTGGCGACGCCGTAATCGACATCGGCGCGCAGCGTATGCAGCGGCACGCGGCCCTCACGATACCATTCGAGGCGGGCGATCTCGGCGCCGCCCAGACGGCCCGAGCAGTTGATGCGGATGCCCTCGGCGCCGAGACGCATCGCCGACTGCACCGCCCGCTTCATGGCACGGCGGAAGGCAACACGGCGCTCGAGCTGCTGGGCGATCGAGTCGGCGACCAGCGTCGCGTCGATCTCCGGCTTGCGCACCTCGACGATGTTGATCGTCACGTCGGCCTTGGTGAGCTTCGAGACTTCCTTGCGGAGCTTCTCGATGTCGGCGCCCTTCTTGCCGATCACCACACCCGGACGCGCCGAGTGGATGGTGACGCGGCACTTCCGGTGCGGACGCTCGATGATGATCTTCGAGACCGCAGCCTGCTTCAGCAGCTTCATGAGCGCGGCACGGATGGCCATGTCTTCATGCAGCAGCTTGCCGTACTCGCCCTTGTTGGCGAACCAACGCGAGTCCCAGGTACGGTTGATGCCGAGGCGAAGCCCGATCGGATTGATTTTCTGACCCATCGTTCTCTCCTCAGGCCTGCGCGGCAGCCTGCTCGCGCACCACGATCGTGATGTTCGAGAACGGCTTCAGGATACGGGCGCCACGGCCGCGAGCCCGGGCATGGAAGCGCTTCATGACGAGCGCCTTGCCGACGAAGGCCTGGGCGACGACGAGATCGTCGACGTCGAGATCATGGTTGTTCTCGGCGTTGGCGATCGCGCTCTGCAGACATTTGCGAACGTCGTCCGCAATGCGCTTGCGCGAGAACTCGAGATCGGCGAGCGCCGTCGAGACCTTCTTGCCACGGATGAGCTGAGCGACGAGGTTCAGCTTCTGCGGCGAGACGCGAAGGTTGCGGGCGATCGCAGTGGCTTCGTTCTCGGGCAGCGCACGGGGGGCGGATGCTTTACCCATGGCTTACTTCCTCTTCGCCTTCTTGTCGGCGGCGTGGCCGTGGAAGGTGCGCGTCGGCGAGAACTCGCCGAACTTGTGGCCCACCATTTCCTCGGACACGGACACCGGCACATGCTTCTGTCCGTTGTAGACGCCGAACGTCAGACCGACGAACTGCGGCAGGATCGTGGAGCGACGGCTCCAGATCTTGATGACTTCACTACGGCCTGAGGTCCTGGCGACCTCGGCCTTCTTCAGGAGGTATCCGTCGACGAACGGACCTTTCCAAAGCGAACGCGCCATGACGGACCTCAGTTCTTCTTCTTGCGGGCGTGACGGCTCGACACGATGAACGTATCGGTCCGCTTGTTCGAGCGGGTCTTCTTGCCCTTGGTCGGCAGACCCCAGGGCGTGACCGGGTGACGGCCACCCGACGTCCGGCCTTCACCACCACCATGCGGGTGGTCGACCGGGTTCATCGAGACGCCGCGGTTATGCGGACGGCGACCGAGCCAGCGCGAGCGACCTGCCTTGCCGTCGTTCCGGTTCATGTGATCCGGGTTCGAGACGGCGCCGACGGTGGCATAGCACAGGCCCGAGATCAGGCGCTGCTCGCCCGAGTTCAGGCGGACGATCACGTATCCCTGGTCGCGACCGACGATCTGGGCGTAGTTGCCGGCCGAACGGGCCAGGGCGCCGCCCTTGCCGATCTTCAGCTCGACATTGTGCACGATCGTGCCGATCGGCAGCGCGCCCATCGGAGCCGCGTTGCCGGGCTTCACGTCGACCGTGTCACCAGCGACCACCGTATCGCCGACAGCCAGGCGCTGCGGCGCCAGGATGTAGGAGAGCTCGCCGTCCTGATACTTGATCAGGGCGATGAAGGCGGAGCGGTTCGGATCGTACTCGAGCCGCTCGACGGTCGCCGGAATGCCGGCCTTGCCGCGACGCTTGAAGTCGATGAGCCGCAGGGTGCGCTTGTGGCCACCGCCGCGGAAGCGGACGGTGATGCGGCCCATGTTGTTGCGGCCGCCCGAGGAGCTCTTGCCCTCGGTCAGCGCCTTGACCGGCTTGCCCTTGTAGAGCTCGCTGCGGTCGACGATCACGAGCTGGCGAAGGCTCGGCGTGATCGGCTTGAAATGTCTCAAAGCCATGATGCTTCCCTCACAGGCCCGTGGTCACGTCGATGGAGTGGCCCTCTTCGAGGGTCACGACCGCCTTCTTGACGTCCGAACGCTGGCCGGGGCGGCCACGGAACATCTTGACCTTGCCTTCGGTGACGATCGTGTTGACGCTCTTCACCTTGACGTCGAAGAGCTTCTCGATCGCCGCCTTGATCTGGGGCTTCGTTGCGGTCTTGGCAACCTTGAAGACGACCTTGTTGTGCTCGGAGAGCATCGTCGCCTTCTCGGTGATGACCGGCGCCACGATCACATCGTAGTGGCGCGGGTCGAGGTTCTTGGCGGACTGGATCATTTGCAGCGCGCATCCAGCGCATCGCCGGCCGCGCGCGTCAGGACCAGCTTGTCGCGACGCAGGATGTCGTAAACGTTGATGCCCTGGACCGGCAGCACGTCGACATTCGGGATCGAACGAGCGGCCAGGCCGAAATTGGTGTCGATCTCGGCGCCGCCGATGATCAGCGCGCTCGACAGGTCGAGCTTGCCGAAATGGCCGAGCAGCACCTTGGTCTTCGGCTCGGAGAGCGTAGCATCGTCGATCACGATGATGCCGGCATCCTTCGCCTTGGACGAGAGCGCATGGCGCAGCGCGAGAGCGCGGACCTTCTTCGGAAGATCATGGCCGTGGTCGCGCAGGACCGGGCCGAAGGCCTTGCCGCCGCCGCGGAACTGCGGAGCCGAAGCCGCGCCGTGGCGAGCGCCGCCGGTGCCCTTCTGCTTGTAGATCTTCTTGCGGGTACGATCGATCTCCGAGCGGCCCTTGGTCTTGTGCGTCCCGGCGCGCCGCTTGGCGAGCTGGTAGCGGACCATGCGGGCGAGCAGATCGGCGCGCGGCTCGAGGCCGAACACCTCGTCCGACAGCTCGACCGAACCGGCCGGCTTGCCCTCAAGAGTGGTGATATCGAATTTCATCACGCGTTCTCCTCAGCCTGGGCCGCAGGAGCCTCTTCCGCCTTGCCCTCGCCGGAAACCTTGAACTTGCCAGGCAGCGGCGCGTCCTTGGGCAGAGCGCGCTTGACGGCGTCACGGACATGAATCCAGCCGCCGGCGACGCCCGGAACGGCGCCCTCGACGAGGATCAGGCCGCGCTCGACATCCGTCTGGACGACGCGCAGGTTCTGCGTGGTGACGCGCTCGGTGCCGAGATGGCCCGGCATCTTCTTGTTCTTGAAGGTCTTGCCCGGGTCCTGACGGCCGCCGGTCGAACCGATCGAACGATGCGAGACGGAGACGCCGTGCGTGGCGCGCAGGCCGCCGAAGTTCCAGCGCTTCATGCCGCCGGCGAAACCCTTACCGGTGGTGGTGCCGGAGACGTCGACGAACTGGCCGACGACGAAGTGGTCCGCGGTCAGCTCGGCGCCGACGGGGATCAGCGCGTCGTTGCTGACGCGAAACTCGACCACCTTGCGCTTCGGCTCGACCTTGGCGACCGCGAAATGACCGCGCTCGGCCTTCGAGACATTCTTCACCTTCGCCGTGCCGGAGCCCAGCTGCACGGCCACATAGCCGTTCTTCTCGATCGTGCGATGCGCGACGACCTGGCAGTTGTCGAGCTTCAGCACGGTGACCGGAATGTGCTCGCCGGCATCCGTGAAGACGCGGGTCATCCCGACTTTCTGTGCAATCACACCGGAACGCATCGGTGCATACCTTCCTTTGGGGTCATGTCCATCCGGGGAAACCGGAAACAGAGGACCCGTTTAATCGGATCCGAAGATGGTCCGACGAACTGGAAACCGGTTCGTCGCTCTGACCGTCTCCGACTTAAAGCTTGATTTCGACGTCGACGCCGGCGGCGAGATCGAGCTTCATGAGGGCGTCGACCGTCTGGGGAGTCGGATCGACGATATCGAGAACCCGCTTGTGGGTCCGCATCTCGAACTGCTCGCGCGACTTCTTGTCGATGTGGGGCGAGCGGTTGACGGTGAACTTCTCGATGAGCGTGGGCAGCGGAATCGGTCCGCGGACCTGGGCGCCCGTCCGCTTCGCGGTCGACACGATCTCGCGCGTCGACGCGTCGAGGATGCGGTGGTCGAACGCCTTGAGGCGGATCCGAATGTTCTGACCGTTCATGGTCTTGTTCTCTCCGTGACGTGAGAAAAGGCAAAGGCCCCGAAGGGCCCCTGCCCCTCACGCAAACGCGTTACGCGATGATGCTGGCGACGACGCCGGCGCCGACGGTGCGGCCGCCTTCGCGGATGGCGAAGCGCAGCTTCTCTTCCATCGCGATCGGGGCGATCAGCGTCACCTCCATCGAGATGTTGTCGCCCGGCATCACCATCTCCGTGCCCTCG
>NZ_JAFKFW010000031.1 GCF_017308015.1 Allobosea sp.
GCCTGCGGCCATGACGGCCACACCGCCATGCTGCTCGGCGCCGCCCGATACCTGACGCAGACCCGCGACTTCGACGGCACCGCCGTGCTGATCTTCCAGCCCGCCGAGGAGGGCGGCGCCGGCGCCAAGGCGATGATCGACGACGGGCTGATCTCGCGCTTCGGCATCCAGGAAGTCTACGGCATGCACAACAAGCCGGGTGTGCCCGTCGGCAAGTTCGAGATCCGCAAGGGCCCCGCGATGGCCGCCGCCGACCAGTTGCACATCAAGATCGAGGGGCTCGGCGGCCATGCAGCCGCGCCACACCGCGTCAACGACCCGATCGTCGCCTCCTGTGCGCTCGTGACGGCGCTGCAGACGGTCGCCTCCCGCAATGCCGATCCACTCGATTCGATCGTCGTGTCGGTGACTGCGCTCAATGCCGGCGAGGCCTTCAACGTCATTCCGCAGACCGCGGAGATCAAGGGCTCGGTCCGCACGCTGACGCCCGAGACCCGCGACCTCGCCGAGAAGCGCATCGCCGAGATCGTCGAGGGCGTGATGAAGGCCTTCGGCATGAAATACCAGCTCAACTACCGCCGCGGCTATCCGGTGACCTTCAACCATGCCGGCCAGACCGATTTCGCCACCAGCGTGACGAAGGAAGCCTTCGGTTCGGACGCCATCAACACCGAAGTGCCGCCGACCATGGGCTCGGAGGATTTCTCCTACATGCTGGAGGAACGCCCCGGCGCGTTCATCAATATCGGCAACGGCGACTCGGCCGGCCTGCACAACCCGGCCTATGAGTTCAACGATGCGGCGATCCCGGTCGGCGTGAACTACTGGGCGAGCCTTATCGAGATCGCCATGCCGCAGCGGGCCTGACGGCCGGGGCGATGAGCGACATCGATTGTCTGGTGATCGGGGCCGGCGTCGTCGGCCTCGCGGTTGCCCGTGAACTGGCGCTGGCCGGACGCGAGGTCGTCATCGCCGAAGCCGCCGAAGGTATCGGCACCCAGACCTCGGCGCGCAACTCCGAGGTCATCCATGCCGGGATCTACTATCCGCCCGGCTCGCTGAAGGCCCGCGTCTGCGTCACGGGCCGCAGCAAGCTCTACCGATACCTGCAGGAACGCGGCCTGCCGCACAAAGCCTGCGGCAAGCTGATCGTCGCCACCTCCGAGGCCCAGAAGCCGGCGCTGGAGACGATCATGGCCCGCGCCAAGGCCTCAGGCGTCGACACGCTGCGCTGGCTCTCCGACGCCGAAGCGAAGGCGATGGAGCCTGAGGTGCGTTGCGAGATCGCCCTCCTCTCCCCCGAGACCGGCGTGGTCGACAGCCATGCGCTGATGCTCTCGCTGCTCGGCGAATGCGAAGCGGCCGGCGGCTCGCTTGCACTCAACACGCCCATCACCGGCTGGCGACGCGAGGCAGATGGCTTCAGCGTCGATTTCGGCGGGGACGATCCTGCGACCTATAGCGTGCGGACCGTGGTCAATTCGGCCGGCCATGGCGCACCGAGGCTGCTCGGCCTGCTGGACGGCTTCCCGGCTGAACATGTGCCGGTGCAGCACTATGCCAAGGGCAATTATTTCGCGCTGACGGGCAAACAGCCGTTCAGCCATCTGGTCTACCCGGTGCCGGAGGCTGCCGGCTTGGGCATCCATGCCACGATCGACATGGGCGGGCGGGTGAAGTTCGGGCCCGATGTCGAATGGGTCGAGAGCGATCAGGACCTGGTGGTCGATCCGGCGCGGGCCGAGAAGTTCTACGCGGCAATCCGGACCTATTGGCCGGGGCTGGCCGATGGTGCGCTGGTCGCGGATTATGCCGGCATCCGGCCGAAGCTGCACGGGCCGACTGAGCCGATGCCGGATTTCCGCATCGACGGGCCGGGGCTACATGGAGTGCCGGAGCTGGTTAATCTGCTCGGCATCGAGAGCCCGGGGCTGACGAGCTCGCTCGCGATTGCGGAGATGGTGCGCGAGAAGCTCGCGGCGTGAAAGACGTCTTTCCGCACGCGCCGCGGCACGCAGTACTGATGCGCAGATGCGGGACCGCGCGAGGTGAAGGCGCCTTTTTCTGAGAACAGTCCCGTGCGCGGTTACCCCCGCGCCTTCTGGAACGCTTCCTTCGCTTCACGGGCGAGCGTGGTGATGCGGTTCCAATCACCCGCGGCGATCGCCTCGGCCGGGACCAGCCAGGAACCGCCGACGCAGATGACCTGCGGCAGGGCGAGATAGTCGCCGAGATTCTTCAAGCCGACGCCACCGGTCGGGCAGAAGGTCATCTGCGGGAACGGGCCGGAGAGCGCCTTGAGGGCCGGTGGGCCGCCGGCCTGCTCGGCCGGGAAGAATTTCGCGGTGGTGCGGCCGGCCGCGACGGCGCGCATGCAGTCGGAAGCTGTCGCGACACCCGGCAACCAGGGCAGGCCCGCCTTGCGGAGGGCCTCGTCGACGCTCTCGCTGAAACCGGGACTGACAACGGCCTGCGCGCCCGCATCCTTCACCTGCGCGGCCTGCGCCGGCGTGACAACCGTGCCCGCCACGGCCAGTGCCTTCGGTACCGATTTCGCGATGGCGGCGAGCGCTTCCATCGCAGCCGGGCGGCGCAGCGTGACCTCGACGACATCGATGCCGCCGGCGACCAGCGCATGAGCGAGATCGACGGCGCGCGAGGCGTCCTCGATCACCACGACGGGGATGACGCCGCAGCTCTTCAACCGGGCAATCGCGGCAGTCTCGTCCATGGTCTCGTCTTTCAATCGATTTGAGCGCGGTAATGCCGGCTCTACTCCTTCGCCCAGTAGACGTCGAGCCCTCGCGCGCTGCCAAGCAGGAGATCGACCGGCAGCGGCTTCTGCATGCGCTCCGGGGCAGCCTTCAGCACCGTTTCCTTCGCGGCGCCGGAGACGAGCAGGCTCGCCCAGCCAGCCCCCAGCAGGCGAGCGGGCGAGAGCGAGAGTCGTGGCGGCAAGCCCGGCGGGCGGGCGACGACGATACCGCTGTCGGGCACCGCTTCGAAGGTCGCCTCTGCGCCCGGAAAGAGCGAAGCGATATGCCCGTCCGTGCCCATGCCGCTGACCAGCAGGTCGATCTCGGGCAACTCAGCCAGCTTCGCACAGAGCAGAGCGGCAGCGGCCTCGATATCGCTGCCATGCTCGTGGAAGGACAGGAACGAGGCGCGCCCTGCAGCCAGCGGCGCGAACTGCGCCCGGATCATGCGCTCGTTCGAGGCCGCGTCATCAGCCACGACGAAGCGCTCGTCGGTGGGCAGCAGCGTGACCTGTTCCCAGGCCAGATCATGCCGGCCAAGCGCAGCGAGGAAACCAGCCGGAGTCGAACCGCCGGGCACTGCAAGCAGCGCCCTGCCCTGTCCTGCAAGCAGTTCCTTCAATCGCACCGCCACCGCCTCCGCCAATGCTTCGGAAGCGTCGGTGAGCGTGGCGAAGCGGTGCCAGGCGAGCGGGCCAGTCATCAGACCAGATCCGGATCGGCCCAGGAGCGGCCGTCGCGCTCGATCAGGCCGATCGCCTGCGACGGCCCCCAGGAGCCTGCGGCGTAGCGATGCGGATGCGGGTAGTAATCCTGCCAGCCGGCGATGATCGGATCGACCCAGGTCCAAGCCTGCTCGACCTCGTCGCGATGCATGAACAGCGTCTGGTCACCGCGGATCACGTCGGTCAGCAGGCGCTCATAGGCGTCCGGCGTGCGCTCGTCGAAAGCGGTGGAATAACGCAGGTCAAGCTGGCGCGGCACGATCTTGAGCCGGCCGGAACCCGGTACCTTCATCATCAACTGGAGCTGCACGCCGTCATTCGGCTGCAGGCGGATGAAGAGGCGATTGGCGTCGAGACGGTCGCAGGAGCCGCCGCCGAAGATCGAGTGCGGCACCGGCTTGAAGGTCACGGCAATCTCGGAATAGCGCTGCGCCATGCGCTTGCCGGTGCGCAGGTAGATCGGCACGCCGGCCCAGCGCCAGTTGTCGACCTCGCAGCGGATGGCGACAAAGGTCTCGGTGTTCGAGCCGTGACCGAGCTCCTCCGAATAGCCGCGGACGCGCTGGCCGTCGATCTGGCCGGCGCCATACTGGCCACGCACGGTGAAGCGCTGGACATCCGGCCCGACGATGGGGCGCAGCGCCTTCAGTACCTTGATCTTCTCCTCGCGGACGGCGCCGGCCTCCAGCATGTTCGGCGGCTCGATGGCGAAGAGGGTCAGCAACTGCATGAGATGGTTCTGGACCATGTCGCGCATATGCCCGGACTTGTCGTAATAGCCGGCGCGCTGCTCGAGTCCGACCGTCTCGGCCACCGTGATCTGGACATGGTCGATGTCGCGGCTCGACCAGGAGCGCTCGAACAGCGTGTTGGCGAAGCGCAGGACGAGCAGGTTCTGCACCGTCTCCTTGCCGAGATAATGGTCGATCCGGTAGGTGCGGCTTTCCGGCAGGATGCGCGCGACGGCGTCGTTGATCGCCCGCGCCGAGGCGAGATCGCGGCCGAGCGGCTTCTCCAGGATGACGCGCGAGGTCGGCGTCAGGATCTCGGCCTTGGCAAGATTCTCGCAGATCGGAATGAAGAGGTCCGGCGGTGTCGAGAGGTAGAAGGAGCGGACACGGTCGCTCTCGCCCAAAGCCTGTTTCAGCGCGCCATAGGTCTCCGGCTTCACCGCATCGAGCATCACCATGGTCAGGCGGCGCAGGAAGGGCTCGACCTGATCCTTCGGGATGCCCTCCTCGTCGAGGCGCTTGGCGATCTGCTTCGGCAGACCCTCGACATCCTCCTCCTTGCGGACGACGGCGAGGACGCGGCTCTCCCCGGGCAGAACGCCTTCGCGATTGCGCTGGGCCAGCGCCGGGAAGAGCTTGCGCAGGGCGAGATCGCCGCCCGCACCGAAGATCACGAGATCGAAGGGCGGGACCGGCGTCCGCTCGGGAATGGTCTCGGGCCGAAGCACGTTGTCCACGATGGCGTCCATAAGTCCTCTAACTCCGTCAGGCGGTGCCGGTTCTCTGGACCAGCGCAAGGCCGTTGCCGTCCACTCAGCTTCGATCCGGACCCAAAGCAGCTAGCGCAAGGCTGCGACCAGAGTGAGACGGATTAGCCGCGCTGCAAAGAGGGCGCGGCGCAGGGCCGATCCCCTCGCCGCTCAGCCCGCGCGCCGGAAGCCCGCGCTCGCGGTCAGCAATTGCTGGGCATAGGCCGTCTGCGGCTGGCGCGCGGCCAGCGTCTCGACCGTCATTTCCTCGACGGCGCGGCCGAATTGCATGACCAGCAGGCGCTCGCACATATGGCCGACGACCGAGAGGTCGTGGCTGACGAGGATATAGGTCAGCTTGCGCTCCTGCCGGAGCGCCGCGAGGAGGTTCAGCACCTCGGCCTGGATCGAGACGTCGAGCGCGGATGTCGGCTCGTCGAGCAGCAGGATCGAGGGTTCGAGCACGAGTGCGCGCGCGATCGCGACGCGCTGCCGCTGACCGCCCGAGAGCTGGTGCGGATAGCGGAAGCGGAACGAGGCCGGCAAGCCGACATCGGCGAGCGCCTTGCCGATGCGGGCCTCGGCATTGTCGAGGCCATGGATGGCGAGCGGCTCGGCCAGCGTGTCGTCGACCGTCTTCTTGGGGTGCAGCGAGCCATAGGGGTCCTGGAAGACCATCTGGACGTTGCGATAGAAGGCCTTGTCGCGGACCTTGGGCTGCACGGCGCCCTCGATCGTGACATTGCCGCTCCATTCCCGGTTGAGGCCGGAGAGCACGCGCAAGACGGTCGACTTGCCCGAGCCGGACTCCCCGACGAGGCCGTAGCTCTCGCCCTTGCGGACCTCGAAGGAGAGGTCCTTCACGACATGGGAATCGCCGAAGGAGACGTTGAGCTTGTCGACGGAGATCGCTGCGTTCGTCATGCCAGCCATGCCGGGTCACGGTTGAGGGTAGCGAGCTTCGCCCTGGGATGGTCGAGGTCCGGCAGGCATTCGAGCAGGCCGAGCGTATAGGGATGGCGGCGGCTACGCGCGGCCGGGTCGGCGAGCTCGGCCGCCGGCAGCGTCTCCATGACCTTGCCGCCATACATGACGATGACGCGGTCGCAGAAGGACTGCACCAGATGCAGGTCGTGGCTGATGAAGATAAGCCCCATGCCGCGTTCGGTGACGAGGTCGTCGAGGATCTTGAGGATCTGGAGCTGGACAGTGACGTCGAGCGCCGAAGTCGGCTCGTCGGCGATCAGCACCTCCGGCTCGGCGATCAGCATCATCGCGATCATGACGCGCTGGCCCATGCCGCCCGAGACCTCGTGCGGGTAGAGGTCGTAGACGCGGGCGGGCTCGCGGATCTGGACCTGTTCCAGCATGGCGAGGCTACGCTCGCGCGCCTCGCGGGGGTCGGCCTTGCGGTGGATGCGATAGGCCTCGGCGATCTGGCTGCCTACGGTCTCGACCGGATTCAGCGAGAATTTCGGGTCCTGCATGACCATGGAGATATGGCGGCCGCGCAGCTTGCGCCGGGCGCCCTTGTCCATGGCCGTCAGGTCCTGGCCACGGAAGCGCATGCGGTCGGCGCTGACGACGCCCGGATGCGGGATCAGGTCGAGGATGGCGCGGCCGGTCATCGACTTGCCCGAGCCGGATTCGCCGACAATGCCGAGCCGCTCGCGGCCGAGCGTGAAGGAGAGGCCGCGTACGGCCCGGACGATTCCGGTCGCCGTATGGAAATCGACCTTGAGATTGTCGACTTCGAGAAGAGGCTGCTCGCTCGTCATCGACTTACCTCGCATCCATGACGTCGCGGAGCCCGTCGCCGAGCAGGTTGAAGCCGAGCGCGACGATGCAGATGGCGACGCCGGGGAAGGTCGCGACCCACCACTGGTCGAAGATCTGCTCGCGGCCGGCCGAGATCATCGCGCCCCATTCGGGCATGGGCGGCTGGGCGCCGAGGCCGAGGAAGCCGAGGCCGGCGGCGGTCAGGATGATGCCGGCCATATCGAAGGTGGTGCGCACGATCAGCGAGGACATGCACATCGGCACGACATGTTTCCAGATGATGCGAGCCTGCGAGGCGCCCTGCAGGCGCATCGCGGCGATGTAATCCTGGTTGCGGATCACCATCGTCTCCGCGCGGGCGACGCGGGCGTAAGGAGGCCAGGTCGTGATCGCGATGGCGATGATGGCGTTGACGATGCCGGGGCCGAGTGCCGCGACGAAGGCCAGCGCCAGAACGAGGCGCGGGAAGGCCAGGAACACGTCGGTGATGCGCATCAGCAGACGGTCGACCCAGCCGCCGTAATAGCCGGAGATCGCGCCGATCAGCAGGCCGAAGGGGCCGACGGTGACGACGACAAGCAGCACGATGACCAGCGTGATCCGCGTGCCGTAGACGATGCGGCTGAAGATGTCGCGGCCGAGTGCGTCGGTGCCGAACCAGTTGGTCGCCGAAGGCGGCATGAGCCGCTTGTCGAGTGCCTGCGCGATCGGATCGAAGGGCGCGATCACGGGCGCGAAGGCAGCGATCAGCAACAGCAGGACGATGATGACGAGGCCCGCCACCGCCATCGGATTGCGCTTGAAGGCGAGCCATTGCCGGTAGAGCTGGCCGAGACGGGCCTGGCGGCGCGACTCCGGCGAGTCGCTGATCAGCCAGGCGTGGAGGCCGGCGGAGGAGGTGTCGCTCATATGTGCCTCCTCAGCGCACGCGCGGGTCGGCCAGGCGGCCGATGATATCGGTCAGGAGATTGACCGCGATGAAGACGACGCCGACGACCAGCGTGCCACCGAGAACCGCGTTCATGTCGGCGTTGAGCAGCGCGTTGGTGAGGTAGCGGCCGAGGCCCGGCCAGGCGAAGATCGTCTCGGTCAGCACCGAGCCCTCCAGCAGATGCATGTAGGAGAGCGCGATCACGGTGAAGAGCGGGACGGCGGCATTGCGCAGGGCATGGCGCCAGATCACGGCGGTCTCGGAGACGCCCTTCACGCGCGCGGCGATGACATATTGCTGCTGCAGCTCGGTGATCATGAAGCTGCGCGTCATGCGGCTGATATAGGCGACCGAGAGCAGGCCGAGCACCAGCGCCGGCAGGATCAGGTGCGAGAAAGCGTCCCAGAACGCCTCCCATTCGCCCTCCAGCGCGGCGTCGATCATGATGATGCCGGTGCGGGTGGTGACGATGTCCTGCCAGACGACCGAGATGCGCCCCGGCCCGGAGACCCAGCCGAGCTTGGCGTAGAACAGTAGCAGCGCCATCAGGCCGATCCAGAAGACCGGGACGGAATAGCCGACGAGGCCGACGACGCGGGCGACCTGATCCTGCCAGCGGCCCTGGTTGACGGCCGCGAGAATGCCGAGCGGCACACCGATGAGCACGCCGATCATGGTGCCGAGCGTGGCCAGCTCCAGCGTCGCCGGGAAGACGCGCTTGATATCCTCGACGACCGGGTTCGAGGTCAGCACGGAGGTACCGAGATTCCCGGTGAAGACCTTGCCGATATAGATCGCGAATTGCTGCCAGAGCGGCTTGTCGAGGCCGAGTTCGATGCGCGCCGCCTCATAGGTCTCGGGCTTGGCGTTGTCGCCGACGACCGCGAGTACCGGGTCGATCGGGATGACGCGGGCGATGAAGAAGGTGACCAGCAGCAGACCGAACATGGTGATGACCACGGTCGTCAGTTCGCGCGAAAGCGCGCGACCCCAGCGGCCGAGCCTTCCCGGCGAAGCCGCCTTGCCTGGGGGAGCTTGCGTCACGGCAGTCATGACCCGCCTCCGTTTCTCGTGTTTTGCGTCGGAGAGGCGGAATTGACCGCAAGCGTTTCACGCCGCGCCTTTTTCCAGGCCATGTCCGGGATGAGGCATGAAAGGAAGCCCGCCGCGACCTTTCGGGGTCGCGGCGGGCTCCTGAGCCAGCAGGCTCAGTTCTTGGTGATCGTGGCGTAGCGATTGGTATCCGAGCTCGGCCCGATGACCCAGCCGTTCACATTCTTGCGCTCGGCCGAGACCTCGATCTGCTGGAACATGATGACGAAGGGCGAGACCTTCTGATGCTCGCGCTGCAGCGTCTCGTAGGTCGCCTTGCGCTTGGCGGCATCGGATTCGAGCACGGCGCCCTGCGTGACCTTGGTCATCTCCGGAATATTCCAGGCATTGCGCCAGGCCAGCGTCTTCGACTTCGCCTCTTCGCCATTGTCCTCGTTGATGGCGAAAGTCTCGGCATTGGTGTGCGGGTCGAGATAGTCCGGGCCCCACTGGCCGATATAGATGTCGTGGGTGCGGGCGCGGTACTTGGTCAGCGTCTGCTTGCCGTCGCCGGGAACGATCTCGAGCTTGACGTTGGCCTGGGCCCAGGTGGCCTGGATCGCCTGGGCGATATCCGTGATCGGGGAAACCGAGCGGGTGTCCATGGTCACGGTGAAGCCGTTGCTGAGACCGGCCTTGGCGAGCAGCTCCTTCGCCTTGGCGACGTTGAGCGAGTAGGGCTTGTCCGAGATCGCGCCGAGGAAGCCCTGCGGCAGGAAGGATTCGTGGCCCTTGTAGGTGCCTTCCAGAATGTTCTTCTCGATCGAAGCGTAATCGACCAGGAGCTTCAGCGCCTCGCGGACTTCCGGCTTGGCAAGGTTCGGGTTCTTCTGGTTCAGGCCGAGATAGAGGATGTAGCCCTTGTCGCCCTGAACGATCTTGATGGCATCGTTTTTCCTGACGGCCTCAAGCTGATCCTTGGAAAGGTTGCGGGCAATGTCGACGTCGCCCTTCTCGACGAGCAGGCGCTGCGAGGCCGGCTCGGCGACATGGCGCACGACGATGCGCTTGCTCTTCGGCGCGCCCTTCCACCAGGTCTCGTTGGCATCGAGCGTATATTGCTCGTTCGGACGATAGCTGCGGACCTTGTAGGCGCCGGAGCCGGCCGAGTTCAGCTTGAGCCAGCCATTGCCCCAGTCGCCGTCCTTCTCGTTGGCCTTGACCAGCTTCGAGTCGACGATCGCGGCGACGCCGGAGGTCAGGCAGTTGTAGAAGAAGGTCGGGGCGAAGGGCTTCGACACCGTGATCTGGACGGTGTTCTCGTCGACGGCCTTGACCTTGTCGAGCACGTTCTCGGCGACGAAGCCGAACTGGCGCAGGATGAAGCCCGGCGACTTGTTGAGCGTGACGGCGCGCTGGAAGGAATAGACCACGTCGGCCGCGGTCAGCGGATTGCCGGAGTGGAACTTGACGCCTTTGCGCAGCTTGAAGGTGTAGGTCAGGTTGTCGGGGCTGACGGTCCAGCTCTCGGCGACGTCCGGGATCAGCTCGTTGTTCTTGGTGATGTCGATATTGATGAGCTTGTCGTAGACATTCGCGCCAACCTCGACGCCCGAGAACTCGAAAGCCTCGGCCGGATCCAGCGTAATGATGTCGTCGATCTGCTTGGCCATCACGATCGTATCCTTCGGCGTCTGCGCGAAGGCCGTCGTCGACATCAGGGCGGCAAAAGCCGAAACCGCCATCAATTTCGCTACATGACGCATCGAGTTCCCCATCGTTTGTGTTGCGCGGGCGCTGTCAGCCCGTTGGGGCGTTATCTGCAACCAGTCCAGTGCGGCTGTCCAGTCGACCAATGGCCATGGAAAGCGCGGATCGGGTCATTTTGCACATCTCTTGAGCTGCAAGCCCGGACCATGCGCCATCCGGGCACTCGCGACGCCTTGCGCATGCCGATCGCACGTCTAACCTGACGTCGCAGGCGGCTGGCGCCTCCAACTAGAGGGCGAAACTTGGCCATTATCGCCGCGCTGAACCATGTCACGCATTACCGCTACGATCGGCCGGTCACACTCGGGCCGCAGATCGTGCGCCTGCGGCCGGCACCGCATTGCCGGGCCGCGATCCAAAGTTATTCGCTCAAGGTGACGCCGGAACAACATTTCGTGAACTGGCAGCAGGACCCGGCCGGCAACTGGCTGGCACGCTATGTCTTCCCCGAACCCGTGGCGGAATTCCGGATCGAGGTCGACGTCGTCACCGAGTTGTCGATCATCAATCCCTTCGACTTCTTTGTGGAGACGCAGGCCGAGAGCTTCCCCTTCGCCTATACGCCCGAACAGGCTGAGGAGCTCGCCCCCTATCTGGTGAGGGAGCCGGCTGGTCCACGGCTTTCGCGCTTCCTGGCGGAGCTGCCGCGCGAGCCCGTGAACACGGTCAATTTCATCGTCGATCTCAATGCCCGCCTGCAGCAGCGAATCGCCTATGGCATCCGCATGGAGCCCGGCGTGCAGGAGCCGGAGCATACGCTCTCGATCGGCTCGGGTTCCTGCCGCGACACAAGTTGGCTGCTGGTCCAGGCCCTGCGCCATCTCGGCCTCGCGGCGCGCTTCGTCTCCGGCTACCTCATCCAGATGAAAGCGGATATCGATCCGCTTGAAGGCCCGCGCGGGACTGACAAGGACTTCACCGACCTGCATGCCTGGGCCGAGGTCTATATCCCCGGCGCCGGCTGGGTCGGGCTCGACCCGACATCGGGGCTGCTAACCGGCGAGGGCCATCTGCCGCTGGCGGCGACGGCACATTACCGCTCGGCCGCGCCGGTCTCGGGCGCGGCGAGCTATGCCGAGACCAGTTTCGACTTCCAGATGAGCGTGACGCGCGTGCACGAAGTGCCGCGCATCACCCTGCCCTTCTCCGATGCGTCCTGGGGTGAGCTCGATGCGTTGGGCAGCAAGGTTGAGGCCGACCTGCAGGCGCAGGATGTCCGCCTGACCATGGGGGGCGAACCGACCTTCGTCTCGATCGACGACCAGACCGGCGAGGAATGGAACATCGCCGCCGTCGGGCCGACCAAGCGGCAGCGCGCCGACACACTGATCCGGCGACTGCGCCAGCGCTTCGCACCGGGCGGAATGCTGCATTACGGCCAGGGCAAATGGTATCCGGGCGAGAGCCTGCCGCGCTGGGCTTTCGCGCTCTACTGGCGCCGGGACGGCCAGCCGATCTGGCGCAATGCCGACCTGATCGCCCGCGAGCCGGAGGCCCAAACCGGCGGAGACCGGGAGCTGGAGATCGCAGCGACCATTCGCGATGCCGAGGCGCTAGCGCAGGGACTGTCCGAGAGGCTCGGCTTCGGCGCCGATTTCGTGGTTCCAGCCTATGAGGATACCGGCGTCTGGCTGCTGAAGGAGGCGCAGCTTCCCGAGAATGTCGACCCACTCGACCCGCGCCTCTCCGACCCCGAGGAGCGCTCGCGGATGGCGCGCGTCTTCGAGCTCGGGCTCGGCAACCCGCGCGGCTATGTCATTCCGGTGCAGCGCTGGCAGGCGGGCGCGAGCGACCGCCGCTGGCGCTCGGAAAAATGGAAGCTGCGCCGCGGCAAGCTCTTCCTCGTCCCGGGTGACTCGCCGGTCGGCTACCGCTTGCCGCTGGGTTCGCTGCCGGTCGTACCCAAAGCCGAGTATCCGCATATCCACCCGCAGGACCCTATGGAGCCACGCCCGCCGCTGGCAGCGGGCGGGCCCGCCGGAGCAAGCTGGACCGATCATCCCGAAGCGCGACCGACGCAGCCGCCCCCCACGGAAGAGCGCCCGGGCCCGCCGCAGATGAGCATCGGCGCGCGGTCTGCCGCCGGTCCGGTCCAG
The DNA here is from genome assembly GCF_017308015.1 of Allobosea sp. Taxonomy (GTDB): domain Bacteria; phylum Pseudomonadota; class Alphaproteobacteria; order Rhizobiales; family Beijerinckiaceae; genus Allobosea. The sequence continues at coordinate 12,570 of NZ_JAFKFW010000031.1, forward strand.
GACCGGCGCGAGCAGGAGATCGGCGGCGATCACGTCCGTACCGCACTCAGCCTCGAAATCCGCGACAACGTGCTCTGCGTCTTCCTGCCGCCGGTCGAGCGCCTGGAGGATTATCTCGACCTCGTCGCCTCGGTCGAGGCGGTGGCGGAGGAGCTCGGCCAGCCCGTGCATATCGAGGGCTATGCGCCGCCCTTCGATCCGCGGCTCGACGTCATCAAGGTCACGCCCGACCCCGGCGTGATCGAGGTCAATATCCATCCGGCGACGGACTGGCGCGAGGCGACCGCGATCACGCAGGGCGTCTACGAGGAGGCGCGGCTGGCGCGGCTCTGCGCCGAGAAGTTCATGGTCGACGGCCGCCATACCGGCACGGGCGGCGGCAACCATGTCGTGCTCGGCGGCGTGACGCCGGCGGACTCGCCCTTCCTGCGCCGACCGGACCTTCTGAAGAGCATCATCCTCTACTGGAACCGGCACCCTGCCCTGTCCTACCTGTTCTCCGGGCTGTTCATCGGCCCGACCAGCCAGGCACCGCGCATCGACGAGGCCCGGCAAGACCAGCTCTACGAGCTGGAGATCGCGCTGGCGCAGGTGCCGAAGCCCGGCGAGGCGTCGATATCGCCCTGGCTGGCCGACCGGCTGTTCCGCAACCTGCTGGTCGACGTCTCCGGCAACACGCATCGCACCGAAATCTGCATCGACAAGCTCTATTCGCCGGACGGGCCGACCGACCGGCTCGGGCTCGTCGAGTTCCGAGGCTTCGAAATGCCGCCGGACGCGCGGATGTCGCTCGCCCAGCAGTTGCTGCTGCGCGCACTGATCGCCTGGTTCTGGCGCGAGCCGCTGGAGGGCAAGCTGGTGCGCTGGGGCACCGCCCTGCATGACCGCTTCATGCTGCCGGAGATGGTCTGGCAGGACTTCAAGGATGTGCTCGGCGATCTCGGGCGCGCCGGCTATCCCTTCGATCCCGTCTGGTTCGAGGCGCAGGCCGAGTTTCGCTTCCCCTTCTTCGGCAAGGTCACGCATGGCGGCGTCGAGATCGAGATCCGGCAGGCACTCGAGCCCTGGCATGTCATGGGCGAGGAAGGCGCGATCGGCGGAACGGTGCGCTATGTCGACAGCTCCATCGAGCGCCTGCAGGTCAAGGCGACCGGGCTGGTGCAGGGCCGCCATCTCGTCACCTGCAACGGAAGGCGCCTGCCGATGACGAAAACCGGCATCTCGGGCGAAACCGTCGCGGCGGTGCGCTTCAAGGCGTGGAAGCCGGCCTCCGGCCTGCATCCGACCATTCCGGTACATGCGCCCTTGACCTTCGATATCGTCGATCTCTGGTCCGGCCGCTCGCTCGGGGGATGCGTCTACCATGTCACCCATCCCGGTGGACGCAATTACGAGACACCTCCGGTCAATTCCTACGAGGCCGAGGCAAGACGGCTCGCGCGTTTCGAGGTGATCGGTCATAGTCCCGGCCCTCTGGCGATTCCGCCGGAGGAACGCAGCGCCGAATTCCCGCTCACGCTGGACCTGAGGCGCCCGACAGGGATCTAGAGCGAAGAATGCCGGTGCAGGGCCGCATCCGATCAGGACGCAGCAGGGCCGAGCGGCGTGCATCGTTGCTTGCCGGCTATCGCCCCCTGCCCGGCGTCTTCGACGAGTTCATCGACGAGCACGGCCAAGTGCGACCGCATTGGGAGCCGTTCCTCTCTGCCTGGTGCGCACTGTCGCCTTCGGAATTGACCCAGCGCTTCGGGCTCGCGGACCGGCATGTCCGCGATACCGGCGTCTCCTATCGCGTCCATGGCGATATCGATCAACGCGACCCTGGCGTTGGCGAACGGGCCTGGCCCTTGTCGCATGTGCCCCTCGTCATCCCCGAGGCGGAATGGCAGATCATCGCGGCCGGCGTGACGCAGCGCGCCGAACTGCTTTCGACTGTGCTGGACGACATCTACGGGCCGGGCGAATTGATCGCGGATGGGCACCTGCCCGCCGCCGCCGTCACCGGCAGCCCCGATTATCTGCGCCCCCTGCACGGCATTGCCGGCGGCGGCGCATTGCAACTCTATGCCGCCGATCTCGGCCGTGGTCCCGACGGGCGCTGGTGGGTACTGCAGGACCGGACACAGGCGCCGTCGGGAACCGGCTATGCGCTGGAAAACCGGCTGGCGCTGGCGCGCGCCTTCCCCGACATGTTCCGCAGCATGAATATCGAGCGACTGGCGGCCTTCTTCCAGAGCTTCCGTGCGGGGCTCATCACGCGCTCCAAGCGTGTCGAGCCGCGCATCGCCCTGCTGACACCTGGCCCCCTTAACGAAAGCTATTTCGAGCAGGCCTATCTCGCGCGCTATCTCGGCTTTCTGCTCGTCGAGGGCGGCGACCTCCTGATGCGCGAAGGCCGGGTACATGTGCGCACCATCGCCGGCCTGAAACGTGCCGACGTGATCTGGCGGCGCATCGACGGCGATTTCGCCGATCCGCTTGAACTCAATTCCGGCTCGGCGCTCGGCGTCGCCGGCCTGGTCGAGGCCGCCCGGCAAGGTCAGGTCCATGTGGCCAACGGGCTCGGCTCCGGCGTCGTCGAGGCGCGCGCGCTGATGGGCTTCCTGCCGGCGCTCGCCCGACAACTGCTAGACCAGGATCTGATCCTGCCGAATATCGCCACGTGGTGGTGCGGCCAGCCGCAGGAACGCCGGACCGTGCTCGACCGTCTCGGCGAGATGAGCATCGCGCCGGCCTTTCGTAGCGCCGGAAACGGGCTCGACACGACGCAGGTCGTCGCCGGGGAATTGCCCGAAGCGGAGCGCGCGGCGCTGCGGGAGCGCATCGAGGCGCGCGGCATGGACTATGTCGGACAGGAGGTCGTGCGTCTTTCGACCATGCCGGTCTTCCAGAACGGCCGGCTCGAACCGCATCCGATGACGTTGCGCGTCTTCGCCGCCGCGACGCCTGACGGCTGGAAGGTGATGCCCGGTGGCTTCTGCCGCATCTCCGACGAGCCCGATGCGCGCGCGGTCAGCATGCGCAATGGCGTGCGCTCCAGCGATGTCTGGGTCACTGCGGAAGAACCGGTCGCGCAGGTCAGCCTGCTCCCGGCACCGGACCGGGTCAGCATCCGCCGTGTCACCGGCACATTGCCGAGCCGCGCAGCCGACAACCTGTTCTGGCTCGGGCGCTATCTGGAGCGCGGCGAGGCGATCCTGCGGCTCGTGCGCGCCCTGCTCGGCCGGCTGATCGACCCGGACCCGGCACCGGGGCGCAACGACACCGTACGCCAGCTCGCCGGCATGCTCGCCGCCTGGGGCGCGGCGCCGGGCGGGCAGGAGAAGCGGATGCCGGCCGCGCAGGCCTATGCGGCGCTCTACAGCCTCGACGATTACGGTTCGGCCGCAGCCTCGTTGCGCGAAGCGCGGCGCACCGCCTCGGTCATCCGGGAGCGCCTCTCCATCGATGCCTGGCGCCTGTTCGGCGACCTTCAGAACCAGCTCGCACCCGAGGAGGGCCGCAAGCCGAGCGAGGGCGAGGCCTATGAGATCGCCGACCGGGCGCTGAAATCGCTCGCGGCCTTCTCCGGCCTCGGCCAGGAGAACATGGTGCGCGGCAATGGCTGGCGCTTCCTCGATATCGGCCGGCGGCTGGAGCGCGGCATCGCGACCTGTCGGTTCGCCCGGCAATTCGCCGACAGCAACGCCTCCAGCGACAGCCTCGATGCACTGCTCGACCTGACGGATTCGCAGATCACCTACCGCTCGCGCTACCTGCTCGGCGCCAGCCTGCAGCCGGTCCTCGATCTCGTGATGCTCGATCCCTACAACCCGCGTTCCGTCGCCTTTCAGGTCGAGCGGCTCGACACCGAGATCGCCGATCTGCCGACGCTCACGGATGACGGCATGCTGGAGGCACCGCGCCGCCTGGTGGTGCGACTGGCGGCCGATTGCCGGACCATGGAAGCAAGCCGGCTCGACCGGACCAGCATCCTCCTGTTCGAGCAGTTGCTGATGGGGCTCTCGGGCGCGATCGCCGATCGCTATTTTCTCCAGAACAGCGGCCCCGAAGGCTCGCGGATGACGAGCATCGCGTGATCTACGAGCTGCGCCACGTCACCACCTACGGCTATAGCCGGCCGGTGCCCTTTTCCCGCTGTATCCTGCGATTGCTGCCGCGCGACGGGGCGGGCCAGCGCGTTCTGAAGAGCGAATTGCTGGTCACCCCCCGCCCGGCCGAGCGCAATGACGGGCTCTGCTTCTTCGGCAACCACATGACCACAATCACCATTGCGAAGCCGCATCGCGAGCTGAAGCTCGAAATGCGGGCGCGGATCGAGGTCGACCGGCCGCAGCCGCCCCATGGGGGGCTGACGCGAAACTGGGAGGATGTCGCGGCACTGGCGCTCGATTCCCGGAGCCTGGCGCAGGATTCGCCGGCCCATCACCTCTATCCGAGCCGGCTCGTGCCGCATGTTCCGGTCGTCATCGACTACGCCCGGTCGAGCTTCGCGGCCGGTCTCCCGGTGCTGGAGGCGGCCTGCGACCTGATGGCCCGGATCAGGCGCGACTTCACCTACGATCCCGAGGCGACGGAGGTGACGACGCCGCTGGCGGAAGCCTTCGACCAGCGCCATGGCGTCTGTCAGGATTTCGCGCATATCATGATCGCAGGCTTGCGCGGGCTCGGCCTGCCCGCCGCCTATGTCTCCGGCTATATCCGCACGATTCCGCCGCCCGGCCAGAAGCGGCTCGAAGGCGCCGATGCCAGCCATGCCTGGGCAATGCTGTGGTGTGGACCGGGGATCGGCTGGGTCGGGCTCGACCCGACCAACGACCTGATCGTTGCGGACGACCATATCGTTACCGCCTTCGGCCGCGACTACGCCGATGTCGCCCCGCTCGACGGCGTGGTGATCGGGCCGGGCACGCAGAAGGTCGGCGTCGCCGTGGACGTGGTTCCGGTCGGCTAGATTTCCTCAGGCCACGAGCACCACGCAAGCCTTCGCACAGGCGCGACAGGCGGCGACGCAGGACTCCATGTCTCCGATCCGCGCGCAATCGGTCGCGCAGGCCTCGCAGACCTCGGCGCATTCCCTGGCCATGTGACGGCCGTGGACCGAATCCATCAAAAGCAGATGCGCCGTCGTCCGGCAGATTTCGGCGCAAGCCGCCATCAGGCGCAGATGGTCCGGCTCGGCATGAGCGCCGCCCACCTTCAAACAATGGGTCATCGCCATGCCGTGACAGTGCTTGTAGCAGTCGAGCGCGAGATCGGCTGCGTTGCGCGTCTTCGGATCGAGATGGTGCATGTCGCGGCTCCGTTCGGGAGGGATATCCCGATCAACCGCCGCGACAGGCGCCCTGTTCCGCGGATCAGGCCAGCGTGTAGGCCGTCTTGACCGTGGAGTAGAACTCCTTGGCATAGGCGCCCTGCTCGCGCGGGCCGTAGCTGGAGCCCTTCCGGCCGCCGAACGGCACGTGATAGTCGACGCCCGCCGTCGGCAAGTTGACCATCACCATGCCCGCCTCGCTGTTGCGCTTGAAATGCGTCGCATGCTTCAGCGAGGTCGTGCAGATGCCCGAGGACAAACCGAACTCAGTGTCGTTGGCGATGGCGAGCGCCTCGTCGTAGTCCTTGACGCGAACGATGTTGGCGACCGGGCCGAAGACCTCCTCGCGCGAGATGCGCATGGCGTTGGTCGTCTCGGTGAACAGCGCCGGAGCCAGATAGAAGCCAGGGGTGTCGCGCTTCAGGAGCTCGCCACCGAAGACCAGCTTGCCGCCCTCGTCCTTGGCGATCTGGATATATTTCAGGTTCTGGTCGAGCTGGCTCTGGTCGACGACCGGGCCGATATGGGTGCCGGCCTTCAGCGCATCGTCGACGACGACGGTCTTCAGGCGCTCGATGCAGGCTTCGACGAATCTGTCATGGATGCCGGTTTGGACGATCAGGCGCGAAGAGGCCGTGCAGCGCTGGCCGGTCGAGAAGAAGGCGCCATTGACGGCAACTTCGACGGCGACCTTCAGATCGGCGTCGTCGAGCACGACGAGCGGATTCTTGCCGCCCATCTCGAGCTGAACCTTCTTCATCGGGTTTCCGGCGATGCAGGCGGCGGCGACCTTGCGGCCGGTGCCGACCGAGCCGGTGAAGGAGATGGCGGCGACGTCCTTGTGCTCCAGCAGCGCCTGGCCGACGACCGAGCCGCGGCCCATGACGAGGTTGAGCGCGCCCTTCGGCAGGCCCGCGCGCTGCAGAATGTCGACCAGAGCCCAGGCCGAGCCCGGTACGAGATCGGCGGGCTTCAGGACGACGCAATTCCCCCAGGCGAGCGCAGGCGCGATCTTCCAGGCGGGGATCGCGATCGGAAAATTCCAGGGCGTGATCATGCCGACGATGCCGACCGCCTCGCGGGTGATCTCGACGCCGACGCCGGGACGGACCGACGGCACCATCTCGCCACCAAGGCGCAGACACTCACCGGCGAAGAAGGCGAAGACCTGGCCGGCGCGGGTCGCTTCGCCGATGCCCTCGGCCAGCGTCTTGCCCTCCTCGCGCGAGAGCAGGCGGCCGAGCTCGTCCTTGCGGGCGAGGATCTCGTCGGAGGCTTTCTTCAGGATGTCGTAGCGCTCCTGCGGGGTGGAGCGGCTCCAGGCCGGGAAAGCGGCCTTGGCGGCGGCGACCGCGTTGTTCAGGTCCTCGACCGAGCCTTGCGTGTACTCCCCGACCACGTCGTTCGTATTCGAGGGATTGATGTTGCGCGAGGCGTTGGCCCCGCCGGCCCATTCGCCAGCGATCAGATTCTTGAAGGGCGCGTTCATCTTGTTCTCCGACGACATAGGCTCATGGTTGGCGTGTTAGCGCCTTTGAGCCCGCAAGGCCAATGCCTTCGACCAGCCGGCTCTCATCCAATCATAGCGCGAGCCGCGGCTGCGGATTTATTTTTCCTTGATCGACAGCCCGTTCTTGCCGACCGAGATTTCGACGCCGTCAGGCTGTTTCTTCTCCTGGTAAAGCGAATAGCTGGTCACCGCGAGGGCAGCGACGAGCACGACGACGAGGGCAAGCAGAAGATGACGCGAAGCAAGCATGAAAACCCCAGCTAGAAGGCGGCCGAACCGCAAGCCCGATCCAAACGCAGGACGAGCGGCGATGTTCCTTCATGGCTTCGGGAACGTTGCTTCCTACGCAGCGTTGGCATGGCGCGCCGGCATTCCCCAGCGAGCCGGAGCATGAGATGATCGTACCGGCAGGAGGTTGCCATGCCAGACACCGAACTGCAGGATCGCATCTGGACCGCGCTGGCGGCCCATCCTGTCTACATGGTTTCGCTTGTCGTCGAAGGCGATATCAGGACACGGCCGATGTCCGGCCATCTCGATCGCGACCATCATCGCCTGCTCTTCATCACGCACCGGCACACCGGCATCGTCGGCGCCGCCCTGCGCTCGCCCTCCGCCAGCGTGGCGATCAGCCATGAAGATCGCAACTTCTACGCCGCCATCTCCTGCTCGGCTTCGGAAGTCCCGAGTCGCGAGGTGCTGCGACAGGTGTGGACGCCGATGGCGAGCGCCTGGTTCCCGAACGGTCCTGACGATCCGGATGCGACCCTGCTGGCACTGACGCCGACCTCGGCCGAAATCTGGGACGGGCCATCGAGCAGCATGCTGGTGGCCTTCAAGCTGGCAACCGCCAAGATTCTCGGTCGCACGCCCGATCTCGGCGTCAACGCCACCATCGACATGCGCTGAGGCTGGGCCGGATCAGGCCGGGTCGGATTCCGCCATCCTGCGGCCTAGCCAAGCCGTCGCGACGCTGGACCAGACGATACCCAGACACCAGCCGCCGAGGACGTCGGAGGGCCAGTGCACGCCGAGATAGATCCGGCTCAGCCCGACCAGCCCGACCACGATCACGGCCATCACCATGCAGAAGCGGGCGATATCCGCCCGCCGCGAGGCGAGACCGACGAAGCCGGCGATGGTCAGCAGCGTCACCGCCGAAAGGAAAGCATGGCCGCTCGGGAAGCTCGCGGTGAAGGTCAGTGCCGCATGCTCGACGATATCCGGCCGATTCCGCGCGATCACGATCTTCAGACCGGTGCTGGCCAGGAAAGCGGCGACGAGGCTGACGACCAGCCCGACCGCAAGGTAGCGGTAGCCGCAGAGCCAGAGTGCCAGCGTCGCTGTCAGCGCCATGAAGAACAGGCCCACGAAGCTGCCGAGCGCCGTCATGTCGCGCACGGCTTCCTGAAACCAGGCCGGCCCGAGCGGAACTGCGGGATTCCCCGCGTCGCGGAACAGCATGATCAGCGTGGTATCAAGGGAAAAGCTGCGCCCGGAGACGATCAGCAATGCGAGCCCGAGGAAGATCAGGGCGGCAGCAACGGGGACCAGGATACGAAGCTGGGGCAAGAAGAGAGGTCTCCGGGAGGGCTCGGACGGGAGAGATTACCCGGCGATGGCCTGTATCGAACAGGCGGCGTTCTGCCGCCGTGCCTCATGACCTCGTCAGGCATTGACCGGGCGGGCGGCGATGACCCGCAGCGCCTTGGGCAACAGGCCGTAGCTCAGCGGCCCGGCCTTACGCTCGACCTCGCCATCGAAGGTGATGTGTCCGCGCCGCTTGTCACGCCGGATCAGCGTGACGGCATCGCCGGTGAAGGAGGTCAGGTTATGCGAGTTGCGCCAGTGGCCCGAGACGACAGACAAAGCCGCCTTGCAGCGCGAATAGAGTCCGCCAGCGTTCAGCACATGGACCTCGAAGACACCTTCATCGAGCCGGGGACGGCGCCAGTCAGCCCCCTCGAAGCAGTTCACCGTAACGAGGACGGCATCGGCTTCCACGATGCGATGGTCGTCGCCGACCGTGACGTCGAGCATGACGGGGCGAGTGAACAGGATCGAGCGCATCGCGGCGATGCCGAAGGCGGCGGCGCGACTGAAGGGAAAACGGCGGCGCGCGTGTTCGCGCTCGCGCGCCATCAGACTGAAGAAGCCCATGCCGGACAGGGAATGAAACAGCCGGTCGTTGACCCGGCCGACATCCATCTCGATCGGCTCGCCCCCGCACAGCGCAGCAACCTGCTGCTCCAGCGCGCCGAACAGTCCCAGATCGCGCCCGAGGACGTTCACCGTACCCATCGGCAGGATACCGATCGGTCGATCGGCCTGAATCAGAACCGGCAGGGCGCCGTTGATTGTTCCGTCGCCGCCGGCGAGAACCGGCACCGCATGGCGGTCCTCGATCGCAAGCGACAGGGCGTCGTCGATCTCCCGCGGCGGCACGAGATGCACGTCCGCGCCGCAACCATGGGTGGCGAAGGCGGCTTCCAGCCGCGCAGCGAAAGCATCCGCGCCTGCTTCGAGGACCGTTCCGGCTCGGGCGTTGACGACGATCGTGTAGCGCATGGTGCTGGGGTAGATGGGTGGCGCTCGACCATGCGCAAGAGCGCTTACGCAGCGGCCGGGCGGGCGTCGAACTGTTCCGGCATCCGTGCCATCAGCGGCATCGACACGTCCTCGACCTCCTCGGTGACGACCTCGAAGCGCTGCAGCGTATGTGCCCCGAAAGAACTGATCATCGCGACGTCGGTCGCGTCGCGGCCGCGCGCGATCACGACGCGGCCGATGCGCGGCTCGTTGTGCCGGGCATCGAACGTGTACCAGCGTCCGCCGAGGAAAACCTCGAACCAGGCGTTGAAATCCATCGGCGCGGGATTGGCCGGTACACCGATATCGCCGAGATAGCCGTTGCAATAGCGCGCCGGAATATTCATGCAGCGGCAGAGCGCGACCGCGAGATGCGCGAAGTCGCGGCAGACGCCGACCCGCTCCTCGAAGGCTTCGGCGGCGGTACGGGTATTGCGGGCGAAATGATAGCCGAACGTCAGGTGATTATGGACGAAATCGACGATTGCCTGCACCCGCGACCAGCCGGGCTGGACCTGCCCGAACAGGCTCCAAGCCTGATCATAGAGCTTGTCGGTCTCGCAATAACGGCTGCCCAGGAGATAGACGAGCGCTGTCTCCGGCAGGCGCGCCGGAGCAATCTCGCGTGCGGCTGTATTGATGATATCGGGCTCGCCGGAATCATGGACGACGCCTTCCGATTCCAGACGGATGCCGCCAGGCGGCGCGATCATGCGGCGGCGGATATTGCCGAAGGAGTCGAGGTCCTGCGTCACGGCGATCCGCAGGGCGGGATCGGCCAGCGCGGTCAGCTTCATCTCGTCCGGCGTCGTCAGATCGTGCCGGCGCGACGGATGCACGTCAAGCAGCGTGATCAGGGGCATGTCATGGGCACAGACCAGCTCGATCCGATAGCCGTAGCGGATGCGCATCTCGTCTTCTCCTGATGTGAGGGCAGAGACCGCCGCGGCCATGCGAGCTTATTGCTGCGGATCATCCTGCGTCTAAATTCTCTACCAATTAGACGCGCGAAGAGGCTTCGCTGTTCCGAGGATCGACGAAAAATGCTCGATCAGCCACGAAACCTGGGCATTTTGCGCAAATCCCAAAAAAGAAGATGCGGGCCTTTCGGCCCGCATCCCGCCGCCACGACGGTTCGGCTGGGGGGATAGCAACCGCCGCGACCTGCGCCCTGATCGTTTCCGCATTCCCCGAAACGTGGAAACGATTCTAATCCTGGACTTATTGCGCTTTCTTCGCGCGAACCGGCATCCGCTTCGCTTGGAAGCGCCTCGCCACTACATCATCCAGTAGGGCATCGTGCCGTAGTAATCATGGACACGCTTGCCATAAGCCTTGTCGTCCCAGTCCGGCTCGCCTTCGCTGTCGTACATCGGCGCCGCCTCGAGCTGCTCCTTGGTCAGCGGCACGACATAGCCGCCGCGCTGCGTATCGTAGTCGAGCACGCTCCACGGGATCGGGTGGTATTTCTCGCCCAATCCGAGGAAACCGCCGAAAGACATGATCGCGTAGGCGACCTTCCCCGTCAGCTTGTCGAGCATCACGTCGTAGATCTCGCCGAGATGGTCGCCCGCGGTATTGTAGACATCCGTCCCGGCAACACGGGCCCCTGCGATCAGCGGATTGGCGGTCGTGACGGTAGTCGTGTGAACGTCGGTCATCGTCTTCCCCCTTGTGTCGCGATGGGATGCCGGAGACTGCGCCCTCCGGCGGGGCTTGCCTCACCAACCGGCGCTGCTGCCATAGGTTCCGGCGCGGTCGCTAAATTTTGCGGCCTTCGTGCGAACACAAAACTCGTCTCCAAAGCTCAAGACCCATGGGCGAGGCCAATGGCCGTTTGCTGCCCGGCGGAACCTTCGTCGCCCGACACTGTTTGGTGCTTCGAGCGACCCATCATCTCACGGAGGAGAGAGATCATGATAATCAAGAAGCTGCTGCTCGTCGCGGCGCTGGGCGCCACCCTGGGCGCCTGTACGGCCCGCGAGCAAAATGCCGGCACGGGCGCGCTGATCGGCGCGGGCGCCGGCGCCATCATCGGCGGGGCGGCCACGGGACGCGCGGGCGGCGCGCTGGCGGGTGCGGCCATCGGCGGCGCGAGCGGCGCGATCATCGGCGGCGCGGCGACGCCCCAGCGCTGCTACGGGCGCGACGAATGGGGACGCCGCGTGGTCTACGACTGCTGAGGCAGCATTATTTCAAGGAAGGCCCGCCCGACCGGCGGGCCTTTTTTTGTACGGAACGAGGGACGTCCCGGTCTCAGGCCGCCCCATAGGGACCGAAGCGCCCCACAAAACGATGCCGGAAACCGGGATAGAGCAGACGTACGGCCGTCACCGGCTGCGAGTGGTTCCAGGTCCGGCGCTCAACGAGCAGGCAGGGCTCGCCGACCGCGATGTCGAGCAAGGCCGCCTGCTCCTCTCCCGCCCCGATCGCGCTGATCGCATGCTCGGCCTGCGACCAGAGGCTGTGCTGCAGCAGCCAGTCGCCCGGCGGGGTCTCGGCAAAATCCTCACCCGCCAGACCGGTTGCGCCGGCCGCGTGGATGACCCGCTCTTCCAGAACATGCGGCCTGCCATCGGCGCGGTGCAGGACAAGGAGATGAGCGATCCTGTCGGAACGCTTCAGGCCAAACAGCTCGGCGACCTCCGGCGAAGGCCGGCCATCGGTACGCGCCAGCACCTCATAGGCATAAGCCTGACCGAGCTGGCGCACTTCTTCCGGGATCGACAGGATGTCGAGCATGGCGTGGCTCGCCGGTGGCGTCGCGACCACGGTGCCCGAACGGCGGCGGCGGATGATCAGGCCCTCGCGCGCAAGCTGGACGAGCGCGCGATGCACGGTCATGCGGGACGCGCCAAGCTGCTCCATCAGTGCGTGCTCAGGCGGCACGCTCGTGCCCGGCTGCCACTCTCCGCTGACGACGAGATCGCGGATCGCCCGCCGGATCTGGTCATAGACCGGCCCGGCGCCGTCCAGTTTCACCGCGTCGAGCCGGGTTTCCGTCATCGTCGTTCCTGGTTATTCCGTTGCGAGCAGGCGTCGCATCACGCCGGCGAAACGCGCGCGCACCGAATCGCGGGCGACATGCCGCCCCTCGGCCACCACCCTCCTGCCACCGACGACGACATCGCGCAAAGGCATGGCGTTGGCGGCGAAGATCGCGCTGTCGACAGCCTCGGCGCCGGAGCGACCGACAAGAGCCGGATGGTCGGTGTCGAGCGTGATGAAATCGGCGCGATGGCCGGGCGCGATGGCGCCGATGGCACGGCCGCAGGCGCGCGCACCACCGGCACAGGCCGCCTGCCAGAGCGCGAGGCCGGTCGAGGCCTTCTCCTCCGCGAAGAGCGCGCGGCGGCGGTCGCGCAGGCGCTGCGAATATTCGAGCTGGCGCAGCTCCGAACCGGCATCGATCTGGATGTTGGAATCGCTGCCGACGCCATAGGCGCCGCCGGCCTGCGCGTAGCGGATGCCGGCGAAGATGCCGTCGCCGAGGCTGGATTCGGTGATCGGGCACAGGCCCGCGACCGCGCCGCTGCGGGCGATACCGTCGCGCTCGGCATCGCTCAGATGCGTCGCGTGGATCAGGCACCAGCGCCGGTCGAGCGGGATCGTGTCCATCAGCAGTTCGACCGGACGCTTGCCGGTGATCTTCAGGCTGGCCTCGACCTCCGGCACCTGCTCGGCGACATGGATATGGACCGGATCGTTCGGGCGCAGCGCCGAGACCCACCCGAGATCATCGAGCGCGACCGCGCGCAATGAATGCGGGGCCACGCCGAGCCGCGCATCCGGCAAATCGCGGATCGCTGCGAGGCTGCCTTCGAGCAGGCGTTGATAGGCCTCGCGCTCGTTGACGAAGCGGCGCTGACCATGGACCGAAGGTGCCTGGCCGAAATTGCCGAAGCGATAGAGCACCGGGAGAAGCGTGAGGCCAAGACCCGCTTCCTGCGCGGCCGATGCGATCGCCTGCCCCATCGTCGCGATGTTGGCGTAGGCGCGGCCGTCCTTGTCGTGATGGAGATAGTGGAATTCGGCGAGCGCGGTGAAGCCGCCCTCCAGCATCTCGACGAAAGCCTGCGCGGCGATGGCCTGCACGTCATCGGGATCGAGCCTGTCGAGGAAGCGGTACATCACCTCGCGCCAGGTCCAGAAGGAATCCTCCGGCGCGCCGCGACGCTCGGAGAGGCCCGCCATGCCGCGCTGGAAGGCATGGCTGTGCAGGTTCGGCATGCCCGGCAGCGCGATACCTGAGAAGCAGCTCTGATCCCCGGCTGGCTTCACCCCTGTCTCGACGGATGTGATCGTGCCGTCGGCAACGGTCAGCTTCACATCGCTGGCAAAACCTTCGGGCAGAAGGGCCTCGGCCAGATGCAGGGTCTCGGTCACCGCTTCGCTCCGTCACTCGCTAGCGCTCAATTGCATATGCAAATAGCACTTGCCAATTGCATATGCAATTGACTAGCATGGCTTCACATCAAAGAGTAGCGGGAGGACGCACGGTGGCGAAAGCGCCTGGTGAAACGGTTGTCTGCGACAAGCTCTGGACGAATGCGCGGCTGGCGACGATGTCGGCTGTGGTCGATGCACCCTACGGCGCGGTCCTTGATGGCGTGATCGCCGCCCGCGAAGGACGCATCGTCCATGTCGGGCCGCGCAGCACGGCGCCCGCTTTCCAGGCTGCCGAGACCATCGATTGCGCGGGGCGCTGGATCACGCCGGGCCTGATCGATTGCCACACCCATCTCGTCTATGGCGGCGACCGGGCGCATGAGTTCGAGCTCCGCCTGCAGGGCGCGACCTATGAGGAGATCGCGCGGGCCGATGGCGGCATCCTCTCCACCGTCAGGGCAACGCGCGAGGCGAGCGAGGACACGCTCTTCGCCTCCGCCGATAAACGCCTCGCCGCGCTGATCGCCGAGGGCGTCACCACCGTCGAGATCAAGTCCGGCTACGGGCTGGAGCAGCAGGCGGAGCTGAAACAGCTTCGTGTCGCGCGGCGGATCGGCCGCGAACGGCCGGTCACCGTGCGCACCACCTTCCTCGGAGCCCATGCCGTGCCGCCGGAGTACAAGGGCCGTTCGGGCGATTACACAGCCCTCGTCGCCGGACCATTGCTCGATGCCGTCGCGGCCGAGGGGCTGGCAGACGCCGTCGACGTCTTCTGCGAGGGCATCGCCTTCTCGCGGGATGAGACGAAAGCCGTGTTCGAGGCCACCAAGGCCAAGGGCCTCGCGATCAAGATCCATGCCGAGCAGCTCTCCAACCTGCATGGCGCCAAGCTCGCGGCCGAAATGGGCGCGCTGTCCGCCGACCATCTCGAATATCTCGACGAGGACGGCGTCATCGCCATGGCCAAGGCCGGCACGGTCGCGGTCGTGCTGCCCGGCGCTTTCTATTTCCTGCGCGAGACGCAGAAGCCGCCGATCGAATTGCTGCGCAAGCACGGCGCCGCGATCGCGCTCGCGACCGACGCCAATCCCGGCTCCTCGCCGCTGACCTCGCCTCTGCTCGTGCTCAACATGGCCTGCACGCTCTTCCGGATGACGCCGGAAGAGGCGCTCGCCGGCCTCACCCGCCATGCCGCGACCGCGCTCGGCCTCCAGGACGAGGTCGGCACGCTCGAATCCGGCAAGCGCTGCGATCTCGCGATCTGGGAGATCGAGCGCCCCGCCGAACTCGCCTACCGCATCGGTTTCAATCCCCTTCACACCCGCATCTGGAACGGACAATGACCACGGTTTCGCTGAACCCGGGCGCAGCCCATCTCACCGACTGGCGCGCGATCCTCGACGGCGCCGTCGCCTCGCTTGGTGGCGAGAGCGCGAAGAACATCGCCTCCGGCCAGAAGATCGTCGAAGAGATCGTCGCCGCCGGCACCGTGACCTATGGCGTCAATACCGGCTTCGGAAAGCTCGCCAGCGTCCGCATCGCCGATGCCGATCTCGCGAAGCTGCAGAGCAACCTGATCGTCTCGCATGCGGTCGGCACCGGCCCGGCCCTGCCCGATGGCGTCGTCCGCCTGCTGCTGGCAATGAAGGCCGCGAGCCTCGCGCGCGGTGCCTCCGGCGTGCGCCCCGTCGTGATCGAAGCGCTGACCAATGCGCTCACGGCTGATGCTCTGCCGGTGATCCCGGCCAAGGGGTCGGTCGGCGCCTCCGGTGACCTCGCGCCGCTCGCCCATATGACCGCGGCCCTGATGGGCTACGGCGAGATCCGCCTGAAGGGCGAGACACTGCCGGCGGCCGAGGCCCTGAAGCGCGCCGGCCTCAATACCCTTGCGCTCGGTGCCAAGGAAGGCCTCGCGCTGATCAACGGCACGCAGGTCTCGACCACGCTGGCACTGACCGGGCTTGCCGCCATCGCCCGCGTCTTCGACGCCGCGCTCGTCGCCGGTGCGCTCTCGGTCGATGCGCTCAAGGGCTCCGATACCCCGTTCGATCCGCGCATCCAGACGCTGCGCGGCCAGCCCGGCCAGATCAAGGTCGCCAAGATCCTGCTCGACCTCATTGCCGGCAGCGCCATCCGCGAGAGCCATCGCCATGGCGATACGAAGGTACAGGACCCCTATTCGCTGCGCTGCCAGCCGCAGGTGATGGGCGCCGTGCGCGACCTGATCGGCAACGCCGCCGCGACGCTCTCGATCGAGGCCAATGCCGTCACCGACAACCCGCTGGTGCTGGGCCCCGGCGAGATCGTCTCCGGCGGCAATTTCCACGCCGAGCCGGTCGCCTTCGCGGCCGACATCCTGGCGATGGCCGTCTGCGAGATCGGCAACCTCTCCGAGCGCCGCATGGCGCTTCTGGTCGATCCCGTGATGAGCGGCCTGCCGCCGTTCCTCGCCCGCGATGCCGGCCTGAACTCGGGCTTCATGATCGCGCAGGTCACCGCTGCCGCGCTCGCCTCCGAGAACAAGCAGAAGGCCTATCCGGCTTCCGTCGACACCATCCCGACCTCGGCCAACCAGGAAGACCATGTCTCGATGGCGACGCATGGCGCCTTCCGCCTGATCGACATGGCGAAGAATGCCGCCAGCGTCATCGGCGTCGAATTGATGGCGGCGGCGGAAGCGATCGAACATCACCGCCCGCTCAAGACCAGCGCGCGGCTGGAACCGGTGCTCGCCCTGCTGCGCAGCAAGATCGCGCCACTGACCGAGGATCGCTATCTCGCCCCCGATCTCGCCGCCGCGACCGAGTTCGTGCTCTCCGGTGCCGTCGGCAAGGCGGCCGGCCTCGACAGCTTCGCCGAGTGCAGCGCATGAGCGCCGAGGTCGTCACGGTCACGCGGGGTTCGTCCCCGCTGATCCTCTCGATGCCGCATCCCGGCACCGGCGTTCCGCCGGAGGTCGCGGCGCAGCTCAACGAGCGCGGCCGGCTAGTCGAGGATACCGACTGGCATATGCGCCAGCTCTACGGCTTCGCCGCGCCGTTCGCGCCGACCATCGTCGAGGCGCAGCTTTCGCGCTTCGTCATCGACCTTAACCGCGACCCGGCCGGCGTCTCGCTCTATCCGGGCCAGGCGACGACCGAACTCGTGCCGACGACGACCTTCGACGGCGCGCCGATCTGGCAGACCACGCCGGACGCGAACGAGATCGAGCGGCGCAAGGCAGCCTATTTCCAGCCCTATCATACGGCGCTGGCTGCCGAGATCGCGCGGGTGAAGGCCGAGCACGGCTATTGCGTGCTGTGGGACTGCCACTCGATCAAGTCGGTGATCCCGCGACTGTTCGAGGGCACGCTGCCGACGCTGAACCTCGGCACCAATTCCGGGCAGAGCTGTGCTGCCAGCGTCGAGGCTGCGGCCGTCACCGCCATGGCGGGCCAACCGGTCGTCCAGATCGTCAATGGCCGTTTCAAGGGCGGCTGGATCACGCGCCATTACGGGCGCCCCTCCGAGCGCGTGCACGCCCTCCAGATGGAGATCGCGCTTTCGGCCTATCTGACCGACGAGACCGCGCCCTGGACCTTCAACGCGCCGAAGGCCGCCGCCTTGCAAACCGCCTTGTCCGCCATCATCGCCGCCGTCCTCGACGCGGCTAGGCAACTCGAACGGAGCCGCTCATGACCCGCCTGGACAACACCCGCGTCATCCGCCCCGCCACCGGCACCGAGCTCAGCGCCAAGAGCTGGCTGACGGAAGCGCCGCTGCGCATGCTGATGAACAACCTGCATCCGGATGTTGCCGAGAACCCGCAGGAGCTCGTGGTCTATGGCGGCATCGGCCGCGCCGCCCGCTCCTGGGAGGATTTCGACCGCATCGTCGCCGCGCTGCGCCAGCTCGAGGCCGACGAGACCCTGCTCGTCCAGTCCGGCAAGCCGGTCGGCGTGTTCCGCACGCACAAGGATGCGCCACGCGTCCTGATCGCCAACTCGAACCTCGTGCCGCATTGGGCGAACTGGGACCATTTCAACGAGCTCGATAAGAAGGGGCTCGCGATGTACGGCCAGATGACGGCCGGCTCCTGGATCTATATCGGCACGCAAGGCATCGTGCAGGGAACCTACGAGACCTTCGTCGAGGCCGGACGCCAGCATTATGGCGGCAATCTCAAGGGCAAGTGGGTACTGACCGGCGGCCTCGGCGGCATGGGCGGCGCCCAGCCGCTGGCAGCAGTAATGGCCGGTGCCTCCTGCCTCGCGGTCGAGTGCAATCCGGACTCGATCGATTTCCGCCTGCGCACCCGCTATCTTGACGAGAAGGCCGAGACGCTCGACGAGGCCTTGGAGATGATCGCCCGCTGGACCAAGAACGGCGAGGCTAAGTCGGTCGGCCTGCTCGGCAACTGCGCCGAAATCCTGCCCGAGATGGTCCGCCGCGGCATCCGCCCGGACATGGTCACCGACCAGACCTCGGCGCATGACCCGATCAACGGCTACCTGCCGAAGGGCTGGACCATGGGCCAGTGGAAGCAGGCGCGCGAGGCCAACCCCAAGTCCGTCGAAAAGGCGGCGCGCGCCTCGATGCGCGAGCATGTCGAGGCGATGATCGCCTTCCAGGACATGGGCATCCCGACTTTCGACTACGGCAACAACATCCGCCAGGTCGCCAAGGAAGAGGGCCTCGAGAACGCCTTCGCCTTCCCGGGCTTCGTGCCGGCCTATATCCGCCCGCTGTTCTGCCGCGGCATCGGCCCGTTCCGCTGGGCTGCCCTCTCGGGCGACCCGGAGGACATCTACAAGACCGACGCCAAGGTGAAGGAGCTGCTGCCCGACAACAAGCACCTGCATAACTGGCTCGACATGGCGCGCGAGCGCATCGCGTTCCAGGGCGTGCCGGCGCGCATCTGTTGGGTCGGCCTCGGCGACCGCCACCGCCTCGGCCTCGCCTTCAACGAGATGGTCAAGAACGGCGAACTCAAGGCGCCGGTCGTGATCGGCCGCGACCACCTCGACTCCGGTTCGGTCGCCTCGCCGAACCGCGAGACCGAAGCGATGAAGGACGGCTCGGACGCGGTCTCCGACTGGCCGCTGCTCAATGCGCTGCTCAACACGGCGTCCGGCGCGACCTGGGTCTCGCTGCATCATGGCGGCGGCGTCGGCATGGGCTTCTCGCAGCATTCGGGCGTCGTGATCTGCGCCGACGGCACGGATGACGCGGCCGCCCGCCTCTCGCGCGTGCTCTGGAACGACCCGGCGACCGGCGTGATGCGCCATGCCGATGCCGGCTACGAGATCGCGCTGGACTGCGCCCGCGAGAAGCAGCTCAACCTGCCGGGTATCCTGGGCTGAGCTAGGCTTACGCTCTACGGTGTCATCCCGGGCGACCGAAGGGAGACCCGGGATCCATTCCGGAAGGGTCCAGGAATGGATCCCGGATCGGCGCAGCTTCGCTGCTTGTCCGGGATGACCCGCGTCTTTTGCATTCGAAGGACAGAGCACATGCGCATCATCCGCGCCGCCGATTGCAAGGTCATGCCGTGGAAGAACGGCGGCGGCACCACGACCGAAATCGCGGTGGCGCCGGAAGGCGCCTCGCTCGGCGATTTCGACTGGCGCATCTCGATGGCCCATGTGGGCGCAGACGGACCGTTCTCGTCCTTCCCCGGTATCGACCGGACGCTGTCGGTGCTGACCGGCAACGGCATCCGGCTGGCTTTCGGCGACGGCGAGACGGTTGCACTCGACCGCGCGACCGCGCCGTTCTTCTTCGCCGCCGACCGGGCGGTGGATGGCGTTCTGGTCGACGGCGCGATCGACGATCTCAACGTCATGAGCCAGCGTGGCCGCTGGCGGCACCGGGTCGAGCGCTTGTCGGGTGAAGGCTCGCTCGCCGCGAGCGAAGGCCCGCTGGTGCTGGTCGCCCGCAAGGGCGACTGGCTGGTGAACGGCGTGAGCTTAGCAACCGGCGACAGCGCGATCCTCGACGCGCCGGGGCATGTCGAACTTGGGGTAAGCGGCAGTGAGGCAGAACTCTACGCCGTGTGGCTGACGGCGTCATAGATAAGCGCGGGATCCCCTCTCCCGGATGGGAGAGGGGTGGGGGTGAGGGACCGCCGCGAATTATTGGAAGGCAACGGCACCGCTGCGGCTTCATCCGGCAAGAGCAGGCCCTCATCCCTGCCCTTCTCCCGCACGGGAGAAGGGTTCCCCGCGCTCTACCTGAACCTACGCCGCCTGCCGCGGCTGCGGGCCGACATAGACCGATTGCGGGCGGATCAGCCGGCCTCCGGCAATCTGCTCCTTGGCATGGGCGAGCCAGCCCATCGTCCGCCCCAGCGCAAAGACGCAAGTGAAGGAATCCGGCGTGAAGCCGAGCGCCTCCAGCAGCAGCGCCGTGTAGAACTCGACATTGGTTTCCAGAGTCCGGTTCGGCTTGCGCTCACGCAGGATGGCGAGCGCCGCCTGCTCGACCGCCTCCGCCAGCGCGAGGCGTCCGCTATCGGCGCCGAGGCGGCGGATCGCACCCTTCAGCGCATCGGCACGCGGATCGCGGACGCGATAGATTCGATGGCCGAAACCCATTAGCCGGTCGCCACGATCCAGCGCGGTTTCCAGCCAGACACGGGCGTTCGCGGGCGCGCCGATCGCATCGAGCATCTCGATCACCGGACCAGGCGCACCGCCATGCAGTGGTCCCTTCAACGCTCCGATGCCGGCCAGAACAGCCGAGACCAATCCGGCGCGGGTCGATGCGACGACGCGGGAGGCGAAGGTCGAGGCGTTGAGGCCGTGATCGGCAACCGTCACGAGATAGGTATCGAGCGCCGCCGCCTGCTGCTTGGTCGGGGCTTTGCCGGTCAACATGCGCAGCGTGTCGGCCGCCTGCGACAAGGACGGATCGGGCGCGACCGGCGCAAAGCCCTGTCGCAGGCGCAGCGAAGCGGCCGTGAACACGGCCGGCGCAGCCAGAAGCCGCAGCACCGTGCCGACATCCTCGCCATCGGGAATCAACGCCGTCATCGCCCTGATCATCTCGACCGGACCGAGCGTCGCCGGGACAACAGCTTTCTGCACCACCGTCTCGAACAGCTCCTGCCGGGCCACGCCGAGCGCCACGGCTAAGTCCTTCATGGCGGGCAGGTCCGGCACGAAGCCATCGAGCATCAGTGCGGCCATCTCCTCGAAGGAGGTGTGCCCCGCAAGCTCATCCAGGCTGTGGCCGCGCATCACCAGCCGGCCCGCCGCTCCATCGACTTCCGAGAGCACGGTATGGGCGGCAACGACATCTTCAAGGCCATCGGACATGGCGGCTCTCCTCAACATCTGAGGCCTTGAAGATTGATAGCTTCACCGATAGAATCAATCTTGAACAATATAATCAATCTATTTTTCGATGACCGATTGGCTGACGGCGCAACAGGTGATGCAGCGGCTCGGGCTGAAGCCCCAGACGCTCTACGCCTATGTCAGCCGCGGGCTGATCGAGGCGCGCGGCGACGCGGCCGATTCACGGCGGCGCCTTTACCGCGCCGAGGACGTGGCACGGCTGGAGCATCGCAAAGCGCGCGGGCGGAAACCGGCCGCTATCGCCGAGGATGCGATCGCCTTCGGCGAGCCGATCCTGGCCTCAGGGATTGCCACGATCCAGCGCGGCAAGCTCTGGTATCGCGGGCAGGATGCGGAGGCGCTCGCTGAGACGGCGAAGCTGGAGGATGTAGCAAGGCTGCTCTGGGATTGCGGTTCGCAGCGCTTTCCGCCGCTGTTCACGATCGTGCCCGAGGCGCCGGCCCGGCAGCGGATGTTCGCGGTGATCGCCGCCCGCGCCGCCAGCGATCCCGCCATGGCCGGTCGTACGAAGAAGGCGCTCTATCTGGAGGCCGCCTCCGTCATCGACTCGCTCGTCGATGCCATCGCCGGGCGGCCGGGCCAGGGGCCGATCCATCATCGGTTGGCGCAGGCCTGGGGCTGCGACGAGCACGGTGCCGACCTGATCCGCCGGGCGCTGGTATTGCTCGCCGACCATGAGCTCAATGCCTCGACCTTCGCGGTCCGGGTCGCGGCTTCTACACGCGCCTCGCTCGCCGCCTGCATACTGGCCGGACTCGCGACGTTGTCAGGGCCGCTGCATGGCGGAATGACGCCGCGCGTGCTCGGGCTGATGCGCGAGATCGCCAGCGAAGGCGTGGAGATGGCGGTCTCCGCCCGGCTCGCAACGGGCATGCCCCTGCCCGGCTTCGGCCATCCGCTCTATCCTGACGGCGACCCGCGGGCCCGCGCGCTGCTCACCGTGTTCGCTTTGCCACCGGCCTATGCGGAGACGCGCCGGGCCGTCACCGCGCTGACCGGCGAGGAGCCGAATATCGATTTCGTGCTGACGGCGATCGCCAGCGAGCTCGGGCTTGCACCGGATGTCTCGTTCCAGATTTTCGCCGCAGCGCGCTGCGCCGGCTGGATCGCCCATGCATTGGAACAGGGCGAGACCGGACGGTTGATTCGGCCTCGCGCCCGCTATGTCGGGCCGGAGCCGGCCTAAACCGGCTCGGCAACCTTCGTCGGCACCGGCTTCCGCCCAAGCTCGCTCTCGCGCTCCGCGATATAGCCACGCGTGATCGGCAGACCGTCGAGCTTCTTGGCGAGCTGGAACTGGAAGACGACGAGGTCGTCATGCCGGAAGCTCGCCTCGCAAGCGGCGAGATAGAACTCCCACATCCGGGCAAAGCGCTCGTCATACATCGCCACCGCCTCGTCGCGGCGAGCGAGGAAGTTCTCGCGCCAGATCTTCAGCGTCTCGGCATAGTGCAGGCGCAGCACCTCGACATCGGTGATGACGAGCCCTTCCTGCTCGACCGCCGCCGCCACCTCCGACATGGCGGGGATGTAGCCGCCGGGAAAGATGTATTTGGCGATGAAGGGATTGGTCGCGCCCGGCGGTGTCGAGCGACCGATGGTATGGACCAGCGCCACGCCGTCATCGCTCAGCAAGCTCCGAATCTTGCGGAAATAGTCACGATAGTAGCCGACGCCGACATGCTCGAACATGCCGACAGAGACGATACGGTCGAAAGGCTCGCTCAGATGACGGTAGTCCTGCAGCCGGAACTCGACCGGCAGGCCGGATTCGGCACCGCGCCGCTGCGCGATGGCGAGCTGTTCCTCGGAGAGCGTGATGCCGGTGACCGAGGCCCCGGTTTCGCCGGCGATCGAGAGCGCCATGCCACCCCAGCCGCAACCGATATCGAGCACGCGCTGACCTCGTCGGAGATCGAGCTTGCCCATGATGTGGCGCTTCTTGGCGAGTTGCGCCTGCGCGAGCGTCATGCCGGGCTCAGCGAAATAGGCGCAGGAATACTGCATGTCCGGATCGAGGAAGAGCTGGAAGAAATCGCTTTTCAGGTCGTAGTGATGCGCGACATTTCGCTTCGCCAAAGCCGGTGTGTTGTGCTGATGGAAGCGCCGCACCGATGTGCGCAAGCCCTCCAGCACCTTGCCCCAGCCCTGGGGGCGGGCGCGGTGGACGGCGGCGACCAGCGCATCGAGCAGATCATAGAGCGAGCCCTGCTCTACCACGACCCGGCCATCCATCACCGCCTCGCCGAGGGCAAGCTCGGGATTGAGCGCAAGCTTCAGTTCAGTCGGCGAATCCACGATGCGCATCCGCAAGCGCGGCACGGCGCCCTGCCCGACCGACTGCAATGTGCCATCGGGAAATACGACATCGATACGTGGCTCGATCGCGAGCCGAGACAACATCCTGGCTATCAGCGAATGCATTGGCCCCACCTTCGGCAGCGCCCCTTTCGCTAAACATGGCAATTCGACGCGTCGTCGTAACGCCCCCTCAGCGCAAGGCAGGCCCACGCCTGCGACATGACAACGCAGGCGACGTAACGCTGTTCCGCCATGAAGGCATGACTGGCGGGACTAATGTCCCGCTGCGATCACCTCGGCGCGGATTTCCTCGACGAGCCGCTCCTTCAACGCGACAAATTCGGGCGTCGTCTTGATGGTGTAAGGCCGCGGATGAGGCAGATCCACGCGGATATCGGCCTTGATCCGCCCCGGGCGTGCGCTCATCACCACGACGCGGGAGCCGACGAAGATCGCCTCCTCGATATCGTGAGTGACGAAGAGCACGGTCTTCTGCTCGCGCTCCCAGATGCCGAGCAGCATTTCCTGCATCAGCGCGCGGGTCTGATTGTCGAGCGCGCCGAAGGGCTCGTCGAGCAGCAGGATCTTGGGATCGTTGGCGAGCGCGCGTGCGATCGCCGTGCGCTGCTGCATGCCGCCCGAGAGCTGCTTGGGGAAGTGGTCGACGAAGCTGCCCAGCCCCACGCGCGCCGCCCAGTCGCGGGCGATCTTCAGGCGCTCGGCATCGGACACGCCCTTTTCGCGCAGGCCGAAGGCGATGTTCTGCTGCACCGTCAACCACGGGAAGAGCGTATAGCTCTGGAAGACGAAGCCGCGATCCGCGCCCGGCCCCGCGACCGGCGCACCGTCGAGCAGGATGCGCCCCTCGCTCGCCGTCTCCAGCCCGCCGATGATGCGCAGCAAGGTCGACTTGCCGCAGCCGGAAGGGCCGAGGATGGTGATGAAATCGTTGTCGGCGACATTGAGCGAGGTCGGCATCAGCGCCCGCGTGGGTTCCCCGCCACGCTGCCCCGGAAAGACCTTGCCCACATTCTCGATGACAAGCTTGCTCATGTGCGCGCCCATGGAAACAGGCGCTGGTTGACCGCCTTGAAGAGGAAGTCCGAGATCAGGCCAATCAGGCCGATCACGATGATGCCGAAGATGATCTGCCCGGTGTTCAGCAAAGCCTGGCTGTCGGTGATCATGTGGCCGATGCCGGACGACGAACCGATCAGCTCGGCGACGATGACATAGGTCCAGGCCCAGCCGAGCACGAGGCGGAATATCTCGGCGATCTCCGGCGCGGCATTGGGCAGCATGACGCGGCGCACGACCGAGCGGTCGGTCGCGCCCAGCGTATAGGCGGCGTCGACGAGGTCGCGCCGGATCGAGCCGACCGAGACCGCGATCATCAGGATGAGCTGGAAGACCGAGCCGATGAAGATGACGAGCAGTTTCTGCGTCTCGCCGATGCCGGCCCAGAGGATCAAGAGCGGGATGAAGGCCGAGGCCGGCAGGTAGCGCGCGAAGGAGACGAAGGGCTCCAGGAACGCCTCGATCGGCTTGTAGGCGCCCATCAGGATGCCGATCGGCAAGGCGACGATGACGGCGAGGACGAAGCCGCCGAGGACGCGCCAGATCGTCATCATGATGTCGAAGCCGAAGCCGTAGCGCGTCATCAGGCTCCAGCCCTCGCCGACCATGGTCAGCGGGTCGGCGAGGAAGAGGCGCTGGACATAGCCGCCGAAGGTCGCGACCGACCAAAGCGCGACGAACAGCGCGAAGAAGGCCAGCCCATATCCGATACGGGCCGAGGCCGAGACGGGTTGCAGTGGTCTCATCGCGTGGGAATTCCGGTCACGGCCATGGCCAATTGCTTCCAGGGTTCGATCGACCAGAAGCCGGCAGCGGCGCCGGAGGTCGAGGGGAGGACGTAGATGTCGGCATCGGCCAGTCCGTGCGCCTGCAGCCCATAGGCGAGCCGCCCGCCACTGATCCCGAGGGCGGCCTGCGCCGCGCGCTTGCCGTTGAAGGCGAGGATGCGGGGCCGGTTCTCAGCGATCCGCGCGGTGAGGCCCGCGACGTCGAAATGGCCGCCGCGCAGCGCGGAATCCGGCCCCGAAGTGCGCTTGGCGAGATCGGTCAGGCCGATGCCGTAGCGCGGCAAGGTCCGGAATTCGTCCGGCCGGAGCCTCTTCGGGACGAGTCCGATCTGGTGAAGCACCGGCCAGAACTTGTTGCCCGGCCCGGCGTAGTAGGCGCCGCGTCTGGCCGAGACTGCACCGGCCTGCGTGCCGCAGAAGACGACACGCAGGCCGGGCTCCAGAACATCCGGGAGGATGTCGTCGATCACGCAGGGGCTGTTACTTGCGCGAGTTCACTTGCCGGCGACGAACCGCGTATCGATCAGCGAGGCGAGATCGGGCTTGGTCTTGATCAGGCCGATATCGAGCAGCAGATCGGCTGCCTTGGCAGAAAAGGCCTGCCAGTCGCCCGAGAAGAACTTCTTGTTACCCTCGGCGTCCGACCAACGCAGGAAACCGGCCGATTTTCCGAACTGCTCGCCGGTCTGCTTCACATCGGCGCCCATGATTCCATAGGCCTTGGCCTGATCCTTCCCGATCATCTCCAGCGCCTCGAAATAGCTCTGGGTCAGCGCCGCCGCGGCCTTGTCGTTGACGAGGAAGGCCGGGGTACAGCCGAAGGTGTCCATCACCATCGGGTAATCGAGGGTGGTGGCGATGATCTTGCCGGCATCCGGCTTCTCGCGGACGGTCGAAAGATAGGGCTCATAGGTCATCGCGGCATCGTTCTGGCCCGCGATGAAGGCCTGGGCTGCCGGGCCAGGCTCCATGTTGACGACCTTGACGTCCTTCACCGAGAGGCCGTTCTCCTTGAGCATCCAGGCCAGCGCGAAATAGGGCGAGGTGCCTGGCGCCGAGGCTGCGACCGTCTTGCCCTTCAGGTCCTTGATCGCGGCGACATCCTTGCGCACGGCCATGCCGTCCGCGCCGTAGCTCTTGTCGAGCTGAAAGATCTGCTTGGTCTTGATGCCGGCTGCATCCCAGACGATCCAGGTCTCGACCGTGGTCGCGGCGCACTGGATGTCGCCCGA
Organism: Allobosea sp.; assembly: GCF_017308015.1. GTDB lineage: Bacteria > Pseudomonadota > Alphaproteobacteria > Rhizobiales > Beijerinckiaceae > Allobosea. Next base: position 39,110 of record NZ_JAFKFW010000031.1, read on the forward strand.
GGCGATGGCGAGGTGGCGATCCTTCTGCGGGATCTTCTTGATGGTTACGTCGAGGCCGTTCTTCGCGAAGATGCCGGCCTCCTTGGCGAGCACCAGCGGCGCGAAGCCGGTCCAGCCGGAAATGCCGATATTGACCTTGGTCTGCGCCTGGGCACCGCCCGCTGCGAGAAGCGCCGCAAGGCCAAAACCGGCCGCAACGCCGACGCGCTTGAAAACTGCCATGGTTGAACCCTTCCCCTGTTTTTTGGCTGACGCCTCACTCAGACGCCTAAACGTCATCGATGGCGCGATGCAACCTTCGTTCCAGATCAGCGTAATTGCATATGCAAACACGTCAAGCGGCCGATCAGCGTCGCTTGAGGAAGTCATGACATTCTCTCGTTTGACAGGGCAGAGGGAATTTCCTCCTCTTCCGCCCGCCGGCGCGGGAAGCGCCTTGTTTCATGAGTCGAGGTTTTTAGGATGAACGGCGCCGACCGCCTTTGCGACACGCTTCTGATCAACGGCGTCGATACCTGCTTCGCCAATCCCGGAACCTCCGAGATGCATTTCGTTGCGGCGCTCGACCGCAAGCCGGAGATGCGCTGCGTGCTCGGCCTGTTCGAGGGCGTGGTGACCGGTGCAGCCGACGGCTATGCCCGCATGGCCGACAAGCCGGCGGCGACGCTGCTGCATTGCGGGCCGGGCATGGCGAACGCGCTCGCCAACATGCACAATGCTAGGCGCGCCCGCACGCCGATGATCAATGTCGTCGGCGACCACGCGACCTACCACCTCCAGCATGACGCGCCCCTGACCAGCGATATCGAGAGTCTGGCCGAGCCGATGTCGCATTTCGTCCGCCGCATCGCGACGGCGGAGGATGTCGGGCCGGCGATCGGGGAAGCCTATGTCGCCTCGCTCACCCTGCCCGGCGTCACCACCGTGATCCTGCCGGCCGATTGCGCCTGGGGCAGCGTCGAGCCCGCCACGCTGAAGCCGACCGAACTGCCGGCGCTGAAGAATGTCGATGCGGCGACGATCCGCGAAGTCGCGGCCGGCCTGCGCAAGCATGGCAAGCGCGGCGCGATCTTGCTGACCGGGCTCGCGCTGCGCGAGAAGCCGATGGAGATGGCCGCCCGCATCTGCGCGGTGACCGGCGCCCAGATCTTCAGCCAGATGTCGAACGGGCGCATTCAGCGCGGCGCCGGCCGCGTCGCCATTCCGAAAGTGTTCTATCCGATCGACAAGGCGCTCGAGCAGCTCAAGGATATCGACTATCTCGTGCTCGTCGGCGCGCAGGTCCCGGTCGGCTTCTTCGCCTATCCCGGCAAGCCTGGACGCCTGATCCATGACGGCTGCGAGGTCGCCAAGCTTGCGATCCCCGGCGATGACCTGCCGGCTGCGATCAACGCGCTCGCCGAGGAGATGGGCGCCACCAAGACCGCCCCGCTCTACATCGCCCCGCCGCGCAAGGAGCAGGCCGGCCTGCCGACGGGCAAGCTCGATGCCGACAAGGCCTGCGCCATCGTCTCGGCCCTGCTGCCCGAGAACTGCATCATCTGTGACGAGTCGGTCTCTTCCGGCCGCAACTTCTACTATGATTGCCACAGCGCGCCGCAGCACGATTATATCCAGCTCACGGGCGGCGCAATCGGCGAGGGCATCCCGCTCACCATCGGCGCGGCCGTCGCCTGCCCCGACCGCAAGGTCATCGGCATGCAGGCAGACGGCTCGGGCATGTACACGGTCCAGGGCCTGTGGACGCAGGCGCGCGAAAATCTCGACATCGTCACGGTCGTCTTCGCCAACCGGACCTATCAGATCCTGCATGGCGAGATGCGCGCCGTCGGCGTCAACGATTTCGGCCGCAACGCCACGCTGATGCTCAATATCGACGAGCCGGCGCTGGACTGGGTGATGATGGCCAAGGGCATGGGCGTCGAAGCCGCGCGCGCCACCACGGCCGAGGAGTTCACGAGCCTGTTCAAGGCTGCCCTGGCCAGGAAGGGTCCCTTCCTGATCGAGGCTGCGATCTGAGCGGCATCAAGCGGCGCTGAAGGGCGTCATCTCCCCCGCGCCGCGGCACGCCGGTGCTGCGGCGCGGGGGAGACCTGCGATCACAAAGACGGACGCTACTTGAACTCTCCGAGGAACGCGTCAAGGCAGTCCCCTATCGCCTCGACGGCGTAGCCGCCCTCCTGCACCACCAAGGTCGGCAGGCCGAAACCCTTCACCAGCCGGCCGATCGTACCGAAATCGCTGGCCTCCAGCTTCAGCACGCCAATCGGGTCGTCCTTGTGGGCGTCGTAGCCGAGCGCGATCACCACAACCTCGGCGCCGAAATCGCGGATCGCCTTGCCGGCCTCGGCGACCGCGGACTCCATCGCGGCACCGCCCGCACCATGCGCCAGCGGCAGGTTGAGGTTGAAGCCCTCGCCCGGACCGTTGCCGCGCTCGTCGGCATAGCCAGTGAAGAACGGGTAGTAATTCGACGGGTCGGCATGGACCGAGATCGTCAGCACGTCGTTGCGGCGATAGAAGATCTGCTGCGTGCCGTCGCCGTGATGCGCGTCGACGTCGAGGATCGCGACCTTGCCGAATTTAGAGCGCAGGCGCTGCGCGGCGATCGCCGTGTTGTTGAGATAGCAGAAGCCAGTCGCGCGGTCGGCACGGGCGTGGTGGCCGGACGGGCGGCAGAGCGAATAGACGGCGCGCTCGCCGGCCAGCACGGCGTCGGCGGCGGAGACGGCCGTCTCGGACGAGCGCAGCGTCGAATGCCAGCAATGCTCACCGATCGGCACCGAGAGATCGCCGAGATACCAGCCGAGCTGGCCGATGAAGCCGGTCGGGCGGCAGGGCGAGCGGACATCCTCGTCCGGGCGGCCGCTCCAATAGGGAAAGGTGCTCGGCCAGACTTCCGGCCCGCGCTCGGCCGGCAGGTCCTGCCAGCGCGCCCAGGCGGTCTCGAGAAATTTGACGAAGCCGGCATCATGGATCGCGAGGATCGGATCGGTGCCATGCGCCGCCGGCTCCTCTGGCGCGATGCCGTGCTTCTTCAGCGCGCCAAGCAGACGTTCGGTCCGTTCCGGCAGGTCCTTAGGGGCAACGACCTTGCCGAAGCGCATATATTGCTGGGGATCGTGAAGGGCTTGATCGGGGTGATAGAAGGCGCGCATCAGGTGAAGGATCCTCGTCAGATCGCGAGGCGACCCGCGGCCCCGCATGGGGGATGCTAGCAACCGCCAACGCGCCGGTCAGCCATGGCGATGCCGCCTGCCTCTGCGTGGAAGGCGGGGCAAAAGGCTCAAGGTGGCGAGAGCAGCGCCACGAATTCGCGCGCCAGAGCATCGATCGCATAGCGTTCCGGCCGATACCAGTCAGTCGAGCCGTTGAGCGCTCCGAGCAGGAAGAGGCGCAGCACGTCCGGTGAGTTGCCGGCGGGGATGCCGCCCGTCCCCTGCCACTCGGCGATTAGCCCGCGCCAGACATCCTCATAGGCCCGGCGCGCCGCGCGTACGCTTTCCGGCACGGGTGCCGCGCCGAAGGTGAAAACCTTGATGCTGGCGGATGTGTAGTCGCCATGGCCGTGCAAGGCGGAGAGATGCGCGCGGATCGCTGCTTCCAGCCGGTCGCGTGGCGAGGCGCCCTCCTCCGCGGCGAGCGCCGCGACGACTGCCTCATGGACGAAGCGCACGCCATCATTGACGACAGCCTCGACGATCTCTTCCTTCGAGCCGAAATGGTAATAGAGGCTCGCCTTGCGAATGCCGACGGCCTCGGCGATTTCGCGCAAGGTGGTCTGGTGATAGCCGCCGCCGCGCAGCAGCCGTGCGGCATGGTCGAGGATCAGGCGGCGCGAGCCGCCTTCGGTTGCTGGCCGGGTGGTTGAGGCTTGACTCACAAGGTGCCTTCCCTTGCGCGCTGCAGCGCGTAGTGCCGCTGCGCAGAAACGGGACCGCGCGACGAGAGGGCGCCTTTTCCGGAGGACGGTTCCGTGTCTGCACAACAGCGCGCACGGGATGACAGGCGCCTGTCTCTCACAGCCGCTTCGCCACTTCCTCGAGCATGACTTCGGTCGCACCGCCGCCGATCGACTGAACACGGGCGTCGCGGGTCATGCGCTCGATCGCGCTTTCGCGCATGTAACCCATGCCGCCATGGAACTGCAGGCAGTCGTACATGACTTCGTTGACCAGCTCGCCGCAATAGGCCTTGGCCATCGAGACCTCGCGGGTGGCGTCGAAGCCCTGCGCATCGAGCCAGGCGGCGTGGTAGACGAGCTGGCGGCCGGCCTCGACCTTGCCCGCGAGCTCGGCAAGGCGCTGGCGGATGGCCTGCTTCTCCCAGAGCGGCGCGCCGAAGGCCTTGCGCGTCCGGACATAGTCCAGCGTCAAGTCGATCGCGGCCTGTGCCTCACCCATCGCCATGGCGCCGATCACGGTACGCTCGTTCTGGAAATTGCTCATGATCGCGTAGAAGCCGCGGCCCTCCTGCCCAAGCAGGTTTTCGGCCGGCACCCTGCAATCGACGAAGGAAAGCTCAGCGGTATCCGAGGAGCGCCAGCCGTGCTTGTCGAGGGCACGCGAGACCGAGAAGCCCGGTGTGCCCTTCTCGACAACGAAGATCGAGACCGATTGGGAGGGCCGCGCTTGCGGGTCCGTCTTGGCCGCGACGCAGTAGAGATCGGCATGGACGCCGTTGGTGATGAACATCTTGGCGCCGTTGAGGATGTAATGGTCGCCCTCGCGCCGCGCCGTGGTGCGGATGCCCTTCACGTCCGAGCCGGCATCGGGCTCGGTGACGGCGACCGCGACGATCTTCTCGCCGGCGATGATCGCGGGCAGATATTTATCCTTCTGCGCCTGGCTGCCGGCATTGGCGATATGGACGGAAGCCATATCGGTATGGACCAAGGCCGTTATTGCGACGCCCGAGAAGGTGGAGCGGCCCAGTTCCTCGGCCAGAACGACCGTCGCCATCGTGTCCATCTCGGAGCCGCCATACTCGGCCGGGTAGCGGATGCCGAAGAAGCCGAGTTCGCCCATCCTGCGCAGCACCGCGCGCGGGACGAAGCCGTCCTCCTCCCATTGCAGGGCATGCGGCTTGATCTCGGTCTCGACAAAGCGGCGGATCTGGTCGCGCAGCGCCTCATGCTCCTCGCTGAAGTAAGGCGAGCGGCGGACGCCGTCCGCTCCAGGTTTTTCGACGGCCGACATCGTCTTCTCCCGTTCTGACCGCATCACCGACATTCATCTACCTTCCGGACGGTAGGTGAATGGCCGACCGAGATCAAGCTATCGTCCCCGCGAAGCAATGTCAGGCGACATCATCCCAGTGGGCAACCATGCTGCGGCCCTTGCCGGCGCGCTTGGCCCCATAAAGCGCCTCGTCTGCGGCTCGCGTCAGGACCTCCGCCGTCCAATGCGCGTTTTCCCGCTCCGACTTGACGGAAATCCCGACGCTGGCACCGACGGAAACGAGCTGTCCCATCAGCAGGAACGGAGCCTTGACCACGGACACCGCCCGGTTGGCGACTTCGGAGAGCGCAGCCGCATCCTCGATGCCGCGCACGACCAGTGCAAATTCGTCTCCCCCCAGCCGCGCTACGCTATCGCCGGGCCGGACAACGCTCTTCAAGCGCATCGCGACCTGCTTGAGCAGTTCGTCACCGGCCAGGTGGCCATGGCGATCGTTGATCAGCTTGAAACCGTCGAGATCGAGCAACAGGAGGCCGAGCGCCTCACCGCTCTCGCCAGCTTCGCGCAGCACGCTGTCGAGCCCGCGGCGATTCGCGAGCCCGGTCAACGGATCATGGCTCGCGGCGAAATCGAGCTCGCGCCGCACCATCAGCAGTTCCTCGAACTGGCCGATGATGTGATCAGAGCTTTCATAGATCGAATAGAGATAGACGAGGAGCAGCACGCTGAGCGCCTGATAGAGCGGATCGCCCGAGACCAGGAAGGCGACGACCAGCGTTCCGATCGCGATGGTCGAGAGCGCCGCACAGATCCAGAAGCGCAGGGTGCGCAGATAGGACCCCGCCGTCAGCGCCATGGTGAGCCCGAGGCTGAGCACGAAGCCGCCCGCATAATCGGTGGCAGCCGCGGCCAGCGTCAGCGCAGCGATGACAAGCGTGAAGGCGAAGGCCGTGTAGGCGTAGCCGGCCTCCCAGCGCCGCGCCTCCGCCAAGGTCAGCCCGCGCGCGGGGTCGCGGCGGTTGAAGCCGACGATATTGGCGACACGCAGCAGTGTCGTCACGACGCCTGCTCCCGTCAGCCACCAGAAGATTGCCTGCCCCGTCTGGACCGCCATGATGGCGGAACCGACGATCAGTCCTGCTGCGATGCAGAGGATTTGAGGCAGGGCCGCGAAGAGACGCGAGATGATCTCGATCTCGATGTCCGCGGGCAACTGCGCGGCGCGTTTGCGGGGCCTCATCAGCAGATGCATGGCACATGGCTCTAAGCAGGAGGCTCTAAGAACCCGTCAGCCCGATGCCCGGCATTTTAACGGTCGGATCGGCGTTTGCCGTGCCACGCCATTTGCTGCCATCGGCGATACCGCCCTTCGCCGATCCAACGCCCGCCGGAGTTCCTTTCCCGCGCCCCGAGGTTGCCTCAGCAGCCGTTCATGATGGGCCGGCTAGAGAGAACGAACGCCGTGCCGGCCCGCCCGCCCGCGCGGATATTGAAAGGAACGAACATGCTGCGTCGCCAGCTCACGATCTCTGTTCTGGCCTGCACCGTCCTGCTCGGCGCCCTTCCGGTCCATGCTCAATATTACGGCGGACCTTACAACAATCCGCAGGCTTATGACGACGACGATGACGACGATCGCCCGCCACCGAGGCGGCATTACCGCCGCGACTACGGCTATGAGCGCCCGTATTACCGGCAGCCGCGCTACGGCGATATCTGCGTCACCGGGCGGGGCGATTGCCCGACGCCGCCGCTACCCTATGGTTCGAACTGCGGCTGCAACATTCCCGGCTTCGGGAGCAAGCGCGGCATCGTGCAGTAGCCGGCTTCAGGGCCTCGCAATCGCATTTTCTTCAGGCGAGCCGGTATCCACTTCGCTCGCCAACGCTCTCAGATCCGGCGAGAGCTCTCCGTCCCGAGATAGCAGATTCCCTCGCCGGGCTTAGCCTTGGGGTTTGGGAAGATGATGAAACCGTCGCGCGGCATCGTCACGACGGTGCCGTCGGCGCGGCGGGCGATCGGCGTGCCCCTGGCGACGCGGTCACCGGTTTTCCAGCTCCCTTCGACGTGGTCACCCTCGGCCTCGCAGATGACGAGATCGTCCATATGGACGACGGTCCGGGCGACCGGTGCCGGCGCCGCCTCCTCGGTCAGGCCGATATGCGCAAGCGCGTTGCGGATCGCCCTGTAGCCGACATCGACGGAAGCCGGGTCCTCGTGGCGACCGCATTCGAGCGTCACGCCATAGCCACCGGCGAAGCGCATGAATTCCGTCGTGCCGAACCCTTCGGTGACGGCGAGCCGCGGCAGGTTCAGCCGCTCGCGTGCCGCAATCAGCCGGACATAGATGTCGAGCCAGCCATGGATCATCAGGTCGACGCCAAGGCAGGCGGCGAAGGCCGCTTCCGCCGCGCCATGGCGGAACGGTTCGAGCGAGCCGCGGTTGTCGTCCGGACCGAAGAAGACGAAGGGCACGCCCTCCCCGGTGAAGAAGGAATGGACGTCGAGCAGCATGTCGTGCTGACGCAGGATGGCGGAGAGGCGATTACCGATCCGGTCCTCGTTGTCGACAGGCTGCGGCCGCTCGCGCAGGTCGCGGTTGAGGTTGCGGTCGCCCTCGCGGGTGTTCTGCCGGTAGGCCTTGGGATTGGCGACAGGCAGGAAGGTGACCTCGCCTCGCTGGATCGAGACACGGCCGGCGCGGCAGTCCTCGATCACACGGGCGATCGCATTCGGCCCGCAGGTCTCGTTGCCGTGGACGGCCCCGAAAACGAGGAGCTTCGGCCCCGCCTTCAGTCCGTGGAAGCGGATGGTCTCGAGCGGTGGATCGATCGGGTCTGGCGTGGTCATAGGCTCTACTGTCAGGCTTTACGAAGCTGCGAATGCGGGTCGAGGATGTCGCGCAGGCCATCGCCCAGGAGATTGAGGCCGAGCACCGTCATGAAGATGGCCAAGCCTGGAAAGACCGAGATCCAGGGCGCGGTGGTGATCTGGTCGCGCGCATCGGAGAGCATCGAGCCCCAGCTCGGGAAGGGCGGACGGATGCCCAGCCCCAGGAAGGAGAGCGCCGCCTCTGCCAGCACGGCGCCGCCCATGCCGAGCGTGCCGATGACGATGATGGGGCCAGCGATGTTCGGCAGAATCTGCAGCAGCATGATGCGCAGGTTGCTCGAACCGAAGGAGCGCGCCGCCTCGACATAGCCCTGCTGCTTGATCGACAGCGTCGCAGCACGCGACAGCCGGCAGGTATAGGACCAGTTGGTCAGGCCGAGCGCGATCAGCAGGCTGGTGAGACCCGGCTGGAGGATGGCCATGATGGCGAGCGCAAAGATCAGCGAGGGGATCGACAGCATGAGATTGGTCAGGCCGTTGACGAAATCGTCCCACCAACCGCCGAAATAGCCCGCCGACATGCCCAGCGCCACGCCGATCACCGTGTTGATCATCTGCGAAACGATGCCGACCGTCAGCGAGATGCGCGCGCCGTAGAGCACGCGGCTGTAGATGTCGCGGCCCTGCGCATCCGTGCCGAACCAGAATTCGCTGCCGGGCGGAACCTCGGCGTTCATCAGGTTGGCATCCATGACGGGGTCGGTATGCGCCAGCCAGGGCGCCAGCGTCCCGCCGATCACGACGGCGGCAAAGAGCGCGCCGCCGATCCACAGATTAGCCCGGAATTTCATGCCCCGCCCCTAGGTGTATTTGATGCGCGGATCGATCAGAGCGCAGAGCACGTCCACGATGATGTTCACGACGAGGAAGAAAAGAACGAGCAGCAGGATGCAGGCCTGAACGACGGGAATGTCGCGCAGCGACACGCTGTCGACCAGGAGCGAGCCGATGCCCGGCCAGGCGAAGAGCTTCTCGATCACGACCGCGCCGCCCATGATCGAGCCGAACTGCAGCCCGAGCGTCGTCAGCACGATGACCATGGCGTTGCGCGCCACGTGCCAGCGCATCACCCGGGTCTCGCTATTGCCCTTGGCGCGCGCGGTTCGAACGAAGTCGGCATTCATGACCTCGAGCACGGCGGCACGCGTCGTGCGGGCGAGCAATGCGAGCGGCGCCACGCCGAGCGCGACAGCCGGCAGCACAATATAGCGCGGATTGCCGTCGCCATAGCCGAAGCTCGGGAACCATCCAAGCACCAGCGCGAAGGCATACATCAGCATCAAGCCGAGCCAGAACTGCGGCAGCGACAGGCCGGACACGGCAACGAACATCGACTGCATGTCGAGCCAGCCGCCCGGCTTCAACGCCGCCAGGAAGCCGAGCGGGATACCGAGGGCGATGGCGAAGGCCATCGCGGCAATGGCCAATTGCAGACTGGGCCAGATCCGTTCGAGCAGCGAATTGATCACCGGCTGGCGGGTACGGAACGAGGTGCCCAGATCAAACGTCGCGAGCTTCATCGCGTAATTCGCGAAGCGCACATGGACGGGATCGTCAAGGCCGAACTGCTTGTTCATGCGCGCGACCTGCTCGGCATCGACGACCGAGCGGCCGTCGGCCATCTGGGTCGAGGCGAAATCGCCGGGAATGACGCTGAACATCACGAAGATGAGTCCGGCTACCGCAAGCAGGATCGGGATGGCCTGCAGCAGGCGGCGGACGACATAGGGCAGCATGGTCAACTCCTGATCGCCGCCGCGGGGCGGACTCAGGTCGAGGCTCGAAAATCTTCGTCACCCCGGACAGGCGGCATGGCCGCACCGGTCCGGGATGACGGATATCGTCGAGCTGGCGGGAGCTTCTGCGGAAGCGCGCTTACTTCGCCGCGGGCGAAGAGGCGTCGACCCAGAGATCCTCATAGCGCTGGAGCGCGAGCTCCGTCGCGTTCGCCTGGAGGCCGTGCAACCAGGGCTGATAAGCCATCACCGCCTTGTTGTAGTTGAAGAACCAGACGGGGGCCTCTTCCTGCAGCAGAGCGTTGGCCTTCTTCATGAGCTCGATCTTCTTGCCGGTATCCCTCTCCGCCGCAGCCTCTTCGAACAACTTGTCAAAAGCGGCGCTCTTGAAGGTGGTGTAGTTGCAAGACGAGCGCGGCGTTGCCGAGTGGAAGCACTTCAACGCCGTCAACGGATCGGGTCCCGACGTGTTCGACCAGATATAGGCCTGGAAGTCGCCCTTCGCGATGATACCGCCGAGCGCCGAAGTCTCGACCGGCTTGACCTTCACCTTGATGCCGACCTTGGCGAGCATCGGGATCGTCGCTTCGACGATCGGAATACCCCAGCTCTCGTTCGGCGTCGCCGTCCATTCGAACTCGAAGCCATCCGGATAGCCGGCTTCGGCCAGGAGCTTCTTGGCCTTCTCCGGGTCAAAGGCATAAGGCTTGGCACTCTTGTCGAAAGCCGGGACCGAGCTCGGCAGCCAGCTCACCGCGCGATAGGCCTTGTCGCGAACAAGGCGCTTGATGATCAGGTCGCTGTCGATCGCATAGTTGATCGCCTGGCGCACGCGCTTGTCGGAGAAGGGCTTGTAGGCCGGGTTCATGCCCATGTTGCGGGTGAAGACCTCCGCAACCTCCAGGATGCCCTTTTTCAGGTTCGGATCGGCCTGATAGGCGACATATTGGGTCGACCCCAGGATCGAGACGTCGATTTCCTTGTTGCGGAAGGCGACGTCACGCGCGGCCGCCTCGCCCATCGGCGAGATCACCAGCTTGTCGGCATAGGGCTTGCCGGGCTTGTAGTATTTCTCCCAGCGCTCGAAGACCATGCGCGAGCCGGGAACATGCTCGACGAACTTGAACGGACCGAGGCCGATCGGCTTGTTGAAGAAGTCAGGCTGCTGCGCTTCCTTGGCCGGCATGATCGCCGTGGTGGCGCCGAAGAACAGGAAGCTGGGATCGGCCGGATCGGTCATCGTCATCTCGATGGTGAAATCATCGATCTTCTTGAGACCGGAGATCTCCTTTGCCTCGCCTTTGCGAACGGCCTCAGCGCCCTTGATGCGCACGACGCGGCTCGCACCCGGATAGTTCTTGGAACCGTCGACCAGACGATGGAACGACCAGATCACATCGTCCGCCGTCATCTTGCGGCCATTGTGGAAGAGCGCGTCATCACGCAGCTTCAGCGTGTGCGTCAGTCCGTCCGCCGAGCTGGTCATGGTCTTGACGAGTTCGGGCTCGGGCTTGCCGGCCTTCGAATCCCAGCGGAACAGCATGCTGTGCAGCGCATAGCCGTAGATCTCGTCCTGGATCTGGTTCGAGACATGGCTGTCATTGCTGACGAAGGAGGCGCCATAGGGCGCCGTGAAGCGGATCGTCCCGCCGCGGCGCGGTTCCTGAGCCTGTGCAGATACCGTGAAGGCGGCCAGCGTCAGCGCGGTAGCGAAGGCAAGTTTCTTCAACAACACGATCAATCCTCCCGTTTCCCATCTAATCCGGCTGATCCGGAGTTTTTTGCTTTCCAGTCGAACCATAACGGCTTTGCCGCGCTTGTCTTCCCCTGCGTGGTCAAATTCGCCGAACCGCTCGGCAATTCACGCTGTTACGAGCCTTTTATGCGCTATTTTTCGCATTTTATTCAGACGAGACCGCATTTTTCGCGCAAAAATGCTCCACCTCAGGCACCTCGTTCGTAAACGACATTGCCGCCGAGGATGGTCAGATCGCAGCGTGTGTCCTTGAGGATATCGGCCGGCGCGGCGCTCAGCAGGTCGCGCGAGAACACCGCGACGTCCGCCAGAAAGCCCGGCGCGAGCCGGCCCTTCACCTTCTCCTGCTTCTGCGAGAAGGCGCCGAATTCGGTATAGGCCTGCAACGCCTCCTCGATGGTGACGCACTGGGCGGCGTCCATCACCGTGCCCTTCCAGGTTTCACGCGTCAGCATGGTGTGGAAGTTCGGGAAGGGGTTGGGATCGCAGACCGGCGCGTCGCTGCCCGTCGCCGGCTTCAGGCCAAGATCGAACCAGGTGCGGAGCGGATAGCTCGGCAGCGCCCGCTCGGGTCCCAGAACCTTTACATAGGCATCGCCGAAATCATGGATGAAGACCTGCTGCGGGCAGGGATAGATGCCGGCCTTGACCATGCGCTCGTGCTGGACCGGGGTCGAGAAACCGCAATGCTCAATGCGATGGCGCCGGTCCGCATCGGGATAGGCGGCGAGCGCCTTCTCATAGGCGGTGATGAGCTGCTCGATCGCGGCATCGCCGATGGCGTGACAGGCGAGTTGATAGCCCTTCTTGTGAGCGTCGAGCACCATGCGCTCAAGCTCGGCATCCTCCCACATCCAGACGCCGGTGGTCTTGTCCTCGCCGAGATAGGGCTCGGTCATCCAGGCGGTGCGGCCGCCGGCCGAGCCGTCGAGGAAGAGCTTGACCGCGCCGACCATCAGCATCTCGTCGCCGGTGCCGGAGATCAGGCCGGCTGCGTAGCACTCCGGTACGATCGAGCGGCCATCGTCGCCGAGCAGCGTCAGCCAGGTGCGAACCGGCAGACGGCCGTCGCGCTTGGCGCGATGATAGGCGGCGATCTCGCGGAAGCCGCCCTTCTGGCCGACAGCGGCATCCATGCAACTGGTGATGCCGAGCGAGAGCAGGTAGCGGCCGCCGCGCTCGATGCCGGCGATAATGTCCTCCTCGGTCGCGGCCGGAATCGCCGCCTGGACCGGGGCGCGGGCGTTCTCGGCCAGCAGGCCGGTCAGGCGGCCGTTCTGCTGCTCGATCAGACCGCCTTGCGGCGTCGGCGATTGTTCGTCGATACCGCCGAGGCGCAGAGCCTCGGAGTTGCAGATCGCGATATGACCGCAGGCGCGCACCAGCATCACCGGGTTGTTCGGGGCCGCGCGGTCGAGTTCCTCGCGATAGGGATGGCGGCCGGTATCGAGCTTGGTCTGATCGTAGCCGCGCGAGAGGATCCATTCGCCCGGCTTCGATTGTGCGGCGCGCGCCGAGATCGCACCGAGCAGAGCTTCCAGCGTCGGCGCGGCCTCGGGCTTGGAGTCGACCCAGCCCATGGTCATGCCGAGCGAGACGAGATGCAGATGCGAGTCGTTGAGGCCCGGCGTGGCGAGCCGGCCCTTCAGATCGATGACGCGGGTCTTCGGCCCGATCAGCGGCTTGATCTCGGCATCGCTGCCGGCCGCCAATACCTTGTCACGGAAGATCGCCAGTGCCTCGACGACGCCTTCCTCGCGCCCGCACCAGATCGGCCCGTTGCGCAATACGATATCGGCCTGAATCGCCATGGTATTCTCCTATGCGCTTGTCATCGCCGGCTCCTGCGAGCCGCGGTCAGATATCGTCCAGCGGGAAGATCGGACGGCGGACCTTCTTGTAGGGCCGCTCCTTGAAATTGCGGGTCGAAAGCGCGCCGGTATCGACCTCGAGCACCTCGCGCGCGATCGGCTGGAAGGCGGCCCGGAAATGCTGCATCGACTTGACGATCACCGTCGACTTCCGGGTCGGATCGATGCCGAGCGAGGTGAATTGCGCGAGGTCGGTCGCCTGGCCGTTATGGGTGATGACAATGATCTCGACATCGTCCACCCGTAGCAGGGCCGAGAGCCCGTAATTGCGCCAGACGCCGCCGGCCATCGGGCCATGGCAGAGGAAATGTCCGTCGGTGACGGCGACAACATGCGCGTCGAGATCAAGTGGCCCGCCGCCCATCGTCGGATCGACCTTGCCGCCGAGCCTGATGCGGCCGCGCTTGCCGACGCCGATCGCCTGCGCGACGAGCACCGCTTCGGGGTCGCAGATCGCATGGAAGCCGACATTCTTCAGCCCGGCATCGAGCACGGCGCGCAACAGGTTGGTGGCGTCGCCATAGGCGCCGGAACCGGGATTGTCGGAATAATCAGAGATAACGACCGGCTTGTAGCCGGGCTTGCCCGTGTCGGCTTCGCCGGCCTTGGCACGGGCCATGGCCTCGGCCAGCGGCGTGAAATGGATCGAGGAAAAGCGGCGCTGCGCCCAGGCATAGTCCATCAGTTCCTCGGCGATGCCTTGAGCCTTGTTGCGATCATCGGCCGTGACCGCGATCGAGGGGCCGATATCGTGCACGTCGGCCGAAGAGAAGCCGGCCTGAACGCTGACGACGAGCGCGTCGCCGGAGGCTTCGAGTGCGTCGCCACGGCGCAGCAGTTCGAGGAAGGGAGGCGAGGTGGTGCGGCCGCCGTCGAGCGCGTAGAGGATCGGACGTCGGGCGAGCGCAACCTTGGGTCTGATCTCGCTTTTCATCGCGCGCTGCAGCAGTTCGGCCGCCTGCCAGGTCCGCTCGTACTGATCGATATGCGGATAGGTGCGGTACGAGATCAGCGCATTGGCATTGTCCGCCATGAGCTGCGTCACGGTCGCATGCAGGTCGAGCACGACGACCACGGGCACATCCGGCCCAATGCGCTTGCGCAATCGAGCGAGCAATTCGCCCTCGCCGTCGTCCGAGCTTTCCGTCGCCATGGCACCATGGAGGTGCAACAGCACGCCATCGGCCCCGGAGGCGGCATCAACGATCTGGCCGGCAAAGAGGTCGAAGGCGGCATCGGTGACGCGACCGGACGGGTTGGCACCGGCCACCAACGGATGGGCAAGGCTCCAGCCGAACTTGTCGGCCGCCTCGAAGGCCGCCCCCATCGAGGTGCGCGTGCCGCGGAAGGCGCCTGGAATTTCGTTGTCGCGGTAGACGCGACGGGCCTGGAAGGTGGCCTCGTCCGTGAGCTGAACACTGAAGGTGTTCGTCTCGTGCATGAACTCGGCGATCAAAACGCGCGGCACCGTCATCTCCCTCGATATCGTTTAATTTTTTTGACAATGTGATTGAAGAACCCGCGCCCTGACCACTGATTTTCGCGCATGCCTCCACAGAAACCTGCACGCTTGTCGAAATGTGGTGAATATGCTCGACTAAGTGGAAGCAACTGGGCGATGCCCCTTCCACAACAAGTCTCCGCGAGCCACGCAACGCCGGCTTCCCCGCACGCCAAACGCGCTTCCGCCGCGACGCGACTGTGGTGAATTTCGTCTGACGAACTCACGATTCACCGCATCCGCTCCTTCCTGTCAGGAGGCGGAAAGGTCACCGGGAGGACGCGCGGTGACCGGCGCCATCCGAGGCACTCCGTCGACCTGTCGACTATCGAAGCCTTGAAGATGGCGCCTCGTGTCTTTCGGCACGACAGCGTCGCCTCCGGCCCCAGGCACCGTCAGGTCGCGCCATGCGCCTGCATGCGGCAGCCGGCCGGATCGTTATCGTGCCGCTACCAAGCCGAGGTCTACAGCGACTTGAAGCTCGGATAGTGGCCGCGATAGCTCTTCTCGAGGATTGCGACGCCACCCCGGTCCTTCAGGATCTGCGCCACCGAGAGGCCCAGCTCGCGCGCCTGTTCCGGCGGTGCGCTCTGATCGGCTATGACGCGTTCGGTGCCCTCGATCGAAGTGACCTGCGCATGCAGCGTCAGGCGGCCGTCCTGCCAAAGCGCACAGGCGCCAACGGGCAGGCTGCACCCTGCCCCCAGCGCATGCATCATCTCGCGTTCGGCCTCGGCCTCGGCACGGGCCTGCGGGCATTCGATCGCCTTCAGCACCTCGAGCACCGCCGTATCCTCGGCACGGGCCTCCAGTCCAAGCGCACCCTGCCCGACGGCATAGGGGAACAGGGACGGGGCGAGCGCCTCCGACGAGGCTTCGTGAAGCCCCAACCGGCGCAGGCCGGCCTGAGCGAGGATGACCGCATCGAGCGCATCCTCACCGTCGATCTTGGCGAGGCGCGGGCCGACATTGCCTCGGATCGGAACAACGGTCACATCCGGCCGCAGGTTCAGAATCTGGGCGCGGCGCCGGAGCGAGCCCGTACCGACGCGCGCGCCCTGGCGCAGCGAGGCCATGGTCGCGCCGCAGAGCGCATCGCGCGGGTCCTCGCGCGGCGGCACCGAAGCGAGGACGAGGCCCTCATGCAAGGTGGTCGGCAGATCCTTCAGCGAATGGACGACGAAATCGACCTCTCGCTTCACCAGTTGCTGCTCATGCTCGACGGCGAAGACGCCGACCATGCCAAACTGGTGGAACTCGGAGACGCGATCGCGATCGGCGATGGTGGCGATCTGGCAGAGAGTGAACTCCACCTCCGGGAACTTCTCCCGGATCATGCCCATGACGTGGTTGGTCTGGGCCATCGCCAGCGGGCTGCGGCGTGTGCCGATCCTCAGATGCATGATTTCAAAGCTCTCGGTCCTGTCCGGCCGGGCCGGTCCTTGCGGCGGTCTATAACAGGGGCGCACCGGGCTGACGAGTGCGGCGCAATTTCGCGCCGGCAGGGAAGGCACCCCCTTTTCAAACGCCGCCGGCGCTCGGCGCCACCTGCTGGATGGCCGGCATCGCCTGCCTGAGCACTTCGATGACCCGCGGATCGCGCGACTGGGCGACATTGAAGCGCATGAAACTGCCGGCAGTCTGGGCCACGCTGAAGACATTCCCCGGTGCCAGCACCACGCCCTGCATCACGGCCAGGCGGGCAAGCTCGGCGGAATCGACGCCCGCCGGAAGGTGGCACCAGAGGTAGAAGCCGCCGCGCGGCATCAGCCAGGGACGAATTTCCAGCGCTTCCAGCCGGTCGGCGACCTCCCGCCGCGCTTGGGCCAGGCGACGGCGCAGGTCTTCCATGTGCTTGCGGTAGCCGCCGCCGGCGAGAACCCCGGCCAGCAGTTCCGTCGAGACCGGACCGGGTCCGCCGAAGCTGGTCGCGACCTGCAGGTCGACGAGCCCCTCGACCCAGTCCGCCCGCGCCGCGATATAGCCGCAGCGGACGGCGGCCGACAGCGTCTTGGAGAAGCTGCCGATCCGGATGACACGCTCCAGTCCATCGAGCGCCGCCAGCCGCGAGGATGGCTCGGGCTCGAAATCGGCGAAGATGTCATCCTCGACGATGATTACGTCATTGGCGGCAGCAGCGCTGAGCACACGATAGGCAGCCTGTGGCGACAGGCCAGCACCGGTCGGATTATGCAGCCCCGAATTGGTCAGGTAGAGGCGCGGGCGCTCGGCCGCGACGACCGTCTCGAACAACGCCGTATCCGGACCGGACGGCGTATAGGGCACACTCAGGACGCGCACCTGATGCGCCCGCAAAAGCGCCTGAAAATTGAAATAACAGGGGTCGTCGACGAGCACGGCATCGCCCGGCCGCAGCAGGAACCGACAGATCAGGTCGAGCGCCTGCGTGCCCGAGCCCGTTAGCATGAGCTGTTCCGGCGTAACCGCAAGCCCGGCCTCGGCCAAGCGCCCGAGCAGGAGACGGCGCAGGACAGAGGCACCGCGCGTGCCGCCATAATCGGTAAGGATGGCCCCATCGGCGCGGGCCAGCGCCCGGAAGCCGCGGCGCAAGGCTTCGTCCGGCATCCAGCCGGGTGGGAGCCAGCCGCAGCCCGGTTTCAGCGTGCCGGGCCCGGCATCGAGCGACTGGCGCGAGACCCAGAACGGATCGACCACAAGCTCCTGCGGCGATGCAGCTTGCGTCAGCGCCAGGGGCGGCAGGCCCCCGCCGGTCACATAGAAGCCGGAGCCTTGCCGCGCGCGGATCAGGCCTTCGGCTGCCAGACGGTCATAGGCTTCGACCACGGTGGAGGGCGAAACCTTCATCGTCGCGGCAAAGCCGC
Organism: Allobosea sp.; assembly: GCF_017308015.1. Classification (GTDB taxonomy): domain Bacteria; phylum Pseudomonadota; class Alphaproteobacteria; order Rhizobiales; family Beijerinckiaceae; genus Allobosea. The sequence continues at coordinate 56,889 of NZ_JAFKFW010000031.1, forward strand.
GGATCGAGGGCAAGCGGTCGCCCGGGGCCAGCGTCCGCGCCGCCAGGCGACCACGAATCGCTGCCATCACCGCCTCCGTTCGGGTCGCGGCGGATTTGCTTTTGACGATTGTATGGCGATCCATAGCCACACAGTTTGCCATGAATGTATCGGTCTGTCGCTGGCTTCGTCGCTTTCCCGCACCTAGAGCACGGCTTCCGGCGAAGCAGCAGGATGAATCGCATGTTCGGCAACCTGGGTGGCAAGGGCTGGGGCAGCGGGCTCGTCGGCGTGCTGATCTTCAGCGGCTCGCTGCCGGCGACACGCGTGGCGGTGGCCGGATTCTCGCCGCTGTTCCTGACCGGCGCCCGCGCTGCCATCGCGGCTCTCCTGGGCGCGGCCTGCCTCGTACTGCTACGCCAGCAATGGCCCGGGAAGGCCGATATCCGCCCGCTCGCGATCGTCGCGCTCGGGGTGGTGCTCGGCTTTCCGCTGCTCACGGCGCTCGCCCTGCAGCATATTCCCTCGGCACGCTCGATCGTCTTCATCGGCTTGTTGCCGCTCGCGACGGCGCTGTTCGGCGTACTGCGCGGCGGCGAACGGCCGAAGCCGATGTTCTGGCTGTTCTCGGGGATCGGCAGCGCGACCGTCGCGGGCTTCGCGCTCGTCAATGGCGAAAGCGGCTCGCTGGCGGGTGACCTGCTGATGGTCGCGGCCGTCCTGCTCTGTGGGCTCGGCTATGCTGAGGGCGCGACCTTGTCGCGCCGGCTCGGTGGCTGGCAGGTGATTTCCTGGGCGCTGCTCCTGTCGTTGCCAGCGATGGCTGTCATCGCCTTGCTGTTCTGGCCCGCGACTTGGCAGGGCATCGGCACGCCGGCCTGGATCGGGCTCGGCTATGTCTCGGTCTTCAGCATGCTCGTCGGCTTCGTGTTCTGGTATCGCGGCCTGGCGCTCGGCGGTATCGCCAGTGTCGGCCAACTTCAATTGCTCCAGCCGTTCTTCGGGCTGATGCTGGCGGGCTGGCTGCTCGGCGAGCCGATCGCCTGGACGATGATCGCGGCGACCGCCGTGGTCGTGCTCTGCGTCGCAGGCGCGAAGCGCTTCGCCTGACCGGATCCCTCCCCGAACTCTTGGAATTCCCGCCGTCCAAGGCCATCTTGAGGCTATGGAGGTTGCGACATGGCAAGCGGATGGGCTCCCGACGGGGCGGTTCAGGACCAGATCGATGGCTCGATCACGGATGCGGTTCGTCTTGCACGCTCACGGCTGCCAAGCGGCCCCGGCGAGATCTACTGCCAGGAATGCGGCGAAGAGATTCCCGAAGCGCGTCGGCTCGCCATGCCTGGCGCCCGGCTCTGCGTCGCCTGCCAGTCCGGACACGACCGCTCGGCGGCGCAATCCAGCTACAACCGGCGCGGCAGCAAAGACAGCCAGTTGAAGTAAGAGCGGCCACAGCGGAACGCGCTCCATCTCTCCGGCTGCGTCCGAAAACGGGGCACCCATCAGAGGCGATGGCCATGACGCGCTGCGATGTCGGGGAATAATCGTGGTGCCGCAAGAGGGATTCGAACCCCCGACCCCCTCATTACGAATGAGGTGCTCTACCAGCTGAGCTATTGCGGCAACGGGTGGCGCTGTACCAGCAGGCGCCGGGCTTGGCAAGCCAAACTCGACGCCATGCACACCGTCTCGACGGGACTGTGCACACCAGCCGTCAATCCTTGCGCAGCTTCTCCGTCTCGGGCTTCTCCTGGCCGAGCGCGACGATGCCGCGGCGGATGGCGCGGGTGCGGGTGAAGTGCTTGTGCAGGGTCTCGCCATCGCCATAGCGGATGGCGCGGGTGAGCAGGGCAAGGTCCTCGTTGAAGCGGCCGAGCATCTCCAGCACGGCCTCCTTGTTATGCAGGAAGACGTCGCGCCACATCGTCGGGTCGGAGGCCGCGATGCGGGTGAAGTCGCGGAAGCCGCCGGCCGAGAACTTGATCACCTCGGACTGCGTCACCGCCTCCAGATCCTCGGCCGTGCCGACGATGTTGTAGGCGATCAGATGCGGCAGATGGCTGGTGACGGCCAGCACGAGGTCATGATGCTGCGCGCTCATCACTTCGACCAGCGCGCCCATCCCCTCCCAGAACTGGCGGGTTTTCGCGATGGCCGCCGCGTCCGTGCCCTCCGGCGGTGTCAGGATGCACCAGCGGTTGAGGAAGAGACTCGGGAAGCCGGCATCGGGGCCAGAATTCTCGGTGCCCGCCACCGGATGGGCCGGCACGAAGGCGACGCCTTCCGGCAGATGCGGCGAGACGGCATCGACGACCGAGCCCTTGACCGAGCCGACATCGGAAACGATCGCACCGGGCTTCAGCTCCGATGCGATCTCGGCCGCGACCGGGCCGCAGGCTCCGACCGGCACGCAGAAGATGATGTGATCGGCATCGCGGGCCGCCTCCGCCGCCGTCTCAGCGACGACATGGCCGAGGCCGAGCTCGCGCGCCCGCTTGCGGACGGCCTCGTCGCGATCGGCCAGCACGATCGTGCCGGCAAGGTTCAGCTCCTTCGCCGCGCGCGCGATCGAGGAGCCGATCAGCCCGATGCCGATGATGGCGAGGCGGGCGAAGACCGGCTCAGAACGGCGCGGCGCGAAGCTTTCCGCCATCTCGGTCACGCCTTGATGAAGTCGGCGAGCGCGGCGACGACGAGACGGTTGGCCTCCTCACTGCCGATGGTCATACGCAGCGCATCCGGCAGGCCATAGCCGCCGACGGCGCGCAGGATGAGGCCGCGCTGGGTCAGGAAGGCGTCGGCATCCTTGGCGGTCTTGCCGGGCGTCCTGGTGAAATGGATCAGCACGAAATTGCCGACCGAGGGCGTGACGGTCAGGCCGAGCTTCTCCAACTCCGCCGTCGTCCAGGCCAGCCACTTCTCGTTGTGCTCAAGGGCGGCAGAGACGTGTGCGTCGTCGGCGACAGCGGCGGCGCCGGCCTCGATCGCAGCGCCGTTGACGTTGAACGGGCCGCGGATGCGTTCGAGCGCGTCAATGATATGGGCCGGCGCATACATCCAGCCGATGCGCAGATTGGCGAGGCCGTAAATCTTCGAGAAGGTTCGGGTCATCACGACATTCTCGCTCTCGGCGACGAGCTCGATACCGGAGGCGTAGTCGTTGCGGCGAACATACTCCGCATAGGCCGC
>NZ_JAFKFW010000032.1:0-54044 GCF_017308015.1 Allobosea sp.
GGGACCCTTGGTCGCAGTCATGGCTTGTTCTCGGTCTGCGGAAATCTGCGGGAAATCATGTACCGGCTTGCTTTGGGCCGGCACGCAAAAACGGTTCGCCTGAGACCGGCCGCGCAAAGGCGGCCGGTCTCAGGCGCCGGTAAGGCCTGCGGCAATGGAAGCCGTAAAGCGGCCGAAAAAACGCCAGGGCAGCCGGGCATGGTCGTGCAGCGCGGCAAAATCCTGCGTCGTCGGCAGGGGCGGCAGATGGCCCTCTGCCTGCACGGCGCTGAAGCGCTGCGAATGATGCTCACACGGCGACATGGCTAGTGTTTAGCAGTTCCAATCAAGCCGGACAATCGATGCCGCTGCAGCCGGGCCATCAGCGCGACGCAGAGGTATCGACGCTGACGACCACCGACATGCCGGGGGCCAGGCGTTCGGCAAGCGGCTGGCCGGAGTCGACCGTGATGCGGACCGGCACACGCTGGGCGATCTTGATGAAGTTGCCGGTCGCGTTGTCGGGCCGGATGACGCTGAATTCGGAGCCGGCCGCCGGCGAGAAACGCTCGATCTTGCCCGTGAGGCGGGCGTGGCGGAGCGCGTCGACAGTGAAGCTCACCGGCTGGCCTGCCCGCATGCCGGCGAGCTGCGTCTCCTTGAAATTGGCGATGACCCAAACCTGGTCCGGCACAAGCGCCATCAATTGCGTGCCGGCAGCAACATATTGGCCGAGCCTGGCGGAGACCTCGCCCAGCCGCCCGTCCTGGGGAGCGGTGATGCGGGTATTGCTCAGGTCGATCTCGGCGAGATGGACCGCGGCCTCCGCACCCTCGACCGCGGCGACCAACGACTGGCGGTTGACGATGGCGGTCTGGATGTCCTGGCGGGCGACATCGACGGCGGCATTGGTGGCGGTGATTGCGGCGCGAGCCTGGTCGAGCGCCTGCTGGCTCTGGTCGGTCGAGGTCTGGCTGACGACGCCGCGTTCGCGCAGGGGCTCGATGCGGCCCCAGTTGGCCTCGGCGGTGCGCAAGGCGGCCTCGGCACTGGCGACATTGGCTTCGGCGGCGCGCAGCCGGGCTTCGGCGGCGGCGCGCGACTGGTCGGAATTCGCGAGTGCGGCGCGCTGTGCGGCGAGGCCGGCCCGGGCCTGTCCCAGCTTCTGGGCGAAGATCCGGTCGTCGATACGCAGGAGCAGGTCCCCGCGGTGCACCGCGGCAAAATCCTGTACCGGCACTTCGGCGACATAACCGGCGAGCTGCGGCGCGATGATCGTGACCTGGCCGCGGACATAGGCGTTCTCGGTTACCTCGACGGCGCTGGTGAACGGCGGCAGCCGCCAAGCGTAGAGGATGATGCCGAGGCCGACGAGGCCGATGGCGAGTGCGACATAAGTCGAGACAGAGCGGAGGATGCGGGTCATTGCGGGGCTGAACGGTCAGGGGCGGGTTGAGCGCGGGTTGCGCCGGCACGCTGGCGCAACTGCAGAAAGGCGACGTGGCAGAGGAGCCCGACGAGTGCGAGACTGGCAATCGCCGAGATCAGCATGAAGGCGTCGTTGTAGGCGAGTACGATCGCCTCTTGCGTCGCGCGCTGCGCGAGCAGGGTGACGCCCTCCGCGCGCATCAGCGCGGGGTCGCTCAGGACATGGCCATAGACGCCGCCGAAGAGGTTGAGGCGCTGGACCAGGAGCGGTTCGGACAGCACGAAATGCTCGGTGAGCACGTTGAAGTGGAACGTGGTCCGCAGCGTGATGAAGCTGCCGAAAAGGGCCGAGCCGAGCAGGCCGCCGATGCTCTGCGTGAACAGGAAGACAGTGATGAAGCTCAGGATATAGATCGGACCGCGTACGATCGCGCCGCCCATGCCCTGAGCCATCGCCGCGGGCAGGAACAGGCCGGAGCCGTAGGCGACGAGTGCCTGGCTCAGCCGGATATCGTGCGGCCTTGTCAGGCTGGTGGCGCCGCTGTCCAGCCAGGCGCCGAGCGCGACACAGGCGAGCGCTGTGCCGTAGAACCAGTTTTCGCGCCCGGGCCGCAGCAGCAGCGCGCAGGTCAGGCCGCCGGCGAGGATCGCGCACAGGATAATCGCATAGAGCGGCATGGTCTGCTCGTTCTGGATGCCGAGCGCCTGGAAGAAGTTGGAGGCGCCGACCGTCTGCTCGGCGAGCACGATGCGCATCAGGAGAATGGCGCCGGCGAAATGCAACGTCGCCGGGCTGGTCAGCCAGCGAATGTCGATGAGCGGGCTGTCACGGTGCAATTCGACGATCACCGCCAGCGTCAGGCAGATGACGGCGAGAGCGAAGAGCATGCCGAGCCAGGGCGCCTCGAACCACCAGTAGATCCGGCCGAGGCTGAGCGCGACCGCGATGGCGCCGAAGCCGATCGCGATCAGCAGGTAGCTGACGATATCGAGCGGGCCGATCCATTTCACCCGCGGCGGTGTGGTCAGCGGCAAGGCGAAGACGAAGCCGAAGGCAACCATCGCCAGCCCCGTCTCGAACAGGGTGAGGCCATGGAAGCCGCCGAGCTCGAGCAGCGGTGGCGAGAGCAACCGCGTCACCGGGATGCCGAGCGCGGTGTTGGTCAGCGCCAGTGACAGGCCGACGGTGAGCTTCTTCTGCGGGGGCAGCGGTTCGATCATGTAGAAGAAGGCGAGCGAGGACATCGGCGCAGCCGCCATGCCGCTCATGAAGCGCACGACCACCGCCGAGGGCAGGTCGTGCACGAAGACGAGATTCAGGAACGCGGCGAGGACGAAGCCGGCGAGGCTGATCTCGGCGAAATTGCGCAGGCCGTACTGCATCCTGATCTTGATCAGGGCGAGCGAGAGCGAAACGTTCGGCGCCATATACGCGGCGATCAGCCAGTTGGTCTCGGCGATGGTGGCGCCGAGTTCGCCCTGGATCTGGTAGACGTTGGTGTTGACGAGGTTCGCGCCGATCTGCTGCGTCATCGCCAACGTCACCGAAGCCAACATGTAGGCGAGCGCGCGGGCAGGCGGCATGGTCAGCCCTGCAGGGGCCGGTGCCTGCGGCGATGCGGTCGGCGCGGCGGAGGCTTCGGACGCACTCACGGTGCGGCGCTCCGGCCTGCAGCGATATTACGCGAGGTACGGCGCAGGACGTCGAGCGCGGCTTCCAGTTCCTGGGGCGCGATGCCCTGCAGGATACCGGCGCGCAGCTCGGCAAGGAAATCCAGGATATCCTGTGCCTGGGCCCGCGCGCTCTCGGTCAGGAAGACGCGGCGCGCCCGCCGGTCGCCTTCGACCGCGCGACGCTCGATCATGCCATTGCGCTCCAGCCCGTCGAGCAACCGGACCAGCGTTGGCTGCTCGATGTCGAGCAGGCCGGCGAGATCGGACTGGATCGGGCCGTCTTCCCGCGCAAGTTCCATCAGCAGACGCGCCCGCGACAACGTCAGGCCCATGCCGCGGGCGCGGTCGTCGACGAGCGCCCTCAGCTTGCGGTTGACGGCGGCAAGTTCGCCGGTGAATGCGGCCTGAAGCTGGATAAGGTCCATAGCAGTGATATCAATAGTGTGCTAATGATTGTCTTGCTTATATCGGCGTTTGATGCATATCAAGGAATATATTTATCGAATGATATGCAAAAAATGCATATCAGGCTTGGCCGCCGGCGACAAAAAAACGCGGCCCCGAGGGACCGCGTTCCAATCTCTTCGCGCTGAGTTTCTCGGCGCTTGGGTTTCGGCTTACTTGCCGGAGCCCTTCTGGCCCTTGGCGGGCTTGGCATCGATGCGCTCGGCGATACGGGCCGACTTGCCGCGACGATCGCGCAGGTAATACAGCTTGGCGCGGCGCACCTTGCCCTTGCGGATGACCTTGATCGAATCGAGATTCGGCGAGAACAGCGGGAAGACGCGCTCGACGCCCTCGCCATAGGAAATCTTGCGGACGGTGAAGCTCTGGTTGAGGCCACCGCCGTTACGGGCGATCACGACGCCTTCATAGGCCTGGACGCGGCTACGCTCGCCTTCCTTGACCTTGACGTTGACCTGCACGGTGTCGCCGGGCTGGAAGGCGGGGATGGCCTTGCCTTCGCTCAGCTTGGCAATCTGCTCGGCATCGATCTGCTCGATGATGTTCATGGGTCTCTCCATGGCCGTATTCGCGCGAAGGCGCGGGCTTTCGGCTCGCTGTTTTCAGTTGAGTGCGGGGCCTTACAGGAGCGCGCGAGATTTGTCGAGCGGCAATGCCGGCCAGACGTTGAACCGGGGGGCGGCTTGTTGGCGACGCTGCGGGCATGCATAGCCTTTGTGGAAGCGACACGCCAGCGGACGACACGCCATGACCGACCAAGCCATCAGGACCGTTCTCGTCACTGGCGCGGCGCGTGGTATTGGTCTCGCGACGGCCAGGCGCTTCCTGACCGAAGGTTGGCAGGTCGGCCTGCTCGACATCGACGGGGCCGGGCTTGAACGGGCTGCGGCCGAGATCGCCACTCCCGAACGGACGCTGGTGCTGACCTGCGACGTGTCCATGCCGGCGCAGCTCGAATCGGCTTTTGCCGGCATGGCCAAGCGCTTCGGGCGGCTCGATGCGTTGGTCAACAATGCCGGGACGGCGGTGTTCAAGCCCATGCTGGACACCACGCATGAGGAATGGCAGCGGGTGCTGGCGGTCAACCTGACCGGCCCGTTCCTGGCGACACAGCTCGCCGCCCGGGCGATGGCGGACAATGGCGGCGGTGCCGTCGTCAACATCACCTCGATCTCGGGCCTGCGCGCCTCGACGCTGCGTGTCGCCTACGGCACCTCGAAGGCGGCGCTGGCGCATCTGACCAAACAACAGGCGGTCGAGCTCGCGGGGCTGAGCATCCGCGTCAACGCGGTCGCGCCCGGGCCGGTCGAGACGGCGATGGCCAAGGCGGTGCACAGCCCGGAGATCCGGGCTGATTATCGCGATGCCGTCCCGCTCGGCCGCTACGGGCTGGAAGAGGAGCTGGCCGAGGCGATCTTCTTCCTCTGCTCGGATCGGGCGACCTATGTCACCGGGCAGGTGCTCGCCGTCGATGGCGGCTTCGACGCCGCCGGAATCGGGCTTGCGACCCTGCGGGGCGAGCGGCGGAATTCCTGACGTTCGCGCGAAACGCCCGTCGCAGTGCAGCTTCGGTTCGGTCATGCTCGCCCATGTGGCGAGCCTCCACGTCCTGAACTCGATGTCCGACGAGGGACGACGTGGATGGTCGGGACAAACCCGACCATGACGGGGAGGGAACGCTACCCCATCGCCTCGCGCTTCTTGAGCAATTCGTTGAGCATGTCCTGCTGCTCGCTCAGCCGGTTCGCGAGGGCCTCCTCGACGGCGGCGCCGGAGGCTCCCGTCGCCTGCTCCATCAGTTCGGCGATATTGCGCCGGAGGAGGGCGATGCGCTCATCCAGTTCCATTCGCGAAGCGTTCTCAGGCATCGGCCGATTCTCCATGCTCCATCGCCGCCGCGCCGGCGGCTCCGTCCCGTAGAATGTCCGGCAACCCATCGGGTTCCGCGACAGCAGCGCCGGGACCGACGAGATCGCCGGGGCCGCTTCACGATGCGGGCAACCGGACGGAAGCCTGATGAAACCATACGTTGCTGCGCCGGGATAGTCGTCGCGGCATCGGCGCAGCCGGCGTCTCAGGTTCGGCGCAGCATCGCTGACAAAGCGCTTGCGTCCGCCACCGATCGGCGCGAACCTCTCCTCAACTGCCTCTCCGACGGCCGCCCGACCCTGTCGGGCCCGAGCGACCGCCGCCCATCCGGCGCGAGCGCATTCGCGGTTCCCGCCGGGTTCCATCGCGCCGGAGCCGGGGCCGCTCGAACCTCTCCTCCATCGCGGCCAGCCCCGAAGGAGGAAGTCATGCCCGCATCGGCACAGAATGGCGGTTCCGCAACCGGCACCCGACGCGCGGGGCCGCGATGCATCGCGATCGTCGGCCCCTTCCAGAGCGGCAAGACCACGCTGCTCGAAAGCATCCTGATGCGATGCGGCGCGCTCTCCCGTGCCGGCACGGTCAAGGCCGGCAACACAGTCGGCGATGCGGCTCCCGAGGCGCGCGCACACCAGATGAGCACCGAGCCCACGGTCGCAACCGTCGACTTCCTCGGAGACACCTTCCATTTCATCGATTGCCCCGGCTCGGTCGAATTCCTCCACGAGATGCGCCATGTGCTGCCGGCCGTCGATGCCGCTGTCGTCGTCTGCGAGGCGGATGACAGGAAGGCTCCTGCGCTGGAACTCGTGCTGCGCGAGCTGGAGGAGGCCGATATTCCGCGCTTCCTGTTCCTGAACAAGATCGACACGGCTTCACGCCGGGTGCGGGAGACGCTCGGTATCCTGCAACGGGCCTCGCGCACGCCGCTGCTGCTGCGCCAGATTCCGATCTGGCAGAAGGGCATCGCGGTCGGCTTCATCGATCTCGCCCTGGAGCGGGCCTTCATCTACCGCGAGCACGCGCCGAGCGAGATCGTGCCGCTGGCCGTCGACGAGGTTGGCCGCGAGAAGGAAGCGCGCTTCTCGATGCTGGAGCGGCTCGCCGATTACGACGACGAGCTGATGGAGGAATTGCTGGGTGACATGGAGCCGCCGCGCGATCGGGTCTTCGACGACCTCGCCCGCGAGTTGCAGCACCGGCATGTCGTGCCGGTGCTGATCGGTGCGGCCGAACGCGGCAACGGCGTCACACGGCTGCTCAAGGCGCTCAGGCACGAGGCGCCTGGGCTCGCCGAGACGCGGGGGAGGACCGGCATCCTCTCCGAAGGGCCGCCGCTGGCCCAGGTGATGAAGACCTGGCATTCGAGCCAGGGTGGCAAGCTCTCATTGGCCAGGGTGATGCGCGGGCGGCTGGCGGAGGGCGATGTGGTGACCTCTTCGGGCGGCGTCGAGGCACGCATCGCCGGGGTCGTCTCCCTCAAGGGTGCCGAACAGAGCCGCAAGCCCGCCGCGGAGGAGGGCGAGGTCGCCGGCTTCGCCAAGCTCGACGGCATCGCGACGGGCGAGGCCTTCATGCTCGGGAAGGCGCGGGCGAGCGTCGTCAGCGCGGTGGCGCCGCCTGAAGCGGTGCATGCCTTCGCCGTCGCGGTGAAGGATCGCAAGGACGATGTCAGGATGGCGGCGGCGCTGCAGCGCCTGACCGAGGAGGATACGGCGCTCGCAGTGACGCAGGTGCCGGAGCTCGGCGAAATCCGGCTCTCCGGCCAGGGCGAGATGCATCTGCGCGTCGCGCTCGAGAAGCTCGCCGGCCGCTATGGCGTGACGGTGACGAGCAAGCCGTCGCAGGTGGGCTACCGCGAGACGATCCGCAGCCAGGCCAGCGCGCGCGGCCGGCATCGCAAGCAGAGCGGCGGACATGGTCAGTATGGCGACGTGGTGATCGAGGTCGCACCGCTGGCGCGTGGCGAAGGTATCCAGTTCGTCGACAGGATCACCGGCGGCGTCGTTCCGCGCCAGTATATCGGCTCGGTCGAGGCCGGCATGCGCGACTTCTGCGAGAAGGGGCCGCTGGGCTTTCCGATCGTCGATGTCGCTGTGACGCTGACGGACGGCTCCTACCACACCGTGGATTCCTCCGACATGGCGTTCCGGCAGGCGGCCCGGCTGGCGATGAGCGAGGCGATGCCGCAGGCGAAACCGGTTCTGCTGGAGCCGATCCTCTCGGTCGATGTCGTGATCCCCTCCGAGGCGATGTCGCGGGCCTCGGCCTTGATCTCCGCGCGGCGCGGTCAGATCCTTGGTTACGATACCCGTCCGGGCTGGCGCGGCTGGGACCAGATCAAGGCGCTGGTGCCGGAGGCCGAGATGACCGGACTGATCGTCGAGTTGCGCTCGGCGACATCGGGCGTCGGTTCTTTCAGCGCACGCTTCGACCATCTCGCGGAGCTCGCCGGCAGGCCGGCCGAAGCCGTCGTGTCCGCGCAGGCGCTGGCACTCGCGCAGGCGCGCTGACCGGCACTTCAGGCCGCCATTTCCGCCGGGGAGCCGTCATCGGCCCCCGGTTCGGGCTTGATTTCGTGCCGGATGGACTGTTTAGATATAAACATTTTACAGGTAATGGTGGTCGACGCTTGCGCTGCCGGCCACTGTTCCGCACTGTATGATCATGAAAATGCACCGGAACCTGCCGCGAGGCGGCCAACCGGGCAACAGGGAGGGAACGATGACTGCGACCGGCGCCACGCAGGCGAGGAATGCCTCGCGTCCCTGGCTGGCGCATTATCCGCCAGCCGTGCCGCCGGAACTCGACGTTGCCAGGATCGGGACCCTGGTGGACCTGATCGGTTCCGCCTGCTCGAACTATGCCAACCGTCCGGCTTTCGAGAGCTTCGGCAAGGCGATCACCTTCGCCGAGACGCGTCAGGCGGCCGAGGCCTTTGCCGGCTGGTTGCAGGCCAAGGGGCTGAAGAAGGGCGATCGCGTCGCCTTGATGATGCCGAACATCCTGGCCTATCCGGCGGCGATCTTCGGTGCCCTGCTCGGCGGCTTCACCGTCGTGAACGTCAATCCGCTCTATACGGCGCGCGAACTGACCCACCAGATCAACGATTCCGGGGCGCGGGTGCTCGTGACGATCGAGAACTTCGCCCATGTCGTCGAGGAGGCGAAGCCGAGCCTGAAGCTCGACGTCATCGTCGTCGCCACGGCCGGCGACCTGATGGGCTTCAAGGGCAAGATCGTCAATTTCGTCGCGCGCCGCATCAAGAAGGTGGTGAAACCCTACAACCTTCCGGGCTCGGTAGCCTTCCAGCAGATCCTGCGGAACGCGGCGCCGATGGCGCCGGTGACGATCGTGCCGGAAGACGTCGCCTTCCTGCAATATACCGGCGGGACGACCGGCGTCGCCAAGGGGGCGACGCTGACGCATCGCAACGTCTCCGCCAATGTCCAGCAGGCCGCCTTATGGCTGGAATGGGTGCTGGAGCCGCCGCTCGGCCGCAGCGACTACCAGCATGTCATGGTGACGGCTCTCCCGCTCTACCATATCTTCGCGCTGACCTGCTGCTGCCTCTTCATGCTGCGGATCGGCGCCAAGAGCCTGCTGATCGCCAATCCCCGCGACATTCCCGGCTTCATCAAGACGCTGAAGGCGAGCCGCTTCACGCTCTTCTCCGGGGTCAACACGCTCTATAACGCTCTCGCCAACCATCCCGAGATCGAGCAGGTCGACTTCTCCGAGATGCGCTTTGCCGTAGCCGGCGGCATGGCGACACAGGCCGCGGTCGCCAAGCAGTGGAAGGCTGTGACCGGGCGCCCGATCATCGAGGGCTACGGCCTGTCCGAGACCTCGCCGATCGCCACGATCAACCGGCCCGACCTGACCGAATTCAGCGGTACGATCGGCTATCCGATTCCCTCGACGGACATCGCGATCCGCGATGCCGAAGGCAACGACATGCCGCTCGGCGAGGCCGGCGAGATCTGCATCCGCGGGCCGCAGGTGATGGCGGGCTACTGGAACCGGCCGGACGAGACCGTCAAGGCGATGACAGCCGACGGCTATTTCCGCAGCGGCGATGTCGGCGTGATGCTGCCGGACGGACAGGTCAAGGTCGTCGACCGGATGAAGGACATGGTTCTGGTCTCCGGCTTCAACGTCTATCCGAACGAGGTCGAGGACGTGCTGGCCTCCCATCCCGGCGTGCTGGAATCGGCGGTGATCGGCCTGCCCGACGAGCATTCCGGCGAGGCGGTCACCGCCTTCGTGGTGCGCAAGGACCCGACGCTGACGGCGGATGTCCTGCGGGCCTACTGCAAGGAGAACCTGACCGGCTACAAGGTGCCCAGGCAGATCTTCTTCCGCGAAAGCCTGCCGAAGACCAATGTCGGCAAGGTGCTGCGCCGGGCGCTGCGCGAGGAGGTCGTCGCCGGGCGCTGACGCTGTGCGACTGTCGACAGGCGGGCGAGCGACGTGTCATCTCTTGTCGGCTTTCGCTGGGCGGGTGACCGCCTTGCGCCGCCGGAGAACCTTGCCGCTTGCCCCATCGCCTCGTCGAACTGCCCCTGTTGCGCAGCCTGAAGCCCGGCCTCCATATCTACGAGGAGGAGGCGCTGAATGCCGAGCCGGCACTCGCGCTGCTCGACGAACCGATCACACCGGTCGATTCCTTCTTCATCCGAAATAACGGCCATCTGCCGGAGATCGACGAGCGCGATTGGACGCTGACCATCGATGGCGAGGTCGAGCGCCCGGCCGTGTGGACCGTCGAAGGCCTGCATCAGCGCTTCGAAACCGTCACGGTGACCGCCGTCCTGGAATGCGCCGGCAATGGCCGCTCGCGCTTCTCGCCGGCGACCGACGGGCTGCAATGGCGGCTCGGCGCCGTCGGCTGCGCGCGCTGGACCGGGGTTCGGCTGGCGGATGTGCTGGAACATGCGGGCCCAAGGCGGAGCGCAGTCTACACCGCCCATCACGCGCCGGATCGACAGATCGGCAAGCCGGAGAAGGCGGCGCTCTCGCGCGGCCTGCCCATGGCCAAGGCGGTGGCTCCGGAAACGCTGATCGCCTTCGCTATGAACGATGAGCCTCTGCCGCGCCTGCATGGCGGGCCCTTGCGTATCGTCGCGCCGGGTTATCCCGGCTCAGCCTGGCAGAAATGGCTGAACCGGATCAGCCTGCGCGCCATCGAGCATGACGGCGAGAAGATGCGCGGGACCGACTACCGCCTGCCGATCCGGCCGGTCCGCCCCGGCGAGCCACTCGATTCGGCAAATTTCGCCGTCATCACCGACATGCCGGTCAAGTCGCTCATCGCCACGCCTCTCGACGGTTTCGTGGCGAGGCAGAGCGAGCGATTGAAGGTCGCGGGCTTCGCCTGGAGCGGAGCGATTCCGCTGGAATCGGTCGTCATCTCCAGCGATGGCGGCGAAAGCTGGCAGGATGTCGAATTGCAGGCCGGCGAGGGGCCTTTCGCCTGGCGCCGCTTCGAGGCGGAGATCGTGGCCGAGCAGCCGGGCCCCTTCGTGATCATGGCACGGGCACGGGATGCCGAAGGCAATGTCCAGCCGCTGGAGCCGGTCTGGAACCCGCGGGGCTATTGCAACAATCAGGTCCAGCGCGTGCGCGGCTCGGTCGTCGCATGAGGCTTTGAACCTTTTGGCGGGCTGCCGCGTCTAAGGAATGGGTCTGCCATTCCGGGCATGGCTCTGCCGCCTCGGTCACTCCTCCTCCCATCGGCGACCGAGGCGGCCACTCTCCCCAGCAAAAACGCGTTCAGGCCGCCAGCAGGGCCTTGCCGTCGGCGGCGTGGCCGGTGACCGGCACGATCTCGCCGGGCGCGATATCGCTGCTGAAGCGGATCAGCGTGAAATCCTCGGCGCGGCCGGTGTTGCCGCGTTCCGTCAGGACGCTGAGGGGGCGGCCGATGCGCTCCGTCAGATGGTGTTGCTGTGCCGTGCTCGCCACCGCTCGCAACCGGGCGGCGCGCTCGGAGATGACCTCTCCCGAAAGTTGCGGCATCCGTGCGGCGGGCGTGCCGGGGCGGGCGGAGTAGGGGAAGACATGGACGAAGCTCAGCCCGCATTCCCCGACAAGGTCGAGCGAGCGGGCGAACATCGCCTCGTCCTCGGTCGGGAAGCCGGCGATGAGATCGGCGCCGAAGACGATATCGGGGCGCAGTTCGCGGATCTCCGCGCAGAAGCGGATGGCGTCATCGCGGCTGTGGCGGCGTTTCATGCGCTTCAGGATGAGGTCGTCTCCCGCCTGCAGCGAGAGATGCAGATGCGGCATCAGACGCGCTTCGGTCGCGAGCAGGTCGCGCAGGGCGTCATCAACCTCGACGGCGTCGATCGAGGAGAGGCGCAGGCGCGGCAGATCGGGCAGGGCGCTCAGGATCGCTCCGGCGAGCCTGCCCAATGACGGCTGGTCGGCCAGGTCGCGGCCATAGCTGGTGAGATCGACGCCGGTCAGGACGATCTCGCGGGCGCCGGCTTCGAGCAGGGTACGGCATTGCGCGACGACATCGGCGATGGCGAGCGAACGCGAATTGCCGCGCCCGAAGGGGATGACGCAGAAGGTGCAGCGATGATCGCAGCCATTCTGGACCTGGACGAAGCCGCGGGTATGGCTGGTAAAGCGGCCGGTGACGGGCGCGCGCATGGCAGTGCGGGCCATGATGTCGCCGACATCGAGCTTGTCGGCCGCAGCGGTGTCAGAATGGCCGAGGCTGTTCGAGCGGGCGAGGACGGCCCAGTTCTCGGGCCGCAGCTTCTCGTCATTGCCGAGGACGCGGTCGACCTCCGGCATATCGGCGAAGCGCGCGGGCTCGATCTGCGCGGCGCAGCCGGTGACGATCACCGGCCTGTCCGGCTGCTCGCGCTTGAGGCGGCGCACGGCCTGCCGCGCCTGTCGGGTGGCCTCGGCGGTGACGGCGCAGGAATTGACGATGGCGGCATCCTTCAGCCCGGCGGCTTCCGCCTGGAGCCGCAGCGCCTCGCTCTCGACGATGTTGAGGCGGCAGCCGAAGGTGACGACCTCCAGAGCATCTTCGCGCTTCTCCGAACTGCGAAGATCCTCTGGGTTATTGTTTGGTCGCATTTTCTTCACGCGAACCGGCACCACTTTGCTTGAAAATGCTCCAGGGCCATCACGCCGCGCTCGTGAACAGCGCCGGGTCCAGCGTACCTTCCCATTCGAATTCGACCGGGCCGGTCATCAGGACATGGCCGTCGCGCTCGCGCCATTCGATGGCGAGATCGCCGCCGGGCAGGCTGACGGTCGCCTTGCGCGCGGTGAGCTCGCGGCGCACGCCCGCAACCAGCGCCGCGCAGGCGCCCGAGCCGCAGGCCTGGGTGATGCCGGCGCCGCGCTCCCAGACGCGCAGTACGATATGATCGGGCGCCTTGACCGCGGCGAGCTCGATATTGGCGCGGTCGGGGAAGATTGGGTGGTTCTCGAGCAGCGGGCCGATCTGCTCGAGGTTGTAGGCATAGGGGTCTTGGACGAAGAAGACGGCATGCGGATTGCCCATGTTGACGGCGCAGGGCGTGTGCAGGATCGGATCGTCGATCGGACCGATCTGCAATTCGAAGCGGCTGGTGTCCTCGAAGGGCTCGGCCAGCGGGATCTGGTCCCAGGCGAGGCGCGGGGCGCCCATGTCGACAGAGAAGAGCGTTTCGCCGTCGCGAACCGCCGGCAGCAGGCCGGCCTTGGTCTGGAGCGCAAGGCGGGTCTTGCTCGCATCGCCCATCCGAGGATCGGCGATCATGGCCCAGGCGACGCAGCGCGTGCCGTTGCCGCAGGCGCCGGCTTCCGAGCCGTCGGTATTGTAGATGCGCACGAAGGCGTCGGTGCCGGGCGTCGCGGCATCGTGCAGCACCATGAGCTGGTCGAAGCGGGCGCGCGGCTCGGAGGCGATGGCGCGGGCTTCGCTTTCGCTCACGACATGCTTGCTGCCGCGCAGATCCAGCACCGTGATCTGGTTGCCGAGCCCGTTCATCTTCAGGAACCGGCGATTGGCCAGAGCGTTCATTTGGTCACACGTCCCGTGAATAGTGGGTCTATGGCGGAGGCGACGTGAAAAAGCCACCCTCACCCCCGTTCCTGAGACAAGGTGGACATTCTATGTTGCGCCGCAAGGGCGCGAATCGCGTGAAACTCTAAGGCCGTGACGATGCGTGATTCTCGGCGGTATTCCCGGATCTGTGTTCTGGCGCTCCTGGCGAGTCTGCCAAGCGGATGGGTCTTCGCACAGGCGCGCGTCGCCCCGCCGTCGGCCGTCGAAACCGCGCCGCTGGCGCCACCGCCCGGCGCCAGCCCGGCGCAGATGCCGTCGGTCCCCGCACAGGTCCCGCCCGCCGCGATGCCCGATTCCCAGCCCGGGCCGCAACCGGTCCAGCCGGCTCCGCCGCCACCGAACCCTGTGACCCCGCAGCCTGTTCAGCCTGCACCGACATTGCCGGGTCCGGCCGAGCCGCAGCCTGTGCAACCGCCGCCGACCCTGCCGCCGCCGGTGCTACCCGCGCCGCCGCCCGTGCAGCAGCAGACCGGCGTGCCCGATCCCAATGCCACGCTCGCCGGCAAGCGCGGCGATTCCAGCGATATCGACGAGGTCGCGCTGGTCGCCAAGCCGGTGCTGCTGCTGTCAGGACAAACGAGCTGGGACCAGGGCTTCCAGAAACTGTCCGAGAGCTTCAACACCTTACGCGAGGAAGCTCGGAAGGCGGGACTGCCTGTTGCCGGCCGGCCGCTGTCGCTTTTCGTGGAGACGACCGATGACGGCTTCCGCTTCGATGCCATGCTGCCGGTCGCAGCGCCCGCCAGCGGGCAGGTTCCGGCCTTCGGCGGCGGGGTGAAGCTCGGCGCATCACCGGTGGGGAAGGCGCTGCGTTTCCTGCACGTCGCGCCTTATGACGACATCGATTCCACCTACGAGACGATCACGGCCTATCTCGAGGCCAAGAGCATCACCGTGAAGGACGCCTTCCTCGAGGAATATGTCAGCGATCTCAAGGACCCCGGCGATCCGAATCTCGAGATCAACGTCTACGTCCAGCCGAAATAGCGGGTTCCGACGTCATGCTCGCCCTGGTGACGAGCATCCACGTCTTGCGCGCAACCTTCGACCAGTGAAGACATGGATGGCCGGGACAAGCCCGATCATCACGAATGCTTGTGCGGGGTGAGGGGCGTTTTCAGACGCTCCAGCTCAAACCCGGCCGCATCGGCCGGAAGCGCTCTTCCGGCAGGCCGGCTTCGGCCAGCGCGGCCTTCAGGGCCTCGGGCGGGCGCTCGACGCCTTCGTCGGTGAGCTGGAACGTGCCCCAGTGATGGCCGATCGCCTGCTCAGCCCGCAGTGCGAGCATGACTTTCACGGCCTCGTTGGGGTTCATGTGGTTGTCCGACATGAACCAGCGCGGCTCATAGGCGCCGATCGGCAGCACCGCGAGGTCGAACGGCCCGTGCTGGCTACCGAGCTCCGCGTAGAGCGAGCCGTCATGGTAGCCGGTATCGCCGATATGGAAGACCTTCGCGGTCGGCGTTTCGAGAATGTAGGAGCACCAGAGCGCCATGCGCCGGTCGAAGGCGCCGCGCGCCGACCAGTGGTAGCTGGGTACCAGCGTGGCCGCGACCTTGTCGGAGAGCATCAGCCGGTCGTTCCAGTCATGCGCCTCGGTGCGGGCATCGGGAATGCGGGCGCGGACGATCGAGTCGTTGCCGAGCGGCATGATCATGCGTGGCTGGTCTCTGGCATGCAGCAGTGCCAGCGTCTCGATGTCGAGATGATCGTAATGGTTATGCGTCACCAGCACGACATCGATCCTCGGCAGATCGGCGAAGGCGACGCCGGGCGCGTTCACGCGTTTCGGGCCGATGAAGGAGAAGGGGCTCGCGCGCAGCGAATAGACCGGGTCGATCAGCAGGTTGAGGCCGGCGACCTGATAGAGGAAGGAGGCGTGGCCGAGATGGACGATCCTGGTGCCCTCGATGCTGGCGGGCGGCTTGTCCTGCGGCGGTGCCTGATAGGCGAGAGGGAAAGTCTCGCGCTCGCGCTTGCCGGTCTGCCAGCGCAGCACGTCGGCGATGCCCTTGGTCACCGGGCGGCCGTCGCTGAAGACGAGACCGTTGAAATGGTCGCTGACCGGTCCCTGGTAATAGGGATTGCGCGAGCGGGAGATCGCAGCCCAGGCGGCGCCGGTCGAAGCCAGCAGCGCACCGAGGCCGACGAAGGAGAGAAGCTTGCGGCGGGTCATGGCAAAAGAGGTAGGCCGCCGGGACCCTGCGTCAAGATGCGAACGCGAGCTGCCGCTCAGTTGCTGCCGGAGCGGATCGCGACCGTGGCGACGCCGGCGCCGATCAGGAGCGTGCCGCCGGCCTTGTTGAAGAGGCCGATCGCGCGCGGGTTGCTGACCACGGCGCGCGCCCGTGAGGCGATCAGCGCGTAGCCCATGGCGTTGGCGAAGGCGAGCGTGATGAAGGTCGCCTCGAAGATCAGCATCTGCGTCCAGAAATCGCCCCTGGTGTCGAGGAATTGGGGCAGGAACGCGACGAAGAAGGTGATGCTCTTCGGGTTCAGCGCCGTCACCAGCCAGGCATGGCCGAGCATCTTCCAGCCGGGAGCGGCATCCTCGCGTGGCCTGGCATCGAGCGTGCCGCCGGCGCGGAAGAGCTTGACGCCGAGCCAGACCAGATAGGCAGCGCCGATCCATTTCAGCGTGGTGAAGACCAGGGCGGAGGTGGCGAGCAGGGCGCCGACGCCGAGCATCGAGAGCGTCATGGCCGTGAAGTCGCCGAGCGCGACGCCGACGGCGATCGGGAAGGCGGTGCGCCAGCCCTGGCCGAGCGCGTAGGAAATCACGAGGAGGATCGTCGGTCCGGGGATGACCAGGAGGACGGCCGTGGCGGCCGTGAAGGCGATCCAGGCTTCGAAGGTCATGATGGTGCTGGCTCCGCTAAAGCGCAGAGCCATCACCAGAAGCGGGTGCTTGTAAAGAGCCTATCGCGCCGGCTGCGGATTGTTTCCGAACCACATGACGGGCCCGGCACCCTGGGCGGCCATCTCGCGGCGCGCTTCCGGTTCCGCCGCGACGACCAGCGTCCACCAGACGCGATAGCTGGTGCGCGGGTCCTTGGAGAGCGCGATGCCGTAGCGGGTGGCTTCCTTCATCCGCAGATTGATGTCGTGGCCGGGGGATCTGCGCCAGCCGTCGAAGGCTTCCTCGACCGAGAAATAGCCGCCGCCGAGATTTTCCGCCGCGCGGGAGCTGTCGACGCCGGCAGCGAGGATGCGGTCGCTGAAGCTGCCGCCGGCATCATGCGAAAGCGCGTTGGCCTTGACCATGGCATCGGCCTGGCGCTGTGCCATCGCCATCAGGCGCGGGTCCGGCCGGACCGGGCCCAGGCCCTGGCTGGAGCGATAAGCGTTGAGGATGCGTCCGGCCTGGGCGGGATCGAGAGAGACGGCAGCCACCTTCTCGACCATGCGCGGATCGAGCGTGCCTTCACGACGTGGGTCGCCGGCACAGGCGGCGAGCAGAAGAGTGAGGGCCAGCAGTGTCGAGGCGGGTTTCAGTTTCATGGACCGGCATGTCTTACGAATCGGGCGCGCAGCGATGCCGGTCGATAAGGGCCTTTCTGGGGCCGCGCGGATCAGCCGCGCGCGCCGCCGATCACGCGGCAGAACGCCTTGCGAACGTAATCCTCCGGCGCGACCTGTCCGGCCTGGACCACGAAAACCGCATCGACACGGGTGCCCTTGCCGTTCTTGCGAGCGGTGATGCGCAGGGTCTGCGGGCGCCCCGAGCCGGTGGTTTCCTGGATGGCGAGGACGGCGCTCGTCGCCTTGTCGATGCGCATGTCGGCGAAGCCTTCAGCCGAAACGGCGGCGCCGAGATCGGCAAGGACGGAGGCCGGCTGGCGGTTGGGGATAAGGTCCCAGGTGCGGTAGCTCAGCCCCGTCACCATTGGCACGCCGTCGACCTTGAAGTTGCCGGCGCAGGGCTGAGCCATTGCAGGGGAGAGGCTGGCGAGCGCGAGGCCGGCGGCGAGGGGCATGCTGCGAAGGGCGGAAAAGCGCATCGTCGGTTCCTCAATCGTGAAATCGAACCACCCAGCAATGCGGGGACGGGGGCTGTCTTGCAATCCGGGCGTCATTTTCGTCGCGCCCTTGTCCCCAAAACTTGACTTTCGCTACGGTCTTCCGCTTTAAGACCGCATCCGTTTCGCCGACATCGCCGAAACCACATCCGCCGACCGGGCCGCGCAGGCCGCTTTCATGAGCCCGGAGGTCAACGCCCGACAGCGCGATTGCGCCCTCGGGCGCGAAACCGCTTGGCGATGAGGTTCTGCGCTGAAGGCTTCCTGAGGCAAGCAGGCAGGTCCGCATGTTCGGCACGCTGAGCGACAGGCTCTCCAGCATCCTCTCGGGGCTGACCCGCAGGGGGGCGCTGACCGAGGAGGACGTCAGCGCGGCCCTCCGCGAGGTGCGCCGCGCGCTGCTCGAAGCCGACGTCGCGCTCGAGGTCGTCCGCTCCTTCACCGACAAGGTGCGCGAGCGCGCCGTCGGCGCCGAGGTGCTGAAGTCGGTCACGCCCGGCCAGCAGGTCATCAAGATCGTCAACGACGTCCTGATCGAGACGCTGGGCGGCGAGGGCGAAGGCATCAATTTCGATGCCGTGCCGCCGGTCCCGGTCCTGATGGTCGGCCTGCAGGGCTCCGGCAAGACGACGTCGACCGCGAAGATCGCCAAGCGCCTGACCGAGCGCCACAAGAAGAAGGTGCTGATGGCATCGCTCGATACGCGACGCCCGGCCGCCATGGAACAGCTCGCCATCCTGGGCACCCAGGTCGGCGTGCAGACGCTGCCGATCGTCGCCGGCCAGTCGGCCGTGCAGATCGCCAAGCGCGCGGTCGAGGCGGCCCGTCTCGGCGGCTTCGACGTCGTGATGCTCGACACTGCCGGCCGCGTGACGCTCGACGACACGCTGATGGCCGAGGTCGCCGAGGTGAAGGCCGCGACCAATCCGCATGAAGTGCTGCTCGTCGCCGATGCGCTGACCGGCCAGGACGCCGTCAACACCGCGCGCGCCTTCGATGCCCGTGTCGGCCTCACCGGCATCGTGCTGACCCGCATGGACGGCGACTCGCGGGGTGGCGCGGCGCTCTCGATGCGCGCCGTCACCGGCAAGCCGATCAAGCTCGTCGGTATCGGCGAGAAGGTCGACGAGCTCGACGAATTCCATCCTTCGCGCGTCGCCAACCGCATCCTCGGCATGGGCGACATCGTCTCGCTGGTCGAGAAGGCGGCGCAGACGATCGATGCCGAGCAGGCGCAGGCCACGGCGCAGCGCATGGCCAAGGGCCAGTTCGACCTCTCCGACATGCGCGCCCAGCTCCAGCAGATGGAGAAGATGGGCGGCATCGGCGGCGTGATGGGCATGCTGCCCGGCATGAAGCAGGCGCAGTCGCAGCTCGCCAGCGCCGGCGTCGGCGACAAGATGTTCAAGAGCATGATCGCCGCGATCGACTCGATGACGCCGGCTGAACGCAAGAATCCCGACCTGCTCAAGAACAGCCGCAAGAAGCGCATCGCGGCCGGCTCCGGCACCACGGCCGAGCAGATCAACAAGCTGCTGAAGATGCATCGCGGCATGGCCGACGCCATGAAGATGATGGCCAAGCAGAAGGGCGGCATGCTCGGCAAGCTGGGCTCGATGTTCGGGCTCGGCGGTGGCATGGGCGCTGGATTGCCGGCCGGCATGCCCGATCCCTCGAAGATGGACCCGGCGCAGCTTGCGGAACTCCAGAAGCAGCTCGGTGCGGGCGGCGGCCTGCCCTCGATGCCGCCGGGCGGATTCCCCGGCCTGCCGAAGGGCGTCACCCCGCCGGCCGGGATGATGCCCAGGCTGCCGGGCCTCGGCGGCGGCGGGCTGCCCGGCCTGGGCGGGCCGTTCGGGGGTAAGAAGAAGTGATTCCCGTTCTTGAAACGGAGCGTCTGCGGCTGCGCGGCTGGACGGCCGCAGATTTCGACGTGCTCGTCGATTTCTATGCCGACGAGGAACTGACCCGCTATATCGGCGGCACCAGCGACCGACCGGATTCATGGCGCCGCCTCGCCGGGATGGCCGGGCATTGGGCGCTGCGCGGCCATGGCCTCTGGGCGCTGGAGGCGAAGGAGGACCAGCGGCTCGTCGGCTGGTGCGGTCTGCTCTCGCCGGAAGGCTGGCCCGAGCCCGAGATCGGCTGGAGCCTGTTCGCAGGCGAGCATGGGCGCGGCTACGCGACCGAGGCCGCGCTGCGCGTCCGTGACTATGCCTATCGAGACTTGGGATGGACCACGTTGATGAGCCTGGTCCATCCCGACAATCGACCCTCGATCCGTGTCGCCGAGCGTCTCGGCGCGCGCTTCGAGAAACCCTTCGTGATCCGTGGCACCGAGGTCGGCATCTACCGGCATCCGGCCGCCACGCCTGCGAAACACTGAACCAAAACCAAACCTGACCGGAGAAAACCCATGTCCCTCAAGATCCGCCTGACCCGCGGCGGCGCCAAGAAGCGCCCCTATTATCGCATCGTCGTCGCCGACTCGCGCTCGCCGCGCGATGGCCGCTTCATCGACAAGATCGGCTCCTATGATCCGATGAAGGCCAAGGACGCCGCTGACCGCGTCGTGCTCGACACCGAGAAGGTCCAGGCCTGGCTCGCCAAGGGCGCCCAGCCGACCGATCGCGTCCTGCGCTTCCTCGATGCCGCCGGCCTCGTCAAGCGCCCAGCCCGCAACAACCCGAACAAGGCTGTTCCCGGCGAGAAGGCCAAGGAGCGCGCCGAGAAGAAGGCCGAGAAGGCCGCTGCTCCGGCTGCCGAAGAAGCCGCCGAGGCGTGAGCCTGCTCGTCCGCACGTCAGTCTCGGGCGAAGCGCAGCTTCGGCCCGAGCGTTTTCTCGAGGAGATGTCCGGCTCAAGGCCGGGCGTGGCGTGCTGACATGAGCGACCTCATCCTGCTTGGAATCGTCGGCGCGCCTCATGGCGTGCGCGGCGAGGTCAGGATCAAGACCTACACCGGCGATCCGCTCGGGATCGCCGATTACGGCCCGCTGACCGACAGCAAGGGCCGCAGCTTCGAGATCACCGATATCCGTCCTGCCAAGGAAGTGGTCGTCGCCCGGCTCAAGGGTGTGACGACCCGCGAGGCTGCCGAGGCACTGAACGGGACCGAATTGTTCGTGCCCCGCGACAAGCTCTCGGCGGATGAGGACGAGGACGAGTTCCTGCATGCCGATCTCATCGGCTGCCATGTCGCCGGGCCTGATGGAGCGGTGCTCGGCACCGTGACCGGAGTCGAGAACTATGGCGCAGGCGACCTGCTCGACATCAAGACGCCGGACGGACGATTCGTTTTGATGCCCTTCACCAAGGCCTTTGCGCCGCGTATCGACATCGCCACGCGCCGGATCGAGGCCGAGCCCCCTTTGGGATTGTTCGAGCCCGACGATGACAAGCAATAGGCCTGCCCGCGCGCTGATCTTCGACATGGACGGTACCATCGTCGACAATATGCGCTTTCATGACGATGCCTGGGAAAGCTGGCACGTCAGCAATCAATTGCCCTTCGATCGCAGCACCTTCGCGGCGCGTACGGCCGGCATGGCCGGCAACGAGATCATCTCCTCCTATTTCCCGCAGGCCGCCGTGGCCGAGCTCGACGCGATGAGCGACGCCAAGGAAGCGCTCTATCGCGAGGCCTACCTGCCACACGTCGCCGCGACCGCCGGTTTCCTGGACCTGATCGCACGTGCCGAGAAGGCGGGTGTGCCGATGGCGGTCGGGACGGCGGCGCCCCCGGCCAATATCGAGGTTGTCCTCGATACGCTCGGCCTGCGCCAGCGCTTCGCGACGATCGTCTCGCCGAGCCAGGGCTTCCGCGGCAAGCCGCATCCCGACATGTTCCTGGCCGCCGCCGAGCGGATGAAAGTTGATCCGGCCGACTGCATCGTCTTCGAGGATGCGCCGCTGGGTGTCGAGGCCGCGCGCCGTGCCGGCATGCGGGCCGTGGCGCTGCTCACCATGCTCGGCCCCGAGGGGTTTGAGGGCTATGACAACCTGATCGCTTCGGCTCGCGATTTCACGGCGCTGGACGGGCTGCCGGCGCTGCGCTTTGCTTGAAGGCATGTCCTTCCGCGCCTCGATCCTGACGCTCTATCCGGAGATGTTTCCGGGGCCGCTCGGCATCTCGCTGGCAGGCGAGGGGCTGCGCAAGGGGCTGTGGTCGCTCGATACCCATCAGATCCGCGAACACGGCATCGGCCGCCATCGCAATGTCGACGACAACCCGGCCGGCGGTGGCGCCGGCATGGTGCTGCGCTGCGACGTGCTGGCGGCCGCGATCGATGCGGCGGTGCCGGCGGATGACCTGCGCCCGCGCCTGCTGATGTCTCCGCGGGGGCGCCCGCTCAAGCAGGAACAGGTCCGCGACTGGGCTGAAGGCCCCGGCCTCGTCATCGTCTGCGGGCGCTTCGAGGGCGTCGACGAACGGGTGATCGAGGGCCGCAACCTGATCGAGGTTTCGATCGGCGACTACATCCTCTCCGGCGGAGAGATGGCGGCGCTGACCCTGCTCGATGCCTGCGTGCGCCTGATCCCCGGTGTCATGGGCAAGGTCGCGTCCGGTGAGGACGAGAGCTTCGAGAACGGATTGCTCGAATATCCGCACTATACCCGCCCGCGCGAATGGGAGGGCAGGGGCCTGCCGGATGCGCTGCTCTCCGGAGACCATGCCCGCATCGCGAAATGGCGGCGCGAGCAGGCGGAGCGGATCACACGGGAGCGGCGGCCTGACCTGCTCGCCAGGCGCGATCAGGGATAGGCCGACACCGGCAGCTTCTCGGCCAGCCAGCCGCCCGGCCCGAGCATGCCGCCGCGCACGCCGGCGAGATCGCGCCAGCCACGTCCGCCGAGCTTCTGCGCCACGGCGACCGCCTGCGCACCGGTCCGATCGATCAGGACGATGCGCTTGCCGGGATGGTCGAGGCGAAGCGCGGCGATCCTGACCTCGAATGCCGGCGCATCGAAGTCCAGCGCGACAGCGCCCTGCGGCAGGCCGGTATCGGCCCATTCCTGCGTACCGCGGATATCGATCAGCAGGATGCGCTTTGCCTGCGTCGCTTCATAAGCTTCGCGAGGCGAGAGCGTCGGCACCGACTGCCCGAAAACGAAAGAGGCCGGGAGCATGAAGCTCCCGGCCAGAACGACCCGGCGCGTTGCGGTGCCCTTGATCACGAGGTTCAGCGCAGCTCGGCGCAGAAGCGCTGGATGCGGCGGCAGGCCTCTTCCAGCTTTTCGTCCGAGGTGGCGTAGGAGATGCGGAAGTTGGGGCCGAGGCCGAAGGACGAGCCGTGCACGGCCGCGACCGCTTCCGCTTCGAGCAGGCCCATGACGAGGTCTTCGTCGGTCTCGATCTTCTTGCCGTTCGGCAGGGTCTTGCCGATCAGGGCCGAGCAGTCGGGATAGACGTAGAACGCGCCTTCCGGCACCGGGCACTTCAGGCCGCGGGTCTGGTTCAGCATGGAGACGACGAGGTCGCGGCGACGCTCGAACGCCTTCTTGAAGACCGGGATATGCTCCTGCGTGCCGTCGAGCGCCTCGACCGCGGCCCATTGCGAGATCGCCGAGGTGCCGGAGGTCTGCTGGCCCTGGACGAGGTCCATGGCGTTGATGAGCTGCTGCGGGCCGGCGGCGTAGCCGATGCGCCAGCCGGTCATGGCATAGGACTTCGAGACGCCGTTCATGGTCAGCGTGCGCTCGTAGAGGGCGGGCTCGACCTGCGCCGGAGTGACGAAGGTGAAGTCGCCATAGACGAGGTGCTCGTACATGTCGTCGGTGAGGATCCAGACATGCGGATGGCGCATCAGCACATCCGTGAGCTTCTTCATCTCGGCATGGCTGTAGGCGGCGCCCGAGGGATTCGACGGCGAGTTCAGGATCACCCACTTGGTCTTCGGGGTGATCGCCTTCTCGAGGTCTTCCGGCTGCAGCTTGAAGTCGTTCTTGAGATAGGTCTCGGCATAGGTCGCCGTGCCGCCGCAGAGAGCGACCATCTCGGGATAGGAGACCCAGTAGGGCGAGACGCAGATGACCTCGTCGCCGGGGTTCAGCGTGGCGAGCAGGGCGTTGTAGATGACGTGCTTGCCGCCGGTCGAGACGATGGTCTGGCTCGCCTTGTAGTCGAGGCCGTTCTCGCGCTTGAACTTGCGGGCGACGGCTTCGCGAAGCTGCGGGATGCCGGAGACCGGGGTGTACTTGGTCTCGCCGCGCTTGATCGCGGAGATCGCGGCTTCCTTGATATTGTCCGGCGTGTCGAAATCGGGCTCGCCGACGGAGAGCGAGATCACGTCCTTGCCCTGGGCTTTCAGGTCGCGGGCCTTCTGCGTGATCGTGATGGTCGCGGACGGCTTCACGCGCTTCAGGGCATCGGCAAGAAAGGCCATGGGACTGGTCTCCGGAAGAGGCAGAAGGGTGAGCGCGGAAAAGGCGCGCGCGTGGTTTATGACTCAAGGCCAACGATCGCAAGCGCAACTGCTTGATGGTTTGCAGAAGCGTCATGAATTCCGGGCGGTTTGCCCTTGCGCTCCGGGCATGCGAAGGCCGGTCCATGACGAATGCTGCCGGAACGATCGCGATCTATGTCGACGCCGACGCCTGCCCGGTGAAGGACGAGGTCTATCGTGTTGCCGGCCGCCACAGTCTGCATGTCTTCGTCGTCGCCAACAGCTTCCTCAACGTGCCGCGAGAACCCTGGATCGAGCGGGTGACGGTGCCCGGCAGTTTCGACGCCGCCGACAACTGGATCGCGGAGCGGGTTTCGCGCGGGGCGATCGTGATCACCGCGGACATTCCGCTGGCCGATCGCTGCATCAAGGCCGGTGCCGATGTCATCGGGCCGACCGGAAAGCCCTTCACGGAGGCCTCGATCGGCATGGCGCTGGCGACGCGTGACATGATGGAGGACCTGCGCGCGATGGGCGGCGTGCAGGGCGGGCCGAAGCCGTTCTCGCAGAAGGACCGCTCGGCCTTCCTGCAGGCGCTCGACCTTTCGGTCCAGCGGTTGAAGCGGGCGGGCTTCTTCGGCGGCTAGAGGCCTTCCGATCGGCATAAGCCGTCGTTGCGAGAAGCGCAGCGACGAAGCAATCCAGGGAGGGGCGATATTTCAGGTTCGTTCCCCCGATTGCTTTGCTGAGCTTGCCGTGGCGCGCGGCGCCGTGCCGCCCGCCATGACTTTGGCATTGCTGGACGCATCGTGCCTTTGCCCCTAAACCTCCCGGTCAAAGCAGGCTCGCCATTCAGGCGGGCGCCCGGGAGGAAGCCCATGTCGTTGACCCGCCGTTCCACGCTCGGCCTGATGGCCGGCGCCGTCTTTGCTCCGTCGATCGTCCGGGCCCAGAGCTTCCCCAGCAAGGTCGTCACTCTGGTTGTGCCCTATCCGGCGGGCGGGCCGACCGATGCCATCGCACGTTTCGTAGCGCAGGATCTCGCAGTGGCCTTCGGGCATAACGTGGTGGTCGACAACCGCGCCGGGGCGTCTGGCGCCGTCGGCACGCGCGCCGTCGCCCATGGCCCGGCCGATGGCTACACCATCGTCTTCGGCAACAACCAGACGCATGGCAACAACATGTTCCTGCTGAAGGAGCCCGGCTACGACGCGGTGAAGGATTTCGCGCCGCTCGCCGGCGTCGGTGCCTTCGAGCATGCCTTCGTCGTACGCAATGGCCTGCCGGTGAAGAACATCCAGGAGCTGATCGCGCTGGCCAAGGCCGATCCGGGCAAGCTCAACTACGGCTCGACCGGCGTCGGTTCCGGCTCGCATCTGGCGATGGAGCTGTTCATGCAGCGTACCGGTATCAAGATGACGCACGTGCCCTTTAGGGGGGCGGCGCCGCTGGTGCAGGAGATCGTCGCCGACCGCATCGACATCGCCAACTCGACGCTGCCGAGCGTGCTGGAGCAGATCAACTCCGGCACGTTGCGCGCTCTGGCCCTGGCGAGCCCGGAGCGCAACCCGCGCGCCAAGAACATCCCGACACTGCGGGAGCAGGGCGTCAGCAATGCCGATGCCGATTCCTGGGCGGCCTTCTTCGTCCCGGCCAAGACGCCGGATGCCGTGCTCGATACCCTCTCCAAGGCGGTGCTCGCCTCGCTGAACAAGCCGGAGACGCGCGAGGCGATCCTGAAGCTCGGATTCACGCTCAAGGTGCGCGATCCCGCGGCGTTCAAGCCCTATCACGCGCAGGAAATCGCCACGTGGAAGCAGATCATCACCGATGCCGGCGTGAAGCCGGAGTAAGAGCGACGCTCTCCCCATTCTCAGCGGGAGAAACCGCGTAAGCGGCCGTGTCGAGGGATGCGTCGATGATCTCGCAGCTTGCGGAAGCATCCCTCGTTCGACGAAAGCGGTTGATCGACGCAGTTCGCGATCGGCTTGCGGGACTTTAACCAATCACCTTGACCTCGCCTTAAAGGCTGTCGTGCACGGTGCCGTGCATGCTCCGGCGCGGTCAGATGGCGAGGTCCTCAGTGAGTGTGGCGCAACGATCGAATCGTTTGGCCTGGACCGTCATCGGGGCCTTGCTGCTGGCCGATCTCGCCTGGATGTCGCAGACGGCGATTTCCGTCGCCCCGTGGTCGCTGATCGGTCCGCTCGCAGTCGGTGCGGGCCTGGCGGGACTGGCCGCCTTTTATCGTGTTCGGCGGCGGGAACCGCGGCTGGCCGATGCGTTGGATCTCGTCGGGCAGATGACTGCGTTCATGGTGCTCAGCGCGTTGTTCTCCTATCTTGTGGTGACGCCGGGCCTGCCGATGCAGGATTCCGTCCTCGACGCTGCCGATCGCGCGATGGGGCTGGATTGGCTCGCCTTTCTGCGATGGCTGGATGGCCATGCCTGGTTCGCCCGCATCCTGAGCTTCACCTATGCGAGCTTCATGCCGCAGATTCTGTTGCTGCTGGTCGTTCTGCCTTTCATGGGGCAGGGGCGAGCGGCACGAGTGACCGTCCTCGCCATGATCCTGGCCGGTGTCGTCACCATCTCGATCTCGGGCCTGCTGCCGGCGCTCTCGACTTTCGCCCATTACAGGGTCGACCTTGCCGAGTATCCGCAACTCAAGCCCGCTGCTGCCTTCATCCATCTGCCGGACCTGCTCGCCGCCCATGCCGGCCAACCGCTGCATCTCGACCTCATGAAGGCACACGGCATCATCACCTTTCCATCCTATCATGCGGCGCTGGGGCTGCTCGCGCTGCTGGGGGCATGGTCCAATCGCTGGCTGCGCTGGCCGCTTTTCGTCGTCAACGTCCTGATGATCGTCGCCACGCCGATCGATGGTGGGCACTATTTCACTGACGTCCTGGGTGGACTGGCGATCGCGGCAGCCTGCCATGTCTGCGCACACCGCCTGCTCTTGCCGGTCGCGAGCGCGCAACGTGATGGAGGGCGTGTCCCGGCCGGAGTGCCTGCAGCTTCGTGAAGACGATTACCGGGTCAATCGTCGTTTTCGTCGATGTGCGGGCTGGCGGGGCCTCCTGGCGTTCCTATCTTGAAGGGGCCACGCTGCTTCAAGGATCTCCGATGCGCTTACTGGCCTTCTCCGCTGCACTCCTGGCCATCATCATGCCGGCGTTGCCCGCGGTTGCCCAGAAGCTCTATCCCTCCAGTGCCGGCGGGCTTTCCGTCGAGACCGTCGCCAGCGGGCTGGAAAACCCCTGGGGTCTCGCGTTCCTGCCGGATGGACGCATGCTGGTCACCGAGCGGCCGGGGCGGCTCCGGTTAGTCGAGGCCGATGGCAAGCTCTCGCGGCCGATCAACGGGGTGCCCGGCGTGATGGCGCGCGGGCAGGGCGGTTTGCTGGGCATCGCGCTCGATCCGGCCTTCGCGCAGAACCGGCTGGTCTATCTCTCCTTCGCGGAGCCGCGCTCCGGCGGCAACGGCACGAGCGTCGCGCGCGGGCGCCTGAACGAGCAGGGCACGGCCCTGACGGCCGTCGAGGTGATCTTCCGCCAGATGCCGGCGATCAATTCCAATCTGCATTTCGGCTCTCGCCTCGTCTTCGACCGAACCGGGGCACTCTTCGTCACGGTGGGCGATCGCTACAGCCAGCGCGACCAGGCGCAGAACCCGGCCAATCATCTCGGCAAGCTCATCCGCATCCGGCCGGACGGCTCGACGCCGGCGGACAACCCCAAGAAGGACGGCTGGGCGCCCGAGATCTGGTCGATCGGCCATCGCAATGTGCAGGGCGCGGCGCTGCATCCCGATACCGGACAGATCTGGACTGCGGAGCACGGCGCGCGCGGCGGCGACGAGATCAACACGCCCAAGGCCGGGTTGAACTATGGCTGGCCCGTGATCACCTATGGCGTCGACTATTCCGGCGCGAAGATCGGCGAGGGCACGGCCAAGCCCGGCATGGAGCAGCCGCTGTTCTACTGGGACCCGTCGATCGCGCCGTCGGGCGCGGCCTTCTACACGGGTTCGGCCTGGCCGGCCTGGAAGAATTCGCTCTTCGTCGGGGCGCTGGCCGGGCAGATGCTGGTCAGGCTCTCGACGCAGGGCGAGAAGGTGACGGGCGAGGAGCGCCTGCTCACCGATATCGGCGCACGCATCCGCGACGTCGTGCAGGGGCCGGACGGCCTGATCTACCTGCTCAGCGACGATGCGGACGGGAAGGTGCTGCGGGTCCGGCCGGCCCGCTAGACGCCGATCAGGGACCGCAGTCCCATTCCCGCTCGATGACGAAGACCTTGCGCGTGGCGAGGCTGCCATTGGGATCGTAGAGGTCGCCGACATAGTATTCGGTGCCTGCTGCGTCGTGGGCGCTGCGCTCGACCTGGAGCGACCAGCCGTAGCCGACGCGCTTGCCGTTCTGCCAGTTGCGATGGGGCGTATCCGCCGAGGGGCCGGAGAGGATGCGTGCATTGTCGTCGCTCGGACTGCAGGTCGGGCCGGCCAGGGCTGCCGTGGAGAAGAGTACGAGGCCGCAGAGAATCAGTGCCGTCTTTTGCAAGGCAGTCAGTCCTGTCGAAGATTTCGGAAGCGGGGCTCAGGCCTTGGCGTGGAAGATGAAGAAGGCGCCGGCCGCGATCAGGGCGAAGCCGACCGCATGGCTCCAGGTCAGCGATTCCTTCAGCCAGAATACCGAGAAACCGGCGAAGACGGTGAGCGTGATCACCTCCTGCATCGTCTTCAGCTCAGCGGCTGAATAGACGGCGGAGCCGATGCGGTTGGCGGGGACGGCCAGCATGTATTCCGGCAAGGCGATCATCCAGCTCGCGAGGATGGCGAGCCAGATCGCGGTGCTCTTGTAGCTGAGATGTCCGTACCAGGCGAAGGTCATGAAGATGTTCGAGCCGAACAGCATCGCGATCGGCAGGAGATGGGCCAGGGATAGCGAGGGCATGCCGGAGGCTTTCTTCGCGACGACGGGGACAGGTATCGGCGCGTTCCGGCGTTCAGCCGAAGCGCAGCTTCATGGCGATGATGGCGAGGACCAGCAGCAGGGTCAGCGCATTGGCCGCGATGACTGGCCATGACAGGATCTGGACCCCGTAGCTGAGCCACAGCGCGGTGCCCGCGGCGAACAATCCTTGCGTCCACAGCGAGATCGCGCGGGTGTCTCGGGTGCGAATGGTTCGCCAGGCCTGCGGCAACCAGCACAGGCTGGTCAGCGTGGCGGCGGCGAAGCCGAGGAGTTCGATGGCGGCTGGCGACATGGCGGACGAATCGTGACGGGGATGCTGGCTTCCCCATAGCCGGTTTCGCCGCCTCGTGCCGCGAATCTCGATGGTTAACCTCCCTTAACCACAGCGCCCTAGTTTTGCGTGAATTCTGCGATTCGGTGGAGACCATGCGCGCAATCACACTGGCCTTGCCACTCATCCTTCTCGCTTCCGCCGCCCCGGCGCAGAGCGGTTTCCAATCCTGCCTTGCCGGGCTGAAATCGGCCGCTGCCGCCAAGGGCGTTTCGGGCGCGACCTTCGATCGCGCCATGGCCGGCGTCGAGCCGGATATGAAAATCATCGAAGCCATGAACAACCAGCCGGAGTTCAAGACCCCGATCTGGGACTATCTCGGCACGCTGGTCGACGAGGAGAAGGTGGCGGAAGGCCGTTCGATGCTGCGCCAGTACGCTTCCGTCTTCGCCGCGGCCGAGCGGCGCTTCGGCGTCGACCGCCACACCATCGCTGCGGTTTGGGGTGTGGAGAGCGATTTCGGCAAGGCGCGGGGCAAATGGCCGTTGGTGCAGTCGCTTGCGACAGGCGCCTGTCTGGCGCCGCGCCGCAATGCCTTCTTCAAGGGCGAACTGATCGCCACGCTGCAGATCATCCAGCGTGGCGACGTCCGACCCGAGCGGCTGTTCGGTTCCTGGGCCGGTGCGTTCGGCCATACCCAGTTCATTCCCTCGACCTATCTCAGGCTTGGCGTCGACGGTGACGGCGACGGGCGGCGGGATCTCGTCGATTCGATCCCCGATGCCCTGCATTCCACCGCGAATTTCATGGACAAGGCCGGCTGGGTCACCGGCGCGACGTGGGGCTACGAAGTCCGGGTGCCTTCGGGCTATTCCGGCCCGACCGGGCGCAACCCCAAGCATCCGGTATCGAGCTGGGCGTCGCGCGGCATCGTCAAATACGACGGCTCGGCGCTGACGGGCTCGGGCAATGCCGGTCTGCTGATGCCGGCAGGCCGCAACGGCCCGGCTTTCCTCGTCTTCAAGAACTACGATGCGGCCTACAGCTACAATGGCGCGGATTCCTATGCGCTCGCCATCTCTCTCCTGTCCGATCGCCTCCGCGGCCGGCCGGGCGTGCAGGGCGACTGGCCGACCGACGACCTGCCGCTCTCCCGCGAGCAGCGCCGCGAACTGCAGCGCCTGCTGATCCAGCGCGGCTACAATGTCGGAGAGCCGGACGGCGCCGTCGGTTCGCTGACGCGCGCCGCGATCAAGGAGATCGAGGCCAGGATCGGCATGCCCCAGACCGGGCGGCCGGGCGAGAAGGTTCTGCGCGCGCTCAAGGGCGGGCGGGTCTGATCACGCAGAAAACGGGTGGCGTCGCGGGAGGGCTTGAGGAAAGCGTTCCTGCCGCAACCAGCCTTCGGAGACGCCATGAACCGCCGCCTGATTTCCACCGGCTCGCCCTTCGAGCGCAGCTTCGGCTATTCGCGCGCGGTGATCGACGGCGATCTCGTCTTCGTCTCCGGCACGACCGGCTACGACTATGCCACGATGACGCTGCCGGAGGATGCCGCGGAGCAGGCGCGCAATATCTTCCGCACGATCAGCGCCGTGCTGGAGGAGGCCGGCTCCTCTCTCGCGCAGGTGGCCCGGGCGCAATATTTCGTCACCGACCGCAGCTATTGCGAACCGGTTCTGGCTGTCTGCGGCGAGTTCTTCAGCGAGATCAGGCCGGCGGCTGCCATCTACGTCGTGTCGGGGATGCTGAAGCCCGAGATGAAAGTGGAGATCGAGGTCACCGCGCGTATCGGACGAGCCTGACGGCAAGTTGTCGACAGACTGCCGACATTTGGTATATCCCTTATCTGGCGGTGCCCTTGGGGCACCCGCCTAAAAATGAGGGAGATCTGCCATGTCGATTCGCCGTCGCACGGTCCTCAAAGGAGCTGGCGCGCTTGCCGCGACAGCCTTCATGGGCAACCGGGCCTTTTCGCAGGGGGCGGCGGCGACGCTGCGCTTCAACCCCTCGACGCCGCTGCCTTCGCTCGATCCGATCACGGCCACCAGCTACGTCATCCGCAATCACGGCTATCTGGTCTACGACACGCTTTTTGCCACAGACGCGAATTTTCAGATCAAGCCGCAGATGGTCGAGGCCTGGGAGACCGCGCCCGACGGGCTGAGCTGGACCTTCCGCCTCCGCGATGGCCTCGCCTTCCATGACGATGCGCCGGTCCGCGCGCAGGACTGCATCGCATCGATCGCCCGCTGGTCGAAGCGCGACGCCTTCGGCCAGACCTTCGCCACCTTCGTCGAGGGCTACGACGCCGTCGACCAGCGCAGCTTCCGCATCCGCCTGAAGAAGCCGTTCCCGATGATGACGGCCGCGCTCGGCAAGCTCTCATCCAACGTGCCCTTCATCATGCCGGAGCGTGTCGCGCAGACCGACCACATGAAGAACATCACGGAGGCGGTCGGCTCCGGCCCGTGGCGCTTCATGGACAAGCAGTGGGTGCCCGGCCAGAACGCGATCTACGAGCGCTTCGCCAAGTACAAGCCGCGCGAGGAGGCGCCGTCCTGGGCCGCTGGCGGCAAGGTCGCGCGGATCGACCGCATCGAGTGGCTGGCCCTGACCGAGGCCGCGGCCGCGGCCGGCGCCCTGATGCAGGGAGAACTCGACTGGTACGAGCAGCCGCCCGTCGACCTGATCCCGATGCTGAAGGGCAACAAGGACGTCGTCATCGAGAACGTGCCGCTCGGCCTGTTCCTGCTGATGCGCTTCAACCAGATGCAGCCGCCCTTCAACAATCCGGCGATCCGCCGGGCCGTGATGGCCGCCGTCAACCATACCGACTACATGGAGGCCGTCGTCGGCGACAAGGCGTTCTACAGTCCGGCCAAGACCTTCTTCACCCCTGGTTCGCCGATGTCGTCGGGGGCGGGCGGGGCGGCGGCCATGCCGGGCAATCTCGAGAAGGCCAAGGCCATGCTCAAGGAGGCCGGTTACAAGGGCGAGAAGGTCGTCCTGCTCGCGCCGGCCGACCAGCCGATCGCCTATCAGCAGTGCATGATCACCGAGGATGTGTTCAAGAAGCTGGGCATCAACTCGGAGTTGGTCGCGACCGACTGGGCGAGCTTCATCGGGCGCCGTTCCAACCGCGGCCTGCCGGACCAGGGCGGCTGGTCGGTGTTCCATACGCTGTGGTCCTGCGCCGACACGCTCAATCCGGCTCTGCATCCGCTGATGCGGGCCAATGGCGGCTCCGCGTGGTTCGGCTGGCCCGAGGATGGGAGGATCGAAGAACTCCGGGACGCCTGGATCGCGACGCCGGAGGAGGCGAAGCAGAAGGAGATCGCGGCGCAGATCGAGGAGCGCGGCTTCGAGGTCGTTCCCTATGTCCCTTGTGGCCTGGTCCAGCAGCCGATGGCGTTCCGCAAGAGCCTGACCGGCATGGTTCTCGCGCCGGCGCAGTTCTTCTGGAACATGGAGAAGAAGGCCTGAGCAGCGCTCACCGCGCCGGCGCATGGCCTGCCATGCGCCGGCTTCGCGCGCCTGCCGCTTGCGTCGTTACGGTTCCGCCCGTAATCACCGGCCAAGACCGGTAACCGGTTCGGTTCACGATCAAGCGCGAGGCGACGACCATGGCGACCCACAAGCTCCTGCTGCTCCCCGGCGACGGCATCGGCCCCGAGGTGATGGGTCAGGTCGAGCAGATCGTCTCCTGGTTCGGCAAGCAGGGCCTCGGCTCCTTCGAGATCGAGAAGGGTCTCGTCGGCGGTGCGGCCTATGACGCCCACAAGCAGGCGATCTCGGAAGGCGACATGAAGCTGGCGCAGGACGCCGACGCCGTGCTGTTCGGCGCGGTCGGCGGCCCGAAATGGGCTGATGTGCCCTACCAGCATCGCCCGGAAGCCGGCTTGCTGCGCCTGCGCAAGGATCTCGGCCTGTTCGCCAATCTGCGTCCGGCGATCTGTTATCCGGCGCTGGCCTCAGCCTCCTCGCTCAAGCCGGAGGTCGTCGAAGGCCTCGACATCCTGATCGTGCGCGAACTCACCGGCGGCGTCTATTTCGGCGAGCCGAAGGAGATCGTCACGCTGGAGGACGGCTCCAAGCGCGGCGTCGACACGCAGCTCTACACGACGCCGGAGATCGAGCGCATCTGCCGCGTTGCCTTCGAGCTCGCGCGCACCCGCCGCAACAAGGTCTCCTCGGCCGAGAAGCACAACGTCATGAAGACCGGCGTGCTCTGGAAGCAGACGGTCACCGCGCTGCATGCGGCCGAGTACAAGGATGTCGAGCTCGAGCACGTACTCGCCGACAACTGCGCCATGCAGCTCGTGCGCTGGCCGAAGCAGTATGACGTCATCGTCTGCGACAACCTGTTCGGCGACATCCTGTCGGACGTCGCGGCGATGTTGACCGGTTCGCTCGGCATGCTGCCCTCGGCCTCGCTCGGCGCCGAGGATCCGGCTACCGGCAAGCGCAAGGCTCTCTACGAGCCCGTCCATGGCTCGGCCCCGGACATTGCCGGCAAGGGCCTCGCCAACCCGATCGCGATGATCGGTTCCTTCGCCATGGCGCTGCGCTATTCGTTCGGCGCGGGCGAGGCGGCGGACCGTCTCGAAGGCGCGATTTCCGACGTGCTGGGCTCCGGCACCCGCACCAAGGACATCGCGGCGCCCGGTGCCAATGCCGTCTCGACCAGCGAGATGGGTACGGCGATCATCAAGGCACTGGAAGCGCGGGGCTGATCATCAACCGTCATGGCCGGGCTTGACCCGGCCATGACGGGAACCAGTCGAATTCGTCCGGAAATGGTCGGGTCCGGCCCGACCGTGACGGCCGCGGGGAACCTCTCACCCTCGTGAATTGCCGTGACTCCGCTTTCGTGGCCTAAGTCCGCCGCGACGAAAACGGAGTATGTCCGTCATGCTGATCAAGCGCCGTGCCGGCTGGGACATGCCGGAAAGTCAGGCCACGCCCGAGAGCGTGTTCCTCAATCGCCGCCAGTTCATGGCAGCCGGCGCCGGGGCGATCGCAGGTGCCGCAATGTCGGGCCGCGCGATGGCCGAAGGGGCCGATCCGACGCTCGACCTCTACCCGGCCAAGCGCAACGAAGCCTACAAGTTGGACGTGGCGCTGACGAAGGAAGACGACGCGGCGAACTACAATAATTTCTACGAATTCGGCATGTCGAAGGACATCGTCGACGCCTCGAAGCGCCTCGCCGTGCGGCCCTGGAACATCCAGGTCGACGGTCTCGTCGAAAAGCCCTTCGAGATCGGTTTCGACGATCTCGTCCGCAAGCTGCCGATCGAGGAGCGGCTCTACCGCTTCCGCTGCGTCGAGGCCTGGGCGATGGCCGTGCCGTGGACCGGCATTCCGCTCGCCTCCTTCGTCGCACTGGCCAAGCCGCTTTCGGGCGCGAAATATATCCGTTTCGAGACCTTCATGAACCCGCGCGTCGCGCCGGGGCAGAACCAGCGCTGGTATCCGTGGCCCTATACGGAAGGGCTGACCATCGCCGAGGCGACGAACGAATTGCCGCTGCTCGTCACCGGGATTTACGGCAAGCCGCTGCCGACGCAGCATGGCGCGCCGATCCGCCTGATCACCCCGTGGAAATACGGTTTCAAGTCGGTCAAATCGATCCGCAAGATCAGCTTCGTCGCCGAGCGCCCGAAGACCTTCTGGGAAGGCCTGCAGGCCTCGGAATACGGCTTCTGGGCCAATGTGAACCCGGCCGTGCCGCATCCCCGCTGGAGCCAGGCGAGCGAGCAGGTGCTGGGCTCGCGCGACCGGCGCCCGACCCAGATCTATAACGGCTATGGCGAGCAGGTCGCGGGGCTCTACAAGGGGCTGGAGAGCGAGAAGCTCTTCATGTGAGGCGCGAGCGTCGGCAGGTTTCGGGTGCCGTCTCCTGCCATCGCCGTGATAGACCTCATGTCATCCCTAGCCGGAACGACACGGGTCGAGCATGGCCAACCAGCATTTCCATCTGTTCGAGACCACGATCGGCGCCTGCGCGCTGGTCTGGGAAGACGGGTGCTTCATCGGCGCGCAACTGCCGGAGCGCGACGAGGCGGCGGCCCGCAAGCGCCTGGAGCGGCGGTTCCCCGAGGCTGACGAGACGGAAGCCGAGGGCTTCGTTGCGGAAGCCGTGGCCGGCATCCGCGCGCTGTTCGACGGCGAGAAGCGCGACCTGTCGTATCTGCCTGTGGCGCTGGACAGCGTGTCCGCGTTCAACCGCAAGGTCTATGAGGTTGCGCTCGCCATTCCGCACGGCGAGACGCTGACCTATGGAGAAGTCGCGCAGCGCATCGGTGAGCCCGGCGCGGCGCGGGCCGTCGGCGTCGCGCTCGGCCAGAATCCCTGGCCGATCATCGTGCCCTGCCATCGCGTCCTGGCGGCTGGCGGCAAGACCGGAGGCTTCTCGGCCGAGGGCGGCGTCGAGATCAAGCTCCGCATCCTGACCATCGAGAAGGCGCGCACCAGCGCCGAGCCCGGCTTGTTCGACGCGCTGCCGTTGGCGGCGCGGCCGGGGCGGCATTAAGGGCACTCAACAGATCGCAGCTTGAAATCGCGCAATGTCGTCCTTGCAGAGCGGCGGCTTGCGCGGGGTGAGGCGTGGCCTCTACTCTCACGGCCTTTCCATCCTCACCGGGAACTATCATGGCCAAATTGAAGCTCGCAGTCATCGTGGGCAGCAACCGCCGCGAATCGATCAACCGCAAGCTGGCTCAGGCGCTGGCGAAGCTGGGTGAGGGCGCCTTCGATGCCACCTTCGTCCAGATCGACGATCTGCCGATGTTCAACCAGGACCTGGAGCCGAACCGGCCCGAGTCGACGCTCCGCCTGAAGCGGGAGATCGAGGCTGCCGACGCTATCCTGATCGTCACGCCCGAGCATAACCGCTCGATTCCCGCCGTGCTCAAGAACGCCATCGACTGGGCCTCGCGCCCCTATGGCAAGAATTCCTGGGCCGGCAAGACCGTAGCCGTCACGGGCACCAGCGGCGGTGGCGTCGGCACCGCCGTCTCCCAGAACGAATTGCGGATGATCCTGACGAATCTCGCCGGCGTCGTCGTCGGCAGCCAGGTCTTCATCACCTTCAAGGACGATCTGATCGACGCCCAGCACAACGTCACCAACGAGGGCACGCGCGGTTTCCTGCAGGGTTTCCTCGACAATCTCGCGAAGATCGCCGGCAAGCTCGCAGCCTGATCGGAGTCATCTGGCAAAACATACGAAAGGCGTCGTCTTCGGGCGGCGCCTTTTCCGTTTCTGGGCGGGCGGGCAGCTCGCGAGGCTGTGCTTTCGTTCCCGGAAAAGAGGCAACGAAACGGTGCCGATGGTCGGGCCGGAAGAGGCTGTGATGCCGTGGGAGGAGCGGGGGGATCGAAAGCAGCCGCATCCGGGCAAAAAAAGAGCCGGCGTCCCCGAGGGGAGCCGGCTTTGAAAGTTTGAAACATCTGGCAAAACGCCAAACATCTCAGAGGGGAACGGCTGAAACGAACTCAACGCCGGGAGGAGATTGCGGAGCCCGTCTCGAACAACCGTGAGTTCAATATCGGCCATGGCCTGCCATTTTGCAATGCAACATATCTTGGGTCCGCCATGCAGTGGTTGCATGAACAAGGGGCATATGGTGCGAATTTGAGCCTAAATGATTGAGAAATATGCATTCGCTGCAGGGTGGAGGCTGCGCGGGAAGGTTGCAGGGCCTGCAGAAATCGGGCTTTTGTCCGCTACTGAACAGTTTTCAGGCGAACAGTCCGATTTTGGCGCATGCGAGATGCTGGATTGGTCACAAAACCGCCAGAATCGAAAAGGGCGCCTTGCGGCGCCCGATTCCCCTTTGCCCCCAAGGCGTAATCAATAGGTCCAGCGCTGGGCTTTCTGGATGAGGAAGTCGCGGAAGACCTGGACGCGGGCGACCGACTTCATCTCCTCGGGGTAGACCAGATAGCTTTCGAGCTGCGGCATCTCGGTCTCGCGCATCAACTGCACGAGCGGGGAGCCGGTCTCGATCAGGTAGTCCGGCAGCACGGCGATGCCGGCGCCCGAATCGACCGCGCGCTTCATCGCGGTGATGTTGTTGACCGTCAGATGAATCGGCCGCGGGTTGCGCTGGTCCCGCCCCATGGTGCCGAGCCAATGCACTGCCGTCAGGTAAGAGGGCGAGGTGCCGCCGAAGGAGAGGATGCGGTGGTTGTCGAGATCGTCGTAGCTCTTGGGCTCGCCGAAGCGCTTCACATAGGCCGGCGAGGCGTAGACGTGGAAGTGCACGGTGAAGAGCTTGCGCTGGATCAGGTCCGGCTGCTGCGGCTGGCGCAGG
This sequence comes from Allobosea sp., assembly GCF_017308015.1. GTDB lineage: Bacteria > Pseudomonadota > Alphaproteobacteria > Rhizobiales > Beijerinckiaceae > Allobosea. The sequence continues at coordinate 37,472 of NZ_JAFKFW010000032.1, forward strand.
CGAATGGCGATATCGGCTTCGCGCATCGACAGGTCGAGTTCCTCGTCGGTGAGGATGAGTTCGACCCGGATGTCGGGATAGAGGTCCATGAACTCCGAGAGGCGCGGCGTCAGCCAATGGCCGCCGAGACCGCGGGTCGCGGTGACCTTGAGCTCGCCGGAAGGATGCTCACGCGTCTCGGAGAGCTGCGAGCGCGTGCGTTCCAGCCGCTGAGTCATCTCGCGGGCGGCGCGCCAAAGCAATTCGCCCTGCTCGGTGAGGATCAGGCCGCGCGTATGGCGGTGGAACAGCGGTGCGCGCAGCTCCCGCTCCAGCGCGCCGATCTGGCGGCTGACGGCCGATTGACTCAAGCCCAGAACATCGCCAGCTTTCGTGAAGCTGCCTGACTCTGCGACCGTATAAAAGATTCTAATGCGGTCCCAATCCACCGCGCTTCCCCCGTTATGCGTTTTTTGCATGATGGAGGATAAAGGCGTTGTTCGTCAACGCCTGTATGGCAGGCAGACCCTGTTATTCGCACTGAATCTGGTGACGCAACCCATCAGAGTCCGTGATGGGTTGCGCCGAGGGCTTCATTCCGCGGCTTCGCGGCGGTCCGAGGCGCTGGCGGCGAGCCAGCGCTCGGCGTCCAGTGCCGCCATGCAGCCCATGCCTGCTGCGGTCACTGCCTGGCGGTAGTGCTCGTCGGTGACGTCGCCCGCGGCGAAGACGCCAGGTACATTCGTCCGGGTCGTGCCGGCCTCGACGTCAAGATAGCCGGATTCGTTCATGGCGAGCTGGCCGGCGAAAAGCTCCGTCGCCGGCTTATGGCCGATCGCGATGAAGACGCCGTCCGCCTTCAATTCGCTCTCCGCGCCGGTCTTGAGGTTCTTCAGGCGCAGGTGTGTGACGCTGGGCGGGGTGGTGCCGCCGCAGATCTCGGCGACCTCGCTATCCCAGACCACTTCGATCTTCGGGTGCTTGAACAGGCGCTCCTGCATCACGCGCTCGGCGCGCAAGGTATCGCGGCGATGGACCAGGGTGACCTTGCTGGCGAGATTGGCGAGGTACAGCGCTTCCTCCACCGCGGTGTTGCCGCCGCCGACGACCGCGACCTCCTTGTTGCGGAAGAAGAAGCCGTCGCAGGTCGCGCAGGCCGAGACGCCGAAGCCCTGGAAGGCCTGCTCGGAGGGCAGGCCAAGCCACTTGGCCTGAGCGCCGGTCGCGACGATCAGCGCGTCGCAGGAATAGGTCTCGCCGCCATCGCCCCAGAGCCGGAAGGGGCGCTGCGAGAGGTCGACGCGGGCGATATGGTCGGAGACCATGCGGGTACCCATGTGTTCGGCCTGGGCGCGCATCTGCTCCATCAGCCAAGGGCCCTGGATGACGTCGGCGAAGCCGGGGTAGTTCTCGACATCGGTGGTGATCATCAACTGGCCGCCGGCCTGCATGCCGGAGACCAGCACCGGTTCCATCATGGCACGGGCGGCGTAGATCGCGGCGGAGTAGCCGGCCGGGCCGGAGCCGATGATCATGACGCGGGCATGGGTATGGGCCATCGTCTCAGTTCCTCTCCTGCGGGCGCGAGCCGCAGCTTCGATCCGTCAGATACGCCGGCGCGGCGCCGAAACAAGGGCTGCCGGGTTCAGGAGCGCGTGCATCCCCGTGCTGCCCGGTGGCGCAGCCAGCCTTCCCGTATCGCATCGGCTATGACCGGCGTTGAGTCTATCGGTTCGTAAGCCTCCCCTTCAAGGCGTCCACAGAAGCGATGCACAACGCCCTCGCGCTGCAGCGCGGCGACCAGCGCCGTGATCTTGGGGTGGCCGCCCGTGGGCTCGAAGACCAGCACGGGCCGGCCGGCCGCCGCGGCCTCGCCGATCATGGTGGTCGAGTCGGCCGTCACCACCACCGCATCGGCATTGGCCAGCAGGGCGAGGAAGGGATTTTCGCCTGTCCCGTCCCACCACCAGCCGCCGTGTCGCTTGAAGACAGTCGCGACGGCCGCGGCGAGCGCCGGCGCGGTTCGCCGAGAAGGCGAGCCCATCAGGCTGACGCCCGATCGGGCGAGTTCGTCGAGCTGTTTCGCGAGGCGCTCGATATCGGAGGGGGTGAAGCGGTGATGCCGGCTGTCGCCGCCGACGAGCACGGCGACGCGAGGGCTGCGCAGATTCGCGATGGCTACAGGCGGCGCGGCACGGGCGGCGGCGAGCCTGCCCGGCGTCAGGCGATGCGGCGAGGTCGTGGTGACCAGCACATTGTCGCCGCGCAGCCTGTCATGGCCGGAGACCCAGATCAGGTCGGCGGTGCCGGAGCCGGTGCGCGGGTCCTTGAGGAAGACGGTGTAGGTCGCGCCGTTCGAGGCCTGCTTCAGCGCCCGCAAATAGGCGACCGCGCGCCGGCCGGAGGCGATGGCGATATCCGGGAAAGGGGGGGAGAGCGGGCTTGCCGGCCGATCCGGCGCCTCGCGCGGATCGATCGGCCCGCGCGGCATCAGCCAGGCCCAGGGTCGGCGCGGCTTCACCCGGCGGATTTCAGGCGCGACGCCGAGACGCTCGGCGACGCCCAGGCATTGCAGTTCGTCGCCGGCCTTGCCGTCGGTCAGGACCCAGACGGTTGGCTCCGGATTGTCGTGAATGGCGGTCTGCGCTCGTGGCATGCGCCTTGTATCGCCTGCCACTGCCGTCTACACCAGCGCGACCTTCATGCGAGGATACTCGTTGCGCCCCAAACTCGACGATCTCGACCTGCGCATCCTGCGCGAGCTGCAGGCCGATGGGCGCATGACCAATGTCGAGCTCGCCAGCCGCGTCGGCATCTCGCCCCCGCCTTGCCTCAGGCGCGTGCGCGCATTGGAGGAGGCCGGGCTGATCCGCGGCTATCATGCCGATCTCGACGAGCGGAAGCTGGGCTTCGAGGTGGTCTGCTTCGCCTTCGTGCATCTGGCGAGCCAGGCCGAGGCCGATCTCGTCGCCTTCCAGGATCGGATTCGCAACTGGCCGACGGTGCGCGAATGCTGGACGCTCTCCGGCGATATCGACTTCGCCCTGAAATGCGTCGCGCCGGACCTGAAGGCCTTTCAGGATTTCGTCGCGGAACTGACCGCGATGCCGAATGTCCGCAATGTCCGGACCGCGCTCGCCCTCGACAGGGTCAAGGACGAGCCGATCGTGCCGTTCGGCTGACAGCCGGCCTCAGCCCGCGATATAGCGCCTGACCCACCAGGCATTGTTGCGAGCCAGCGCCCTCAGGCGGAACCAGTCGGCCTCGGGCAGGGGCAGAAGACCGGCGCCGGTGGCGGGTTCCGTGGAACGGATCGGATAGCTGGCCAGCGGCCTGCCGCTGCGATCATAGAGTGTGGCGGTGCTTTCGAGGAAATCCTCGTGGGCTCCGGTCAGGCCGGTGCCCCTTGTGCTGCTGGAGAGCCACAGGCGCCCGATGGTGACGACGAGCCTGGTCCCGGCGCCGGGCTGCAGCGAGGGGCCGAGAATCTCCACCAGGGTTCGCTTCAGCTCGGCCTGCACCATCGGCAGGTTGGGGCCCCAGGCCTCCACGACCGAAGGCAGTGCGTCCACGCGGATCGTGCCCACCGCCGAGCCTTGCGCGAAAGCGGAGGGAACCGGGGGCGCCAGGGCCAGCGCGGAGGCCCCGAGCGCGGATGCCAGTGCCTGTCGACGGGTGATCATGGCCGGATCTCCGAAAAAGCCTGTCGCTTCAATGTAGGGGCGGGGCCGCGAGAGTCCATGACCACGGCGTCACGCTGCACGGGGCAGGCGTCATGCTCGGGCAAGAGCCACAGCATACCTGGCCAGGGGAGGCTCCGGCGCCTCCCTCTCCTATGACTCGCGGGTCTGCGCCTGGCTTCGCCCGCGACCGACTTTGATCTCAGCGGAAGACGACGCTGACGACCTCGTAGGACTTGCCGCCGCCAGGCGTGTTGACCTGGACGGAATCGCCGACCTTCTTGCCGATCAGCGCACGCGCGATCGGTGAGCCGATCGAGACCTTGCCGGACTTCACGTCCGATTCCGGCTCGCCGACGATCTGGTAGCTCTTCTCTTCCTCGGTGTCGTCGTCGATCAGCTTGACGGTGGCGCCGAACTTGATCGTGTCGCCGCCGAGCTTGGCGACGTCGATGATGTCGGCGCGGCCGATCAGCGATTCGAGTTCCATGATCCGGCCTTCGTTGAGCGACTGCGCTTCCTTGGCCGCGTGATATTCCGCGTTCTCGGAGAGATCACCCAGCGCGCGCGCCTCGGCGATCGCGGTGATGATGCGCTGGCGCTGGACCTGCTGACGGTCCTTCAGTTCGGCCTCCAGGGCGGCGAAGCCGCCCGCGGTCATCGGAACCTTTTCCATACCTTCCGTCCCATAAGCTTCGAAAGCGCGGCTCACCGGCGGCATATCGGCCGCCGGTTCCCGCGCTTCCGCTCAATCCCTAGATCATCGCGCGTCCGATCGGACGCGATAACGATGATCTATTCTAATGGTTTCGCATCGGATTTTTCGAAAAGTGGATTCCACTTTTCGGTCCGATGCTATGGAATTCGCGCCGAGCGGCCGGTCAGGCCGCGCGTTCGAAATACGACTGCAAGGATCGTACTTCGAGATCGCCGCTGCAATAGGCCTTGATGCCCTCCGCCGCTGCGATCGCTCCGGCCAAGGTGGTATAATAGGGCACCTTGTGCAAGAGGGCCGTGCGCCGGAGCGCACGGGAGTCCGCAAGAGCCTGCGGCCCCTCGGTGGTGTTGAACACGAGCTGGATTTCGCTGTTCTTCAGCGCGTCGACGACATGCGGGCGGCCTTCCAGAACCTTGTTGATCTTGGAGGCGGAGATGCCCTGCTCCTGCAGGTGGCGCAGCGTGCCGCCCGTCGCGAGGATGCGGAAGCCGAGATCGGCGAGGATGCGGACGGCCGGCACGATGCGCGGCTTGTCCTCGTCGCGCACCGAGACGAAGACCGTGCCCTTGACCGGGACCTTCGAGCCGGCACCGAGCTGGCTCTTGGCGAAGGCGGTGTCGAAGGAGCGGTCGAGGCCGATGACCTCGCCGGTCGAACGCATTTCCGGCCCGAGCAGCACGTCGACGCCGGGGAAGCGCGCGAAGGGGAAGACCGCTTCCTTGACGCCGACATGGCCGAGCTTGGCGGGCTTCAGGCCGAAGCCGGCCAGAGCCTCGCCGGCCATGACGCGGGCCGCGATCTTGGCGATCGGCTCGCCGATGACCTTGGCGACGAACGGCACCGTGCGCGAGGCGCGCGGATTGACCTCGAGCACGTAGATCTCGCCGTCCTTGATGGCGTACTGGACGTTCATCAGGCCGCCGACATCGAGGGCGAGAGCCATCGCCTTGGTCTGGCGCTCCAGCTCGGCGATCGTCTCGGCCGAGAGCGAGCGCGGCGGCAGCGAGCAGGCCGAATCGCCGGAATGGATGCCGGCTTCCTCGATATGCTCCATGATGCCGGCGACGAAGACATCCTTGCCGTCGCAGAGGCAGTCGACATCGACCTCGATCGCGTCCGACAGGTAGCGGTCGAACAGCAGCGGGTTCTTGCCGAGCACGGTGTTGATCTGGCCGGTCTTGTCGTTCGGGTACTTGGCCTTGACCTCGGAGGGGATCAGCGAGGGCAGGGTGCCGAGCAGGTAATCCTCGAACATGATCTCGTCGCGGATGATCGCCATGGCGCGGCCGCCGAGCACATAGGACGGGCGCACGACGAAGGGCAGGCCGAGCTCGCCGGCGATGATGCGGGCCTGCTCCACCGAATAGGCGATGCCGTTCTTCGGCTGCTTCAGGTGCAGCTTGTCGAGCAGGCGCTTGAAGCGGTCACGGTCCTCGGCGAGGTCGATCATGTCGGGCGAGGTGCCGAGGATCGGGATGCCGGCTTCTTCCAGCGCGTTGGCCAGCTTCAGCGGGGTCTGGCCGCCGAACTGGACGATGACGCCCATCAGCGTGCCGTTCTGCTTCTCGGTTTCGAGGATCTCGAGTACGTCTTCCGCCGTCAGCGGCTCGAAATAGAGCCGGTCGGAGGTGTCGTAGTCGGTCGAGACCGTCTCCGGGTTGCAGTTGACCATGATGGTCTCGTAGCCGGCGTCGCGCAGCGCGTAGCAGGCATGGCAGCAGCAATAGTCGAACTCGATGCCCTGGCCGATGCGGTTCGGTCCGCCGCCGAGGATGACGACCTTCTTGCGGTCGGACGGATTGGCCTCGTCCGCGGCCTTGCCGCCGAAGGGCATGGCGTAGCTCGAATACATGTAGGCCGTCGGCGAGGAGAACTCGGCCGCGCAGGTGTCGATGCGCTTGTAGACCGGGCGGACCTCCAGCGCGCGGCGCGCCTTCCTGACTTCGGTCTCGGTCTTGCCGGAGACGGCGGCGAGGCGTTTGTCGGAAAAGCCCATCGCCTTGATCTGGCGGAAGGCGCCCGGCGTGGTCGGCAGGCCGATCTTGCGGATCTTCTCCTCGGTCTCGACGATCTCGCGCATCTGGGCGAGGAACCACGGATCGATCTTGCAGCTCTCGTGGATCTCCTCGTCGCTGAAACCGGCGCGCATGGCCTGGGCGACATGGAGGATGCGGTCCGGCGTCGGCGTCGAGATCGCGGCCTTGATGGCGTTGCGGTCGTCGCCCTGGCCGAAGCCCTCGATCTCGATCTCGTCGAGGCCGTCGAGGCCGGTTTCCAGCGAGCGCAGCGCCTTCTGCAGCGATTCCTGGAAGGTGCGGCCGATCGCCATGGATTCGCCGACCGATTTCATCGCCGTTGTCAGCGTCGGCTCGGCACCCGGGAACTTCTCGAAGGCGAAGCGCGGGATTTTGGTGACGACGTAGTCGATCGTCGGCTCGAAGGAGGCCGGCGTCGCGCCGCCGGTGATGTCGTTCTCGATCTCGTCGAGCGTGTAGCCGACGGCAAGCCGCGCCGCGACCTTGGCGATCGGGAAGCCTGTGGCCTTCGAGGCCAGCGCCGAGGAGCGCGAGACGCGCGGGTTCATCTCGATGACGATCATGCGGCCGGTCGCCGGATCGATAGCAAACTGGACATTGCTGCCGCCGGTCTCGACGCCGATCTCGCGCAGCACCGCCAGCGAGGCGTCGCGCATGATCTGGTATTCCTTGTCGGTCAGCGTCAGCGCCGGCGCGACGGTGATCGAATCACCGGTATGGACGCCCATCGGATCGAAATTCTCGATCGAGCAGACGATGATGCAGTTGTCCGCCTTATCGCGGACGACCTCCATCTCGTATTCCTTCCAGCCGAGCACGCTCTCCTCGATGAGAACCTCGCTAGTGGGGGAAGCGTCGATGCCGCGCTCGACGATGTCGATGAACTCGCCCTTGTTGTAGGCGATGCCGCCGCCGGTGCCGCCCATGGTGAAGGACGGGCGGATGATCGCCGGCAGGCCGATATCCTCCAGCGCGTCCAGCGCCTGGCCGAGCGTCTTGATGTGGTGCGAGCGCGGCGTGTCGAGGCCGATCTTGGTCATCGCCTCGCGGAAGAGCTCGCGATCCTCGGCCTTGTCGATCGCCTCGGCCGTGGCGCCGATCATCTCGACGCCGAACTTCTCGAGCACGCCCATCTTCTTGAGCGAGAGCGCGCAGTTCAGCGCGGTCTGGCCGCCCATGGTCGGCAGCAGCGCGTCGGGGCGCTCCTTCTCGATGATCTTGGCGACGATCTCGGGCGTGATCGGCTCGACATAGGTCGCGTCGGCCAGGTCCGGATCGGTCATGATCGTCGCCGGGTTCGAGTTGACCAGGATGATGCGATAGCCCTCGGCCTTCAGCGTCTTGCAGGCCTGGGTGCCGGAATAGTCGAACTCGCAGGCCTGGCCGATGATGATGGGGCCGGCGCCGATGATCAGGATGGACTTGATGTCTGTGCGCTTGGGCATGATCTCGACCGGTCTTGGACAGGCGCGCGCAAGGCCGGTCCGATCGGGCGAGCGGAGGCGAGGCGAGCGTCTGAATGAATGCTAGGCGCTCGCTATAGACGGCGAAGGCGCCGGGGGGAAGCTAAAAGGAGCGGCACGGCCAGATGTGCACGGCTTCGTTAGGGCACTTGCCAGTGGCGGGTATCTTATGAAAGTTATGTTATAACATTTCATATAGAGGTTCCGCCCCATGTCACGTCTGCCCGTCACCGTCCTGTCCGGCTTCCTCGGAGCCGGCAAGACGACCCTTCTCAACCACATCCTGAACAACCGCGAAGGCCGCAAGGTCGCGGTCATCGTCAACGACATGAGCGAGGTGAATATCGACGCCGATCTGGTGCGGGAGGGCGGCGGCAAACTCTCGCGCACCGACGAGAAGCTGGTCGAGATGAGCAATGGCTGCATCTGCTGCACCTTGCGCGACGACCTGCTCGCGGAAGTGCGCCGCCTCGCGGAGGAAGGGCGGTTCGACTATCTGCTGGTCGAGGGGACGGGCATCGCCGAGCCCTTGCCGATCGCCGCGACCTTCGAGTTCCGCGACGAGGGCGGGCTTTCGCTGTCGGATGTCGCGCGGCTCGACACGATGGTCACGGTGGTCGATGCCGCGAGCCTGCTGCGGGACTACGGCTCGCGCGATTTCCTGCGTGAGCGCGGCGAGACGGCCGGGGAAGGCGACGAGCGCACGCTGGTCGACCTCCTGGTCGAGCAGATCGAGTTCGCCGACGTGGTCGTGGTCAACAAGATCTCGGAGGCCACACCCGAGCAGCGTGATGCCGTCAGCAGGATCGTGCGCGCGCTCAATCCGGATGCAAGGCAGGTCGAGGCGGATTTCGGCAAGGTGCCGCTCGCCGCCGTGCTCGATACCGGCCTGTTCGATCATGAAAAGGCGCAGGAACACCCGCTCTGGCACAAGGAGCTGTATGGCTTCAAAGACCATGTGCCGGAGACGGAGGAGTACGGCATTTCCTCCTTCGTCTACCGGGCGCGGCGACCGTTCCATCCCGAGAAGTTCAATGCTTTTCTGGGCCGGACATGGCCGGGACTGATCCGCGCCAAGGGGCATTTCTGGCTGGCGACCCGGCCGGACTGGGTCGGCGAGATGTCGCTGGCCGGCAGCATCTGCCGCACCGAGGCGATGGGCTTCTGGTGGGCGGCGGTGCCACGCTCGCGTTGGCCCGACCATCCCGAGTGGAAGACGATCCTGAACCGCAACTGGCATTCCGTCTGGGGCGACCGCCGGCAGGAGCTGGTCTTCATCGGCACGGAGTTGGACGAGGCGGCGATTCGCGCCGCGCTCGACCTCTGTCTCGTCGGCGATGCCCTGCCGCTGCGCTTCAACCCCGAGCGCTACCGCGACCTGCCGGACCCGTTCCCGGCCTGGCGGCGGGCGGAAGCGGCCTGATCCGCCCGCACCCTCTCAGCTTCGAGCCGGCGCTGCCGTTTCCGGGAGGGGCGGCGCGCCCTTGGCGGCGCGCTTGCGATAGAACGTGAATGCGAGCACCGCGAGCGCCGCAACCTCGCAGGCGGCGCCGACGAAGCCGAGCGGCCAGGTGCCGGCATGGCGCATCACCTGCTGGCCGAGTGCCGCGCCGGCCGCGATGCCGAAATAGAGCGCGGAGGCGTTGAGCGAGAGCGCGACTACGGTCGCATCCGGCGCCATCGCCGCCAGTCGGGACATCTGCGAAGGGTGGCCGGCCCAGCCGGCCGCGCTCCAGACGAAGAGCACGAAGGGGATCGGCCAGATCGCCAACGCCGGCGGCAGGCTGACTGCGATCAGCGAGGCGCTAGCCAGCGCGGCGGCCAAGATCGACAGCACCACGCTCAGCGAGCGCTCGGGGCCGAAGCGGTCGCTGGCGATGCCGCCGAGCTGGTTGCCGATCGCCGAGCCGAGGCCGGAGACGACCAGCGTCGCGGCGAGCCACGGCCCCGTGATGCCGGCGTGGTTGGTCAGGAAGGGCGCGATATAGGTGTAGAGAACGAAGGCGCCGGTGGTCCACAGCATGGTCGTGGCGAGCGCCAGCAGCACGTCGCCCCGCGCCGCTACCTGCAGCCGTTCGCGCAAGGTGTTGGTGCCGCGCGGCAGGCCACGCGGAAGCTTGACCAGCAGGCCCGCCAGCGAGAGCGCGCTCAGGCCCGCCACGATCAGGAAGGCGAGATGCCAGCCGCCGAAGCCGACGACTGCCGTACCGATCGGAATGCCGAGAATCAGCGAGACGGTCATGCCACCGGTGACAAGCGCGATGGCGCGGCCGCGCCGCTCGGGGGGCGAGACCGCGACGGCGACGGCGTTGGCGGCGGGCATGAAGACGCCGGCCGAGAACGCCATCACGATCCGGGCCGCCATCACCACCCAGAAATCGGTGGCGAAGGCGGCGCCGAGATTGGCGAGGCCGAAGACGGTGATCGCGCCGGCCAGCACCGTCTTGCGATCGGCATCGCCCAGAACGGTGGAGAGGATCGGCGAGCCGACCGCATAAGCCAGCGCGAAGATCGAGATCAGCAGGCCGGCGGTGTCGATCGAGACGGCGAGGCCGGAGGCGAGATGGGGCAGGATGCCGGTGACGATCAGGCTGCCCGTGCCGATGGCGAAGGCGCCGCCGGCAAGCGAGAGAAGGCGCGTATCCATGGGAGTGATCCTTGCGGATGATCGCTGTTTCGAAAGCTGGGTTCGAAATTCAATGATCGTTGAATTAAGCCTGCCTGGCGATTGCCGCAAGGATAATTTCAATGAATGTTGAATATTGTCAGGAGCGGCGGCATCGCCTATCTCGGAGGTCATGAAGCCGGTTTTCCACCCCGATATCGAGGATGTGGCGCCCGCCGACGTATTCGGAGCATTGGCCGATCCGATCCGGCTCGGCATCCTCGTCGCGCTCTCCGACCTCAACGACGTCGACAGGGCGCGCTGCAGCCATTTCACGGCCTTCGCTTCTCCTTCGCTGTTGTCCTATCACTTCGCCAAGCTGCGCGAGGCCGGCATCACCCGCATGCGGGTCGAGGGCACGTCGCGCTACCTGAGCATCCGGCGCGAGGAACTGAACCAGCGCTTCCCCGGGCTGATCGACAGCGTGATCGAAACGGCGCGGCGCGATCCCAACCTGCCGCGGCTCGGCCCCGAATGGCTTTCGGGCGGGGAACAGGCTCAGGGTCAGACTTCGTCACGTTGACAGGCTCGCGCACGGGTCTAGCGTTCCTGCTTCCGCGATGGCGTCGAGCCGGATCGCGATACGGCACCGGCCACGCCCGAACCCGAGGAGCATGGCCATGCGTGCTGCCGACCCTCAGAAACTCGATGATTTGGTGGGGCGTCTCGTCGGCGACGTCGGCGCCTCCGTCACAGGGGCCCTGATCGTTCTGGGCGACCAGCTCGGCCTCTACAAGGCGATGGCCGACGGCAGGCCCGTCACCTCCTTGCAACTGGCCGAGAAGACCGGCCTCAAGGAGCGCTATCTGCGCGAATGGCTCGCTGGCCAGGCTTCGGCCGGCTACGTCGATTATGACGAGGGCAGCGACAGCTTCAGCCTCTCGGCCGAGCAGGCCATGGCCTTCGCCGAGGAGGACAGCCCGGCCTTCTTCGCCGGCGCCTTCGAAATCGTCCAGTCGATGTGGCTCGACGAGCCGAAGGTCGAGGAGGCTTTCCGCAACGGTTCGGGACTCGGCTGGCACGAGCACAGCAAATGCCTGTTCCGGGGGACCGAGCGCTTCTTCCGTCCGGGCTACAATGCCCATCTCACAACGGACTGGATTCCGGCGCTCAGCGGCGTTCAGGTGAAGCTGATGGAGGGCGCGACCGTCGCCGATGTCGGCTGCGGGCACGGCTCCTCCACCATCCTGATGGCGCAGGCCTACCCGCAATCGCGCTTCCACGGTTTCGACTATCACGGGCCTTCGATCGAGCGGGCGCGGGAGGCGGCGGAGAAGGCCGGTGTCGGCGACCGCATCGTCTTCGAGCGCGCCACGGCCAAGGATTTCCCGGAGCGGAAATACGACCTTGTGACGATGTTCGACTGCCTGCACGATATGGGTGACCCCGTCGGCGCCGGTAAGCATATACGCGATGTGCTCGCGGAGGACGGGAGCTGGATGATCGTCGAGCCCTTCGCGCACGACCATCTCAAGGACAACCTGAACCCGGTCGGGCGGATCTTCTACGGGGCCTCGACGATGATCTGCACGCCGGCCTCGCTCTCGCAGGAGGTCGGGCTGGGTCTCGGCGCGCAGGCCGGCGAGATGCGCTTGCGGAAGGTCGCGATGGATGCGGGCTTCCAGCATTTTCGCCGGGCGACCGAGACGCCGTTCAACATGGTGTTCGAGGTCAGGGCCTGAGGCGATTTGGCTGATCGCTGTTCGGCAGGCGCCTCGCGGGCGCTTGCCGGACGCGCTGCCTTATCCACCGGCGGCGCGGAAGCGGGTTGAGTTCGCCGTGTGGTTATGTAACGTTATATCATTGCATTATTACCTTGGAGCTCTCCCGTGCCTTCCTCCCGCTTCGCTGCCGCCGGCCTGGTCGGCTGCCTGCTCGCTTCTGCGGCTTTCGCCCATGACCATGCCCCGCTGCGCGGGCGCCTCGTCTTCGCCGATCACGAGAAGCCGGTCGTCCGCATCCTCGATCTCGACAGCGGCGAGGTCACGCACAGCTTCGACATGCCGAAGGCCAATCCCGGTTTCGCCGGCGTGTCCGGCGGGCGCTATGTCGTGGTCAAGACCGGCGACGAGGCGGGCACGCTGCGTATCCTCGATACCGGGCTGATCGCGGAATCGCATGGCGACCATGTCGATCTCGACAAGGCGTCGCCGAAGCTGCTCGATTTCGCGGTGAAGGGCGACCGGCCGGCGCATGTACTCTCCGGCCATGGCCAGCTCGCGCTGTTCTTCGACGGTCTGCGGCCCTGGGAAGGCAAGAGCGAGCCGAAGGCCGTGCTGGTCGCGATCGACAGCCTCGCCAAGGAGAAGCCTACCGCGACGACCTGGCCGAGCCCGGCGCCGCAGCACGGCGTCGCGGTGCCGCTCGGCAACCGGCAATGGCTGATGTCGATCCCGAACCCGGCCTATGCCAAGGGCGACGATCGCAGCGCCTCGTCGCGGCCGAACGGCTTCGAGATTCTCGCGGAGGGTAAGGACTGGAAGCGCGTCGCGCTCTTCGACGACGCGGCAAAGCCCGATGCCTCCTGCAAGCTCTTCCATGGCTCGGCCGCAGCGCGCGGCGGCCGCCATATCTTCGGCTGCGCCGAGGGCGAGGGCGGTGGCTTGCTGGTGCTGTCCAAGGCCGGCAAGGGGGCTGCCGCGAGCTGGAGCGGCCGCAAGCTCGGCTATCCCGACGAGCGCCGTGTCAGCGCGTTGAAGTCGCGCGACAACGGGCGCCATCTCGTTGGCAATTACGGTCTGAAGGCGCCCTATGACGCGCTGCTGCGGATCGACCCGGAGGCGAAGGCGCTGAAGATCGAGGACGTGCTGGCCGTGCCGGGCGGGCAGGCCGCCTGCCAGTTCGAGCTCAGCGGCAATGGCAGCCGGCTCGCCAACCTGACGCCGGACGGCAAGCTGCGGATCTACGAGATCGCGCCGGTCTGGAAGGACCTCGCGGCCTTCGATGCCGTGCCGGCCTTCGACTGCGCCTACGGAGCCAAGACGCCGACGCCGAGCCTCGCCGTCATCGGCAGCAGCGCCTTCGTCAGCGACCCGACCAACGGCCGCATCCGCGAGTATCATCTCGATACGCTGAAGCAGGGACTGGACATGCCGGTCGGCGGCATGCCGGCCAATCTCGCCGGCAGCGACGCGGGCTGACGGGCTTCCGCGAACCTGCGGCATCCTCTACGAAGCGCGGATGCCGCTTCGCCAGTATCCACGCCAGATCCGCCAGCTCGCCGCCTATGTCCTGGCCGGCGGGCTGACGGCGGTCGCGCATTACGGCGTTCTGATCGGGCTGGTCGAGCTGACCCATGTCGAGCCCGTGCCGGCGACGCTGGCCGGCTTCATCGTCGGGGCGCTGGTTTCCTATGGCCTCAACCGCTGGATGACCTTCGATGCGACCCGCAGCCATGCCCAGGCCGGCTGGCGCTTCGCCCTGATCGCGGCCGGCGGCTTCGTGCTCACCGGCATCCTGATGCATCTGTTCGTTGCGCGGGCGGGTCTGCCCTATCTGCCGATGCAATTCGTCACCACCGGCGTGGTGATGGTGTTCTCGTTTCTCGGCCACAAGTTCTTCAGCTTCGCGGACAGGGCCGGCTAGCTCACGCGGCTTCGAGGGAGCTCGGGTGCGGCCCGGCGCTATCGCCCCGAGCCCGTCGCGCAGTTCATGAACGCCATATGTGCCCCGGTTCCAACCTTGGGGCTCCGCCAGTTCATCCGGCCGATGCGGTGATGATCCGGCACGATCCTGCCGCCATTGTCGAGCGCACAACTGCAGGAATGCGGATTGCCCATGCTGCGGCATTCCGGCCTGATCCTGCCGGACTGCGCTGAAGCGCCCGGCAAAGTGCTCCATGCTGCGGCGAGCAAAGCCGCCGTCACCAGCCAATATTTCATCCGTGCCCCCAGGGCGGCGCCAGGGTTTCGCGCCTGCCGGCAGGAGTTCATCACATGGCGGCAGGCAAGGCACGAAGCTTGCGCTACGACCATGTGATGAGGGCGGGCCATTCGATGACCGGCCCTCAATGTCTCACGGGGTCGGGGCGACGGTCAGCGTGAGCTGCCTGCGGCCGATCCGGCCTTCCTTATCGGCGGCCTCGATCTCGAGGGTATGGCTGCCGCTGGGGACGACGACGGAGGGCGCGTCGATCCCGGCCGGCGTGATGAACGGCTTGATGCGCTGGGTGATATCGACCGGAGGATCGCGCCGGTAGAAGACGCGCACGGTCGCCGGGTCGATCGGCACGCCGTTTGCGGGCATGAAGCGCACGGCCAGGCGGAATGGCTTGCCGTCGACGCCCTTGTCCGGGGTCGGCAAGGTGTCGATGCCGGGTCCGCGCGTCAGGTTGCGGGTGCTGGCCGCGGCCTTGGGCGCGGTCGGCAGGCCCGCTTCCTCGCGGGTGATCAGATGGATCGGGTCGGCGGCTTGGGCCGCCGTCAGCATGGCGGCGGTGGCGAGAACGGCAGGCAGAATGTGCCGAACGAGCACAGACTTCATCATCGTCCTATTTCACTCCCAGGATTGCGGCGATGAGGCCGGCGATCGCCGAAATGGCGGTGCCGGCCATCAGGATGGTGGTTTCGATCGTCTTCAGCGTGTCCATCGGCACCTTGCCGTGGACGGCCTGCAGCCCTTTCCGCAGTTCCGGCAGCGAGACGAGGCCGCGCGCGGTCAGCGCAGCCTGCGTCACGCGCAGCAACATCCCCGAGAACATGGAGGCGCCGATGCTCAGCGCGTAGAACGAGGTCTCGCGCCAGGCCACCGACCCTTGCGGAAGGAGCGGTATGTTGTCGTGCCAACCCAGCAACGCGTTCATGGTCGCGACGGAAAAAATCGCAAAGACGAAGGCGATGCCGATATCGAAGGCAATCAGGCGCGGGCGGATGCCGAAATAGACGAAACCGGTGAAGAACGGGATCGCGATCGAGGCGAGACGCAACGTCCAGAGCGGCAGGTCGAGCCAGAGAATGACCGCCCAATAGGCGAGCAGCAGCAGCACAAGACCGAAGGGCAAGACCCAGAAGCGCCGGCGCGCGAGCCCTGCGGTGGCCGGCGCGGCCTCCGCAGGGGCTGCTGCGGGCGTGAAGGCCGAAGCCCGTGCCGGCTCTGCCGTCCGGGCTGCTGCGAGCGCGGCGCGGTCTTCGTCCATACGCTTCTCGGCGGCGGCGAGGCGTTCTTCCAGAGCATCGAGGCGGCGCAGCAGCGGCAGCACGGGCGTGAGGTCGCGCCCGCAGCTACGGCATGACAGCACGCCGTTGTTGAGCGCTGCTTCGCAATAGGGACAGATGAACTGGTCCTGCACGGAAATCTCGCGGGGCAAGCCGCGGTCAAAGCCATATTTGAAGCGTCAGATCAAGGCTTATGACGATATTCCGCAAGGGAATGTTGGTGTGGGGGAGTCGGATTCCCGGCTCGAATTCTACTTTCGTCTATGCTTCGGGCCTGGTTGCCCTAAACGTCATGCGATGCGGATTGTGCCCGAAATTCTTCGGACGCTGCACATCCGCGAAGCCCGCCTCACGGATGAGGGCGGTGATTGCCTCGGCCGTATAGGTCGACAGGCCGTATTGCGCCCGGAGCTTGCGATAGTCCGAGAAGGCGGTGCGGACGAGGCCGCCGAGCGCCGCCATGAGGAAGCCGCCGCGCCAGGCGAAAGCGAGAAGCTGCGAGGCGTCGGTCAGCGGGCTGACATCGGGCGGGATGACGTCGGCGACGATCAGCGAACCGCTGGGCTTCAACCGGTCGCGCCAGATTTCCAGCAACGCCTTCAGTTCGTCGCGCGAGAGGTACTGGAGCAAGGAATTGGCGACGACGAGGTCGAGCGAGGCTGGCGGCAGGGCCTCGACCTCTTCCGGCGAGACCACGACGATGTTGTCCTTGCGGCCGAACTGCGCTCGCAGCTTGTCGCGCACGGTCGGCGCCGCCTCGCAGAGATAGAGCTTGCCGCAGGAGGCGGCGACGCGAGCGGCGTCGAGTGCCTCGCCGCAGCCATGGTCGAGGACGGTCGCCTCGGTCGAGGGGATATGGCCGATCAGGTCCGTCGCGAT
>NZ_JAFKFW010000032.1:54068-64580 GCF_017308015.1 Allobosea sp.
GATGGCGCGATAATGCAGGGCCTTGTGGCGCGGCGAGACGTAGATCGAATGCTCGCCGTTCCAGAAATCGCGCCAGGACATGTGCTCGGTCGATCCTCGGGTTGCAGCAATATCCCGATGACTACGCACAAGCGGGGTGGCTCCGCAACCTTCGGGGTTTCGAGGCGGCCGGGTTTCGGCTTTAGTTGGCGAATCGAGACGAGGAGCGCCCATGCTGCTGCTGCCGCGATTGCTCAAGCGGTTCATCCGCCACGGACGGCTGACGGTCATCACGCCTGACGGCAAGCAGCATGTCTTCGGCTCCGGGCCGGCTGAGCTGCTCTTCGCTGGCGTCACCAAGATCGCGCCTGCCGTCTCCGTGCGCTTCCATGACAACCGCGTCGAGCGCGAACTCTTCCTCAACCCCGAGCTCGCTTTGGCCGAAGGCTACATGGACGGGCGGATCGATTTCGAGGAAGGCACGATCCACGACCTGCTGACGCTGTTCTGGCTGCAGCGACGCGAGATGCGCAAGGACCCTCTGCAGCAGGCGATCCGGAAAGTCCGCTTCAAGATCCGGCGCTGGCGGATGCACAACCCGCTCGGCGTCGCCGGCAAGAAGGTCAAGCACCACTACGACATCCCGACCGATTTCTACCGGCTGTGGCTCGACGAGACGATGACCTATTCCTGCGCCTACTGGCATACGCCGGAGGTCGGGCTCGAGGCGGCGCAGAAGGCGAAGCTGCGGCACCTCGCCGCCAAGCTGAAAATCGAGCCCGGCATGAGCGTGCTCGATATCGGCTCCGGTTGGGGGGAGCTTGCGATCTATCTCGCCAAGGCCTGCGGGGCGAAGGTGACCGGGCTCAACGTCTCGCCCGACCAGATGGCGGCGGCCTCGAGGCGGGCCGGGGCCGCCGGCGTCGGCGACGCTGTCACCTTCATCAACAAGGATTATCGCGAACTCGGCGGCACGTTCGACCGCGTCGTTTCAGTCGGCATGATGGAGCATGTCGGCGTCGCGCATTACGGCGAGTATTTCGGGGGAATTCGCGACCTGTTGACGCCGGACGGGATCGCGCTGGTCCACTGTATCGGCCGCGTCGGCCCGCCCGGCTTCACCGGGCCGTTCTTCGATAAATACATCTTCCCCGGCGGCTATGCGCCGGCATTGTCGGAGGTGTTCGCCGCGCAGGAGCAGACCGGCCTGTGGGCGTCCGACTGCGAGTTCTGGCGCCGGCACTATCACTGGACATTGGAGGCCTGGCGCGAGCGCTTCATGGCCAAGCGCGCGGAGGTCGTCGCCATGATGGGCGAGCGCTTCGCGCGGATGTGGGAATTCTATCTCTGCGCCTGCTCGATCTCCTTCGATATCGGCGGCGACATGGTGTTCCAGCTTCTGCTCGGCCAGCACAAGAGCGCCGTCCCGATCATCCGCGACTATATCGCGGATGACGAGAAGGCGCTGGAGGCCAAGGGGTTCTGATCGGTTCCTGTCAGCGCTTCAGGTTGACGACCACCACCCCGGCGAGTGCCATGGCGCCGCCGATCAGGCCGAAGACAGTTGGGATTTCGCCAAGCCAGAGGAAGCCGATCAGCATCGCCATCGGCGGCACGGCATATTGGAAGTTCGAGGCGCGGGCGGCCGGCAGGCGCGAGAGCGTGATCGCCCAGGTGCCGTAGGCGATCAGGCTCGGCACGACGGCGAGATAGACCACCGACCAGAAGGAGACGCTCGGCGCGACCTGCGCCTGTTCGATCGCCGACGGCAGGAAGGGCAGCAGCACGAAGCCGCCGATCGCCATGTTCCAGGCGGCGACATGGAGCGGCTTGTAGCGGGCGAAGAGCGGCTTCTGGACGACCGTGGTAATGGCGTTGCAGAAGGCGGCGCCGAGGATCAGCAGCACGCTCATGCCGATCTCGACATCGAGCCCCTTGCCGAGCGCAATCACGCCGATGCCGGCGAAGGACAGAGCCGTGCCGAGCCAGGCGGTGAGGCTGAAGCGCTCGCCCAGGATCATCATGGCGAGCACGGCGGTCATGATCGGGTTGGTGTTGATGATGAAGGCGGCCGGACCCGCCGGCACGACGCGCTGGCCGAAGTTCAGGAGCAGGGCGTAGCCCGCGATGAAGATCACGCCGCCGACGAGGAAGCGCCAGATGTCGCCGAGTTCGGGCAGCTTCGCTCGTGTTGCGATAAGGAAGAGAGCGGCCGGGCCGCCGGCCATCGCGAAACGCAGAGCCGCCATCTCGGCCGGGCCGAAGCCGGCAAGGCCGGCGCGGATCGCCGGGAAAGAGGAGGCCCAGGCCATGACCGTGAAGGTCACGGTGAAGACCAGCGTCGGGTCGAGACGCTGGGAACCTGAGGTGGTCAGCGCCGGGGAGGTGCAGCTTGAGGAGGACATGGCGTCGATCCATCGATGACGAGAAGTTGCTCCCGATAAGCGCCTCGGCGAGCTGATTGACAAACGAACAATTCGCGCATGAGCTGTGAGGATGGATCACAGCTCGAACCTGCCGCCGCTCGATACACTCCGCGCTTTCGAGGCGGCTGCACGCACGGGCAGCTTCTCGTCCGCGGCCGAGGCGCTGAACCTCACCCATGGCGCGGTGAGCCGGCAGATCGCCAAGCTCGAGCATTGGCTGGGCCTGCGCGTTTTCCTGCGGCAGGCGCGGGGCGTCTCGCTGACGCCGGAGGGGCAGCGCCTGCTCCAGCGCACGCAGGAGGCCTTTGCGCTGATCGCCGATAATTCCGAGCGCTGGCGCGAGGCGCGGGGCGCCTCGGTGGTGCGGGTCAGCGCGCCGCCCTCGGTCTGTGCGCTCTGGCTGATGCCGCGGCTGGCGATGCTGGAGACAGGAACGCCTGCGCTGCGGATCGTGCTGCAGGTCGAGCATCGCAAGGTGGATTTCGAGGAGGAGGGCGTCGATCTCGGCATACGCTGCGGGCGCGGCGGAGCGCCTGACCGGCTCTCGCTCAAGCTGTTCGAGGAGTGGTGCTTCCCGATCGCCTCGCCGCAGCTTGCCGAAGCGATCGGGGAAGGCGCTCCGGAGCGTCTCCTTGCACAGCCGCTGATCCACGACTCGGACGCTGCCGGCTGGAAGGCCTGGTTCGCGGCGCAGGGGCTGGATTATCGCCCGCGCCCGCAGGATCGGCGCTTCGAGGACTATAACCTCGTGCTGGATGCTGCTGCCCATGGGCTCGGCATCGCCTTGGCGCGTCCACCGCTGGCGCGCGAGCAACTGGCGGCGGGGCGGATCGTCAGGGTCGATGAGCGCGAGGCGCTGAACCCGGTTTCCTACTGGCTCGACCGGCCGCTTGGCGCGCTCAGGCCATCGGCGGCGGCCTTGGCCGAGCGGATCGCGCGGGAAGCGGGAGCCGATCGGGAAGAAATCGCGGCATTTGTCAGGCGGGAGGCCAGAGCAGCCTGATTTGCGTCATGCTCGGGCTGTATTCACCGCAGGCTATGCCGGGGCGCAGCGACCTCGCCGCGCTGGCTGGCGCGGGCCATCTCGAAGCTGTCGGCGATGCGCCGCGCCCGGACGATGAAGGCCTGCGCGATATCGGGCGGGCAGATTTCATGCGCGGTAATTTCGAACAGATCGAGCCAGCGGTCGAAATGCTTGCCTTCGAGCGGCAGGATCAGGTGCGGGCGCATCGGGCGGCCATCGTAACGGCCGGTGCGCAGCATCACGCCGCTCCAGAAATCGGTGATCTTGCCGATATGGTGGTCCCAGTCCTCGACAGCGGCCTCGAAGACCGGGCCGATCAGCTTGTCCTCCCGGGCCCGCGCATAGAACGTGCGGACGAGCTCCGCGATCATCGGCTCGCGCAGGTCGGGATGGGCGGCGCCCGGGTAGAGCAGGGGATTGTCGGTCATCGCAGGAATGTTCGCGTTTCGGGCATTCTCGTCGGAGAGGATCGCAAAGGCTAGGCCTGTGCGATCTCTGCGACCTTGTGAGGCAGGGCGGCGGCCGGTTGCGCCGCTTCGAGATGGCCGTTCTCCAGGAACAGCCTCATCTCCTCTGCAAGGGCGAAGAAGCGATCACGTACCGCCTTGGCATGGGGATTCGCACGCTCGATCGCCATGAAGACATTGGGGGCGTCGTGGCGGACCATTTCGGTCGCCTGCATCAGGAGCTCGAAGCTCGCCGTGGTCATCGTCCGGGGCAGGGGCTCCATCCGCACCAGGATCTTCGCGATCAGATGGGTGAGGCCCTGCACCATCGCAACCTCGCGGTCGTGGGCGTCGGCCGTCGTAACGATGACCTTCAGCTTGAGCACATGACGCAGGAAGGCGGCGATGCGCGGCGTGCTGGAACGATGCTTTACCGTATTTTCTTCACGCGAGCCGGTGCCCAGTTCGCTTGAAAAGGCTTCAGCGCCCCGGATCGGGCAAAGCGCGATCTTGAGGCCGGAAAGCCCGTTACGGGCGCTTTGCGGGCCGAAGAGCGGATGCGTGCCGATGATCTCGACATCATCGGGAAGCGCGGCCTGCATGGCGCGGGCCGGTCCGATCTTGACCGAGCCGACATCGAGCACGATGGCGCCGGCCTTCAGATGCGGGCGCAGGGCCGCGATCGCTTCGGGTATGGCGGGGACTGGCACGGCGAGGATGACAAGCTCGCAAGCCGCGACTTCGGCAGCGGTGGCAGATCGCAGGCCCTTTCCGGCGGCATCGGGCGCGGGCGCGTTGGCGGGATCGCAGATGCGCAGCGCAAAATGCGGCAGGAGATGGCGGGCCATCAGGCGGCCGAAGGCGCCGAAGCCCATGATGCCGATGGTGGAGACGGTTCTGATTGGGGAAGACATCGCTTGGGTCCGTGGTAGGCCGCGATGCCGGGTGACTTGCCTGAATTCAACCGCCAGCGCGGCGGTTGAACATGGGAATGCCACCGCCTCTATGAGGACGGGGCGTAATAGCTGCGGAACTGGGCCATCAGGCTGGTCATGCGCCGCTTAAACCGCGTGGCGCCGGCGCTGTCAATCGAAGGCCGGCGAATAATCGGTCAACGTCAGGATGCGGTCCTCGATCGCGCCGACCATGTCGCCCTGCTCGATCTTGGTCACGCGCTTGATCTCGATCCATTCCGGATCGGCCATGAAGCTCGCCCAGGCCTTGGCCTTGGTCTCGGCATCGGGCCAGGCGAGGATATAGGCGAACTCGGTGCGCCCTGCGCTCGCCGTTTCCCACATCGCCACGATCCTGAAACCGTGGCGGGACATGATGCGCGCGGCATGGTCGCGGAAACGGGCATGGAAGGCCCCCTTGTTGCGCTCGAAGATCTCGTAGATGCGCAACTGGTGGATCATGCCCGTCTCCTTCGGCATCGAGGCGGCTCTCAGGCCGCCTTCTTCGCCTTTTCTGCCGCCATCAGCTCGGTGAAGCGGGTGAAGAGATAGTGGCTGTCCTGCGGGCCGGCGGAGGCTTCCGGATGGTGCTGGACGCTGAAGGCGGGGCGGTCGGTGAGCGCGATGCCGCTGTTCGAACCGTCGAAGAGCGAGACATGGGTCTCGACCGCATTGGCCGGCAGGCTCGCCGGATCGACTGCGAAACCATGGTTCATCGAGACGATCTCGACCTTGCCGGTGGTCTTGTCCTGGACCGGGTGGTTGGCGCCGTGATGACCCTGCTTCATCTTCATGGTCTGGCCGCCGATGGCGAGCGCCATCATCTGGTGGCCGAGGCAGATGCCGAAGGTCGGGACCTTCCTGTCGAGCAGTTCCTTGATCACCGGCACGGCATATTCGCCGGTCGCGGCCGGGTCGCCCGGGCCGTTGGAGAGGAAGATGCCGTCGGGGTTGATCGACAGGATGTCCTCGGCGGTGGCGGTCGAGGGCACGACCGTGACGTCGCAGCCGGCCTTGGCGAGCAGGCGCAGGATGTTGCGCTTCACGCCGTAGTCGATGGCGACGACCTTGAACCGGCTGCTGTCGCGCTTGCCGTAGCCGGTGGGCCAGATCCAGGGCGTCTCGTCCCAGTCGTAGCGCTGTGCGGCGGTGACCAGCGGAACGAGGTCGAGACCGGCCATCGAAGGCAGCTCGGCTGCCTGCTTCTTCAGGCGCTCGACATCGAAAACGCCGTCCGGGTTATGGGCGAGGATGGCGTTCGGCATGCCGCGGTCGCGGATCAGGGCGGTCAGCGCGCGGGTGTCGACGCCGCAGATGCCGACAATGTTGCGGGCCTTGAGCCAGGCGTCGAAATGCCGATGGCTGCGCCAGTTCGAGGGCTCGGTGATGGCGGCATGAAGCACGCAGCCCCGCACCCCGGAGGAGGCGGCGGCGTTCACCGTCTCGGTGTCTTCCTCGTTCACGCCGACATTGCCGACATGCGGGAAGGTGAAGGTGATGATCTGACCGGCATAGGACGGATCGGTCAGAATTTCCTGATAGCCGGTCATCGAGGTGTTGAAGCAGACCTCGCCCGGCGCCTCGCCGATGGCGCCGAGGCCGAAGCCTTCCAGCACCGTGCCATCTGCCAGCACCAGGAGCGCGGTCGCGCGCGGTTCAGTCCAGCCGGTATCGGCAGGGTTTCCTTCGGGAGCGGTCATGTCTATGTCTCGGTCCAGGCCGCGCGAGCGGCAAAATGCGGAGGCGGGGCTGCGGCAATCCACTCCGCCGGTCTGGAACGCGAGCCTTAAAGAGCCGGGCCCGGCCCGTCAATCGAAGCTGGCGCAGGCCGCACAAGAGAAAAAGGAACAACGAGATGACCAGCCTGCGCGAGCGCTTCACAGCCGACATGAAGGAAGCGATGAAGGCCGGCGAGAAAGCGAAGGTGGCGGCGATCCGCCTGATCAGCGCTGCACTGAAGGAGAAGGACATCGAGGCTCGCGGCGCCGGCAAGGGCGAGGCGACAGCCGATGAGATCCTCGGCGTGCTCCAGAAGATGATCAAGCAGCGCCAGGAATCGATCGCTATCTACGATGCCAACAACCGGCCCGAGCTTGCCGACGGCGAGCGCGTCGAGGTCGCGGTGATTTCGTCCTACCTGCCTCAGCAGATGTCGGACGATGAGGTGAAGGCCGCGATCGACAAGGCCGTGGCCGAGACCGGCGCGACCGCCGTCAAGGACATGGGCAAGGTCATCGCCGTCCTGCGGGCGGCCTATGCCGGCCAGATGGATTTCGGCAAGGTCAGCCCGATGGTGAAGGCCGCCTTGGGCGGCTGAGCGCCGCTGATCAGGTCATGAGGGCCGTCGTGCTCGGGCTTGACCCGGGCATCTCGGAAACCAGTGTTCTCTGTCATGAGATTCTCGGGTCGAAGCTGTGCTCCGCCCCGAGAATGACGAGCCTGTCTTGAGGCTGCGCTTGTGGATAGTGCCGACAAGCTCTGTCGAAGCCATGTTCGAGGTTGGCTTTCCGACGCGCAGGGGCCACATCAGGAACCATGAAATTTCCGCCCTCCGTCCTTGAGGAAATCAAGGCGCGGCTGCCTGTCTCGGCGGTCGTGGGCAAGCGCGTGCGCCTCCAAAAGGCGGGGCGCGAATGGAAGGGCCTCTCGCCCTTCAATGCCGAGAAGACCGCCTCCTTCTTCGTCAACGACCAGAAGGCGTCCTTCTTCGATTTCTCGTCGGGCAAGAACGGCGACATCTTCAAGTTCGTGATGGAGACCGAGGGGCTCTCCTTCCCCGAGGCCGTGGAGAAGCTCGCGGCCGAGGCGGGCGTGATCCTGCCGAAGATCACGGCGGAGGCGCAGGTCCAGGAGGAGAAGCGCAAGGGGCTGCACGAGGTCGTGGAGCTCGCGGCGCAGTTCTTCGAGGCCGAACTGATGGGCGATCGCGGCGGCGGAGCCCGGCGCTATCTCGCGACACGCGGGCTCGACGGGGAGGCGCGCACGCGCTTCCGG
This sequence comes from Allobosea sp., assembly GCF_017308015.1. Lineage (GTDB taxonomy): Bacteria > Pseudomonadota > Alphaproteobacteria > Rhizobiales > Beijerinckiaceae > Allobosea. The sequence goes on from NZ_JAFKFW010000032.1 coordinate 61,891, forward strand.
CTGGGTTACGGTCCGGCTGATCGGTTTGCGCTGCGCGACCATCTGGCGGGGAAGGGCGTCCCGGCCGAATTGATGATGGAGGCGGGGCTGCTGGTGCATGGCGAGGAGATCGCCGTGCCCTATGACCGCTTCCGCGACCGGGTGATGTTCCCGATCCATGATGCGCGGGGACGCGTGGTCGCCTTTGGCGGGCGGGCGATGAGTTCGGAGGTCGCGGCGAAATACCTGAATTCGCCGGAGACGCCGCTCTTCCACAAGGGGCACCTGCTGTTCAATCACCACAATGCCCGCAAGGCGTCGCACGACACCGGCCAGGTCGTGGTGGTCGAGGGTTATGTCGACGTCATCGCGATGGCGCTGTCAGGTTTCCCGCAGACCGTGGCACCGCTCGGCACGGCCCTGACCGAGGACCAGCTCGGCCTGCTCTGGCGCATGGCCGACGAGCCGGTGATCTGTCTCGACGGCGACAAGGCCGGCCGCAAGGCCGCGAGCCGGGCGATCGATCTGGCGCTGCCGCTGCTGGAGCCCGGCAAGTCGCTCTCCTTCGCCCTGCTGCCGGACGGGCAGGACCCCGACGATCTCGCCCGCTCGGGCGGGAGGCAGGCGATCGCGGAGGTGGTCGGGGCAGCGCGTCCGCTGGTCGACATGCTCTGGCAGCGCGAGGTCGAGGCCGGCCCGCTCGATACGCCGGAGCGCCGCGCCGCCTTCGAGCGCCGCCTGAAGGAGCCGCTTGGACAGATTCGCGACGAAACCACGCGCAAGCATTATCGCCGCGAGATCGACGAGCGGCTGGCTCAGTTCTTCGCCAGCGCCGCCCCGGCGCGGCCGGAGCGCGGCGGGGGCGGTGGAAATTTCCAACGCGGCCGGGGCGCGGGGCCTCAGCGCGGCGGGTTCGGCCGGCAGGTGCCGCCCTGGCTCGCCGGGCCGCTCAAGGCGTCGAGCGCGCTGACGCAATCGCGGCTCGTGGCGAAACTGCGCGGCGAGGATCAGCGCGAGGCCTTCATCCTGCTGGCGCTCGCGAGCCACCCCGACCTCCTCCTGCGCTGCGCCGACGAGATCGCTGAATTATCGCTCGACGGACCGGCCGCCGAGCGCTTCCGGCAGGCTCTGCTCGATGCGGTCGAGGACACGCTCGATCGGGAAACGCTGGCGAATCGGCTGGCTCAGCCGCGAGTCAGGGAAGCGCAGGGCCATCTCATGGCGGTCACGGGACCCGCCGAGCGGCTGAAACTGGCGCAAGATGCTGATCCTGAATCGGTTTTCGACTCGATTCATCAGGCCCTCGTCTTGCATCATCGCGCGCGGACGCTAAATAGCGAGTTGAGAGCAGCCGAGCGCGCCTTGGCTGACGATGCGACCGAAGCCAATTTTGCCTGGATCAAGGACGTGAAAGCCCGCCTCGAGACGATCGAAGGCACCGAGGCCATGTCCGAGGATTGATATTCCAGCGAGTGGTGGACGCGGGTCCTGAGCGCGCAAGCTGTCGGGTGGTTCACGATTCGTCAACGACGTCTGGTGCCATCTGCAACTGGATTTGGGTGGGTGAGCGCGCCGGGCCTGCGGTCGCGCCGCCCTTTTATGCGTCGGTATATGGCTTTCTCGGCCAGAGCCGGCGCGAGTGCGGAGCGCTGATTGATGGCGACTAAAGCGAGCGAACGGGAAAAGACCGATCAGGTCGCGCCGGATGCCCCCCCGACTACCGACGGCCCGTTGCTCGACCTGACCGATCAGGCCGTAAGGCGGATGATCAAGCTCGCGAAGAAGCGCGGCTATGTCACCTATGACGAACTGAACGAAGTGCTGCCTTCCGAGGAGTTTTCCTCCGAACAGATCGAGGACGTGCTCGGCCAGCTCAGCGAGCAGGGCATCAACGTCGTCGACAACGAGGATCCGGAAGCCGCCGGCGAAGAGCGCGCCAACCGCAAGGAAGGCGGCGCCGACGAGGAGGAGCCCGAGGGCGGCGACATGGTCGACGCCTCGCGCCAGACCCTGCCGGTCGAGACCAAGCGCAATCTGGAGCCGACGGAGCGCACCGACGATCCCGTCCGCATGTACCTGCGCGAGATGGGCTCGGTCGAGCTGCTCTCGCGCGAGGGCGAAATCGCGATCGCCAAGCGCATCGAGGCCGGCCGCGAGGCGATGATCGCGGGGCTCTGCGAGAGCCCGCTGACCTTCCAGGCCATCATCATCTGGCGCGACGAACTCGTCGACGGCAAGGTGCTGCTGCGCGACATCATCGATCTCGAAGCCACCTATGCCGGCCCTGACGGCAAGAACCCTGCGGTCGCCGGCGAGGAGGAGCCCGAAGAGGGCGAGCAGGCCGCGACTCCGGAGGGCGAGACCCAGCCGGACATGGACGACGACGACATGGAGAACAACGTGTCGCTTTCGGCCATGGAGGCCGAACTCAAGCCGCGCGTGCTCGAGACTTTCAACGCCATCGCCGACGACTACAAGAAGCTGCGCCGCCTGCAGGACCAGGACATCGCCAACCGGCTGGAGAACACCAAGCTCTCGCCGTCGCAGGACCGCAAGTACAAGAAGCTCAAGGACGACATCATCACCGCGGTGAAGTCGCTCTCGCTCAACAACAACCGCATCGAGGCGCTGGTCGAGCAGCTCTACGACATCAACAAGCGCCTGATCGGCCATGAGACGCGCCTGCTGCGCCTCGCCGAGAGCTATGGCGT
>NZ_JAFKFW010000033.1 GCF_017308015.1 Allobosea sp.
TCGGTCAGCTTGCCGTGGTCCATCACCTGCAGGAGGATGTTGAACAGGTCGGGATGGGCCTTCTCGATCTCGTCGAGCAGCAGCACGCTATGCGGATGCTGGTCGATCTGGTCGGTCAGGAGCCCGCCCTGGTCGAAGCCGACATAGCCGGGAGGTGCGCCGATCAGCCGCGAGACGGTGTGGCGCTCCATATATTCCGACATGTCGAAGCGGATCAGCTCGACGCCGAGCGAGGAGGCGAGCTGTCGCGCGACCTCGGTCTTGCCGACGCCGGTCGGACCGGCGAAGAGATAGCAGCCGATCGGCTTCTCGCCATCGCGCAGGCCGGCACGGGCGAGCTTGATCGAGGAAGACAGCGCCTCGATCGCCTTTTCCTGGCCGTAGACCGTGCGCTTCAGCGTGGTCTCGAGATTGCGCAGCACCTCGGCATCGTCCTTGGAGACGGTCTTGGCCGGGATGCGCGCCATGGTCGCGATCGCCGCCTCGATCTCCTTCACGCCGATCGTCTTCTTGCGCTTGGCCTCGGTCACCAGCATCTGCGAGGCACCGGTCTCGTCGATCACGTCGATCGCCTTGTCCGGCAGCTTGCGGTCATGGATGTAGCGAGCCGAGAGCTCCACCGCCGCCTTGATGGCGTCGTTGGTGTAGCGCAGCTTGTGGAACTCCTCGAAATAGGGCTTCAGCCCCTTGAGGATCTCGATCGTGTCCGGCACCGACGGCTCGTTGACGTCGATCTTCTGGAAGCGGCGCACCAGCGCCCGGTCCTTCTCGAAATACTGGCGGTATTCCTTGTAGGTGGTCGAGCCGATGCAGCGCAGCGAGCCCGAGGCCAGCGCCGGCTTCAGCAGGTTCGAGGCGTCCATCGCGCCGCCCGAGGTCGCACCGGCGCCGATCACCGTGTGGATCTCGTCGATGAACATGATCGCCTTCGGGTGCTGCTCGATCTCCTTCATCACCTGCTTGAGGCGCTCTTCGAAATCGCCGCGATAGCGCGTACCGGCGAGCAGCGTGCCCATGTCGAGCGAGAAGACGGTCGCGTCCTCCAGCACCTCGGGCACCTCGCCGCGCGTGATCTTGAGGGCAAGGCCCTCGGCGATCGCGGTCTTGCCGACGCCGGGGTCGCCGACCAGCAGCGGATTGTTCTTCTGGCGGCGGCACAGGATCTGGATCGTGCGCTGCACCTCGGCCTCGCGGCCGATCAGCGGGTCGATGCGCCCGTCCCTCGCCTTTCGGTTGAGGTTGACGCAGTAAGCGTCGAGCGCGCTTTCCTTTTTCTTCTTGTCCTTGTCCTCGGCCTGCCCCTGTTCGGAGCGCTGTTCGCGCTGGGGCTCGCCCTCCTCTTCCGCACCGCGGACCGGCCGGCTCTCGTTCGCGCCGGGGCGCTTGGCGATGCCGTGGCTGATATAGTTCACCGCGTCGTAGCGGGTCATGTCCTGCTCCTGCAGGAAGTAGGCGGCGTGGCTCTCGCGCTCGGCGAACATCGCGACGAGCACATTGGCACCCGTCACCTCCTCGCGGCCCGAGGACTGGACATGGATCACCGCGCGCTGAATGACGCGCTGGAAGCCGGCAGTCGGCTTGGAATCGTCACGTCCGTCGGTGACGAGATTGGTCAGCTCCGCGTCGATGTAATCGACGAGATTGCGCCTGAGCAGGTCGAGATCGACGCTGCACGCACGCATCACCGCAGCCGCATCCTGATCGTCGACCAGCGCGAGCAACAGGTGTTCGAGGGTGGCGTATTCGTGACGGCGCTCGTTGGCCAGAGCCAGAGCCCGGTGAAGCGCCTGTTCGAGACTGCGCGAGAAACTCGGCAAGGGGCGCGCTCCTATCTGATTTCCAAAAGAACTCGATGACCCAAGACTACTTCTTCTCCATCACGCATTGCAGCGGATGCATGTGCTTGCGCGCCAGATCCATGACGAGCGTAACCTTGGTCTCGGCGACCTCGTAGGTAAAGACGCCGCATTCGCCGACGCCGTTCTGATGCACATGCATCATGATCTGCGTGGCCTCGGCGCGGTCCTTGTTGAAGAACCGCTCCAGAACGTGAACGACGAACTCCATCGGGGTGTAGTCGTCGTTGAGCAGCAGGACGCGATAGAGATTGGGCTTGCGCGTCCGCGTCCGGGTGAGGACGGCGGTGCCGCTGCCCTCGCGTCCGTTGCCGTCGCGCCCGCCGCCATCGCTCGGCGGCTGGCCGCGTCTGGGACGATCGGCCATCACCAACCCGCCGCCGGCCTGCACCGGAGAACCGGCCTGCCTTGCCCTGTCCTGGCCTGACTGCATCATTCCCGTCCGCGCCGTATCCACATCCGATCCTGCATCGCCATCCGAGATAGTGCTTCGCCTGCGAATTTACAGACCTCGCCTCCGCTTCGCCAGCCCGTTCGACGGCGAACATCGCCCCATAAACTCACCGCAGGGCTGCCCTGACTTGACCCGACAGGGCTCGCAGACATAAGCCCGGCAGCCCGCCGGACAAGGACGCCGCCATGACTCCCAACGCCATCGTGACCATCGGCGAGGATCTCGCCCGCCCCGTGCGCTTCGGCAATGCGCTGCCGCTCGCCTTGATCGCCGGCCCCTGCCAGATGGAAAGCCGCGACCACGCGCTCGAATGCGCGCTGGCGTTGAAGGAGATCGCGGCGGAGCTGAAGATCGGACTCGTCTTCAAGGCCTCCTTCGACAAGGCCAACCGCACCAGCGTCAAGGGCGCTCGCGGCATCGGCATGAAGGCAGCCCTGCCCGTCTTCGCCGAAATCCGCGAGCGAACCGGGCTGCCCGTCGTAACCGACGTGCACGATGCAGGCCAATGTGCCGAGGTCGCGGAGGTCGTCGATATCCTCCAGATTCCCGCCTTCCTCTGCCGCCAGACCGATCTGCTCGTCGCCGCCGCGAAGACGGGCCGCGTCATCAACGTCAAGAAGGGACAGTTCCTCGCGCCCTGGGACATGGTCAATGTCGCCGCCAAGGTGACCGAGAGCGGCAACCCGAACGTGATGCTGACCGAGCGCGGCGCCTCCTTCGGCTACAACACGCTGGTCTCCGACATGCGCGCGCTTCCGACCATGGCCGAGATCGGCGCGCCCGTGATCTTCGACGCCACCCATTCGGTGCAACAGCCCGGCGGCAAGGGCGCCTCGACCGGCGGGCAGCGCGAATTCGTGCCGGTTCTGTCGCGCGCGGCAGTCGCCGTCGGCGTCGCCGGCCTCTTCATCGAGACCCACCCTGACCCCGACAAGGCCCCCTCCGACGGCCCCAATATGGTGCCGCTGGCCGAGTTCAAGGAGCTGATCGCCGAGCTGCAGGGCTTCGACCGCCTGGCCAAGTCCCGCACCGCCCCCGCCGCGGTCGCCTATGTCTGAACCCGCTCAGGCCCCCGGGGAGAATCTGGGGGCCCTGATCCCGGTTCTCGGGCTCTGCGGCTTCGCCTCGACCTTCACCATGCGGCTGATCGATCCGCTGGTGCCGACGCTTGCGTCGGAATTCGGCCAGAGCGTCCACCAGATCGCCTTCCTGGTGACGGCCTTTTCCGGCTGCTACGCGCTCGGACAGCCTTTCCTCGGCCCGATCGCTGATTCGGTCGGCAAGCTGCGCAGCATCGCCACCTGCCTCGCGGCCCTGTGCGTGCTCTCGACGCTGGCCGCCTTCGCGAGCGGCTTCTGGATGCTGCTGGTGCTGCGGGCTGCCGGCGGCGTGATGGCCGGCGGCGTCATCCCTGCAGCCATGGCCGCCATCGGCGACCGCGCCCCGATGGCCGAACGACAGATCATGCTCGGCCGCTTCCTCGTCATCATGATCATCGGCCAGATGGCGGGCGCGACCTTTTCGGGCCTCGTCGCCGACCATATCGGCTGGCGCGCCGTGCTGGGCGTCGCCGGATCGCTCGCAGCCGGCGGCGCACTCCTGGTCCGGCTCGTGCTCAAGCCGCGCCCCGACACGGCCCGCCCGCCGCTGAGCCTCGCCGGCGCGCTGGCCAGCCATCGCGCAGTCTTCGCCAATCCACGCAGCAAGCTGCTTTACCTGCTCGTGATGGTGGAAGGCGCGCTGGTCTTCGGATTGCCGCCCTTCGTCGCCGCCATCCTGCGCGAACGCTCAGGCGTCGGTCCTTCGGAGGCCGGGCTTGCCATCGGCGCCATGGGGCTCGGTGGCCTCGTCTATGGCATCCTGACGCGCGTTCTCGTCGAGCGTGTCGGGCCGCGCCAGATGATGCGCCTCGGCGGCCTCGCCATGGCACTGGGCTATTTCGCCTTCACGATTCCCGGCCCGTGGTGGAGCGCCATCGGCATCTTCCTCATGACCGGCTTCGGCTTCTTCCTCCTGCACGGCACTTTTCAGGCCCAGGCGACAGAACTCGCACCGACGGCGCGCGGCTCGGCCATGGCCCTGTTCGCCTGCTTCTTCTTCATGGGGCACGCGACCGGCCCCTTGCTCATGGGCACTCTGCTGCACCTGCTCGGGACACCGATGGCGCTCGCCGTCTTCGGGCTCGCCATCGGCGTGCTCGGCATCGCGACGCCGCGCCTGCTGCCGCCGCTCGGCGCCAGGACCTGAGCGGCTTCAGCGCCCGCGATAGGGCGCGACGCCCTGGTCCGGCAGCCAGAGCCCCTTCGGCGGTTCGCCCGTCTGCCAGAAAACGTCGATCGGGATGCCGCCGCGCGGATACCAGTAGCCGCCGATGCGGAACCATTCCGGCTCCAGCAGCTCGGCGAGCCGCTTGCCGATGCCGACGGTGCAATCCTCATGGAAGGCGCCGTGGTTGCGGAACGAGGCGAGATAGAGCTTCAGCGACTTCGACTCCACCAGCCATTGGCCCGGCAGGTAGTCGATGACGAGGATGCCGAAATCGGGCTGGCCGGTGACCGGGCAGATCGAGGTGAATTCCGGGCAGGTGAAGCGGGCGAGATAGTGGGTGCCGGCATGCGGATTGGGCACGCGGTCGAGCCGCGCCTCCTCCGGCGAGGCGGGCAAGGCGCTGCTCTGGCCGAGCTGCAAGGTCGAGGCGTCGATGGTCATGGGATGCTCCTGCATTTGGGCGGCGTTCTAGAGCATCTCCGGTCGAGATGGGAACAGCCGCCCGCGACGCAGCCGCTTCCGGCGCCGGAAAGCCGTGCGACCCGATCCCCTCGCCGGGAGCGGCAGGATCGCGCTCCCGATGATTAACAGAATGTCAGACCAATATATAAAATCAGACATAAGTAATTCAGAAATTATCTTAAATATTTATCGATCTTCCACACGCTTATTTGCGCTACCGTGAAGCACTGTCTAGTTCGATTTCACGAAATCGGAAGCCTAGACCGAATTACATGATCATTGCCGGCATACTATTCTTGATAGGCCTTCTGATCGGCCTGTCCCACGGCTATCCGGCAATCATTCTCGCGAGTGCCGCTGTCACGCTTGTCGCCTTTCCGACATGGGTGATCCGCGGCGAGTTCGGACTGTTCGTCGTCCTTGTCTGGATCGGCTATCTCTTTGCACTGCAAGCCGGCTTCATGCTCGGCAGCTATCTCGGCCTGTCTGACGAGGAGCAGGCGCTACCAGAACCAGACCGGGCGCCCCGCGAAGAGGCAAAGCCCCGCCCACCACAGGACGGTGAGGCTGGACCAGAACAGGACAGAGGTGAGTGAAGGCCGGCGGCGCGTAGGCATGGTCTGGAACATGATCGTTTCCCGATGGGACGAAGCGTCTGGATGCCCGGACAATCCGCAAGCCCCGCGCCATCCGGGCGACCATTCGCCATCACGGCCTGCGGATTGAGGCTTTCCCCGCGGCGGGCTGTTGGCTAGAAGCGCCCTATCCATCCCGCCCCGCCTCTCCCGGAGCCTGCCATGACCGCGATCATCGACATCATCGGACGCCAGATCCTCGATTCCCGCGGCAATCCGACGGTCGAGGTCGATGTCGTGCTGGAAGACGGCTCGATGGGCCGCGCCGCCGTCCCCTCGGGCGCCTCGACCGGCGCGCATGAGGCGGTGGAACTGCGCGACGGCGACAAGTCGCGCTATCTCGGCAAGGGCGTGCTCAAGGCGGTCGAGGCGGTCAACGTCGCCATCGCCGAGGCGATCGTCGCCATGGATGCCGAGGACCAGACCGCGATCGACCAGGTGATGATCGATCTCGACGGCACCCCGAACAAATCGAAGCTCGGCGCCAACGCCATCCTCGGCGTCTCGCTCGCGGTCGCCAAGGCCGCGGCCGAAGCCTCCGGTCTGCCGCTCTACCGCTATGTCGGCGGCACCTCGGCCCGCGTCCTGCCCGTGCCGATGATGAACATCGTCAATGGCGGCGCCCATGCCGACAACCCGATCGACTTCCAGGAATTCATGGTCATGCCGATCGGCGCGACCTCCTTCGCCGAAGGCCTGCGCATGGGGGCGGAGATCTTCCACACCCTGAAGAAGAAGCTGCACGACGCCGGCCACAACACCAATGTCGGCGACGAGGGCGGCTTCGCCCCGAACATCAAGTCGGCCGAGGCCGCGCTCGACTTCGTCATGCAGGCGATCGAGACCGCCGGCTACAAGCCCGGTGAAGATGTCGCGCTGGCGCTCGACTGCGCCGCGACCGAATTCTTCAAGGACGGTTCCTACGTCTACGAGGGCGAGCGCAAGACGCGCGATCCGAAGGCCCAGGCCAAGTATCTCGCCAAGCTCGTCGGCAGCTATCCGATCGTCTCGATCGAGGACGGCATGGCCGAGGACGATTGGGAGGGCTGGAAGGCGCTGACCGATCTCGTCGGCTCGAAGTGCCAGCTCGTCGGCGACGACCTCTTCGTCACCAACGTCACCCGCCTGTCGCAGGGCATCAGGACGAAGACCGCGAACTCGATCCTGGTCAAGGTCAACCAGATCGGCTCGCTGACCGAGACGCTCGCCGCCGTCGAGATGGCGCAGCGCGCCGGCTACACCGCAGTGATGTCGCATCGCTCGGGCGAGACCGAGGATTCGACCATCGCCGACCTCGCCGTCGCCACCAATTGCGGGCAGATCAAGACCGGCTCGCTCGCCCGCTCCGACCGGACCGCGAAGTACAACCAGCTCCTGCGCATCGAGGAAGAGCTCGGCGCCCAGGCGATCTATGCCGGCCGCAACGCCCTGAAGGCGCTGGCCTGATCCAAACGTAAGCTGCCGCGCTCACCAGCGCGGCAGCAGGCCGTTCGCCTGCGTCAGTGTCCATGACCCTGCCGCCTGCACGCTTCCGGCCGCACCGGACACCACGTCGACGACCTTCATCGCCGGCGCGACCACAAACTGCCGCAGGGATGAATCGGCGGCCTCGCCACCTGCTGCGCCAGCGGCCTGAACCGGCTCCACGCTGGCCATGGCGGCCGGGGGCAGGATCACCAGCGGCGCGGCCAGCCCCTGCCCCTTCTTCTCGGACAGCACCGCCAGACGGCGCGGCGGCAGCGCGACGGCGCTGGCTGCAGCCGGCGCCTTCGCCTGCACGACCGTCTGCGGCGAGGCCCAGTCACTCTGTTCCGGCCAAGCGAGCGCCATCGGCATCGCCAATGCGGCCGGCGTAAGCGGATGCGCGGCCGAAAAGCCCTCCTCGCCCGCTGATCCGAACGCCGCCAGCCGGTCCCCGATCTTGCCGTCGCGCAACAGAGTCAGGGTCGGCGCCTTGGCGCGATCGGGCGCGGCATCGGACATCAGCACCGGCACCATCACGAGCAGGGCTGCCGCCGTCGCGACACCCAGCGAGAGCAGCAGATCGCTCCCCAATCGCGCCGCCATCGTGGTCGGCGCGGGAAAATCAGAATCCTTCGGCATCGGTTGCGCTCCGCATCACTGCGCCCTTCGCATCTCGCAGCCCAAGGAAGCCGCCGCCTCTGGGCGCCAGCGGGGCCGAAACGGGGCGCAAATGCGGTCTGCCGCCGCACGCGCGGGCGCCATGCGCGGCGGCCTGTAACCGGCCCGTTCGCCCGGCGCTAGAGAGAAGCGATGGACCAGATCGCCCCCGCCGCCATGCACGAGACGGATGTGAGGGTGCACCGTCGCAAGCGCCTCGCGGCCTTGGGCATGCTGCTGGCGGTGCTGATTTACGGCTCCAATTTCGTCATCAGCCGCCATGCCGTCCTGAACGGCCTGACCCAACACGACCTGATGGCGCTGCGCTTCGTCACCGCCGGCCTGCTGCTGCTGCCGATTTTCCTGCGGCCGGGCCTGACCTCCTGCGGCGGCGTCGGCTGGAAGCGCGGCCTCTGGCTGACGCTGAGCAGCGGTTTCCCGATGACCTATCTGATGCTGACCGGCCTCACCATGGCGCCTGCCGCCCATGGCGCGACCATCGGGCCAGGCACGGTGACGATGATCGGCATCATCGGCTCCGTCGCGCTGTTTGGCGCCGCACTGACCGGGCGCCTGATGATCGGCGTCGCCGGGGTGCTCGCCGGCTTGATCTGCCTCGGCATCGCCGGGAGCGCCGGAGCAAGCGCCATGACGCTGCGCGGCGATCTCTGCTTCCTCGGTGTTGGGTTGCTCTGGGGCTTCTATCCCCTGATGATCCAGCTCTGGCAGGTCGACGGCCTGAGGGCGACGGCGATCGTCTCGGTCTTGTCGCTGGTCTATCTGCCGATCTATTTCCTGTTCTATTTCCGTGGTTTCGACGTCGCGCCCTGGTGGGTTCTGGCGCTGCACGGCTTCAATCAGGGCGTGCTCAACGTCATTGTCGGCCTCTGGGTCTGGGGCTGGGCCGCACATGTGCTGGGGCCGTCCGTTGTCGGGCGCTTCCCGCCGCTGATCCCGGTCACCGGCACGCTGCTCGCGATCCCGGCACTGGGCGAGATTCCCTCCTCGCTCCAGCTCGCCGGAATCGTGCTGATCATCGGCGGCCTGTTCGTCGCATCATGGCGCCGCCCGGCGCGACAAACCGAGCAGGATCAGGTTCCACAGAACCGCAATGGCGAGGCCGAGCCCGAGCGCCGTCCATGAGCCCCATGGCACGGCGGCGAGATGCACCGCCGCCAGCCCCAGCCCGCCCCCGAGCAGGCCGAGCGCGCTGCTGCCGATGACGGCCGCCGCCGCCGGGCCGCCGGCCCGCATGTGAAGAATGATGATCAGGCTCGACAGGATGATCGGCAGGCCGGCGAGGATGCCGGACCATTGCGGGCCGACACGTGCGCTGAGACCGGTCACGATGCCGACCAGCGCTGCAACGCAGGCCGCGCGGGTCGGAATGGCATAGCGTGAGATTCCAGCCGGAGGCCTCGCGCGCACCCTGAGATAAGGCCGCACGAGCTGATGCACGACAAGCAGGGCGAGCACATTGGCGACCGCCAGGGGCAATACGGAGAGAGCGAGGCTGCGAATGAAGAGCAGCAGCACGGTCCAGATCGCAAGCGCACTCCCGAGCGAGACGGCCACGCCATGGCGCTGGGCCAGCAGCACATAGCTCAGCACGAAACTCGCATGGGTCACGTTGGAGTTCATCGTGCCGAGCGCGGCATCCGCAATGAATACCGGGCCATGATCGAGCGCCAGAAAGGCGAGGACCGGCCCGAGCGAGATCGGCAGGGTCGCGATCATCGCCGCAACCAACGGACCGGAACGCTCGGCCAGCATCGAGCAGCCGACCACCACCGAGGCGGCCAGCGCCATCTTGAGAGGCAGCAGGGCGAGGCCTGTGCTCAAGCCGGCTCGCCCCTTTCCCAGCCTTCCCGGGTTTCGGCGATGAAATCGTCGAGCCGCCCGGCGGCGATGGCCCCACGCAGGCCCGCCATCAGATCCTGGTAATAGGCGAGGTTCACCCAGGTCAGCAGCATCTTGCCGAGCATCTCTTCCGCCTTGACGAGATGGTGCAGATAGGCGCGCGACCAGCTGTTGGCAGCCGGGCAGGACGATTGCGCGTCGACCGGCCTGATATCCTCGGCATGCTTGGCGTTCTTCAGGTTCATCCGGCCGAAACGCGTGAAGATCTGACCATGGCGGCCGGCCCGTGTCGGCATCACGCAGTCGAACATGTCGATGCCGCGTGCCACCGATTTCACGATGTCGTCCGGCGTGCCGACGCCCATCAGATAGCGTGGCTTCTCCTGCGGAAGGTGCGGCTCCACCGTCTCGATCATCGCCAGCATCACGTCCTGCGGCTCGCCCACCGCCAGCCCGCCGACGGCATAGCCCTTGAGGTCCATCGCGGCGAGCTCGCGCGCGCTCTCGACGCGCAGGTGCGGCACGTCCCCGCCCTGCACGATGCCGAACAGCGCCCGGCCCGGATGGTCCCCGAACGCCACCTTGCAGCGCTCGGCCCAGCGCAGCGACAGGCGCATCGCCTTCTCCGCCACCTTCTCCTCGCAAGGCAGCGCCACGCATTCATCGAGCTGCATCACGATGTCGGAGCCGAGCAGGTTCTGGATCTCGACCGAGCGCTCCGGCGTCAGCACATGCTTCGAGCCGTCGATATGCGAGCGGAAGGTCACGCCCTCCTCGGTCAGCTTGCGCAGATTGGCAAGCGACATCACCTGGAACCCGCCGGAATCGGTCAGGATCGGATGCGGCCAATTCATGAACCGGTGCAGGCCACCAAGCTTCGCAACACGCTCGGCGCCCGGCCGCAGCATCAGGTGATAGGTGTTGCCGAGCACGACATCGGCGCCGAGCGCCCTCACCTGCTCGGGATACATGCCCTTCACGGTCGCGGCGGTGCCGACCGGCATGAAGGCGGGCGTGCGAATGACGCCCCGCGGCATGCTGATCGCGCCGGTGCGCGCGGCACCGTCGCGTGCAGCAACCTTGAAGGTGAATTCGGGGGTGGCAGCGATTTCGGGCTGCGGGGCTTGGGGCTGAGCGGTCATGACCTGCGAGGTAGAACAGCGCGCCGGTTTAGGGAAGAGACCCGCGCGCCGGATAGTCGTTCGCCGCGGTCATGCACGGGTTCAGCCCTTCGGCACCGCCGCCTCGTAGATCTCCGGCTTGAAGCCGACGATCGTCCTGCCCTTGCCGGGATCGAGCACCGGTCGCTTGATCATCGAGGGCTGCGCCAGCATCAGCGCGATTGCCTTCCCGGCATCGAGCCCCTGCTTCTCGGCATCTGGCAGCGCGCGGAAGGTGGTGCCTGCGCGGTTCAGCACCGTTTCCCAACCGTGTTCCTTGACCCAGCGCTCCAGCGAAGCCTTGTCGATCCCGCTCGCCTTGTAGTCGTGGAACGCAACCGCGACGCCATGGCTGTCGAGCCAGGCCCGTGCCTTCTTCATCGTATCGCAGTTCTTGATGCCGTAGATCGTGATAGCCATCTCGCAAACCTCTCAGGCCGGGCGCTTCGGGCTGTCGAGACCGCGCTGCACGGCCGGACGCGACAGGCAGCGCTCCAGCCAGATCGGCACATGGGTCAGCTTGGCATAGTCGACGAGTTCGCCCGCCCCGTAGAACCCCACGAGGTTGCGCACCCAGCCAAGGATCGCGATATCGGCGATGCTATAGTCGTCGCCCATGATCCAGGTGCGGCTCGCCAGCCGATCCTCGAGCACGCCGAGCAGGCGCTTGCTCTCGCTGGCATAGCGGTCGCGCGGGCGCTTGTCCTCGTATTCGCGGCCGGCGAACTTGTGGAAGAAGCCGAGCTGCCCGAACATCGGGCCGATCGCCGCCATCTGGAAGAACACCCACTGGATGGTCTCGTAGCGGGCGGCGGGATCCTTCGGCAGGAGCTTGCCGGTCTTCTCGGCGAGATAGAGCAGGATCGCGCCGGATTCCCACAGGCCCATCGGCTTTCCGTCCGGGCCGCTGGGGTCGATGATCGCCGGGATCTTGCCGTTGGGGTTCAGCGACAGGAATTCCGGGCCCCAGGTCTCGTTCTTGCCGATATCGATGAGATGCGGCTCGTAGGGCAGCTCCAGCTCCTCCAGCGCGATCGAGACCTTCACGCCGTTCGGCGTCGGCAGCGAATAGAGTTGGATGCGGTCGGGATGTGCGGCGGGCCAGCGTCTGGTGATCGGGAAAGCGGACAAATTGGCCATGGAAGGCTCCGTCTGAATCGGATGGGGTTTCGGCCGGAAACGATAGAGCCGGCCGCGCCCAAAGCAACGGTGTGAGAGCCCGATTGCCGCAAACCGGCCTTGCACGGCTGCATGGAGTTCAGCCGAGCTTCCAGGAGCCCAGAATCTGATAGGGCTGACGATCGATGCTCTCGACCAGCACGAACGCGCGCACCTGCCAGCGCAGCTCCGGCACATCGATGGGCTCCCGAAGCCTCCGATCGTAGAAAAGCGTCACATGCGGCTGGAAGGTTGATCCATCAACCTTGAGCCCAGCTTGTCGCAAGGCGCCAAGGAGCGCGGCGGACAAGCCGTTGACCCCCGGCAGGTCCTCTCTGGTCATCAACGAGAACGCATAGTTCGGCGGCTTTCCGAAACTTGCCGCCTGATCGAATTTCACCGCGAAGGAGGTCTTCCGGATCGCCTCGGCAATCGTACGTGCCATTGCGATGCTCTGCCCGAACGGGCCATCGGGGACAGCAATGCCTCGCAAGGTCACATGATATTTGCCTAGCCCGCGCAACTCGCCTGAGGCGCTCAGCCGCTGACGCAAATCACGAGCAAGCCTATCGATCCGCAACCCCGCTTCCGCGTCCGGAAGGAGCGCGAAGAAATAGCGGGGCGGGCGGCAGCCTTCTCGCGGCCGAAACTCTCGCCCACCGTCGAGTTCGAGAACGAACTGCATATTCCAATATAGAACAAAAAGGAAACAAAACAAGCCGCAATCCGCCCAGCGAAAATCGCAGGGCGGCCAGTCGCCGTGACAACCCTGCCCGCGCTTGAGCGCCATAGGCCTCGCGTCTAGGCTGCCTCTGGTGGCCGCACGGTCGCCGCTTGCGCCCCCCGCTCGGCGGGCGGCACGGATTCCTCTCCTGTCAGGCATTGGTTATGGCTTCCTCAGACGCACTCGCCGCGGTCTTCGACCATATCGAGACCAACCGCAGCGCCTTCCTCGACCGCCTCATCGCGTATCTGCGCCATCCGAGCATCAGCGCCGAGAATATCGGCATCGCCGAGGTTGGCGTCCTGCTCGTCGACATGCTCACGGAAATCGGCCTGGAAACCAGCCTGATCCCGACCGAGGGCCACCCGGTCGTCGTCGCGCGCTGGGAGAAGGCGCCGGGCAAACCGACGGTGCTGCTCTATGGCCATTACGACGTGCAGCCGCCGGACCCGCTCGACAAATGGGTCTC
Organism: Allobosea sp.; assembly: GCF_017308015.1. Lineage (GTDB taxonomy): Bacteria > Pseudomonadota > Alphaproteobacteria > Rhizobiales > Beijerinckiaceae > Allobosea. The sequence continues at coordinate 13,168 of NZ_JAFKFW010000033.1, forward strand.
GCCGCCCTTCGAGCCGACGATCCGTGACGGCCGCCTCTATGCGCGCGGCGTCGGCGATAACAAGGGCCAGCATTTCGCCCAGATTCTCGCCATCGAATCCCATCTCAAGGTCCATGGCGAATTGCCCTGCAACGTCATCCTCGTTCTGGAAGGCGAGGAGGAGATCGGCAGTCCCAACATTGCCGGTTTCGTGCGCGCCAACCCGCATCTGCTCAAGGCCGACCTCGCCGTCACCGCCGATGGTCCCCGCCATGCCAGCGGCGCGCCGACCATCAAGTTCGGCTCGCGCGGCGTCGTCTCCTTCGACCTGCGCTGCCGCCATGCCAGCCGCGACGTCCATTCCGGCAATTTCGGCGGCATCGTGCCGAACCCGATCTGGACGCTGGTCCATCTCCTCGCGACGATGAAGAACCCCAAGGGCGAGATCACCATTGACGGTCTGCACGATGCCGTCGAGCTGCCCACACTCGAGGACATCGAGGCAATCAAGCGCCTGCCGCTCGATATCGACGCGTTCAAGCAGGGCTTGGATCTCAAGCGGCTCGATGCACCGCTCGACCGGCCCTTCTACGACCGCCTCTGCTTCCAGCCGACGCTCACGATCAACGGCTTCCATGGCGGCTATGGCGGGCCTGGCACCAAGACCGTGCTGCCGAACGAGGCGCTGGTGAAATGCGACATCCGCCTCGTCGAGGCGCAGGATCCGGAGGACATCCTGCGCAAGGTCCGGGCTCACGTCGAAAAGCACGCGCCGGAGGTCGAGTTCATCTGCGAGGAGAAGGGCATGCAGCCCTCAAAAACCTCGATCGCCTCGCCCTATACCGCGCCGCTGCGCCGCGCCTTCGTGGCGGCCCAGGGCGAGGAGCCGCTGCTGATTCCGGCCGGCTTCGGCAGCTTGCCGAATTACGTCTTCACCAAGATCTTGGGCATCCCGGCCTTCGTGACGCCCTATGCCAATCACGACGAGGCCAACCACGCCCCCAACGAGAACATGACGCTGGACTGCTTCTACAGCGGGCTGCGCACGGGCGCGGCCCTGCTGCACGAGCTCGGCCAGCTCGGAAAGCCGGCCTGAGCGCTATCACAGACGGGAAGGGCGTTACCTGCCCTTCCAGTTCGGCGTCCGCTTGCCGAGGAAGGCTTCCATGCCCTCGCGGAAATCGGCGCTGGTGTAGCAGAGCGTCACGAGGTCGTGGCCGTCGATCCCTGCGGCGGTCGCAGCGGTCAGGCGGCGCATCGCCTCCTTTGTCGCGCGCATCGTCAATGGCGCGTGGCCCGCGATGGTCTCCGCCAATTCGCGAGCCCGCCGCATCAGCGCCTCATGATCCGGCACCAGCTCGTTGTAGAGCCCGATCCGCGCGCCCTCCTCGGCCTCGACCAGCCTGGCAGTGAAGACGATGTCCTTGACCCGCGCCGGGCCGAGGATGGCGTAGAGCCGCCCGTAATTCTCCATCGACAGGCAGTTGCCGAGCGTGCGCGCGATCGGGAAGCCGAAGCGCGCCGACTGCGTCGCGATGCGCAGGTCGCAGGCGAGCCCGATCGCCGCCCCGCCGCCGGTGAAGGCGCCGGAAATAGCGGCCAGCGTCGGCACCGGACAGCTCTCGATCGTACCGATCACGGTCTCGATCCGCTCCTCATAGGCCAGCGCATCCTCGGCGCTGGAAAAGGAGCGAAACTGGGCGATGTCGGTGCCGGCCGCGAAGGCCTTGTCGCCCGCCCCGGTCATGACGATGACGCGCGGATCGCCATGCGCGACCAGGTCGCGGCAGATCTCGGCGATGCGCTCATACATCGCGAAGGTCAGCGCGTTGCGCGCCTGGGGCCGGTTGAGCGTGATCGTGCCGACCCCGCCCTCGACCGCATACAGGATTTCGTCGTTCACGCAGGTCTCCGTCAGATCACGCCATCGGCCCGCAAGCGCGCGAGCCCGGCTTCGTCATAGCCGAGATCGGCCAGAATCTCGTCGTTATGCGCGCCGGCCGCCGGCGTCGGCGCCGCGACATCGGCCGGCGTGCGCGACAGCGTCACCGGCTGGCCGATCAGGCGGATATCGCCAAGCTCGGGATGGCTCACCGGCTTGGCAATGCCGAGATGGCGCACCTGCGGGTCCTCGAACATCTCGTCGACCGCATAGATCGGCCCGGCCGGGACGCTGTTGCGCTCCATCGCCTCCAGCCAATGAACGCTGTCGGCAGCCGCGAAAATCTCCTCGATCAGCGCGCGCAATTCCGGCCGGCGCGCGAAGCGCTTCTCCTTGTTGTCATAGCGTGCATCCGTGCCCCATTCCGGCCGCTCGATCGCCCGACAGAACGAGCGCCACTGCTCCTCGCCGCCGACGCCGAGATTGATCGCGCCGTCGCGCGTCCGGTAGACGCCCATCGGCGTATGATAGGGATGATCGTTGCCGGCCTGCGGCGGCACCGAGCCCTCGACGAGATAGCGCGCGGCCTGGAAATCCATCATCGCGATCTGGGCCTCGAGCAGCGAGGTCTGCACCCATTGCCCCTTGCCGGAGACCGCCCGCTCCTGCAGCGCGACCAGCGCCCCAACCGCGCCATAGAGGCCGGCCGAGGAATCGGCGAGTGCGATCCCGGCCCGCACCGGCCCCTGCCCCGGCAGGCCGGTCACCGACATCATCCCGCCCATGCCCTGCGCGATCTGGTCGAAACCGGCGCGCGTCCGATAGGGACCGGATTGGCCGAAGCCGGAGATCGAGACCAGGATCAGCCGCGGGTTGCGCGCATGCAGCGTCTCGAAATCGAGCCCGAGCCGCTCCTTCACGTCCGGCCGGAAGTTCTCGACGACGAGGTCGGCCTCGTCGACGAGCTTCATCAGGATCGCCTTGCCTTCGGGCGTCTTGAGGTTCAGCGCGAGCGAGCGCTTGTTGCGATGCAGGTTCTGCATGTCGTAGCCGAGGCGCGGCCCGCTCATGTTCTCGTTGGGGTCGAACCCTGGCGGGCTCTCGAGCTTGATCACGTCGGCGCCGAAATCGGCGAAGACCCGCACGCAGGTCGGCCCGGCCCGCACCCGCGTCATGTCCAGCACCTTGAGCCCGGCAAGCGCGGTGGACGGTCTCGGCTGTGGCATCGGTTCGCTCCCTCTCGGAGCGAACTATCCGGTACGGCCGGCGGCGTGGTCAATGGTTCCGTGCATGCTGCATGCAGCAGCGAAGCGCATGACGAAAAAGCGCCCGGCTTGCGACCGGGCGCTGCCTGGATGTCGCTCGTTGCCGGATGCTAGGCCACAGCCCGTGCCGCATCCCGCACGGCCGCCAGCGTCGCATCGACCACTGGCGCATCGTGCTCCGACGACACGAACCAGGCGCCGCGCTCCAGCACGCGCACGCCGCGCTTGAGCAATTCATGGGCGAAGCGACTATAGGCGGCCTTATCGGCACGCGCGACGTCGCGGTAGTTCCGCGCCGGCGCGTCGAGTCCGAAGGCAACGTGGAACATCAGCGGGAAGCCGACGACCTGCGCCTTGATGCCAGCCTCTTTCAGGATGGTACGGATGCCGTCCTGCAGACGCTGGCCATGAGCCGAGCTACGCTCGTAATGCTCCGGCGTCAGCGCCTTCTGGGTCGCGACCAGCGCCGCCATGGACACCGGCTGGGCGTTGAAGGTGCCGCCATGCAGCACGCCGTCCGCGAAGAGGTCGAGCAGGTCGGCCCGTCCCGCGATCGCCGCAACCGGGAAACCGTTGGCGATCGCTTTCGCCATCAGCGTGAGATCGGGCGTCACGCCGAAGCGCTCCTGCGCTCCGCCGCGTCCCAGCCGGAAACCGGTGATGACCTCGTCGAAGATCAGGATCGCGCCATGCTTGCGACACGCGGCGAGCGCGCCTTCCAGATAGCCCGGAGCGGGCGCGATGGCGCCCTGGTTGCACATCGCCGGCTCCATCAGCACGGCCGCGACATCGCCCTTGGCGAGCCGGGCCTCCAGCGCCGCGAGATCGTTCCAGCCGAGGATCGAGAGTCCCTCTCCCGCTTCGGGGTCCTGGCCCCTGCTGCCGATCACCGGCGTCGGCGCCTCCTCCGGTCCGGCTGCGTTGAGCCCAGGCGCCGTCGACCACAGGATGTTGTCGAACCAGCCGTGATAATGACCCTCGAACTTGACGATGGTACGTTTGCCGGTGGCGGCCCGCGCCAACCGCATCGCCGCCTGCGCCACCTCCGAACCCGATGAGCCGAAGCGCAACCGCTCCGCCGAGGGAACGCACTCGCAGATCAACTGCGCCGCCTCCGCCTCGACCGGCATCTGGCCGGCGAAGAGGATGCCCTTCTCGGCCTGCCGCTTCACCGCCTCGATGACCGGCGCGGGTGTATGGCCGAGCACCGTCGCGCCCATGCCGCAGTAATAGTCGATGATCCGGTTGCCATCGGCATCGATCAGATAGGCGCCCTCGCCGCGCTCGAAGACGAGCGGCCCGGGCTGCATTCCCAACCGGAAATTGCTGTTCACACCGCCGGCGATGAAACGCGCATTCGCGGCGATCTGCCGGGCGGATTCGTCAAAGCGCAGAGCGCCCGCCTGCTGGCTGCCATTGCCTGTCACTGCGTTGCCTCCTGCTGTTGCCCCCGACCAGACCAGACCGAACGCACCGCGTAAAGGAACAGGGGTTTCGTCTTGCGGAATTTATCGGCTTTGGTCATGGTGGTTCCCGAGCGAGCCCGACCACCGGAGCGGCCATGGTCAGAAAACCCGACAACCCCTATGTCGTGCAGCCGGTGATGAAGGCGCTGAAGGTGCTGGAGCTCGTCGCCCGCCACGGCCACGAGATCGCGCTCACCGCCGTCAGCAAGGAGCTCAAGATCCCGAAGACGACGACGTTCCGCTATCTGCAAACTCTGACCGCCGCCGGCTTCCTCGACCACAACCGCGCGACCGATCGCTACAATCTCGGCCCGCAATTGCGCTCGATCGCCCGCGCCGATGCCAGCGTCAGCAAGGTCCGGGAGCTCGCCCGCCCGGCGATGATCGAATTGATGCAGGAGTTCAACGAGACCGTGAACCTTGCAGTCAAAGGCAATGGCAGGGTCGTCTATATCGACCTGATCGAGGCCAACCGCTCGCTCAGAATGCAGGCCCGTATCGGCGAGAGCCATCCGATGCATTCGACCGCACTCGGCAAGGCGATCCTCGCTTTCCTGCCCGACGCTGAGCGGCAGCGGCAGCTCGACCTGCCGCTGACCGAACGCACCGGCCGCACCCTGCTCGGACGCGAGGAGATCGAGCGGCAGCTCCGCCAAGTCGCCCGCACCGGCTATGCCACCGAGATAGGCGAGAACGAGGACGGCGCCATGTGCGTCGGCGTGCCGATCCTCGACGAGGACGGCTATCCCGTTGCGGCTCTCAGCGTCTCGGCGCCGCTGATGCGGATGCCGCATTCGTTGGCGGCGAAGGTCGGCACGCGGTTGCGCGAGGTCGCCGCCGGCATCTCGACCCATCTCGGCTCGCGCCCGACTGCCGATCTGCGCTGAGGGGCTCATCGGTATTCGATCCGCGGGTCGATCCAGGCATAGAGCATGTCGACCGTGAGGTTGATCAGCATGTAGGCGACCAGGATCACCAGGATGCAGCCCTGAATCAGCGGGTAGTCGCGGGTACTGATCGCCTGGATCAGCAGGCGCCCGAGTCCCGGATAGGTGAAGACAGCCTCCGTCACCACGGCGCCGCCGATGAAATTCGCCATCATCAAACCGACGATGGTGACGAAGGGCAGCAGCGCATTGCGCATGATGTGGAAGCCGACGATGCGGTTCTCCGGTACGCCCTTGGCGCGGGCGGTGCGGACATAGTCGGCCCGCGCCTCGCCGATCAGCGACGCCCGCAGGAAACGCGCCAGAATGCCCGAAACATAGGTTCCGAGCGTGATCGCCGGCAGCGCGAGGCTGCGCAACGCGTCAACCGGCGATTCCCAGAACGGAACGTGGCGCGAGGCCGAAGGCAGCCAGCGCAATTCGACAGCGAACAACAGGATCAGCAGGATGCCGAGCCAGAAGGTCGGCACGCCCAGCGCCAGGGCGCTCCAGCCGCTGAGCAGACGGTCGAGCCAGGAATTCGGCCTCACCGCGCTCGCGATCGCGACGGGAATGCCGATGAGGAGCGCAACGATGATCGCCGCCAGCGCCAGTTGCAAGGTCGCCGGCAAGCGCTCGCCGATCAGTTGCAGCACAGGCTGGCGGCTGTGCAGCGAGAGCCCGAAATCGCCCGTCGCGGCGCGTCCGAGCCAGTCCGCGTATTGCACGACCATCGGCCGGTCGAGTCCATAGCGCTGGATCGCGGCGGCGATCTCCTCCGGCCCGGCATTCTCGCCGACGATCACCGCAACCGGCCCGCCGGGAACGGCATAGATCATCGCGAAGATCGCGAAGGAGGCGAGCAGGAGCACCGGCAGCATCTGGAGGAGGCGGCGCAGGACATAGGCCGTCATCGCCGGCCCCCGATCGTCTCGCCGCTGGCATCGGTCTCGTCGCGATCGAGGATCGCGGTCAGCGCCCGGCCGATCGTGTCGAGCGACAGGATCGTCAGCGTCAGCACGATACCGGGCAGCACCGCATAGGTCGGCGCCTCGTAGAGATAGGATTTGCCGGTGCGCAGCATCTCGCCCCAACTCGGCGTCGGAGGCGGCACGCCGACCCCCAGGAAGGCGAGCGCCGCCTCGAGCAGGATCGCGATCGAGGCCAGTACGATCGCCTGAACCACCAACGGGCTCAAAGCATTAGGAAGAATCGTTTTGAACATGATGTAGCCGGGACTTCCGCCGAAGCCGCGCACCGCCGTGACGAAATCGAGCTGGCGCAAGGCCATGACCTGGGCCCGCGCGATGCGGGCGAATCCCGGGATACCGGCTATGCCGACCGCGATCAGCGCCGCCCCCTGGCTGCGTCCGAGCACGGCGATCAGCGCCATCGCGAACAGGATGTTCGGCAGCGCCAGCAGCACGTCGATGCAGCGCATCAGCAGGGAATCGCGCCAGTCGCCATAGAAGCCGGCGGCGAGCCCGACCGGCACGCCGACCAGAGCCGCGATGACGACCGCGCCGGCGGCCGTCAGCAGCGATGTCCGCGCGCCATAGATCACCCGCGCCAGAATATCGCGGCCGAGTTCGTCGGTGCCGAACCAGTTCTCGGCGGAAGGCGGCAGCAGCGAAGCTGCCACGCTCTGCGAGAGCGGATCGAAGGGCAGAACGGTCGCGAAAGCCGCCGCCAGCGCGACCAGCGCAAGGAAGCCGAGCCCTAAAGCCGCGCCGCGCCGGGCCAACAGCCGGCGCAGCAATCCCTTCATCCTGGCAAGAACATCCATCATCGCCGGGCGCCGCGCTCGCGCCGCCCGGGGTCGTCAAGCCGCATCATTTGAAGCCGATGGTGCGGGCGATGAACAGATTGTCGATGTCGAGCGTGATGCCGCCGATCTTGTCGGAAGCGACGATCAGGCCGACATCGTAGGAATTGGTGGGGATGCCGAAGGCTTCCTCGACCATGACCTTGTTGAGGTTGTCATAGGCCGCCTTGACCTCGGCCGCGCCGCCCGAGGCGCCATCGACCTTGGCAATCGCCGCAACATAGTCCGGATGCGGATGCGGGTCCTTCAGGATCGGATTGCCCGAGGTGCGGTAGATCGAGTTGGTCGTGACCCGCGACGGGAATTTCTGGACATTGCCGACAGCCCCGAAAGTCGCGGCGAAATCGCCGCCGAGCAGCGCGGTGACGTATTCCGCGCCCTGCCGCATGTCGAGTTCGACGGGGATGCCGACCTTCTGCAGCGAACCCTGCACGATCTGGCTGATCGCGACGGAAGACTCGTCGCTGCCGTTGACCAGGAGCTTCCAGTTCTTGATCTCGTCGGCGGAAAGGCCGGAAGCTGCGATCAGCTTCTTGGCCTTCTCCAGGTCATAGGCATAGGTCGCGTTGTAGCTTTCGTCATAGGCCGGGCTCGCCGGCGCCCAGGGCAGCGCCACGACCTTGCCCATGCCGGCATAGCCGACGCGCAGGATGCTCGCCCGGTCCATCAGATGGTTGAAGGCCTGCCGGAACGACTTGTTTCGGAACGGCCCGCGCGTCGAGTTGATGCGGAAGACCTGCACCAGCGGTCCCGGTCCGGCGAAGACCTGGAAGCCGGCATTCTTGAGCCTGACCGCGCTGCGCGAGGAACCGTTATAGACGATGTCGACCGCGCCCGATTCCAGCGCCGCGCTCGCCGATGCATCCTCGCTGAACACCGTGAAGACGAGGTCCTGCACGATCGGCTGCTTCTCGCGCCAGTATTTCGGATTGGCCTTGAGCGTCAGGCTCTGGCCGACGGCCCGGTTGACCAGCGTGTAGGGTCCGGTCCCGGCCGGGACGGTCTCGACCGTGTCAATGCCCTTGGGGTCGATCGGGATCAGGAATTGCAGCAGGTCGAGCATCTGCCGCTCGGGCACCGGCGCCTTGAAGTTGATCGTCACCGTGGCATCGTCCGGCGCCGACCAGTCCTTCACGATCGACATCGTGGAGAACACGTTCTTGCCGCGCTTGGGATCCGCGCCCTTCTGCAGGGTCGCCAGCACGGAATCCGCCTTGAACGGCGTGCCGCTATGGAAGGTCACGCCGCTGCGCAGCTTCAGCGTCACCGACGTCTTGTCGGGCGCAATGTTCCATTCGGTCGCGAGGCTAGGCTCCGGTTTTCCCTCCGGGGTGTACTCGATCAGGCTGTCGTAGAGGTTCTTGATGACGTGGAAATTCACCGTCGAGAGCTGCTGTGGATCGTAGTTCGCCAGCTCGCTCAGCACGGCGACGCGCAGCCTCCCGCCCTTGAGCTGCTGGGCGGAGGCCGGCAGGCCACCCGCCAGGGACACACTCGCCAGCGCTAGGCCGGCCATGCCGAATTGACGTCGCGACAGCTTTGTCATCGCTTTCCCCTCTCGTTGTGTTCGGTTTCGTCTCAGCTTTTCCCCGCTCCTGGCTGGGACGAATGCGCCCGCCAGTCGCTTATTGTCTCCAACGGATAGACCGGACGCGGAATCCGCTGCCACGGCAGGGTGAACACGTCCGATTGCCCCGGCCCGCGCGTGTCGGCGCGGACGAGCCCGGAGGCGATGCGGTCGAAATACTGGAAGTTCGAGGCGGTCTTGAGCACCGCCATCTTGTATTCGGAGAGGTCGATGCCGAAGGCCTCGTAGACATCGGGGACGTTGCCCGCGACGCCGCGCAGTTCCGAGATCAGCAGTGTCACTGGCCCGACATCGAAGACCGCGACCCGGCCCATGTCGACTTCCGGCTGGTGGTTGAACCTCAGCGGGATCGATCCGCCGCCGAGCTTGCGCACCCTCCCCGTCACGGTCAGCGGCTTGAAGAAGGCGGTCGCTGCATCGCCGCCGAGCGGCAGAGTGACCTCGGCGCCCTCGCCCGCCGCCGTCAGCGTCGCGACGGCCTTGGGCGAGATCAGCGGGATCAGCGCCTTGCTCCTGATGCCGAGCCGCAGCATCGATTCCAGCAGCAGGTTGCTGTCGCCGGCCGCGCCGCCGAAGACGGTGTCGCCGGTATCGCTGACCACGACCATGCCGCGCTCTGCCGCATCGGCCTTGCGCACGGCATCATCGATGGAGACCGCTTCGCGCACCTGAAAATCATCGCGCATCGACCAGGCGAGATCGGCCAGTTCGTCCGCCAGCTTCTCGGCCAGCGCCTGATCGCCATCGGTGACGACGATCGTCGACCAGCCGCCCTCGGCGACATCGAGCCAGGGCTGCATCGGATAGTTCGAGGCCTGCAGGACGCGCCGGTCGGCTTCGATCGCCCGCGCTCGATCGAACCAGACCTTCATCGGCCCCTTCGAGGTCAGGAACTGTTCCTGATGCGAGAGCAACGGAATCTTGCGCCAGGCCATCACTGGCTTGCACTTCTCGGTGAGGATGCGCAGCAGCACCTCGGTCCCGACCTTGCCGGTATCGAACACGTCATGCGGCTGGGTGCGGTGCCCGACGATGGCCGTACAGTTGGCCATGATCTTGTGGGTGACATTGGCGTGATGATCGAGCCCCAGCAGGATCGGCACATCCGGCCCGAGGATCCTGCGGCAGAGCTCGGCCTGCTCGCCCTCGACATCGTCGATGCCCTCGGCCGCGCAGGCGCCATGCAGATGCAGGACGAGCCCGTCGATCGGCCCGACCGTCTCCAGCCCGGCCCGGATCTTCGCCTGGAAGAAATCGAAGGCCTCGCGGGAGATGCGCCCGCCCGCAACGGCCCAGGCACGGATGATCGGGATCGTCTCGACAGCGAGTCCGCTTTCCTTCACCGCCGCATAATGCCCGCCGATCTGGCCGATCTCGCCGAACTGCCGGGCGATCTCCTCGCCCTCGACGAGGCCGAACGCCTCGAAATCGGCGAGCGTCGTCAGCAGCGGATTGAAGTCGTTCGTCTCCTGAACGATGTGGATCAGCGCCAGACGCACGGGCATCCTCCCGGATTGCGGCTTCGCGGATCCGGCCGGTGCCGGGCGAAGCGGTTGGTCGACTTCAGGGCATCGTTCCCGGCTGCATTTCGGTCGATCGGCAGCCCGGCCTCATCGTCAAAAGCGTAATTGCGCCAAACATTTCACGTCAAGGATTGGATGTTCCATCTGAAGGAACATCCAATCACGCAGCCGCGCTGCGGCCCTGCGGCCAGTAGCGGCAGGAGACGCCATGCCCCGGCGCGACCTCATGCCATTCGGACGTCCCTGCCCGCACATGATCGACACCCTGGACGCAAGCCCCGCCATCGCCGTCGAGGAAGCGCAGATCGGGCGGGGCGCGCCGGAGCCGCTCGCGCTGGAGCACGGGATCGGGTACCGGCACCGCATCGAGCAGGAGCTGCGTGTAAGGGTGAGCCGGGCTGTCATAGACCTGCGCCGCGCTGCCCATCTCGACGATGCGCCCGCGGAACATCACAGCGACGCGATGCGCCATCTCGCGGACGATGGCGAGGTCATGCGCGATGAACAGATAGGACAGGCCGAGCTTTTGCTGCAGCGATTGCAGCAGCGTGACGATCTGCGCCTGCGTGCGGACGTCGAGTGCCGAGACCGGTTCATCGCAAACAACGAAATCGGGATTGACCGCCAGCGCCCGGGCGATGACGACGCGCTGGCGCTGGCCGCCGGAGAACTCATGCGGATAGCGCCTTGTCATCGCGGGGTCGAGATTGACCAGCTCCAGCAGCTCTTCGACGCGCTCGCGGATGCGGTTGGCCGGCACCGTGCGATGAACCTGCAAGGGCTCGCTCAGGATCTGCCCGATCGTCATGCGCGGATGCAGGCTGGAATAGGGGTTCTGCAGCACGAACTGCATGTGCCGGCGCATCCGGCGCAAATCGCCGGAACGCATCGTCGTCAATTCCTGCCCGAGCAGCTTGACCGAGCCCTCGCTCGCCTTCTGGAGCTGGAGGATGGCGCGTCCCGCCGTGGTCTTGCCGGAGCCGGACTGGCCGACGAGCCCAAGCGTCTGCCCCGGCCCGATATCGAAGGAGAGGCCCTCCACCGCCTTGACCGGCGGTGCGCCGCGCCGCGCCGGAAACAGCACCGAGAGGTCGCGGACCTGCAGCAGCGGCTCCGTCATCGCACCGCCCCCGTCTCGTGCAGGCGCGGCACCGCATCGAGCAGCGCCCGCGTATAGGCGTGCTGCGGTTCGGCGAAAACGGTGTCGACCGGCCCTGCCTCGACGATCTCGCCGCGATACATCACGTTCACCCGGTCGACCATGCCGGCGACCACGCCGAAATCATGGGTGATCAGCATCAGCGCCATGCCGCGCTCCTCCCGCAGCCGCAGCAGCAGGCGCAGGATCTGCGCCTGCACGGTGACGTCGAGCGCCGTCGTCGGCTCGTCGGCGATCAAGAGGTCCGGCTCGCAGGAGATCGCGATCGCGATCAGCACGCGCTGGCGCTGCCCGCCCGAGAACTGATGCGGGAAATCGTCGATCCGCCGCGCCGGGTCGGGGATGCCGACGAGGTCGAGCAGTTCGATGCTGCGCTCGCGTGCGTCCTTCACGGAGAGGCCGAGATGGCGGCGCAGCATGTCGCCCATCTGTGCGCCGATGCTCATCACCGGGTTGAGCGAGGTCATCGGGTCCTGGAAGACCATGGCGATGCGCCGGCCGCGCAGGTCGCGCATCTCGTCTTCGCCAAGCCCGAGCAAGTCCTGCCCCCAGAAGGCGACTGAGCCTCCAAGCCCGATCGAGGCACCCTCCGGCGCCAGGCGCATGAGGGCCTTGGCAGTGACGCTCTTGCCGCAGCCGGATTCACCGACGAAGCCGACCGCCTCGTCGGCATTGATGTCAAAGGAGATGCCGCGCACCGCCTGGATCACTTCGCGACGCGTCGTCACGGTCGCGGTCAGGTCGCGCACCCTGAGCAGCGGGCCGGTCATCGCACGCTCCCCACGTCGAGAACCTCGCGCAAGCCATTGGCAATGATGATGAAGGTCAGCGTCGCGAAGACGATCGCCAGCGCCGGGCCCACCACCGTCAGCGGCGCGAGTTCCATGAACTGGCGCGCTTCCGAGAGCATGCCGCCCCAGTTCGGATCGGGCGGCGGCGGGCCAAGACCGAGGAACGACAGAGCCGTCACCGTGAAGATCGTCTGCGACAGCGTCAAGCTGGTCGCGACGAGGATCGGCGAGACCACGATCGGCAGGATATGGCGCAGCACCAGCCTGATCTCGCTCATGCCGACGCTGCGCGCCGCCTCGACATGGTCCCATTGCTTGACGCTGAGCACCGGCGCCCGCACCACCCGCGCCATGGCCGGCGTGTAGACGATGGCGATGGTCAGGATCAGATTGGGTACGGTCGGCCCCAGCGCCGCCACCACCGCGATCGCCAGCAGCAGCACCGGGAAGGCGAAGACGACATCCAGCAGCCGCATGATGATCTCGTCGGTGCGCCCGCCGAGGTAGCCGGCCGCGAGCCCGAGGATCAGCCCGGCCACCAGCGCGATCAGCACGGCCGAGACCGTGATGAGCAGCGTCGTGCGCCCGCCGACGATCAGGCGGCTCAAGACGTCGCGCCCGATCGAATCCGTACCGAGCCAATGCGCGGCACTGGCCGGCGCCAGCGAATCCGGCGAAGTGGCGGACGGGTCATAAGGCGCGACCAGCGGCGCGAAGATCGTCAGCACCAGCATCAGTGCGAGCATGGCAAGGCCAAGGCCTAGCAGCAGCCAGCCCTGCGTGACCCCCGCCCCCTTGCGCGGTGTGGCAACCGGCGCGTTGTCCTGCACGGCCCCGCTCACATCTGCACCCGTGCATCGACGCGGGCATAGGCGATATCGATCGCCGTATTGACCAGTACGACGATACCGGCGGCGACCAGCACGATCGCCTGAATCACCGGATAGTCGCGGCTGTTGATGGAATCGAACAGGTACTGGCCCATGCCGGGAATAGCGAAGATGGTCTCGACCAGGATGCTGCCGCCGAGCAGCGCCGCGATCTTCAGGCCGGCCGCGGTGATCACCGGCGTCAAGGCGTTGCGCATCAGATAGTCGCGCAGGATCGCGGCCGGGGTCAGCCCCTTGGCGCGGGCGACCATGACGAAATCCTGGTTGGCGACCTCGAGCACGGCGGCGCGCGTGTTCTCCGCGATGGTGACGGAGACCGCGAGCGCCAGCGCGAAGGCGGGCAGCAGCAGGCTGGCGAGATTGCCGAGCGGGCTCTCAAGAAAGGGCGTGTAGCCGAGCACCGTGATCTCGGGGAAGTAGAGCCCGAAGAGCAGCACGATCAGCGTCGCGACGACATAGTTCGGCACCGCCAGCATCAGCCCGTTCCAGAGCCGCACCAGCCAGTCGGTCGCACCGCGCAGGCGCGCCGCCGCGAGCCCGGAAGCGACACCCATCACCGCAGCGATGACCGCGGCGAGCAACGTGAGCTGGAACGTCACCGCGAGCCGGCCGAGCAATTCGCCGAGCACCGGCTGGCGCGTGACGAAGGACTTGCCGAAATCGCCGGTCAGCGCAGAGCCGAGCCAGTGCAGATATTGCGCCATCAGCGGCTGGTCGAGGCCGAGGTCCCGCCGGATCGTCGCCAGCACCTCCGGCGCCACGCTCTGAGAGCCCGCTGCGGCGATGGCGAAATCGCCGGGAATGGCCCGCATCAGCATGAAGGCGACGAAGGAGACGCCGAGCAGGATCGCGGCCATCCAGGCGAGACGCCCGAGGACGAAACGCGTCATCGGCAAACCTCCGCCGGAAGGCGGCAGGCCGGACCTATTTCTTCAGCCATGTCGTACGCACGAAGGAACGGATATTCGCGGCGAGCGGCACATAGCCCTGAACGTAATTCCACCAGATCTCCCAGCGCAGCGGGTACTGATAGACCTGGATGACATAGGCATTCTCGGCGATGCGCTTCTGGATCGCCTGGTTCTTGGCTGCACGCTTGGGCACGTCGAGCTCCGCCCGCGCCTCCGCGATCATCTTGTCCAGCTCGGGATCGTTCGAGCCCATCGCCTTGCCGTAGCCGCTGGTCGAGGTGATGTACTGGAAAATGCCGTCCGGATCAGGCGTCCAGGACAGCGCGACCGAGAGCAGCGTCGGCCAATCGCCGCTCGCCCATTTGGCCAGGAGCGGCGCGGTCTCCATCGGCACCAGCTTCACCGTGATGCCGGCCGCCTGCCATTGTTGCTGCAGGATCTGCGCGCAGGCGACGTCGAGCGGGTTGGCCGCGACGACGATATAGTCGCCGAGGTCGAGTCCGTTCGGATAGCCGGCCTCGGCCAGCAGCGCCTTCGCCGCCGCCGGATCATGCTTGTAATAGGGCAGCTCTCCCGTGCCGTCATAGCCACCGACCTGGCTTTCCGGGATCATCGCGCCGACCTTGCCGGAGCCGCCGAGCACGGTGTCGAGGCAGGCCTTGCGGTCGGTGGCGAGGCTGAGCGCGCGACGCACCTTCACGTCGTTCAGGGGCTTCGCCTTCATGTTCAGCCAGATCGGGAAAGTCCGCGAGGTCTGGCCCGGCGCCGAGACGAAACTTTGCGAGGCGCGCGAGATCGCGGTCGCGACCTTCGGGTCCTTCACCCAGGTCATGTCGATGGCACGCGAGCGCAGCGCCGAGGTCAGCGTCGCCTGGTCCTTGTAGAACTTGAAGACCACCTTCGCGAGATAGGGCTCGCCTTTCTCATAATAGCCGTCGAAGCGCGTCAGCGAGAATTGCTGGTTCGGCTGATAGGCCTCGAAGGCGAAGGGCCCGGTACCGACCGGCTGGGTGACGAGATTCTCGACGCCGGCCGGGACGATCGCGCCGTTCGGATTGCTGGCGAGGTTGCTCAGGAAGGCGGCGTCCGTGGCATTGAGCTGGAATTTGACCGTGAAGGGATCGACCACCGTCACCGACTCGACGCTGGAATAGAGCGCCCTGAGCCGGCTGCCCGTCGCCGGGTTCATGATCCGGTCGAAGGTGTGCTTGACGTCGGCGGCGGAGAAATCCTTGCCGTTGTGGAATTTCACGCCCTGTCTGAGCTTGAAGACATAGGTCTTCGGATCGGGCTGCTCGTAGCCCGTCGCCAGATCGGGCTCGACCTTCATCTGGGCGTTCCAGCGCAGCAGGCCGGTATAGAGCAGGCTGGTGAAATCGTAGGACGAGAAGGCATTGACCGTGACCGGGTCGAGCCCGATCGGATCGGCATCGGCGCCGATCGTCAGCGTACCGCCTGCAACGGGCGTCTGGCCCTGAGCCAGCGCAAGGCTGCTCCACAGGCCGGGGACGGCCAGGGCCGCACCGCCCGCCGTCAGCAATTGCAGCAGGCTGCGCCGGTGCATGCCCTGCGCGGCAACATCGGAGTCATCAGTCATCGGGAATGACGGTGTCGTCACGAACGATCCTCCCAGCATCCTGCTTGCCGGCCTAACCCGGCCGTTTCCGCGCGAGACGAGATCCGGCCTTCGCCGTGCGTCCCGTCATCGCGGCCCGTCTCGTCCGCGTCGCGGATGGTGGGCCTTCCCTCTTGAGGTTCAGGCTAGGAAGGGGTGGAATTCACGTCAAGGATTACCGGTTTCGCTGGAAGAAACAGCACACCAACCCTGCCTGCAGTCCCTGACGGGCAAGAACTACCGCGACCCAGCGCGGTTACATGAAACCCGGATTGCGCGGCAGATACTGCGCCCAGTCTCCGTAGCCGGGCGACGCCATCAGCAACATCGGAAAGGTAATCCGCATGCCCTGGTCGATGGCAAGGCTCAAGGCGCCGTCGCAGGTGCCGGGCAGAAACGCCGACACTGTCCCGGCGCCGCGGTCTGATGCCAACTTCAGGGCCGCCACAAAGACATCGCGTAGCCTGTCCGGTCCGGTTGCCGCGAGAGGGCCGATATGCCCGCTACTGCTTGTATAGCAGTAGCCGACGCAATCATTGCCGGCATAAAGCAGCGTACCGTCGCTCGTCGGATCGTCAAGCAGGTAGCGGTGATGCTTGTCCCGGGACGTGCCAATGGCATGGGAATCGATCGCGGCGAGCCTCTTCAGAGTAGCAGTGCCGGCGTCGATCGGGACGGCGCGCAAGGCCGTCTCCGGCAGGCTTTGCAGCGCCCGTTCGCGTGGCACGCTGAAGAAATAGACCGGCATCTTCGGAAAAAGCCCGTGCCGCATGTAGAGGCCCTGCGAGACACGGTTGAAGGTGAAGGTGATCAGCGCCTTATGGGCGGCTCCGGATTGCCCGGCATGCTCCATGGTGCGTTCCAGCAGGATATTCCCGATGCCCTGGCCCTGCCGGGATGGATCGACGAAAAGCTGGGCGAGAAACCAGAGGTCGCCGCAAACCCAGCTCCAGGCGAAGCCGACGATTTCGCCCCCATCCTCCGCGACCCACAGGCCAGCAGGATCATCCTTCAGTGAAAACGACTGAAAGCTCGAAGCGCCCGCGGTCGCCATCGGCCCGAAGCCGTGCCGAACCGTCAAATCGTTGATACTGGCAACCACCAGAGCATCCGCCCGAACCAGATCCTCGGCGCGGGCTGGCCTGCAAACGAGCGACATCGGCGACCTCCGGCAGAGGTTCCAAGGCTAGGCGCGAACAGTGGAATGATCCTACCAGTTCTGCTGCGCTTCGTCTTGGATGCCTCGCCTCTGCCCGTTCCCGCCTAGAAGAAGGTCCGGATTGCACCGGTGACGGTCCAGTCGTCATCGACCAGCATCAGCACGGCCCATTTGTCAAAGGTCAGGCAGGGATGGGCGATGCCGAAGGCCACCATATCGCCAACCTGGAGCGGGCTCTCCTCCGGCGTGCCGAGATGGCAGTGCTGGTCGTTGAGTCCAAGCACCGTATGGCCCGCCGGCATCGGCTCCGGCCGCTTCATCGCCCCGCCCGGCCGATACCAGCGCACAGGCACAGGCAAAGCGGAATCATAAGTGATGTCACGCTTGCCGAGAGTAAGCAGGCTGCGCCCGCGTTCCGGCCGCGACTGGACATAGGCCCAGACCTCGAGAGCGGGTTCGAGCTCGCCGGGCGGCAGTTTCAGGCTGGTCTCCAGCATGATCCGGCGGAAAGAGGCGGAATAGCCGAGATCGTCATGCGTCAGATAGCAACCGGAGCGCAGCACCTTGAGAAGCGGGCGCCCGAGGCTCGCCGCGTTGAACTTTTCGCCGACCCGGTCGAACAGCGCGGTTCCGCCGGCGCTCAGGACCAGAGGCTCGGGGCCGAGCAGGCCCTCGGCATTCGCCGCCGCCGCGACGGCGATCACCTCGTCGAGCAGCTTGTCCGCGCCGGCACTGTCGCTATGCAGGCCCTCGAAGCATTCGAAGCCGGAAAGCCGCATACCCGGCGCGCCCGCAACCGCACGCGCCACGACAAGCGCCTCCTCACGGGTCCTGGCACCGGTACGCCCACCCATGAAGCCGATCTCGACGAGAATGCGCAGCGGATTGGCGCCAGCATGCCCCTTCGCGGCTTCCGCCAGCAGGCCGACACCGGCGACACTGTCGGCAAGGCAATAGAGCTCGAAGCCGGGTTCCCGCAGCGCCTCGAAACAACAGGCGATCTCCTGCGGCCCGACCGGCTGATTGGCGAGGATGACGCGCTTCACGCCGAAATGCCGGGCGACGGCCAGTTGCTGCATCGTCGCGACGGTGATCGCCCAGGCGCCGTCGGCGATCTGCAGATCGAAGAGCTGCGGCGCCATCGTCGTCTTGCCGTGCGGCGCGATCTTGAGGTCGTTGGCAGCGCTGAAAGCACTCATCCAGGCGCTGTTGGCCTTGAGCACGCTGTCACGGATCACGGCGAGCGGCATCGGCATGTCACCGGCGAGCACGCTCCAGCCCTGCTTCCCGACATCGCCGAGCCGTAGCGACGCGCCCGGCGGCAGGCCCTTCACCAGCACATCGAGGCGCTGGTCCTCGATCTCACGGAGCGACAGGCGCGGGAGCGGGGCGGAAGCAGTCACAGCCATGGATTCGGGTCCAGCGGAGAGAAGGGGCGTTTCACCTTGGTGTACGGGATCTTGCTCGCGTCCGGCGGGTAGGGCCCACCGCTGTCGAGATAAAGTACCTGTGCCGCGATCGGCGCGAAGGCGGCGTGGAAATGGTTGGAGGATTTCACCACCACCACTTTCTTCGCGCTCAGGTCGATGCCGAGATCGGTGAACACCGGAGGACTGAAGGTCTGCGCTCGCGTCGAGGCGAGCACAATGTCGAGCTTACCGATCCGGATCGCCGCGGCGGGGCCGAGCGAGACCCAGCTCTGCTCGAACGGGATCAGCAGATCCTCGGTCGTGCCGGTGACCGTCACCACCGCATCGATCGGCCGACCGGAGGACGGCGCGGCCTTGCCGATGAAGCGCAAGGGAATCTCGGCACCAACGCCGGCCGCCCGGCACAGGCTCACGGCAACGGGGTCCCACATCGCTCCGATCGCTGCCGGAACGTCGGGATGCAGCAACAGCGCCTCGACCATCACCGAGGAATCGCCGGCGACGCCGCCGCCCGGATTGTCCCAGCGATCGGCCAGCACCACCGGCTTGCCGGGCTTGGCCAATTCGAGCGCCGCCGCTATGCCCTCCTCCGGCTTGTAGTGCTTCGGCGAGGCGCCCTGCCCCCAGCGCAGGATTTCGAGGCCGAGTTCCTTCGCCAGCGTCGCCGCCTTCGCCTCGTCGCCATCGGCGATCACCAGCACCTTGGTCCCGACATCGGCGACATCCGCCGCCTGGAAGCCATGCGCGATCG
This sequence comes from Allobosea sp., assembly GCF_017308015.1. Taxonomy (GTDB): domain Bacteria; phylum Pseudomonadota; class Alphaproteobacteria; order Rhizobiales; family Beijerinckiaceae; genus Allobosea. The sequence goes on from NZ_JAFKFW010000033.1 coordinate 32,328, forward strand.
AGATCGAGAGAATGCCGTCTTGGCCCTCCATCGCCAGGAGCCGATCGACGAAGCTGCGGCCGGGCTCACGGCTGGTCATGAAGGCGGCGAGCCCCCGGCAATCGAACACCGCGCTGACGGGTTTCACCTGCTTGCGGGCCGTCTTCAGGCAGAGCTCCAGCAGATCCTCGGCTCGCGCCAGAAAATCCGTATGCGGGAACTCCTTGAAGGCGACGATGATGTCGGCGCCCGCAACCATCTCGGCCGTCAGATGGCAATGCATGTCGAGTTCGGCACCGATGACGCAATGCGGCCCGGCAAGCGCCCTCACCCGCGCGATCAGGTCGCCCTCGCAGTCGTCATAGCCGCGCGCCACCATCGACCCGTGCAGGCCGAGCAGCACGATATCGACCGGCAAGGCCTCCTTGAGCTGGTCGAGGATTTCGTCGCGCAGGCTTTCATAGCCTTCCTGCGACACGAGACCAGCCGGCTCGGCCCAGGTCGCCGTGCCCTCGACCAGTTCGTAGCCTTCGCTGGCAGCACGACGCCGCGCCGCGACGGTCGGAGCCGAGCAGAGCGTCGGCGTGTCCGGGTGGGCGCCGGGCGGGCAGTAGAAGCCGCCTTCGAAAGCGCTGCGATCGACGAAGAGCGGCGCGAAGGTGTTGGTTTCCGTCGCCAGCGACGCAGTGAAGACGCGCATCCGCATGCTCTCTCGATCAAAGGCGGCAACCGCCGCTTGAGACTGAAGGTCCGCGTCATGAAACGAGGTCGAGGCGCAACCTGTCAAAGCACCCGCGTTCCTTGCAATGGAACAATGCAGGCTTGATCCGGAACAGACCGGCAGCCGAGATGAAAGCGCCTGACAAGCCAAGGAGATTCAGCCGATCATGTCCCGCCGCCGCATCCTGCTGGGGTCGCTCTTCCACGAGACCCACAGCTTCGTCGACGAAGAGACGACGCTTGCCGACTTCTCCGTCCGCAAGGGCGCGGAGCTGCTGGCGCGGCGCGGCGACGGTTCGACGCTCGACGGCTTCCTGGAGGTCGCGGAAACCGAAGGCTGGGAGGTGCTTCCGACAATCGATTACGGGGCCCTGCCGGCCGGCGTGGTCGACCATGCGGTATTCCAGCGCTTCCTGGCGGAATTCGATGCCGGCCTGCGGGCCGCCCTCGCGGATGGCGGCCTCGATGGCATCTGGCTCGCCCTGCACGGCGCCATGGTCACGACCCGTTGCACTGATCCGGAAGGCACGCTGCTCGCGCATATCCGCTCGGTGCCCGGCTGCGAAACCTTGCCGGTCTTTGCGGTCTTCGACCTGCACGCGAATTTCACGGCCGCCATGGCGCAGCATGCCAACGGCCTCGTCGCCTATCGCGAGAACCCCCATACCGATGCTCGCGAATCCGCCGTGAGGTCGGCCAAGCTGCTGGCGCGGTCTCTCGCGAGCGGGGAACGGCCGCGTATGCTCTCCTGCAACGCTCCCGTAATCTGGCCGCCGACCGGCACCGGCACGGCCGACCGGCCGATGCGCGACCTGGAGGCGCTGGCGCGACGAATCGAGCAGGAGAACCCGGATATCTGGGTCGCCAATGTCGTTGGCGGCTACTCCTTCTCGGATGTGCCCGAGGCCGGCGTCGCCTTCGCCGTCGCCTTCACCGGCCCGGAAGCGGCGGCCCGCGATGCGCTGGAGCGCCTGACCGCGATTGCGACGGAACTGCGTGAAGCCGGCCTGCCGGCGGAATGGAATCTCGACGAGGCCGTCGCGGAAGTTCTGCGCTCGCCCGGCGGGCCCTATATCGTGGTCGAGCCGGCCGACAATATCGGCGGCGGCGCGCCGGGCGACGCCACCTCGGTGCTGCGTGCCTTCCTGCGCCATGGCGTCGAGAACTGCGCGGTCGCCATCGCCGATCCCGCCGCCGTCGCAGCGATGGCCGGCGCCGAGCCCGGTGAAACCCGCAGACTATCGATCGGCGGCAAGGGCAGTCTCATCGCTGAGGGACCGGTCGAGACCGAGGCCCGGTTCGTCAGCGCCAGCGACGGCGAATTCGCACTGGAGGATCTGAACAGCCACCTCGCCGCCTCGCAAGGCTCGCGCTTCAGCATGGGTCCTTGCGTGGTGGTGCAGGTCGAGGGTGTCACCGTGCTGCTCAGCAGCCGCAAGACCCCGCCCTTCGACCTCGGCCAGCTGCGCTCCCAAGGCATCCAGCCCGAGACGCTGAAAGCGATCGGCGTGAAGGCGGCGGTTGCGCACCGGCGCGCCTATGACAAGATCGCCAAAGGCAGTTTCACCGTGACCACGCCCGGCCCCTGCACCAGCCGGATCGCCGGCCTGCCCTACAAGCGCCTGCGCCGGCCGGTGTTTCCGCTCGATTGAGGCAGACCTTGAGTACACGCTGTCATTCCAGGGCTTCGCGTTAGCGAAGAGCCCGGGGTGACGGCATGCGTCCAACGAGACGCGGTACCGCTGCAAAGCGCATTTTTCCTCTTGAACCTGAAGTGGCTACAGCTTGTAGAGAAGTGTCCCGTAGCGAAAGAGAGACGGAGACACGTCATGGCCGCCCGCCCCGAAACCACAGCCCAGACCCTGTCCTGGAAGGTCGGCGGCATGGATTGCGCGAGCTGCGCGTCGAAGATTCGCGGCGCGGTCGAGCGCCTGCCCGGCGTCAGCGACGTCAGGCTCTCCGTGATGTCGGAGACGCTGACGCTCGCGCTCGATGCCGGCGCGACCACGCCGGACGCGATCGAGAAGCGCGTCAACGGCCTCGGCTACAGCACTGCCGCACTGGCGGCTCCGGCCGCTGAGCGTGCGGCAGCCAAGCCGGACAACTGCGGCTGCGGCCATGATCATGGCGCCCACGCGCATGAGCATCACGACCAGGCGCACAATCACGGGAATCATGAGCACGGCGACGCCTGCTGCTCGGGTCATGCGCATGACCACGATCACAAGCACGATCATTCCCACGCCGGTCATGACCAAAGCCCGGGGGCTGCCAAGCAGCTCGCCGCCGCCAAGGATCACGGCCACGGCTTGCCCGGCCATATCCATGAGGCCACGCCCGATGGCGCGAGCTGGTACCAGACCGGCAAGGGCCGGCTCGTCATCGCGACGGGTCTTTTGCTCGGCGCCTCCTATGCCGCCGGCTTGATCTGGCCCGGCATCGGCCATTGGGCCTTCATCCTGGCCTGTATCGTCGGCGTCGCTCCCGTGGCGAAGCGCGCCCTTGCCGCAGCCCGCGCCGGCATTCCCTTCACCATCGAGATGCTGATGACGATCGCCGCCATCGGCGCGCTCTTCATCGGCGCGGCCGAGGAGGCGGCGCTGGTCGTCTTCCTCTTCGCGGTCGGCGAAGTACTCGAAGGCGTCGCGGCCGATCGTGCCCGCGCCTCGATCCGGGCGCTCGGCGATCTCGTCCCCAAGACAGCGATCGTCGAGGAGAACGGCGCGACCCGCCAGGTCGATGCCGCGAGCCTGCGCATCGGCCAGACGGTGCTGGTCCGCCCCGGCGACCGCATCCCGGCCGATGGCGAGATCACCGACGGCACCTCCGGAATCGACGAGAGCCCGGTCACCGGCGAATCCGTGCCGAAAACCAAAGGCGTGGGCGAGCCCGTCTATGCCGGCTCGATCAACCGCGAGGCGGCCCTGCGCGTGCGCGTCGACAAGGCGGCAGAGGACAACACCATCGCCCGCATCATCCGTCTGGTCGAGGAGGCGCAGGAGGCTCGCGCCCTGACGGAGCGCTTCATCGACCGCTTCTCGCGCTGGTATATGCCGGCGATCGTCGGGCTCGCCGTGCTGGTCGCGCTGGTGCCCCCGCTCCTGTTCGGCGCCGAATGGTCGGTCTGGATCTACCGGGCGCTGGCGCTGCTCTTGATCGGCTGCCCCTGCGCGCTGGTCATCTCGGTGCCGGCCGCGATTGCTGCCGCCCTGTCGGCCGGCGCCCGCCAGGGCCTGCTGATGAAGGGCGGCGTCGTCATCGAGACCGCTGCCAAGACCGGCCTCGTCGCCTTCGACAAGACGGGTACGCTGACTCAAGGGCGGCCGCGCGTCACCGATATCGTGGCACTCAGCGGCAGCGAGGCGGAGGTCCTGGCCTACGCTGCCGCGGTCGAGCACGGCTCGGCGCATCCGCTGGCCGAGGCCGTGCTGGAGCGCGCCCGCGCGGACGGCATCGTCTACAAGCCGGCGGCCGAGGCCGCGGCGCTCGCCGGGCAGGGCGTCACCGGCCAGATCGACGGCCGTGCGGTCTTCGTCGGCGCCCCGCGCCATGCCGAAAGCCGCGCGCCCTTCGACAAGCGGGCACGGATTGCGGCCGAGGAGCTTGAGGCTGCCGGCAAGACCGTCGCCGCCGTCATCGTCGACGGCGCGCTCGCCGGTTTCATCGCCCTGCGCGACGAGCCGCGCGAGGATGCGGCCTCGGCCATCGCCGAGCTCAAGGCGATGGGCATCCGCTCGACCATGCTGACCGGCGACAATGCCCGCACCGGCGCCGCCATCGCCGCCGGCCTCGGCATGGAGCACAAGGCCGAGCTGATGCCCGACGACAAGGTCGCGGCGATCAGGGCCTTCTCCGGCGAGACCGCCGTGATGATGGTCGGCGACGGCATCAACGATGCGCCGGCGCTCGCCGCCGCCAGCATCGGCATCGCCATGGGCTCGGGCACCGACGTCGCGCTGGAGACGGCGGACGGCGCGGTGCTGAAGAGCCGCGTGCGCGATGTCGCGGCGATGATCCGGCTGGCGCGGGCGGCGATGGGCAATATCCGCACGAACATCACCATCGCGCTCGGGTTGAAGGCCGTATTCCTCGTCACCAGCGTGCTCGGCTATACCGGGCTCTGGGTCGCGATCCTTGCCGATACCGGCGCGACCGTGATCGTCACCGCCAATGCGCTGCGACTGCTGCGCTTCGACGCGGGCAAGGCGAGCTGACGGCGCAGCCTACGCCAAACCATGATGTCGAGGCCGGGCCCTGCCGGCCTCGACGCGTATCTCAGACCCGGATATCGGCGAGCGCGCCGGTCTTTGGCCGGTCCTCGCCCTTCGCCTGCATCTGCTTCAGCATCTCGTCGCGAATCTTGCTCATCACGTCGGCCTTGGCCTTGGAATCGAGCTTGTTGAACTGCTCTTCGGTCATGCCGAGCTTCGTGAGGAGCGCAGCCTGAATCCGCTCCTCCGGTGTCATCCGCGCGACCTTCAGGAATTCGGCCTCTGTCGAGGTCGAAGCCACGACCGGAGCGCGGTTGCTGTTATCCGTGCTGCTGTCGTTCTGCGCGGCGGACCTGACCGGATTCGTCAATGGCAGGCTGCTCGGCCGGTTGGTGATCGGATTCGACATCGCTTGCTCCTTCGAGAAAATCGGCAGGCAAGCTTCGGGCCGCCAGGGGCACTCCACGAAACCACCGAAAATTCAGAGTCTTGTCAGACGCGAGGCGCGGTTCGCGGGTCATGCCCGCCCGGAAATCGGGCAAATTCTGCCCGGCAAACACTGCCCGGACACGATCCGACTCGCGACCTCGCGGGCGGCCTTCCTGAGGGATCGGGAAGGATCGGAGTCGTCTCCGCTGCAACGCAAAATCGCCTCGGCAACCCCACTTGCGATTTAGCAGGTGCAGCATGCCTATTTTGGAGGCATAAGCGCGAAGCCGATTCTTCAGAAGGCAAAATATGCACAAATCGAGGGCTGCCATTTCCCTCAATTTCGCCACAAGCGTTACATCAGCGCAGAACGATCCCGCGAAAATGACCGAATTCTTAACTCGTCATGCATTTGGAGCATATCGGAGCTGACCACGCGCCCCTGTTGGAAGCAGGCTGTTCAGCTTATATGCAGTGCACAACGAAATTATCGCTGTGGGCACCGCCCCGGTCCGGAATATTCGCAAGGGATACCACCATGTTCGTCACCATGATCGCCGCCAAAATCCGCGCCTACCTCCGCTATCGCGAGACCGTTCGCGAGCTCTCCCGCCTGACCGACCGCGAGCTCGACGACCTCGGCCTGTCGCGCTCGGAGATCTCCTTCATCGCGCGCTCGCACGCCGCGGCCTGAAGGCTTCAGAATGAGAACCACCGCGCATCGGGCGCGGCGCGTTCCGTGTAGTTTCTCCTGAGGCTCGTGTTTCCCCTCCCCTCGAGCTTCGGTCGAAGAGCGAATGCCCGCCTCACGGCGGGCATTTTGCATTTCAGGCCGCCTGTCCCTTGACCTCGCGGCCCGCTGCGGACACATCCCCAGCCATGGAACCCGTTCATATCATCGGCGGCGGTCTCGCCGGCTCCGAAGCCGCCTGGCAGGTCGCGCAGGCCGGCATCCCCGTCATCATCCACGAGATGAGGCCCGTCCGCGGCACCGACGCCCACAAGACGGAAGGACTGGCCGAGCTCGTCTGCTCGAACTCCTTCCGCTCTGATGACTCCTCCAGCAATGCGGTCGGCCAGCTCCATTGGGAGATGCGCCGGCTGAACTCGCTGATCATGGCCAAGGGCGACGCCCATCAGGTCCCGGCCGGCGGCGCGCTCGCCGTCGACCGCGACGGCTTCTCGCAAGCCGTCACCGCCGCGCTGGAGGCCCACCCGCTCGTCACCATCGATCGCGGCGAGATCGCCGGCCTCCCACCGGCCGAATGGGACAATGTCATCATCGCCACCGGCCCTCTGACCTCGCCCGCTCTGGCACAGGGCCTGCAATCTCTGACATCAGAGGATTCGCTCGCCTTCTTCGATGCGATCGCGCCGATCGTCCATTTCGATTCGATCGACATGGGCCAGGCCTGGTTCCAGTCACGCTACGACAAGGCCGGGCCCGGCGGCACCGGCGCCGACTACATCAACTGCCCGCTCGACCGCGATCAGTACGAGGCCTTCATCGACGCGCTGCTCGCCGCCGAGAAGACCGAATTCAAGGAATGGGAGGGCACGCCCTATTTCGACGGCTGCCTGCCGATCGAGGTCATGGCCGAACGCGGCCGCGAGACCCTGCGATGGGGGCCGATGAAGCCGGTCGGCCTGACCAACAAGCACAACCCGACCGTGAAGGCCCATGCCGTGGTCCAGCTCCGCCAGGACAATGCGCTCGGCACGCTGTTCAACATGACGGGTTTCCAGACCAAGCTGAAATATGGCGAGCAGGCCGCGATCTTCCGGATGATCCCCGGCCTGCAGAATGCCGAGTTCGCCCGGCTCGGCGGCATCCACCGCAATACCTATCTGAACTCGCCGAAGCTGCTCGACGAGCGGCTCCGCCTGAAGGCCGATACGCGCCTGCGCTTCGCCGGCCAGATCACCGGCTGCGAGGGCTATGTCGAGAGCGCCGCGACCGGCTTGCTCGCCGGCCGCATGGCAGCCGCCGAACGGCTGGGCCATGAGCTCCCTCTACCGCCCGCAGCGACGGCTCTCGGCGCGCTGGTGAACCACATCACCGGCGGCCATATCGTCACCATCGACGAAGGGCCGCGCTCCTTCCAGCCGATGAACATCAATTTCGGCCTGTTTCCCCCGATCGAGGGCGTGGCGACGACCGGCCCCGACGGCAAGCGCCTGAAAGGCCCGGCCAAGAGTCTCGCCCGCAAGCAGGCGCTGACGGCCCGCGCCAAGCAGGTGATGGACGCATGGGCTGGCGGCATCGAGGCCCAGGCGGCGGAGTAGGAAGCTCGTCCCTGGCAGACAAGACAAGCGCGGGATCCCCTCTCCTGTAAGGAAAGGGGTAGGGGTGAGGTGTAGGCCCCTCGACCAGCAAGGCATCAACTTCACCGCTGCGCAGCGACCACCTCACGGCAAAATCGGTGAGTGGCCTACCCCTCACCCTGCCCTCTCCCTATGGGAGAGGGTTCCCCGTGTCTCTGCTGTTTCAGGGCATCGCAAATCGGAGCGCGATACGCGACCGAGGGCCAACGTCTTTCACTTTCGCCGCGACGCCCGCCACAGCACCCATTGCCGCCGCCAGGCCGGCAGGGTGATGATCGTGCGGTAAGGATCGTAGCCACCGATCTCCATCCGCTTGAGATAGGGCTCGACCAGCGCGACCGGCAGGAAGGCCGGCTTCAGGCCGGACGGGATCGTCTCACCGAGGCTGGTCAGCTTCTTCAGGTGTCCGCGCGTGATCTCGCGCAGCTCTTTCAGCGAATAGAGCACGCCCGGTCCACCGCGCCCGCGCACGATATCGTCCCGCGTCACGCCGTTGCGAGCGAGGATATCGGCCGGCAGATAGACCTGCCCTTCGGCCGCATGCCAGGGAAAGGCGCGCATCAGCCCGGTCAACGCATAGGCGACGCCGGCATGTCCGCAGGCCGTTGCGCCGCCGGGATCGCGCCCGCCCGCCAGGACGATGCAGGCGAGCCGGATCACCGCGCTCGCCGTTTCGCCCGCATAGCCCTCCAGATCGCGCAAGGACGGCATCGGATCGTCATAGAGGTCGAAGATGCGCGCATCGATCAGCGCCGTCAGGGGTGCGACCGGCAGGCGATAGCGCCGGATGGTGTCGAGCAGAGCCGCGGCGACCGGGTGCGCCTGCGTTTCGCCGCTGGCCTGGCCTTCGAGCACGTCGCGCCACCATTGCAGCCGGACTTCGCCCGGCAGCGGCTCGCTGACCAGCACCCTGACCCGGGCGATCTCCAGGCTGAAGGCATAGAGTGCATAGAGCGCGGCACGGCGATCCTCGGGAGCGTAGAGCCCGGCGATATAGCGATCCTGGTCCTGCTCGCGAACCAGATCGGCGCAATGGGCATAGGCCTCCGGCAGGCGCGCCGGCGCGATCTCCCTGCGGTCGTCGGTATCGGTCTGCGGCATCGTCCCGCCTCGGCCCGTCGTCATGCGGCCGTTCCCAATCTTAGGGCAAGCGCCCTGTCCCCGCTACACATCGTCGGCATGGCCGGCTTCTCGGATCGTCAGCCTCAGTCGACTGCGATCAGGGCAGCGGCCACCCGCCGATCCTCGCCGACGAGGACATTGTAGGTCCGCGCCGCCGCGCCGGTCGCCATGCCCTCCACGGCGATCCCCGCCTGCTTCAGCGGATCACGCAGAGCAGGCGGAATGAAGGCGATCTCCGGCCCCGTGCCGATCAGCAGGAAATCGATGGTGCCCGCCTCGTCGAGAACCGGCTGCAGGCTCTCGATCGTGACCTCGGAAAAGCGTGTCACCGGCCAGATGCGGATGCCGGCCGGCGTTGCGATGATCGAGCCCTTGTGACTCATCTCGGCGAAGCGAAACCCGCCCGCGCCGATGGCGTCGAGCGGAAAGCGGCCGGGAACGAAGCCATCGAACCGCGGCACGGCCGCGATCAGGCCTTCGCCTTGGCGGCGGAAGCCTTGGCTCGCGCTGCCTCCTGCGCCTCCTCGCGGGCACCGGCCGAGCGCACGTCCATGTAGAGCAGCACAGGCGTCGAGACGAACATCGCCGAGTAGGTGCAGACCACGACGCCGAACAGCATGACGAGCGCGAAACCCTCGATCGCCGTGCCGCCGAACAGCACGAGCGCGAGCAGCGAAAGGAATGTCGTGGTCGCCGTCATCGCCGTGCGCGACAGCGTCGAGTTGACCGAGAGATCGAGAAGCTCTGCGATCGGCATGGTCTTGTAGCGGCGCAGCAGTTCGCGCGTGCGGTCGAACACCACCACGGTCTCGTTCAGCGAATAGCCGACGATGGTCAGGATCGCCGCGATCGAAGTCAGGTTGAACTCGAGCTGCGTGATCAGGAAGAAACCTATCGTCAGCACGATGTCGTGCAGCGTGCCGAGGATCGCGCCGATCGCCAGCGGCATCTCGAAGCGGAACCAGAGATAGATCAGCACGCCAACGATCGCGAGCACGACGCCGAGCGTACCGGCCTGCACCAGTTCGCCCGAAACGCGCGGGCCCACAGTCTCGACGCGACGGAAGTCATAGTTGGAGGCGAAGGCCTCGCGTGCCTTGACCACCACTGCCTGCTGCGCCGTCTCGCCGCCCGGCTGCATGCCGAAGCGCATCGAGACCTCGCCGCCCGAGCCGAATTCCTGCACTTCGGCCTCGCCGAAGCCAAGCCCGTTGGCGGTGTGGCGGATCTGGGCGATGTCGACGGCAGCGCCCTTCGTCTGCATCTCGATCAGGGTGCCGCCCTTGAAGTCGATGCCGAAATTCAGGCCGACCGTGAGGAAGAGAGCGAGCACCAGAATCGAATAGGCGGCCGACAGCGGATAGCTGAAGCGGCGGAACCAGACGAATTTGAACTTGGTGTTGTCGGGAACGATACGAAGCAGGCGCATGCGCATGGCCAATCTCCTGAGGGGTTGGCAGCGTCAGAACGGGAGATGCTTGGGCTTGGCCCAGCGATACCAGATCGCGATCAGCATCCGGGTCAGCGTCACCGCCGTGATGACGGTGGTGAGGATGCCGAGGATGAACACCACCGCGAAGCCGCGCACCGGGCCGGAGCCGAGCGAGAACAGGGCCACCGCCGCGATCAGCATGGTGACGTTGGAGTCGATGATCGTCGCGAAGGCGCGCTGGAATCCGGCTTCGATCGCTGAGACGAGGCTGCGCCCCTGATGCTCCTCCTCGCGCATGCGTTCGTAGATCAGCACGTTGGAGTCGACCGCCGTGCCGATGGTCAGCACGATACCGGCGATGCCGGGCAGCGTCATCGTCGCACCGAGGAAGGACATCAGGCCGAAGATCAGGCCGACATGGACCAAAAGCGCCACGCTCGCGATCATCCCGAAGATCCCGTAGGTCGCCAGCATGTAGATCACCACCAGCACGGTCGCGATCAGCGTCGCCATCTTGCCGGCCTGGATCGAATCGGCACCGAGGCCGGGACCGACCGTGCGCTCCTCGACGATCGTCATCTTGGCGGGCAGCGCGCCGGCGCGCAGCAGGATCGACAGGTTGTTGACCTGCTCGACGGTGAAGTTGCCGGAGATCTGACCCGAACCGCCCGTGATCGGCGACTGGATCACTGGCGACGAGATCACCTTGTTGTCGAGCACAATCGCCAGCGGGCGGCCGAGATGCTCGGTGGTGATCTGGCCGAAGCGCTGGGCGCCGCGGATGTTGAAACGGAAATTCACGATCGGGGTGCCGCTGCGCGAATCGAAAGCCGGCTGGGCGTCGATCAGGTCGCCGCCATCGACCGAAGGCTGACGCAGCACGGGAACCATCTGGCCGCCGGCATCCTGCGAGGGCAGCATGTCGACATCGCTGCTGTTGGCGTCGCCGACGAGGCGGAACTCCAGTTTCGCGGTTTCGCCCAGAATTTCCTTCAGGCGCTGCGGGTTCTGCAAGCCCGGGACCTGCACCAGGATGCGGTCGAGGCCCTGACGCTGGATATTCGGCTCGGTGGTGCCCAGCGCGTCGACGCGCCGACGCAGCACTTCCATGGCCTGCTCGACGGCCCGGCGGATGCGTTCGTTCGAGCCCGCCTCGGTGACCATGACCTGGATCAGCCCGTCCGGCTGCTCCGCGATGCTGATCGACTGGTTGCCGGAGGGCCCGAACGCGCCGAGGGTACCGATCGGCTGGGCGAGTTCACGCAGCTTGGGCAGCACGCGTCCGCGCTCGGCTGCATCCGTAACGCGCACCTGCACACCGCGCGGCGTCGTCTGGATACCGCCCTGGGGCGCGGCGCGCTCCTCGCGGAGGATGCGGCGGACGTCGTCGCGCAACTGCGTCACCTGACTGCGCACCAGCTCGGCCCGGTCGATCTCGAGCAGGACATGCGATCCGCCTTGCAGATCGAGCCCGAGCACCACCGCATGGATCGGCAGCAGAGCGCGTGGAATCCAGGACGGGGCGTTGGTTTCGATCGCCTTGCGCGTCTCAGGCGACAAGAGGTTCGGCACGGCGAGCCCGCAGCCGACGAGCAGCACGAGCAGGACGAGAATGACCTTGCGGGCCTGGAGACGAAGCATCTGCGTGAACAGCCTTGTTGTCGTGGCGGAGCTCCCGTGGCGAAGAGCCCGGGCCGCCGCGTTCTCAGTTCTTGACCGGCTCGTTCTTGGAGCGGACGTCCTGGATCATGCCGCGCACGATGCGCACGCGCACGCCATCGGCGATCTCGACCTCGATCTCGCCATCGTCGACGACCTTCGAGACCTTCCCGATCATGCCGCCGGAGGTGACGACGGTGTCGCCGCGGCGCACGTTCTTGATCAGCTCCTGATGGGCCTTGGCCCGGCGCTGCTGCGGCCGGATGATCAGGAACCACATGATGACGAAGATCAGCAGGAACGGCACGAGCTGGATCAGCATATCGGCGCCGCCACCGGCTCCGGAGGCCTGGGCGAAAGCGGGGGTGATCACGAATACACTCCTCTGGTACGGCGGCGGCACGCCGCCGACCGCAGGTCTCTAGATGGAAAGACGCGGCAAAACCATCGCCCGGCCGGAAAATCGCGCGGACTATAGCCAGCAACGCCGTGAAATCAATCGGACGCGCCCCGCCTTCCGCACGCGATCCCTCACCTATGGGCTGACTGTCTTTCGCGCAATGCCCCTTGCGCACGATCCACGACGCGGTTTAGCTAACCGAGAGAACCGTACCGGACGGTACGGTACGGTTTGACCGAACGAAACGAAAGCGCCGCAGCCATGACCACGACCGAAACCGCCCCCGATCAGACGCTCGCCACGCTGCTGCGGATCGCCGACGCGCTGGAACGCATTGCCCCGCCCCGCCGCAAGGCCGCCGACCTCGAGGCCGCCGACGCCTTCGTCTGGCAGGCGGCGGGTTCTGAGCTTCTGCCAGTGCCGAAGGTCAATCGCGTCGCGCTCTCGCTTTTGCGCGGCGTCGACCGTGTCCGCGATACGCTGGCGGAGAATACCGAGCGCTTCGCCAAGGGCCTGCCGGCCAACAACGTGCTGCTCTGGGGCGCGCGCGGCATGGGGAAGTCCTCACTGGTGAAGGCCGTCCATGCCGACACAAACCTGCGCCTCGCCAAGGACGCCCTGCCGCTGAAGCTGATCGAGATCCATCGGGAGGACATCGAAAGCCTGCCGGCGTTGATGAGCCTGTTGCGCAATGACCCTCACCGCGCCATCGTTTTCTGCGACGACCTGTCCTTCGACAGCGACGACACCTCCTACAAATCCCTGAAGGCCGTGCTCGACGGCGGCGTCGAGGGGCGGCCCGACAATGTCGTGTTCTATGCCACCTCGAATCGCCGCCACCTGCTGCCGCGCGACATGATGGACAACGAGCGCTCGACCTCGATCAATCCCGGCGAGGCGATCGAGGAGAAGGTCTCGCTGTCGGACCGCTTCGGCCTCTGGCTCGGCTTCCACAAATGCAGCCAGGACGAGTATCTGGAGATGATCAACGGCTATGCCGGCCATTTCGGGCTGACTGTTGCGCCCGAAGAACTGCGGCGCGACGCGCTGGAATGGTCGACGACGCGTGGCTCCCGCTCCGGCCGCACCGCCTGGCAATACATCCAGGACCTCGCCGGCCGGCTGGGCCGGAAGCTGGAAGGGTAAGGCGCCCGCACGTGATGGTCGGGCTCGTCCCGACCATCCACGTCTTCCTCGGTCGAACTGCCCGTTCAAGACATGGATGCTCCCCGCAAGGGCGAGCATGAAAGGTCGAACGAACGAAAACGGGGCCGCCCTTTTCTGGGGCAGCCCCGTTCTTTTCGATCGGGAGGGTCTCGCGGAACCGATCGAAGGGAGAAACTTCGTCCGCAGCTCCCGGATCAGTTGTTAAGATAGGGCGTCGGATCGACCGGTGCGGAACCCTTGCGCAGTTCGAAATGAAGCTGCGGCGAGGAAACATTGCCGGTCTGGCCGGAGCTGGCGACGACCTGGCCGCGCTTGACGGTGTCGCCGCGCTTCACCTTGAGTTCGCCGTTATGGGCATAGGCCGAGACATAGCCGTTCGGATGGCGGATCAGGACGAGATTGCCGTAGCCCTTCAGCTCGCTGCCGGCATAGGCCACCGTGCCGCCCTCGGCCGCCTTGACGGGCGTGCCCTCGGGAACCGCGATATTGATGCCCTCGTTGCCGCCCTTGCCGCTATAACCGGAGATCACGCGGCCACGGGCCGGCCAGCGGAAATCCGCCTTGTCGGCCGAGGAAACCGCCTCTTCTTCCTGCTTCGGAATGCTGGCGGTGGTCTTCGGCTCCGGGGCCGGATCGGCCTTCGGGATCGCGGTCGGCCTCGACTCGGTGGACGGAGCGCTCGCGACGACCACCGGTTTCGCCGGCTGGGCGACGGGCGCCGCAACCTTCGCGGGCTTGGCTTCGGGAACAGGCTTCGCGACGGCGACAGGCACCGCAGCCGGCTTGGCGGCGGGCGTCGGCAAAGCCGCGGTCTTGCGAGCATCAGCCTTGGCCTTCGCCTCGGCGGCGAAACGGGCTCGTGATTCCTTCATGGCCTGCGCGTCGGCCGCGGCTTTCGCCTTGGCTTCGGCAGCGGCGGCGGCCTTCGCCTCGGCTGCAGCCCTGGCCTGAGCCTTCGGATCGACCGCAGCCGGCGGCGAGACGCGCGGGGCAGCCGACGGGCCGGCAACGAAGCGCTGCGTCTCGGCCGGGGTCTGGGCGACCTGTCGGGCCGGCGTCGGCGCAGAGGACGCGGACGCATTGTAGACGGGAATGGTGATGCGTGTGCCGGGAGTGACATTCGCACTGCTCAGCCCGTTGGCCGACATGATGGCGGCCCGCGGCACGCCGTAGCGCGACGAAATCGTGTCGAGCGTCTCGCCCTGAGCGAGGACGACGGGCGTACCGCCCTGCGCGGACCAGCCGGCAGCGCCGCCGGCGACAGCCTGCGGAGCCGGCGAACCCAGCGCAACGGAGGATTGCGGTGGTGGCAGAGGCTGGGCCCGAATGACAGGCGCCGAAGCCACCGGCTGCAGCGGCGCGCCCGACACCTGCCCGATCGAACCGGTCGTAACCGGATCTCGAACCGGCGCCTGCGCCGATTTGAAAGGACTGTCGAACGGCGTATCGGTGAAGCGCATCGCGTCCGACGAGCAGGCACTGACGCTGAGAGCGAACAGGCACACCGTCGATAAACGGCGGAGAGCGCGGGGATTGATCGATCCGGCTTGGCTACGCATGAACTGAGTACTCGCGAACGACGCAACTCGATGACCGCGATTAAAGTCCCGTTGAGCTTAATTTCGCGTAAACGCGATCAGAAACTTGGTTGACGCCGCCGGGATCACAAACGTATCGAGACCGGCGGGGCACGCCCGGCGCTTCGCGCCCGGTCATGGAGTTGCGGGAGCGCCGGGCTTGCGATAACGCTCGGCCGAACGGCGCTGTCGGCCGAGCCGATTCTGAAGCAGATGCACGGGACCTGGCGGTCGGAAAAGCAGTTAATCCTGATCGACACCGAGAGAATGCTCGGCAATACTGACGTCACCCGGCCATTTCAGCGCGACGCACTCAGGCTGCGCAACATTTCCGGCCAGATGATCGTCTTCGAAATCGGCAGCAGGCGCTTTATCGGGTTCTTCGATCGAAACGAGCTCCGCCTGACCGGCGGCGGCATCGAGAGCCCCGAGACCCTACATCGCCAATAGCCGGGTTCGTCGCGCCGGGGAACCATCGCCAGGGCAAGCGCATGCGGATGGCTACAACGCGCGAGACCGGCCGGGGATCAGGGGCGGCAGGCGCAAAGCGGGCCCGGTCGCATGGTCGAACTGCCCGTCGTCGACATGTGTGACCACTACCCGCCGCGCCGCGCCCTCGACACGCAGAGCGCCGACGAGCCGGCCGCCGGGTGACAGCCGCGCCAGTAGAGCTTCGGGTACGGCCTGTGTGACGCCGTTGACGAGGATGCGGTCGAAGCGCCCGAGCGTTCGGTCCGGCTGGAATCCGTCGGCATGGCGCAGATCGACAGCTCCGCCGAAACCGCTGTCGGAAACGCGCTCATGTGCTGCCAATGCCAGCGAGCGATAGCGCTCCAGCGAGACGACTTCGCCCCCCATCGCGGCCAGCAGCGCCGAGACATAGCCGGAGCCGGTGCCGACCTCGAGCACCCGCGCGCCCGGTTGCATGTCGAGCGCGCCGAGCAGATTGGCGACGGTATGCGGCGCGGTCATCGTCTGGCCGCAGGGCAGCGGCACCGAGACATCCTGCCGGGCGAGATCGGCGAAGCGGGCCGGCGCGAAGCGATCGCGCGGCACCCGCTCCATCGCGCGCAACAACGCGAGATCGCGCACGCCGCGCGCGCGCAGCGAGAGCAGGAAGGCGACCGTGCGCTCGCCTTCGCTGGCCGGCGCGTCCTCGCTCATGCCCCTCCCCGCCCCAGGCTCAGGCGAAGAGCTGCGCGAAGCGCGTCAGCGTCGGCTCATGCGTCAGGTCGAGTTCGAGCGGCGTGATCGAGATGCGCTTTTCGGCCAGCGCCTTCAGGTCGGTGCCGTTGGCCGGCTCCCTGCCGCTACGCCGGAAGGCGATCCAGAAATAGGGATTGCCGCGGCCGTCCTTGCGCGGCTCGAGCTGGACCAGCTCCTGGTCGCGCCGTCCCTGCACGGTGACGGCGACGCCCTCGACCTCGTCCGGCCCCGCATTGGGGAAGTTGAGGTTGAACAGCACGCCTTCCGGGATGCCCTCCTCCAGCAAACGGCGAATGATGCCCGGCGCATGGCTCTCGGCGCAGTCCCAGCGGATCGTGTCGCGATTGCCGGGCATATAGGCTTGGCTGATGGCGATCGAGGGCACACCGAGCAGCGTGCCTTCCATCGCCGCCGCGATGGTGCCGGAATAGGTCACATCCTCGGCGACGTTCGAGCCGCGATTGACGCCCGACAGCACGAGATCGGGCCGCGCATCGGCCATCACCGAGCGCACCGCCATGATCACGCAATCGGTCGGCGTCCCCTGCACCGCGTAGCGCTTCTGGCCGATCTCGCGCAGACGCAGCGGGTTCGACAGCGACAGCGAATGCGCGACGCCGGACTGGTCGGTCTCTGGCGCCACGACCCAGACATCGTCGGAGAGCTGGCGCGCGATGCGCTCCAGCACGGCGAGACCCTCGGCATGGATGCCGTCATCATTGGTAACCAGGATACGCATGTTCTCAGGCCGCCTTTTCGATCCGCGTCACGCCGCGCATATAGGGCACCAGCACGTCCGGCACGGTGATCGAGCCGTCCGCGTTCTGGTAGTTCTCCATCACCGCGATCAGCGCACGGCCGACCGCCGTGCCCGAACCGTTGAGGGTGTGCACGAAGAAGGGCCCCTTGCCGTCCTTCGTCTTGTAGCGGGCGTTCATGCGCCTCGCCTGGAAATCGCCGCAGACCGAGCAGGACGAGATCTCGCGATAGGCCTTCTGGCCGGGCAGCCAGGCCTCGATGTCCCATGTCTTCTGCGAAGCGAAGCCCATGTCGCCCGTGCACAGCGTCATGACGCGATAATGCAGGTCGAGCTTCTTCAGCACGGCCTCGGCGCAGGCGAGCATGCGCTCGTGCTCCTCGCGCGACTTCTCCGGCGCCGTGATCGAGACGAGCTCGACCTTCTCGAACTGGTGCTGGCGCAGCATGCCGCGCGTGTCGCGCCCGGCCGAGCCGGCCTCCGAGCGGAAGCAGGGCGTGAGGGCAGTGAATCGAAGCGGCAGCTCCTCTTCGGAGAGGATTGATTCCCTTGCCAGATTGGTCAGCGGAACCTCGGCGGTCGGGATCAGCCAATGCTCCTCGCCGGCCCGGAACTGATCTTCGCGGAATTTCGGCAACTGCGCCGTGCCGAACATCGCGTCGTCGCGTACCAGCAGCGGCGGATTGACCTCGGTATAGCCGTGCTCCTCGGTGTGCGTATCGAGCATGAACTGCCCGATCGACCGCGACAACCGCGCGATCTGGCTTTGCAGCACGACGAAGCGCGAGCCGGAGAGCTTGGCCGCCTTTTCGAAATCCATCTGGCCGAGCGCCTCGCCCAGCTCGAAATGCTGCTTGGGATCGTTGACGCCCGTGAGCAGCCCGCGCTCCTCCGGCTTCACGCCATGGACGTGCAGCACGACGTTGCCGTGCTCGTCGGCACCTTCGGGTACGTCGTCGAAGGGCGCGTTCGGAATCGCGGCGAGCTTCTCGTCGAGCGCGTCCTTGGCGGCCTTCTCCTCCGCTTCGAGCGCCGGCTGCTGCTCCTTGAGCGCCGCAACCTCGGCCTTCAGCGTGTCGGCGAGCGCGGCATCCTTCGCGCCCATCGCCTTGCCGATCTCCTTGGAGAGCGCGTTGCGGCGCTCCTGCATGGCCTGCGCCCTGGCGATCGACGAGCGGCGGACGTCATCGAGTTCGAGCAGCGAGGACGACAGCGGCGCCAGGCCCCGTCGCGTCAAGCCCCTGTCGAACGCCGCGGCGTTCTCGCGAATCCATCTGATGTCGTACATCGTCGTCCGGCCATGCATCGCTGCGGAGTGCAGCGACGCATGCTCTAGACCGGGATCGCGCGCGAGGGAACAGGTAACCTCGCAGCGAAAAGGCTCCAGAACCACGCCGTCATCCCGGACAAGCTGCGAAGCAGCGTAGATCCGGGATCCATCGTAAGGCTCTGCACCCTGCGATGGATCCCGGCGCTCCGCTTCGCTGCGGCCGGGATGACGGGCGAGATTGACTACTCCGCCGCGTCCGCTTCCGCCTTCGCGGCCTCGCCCTTCTTCTCGACCCGGCGCACCGAGAACACCGAGAGCTCGTAGAGCAGCATCATCGGGATCGCGAGCATGAGCTGCGAGATGACGTCCGGCGGCGTCAGCACGGCCGCGACGACGAAGACGAAGACGATCGCGTAGCGGCGCTTTTCCTTCAGGAACTTCGAATCGATGATGCCGGCCTGCCCCAGCAGGGTCAGGATCACCGGCAGCTGGAAGGCGATGCCGAAGGCGAAGATCAGCGTCATGATCAGCGAGAGATACTCGCTGACCTTCGGCAGCAGCGCGATGCCGGCCTGATTCTCGGTCGCCGCCTGTTGCATGCCCAGCGAGAACTTCATCAGCACCGGCATGGCGAAGAAGAAGACCAGCAGCGCGCCGAGCGTGAAGAACACCGGGGTCGCCACCAGATAGGGCGCGAAGGCCGCCTTTTCGTTCTTGTAGAGACCGGGCGCCACGAACTTGTAGATCTGCGTCGCGATCACCGGGAAGGCGAAGAAGCCGGCACCGAACGCCGCCACCTTGATGTGCGTGAAGAGCAGTTCCAGCGGGCCGGTATAGATCAACTGCGCATTGGCTGCGCTGCCGGCGGCCCAGACATAGGGCAGCACCAGGATGTTGTAGATCTGCGTCGAAAAGCCGAAACAGACGAAGAACATCAGCAGGAACGCGATCAAAGACTTGATCAGCCGCGAGCGCAGTTCAACCAGATGCTCGATGAGCGGAGCGCGCGAGGCCTCGATCTCGTCCTCGCCGTCGCGAGGATTGGCAACGCTCATGCGGAATTCTCCTCGCCCTTGGCGGTCTTGCGCTTGCGGGCGGCAGGCTTGACGGTCTCGGCCGCAGCGGCCTTGGGCTTGCGCGCGGCGGCGGCTTTCGGCGCCTTGGCCGCGACGGGAGTCGCCGGCACCTCGGCAACAGCCTTGGCGCTGCGCCTGCGAACAGGCTTCGGCGGAATGGCCTCGGCAGCGGCTAACGCCGGCGGCTCGACCACAGAGACAGCCGCCTCGGCCGCGGCCTTACGAGCGCGCTTCGGCTTGTCGACGGGCTTCGGCGCTTCGGCAGAGATCTGAACGGGCGGCAATGCCTCGGGCGGCGGCAGCGAAGCGAGCTTGGCCTCGGCCTCCTTCAGCGCGGCCTCATCCGGCTTCGGCGCGTCCGGCTTGGCGCTCTCGAAATCCTTGAGGGAATCGATCGGCTTGAAATCGGTGTTCAGCGAGTTCGACACCGATCCGCCGACATCCTCGACCTGCTTCTTCAGGTCGGCGAGTTCGGCCTCGCGCATCGCCTCGTTGAACTGCCCCTGGAATTCCGACGCCATGCGCCTGATCCGGCCCACCGTCTGGCCGACAGTACGCAGGGCCTTGGGCAGGTCCTTCGGGCCGATCACCACCAGCGCCACCGCGCCGATCAGCACCATTTCGCTCCAGGCGATGTCGAACATCGACGGCTCGTCCTCTCAAGCCCGCGCCTCGCGTCGGCCCGAAAAGTGGCTTCCACTCTTCGGGAAACCCGATGCGACAGCAGATTGACGGATCGCCGCTCACGCCCCTTCAGGACGCACGGCGATCCAGCGCGGCAGCATCAGGCCTTGTGCTCGGCCTTGGCCTGGGCCTGGGCGGCGGCGTTGTCGGCCTTCGTCTGATCGATCACCTTGGGATCGACGTTGGAAGCGGTCGGCGCCGCCGGCTCGTCATCCTCGGCCATACCCTTCTTGAACGATTTGATGCCCTTGGCGACATCGCCCATGAGTTCGGAAACCTTGCCGCGTCCGAACAGCAGCATCACGATGACGCCGACGACGATCCAGTGCCAAATGCTCACGCCACCCATGGCGAAACTCCTCCGAAATTGCGTCGACTGGGGACAGGCCCCAACCAAGTCCTTGTCCGGTCGATTGTTCGGCGGCGGAACCTATTGATCCGCGGCCGGAAACACAAGGACTTCGTCCGAGGGAATCTCGACCCCGATCTCGTCGCCCACCGCGATCTCGTCCGAGAGTGGCGCGCGAACCGACAAGGCCCGGTCGAAGCCGTCCACCGTCACCTGCAGGTGGTCGGCCTCCCCGAGGAAGCGCCGGCCTATCAATCGCCCGCGCAGATAGTAGCCCTTCGGCACGATGCGGACGCGATGCGGCCGGATGCAGACGATGGCCGCTGTCCCCTCCGCGATCCCCGGCGCGGCGAAACGGCCGAATGGCGTATCGACGGCTCCGTCGGACACCCGCCCCTCGACCTCCGTCAGATCGCAGAAAAATCGGGCGGCAAAGAGGCTGGTCGGCTGCCTGTAGAGCTCCTCGCCCGTGCCGATCTGGACGATCCGCCCTGCCCGCATCAGCACGATCCGATCGGCGATGCGCATCGCGTCCTCGGGATCATGCGTGACGATGATCGAGGTCGCACCCGTCTCATCCAGCAGGGCCGCGGTCTCGTCGCGCACCACGTCGCGCAGCCGCCGGTCGAGATTGGAGAAGGGCTCGTCCATCAGCAGCACACCCGGCCGCGGAGCGATCGCGCGGGCCAATGCCACGCGCTGCTGTTCGCCGCCCGAGAGCATATGCGGATAGGAATCGGCGAGTTCCGCGAGGCCGACGCGAGCCAGCGCGCGCAGGGCCGTGGCATCGGCCGCAGCCGGTGTCTGGCCGCGCAGGCCGAAGCAGACATTGTCGCGCACGGAAAGATGCGGAAACAGCGCGTAGTCCTGGAAGACGAATCCGACGCCGCGATGCTCCGGCTCGACGAAACGATCGGGCGCCGAGACATCGCGCCCTTCCAGCAGGACACGGCCCGCGCTCGGCCGCTCGACCCCGGCCGCGAGCCGAAGCAGCGTCGTCTTGCCGCAGCCGGACTGGCCGAGAAGCGCGACGATCTCGCCGGGCTTGACGGCGAGCGAGACGTCCGACAGCGCCGTCACCGAACCGAAGCGCTGCGTCACGTTCTCGAAGCCGAGCGCCATCGGGATCGCCGCGCCTGCAGTGCCGCGCCGGCCCCAGCCGAGCCATCCTGATTTCGTTTCCGCCAAGGTCGATCCCGCTCCGGCCGCTCTCTCCCGGCCGCTGGCCGGTTCCTTCATTCCTGTTGCGGTCCGCCTTCGCCGTCGTCAAGCGGGCTGAACAGATCGCCGAGCGGGTCCTCGTCATCGCGTAAGGACGGATCGTCGTCGGGAATCGGTACGGCGAGGTCGCGCGTCACTCGTCCTTCGATGAACCCCGTGCCCTTCAATTCCTCCAACCCCGGCAGGTCGTCGATGCGGTCGAGCCCGAAATGGTCGAGGAAACCCGGCGTCGTACCATAGGTGATCGGCCGGCCCGGCGAGCGCCGCCGCCCGCGCAGCCGCACCCAGCCCGCTTCCAGCAGGATGTCGAGCGTTCCCTTGGCGGTGGCGACGCCGCGAATCTCCTCGATCTCCGCCCTCGTCACAGGCTGGTGATAGGCAATGATCGACAGCACTTCGAGCGCAGCCCGCGACAGGCGCCGCGGCGGTTCCGCCTCGGCCGCGAGCAGGTAGCCAAGGTCCGGCGCCGTCCGGAACGCCCAGCCGCCGGCAACCTGGCGCAGAACGACCCCACGCGTCGCATAGCTCTCGACGAGTTTCACCAGCACCTGCCCGATCGCGATGCCGGCGGGAATCGCACGGCCGAGCGCCTCTGCGGTCAGCGGTACGGCCGAAGCGAAGAGCAGCGCCTCGACGACGCGCAGCGCCTGCGAAAACGCCTCCGCCCCGCCATCGGTCTCGGTATCCTCCGGTTCAGCCGCGGTGCCGGTCATGAAGCGTCCCTGGCGACGAAGGGCAGCCCTTGCGGCCGAGCCGAGCGGCGGCGCACCTGGATCGGCGCGAAAGCCTCGTCCTGCCGGAGGTCGATCATCCCTTCCCGCACCATCTCCAGCATCGCCGAGAGCGCGGAAGCCCGGACTGTCGCCCGCATCTCCCGCGCCGGCAGGCCATGCGAAGCCATGTACTGCGTGAGGTAGCCGTCGAGCTCGGTCCAGTCTCCGGCCTCCCCGACCAGCCGCTGCAACGCCTCGCGCGCCTCGACCAGCGACCAGACGGCACGATGGCCGACCGAGATATGGCCCTGCACCCGCTTCTGCCGCTGCTGGGCATAGGCTGCGAGCAGGTCGTAGAGCTCGGCTTCCCAGACGGGCCGGACGCCCGCGACGATCTCCTCCGGCGCGCCACGAGCGAACACGTCCTGCCCCAGCCGCTCGCGCGCCGATAGCTTGTTTGCGGCGGCGCGGATCCCCTCCAGCCGGCGCAGGCGCAAGGCGAGCGCGGTCGCGAGATCGGCAGCGCTCGGCTCCTCGCCCTTGGGAGGCTCAGGCAGCAGCAGGCGCGACTTGAGATAGGCGAGCCAGGCCGCCATCACGAGATAGTCTGCGGCGAGTTCGAGCCGCAGCGCCCGCGCCTCCTCGACGAAGGACAGGTATTGCTCGGCCAGCGCCAGGATCGAGATACGATGCAGGTCGACCTTCTGCCGGCGTGCGAGATCGAGCAGCAGGTCGAGCGGCCCTTCATAGCCGTCGACATCGACGACGAGCGAAGGCTCGCCCGCGCGCCCGGCGCGGTCTTCCTCGAATGGCAATTCGGCCGTCATCGAAGGCCCTGCCCCACCTGTCATCCCCGAAGGCGCAGATTCGGCCGTTCAGGCGCTCAACGCAAGCGCGGCGGCGATCTCGGCGCGCGCGGATTCCAGATCGACCGGCTCCGGCTCGTGCCGGATGCGGCCGAGCGCGGCGGCGGCACGGCGGGCGCGGGCACCGGTCATTTCAGGAACAGCCCCGGCCACCGCGATCATCTCGTCCATGATGCCATGGCAATGCAGGATGACATCGACCCCGGCGCGGATCGCGGCCCGCGACTTGGCCTCGAACGAACCGGACAGCGCCTTCATCGAGATGTCGTCGGTCATGATCAGCCCATCGAAGCCGAGCTCGCCGCGCATGATCTCGCGCACGATCTTGCGGGAGATCGTCGCCGGGTTCTTCGCGTCGAGCGCGGTGAAGACGAGATGCGCGGTCATCGCCATCGGCATGTCGGCGAGATGCCGGAACGGCCGGAAATCATGCACCCGCAGCTCCTCCAGCGAAGCATCGACGATCGGCAGGTCGTGATGGCTGTCGGCGCGCGCGCGGCCATGGCCGGGCATATGCTTGACGACCGGCAGCACGCCCCCGGCGATCAGCCCTTCGGCCGCCGCCCGGCCGAGGCGCGCCACCTGATCGGGATCATGGGCATAGGCGCGATCGCCGATCACGTCATGGCTGCCAGCGACCGGCACGTCGAGCACCGGCAGGCAATCGACATCGATGCCGACTTGTCTCAGGTCATGCGCCATCAGGCGGGCGCTGAGGCGAACGATCTCGCGCTGGCGGATGGGATCGTTGATCGCGAGGAAGGCGCGGGCTGACGGATATTTCGGCCAGTTCGGCGGCCCCATGCGCTGGACCCGACCGCCCTCCTGGTCGATCAGGATCGGCGCGTGCCAGCCGACGGTCTCGCGCATCTCGGCGGTGAGTGCCGCGACCTGCTCGGGCGACTGCGTATTGCGCTTGAAGACGATGAAGCCCCAGGGCTTGGCATCGCGGAAGAAGGCCCGCTCGTCAGCGGTGAGGCTCGTGCCGAGGCAGCCGGCGATGAAGGCGCGCGATGTCATGACATCGGGTTACGACATCGGCCCGAAAAGGCAAATGCGGTTTTCGCACCAGGTCGATGCGGGGCCGCAAAACGCGGTGCGGGCGCGGTCAGGAACCAACTGCGCCCGCACAAAGCCTCACTTCACCTGCTGGTAGACCTGCGCGTTGAAGGCGTCGAAGGGCAGTTCGGCGATGCGGAACCAGAGCTGCTCCTTCTTCCAGTACGGCAGGAAGGAATCGTAGAAGGTTTTGAAGTTCGCGTTGCTGGCGGCGAGCTCGCCATACATCGCGAAAGCCTCCTTGAACGCGGCCGTCATCACCTCCTGCGGGAAGGGCCGCAGCTCCGCGCCGGTGCCGGCGAGGCGAATCAGCGCGTCGGGGTTGTTGTGGTCGTACTTGGCCAGGCAGTTCATGTTGGCCTCGGCGCAGGCCGCCTCGACGATCGCCTTGTAGGAGGCCGGCAATTCGTTCCACTTGTCCTGGTTGGCGAGGAAGCTGACATTGGCGTTCCCCTCCCAGAAGCCGGGATAGTAGTAGTACTTGGCGACCTTCACGAAGCCGAGCTTCTCGTCGTCATAGGGGCCGGAGAACTCGACCGCGTCGAGCGTGCCGCGCTCCAGCGCCGGATAGATATCGCCGCCGCCGATCGTCTGCGGAACGACTCCGAGCCGTGCCATGATCCGTCCACCGAGGCCGGCGATGCGGAATTTGAGGCCCTTCAGGTCCTCCAGCGACTTGATCTCCTTGCGGAACCAGCCGCCCATCTGCGCGCCGGTATTGCCCGAGGGAATCGTGTGGACGTTGTAGCCCTTCATGAAGGCGCGGCAGAGCTCGAGCCCGCCGCCCTGGTAGAGCCAGGCGTTCTGCTGGCGGGCATTGAAGCCGAAGGGCAGCGAGGTCTCGAAGGCGAAAGCCGGATCCTTGCCGATATAGAAGCTCGCCAGCGTATGGCTGCACTCGACGGTGCCGTTCTGCACGGCGTCGAGCGCCTGCAGCGCCGGTACGATCTCGCCCGGCGCGAAGACCTGGATCTGGAAGTTGTTGTCGGTCGCCTCGGCCACGCGCTTCGCGACATGGGTCGAGATGCCGTAGAGCGTATCGAGGCTCTTCGGATAGCTCGAGGTCAGACGCCAGTTGATCTTGGGCTGCGACTGCGCGATCGCGGGAGCGGCGATGACGGCGCTACCTGCAGCACCGGCGCCTGCGACCTTGACGAAACTACGGCGATCCATGGGTTACCTCCTGCGTTCGGACAACCTGCCTTACCGGGTTGGCCAATCGTCGTTGGCGAGGCTACTCGCATGGCCGAACGCATGAAACAAGCGCGGCGAGGCGCCCTGTCACGCGTCTGATACAAAGGAAAACGGCGGCACCTGATGGGCACCGCCGTCGTAATCTAGCGCGGATCGGTCGGATCAGTTCTTGGCGATGAAGCACTGTCCGCCGGCAGCCTGCAGCGCCGAGCACATCGAGGTCGCGTCCTCGCGGGAGTAAGGCCCGACGCGCAGGCGGAACACGGTCTTGCCACCCGCCAGCTCAGTCTTGCGGATGATCGGCGACTGGCCGGCAAGCTGCTGCGGGTACTTGCGCTGAAGAGCTGCGAAGGTGGCGCGGGCCTCGGCGTCGCTGCCGGGCGCACCGAGCTGCACCACGAAATCACCGGTGCCGGCGCGCACGGCGGCAGTCGCCGGAGCCGGCGGCGCGGCGGCGGGGGCCGGCGCGGCACTGGCGAGACGGGTCGGCGCAGGCGGCGTCGTGGCGGCAGGCGGCGTCGTGGCGCGTTCCTGAACCTTCGGCGCGGCAGCCACGGCAGAAGGCAAAGCCGGACGCTGCGGGGCGGGATTGGTCGCCTGGCCGGCAAGCGAGCGGCTCGGCGCCGAGCCGGTCGCAATCGGCTGGTTGCTGTCGACCGCGATCGGGTTCTGGGCCGGCGTTCCGTCGGGACGGATCGACACGGTGCGGACCTTGCGCGGCTCGCCGAGGCCGGGCACCGGCGGCATCGGGCTGAGGGCCGGATCCGGCGGCACGATGCTGCGCTCGGGCGTGCTTGGCGCGGCGGCAAGCGCCGTGCCGGTGCCGGAGGTCGCCCCGGGCATGACGACGCGCGGCGGCATCGAGCGGGCCGCCTGCTGGACGTCGACAGGCTGCTCCTCGTTGTTCACGACCTTGCTCTGGGCCGGCGGGGCGTCAGGATTGCGCTCGTAGATCTGCTTGTTCTGATTCGGGATTTCCGCGCCGCCCGGATTGACCGGCTCGACCTTGACCGGCCCGGAATCGGCCGCGATTACCGGCGGCTGGCCGTCCTTGGTGGCGGTTCCTCCGCGCATGGTGAAAGCGACGCCGACACCGACGAGGCCGACGGCGATCACCGCCGCAGCCGCCCAGAGCCCCTTGCGCGAGCGGCGCGGCTCCAGGTCAGGCAGGTCGTCTTCGCCATAGCCGGGCGCCGGCATGTCCTGCTGGGCATGGCCATACTCGTAGGCGGGCTCATCCTGAACGTAGGCAGCCTGCGGTGGGTGGAACTGGGCGCCCTCGTCCAGATCGCGCGGCGGAGCAGCCCCCTGGATCGCGGCCGGGCGGGCATAGGGCAGCGGTTCGGGGAGATCGAAATCGGGCTCGAAATCGGGCTCGAAGTCGCGCTGGACCGGCTGCTGCGCCGGGACCGGCGCAGGCGCCTCCACCCGGCGCGGATCGGTGCGCCGCAGCAGCGCCTCGAATTCGTCGAGTGCGCCGCGCATCTCGGCCGGCGGCGCGTTCAACTGGGAAGCTGCGGGCGCGGGCTGCGGCGGCACGACCTCGAAGCCGGGCTCCTGGCGCGCGGCAGGCCGCGGCGGCTGACGCCGCTCGGCGAAGATATCCTTGAGCGGATCGTCCTGCCCGACGATGCGGGTCAGCTCCGCAAGCGGATCGGCCTGCTGCCCCGGGCGGGGCGCCTGCCCTGCTCCGCGGAGCTGACGCTCGAGATCTTCGAGATCGAGCGCGAAACGGTTCCTAGCTGGCTCACTCATGGTACGATCCATTCCAGCACAAGCCGCTTCCTCCTATGGAAGAACCGGGAACTCTGTGCGGTCAACCTGACCTTTGTGCGCGCCGCCGGAAAACCTCCGTCAGCGCATCTCTTCCGGCGCCGCAACTCCGGCGACAGCCAGACCGGAAGCAAGAACGCTGCGCACCGCGTGCACGAACGCCAATCTCGCCAAGGTCGACTTTCGATCAGTTTGATTAACGAACCGTAATTGCGGCGAGTCTTTGCCCTTGTTCCAGAGCGAATGGAAGGCGCTGGCCAGTTCATGCACGAAGAAGGCGACGCGATGCGGCTCGTGTGCTGCGGCAGCGCCCTCGATGATTCGCGGATACGATGCCAGCATCTTGACGATGCCGATTTCGGCCTCGTCGGTCAGGATCGACAGATCGGCTCCGGCCAGAGCCGCCGTCGACAGGTCGAGATCCGGAAAGGCCTCGCGCGCCTGCCGGAAGATCGAGGCGCAGCGCGCATGCGCGTACTGGACATAGAAGACCGGATTGTCCTTCGACTGCTCGACGACCTTGCCGAGATCGAAATCCAGCGTCGCGTCGTTCTTGCGGAAGATCATCATGAAGCGCACCGCATCGCGGCCGACCTCGTCGATGACCTCGCGCAGCGTGACGAAGTCGCCGGAACGCTTGGACATGCGCACCTGTTCGCCATTGCGCAGCAGCCGCACGAGCTGGCAGAGCTTGACGTCGAGCGAGCCCTGCCCGCCGGTCACCGCCTTCACGGCCGCCTGCATGCGCTTGACATAGCCGCCATGGTCGGCACCCCAGACGTCGATCATCTCGGGGAAGCCGCGCATGAACTTGGAGCGGTGATAGGCGATGTCGTTGGCGAAATAGGTATAGCTGCCGTCGGACTTCAGCAGCGGCCGGTCGACATCGTCGCCGAACCTGGTGGCGCGGAACAGCGTCTGCTCGCGATCCTCCCAATCCTCGTCCTTCTGGCCCTTCGGCGGCGGCAGGCGGCCTTCATAGACGAGGTCGCGCGCCCGCAGGTCCTCGATGGTCTGGTGCACGGCATTCGTATCGCCGTCACGCCCCTGCAGCGAGCGCTCCGAAAAGAAGAGGTCGTGGACGACACCGAGCGCGGCGAGATCGTCGCGGATCATCGCCATCATGCCGTCGATCGCCGCCTGCCGGACGAGTGGCAGCCAATCCCATTCGGACTTGTCGCGCAAAGCCGGCCCGTATTGCTCGGCAAGCGCCTTGCCGACCGAAACCAGATAGTCGCCGGGATAGAGCCCCTCCGGGATCGCGCCGATATCCTCGCCCAGTGCCTCGCGATAGCGCAGGAAGGCCGAGCGGGCGAGCACGTCGACCTGCGCGCCGGCATCGTTGATGTAATATTCGCGGGTGACGTCATGGCCGGCAAAGGCGAGCAGGCTCGCCAGCGCATCGCCGAACACCGCGCCGCGGCCATGGCCGACATGCATCGGCCCGGTCGGGTTGGCCGAGACATACTCGACATTGACCCTGGGCTCGGGCTTCGGTGTGCCACGCCCGTAATCCAGCCCCGCCTC
>NZ_JAFKFW010000034.1 GCF_017308015.1 Allobosea sp.
AGAAGCACGGGCAGCGTCACCAGGAGCGCAGCCGCAGCGAGCGGCCCCCAGGAGATCTGCTCGAAGGTCAGCGAGTTGTAGACGGCCGAGGGCAGCGTCCGGCTCGCCTTGCCGCCGAGCACCACCGAGAAGATGAAGTTGTTCCACGAGAAGATGAAGGCGAGAATGCCGCCGACGACGATGCCGGGCTTCGCCAGCGGCAGCGCGACATGACGGAAAGCCTGCCAGGTCGTGGCGCCGTCGATGCGCGAGGCATCCTCCAGCTCCATCGGCACATTCTCGAAATACCCGATCATGATCCAGACGATGATCGGGATGGTGATGACGAGATGGGTGATGACCAGCGCCGTAATGGAGCCGACCAATCCTGTGATCTGGAACAGCAGGAACAGCGGGATCAGGTAGGACAGGGCCGGCGTCATCCGCGCGACCAGGATCAGCACCGCGAACTTATGCGCCTTGCCGCGCGCGATGCCGTAGCCAGCGGGCACGCCGACCAGCAGGCCGAGCAGCACCGCCCCGCCCGTGACCAGGATCGAGTTCCAGAGATAGAGCCCGAAATTATTCTGCGCGAAGACGTCGGCATAGTTCTTCAGCGTCGGCGGGTTCGGGATGAAGACCGGCGGGAAGGCGGTGTTGTCGAGCTCGTTCTTGAGCGACAGCGAGATCATCCAGAGGAAGACCAGCACCGCCGGCGAGACCAGCACGAAGACCGAGGCCCAGAAGCCGATTTTCTTGAGCGTGCGGTTCATCACGCGTTCCACTTCGACTTCTGCCGCGCATAGAGCAGAAGCAGCGAGAGCATGATGATGATGACGAAGAAGATCACCACGACGGCGGAAGCGTAGCCGATCTTGTAGAACTGGAAGGCCTGCAGATAGAGGAAGATGTTCAGCGTCTCCGACGCGGTACCCGGTCCGCCCTGCGTGATCACGAAGATCGTGTCGAAGGCCTTCAGCGCATCGATGGTGCGGATCACGATCGCGACCATGATGAAGGGCCAGACCAGCGGCAGCGTGATGTGGCGGAACATGTGCCAGTCGTTGGCGCCGTCGATCAGCGCGGACTCGTAAGGCTCTCGCGGCAGCCCGGCCAAGCCGCCGAGCACGATCAGCATGACCAGCGGCGTCCAGTGCCAAACCTCGACCATGACCAGTGTCGGGATCACCGTCGAGGGCTCGTAGACCCAGCCGGACGGCCCGATGCCGACGAGCGAGAGCAGATAATTGAGCACGCCGAGCTGCGGATGGAACATCATCGTCCAGACCAGCGCGACCGCGACCGGCGTCGCCATCATCGGCATGACGAAGATCGT
This sequence comes from Allobosea sp., assembly GCF_017308015.1. Lineage (GTDB taxonomy): Bacteria > Pseudomonadota > Alphaproteobacteria > Rhizobiales > Beijerinckiaceae > Allobosea. Next base: position 1,316 of record NZ_JAFKFW010000034.1, read on the forward strand.
CCGCAGCACCCCCCGCATCGGAAACTCGCGATGGAAGACCAGCGCCGCCGCCGTGCCGAACACGATCGGCAGTACCACCGCAAGCACGGTGAAATAAAGCGTATGCCCCATCGACTCGATGAAGCGCTGATCCTTCATCAGCTCGGCGAAATTGCCGAGGCCGACGAACTCCACCCCGCCGCCGATCTTCCAGTCCTGCCCGGACATGTAGAGAGTGAACAGCCAGGGGAACACGATCACCGCTGCGATCACCAGCACCGCCGGCAGCGAGAACAGCCAGTAGCGCGGCGTGAAATCCGCCGAGGCCACGGCCGCGCTCGCTCGTGTCGTACTCGGCATGCTGGCTGGCAGGGACGTGCTGGTCATGCGTCTGGAACCGTCATGCTCGGGCTTGCCCCGAGCATCTCTTGAAAGAGAGCCTACTGGTCACGAGATGGCCGGGTCAGGCCCGGCCATGACGCTTGTTGCCTTCAGCCCTGCTCGCTCTTGGCGAGCACCGGCGCGAAGGTCTCGGTCGCCTTCTTCAACTCGGCCGCGACATCCGCGCCGCCGATCGCATTGGTCAGCGCCACGCCGAACACGTCGCGGAACTCGGTCACCGGCACGATCTGCGGCAGGCCGGCGCGAGCGATCTTGGCCGAGGCCAGCAGGCAGTCGAAATACTGCTTGCCGAACTTCGACTGCGCGATCGTCTCGGTGTCGAGATAGGCCGAGGAGCGGCCGGGCGCGCCGGCGCCGGCCTTGAGCATGGCGATCTGGTTCTTCTTGTTGGTCATGAACTGGAGATAGAGCCAGGCCGCCTCCTTCTTGGAGGAGCCGCGCGAGATGCCCATGCCGTCGGCGAACATGCCGGCATGGTGCGCCTTCGGCCCCGGCGGCGTCACGCCATAGCCGACCTTGCCGACGATGCGCGACTTGGTCGGGTCCTCCAGCGGCGTGGCGAAGCCGATGCCGTCGAGCCACATCGCGGCCCGCCCCTGCATGAACGTCGTCTGGCACTCGTTCCAGTTGAAGCCGACCTGCCCCACCGGGCCGGTCTCCTTGTTGAGCTTCCTGTAGAGCTCACCCGCCCAGACGGCTTCCGGCGTATCGGTCAGCAGCTTGCCCTCGGGCGAGACCGTCTCCATGCCCTGGCCGAGCATCAGCGAGGTCCAGACCGGAATGTTCGCGTTCTTCAGCCCGCGCGAGACGAAGCCGGCGACGCCCTTCGCGGGATCATGCAGCTTCTGCGCGACGGTGAAGATCTCCTCCATCGTCTTCGGATAGGCCACGCCCTTCGCGTCGAAGAGTTCCTTGTTGTAGTAGATCATCCAGTAGTCGACGAAGAACGGGATCGTGTCGAGCGATCCGTCGGCCTGTCGCGCATAGGCGACCGGGCCGGCGCCGAAATCGGCGAAATCGAAATCGGGCGCGGTCAGCGACGGGTTCTTGATGAAGGGCTCGAGGTTTTCGAACCACTTGCCCTTGGCCGCCATGCGCTTCTGCACATGCAGGGAGATGCCGCTGACGTCGAAGCTCGGCTTGCCCGAGGCGAACTCGATCACCGCCTTCTGGCGCTGCTGCTGCTCCGGCACCTGCTCGGCCGAGACCTTGATACCGGTGAGCTCGGTGAACTCCTTCTCAGCCGCCTGCATCAGGTCGGAGCGCGGGTTCTTCACCAGCAGCACGTCGATCGTCTGGCCGGAGAATTTCTTCCAGTCGAACGCCCCTTGCGCCTGCGCCTTGCGCAGCACGAAGGGCGAGGCGATCGCGGCGGCGCCGCCCGCCAACAGGACACGGCGGGTCGGCTTGAGAATGCTATCGGTCATCGGCGTCCTCCCCAGGACTTGAACACGGCCCGTTTCGGGCCTTTGATGGCGCGCGGAACATGAGGCAACCATCACCTCCCGCATCCGTGATCGGGCTGGACGCTAATCTCCTTTCGGGCCGGTTGCAAGCTAACATGTTGGCGTGCACATAGTGTCGCCGCACCAGCCTACCCCGCCGCCGGATCCTCTGCGAGAGCCGCCCGTGACGAGCCTGCCCCGCATCGATTCCCACCAGCATTTCTGGCGGCTCTCCCGCGGCGACTATGGCTGGCTGAAGCCGGGACTGAAGCCGATTTACCGCGATTTCGAGCCGGCCGATCTCGCGCCCCTGCTCGCCCAGCACGACATCGCCTCGACCATCCTCGTCCAGGCCGCCCCGACCGAAGCCGAGACGCATCACCTGCTCGCGCTCGCCGCCGCCACGCCCTTCATCGCCGGTGTCGTCGGCTGGACCGATTTCGAGGCACCCGACGCCCCCGCCCGCATCGCCGCGCTCGCCGCCGACCCGCTGCTCGTCGGCTTGCGCCCCATGGCGCAGGACATCCCCGGTCCCGGCTGGCTCGCAAAGCCCGCGCTTGCCCCCGCCTTCGCGGCACTTAAACAGCACGGCCTCGTCTTCGACGCGCTGGTGAAGCCGCCGCAGATCCCCGCCCTCCTCACCCTGCTGGAGCGCGAGACCGAGCTGCCCGTCGTCATCGACCACGGCGCCAAGCCGGACCTGACCGGCACCGACCTCTCCGCCTGGCGCGGCGGCATCGCGGCGCTGGCCGCGCGGCCGAACACCACCTGCAAACTCTCCGGCCTCGTCACCGAAGCCGGCCCCGGCTGGCGCGAGGCGACGCTGGCACCGGCCGTCGCCCAGCTTATCGCCTGCTTCGGGCCGGAGCGCCTGCTCTGGGGCAGCGACTGGCCCGTCGCGACGCTCGCCGCTACCTACGACCAGTGGATCGCTGCCGCCGAGCGCCTGACCGCGACGCTCACACGCGCCGAGCGCGCCGCGATCTTCGGCGGCAACGCCGCCCGCATCTACCTGACGAAGAGGGGCCGCCGCCCGTCATGCTGAAAAACCTCGACCCCGTCCTCTCCGCCGACCTGCTCTGGGTGCTCGCCGCGATGGGCCATGGCGACGACCTCGCGCTGGTCGATGCCAACCACCCCGCCGAAACCATCGCCAGCGCCACCACCAGCGGCCGCCTGATCCGCCTGCCGGGTCTGACGATGCAGCGCGCCGCGCGCGCCATCCTCTCGGTGCTGCCGATCGACGATTTCGAGCCCGAGCCTGTCAGGCGCATGGAAGTGGTCGGCGATGCCGCCGCGATCCCCGAGGTGCAGCGCGCGGTCCAGGCCGAGATCGACACCGCGCTCGGCCGCGCCACGCCGCTCGCGGGCATCGAGCGCTTCGCCTTCTACGATCAGGCGCGGCGGGCCTTCGCGGTGGTGCAGGTCGGCGATCCCCGCCCCTATGGCTGCTTCCTGCTGCGCAAGGGCGTCATCGCCGGCGAGCCGGGCTGAAGCGCGCCTTCACGAACCCTTGGCGACGGCCTGTTTCAGGCGCGCGACAGCCTCAGCCGCGCCGGACCGGACCGTGATCTCCAGCGTCGGCGCTTCGCGCTCGATCATCTCGATCAGCGACTCGGGCGTGATCTCGGCCCGCTGCTGGGTGAGCTTCAGCACGGAATTGGCGATGATGTTCGGCCAGTACGCCGCCCCGCCCTTGGCCAGCCCCTTGGCCTTGCGGCCCTCGAATTCCTGGGCGAGCTGTTCGGGCGTCTTCTTGGCCATGGTCTCTTCACCTCAAAGCAATTCCAGCAAAAATGCGAAGCGGTTTTGCGTCCGGAATTGCGTAAAACAAAAGACTGGAGCTTTGGAGGCGAACCATGTTCGCCGGAAAGGCTCCAGCGGATCGAGCCGCTGCCTATCACGAAATGCCGATCCCTGCCTGCCCCATCGGATTCTCCCGAAAAAGCGGATTCCCCTTTCCGGTCCGATGCCTTAGCAGGAGCGGCGCCCGAGGCTTAAGCCCGTAATACGGCCGCCCGTTCAGGACCAGACCATGCCCCGCCTCGCCTTGCTCGCCGCTGTCGCCGGCCTCCTCATTGCCGCCCCGGCCACCGCCCAGATCACCGACCGGGAGCAGAGCTGCGCCGACTGGCTGAAATCCGGCGCCCACCGCAAGAGCGAATATTCTGCCCGCGTCGCGGAGAGGATCAGGGCCTTCTGCGCCGCCAATCCGAAGATGAAGGCGATCGACGCCGAAATGAACATGACGGGGGATTGAAGGGCGCGGCCTCTTTCCTTCTCCCGGATGGGAGAAGGTGGCGCGGAGCGCCGGATGAGGGTGTGCCCTTGCCGCAGAAGGCTCAGCGGCACACGCTTCACTCAGGCGATCAGCGGCGGTCCCTCACCCCTGCCCCTCTCACTGATCTCGGGCCTGCCCGAGATCAGCACTCAAAGTGTCGAAGTCGGCAACAGCCGACTTCGATGCGGGAGAGGGGTTCCCCGCGGTTCCAGCGCACGCCAAAATCCCGCCCGCGCGGATCGCGCCGCGGTTTCGAAATGAGGGGCAGCGGAGCGCCGCGAGGCGCGGGGTTATCCAAGCCGCTTCCATTGAGCCAGGATGCGGCGCGGATGGATTGAGCCACCATCCGCACGCCCCGTGGCGCTCCGCTTGCCGGCGTTCTTAAGTCTCCGGGCCGCGCTTATCGGGCCTGGGGCTATCCTTTGCCGCGAACCCTTTCAACGCCAGTTCGGCTCATCGCCTTGTCGCGTCTCGTCGGGCATGGGACGAAGGCGTGATGCCACCGACCGTTCCAGCGAAGCTCCTCGCGCAGGGGCCGTAGTACCCCCAGGGCGGTGCCCCGAAGCCTCCCGGGAGTGGGTCGTAACCCCACCCGCAGGCGCCGCCCCCGCCCCGCCAACGGCATACCTCCGGATGGCTGCCCCTCGGGGACGAGGTGGGGTGAGGATAGAGGCGGCACGGGAGGGCGGGGATAAAATTTCGCAGTCGCCAAGATCGAGCGGGGAGAACCTTTCTCCCGTATGGGAGAAGGGTATGTATTGGGGGCAGCCTTCTCAAAGTACGTCGGCGGCGGCAGTGACACTTATATCTTCAACAATCATCGCCACCGCTGCCTTTCATCCGGAAGAAGGCGTCATGCGGCAATCGTCGCCGAAAACTCGCCTTCGCGTGAAGCAGCTCTCGGCTTATTCAACTGCCTTTTGTTTCGGCATCTGGACCTTCCGCCATCGGACGCTTAACCGCCGGCCGCCCAAAGTGATAACCTCACCCAGTGCCTTTTCAGCTAAGCGCCTATCTTCATATTCAACAAATGCAAAACCTTTTGTAACGGAACCATTTAGAGGGATTTTTACCGCATCAGGCTGGCCGATATCTCTAAAAGCAAATATTATGTCCCTATCGGTCGTATTTAAAGGTATGTTTGCAACATACAGCTCGCCACTTTGTGGCAACAAATCCGACAATGCAATTTTATCCTGCGTCTTCCTCGGATTTCTTTTTGTTTCAATTTCGGAAACTGGCTTAACTCGGAAACGTTTTACGTCCCTAACACCAACTTTTGATTTTGACGCAATTTTTTGAGCTTTATGTTTTGTAATGGCGGATTCCAAAATCCCCTTCTGCTGAAGAGAATGGATGATTTGACGATAATTCTCGATGTCTACTATACCAAGATGGCTAATAATACCATTTGGAGATATCAAATCGCCAGATCGCCCCATAAGAATAAGAGCCTTCTCCTTCAAAGAAAGATTCAATGAGGAATATTGATCAATCCAAAGTATTTCATCCCTATTATACATAGTCCGATGATGAAGGGCCAATACAAATGAATTTCTATCGCTAATTATCTCGGGAGGAGAAAGCTCATTACTTTTCATTATCTCGAATATGCGCATCATGCCTTCGCCAAGCTCGCGCATGAAACCAATTTCGCGCAAGCAACGAGCAACATAGGAATTCCTTGATTGATGTACGCCCCGAAGTTCCTCGAGGTCCTTAACCGAGATTGAGGATAATAATCCACCCGGATTCTTTGTCTCTATCCGGTCATTATATATGTATATCTCAATTCCTCGACCTTCGTCTGAATAATCCCTATGAGCTATTGCATTAACAAGCGACTCACGACACGCAATCTCGGGATACATATAGGTAGTTTTAAATTTTGCTTCTTCATTAAATCTCGTTTCGACCAAGTGAGGCCTAATACGATCCCACGCTTCGTCAAGAAGTTTTATAAGATTGTTATTGATCGTCTCGTCAGCGGTAACATTATAACTTGATCCAGCACCGATGCTAATACCATTTACCTTTAGAATTCGTACTTGCGACCTGGGGTGCCAGCGATCTGGATTACGTGCGAACAAAAGAAGGGCAGCGCGACGCAATCGCAGCCCAGTACCAGCGTCATACTCGGCCAAACCAAGATACTGTAAACAGCGGTCGATGCTAATTCCCTTAGAAACCTGATCGGCAACAAGCCTCAGGAGGTCGCTGTCCAAATCAGCAACAGAAGCACCATCAATAAACTCCCGATCATACTCGCGCGAAAAGACCTCTTGACGATCAAACTGCAATCTCTCTGCTGAGACGGGTATAGTTTCGAGGTCGTTCCTTCGTAAACACCTACCGTCTGATGTCAAATGAACATATTTTGTACTTTTTGATATACGAAAATAGATAACCTTCAAGCCGTCAATAATTATATCGCGCGCCAAAACAGACTGCAGTGGCGTGTCAGGATGAACATGACTTACCGGAGATTTTTTTAGCCTCGATATCTCCTCTTCTGAAAAATCATTCACGCCAGTGATGGAGCCATCATCTTCAACTCCAATAATTATTTCACCGCCATCAGCGTTTGCGAAGCCAACAAGAGCCTCAGAGATATCGACACAGATGTCTCTAACCTTGCGCTTAATCTTACTTTGGGGAGGCCCCTCCAAGGCGCTCTTGAATTCCCGAAATTGGCCCTCGGCGAGCGAGACTGCGATTCGAACTTGTTCAACGAGATTAAGTGGTTCTGACATGGTCCCCTCGGCCAGCGTCACTCGAATCGCTCCCTAGATCACAACCTTTAGTAAACATGTGTTTCCACGTATACACCTTGACTCCCCCCGCCCTCCCATCCTACCCCCATCGACGGGACACGCCCCCCCAACGGGGCGCGCCCATCTGTAAGGATGGAGACATCGATGGCGAATACCGTACCGACCACGCGTCCGCGCGTGCCTAATTTCTCGTCCGGCCCCTGCGCCAAGCGCCCCGGCTGGGCCCTCAAGAACCTCTCCGACGCCCCGCTCGGCCGCTCGCACCGCGCCAAGATCGGCAAGGACAAGCTCAAGCGCGCGATCGACCTGACGCGCGAGGTGCTTGCCGTTCCCGCCGATTACCGCATCGGCATCGTGCCGGCCTCCGATACCGGCGCCGTCGAGATGGCGCTCTGGTCCTTGTTGGGCGCCCGCGGCGTCGACATGGTCAGCTGGGAGAGCTTCGGCGCCGGTTGGGTCACCGATGTCGTCAAGCAGCTCAAGCTCGCCGATGTCCGCACCTTCGACGCCCCCTATGGCGAGTTGCCGAACCTCAGGAAGGTCGACACCAGGAACCGCGACGTCGTCTTCACCTGGAACGGCACCACCTCGGGCGTGCGCGTCGTCGACGCGAGCTGGATCGCTGACGATCGCGAAGGGCTGACCATCTGCGACGCCACCTCCGCCGCCTTCGCCCAGCGCCTCGACTGGCCAAAGCTCGATGTCGTCACCTTCTCCTGGCAGAAGGTGCTCGGCGGCGAGGCCGCGCATGGCATGATCGTGCTCTCGCCCCGCGCCGTCGCCCGGCTCGAAAGCTACAAGCCGGCCTGGCCGCTGCCGAAGATCTTCCGCATGACCTCGGGCGGCAAGCTGATCGAGGGCATCTTCACCGGCGAGACCATCAACACCCCCTCCATGCTCGCGGTCGAGGACTATATCGACGCACTGGAATGGGCCCAAAAGGTCGGCGGGCTCGACGGCCTGGTGAAGCGCGCCGACGGCAATGCCCGCGTCATCGCCAAGTTCGTGCGCGAGAACGACTGGATCGACTTCCTGGCCGTGAAGCCGAAGACGCGCTCCAACACGAGCGTGTGCCTGAAGTTCACCGACCCGGCCGTGACGGCACTGGCGCCGGACGCGCAGGCGGCCTTCGCCAAGCAGGTCGTTTCGATCATCGAGAAGGCCGGCGCCGGCTACGACCTCGGCCATTACCGCGACGCCCCTCCCGGCCTGCGCATCTGGTGCGGCGCGACCGTCCAGTCGCGCGACCTCAAGGCGCTGATGCCGTGGATCGCCTATGCCTTCGCCGAGGCGAAGGCCGGGCTCGGCAAGAAGGCGGCGTAAGGCGCTTTCCACCAACGCGCCGTCATCCCGGACAAGCCGCGTGAGCGGCGCCGATCCGGGATCCAAGCCTGAACCGTTCCGGCATGGATCCCGGGTCTCCCTTCGGTCGCCCGGGATGACCAGCGCATTTTCCTGTTCATCGAGTTCATGCGCCAGACCGCTCCCTGTGCAGCGCGGCGCCAGCCGGAGCCTCCCATGCCCGCACCAAAGGTCCTGATTTCCGACGCCCTCTCCCCCGCCGCCGTCCAGATCTTCAGGGATCGCGGCATCGACGTGACCTTCGATCCGAACCTCGGCAAGGACAAGGACAAGCTGGCCAGCATCATCGGCGAGTATGACGGCCTCGCCATCCGCTCGGCCACCAAGGCGACCGCCAAGCTGCTGGAGCAGGCGACGAACCTCAAGGTCATCGGCCGCGCCGGCATCGGCGTCGACAATGTCGAGATCCCCGCGGCGACCGCGCGCGGCGTGATCGTGATGAACACGCCCTTCGGCAACTCGATCACCACCGCCGAGCACGCCATCGCCATGATGTTCGCTCTCGCCCGCCAGATCCCCTCGGCCGATATCTCGACCCAGGCCGGCAAGTGGGAGAAGAACCGCTTCATGGGCGTCGAGATCACGGCCAAGACGCTGGGTCTCATCGGCGCCGGCAATATCGGCTCGATCGTCGCCGAGCGCGCCATCGGCCTGAAGATGCGCGTCATCGCCTATGATCCCTATCTCTCGCCGGAGCGCGCGGTCGCGCTCGGCGTCGAGAAGGTCGAGCTGGACGACCTGCTGAAGCGCTCGGACTTCATCACGCTGCACGTGCCGATGACCGAGAAGACGAAGAACATCCTCTCGGCCGAGAACCTCGCCAAGACCAAGAAGGGCGTGCGCATCATCAACTGCGCCCGCGGCGGCCTCGTCGACGAGCAGGCGCTGGCGGAGCTGATCAAGTCCGGCCATGTCGCCGGCGCCGCCTTCGACGTGTTCTCGCAGGAGCCGGCCGAGACGAACCCGCTCTTCGGGCTGGAGAACGTGGTCTGCACGCCGCATCTCGGCGCCTCCACCAACGAGGCGCAGGAGAATGTCGCCCTGCAGGTCGCCGAGCAGATGAGCGACTACCTGCTCAAGGGCGCGATCACCAACGCGGTGAACTTCCCCTCGATCACGGCGGAAGAAGCGCCGCGGGTGAAGCCCTTCGTCGATCTCGCGGAGAAGCTCGGCTCCTTCCTCGGCCAGCTCACCGAGGCGCCGGTCAAGGGCATCCGCATCGAGTACGAGGGCGCGGTCGCGAGCCTGAACCTCAAGGCGATCTCGGCTGCCGCGATCACCGGCGTGCTCAGGCCCTTCCTGCCCGAGATCAACATGGTCAACGCGGCCATGGTGGCGAAGGAGAAAGGCATCGTCGTCGAGGAATTGACCCGCGAGGTCGCCGGCAATCTCGAAAGCGTCATCCGCATCGTCGTCGAGGCCGAGGACATGCCGCGCCATGCCTCCGGCACCGTCTTCCATGACGGCAAGCCGCGCATCGTCGAGATCCGCGACATCCAGGTCGACGCCGAGTTCGCGCCGCATATGCTCTATGTCCGCAATGCCGACAAGCCGGGCTTCATCGGCCAGTTCGGCTCGCTGCTCGGCGCTGCCGGCGTCAACGTCGCGACCTTCGCGCTCGGCCGCGACAAGCCCGGCGGCGACGCGATCTGCTATGTCGCGGTCGACGAGCCGATCTCGGACGAACTGCTCGACAGGATCCACGCGATCCCGATGGTCAAGCGCGCCCGCCGCCTGAAGTTCTGAGCCGCCGGTTCGGCGCCCCAGCGCCGCCGCAATTCTCGTCCCCTGTGGTGCCTGCCACAGGGGATGTCCATGTCTGCCCGCCTTCGCCTCGCCGCCGCGGCCCTCGCCTTCCTTGCGGCAACTCCGGCCTTCGCCGACTGGGATCGCGACAAGCTCGACCGAGCAATCGAGGACATCGAACGGGCGTCCAAGGGCCGCCTCGGCGTCGCGCTCATGGACCTGCGCGACCGCAAGCTCTGGTCGCATCGCGGCGCCGAGACTTTCCCGATGCAGAGCGTCTTCAAGCTGCCGCTGGCGGTCGCGGTGCTCCAGCAGGTCGAGGCCGGGAAGTTCAGGCTCGACCAGCCGATCACGGTGACCCGCAAGGATTTCTCGCTCTTCCACAGCCCGCTCGCCAAGACCTTCAAGGGCGAGCGCAACGACTATCCGCTGCGCGAACTGATCCGGCTCGCTGCCGGCGAGAGCGACAACACCGCCGCCGACCTGCTGATGCGCGAGATCGGCGGGCCGCAGGTGGTGACCAGGATGCTGCGCGATGGCGGCATCACCGGCATGTCGATCGACCGTTACGAGCGCCAGCTCCAACCGGAAATCTACGGACTCAAGGGCTTCGGCTGGGACGAGGTCGTGGACGAGCAGGCCTTCCGCGCCGAACTCAGGGCGATGCGGCCGCGCCTGCGCATCGGCGCCCTGTCGAACGCGCTCAAGGACAGGCGCGATGCCGCGACCCCGGAAGCGAGCGCGCAGTTCCTCGAGGCCTTCGCCAAGGGCAACTGGCTGCGCGACCCCGCCCACACCGCCTTCATCGAGAAGATCGTCTCGGAATCGAAGATCGGCACCGACCGGCTCAAGGCCGGCCTGCCGGCGGGCACCCGCTTCGCCCATCGCACCGGCCTCGGCCTCACCACCGACGGCATCAACCACGCCACCAACGACATCGGCATCGCCACCCTGCCGGACGGCCGCCGTTTCGTCATCGTTACCTATCTCGCAGGCTCGCGCGCCGACGCCAGGGAGCGGGAGGCGGCGCTGGCGGATGTGGCGCGGCTCGCGGTCTCGGCACTGCGCTGAGGTCCTACCGCCCCAGCCGCTCGGCGATGAAGATGCCGCCAAGCACGAGGGCGAGCGCCAGCGCGTGATAGAGCCCGAAGGGTTCGCCGATGATCAGCACGGCCAGGATCGGCGCGAAGACCGGCACGAGATTGACGAAGACCCCGGCCCGCCCCGGCCCGATCAGTTCGATCGCCCGCATGAAGGACAATTGCGAGACGATCGACGGAAAGATCACCGTGAAGGCGAGGATCAGCCAGCCCTGCAGCGTCGGGATATAGGAGTAGCCGAGCGCGGCCTCGATCGCGAGCAGAGGCAGCGACGCGACGCAGGCGAAGCTGGCCATCGCGGTGAAGAAGACGAGGCCCGGCACCGGCGGCCGCTTGCGCACACCGACGGTGAAGCCGGCATAGAGTACGCAAGCCATGATCATCAGCAGGTCGCCCGGCACGAAGCGGAAAGCCATGAGGGTGTGGATGTCGCCCCGGCTCGCCGTGACCGCGACGCCGAGAAGGGTCACCGCGACGCCGATCCCCTGCATCAGCGTGATCCTGGTACGGAAAACCAGAAAGGCCCCCATCAGCACGAAGACCGGGATCGAGCCCTGTAGAATGCCGATATTGATCGCGCTGGTCGAATAAGCCGCGAGATACATCAGCGTGTTGAAGGTGGTGAAACCGAGCGTGCCGAGCACGGCGACGAGCCGCCAATGCGCGCACAGCACCGGCCAATGCGTGCGCAACTGGTCGCGCAGCAGCCAGGGCATGACGGCGCAGACTGCCACCCAGCGCAGCGAGGTCAGCATCATCGGCGGGATGTTGTCGACGGCGAGCCGGCTCGCCACGGCGTTGCCGCCCCACATCAGGGTGGTCAACACCATCAGCAGGTAGGCATTGCCCCAGGCGCGTTGCAGCCAGGTCTGGGTAGGGTGCACGTTTCCGCCCTGTTGCGAGAAAGGACCCTTGCAATACCCTTGCGTGTACCCGGCTCATATGAGATCGGGCGCACACCTGCCCGTCGCCCTGCGCATTCCTGCGGAACGTCCCAGATGATCGAAACCAGCGCCCGCCCGCTCCGCCTGCTCTTTGTCGACGGCAATATGCGCGACACCCGCGAGGGGCTGCGCCAGTCCTATGGCATGGCCTATGGCGAGGCCTATGCGGCCGAGATCGCGGCGATCGAGCCGGGCATCGTCTCCGATATCTGCCTGCCGGCCGACGAGGGCGCCAACCTCCCCGACGGCGAAGGGCTCGAATCCTACGACGGCATCTTCCTGACCGGCTCGGCCCTGCACATCTACGACACCGCCCCGCCGGTGACCCGTCAGATCGACCTGATGCGCGCGATCTATGCCAGCGGCACACCCTGCTTCGGTTCCTGCTGGGGCATCCAGATCGGCTCCGTCGCGGCCGGCGGCACCGTCGCCGCCAATCCCAAGGGCCGCGAGACCGGCTTCGCCCGCAAGATCACGCCGACCGAGGCCGGCCGCAGCCACGCCCTGCTCGCCAGCCGCCCGGCCGCCTTCGATGCGCCTGCGATCCATCTCGACACCATAGCCCTGCCCGCTCACGGCACGACGATCCTCGCCTCCAACGCCTACAGCCAGGTGCAGGCCGCCGAGATCAGACATAATGGCGGCACCTTCTGGGGCGTGCAGTACCATCCCGAATTCTCGCTGAAGCAGATCGTCGCGATCCTCGACCGCCGGGTGCCGCTCATGATCAAGGAAGGCTTCCGCAAGGACGAGGCTTCCGCGAAAGCCTGGCTCGACGACATGCTGACGCTCGATGCCGAGCCCGGCCGGCAGGATCTCGCCTGGGCGCATGGCCTCGACCGCGAGGTGCTCGATGCCGAGCGTCGCGTCACCGAACTGCGCAACTTCATGGAGCATCGCGTCAAGCCGCATGCCAGCGCCCGCGGACGGGCCTGAGCCTGCTCCGTCCCGCGACGTCACGAGTCGCGTCGACAAAGAAGCTTAGGATCCACGCGGGTCATCCCGGGCTTGACCCGGGATCCATTCCGGAACGCCTCCGATCAAGGTTCAGGCATGGATCCCGGATCTCCGCTTCGCTCCGTCCGGGATGACCCGCTTCCTTGAAACGCGGCAAATCCGCAGCCTTGCCATCGGGGTCTCGGGTGGCTACCTAAGCACCCGCGAGGCCACGACCTCCCCCAACCTGGGCAATGTGCCGGGACGACCCGGCGAACCATGGGGGACCGCGATGGCGTGGCTCTATCTGTTTTCCGCCGGCATTCTCGAGATCGTCTGGGCTTTCACCATGAAGCAGTCGGACGGCTTCACGCGCCCGGTGCCGACGGCGATCACCATCGTCACGATGATCGGCAGCTTCGCCCTGCTCTCGCTGGCGATGCGCTCTCTGCCGCTCGGTACGGCCTATACGATCTGGACCGGTATCGGCGCCGTCGGCGCCTTCCTCGTCGGCGTCATCGTGCTCGGCGAGGCGCTGACGCCGATGCGCATCGCAGCCGCGGCGCTGATCGTTTCCGGCCTCGTCATGATGAAGCTTTCCGCGAGCTGACGGCCGCACTTGCCAAAGCGGCTGGCGCCTTCTAGGCAGGCCGGGCCCCGGGACGACCCGCGGCCTTCGCAACCTCACAGGGGACGGCCCCACGACGCGGAATCTTCCGCGCCGTCGCGCAACCCCGTGAGCGGAGGCCTTCGCCTTGGCCAATCCCAGCGATCAGTTCATCGTCAAGACTCTCATTCCGTTCCGTGTCGGCGGGCTCGATCTCGGCTTCACCAACGCAGCCCTGATGATGAGCCTCGCCACCGCCGCGATCGCCGGCGGACTGATCCTCGCGACGCGCTCGCGCGCCATCGTTCCCGGCCGCACCCAGGCGCTTGCCGAGATGCTCTACGAATTCGTCGCGAAGACCCTGACCGATGCGACCGGCCGCGAGGGTCAGCGCTTCCTGCCTCTGATCTTCTCGCTCTTCATGTTCGTGCTGGTGCTCAACCTGTTCGGCATGGTTCCCGGCGCCTTCACCGTCACCAGCCATATCGTCGTGACCTTCGCGCTCGCCATGCTGGTGATGGCGACGGTCATCGGCTTCGGCGTGCTGCGCCACGGCTTCGGTTTCCTCAGGCTCTTCGTGCCGTCGGACGTGCCGAAATGGCTTTTACCCTTCATCACGCTGATCGAGATCGTCTCCTTCCTGTCGCGGCCGATCTCGCTGAGCCTGCGCCTCTTCGCCAACCTGCTCGGCGGCCATATCGCGCTCAAGGTCTTCGGCAGCTTCGTCGCGGCACTGCTCGCCGCCGGCGCGGGCTATTCCTTGCTCGCGCCGCTCCCGCTGCTGATGACGGTCGCACTCACCGCCTTCGAGTTCATGGTCGCGGTGCTGCAGGCCTATGTCTTCACCGTGCTCGCCTGCATCTATCTGAACGACGCCCTGCATCCCGGCCATTGAGCGTTTCGCCCGGCTTCGATCGCTGAAGCGCTCCTGCAAACGCAGGACGCTTCCGGCACCCGCCTCGGCTATCCGCATTCCGGCCCAATTCCGCCTTGGACACGCCGGATTCGGTGGTGTCTATCACGACGACGTGATTGCGATCCGGAGGGAATGATTTCGATGCGAAGCCATATTGCCGCCGCCCTGATTCTGGCACCCGGCCTCGCCAGCGCCGCCGAGACCGAATTGTCGAGCCGGATCGACCGTGTCACGGTCTTTCCGGACGGGGCCGTGGTGACGCGGCTCGGCAAGGCCGAACTGCTGCAGGGCGCCTCGCAGATCGTCCTGCGCGGCCTGCCGGCGACGATCGACCCCGCCTCGATCCGCGTCGAAGGCAAGGGTGACGGCACGTTCTCGGTCGGCGCCGTCGATGTCCGCGTCACGCCCGGCGACGCCAGGCCCGTGCTCGACACGGTGCTGGAAGAGAAGCTCAGGACCCTGCGCGACGAGAAGGAGAAGCTCTCCGGCCAGATCGGCGCGATCGAGGCGAAGCGCGCCACGATCGAACGCTTCGCGCAGGTCGGTCCCGACAAGCTCGGCCCGGATGGCAAGGCCCTGCCCGTCGCCGATTGGCCGGCGGTGTTCGAGGCGATCGGCACCGCGCTGGTCAAGGTCCAGGACGAATTGCGCGGCACCCGCAACCGCCTCTCCGATGTCGAAGCCGAGATCGCTTCGCTGGAGCGCGCCCGCCCGCAGGCCGGTCGCCCCGGCGCGCCGAAGCGCGACGTCGCCATCGCCATCGAGGCGCCGCAGCCGGTCGCGGCCGAGTTCACCGTGACCTATCGCGTCACCGGCGCGAACTGGACCCCGACCTACGAGGCTCGCCTGACCACGACCGGCGAGAAGCCGGAAATCGCCTTGACGCGCCGTGCCGAAATTCGCCAGCGCACGGGCGAGGCCTGGGACGATGTCGCGCTTTCGCTCTCGACCACGCGGTCGGCCGGCGGCACCCGCGCGCCCGAGCTCACCCCGATGCAGGTAGCCTTCTTCGAGCCGCCGGTCGTGTATGAAAGCCGCCCGCGCCTCGGTGCGGCCCCCGCTCCGATGGCGGCGGCCCGGGCGAAGGCAGAGGCCGAGGCGACGGCGGACGCCCTCGCCAAGCAGTCGCAGCGCTCGGCGGCGCCCAAGCCGGCCGAAATCCAGGTCGCGACGATCGAGGCCGGGGCCTATCAGGCGAATTTCCAGGTGCCCGGCCGCGCATCGATCCCGCAGGACGGCAGTTCGAAAACGGTGACTCTGACCCAGCGCAAGGCGGAAGCGACGTTGTCCGCCCGCACCGTGCCGGAGCTGGAGCAGAAGGCTTATCTGGAGGCCGGCTTCGTCCATGAGGAGGAAGCGCCGCTGCTCTCCGGCCGCGTCGCGCTGCATCGCGACGGCACCTATATCGGCATGGGCCAGTTCGGGCTGGTCGCACCCGGCGACAAGGTCGAGCTCGGCTTCGGCGCCGATGACCGGATCAAGGTCAGTTTCGCGCCGGTGAAGCGCCGTGAGAACGAGCCGAGCTGGCTCGGCCAGACCCGCACCGACCTGCGCGAGTTCCGCACGGTGGTGAAGAGCCTGCACGCGAAGCCGGTCAAGATCACCGTGCTGGAGCGCATCCCGTTCTCGGAGAGCAGCGGAATCACGGTCGAGACGATAGCGGCCCAGACCACGCCGCCGACCGAGAAGCAGGTCGGCGACCGGCGCGGCGTCGCCTCATGGACCTTCGATCTCGCAGGAGGCGCCGAGAAGGAGATCAAGCTCGCCTACCGCATCAAATGGCCGGGCGACCGCGAACTCTCCTACGAGGAGCAGCCGCTGCCGGGGCGGTGAGCCAGTCGCCCCTATCGCGCCCGGGTCAAGTCCGGGCGTGATGGCTGCCTCAGGGCGTGAGACCCATCTCGATCTCGCGCTTGCGGCCGAGATCGTTCATCCAGGTGCGGAACTTGGGCTGCACCTCGATCTGGTGCGCGTAGTGCCGCCGCAGCGCCTGCGTCAGCCGGCCCTTGCGCCCGAGCTGCTCGTCCGCGAAGCCGATCATCACCGAATTCGGCCAGGCCTGCGGGCGGATCTCGCGCAGGCGCGCGAACAGCGCATCCTCGTCCTCGGCCGCATCGGCCTGCGCCATCAAGGTCATCATCGCCGCCGTCGAGCGCGAGATGCCCATATGGCAATGTACCAGCAGATGGCCCTTCACGCGGCCTGCCGCGGTCCCGCGCAGGCCATCGCCGAAGCTGATGATCTCGCCGACATGTTCCGGCGTCGGCATGGTCTGGCCAGGCTGCGGGTCGATGATATCGTGGAAGCGCAATGTGACGCGCTGGTGCTCGCCATAGGTCCCGAAGGCGTCGATCTCGGCCCGATCGGGATCGAGCACGGACAGCACATGCGTCACCTCGCGGGCGCTGTTGCCGGGCAATTCATCAATGCCGCAGATCGTCAGGGTCGAGATGGACAGGGTCTTCATGGCGTGCCTCCGCTGCGGAGCCCGCCTAGCGCTGCTGCGCCGGCTATACAACTGCCGGGAATGACGGGCTGCCCTGCATGATTGCAACCGGCCCCGGAGGGCCGGCTGCGATGATCGTTCTCAGGCGGCCTTGGCCTGCCCGAGCTCCTGATCGACGACGCCGACCCAGTAGCGCACGCCGTCCGGGATGATCTCGTCGTTGAAGTCGTAGAGCGGCGTATGCAGGCCGACGAAGGAGCCGTCCGGATTGACGCCGTTGCCGATGCGCATGAAGGCGCCCGGACGCACCAGCATCATCTCGGCGAAATCCTCGCCGCCCGTGCCGGGGCGAAGCTGGCCGTTGACCTTCTCGGCGCCGACGGCCGCCGTCGCCGCGGCCACCCCGACGCGGACCTGCTCGGCCTCGTTCACCAGCGGGCTGGTGCCGCGATGGTAATAGGCTTCCGCCTTGCAGCCCCAGGCCTGCGCCGTCGCCGCCGCAAGCTCGCCGATGCGTCGCTCCACGATGTCGCGGACTTCCATGGAATAGGTCCGCGCCGTACCGCCGATGACGAGCTCGGAGGGGATCACGTTCGAGGCGTTGACGTCGCCGCCATGGATGTAGCCGACGCTGATCACCGCGGTGTCGAGCGGGGCGACGTTGCGGCCGATGATGCCCTGCAGGCCGAGCACGAAATGCGCCTGGGCATAGGTGATGTCCGTCGAGCGATGCGGCTGCGAACCGCCATGGCCGCCGACGCCGTGGAAGGTGACCTTCCACGAGTCGGCTGCCGCCAGGAACGGGCCGACCGTGGTGCCGAAGGTACCGGGCGCCATGCCGGGCGTGTTGTGCAGGCCATAGATCGCATCGCAGGGGAAGCGCTCGAACAGCTTGTCGGCGAGCATCGCGTTGGCGCCGCCGCGGCCTTCCTCCGCCGGCTGGAAGATCAGGTTGACGGTACCCTCGAAATCGCGGTTCTCGGCGAGGTAGCGCCCGGCCGCGAGCAGCATCGTGGTGTGTCCGTCATGGCCGCAGGCATGCATCCGGCCCGGGTTCTTCGAGGAATAGGGCAGGTTCGTCGTCTCATCGAGCGCGAGGCAGTCCATGTCGGCGCGCAGGCCCACGGCGCGGCCGGGCTTGTTGCCGCGGATCACGCCGACGACGCCGGTCTTGCCGACATTCTCGGTGACCTCGACACCCCACTCGCGCAGCTTGTCGGCGACGAGCTTGGCCGTGCGGACCTCTTCGAGACCGAGTTCGGGATGGGCGTGGATGTCGCGGCGGATCGCGGTGAAGGCGGCGTGATGCTGGTCGAGCCAGGCGTCGAGTTTCGTCATGGTCGGTGAAATCCCCTCTCCTTGGGCCTGCGGCGGCATGGCCCCTCCATCGCCGCCCGCTGGCCCATAGCCCTTACGCCCGATTGTGGCGGCATCACTGCGCAGATGCTGCAGGGCGGCCATGCTCCGGCAGTTTATCCCGCCAAATTGCCGCCCGATCCGCCGGAAAACTTGACCTGCGCGCCCTATTGGCCGATGAGGGCTTGCAAGGACCTGCCCCGAAACCCCGGCCTTGCGCCGGGGTTTTGCATTTGCGCGGGCCGCTTGCACAGACAACGCGGTAACAGCAGGGACACCTCGCTCATGGCGAATGTTGTGGTGGTCGGCGCCCAGTGGGGCGACGAGGGCAAGGGCAAGATCGTCGACTGGCTCTCCAGCCAGGCCGATGTCGTCGTGCGTTTCCAGGGTGGTCATAACGCCGGCCATACCTTGGTCATCGACGGCGTCGTCTACAAGCTCTCGCTGCTGCCCTCCGGCATCGTGCGGCCCGGCAAGCTTTCGGTGATCGGCAACGGCGTCGTCGTCGACCCCTGGCATCTCGTCGAGGAGATCGCCAAGCTGCGCGCGCAAGGGGTGGCGATCACCCCGGACAACCTGCGCATCGCCGACAACGCGACGCTGATCCTGCCGCTGCACCGCGAGCTCGACCATTTCCGCGAGACCTCGAATGCCGGCATGAAGATCGGCACGACCAAGCGCGGCATCGGCCCGGCCTATGAAGACAAGGTCGGCCGCCGCGCCATCCGCGTCATCGACCTCAAGGACGAGGCGCTGCTCGAGGCCAAGATCGAGCGCCTGCTCGCCCATCACAACGCGCTGCGCCGCGGCCTCGGCATCGGCGAGGTCGATGCGAAGGAACTGCTCGGCCAGCTCAAGACGATCGCCGGCGAGGTGCTGCCCTATGCCACCTCGGTCTGGGCCCTGCTCGACGCCGAGCGCCGCGCCGGCAAGCGCATCCTGTTCGAGGGTGCGCAGGGCGCCCTGCTCGACGTCGACCACGGCACCTATCCCTTCGTAACCTCCTCGAACATCGTCGCAGGCCAGGCCGCAACCGGCTCCGGCATGGGCCCGTCGGCGGTCGGCTATGTGCTGGGCATCGCCAAGGCCTACACCACCCGCGTCGGCGAAGGCCCCTTCCCGACGGAGCTTTTCGACGAGATCGGCGAGCTGATCGGCACCAAGGGCAAGGAATTCGGCGTCGTCACCGGCCGCAAGCGCCGCTGCGGCTGGTTCGATGCCTGTCTCGTGCGCCAGACGGTCAAGACGTCCGGCATCGACGGCATCGCGCTGACCAAGCTCGACATCCTCGACGGCTTCAAGGAGATCAAGGTCTGCGTCGGCTACAGGCTCGACGGCCAGATCCTCGAGCATCTGCCGGCCGGCCAGAACGACCAGGCCCGCGTCGAACCGATCTACGAGACGATCGAGGGCTGGGAAGGCTCCACGGCCAATGCCCGCTCCTGGGCCGATCTCCCGGCACAGGCGATCAAGTATGTCCGCCGCATCGAGGAACTGATCGGCGCCACCGTCGCCGTGCTCTCCACCAGCCCGGAGCGCGACGATACGATCCTCGTCCACAATCCTTTCGAGGGTTGACGGAAGACTTCATCAGCGACAAGTGAGGCCAATGGCCGACTTCTATCCGATCCTGGCGCGTGCGGTCGCCGGGCTGCCCGAAACTTCCCCGGAGGCGCGGCGCGCCATCTACGACCGGGCGCGGACGGCGCTCGTCGCGCAGTTGAGGGGGCTCGACCCGCCGCTGAGCGAGGCCGAGATCATGCGCGAGCGCCTCGCGCTCGACGAGGCCGTCGCCCGGATCGAAGCTGATTACGACGACGCGCCGCCCCCTCCGCCGGCCTCGGACGGCCCGGTGATCCGAACCGTCGAGAATCCGACGCTGCCGATCCGCCCGCCGACGCCGAAGAAGCCGCCGGAATTCGCGCCGCTGCCTCCCGCCGCCGGGCAGGATGACGGCGAGCCGCTGCCCGAGCCGGCCGAGCCGCAGGTCGCCCGGCCGCGCGTGCAGCCGCCGCGCGAGCGGCGGGTCAAACCCGGCCATATCCGCTCCGCCGTGGTCGGCGGCGTCGTGGCGGTCGCGGTCGCCGCCATCGCGGCCACCGCTATCTATGTCCACAAGCTCAGGCCCCAGGACGCGCCACGCCCGAACGGCGAAACCGCGCAGCGGACGCAAGCCCCCCAGCCCGACAATGCCGGCAAGATCGCCGAGCGCGTCGGCGAGCCCGGCGCGCCCCCGCAGAACCGCCCGGCGGGCAACCAGCAGGGCAGCACGCCCGGCATCCCCGTGCCGCAGCCCGGCGGCGAGATCGCCGTCGCCCAGCGCGCGGTCCTCTTCGTCGAGGTTCCCGAAACCCCGCAGCAGCCGCAGACCACCGCCGGCCGCGTGTTCTGGCGCCTCGACAGCGAAAGCGCCGGCCAGGGCCGGCCGATCGAGACCATCGTGCGTGCGACGGTCGAGATCCCCGATGTCGGCCTCAGCCTCGACTTCACCATCCGCCGCAATACCGATACGGCCTTCCCCGCTTCGCATATCATCGGTCTGCGCTTCACCAGCACCGGCGACCCGGCCACCCAGACCGTCAAGGAAGTCGGCGTTCCCCAGTTCAAGAGCGAGGAAGGCGAGCGCGGCGCGCCGCTCTCGGCGATCAATTCGGCACTGGGCGACAATCTCTTCGTCGCGGCGTTGTCGAACGTGCCGGTCGAGGTCGAGCGCAATATCGAACTGATCCTCAACCGCGCCTGGATCGACGTGCCCGTACGCTTCGCCTCGGGCCGGCGCGGCATCATCACCTTCGAGAAGGGCGTCTCCGGCAGCCAGACGCTGGCAGACGCCTTCGGCCGCTGGCGCTGACATGAGCGCCTCAGGCAACGCCATCCTCGCCCGAAGACCCCGACGCAAGCTCTGAAACGCCACGCGCGCTCCGGCGCATGCGCGGCATTCCTTCAGCTTTCAATGGAAACCGGCAGCATCCGTGCCGGTGGGGCGAGATCATGACGAATGCCTTCGAAAGCCCGTTCAAGGGCCGCCTGCTCTCCGAGCAGGTCACCAACCCCAATATCAGCGTCGGCTGCTACAGCTATTATTCCGGCTATTATCACGGCCACGCCTTCGACGATTGCGCCCGCTATCTCTGGCCGGAGCTCGCCGATGTCGACAAGCTCGTCATAGGCAGCTTCTGCTCGATCGGCACCGGCGCCTCGTTCATGATGGCCGGCAATCAGGGACACCGGAACGACTGGGTCTCCAGCTTCCCCTTCTTCTATATGACGCAGGAGCCCGCCTTCGCCCGCGCGCAGGATGCGTTCCGCAAGGCCGGCGATACGATCATCGGCAGCGATGTCTGGATCGGTGCCGAGGCGATGATCATGCCGGGCATCCGGGTCGGCCATGGTGCCGTCATCGGCAGCCGCGCCCTGGTGACGAAGGATGTCGAGCCCTACACGATCGTCGGCGGCAACCCGGCAAGGCCGCTGCGCAAGCGCTTCGGCGACGAGGAGATCGCGCTGCTGCTCGAAATGGCGTGGTGGAACTGGCCCCTCGACGAGATCGAAGCCGCCATGGATCTGCTCTGCTCGGGCGACATCCACGGGCTGCATGCCCGCTGGCGCACCGGGCGAGGGGCCGTCGAGGGAAGAGCGTCCTAGCTCTTCCGCTCAGCCGCAAACCGCGCCGCGGCCCGGAGCATATCCGCCTCCGGGCCGAAGCCCGACAACGCCGCCACGGCCTCGGCGCTCAGCCGGTCGCGCTCGCGCTTGGCGCGGTCAAGTCCGAGCGCGCCGACCAGCGTGCCCTTCCCCTGGTCGGCATCCTTGGCCGTCGCCTTGCCCATCTGCGCGGCGTCCGATTCCACGTCGAGAATATCGTCGGCGATCTGGAAGGTCGCGCCCAGGGCCCGGCCATAGCGGCCGAGAGCCGCCAGCGCCACCGCGTCGGCGCCGCCGAGCCGGGCGCCGATCTCAACGCTCGCCGCCAGCAAAGCACCGGTCTTCATCGCCTGGAGACGGCGGATTTCGGCGTCCGACAGGGCGCTGCGCGCCGTCTCGAAGCGCCCTTCGGCGGCCAGGTCCAGCATCTGGCCGCCGACCATGCCGCCGAGGCCCGTGGCCCGCGCGAGGCTAGTCACCAGCGCCGCGCGCACCCCGCCATCGGGATGCGTCGCCTCATCGGCCAGCACGTCGAAGGCGAGTGTCAGCAGGGCGTCGCCCGCCAGGATCGCCGTCGCCTCGTCGAAGGCCTTGTGCACGGTCGGCCGGCCGCGACGAAGGTCGTCGTCGTCCATCGCCGGCAGGTCGTCATGCACCAGCGAATAGCAGTGCAGCAATTCGACCGCCGCGCCCGCACGCCGGGCCTGCTGCGCCGGAACCCCGAGAAATCCGGCCGTCTCGACCGTCAGGAAGGGGCGCAGCCGCTTGCCGCCGCCGAGCGCGCCATGCCGCATCGCGGCGACGAGCCGCGGCGGGCGCACGATCTCGCCCGCAGCCGGAGCATCGGACAACAGCGTCTCCAGCAGCGTTTCGATGGCGGCCGCATTCTGCGCCAGCCGGAGATCGAGATCGCCGGAATGGGCCGAAGGAGGGACGGAACTCATGCGCAGATCTCGCGTTCGCTGCCGGAAGGGGGGCCTTGCCGGACGTTCGCCGCATCGTCAAGCTGCACCGCCTCGGGTTCGGGCCATGACGGCCGGGCCGATCGAACGGCAGCGGGGTGAAGCAAGGTGCTGGGTAGGGTTCTCGGCCTGTGCTTCCGGATCGCCGTCTGGCTGCTCCTCGCCCTCGCGGCCTTGATCCTGCTCTACCGATTCGTTCCCGTGCCCTCGACCCTGATGCTCGGCCGCTGGCTGGCGCTCAAGCCCGTCGAACGCGACTGGGTGGCGCTCGACCAGATTTCGCCGCATCTCATCCGGGCCGTGATCGCCTCGGAGGACCAGCGCTTCTGCAGCCATGGCGGCGTCGACTGGGTCGAGCTCAACAAGGTGCTGGAGAACGAGGACGGGCCGAGTCGCGGCGCCTCGACGCTGACCATGCAGACGGCCAAGAACGTCTTCCTCTGGCCGGGCCGCTCCTATATCCGCAAAGGCATGGAGATTCCGCTCGCCATGGCCATCGATTTCGCCTGGTCGAAGCCGCGCGTCATCGAGGTCTATCTCAACGTCGCCGAATGGGGCGAGGGCCTGTTCGGCGCCGAAGCCGCGGCCCAGCGCTATTTCCGCAAATCCGCGGCACGATTGACGCCGGCCGAGGCCGCGCGCCTCGCCGGCGCCCTGCCCAATCCGCTGCTGCGCAACCCGGCCAGGCCGAATCGGGCGCTGCAATCCGCCGCCGGCCGCAGCCTGCGCCAGCTCGGCCAGCTCGGATCGCTGGGCGATTGCGCCCTGCCCGGCTGATACTGGCCGAGCCGGCGAAGAAATCCGGATTCGGCACTAGCCATCGCGGCTCCGACGGTGTAAGGCCAACGCCTCACGAGATTGATCCGTCGCCGTGGCGGATGCGTGGCCTTGGGGCCAGCGTCCGGGCGGTGGCACGATGGAGAGTACAATGGCCGTTCCGAAGAGAAAGACGTCGCCGTCGAAGCGTGGCATGCGCCGCTCGGCCGACGCCCTGAAGCAGCCCACCTATATCGAGGACAAGAACTCGGGTGAGCTGCGCCGTCCGCACCATGTCGACCTGAAAAGCGGCATGTATCGCGGCCGTCAGGTCCTGAAGGTCAAGACCGACGCCTGAGGCGTCCGGTTTTCCGGCGCCGGCAGCGATGCCGGCCAAAGCTTGAAACCGGCCGCAAGGCCGGTTTTTCTTTGCCTTCAGGTCCGGGCCGATTGCAGGCGTATCTTCCCGACCGGCGCAACGAGCCGCGCCGTGGCGCGATAGACGCTCGCCGCCGCTTGCGGGCTCGCCCGTCCGCGCCGGGCGAAGGGACCGATCTCCGCCCGCGCCGCAGCCGCCTGCAGGAGCACCAGCCCGGATGCGTCGGCACCCGCAGCATTCCGTTGCGTCCAGCTTCCGGCTTCAACCATGTATCACTCCGGCACAGACAAGTTGTGACGGAGTCGTTACTGCAAGGAATCAACCAGCCTTAACGCCGCGTTAATCTGAAATACCGCATCGTTTCGAAGCACTTCCCATCTCATGGACAGGGCGCCGAAGCACCAGAACGGGGCTCCGCGGCCGTCCTCTAGAGGCCGACCGATGCCCTCCCCGTCGATCTTCAGCTTCCAGAACGGCAGCCCGGTTGATCCCCGCAGCATCCTCTCCTCGATCGGCGAAGTGGTCTATGGCTGGGACATCCAGAGCGACGCGCTGAGCTGGGGGCCGAACGCCCCTGAAGTCCTCGGCGCGCTTCCCGAGCAGGCCATGCAGCGGGGTCTTGCTTTCGCCGGCCTGGTCGAGCCCGGCAGCGGGCCCAGCCGCTATGACGCGATCTTCTGCTCAAGCGAGCACGACAAGGGCGAGGGCGTCATCTACCGCACGCGCTACGCCGTCGATCTCGGGGGGCGCAAGATGTGGGCCGAGGATACCGGCCGCTGGTTCGCCGGCAACGACGGCTACCCGGCGAGCGCGCGCGGCGTGCTCAGGCTCGAACGCGCCGCCCGGCCCGACGAGCTCGAGCAGTTCGGCAGCGAGCTCTGCGATCGCCCGGCCCTGGTCGAGCGAATCGGCGCAATGTTGCAGGAGCACCTGCCGGCGGGGCTCCCGGTCGTCGTCCTCGTCGCGGCGATCGACGAACTCGCCCGCCTCAACGACGACTTCGGCCATGAAGCCACCGACGAGATCATCGGCACCGTCCATGAGCGCCTGCGTTCGGTGACGCGCCGGCGCGACCATCTCGTCCGCTATGCCGGCAACAGCTTCGCGATTCTCCTCGCCGGCTGTCCGCCCGATCAGGTCGAGCCCGCCGCCCGCCGCTTCATCAAGGTCGTCGCGCAATCGGCGATCGAAACCAGCCGCGGCATCGCGCTGGTGCGGCTGCGCGTCGGCGCGGCGAGTGCCCCCGAGCTCGGCAGCCATGGCGGCTCGCTGCTCGCCGCGGCCGAAGGAGCTCTGGCGAGCGCCCGGGCCGGTGCCGTCGACAGCGCCGTGATGGCCAAGCCGCAGCCGCGGCGCAATCCCGGCAGCGAGCAGACCGGCTTCGACTTTCAGGCGATCGCGGCCCTGAACGAGCGCCGCGTGCGCCTGGCCCTGCAGCCGATCGTCCGGACGGCTTCGCGCGAGATCGCCTTCCACGAGGCGCTGCTGCGCGTCGGCCAGGGCGATACCGGCCTCTATTTCGCCTCAGCCGAACTGATCCCGATGCTGGAGCGCCGCGGCCTCGTGCGGCTCTTCGACCAGCGCGTGCTGGAGCTGGCCATCGAGATGCTGGGCGCCGATCCGAAGCTCAACCTCTCGGTCAACGTCTCGCCGCGCTCGCTGAACGATCCCGAATGGTTCGACGCCTTCATCGCCTGCACCGCCGCCGCCAGCGGCAAGGCCTCGCGCCTGATCGTCGAGATCACGGAAACCGCGACGATCGAGAATCCCGGCCGCATCGCCAAACTGCTGGGCCGAATCAAGGAACAGGGCGCACGCGTCGCCATCGACGATTTCGGCGCCGGCCATACCTCGCTCAAGCACCTGCGCGCCTTCCCGATCGACATCCTCAAGATCGACGGCACCTTCACCCAGAACCTGCGCCGCTCGACCGACGACCGCTTCTATGTCCGCACGCTGGTCGAGCTCGCCAGCCATCTCGGCGTCGAGACGGTCGCCGAATGGGTCGACGACGAGATGCAGGCGAGCATGCTGCGCGACTGGGGCGTCACCTATCTTCAGGGCCATCTCGTGGGGCGAGCCCAGATCGCCGAACCGTTGCAGATCGCGCCGCGGCGGCGGACAGCCGGCTGACGCAGCCCCGTTTCGACCGGGTTTCGGGAGCCTGGTCCGATAACCGCTGACGACAGTCGCAGATCATGCTTTATGTCGCCGGTCCGCCACCCGAGCGAAGTATTGCCGTCTGGCGAACCAAATCGGTGGCAAGCTTGATCGATCTCGACGACGTCACGACGATTGCCAGGAAGGCCGCGATCGCTGCGGGCCGCACCGTTGTAGAACACTGGAATTCATACCAGCGGGATGTGCGCGCCAAGGGTACAACCGACATCGTGAGCGCGGCCGACCTTGCGTCGGATCGCATCATTTCGGCTGCCATACGCGCCGCATACCCCGATCACCGGATCCTCTCCGAGGAAGACCTCCACACCGACGGCTTTGACTATTCCGGCCCGCTTTGGGTCGTCGACCCCATCGACGGCACGGCCAACTACGTCAGAGGCCACCCGTATTTCGCCGTCTCCATCGCGTTTGCGCTCGACGGTGTGGTGATGGCGGGATGCGTCCACGCTCCGGCATTGGCTGAAACTTTCATGGCGACAAAAGACGGCGGCGCGACCCTCAATGGCGCGCCCATCGGAACGTCATCGCCGGCCGGCCTCATTCGATCCGTGGTCAGCACGGGTTTCCCGCATGACAAATCCGACATCGGGAAGCCGCTGCGGCGGGTCGCAATTCTCTTGCGGCACTGTCAGGATGTTCGGCGATCCGCTTCGCCCGTCCTCGACATCGCCTATGTCGCCATGGGGCGTCTGGACGCCCATGCCGAAACCCTGTTTCCGTGGGACGTCGCGGCAGCGGGCCTCATCGCGCAGGAAGCCGGAGCGAGACGGGGCAATCTCGAGGCTGCTCCGATCGACACGCCTCCCGATCTCTTCGGCGGCGAGGTCGTATTCAGCGCTCCCTCGATCTTTCAGGAGTTGATGGCTCGACTGGTGGAATCGCCCTCCGGCGCCGAATGAATAACGGCCGCCGCCGGGCCCGTGACGCGCGGCATGCCGTCTATCCACCCGACGAAACGCCGCGCCCCATTGTCACGGGAGCGCGGCTCGATATTGTCCGGCCAGCCTCAGCGCGAGCGCGACAGCTTGTCCAGCCGCTCGCGCATCTCGTTGAGCTCGCGCTTGAGTTCCCCGAGATCGCCGTTCCCGGCATCGGCCGCAGGTTTTGCGCTTGCGGCAGCCTCCTGCTTGGCCTGCGCCGCGGCAGTAAACGGGTTGAAGAGCCGGAATGCTTCCTGGAACATCTGCATGTTGGCCCGCGTCTGCGCCTGAATGGCGTCGAGCGCATTGCCGCCGAAGGCCGATCCTCCGAAAGCCTTGCTCATCTGCTCCCGGAACTTGCTCTGCTCTTGCGTGAGGTTCTCCATCGAGAACTCCAGATAGCGCGGCACCAGCGCCTGCATGCTGTCACCGTAAAAGCGGATGAGCTGGCGCAGGAAGGCGATCGGCAGCAGATTCTGCCCGTCCTTGGCCTCCTCGTCGAAGATGATCTGCGCCAGTACCGAGCGGGTGATGTCCTCGCCGGACTTGGCATCATAGACCACGAAATCCTCGCCCGAGCGGACGAGCCCGGCAAGGTCCTCCAAGGTCACGTAGGAGCTGGTGCCCGTATGATAAAGACGCCGGTTGGCGTATTTCTTGATGACGGTCGGTTCTTTGTCGCTGGCCATCATGTCCCGCTTGACGTTGATCCGCGGCCGCCGGTGGCTCCGGCGTGCTCTGCGAAACGGTCTCCCATGGTCAGACGATAGCCTGTCGGTGCTGCGCCGCAAGCTCTTTGAGCGGGCACTGCAAAAATCGATTGAAAGCCCTGCAACCACGGGGATACGCCCTCCCTTACGTCACCCGTAGACGGCCTATCGGTCGATTTCACCTCCCGCCCGTCTTGACGCGGTCGCAGCAGGCTTCGAAGGTGGCGGTGAACGGTTGCGCCGGCGGGAGCGGCGCAGCCGCAACAACAAGCGAGGAACCCTCTCATGGCAGATTCGGATATCGTGATCGTCGGTGCCGCCCGCACCGCGGTCGGCGCCTTCAACGGCGCTTTTGCCAACACTCCCGCTCATGATCTCGGCGCTGTCGCGATCAAGGAAGCGCTGCGCCGCGCCAAGGTCGAGGCCGCCGAGGTCGACGAGGTCGTGCTGGGCCAGGTGCTCGCCGCCGGCCAGGGCCAGAACCCGGCTCGCCAGGCCGCGATGGCCGCCGGCATTCCGCAGGAGAAGACCGCCTGGGGCCTCAACCAGCTCTGCGGCTCCGGCCTGCGCACCGTCGCCATCGGCCTTCAGCAGATCGCCAACGGCGATGCGAACGTCATCGTCGCCGGCGGCATGGAATCGATGTCGCTCGCCCCGCACGCCTCCTACATGCGTGCCGGCACCAAGATGGGCGACGTCAAGTTCGTCGACACCATGATCAAGGACGGCCTGTGGGATGCCTTCCACGGCTACCACATGGGCACGACGGCGGAGAACGTCGCGACCAAGTACCAGATCAGCCGCGAGGAGCAGGACCGCTTCGCCGTCGCCTCGCAGAACAAGGCCGAGGCCGCGCAGAAGGCCGGCCGGTTCAAGGACGAGATCGCGCCTGTCACGATCTCGACCCGCAAGGGCGACATCGTCGTCGACAGCGACGAATACCCGCGCCATGGCGCCACGGTCGAGGCCATGGCCAAGCTCAGGCCCGCCTTCTCGAAGGATGGCACGGTGACCGCCGGCAATGCGTCGGGCATCAATGACGGCGCCGCCGCGCTTGTCATCATGACCGCCGGGGAAGCGGCTCGCCGCGGCCTCACCCCGCTCGCCCGCATCGCCTCCTGGGCGACCGCCGGCGTCGACCCGCAGATCATGGGCACCGGCCCGATCCCCGCGACCCGCAAGGCGCTCGAGAAGGCCGGCTGGAAGGTCGGCGATCTCGATCTCGTCGAGGCCAACGAGGCCTTCGCAGCACAGGCGCTGGCGGTGAACAAGGACCTCGGCTGGAACCCCGATATCGTCAACGTCAATGGCGGCGCGATCGCGATCGGCCACCCGATCGGCGCATCCGGCGCGCGCGTGCTGGTGACGCTGCTGCACGAGATGGCCAAGCGCGACGCCAAGAAAGGCCTTGCCACGCTCTGCATCGGCGGCGGCATGGGCGTCGCCATGGCCGTGGAGCGCTGAGCAGAAGCCCCCACAGCCCATGGCGAAGCGCACGACGCTCTACCGCTACCTCACCGGCCCCGATGACGCTTCCTTCTGTCATCGGGTTTCCGAGGCGCTGAGCCTCGGCTGGTCGCTCTACGGCCAGCCCACCCTGACCTTCGACACGGTCCAGGGGCGCGTGATCTGTGGCCAGGCCATTATCAAGGACGTGGACGCGGATTACGCGCCCACCCTGAAGCTGTCTGAACAATAACGGCGGCAAGCCGGACGGGTGATCACTGAAAGGGAGACTGGCCTATGGCGAAGGTGGCATTGGTTACGGGCGGCTCGCGCGGCATCGGCGCGGCGATCTCGAAGGGTCTGAAGGCGGCCGGCTACAGCGTCGCGGCAAGCTATGCCGGCAATGACGAGGCCGCGGCCAGGTTCACCGCCGAGACCGGGATCAAGACCTATAAATGGGACGTCTCGGACTATGATTCCTGCGTCGCCGGCATCGCCAAGGTCGAGGCCGATCTCGGGCCGGTCGATATCCTGGTCAACAATGCCGGCATCACCCGCGACGGCATGTTCCACAAGATGACCAAGGAGCAGTGGGACGCGGTGATCAACACCAACCTGAACTCGCTGTTCAACATGACCCGCCCGGTCTGGGAAGGCATGCGCGCCCGCAAGTTCGGCCGCGTCATCTGCATCTCCTCGATCAACGGCCAGAAGGGCCAGATGGGACAGGTGAATTACTCCGCCGCCAAGGCCGGCGATATCGGCTTCGTCAAGGCGCTGGCCCAGGAAGGCGCGCGCGCCGGCATCACCGTCAACGCGATCTGCCCCGGCTATATCGCGACCGAGATGGTCAAGGCGATCGACCCGGCGGTGATCGAGAAGTCGATCCTGCCGCATATCCCGGTCGGCCGCCTCGGCGAGCCCGAGGAGATCGCGCGCGCGGTGGTGTTCCTCGCCAGCGACGATGCCGGCTTCATCACCGGCTCGACCCTTTCCGCCAATGGCGGCCAGTACATGGCCTGAGCGGCCGCGCCGCCCGAGGACACGGGCGGTTGAAACGAGAAGACCCCGGAACTGCCTGACGGCGATTCCGGGGTCTTCCTCGTTCTGGGCGGTGGACCTGCCGGCACCTCAGCGCTGCCGGCCGCCCTTCGGCAGCAGGAAGGTCAGCAGGCCGAAGGCGGGCAGCCAGGCGCAGATCTTGAACACCTCGATGATGCCGATCTTGTCGGCGAGCAGGCCGATGCCGGCTGCCGCGACGCCGCCGAGCCCGAAGGACAGGCCGTAGAACAGCCCGCCGACGAGGCCGACTCGATGCGGCGCGAGGTCGATCGCGTAGATCAGGATCGCCGAGAAGGCGCTCGACATGATGAAGCTGATGACGACGCTGAGAACCACGGTCCAGAACAGGTCGGCATGGGGCAGCATCAGCGCGAAGGGCAGAGCGCCGAGGATCGACAGCCAGATCACCCTGTCGCGGCCGATCCTGTCGCCGATCATGCCGCCGACGATCACACCGATGGCACCGACGACGAGATAGAGGAACAGCATGACCTGCGAGAGCTGGATCTCGATGCCGAAGCGCTCGATCAGATAGAAGGTATAGTAGGAGGAGAAGGCCGCCGTGTAGCCGTTCTTCGAGATCAGCAGCATGACCAGCACCGTCATCGCCAGCAGCACGCCCCCGCGCGGCAAGCCATGGCTCGCCATCTCGTCCACATGCGCGGGCGACGCCTTCTGCTCACGCCGCATCGCGGAATAGCGGGCTCCGAGCCAGCCCATCACCAGCATCGCCACCAGCACCACGCCGGAGAACCAGGACAGGCTCGCCTGCCCGCGCGGCATCACCACCGCCGCCGCCAGCAGCGGGCCGACGGAGTAGCCGATATGGCCGCCGACCTGGAACACGCCCTGCGCCAGCCCCTGCCGGCCGGCGGCGGCATGGCGCGCCATCCGCGTCGCCTCCGGATGGAACACCGCGGAGCCCAGCCCGATCAGTCCCGCGGCAAGCAGGACGATGGCATAGCTATCGGCGAAGGAGAGCATCAGCAGACCGACCAGCGTCGAGCACATGCCGGCGACCATCGCATAGGGCCAGGGCTTGCGGTCGGTGACGAAGCCGAGGATCGGCTGCAGCAGGGAAGAGGTCACCTGGAAGGCGAGCGTGATCAGGCCGATCTGCACGAAATCAAGCTGATAATTCTCTTTGAGCAGCGGATAGAGCGCCGGGATCATCGACTGGACGAGATCGTTCAGCAGATGCGCGAGACTGAGCGCCGCCAGAACCGGCATCAGCGGACGGCGAGCGACGGATTGCAGCGGGATCGTGGTCATAAATCAGGCAATGAGCCGCCTTTTGCGCCGGGTCAACAGGTACCGGAGCATGGCGCCCATGGCGACCAGGCCGGGTTGCGATGCAACATTCGCCGTCGACCGCCGCAAAGCGCGAGCCATCTGAAGGCGCATGGGGCTTGCCCCATCGGCAAGCCCCGCAAAACCTGCTATCGCCGCGCGACCTTCATGCCCGGTTGCCTCATGACCTCCCGCACCGCGACCCTCATCGGCTTCTGCGCGATCCTGCTCTGGTCCACTCTCGCGCTGTTTACGGCGATGTCGGGCCGCGTCCCGCCCTTCCAGCTCGTGGCCATGACCTTCGTGATCGGCGGCCTGCTGATCCTCGCGATCACGGCTTTGCGCGGACAGCTTTCCCGCATCCGCCCGACGCCGGCCTCCTTCGCGCTCGGCCTCTATGGCCCGTTCGGCGACACCGCGCTCTATTATGCCGCGGTGAAGACGGCCCCGCCGGCCGAGGCGAACCTGATCCACTATCTCTGGCCGCTGCTGATCGTGCTCTTTGCGGCGCTGCTGCCGGGCGGCGGTCTCAAGCCCCGCCACCTGATCGGCGCCCTCATCGGATTGGTGGCCACCGGCCTGCTCGTCTCGGGCGGGCTCGGCACCGGCGGCGGACTGGCGCCTGGCCATGTGCTCGCAGCGCTCGGCGCCCTCGTCTGGGCGAGCTATTCGGTCGCCTCGCGCCGCTTCGCTGACGTGCCGTCCGAGAGCCTGTGCGTGACGATGCTGGGTTGCGCGGTGCCGGCACTGGCCTGCCATTTCGCCTTCGAGACCACGCTCTGGTCGCTGACGACGATCGAATGGGGCGGCGTGCTCGGCCTCGGCCTCGGCTCGATCGGACTCGCCTTCGTCGTTTGGGACATCGGCATGAAACAGGGCGACGTCGCCCTGCTCGGCGTCGCCTCCTATGCCGCACCGGTGCTCTCGACACTGATCCTCGTGCTGTTCGGTTACGCCCCGGCGAGCTGGCTGCTCGCGGCGTCCTGCGCGCTCATCGTCGTGGGGGCGCTGGTGGCGAGCGGGGCCGGGCGACGATGAAAGCGCGGGGAACCCCCTCTCCTGTAAGGAGAGGGGCAGGGGCGAGGTGTAGGCCCCTGGACCAGTGAACGGCAGCTCCTTCGCTGCGCAGCGACCACCTCACGGCAAATTCGGTGAGCGGCCTACCCCTCACCCTGCCCTCTCCCTCCGGGAGAGGGTTCCCCGCGCTATACTTGGTTAGCGCACAGCCCACTCAGTTCCGCCGCAGCAGCCGCTCCAGATAATCCAGCTCTTCCGCCGGCCTCAGGGGATCGCCGAGCCGCTTGCGCAGCTCTTCCAGAATGCGCCGCGCCCGCTGCGTCGCGCTCTCGTCGGCGCCAGGCACCTTGACCCGGCCATCGGCCCAGTCGCGCTGGCGCTGCGGCCGGCCGAGCGGGTCCTCGCTGCCGCGCTGCTGCGCTGAGGGCCGGCCCTGCTGGCGCCCGTCCGGCTCGCCATAGGCCTGGCCCTCGCCTTCGCCCTCCCCGGGCTGGCCCTGCATCTGCTGGGCGAGGTTCTGCCCGCCCTTGCGCAAGGCTTCGAGGGCGCGGCCTTGCGCATCGAGGGCGCCTTCGCCCTGGCCCTGCCCGAGCTGGCTTTCCGCCTCGCGCATCGCATCCTCGGCCTCGTCGAGCTCGCCGCTCTGCGGCGCGCCCATGCCGCGCATCCGCCGCTGCAGGTCCTGCAGGCGCTCGCGCAGCGCCTGCTGGCGCTGCGACAGGCCCTGCCCCTCGCCGTTCTGGCCCTGCATGCCCTCGCCGCCTTCGCCGTCCTCGCCCTGCTCGCCGGGCTGCTGCCCCGGCTGCTGGCCGCGCTGACCCTGTTGGCCGCGCTGCCCTTGTTGGCCGCGCTGCCCTTGTTGGCCTTGCTGGCCGCGCTGGCCCGGCCGCGC
Organism: Allobosea sp.; assembly: GCF_017308015.1. Classification (GTDB taxonomy): domain Bacteria; phylum Pseudomonadota; class Alphaproteobacteria; order Rhizobiales; family Beijerinckiaceae; genus Allobosea. Next base: position 34,870 of record NZ_JAFKFW010000034.1, read on the forward strand.
CTGCTGCTGGCCGGGGCGCTGGCCGCGCTGTGTCTGGCCCTGCCCCTGCTGGCGACGCTGCTCGTTCTGATAGGTCTCGTCGCGCAGATTCTGCTGGTCGCGCGTCATCCGGTCGAGATCGCCGAGCGCCTGGTTCATCTCGCGCTGGCGCGGGTCCTGCTGGCCGGGACGCGCCATCTGGAGATTGTTGAGCATCCGGTTGAGCTCTTCCATCAGGCGCTGCGCCTCGGCCATGTCGCCGCGCTTCGACAGTTCCTCGATGCGGTCGAGCATGTTCTGCAGGTCGCGCGGCGTCACCGTGCGGAAATTCTCCGGCAGGCGGGCCTGGTCGCGGTCGCCGTTCTGCTGTTGCTGGCGCATCATCTGCTCGGCGAGTTGGCGCATGAAATTATCCATGGCCCGGCGCATCTCGTCGGTGAGCTTCTTGATCTCCTCCTCGGAGGCGCCACGCTCCAATGCCTGCTGCAGGTTCTCCTGCGCCTGCCGCAGCGCCCGCTCGGCATCGGACATGTCGCCGTCCTCGAGCTGGAGCGCCATCGCCCACATCAGCTCGGAGACCTCGCGCAGGGCGTCGTCGCCACTGGCCCGGCGCAAGCGCTCGCTCAGCATGCGCATGCCCAGATAGACGCCGGGCTCCTTCATGAAGAGGCCAGGTTCTATCATCAGCGCATCCATGGCAAGCTGCACCTTGGAGCGGTCCTCGACATCCATGACGAGCTTGCGGCGCTGCTCGACCAGCGCCTTGGCCAAGGGCTTGGTGAAGGTGCGCTGCGGCAGCACGACCTCGAGCGGCTCGCTGCGGCCCTCCTGCCCCGCCTCGTCCTTGGCGATGAGCACCATCCTGACCTTGGCGCCGGCCCAGGGATGAGCCGAGAAATCGACCGTGCTCTTGTTCTCCTCCTCGCCCGAGGCGGAGGACGGCACGGCGAGGTTCTGCTTCGGCGGCTCGACAAGCGAGCGTCCGCCCTTGGCCACGTCTGGACGCGCGACATTCACCTCGATCGAGGCGATGCCGTAATCGTCCCTGGCCTTGTAGGTGATGGCGAGCCCGCCCGATTGCGCGCCGGTGACGGGTTTCGGCGGATCGGTGAAGGCGATGGTCGGCGGCTGGTCGGCGACCGAGGTGATGTTGAGCGTGGTGCCGGGCGCGCCGCTGCCGGTGAGCTTCAGCGTGCCGTTGCCGGCGAGCGTGAAGCGCTTCTCCAGGACAGCCTGCTGCGGGCCCAGCGATTGAGCGGGCTTCGCCTGACCATCCTTGGTTTCGCCCTCCTTTGCCTCCGGCCTGATCGGGTCCAGCCGGCCGGTCGTGGCGACGTCCATGTTGGTCTTGCCGGCGATGCGCACGACGATGACGGACTTCTCGGGCGCGCTGATATGCGGGCTCGCCAGCTTGGCGAAATCGATCAGGATCGGCGGCAGGCGCGTATAGGCGGGCGGGTCGATCCAGGCGTCGATCCGGGTCGAGGCTGCAATGGCGGAGGGACCCTTCCAGTCGAAGGCTGCGGAAAGGCGCTGTGTCACCTCCGGGCCCGCGACGAAGAAGCCGGTGATGGCGGCGAGCAGCGGCACCGCGCGCAACGCCCGCCGGTCGTGGCCCGCCATGCGCGGCTGCGGCGGCTGGACGCGCAGGGATGCGACCTGCCGGCTCTGGCGCTCGACATGCAGTTTCCACAGCGCCTGCGAGACCGGATCGGCCGAACCGATCGCGAGGCTGTCCTCCAGCGATGAGGCCGGACGGTGACCGTCGGCGACCGAACGGTCGAGCCGAGTCAGCGCGTCGCGATGCGTCGGCAGGACGAGGCGGGCGACATGCCAGAGGCCGGCGGCGAAGGCTGCCGCAAAGGCGAGCACGCCGACGATCCGCCCATACCAGGGCAGATGCGTCCACAGGCCGAACCAGGAGACGGCAAGGAAGGCGAGGACGACGCCGAGCGGCAGCCACAGCCGCGGCCACAGCCGCTCCCAGCCGAGCGAGACACGTGAGGCCAGCGCGAGACGGCTGAGCCGCTGCCGGATGCCGTCGATCGTGTCGGGCGCCTTGCGGCGCTCTGCCTCGCTCATGCCATCGCTCCGGGCAGCCCCCATTCCTGTCTGAACTCGCCTGACCGGATCAGGCTAGCACGGGAATGTGGCATTGCCAGCGCGAAGAGGCACCAACGCACGGCGCTCCACCTTTCGTGAACAGACGCACACCCCGTCATGCCCGGGCAGAAAAACCAGATAGCGCGGGGACGCGTCGGAAATCAGGCGAACCAGCCCGGCAGCTTGTCCGTGCCGATGAGCTCTTCGTAGCTCTGGCGCGGCCGCGTCACGGCATATTGGTCGCCCTTGACCATGACCTCGGCCACCAGCAGGCGCTGGTTATAGGTCGAGGACATCGAGGCGCCATAGGCGCCAGCCGTCATGAAGGCGACGAGGTCGTTTTGGCGAAGCTGCGGCAGCTTGCGTCCGGTCGTGAAGGTATCGCCCGATTCGCAGATCGGCCCGACCACGTCGTAGGCCAGCTCCGGCTCGCCGATCGCCGGCTCCGTCACCGGCCAGATCTCGTGATAGGCCTCGTACATCGCCGGGCGGACGAGATCGTTCATCGCCGCGTCGACCACGAGGAACTGCTTGGTCGGACGCGGATTGAGATGCAGCACCCGCGTCAGCAGGATGCCGGCATTGCCGACGATCAGGCGGCCCGGCTCGAAGCCGAGCTCGACATCGAGCCCCTTGGTCACCTTGGCGACCATCTCCGCATAGGCCTCGATCAGCCCCGGCCCGTAGTCGAAGGTCTTCGGGATGTCGTAGGGGATGCCGAGCCCACCGCCGAGATCGAGCCGGTCGACGCGATGCCCCTCGCCCTTCAGATCGCCGACCAGCGCGACCATCTTGGAATAGGCCGCCTCGAAGGCGTCGATCTCGCGGATCTGGCTGCCGATATGAACGGCGAGCCCCATGATCCGCACGCCCGGCATGTTGGCCGCGCGGGAATAGAGCCGGCCGACCTCCTCGAAGGAGACGCCGAACTTGTTCTCGGAGGAGCCGGTCGTGATCTTGGCATGGCCGCCGGCGCCGATATCGGGATTGACCCGGAACACCGCCTCCTGACGCTTGCCCAGCGACGCCGCAACCTTGGAGAGCAGGTCGAGCTCGCTTTCGCTCTCGATATTGACCTGATAAATGCCGGCCTCGGCCGCGAAGCGCAGTTCCTGCTCGCTCTTACCGACGCCCGAGAACACGATCTTCTCGGGCGGAATGCCGGCGGCCAGGGCCTTGCGCACCTCACCTTCCGAGACCGTGTCGATGCCGGCGCCGAGCGCGCCCAGCGTCTTCAGCACGCCGAGATTGCCGTTCGCCTTCATGGCATAGAAGACATGGGTCTTGCCGGCCGGCGCGGTCGTTTTCATCGCCGCCTCGAACAGCTTGTAGTGCCGCTCGATCGTGGCGCTGGAATAGATATAGGCCGGCGTGCCGACCTCGGCCGCGATCCGCTGAAGATCGACGCCCTCCGCATGAAGCGAGCCGTCGCGATAGGCGAAATGATGCATGGGATGAGCTCGCAGTCAGGCTAAGGCGGCTATGCAGGCGTCATTCTCGGGCGGAGCGAAGCGCAGACCCGAGAATCCCTTTCAGGAGATGCCCGGGTCAGGCCCGAGCATGATGGCGGCTCCGGAGGACCGATTCCGGTCCGTTGGAGATCACATCAGCGGATCGAGCAGGAACGGCTTGTCCGGCACGCTGATCGCCTTGTTGGCCTTGGCCGGCTTGGCCAGCACGGAGGCCGAGCCCAGCGAGGCCGGATCGTTCTCCTTTGCGCCGATCTGGTTGTCCGGCAGGTCGATGGCGCCGGTCGCGTTGGGCGGCGGCTCCAGCGGACCCTTGCGCCCGCAGGCGGCGAGCGCAACGGCCAGAAGGCCGACGACCAGCAAGGCGCGGCCGAGTTTCAGGCGGGAATCAAGCACGAAAACGAACCCTCGGGCGAAACGTGGCGGGACCTTAGCGGAGGATGCGGCGGAGCGCGAGGCTTCCCGTGGCGTCGTTCTCGGGCAGGCGTAGCGCCGACCCGAGAATCTCTTGCAGGAGATGCTCGGGTCAAGCCCGAGCATGGCGCACTACTTCGCGAGCTGCTTCAGCCAGCGCCTAGCCTGTTTGCGGACATTGGCCGGGGCCGTGCCGCCATAGCTGACGCGGCTCTTCACCGACTGGTCGACGCCGAGGACGGCGAAGATGGCCTCGGTGATCTGCGGCTCGACCGCCTGCATCTCGGCGAGCGAGAGCTTCTCCAGCCCCACCTTCTTCTCCGAGGCGACGGCGACGAGCCGGCCGGTGACGTGATGCGCGTCGCGGAACGGCATCTTCAGCACCCGCACCAGCCAGTCGGCGAGATCGGTCGCGGTGGCATAGCCGAGGCCCGCCGCCTTCTTCATCACCTTGAGGTCGGGCTGCATGTCGCGGACCATGCCGGCGGTCGCGGCAAGGCAGAGCGACAGGGTCTGCAGCGCGTCGAACGTGCCTTCCTTGTCCTCCTGCATGTCCTTCGAATAGGTCAGCGGCAGGCCCTTCATCATGGTCAGCAGCGCCTGCAGCGCGCCGAAGACGCGCCCGGCCTTGCCGCGCACCAGTTCGGCCGCATCGGGATTGCGCTTCTGCGGCATGATCGACGAGCCCGTCGAGAACGCGTCCGAGAGCCGCACGAAGCCGAATTGCGGCGTCGACCACAGCACGATCTCCTCGGCGAAGCGCGAGAGATGCATGGCGCAGATCGAGGCTGCCGAAAGCGTCTCCAGCACGAAATCGCGGTCCGAGACCGAATCGAGCGAGTTGGCCGTCGGCCGGTCGAAGCCGAGCGCCTTCGCCGTCATGTGCCGGTCGATCGGGAAGGAGGTGCCGGCGAGCGCGGCCGCGCCAAGCGGACATTCGTTGAGACGCGCGCGCGCATCGCGGATGCGGCTGCGGTCGCGGCCGAGCATCTCGACATAGGCGAGCAGGTGGTGGCCGAAGGTGACCGGCTGCGCCGACTGCAGATGGGTGAAGCCCGGCATCACCGCACCGGCATAGGTCTCGGCCTTCTCGGCCAGCGCGAGCTGGAGATCGGCCATCTGGCCGTCGAGCTCTTCCAGCGTGTCGCGCACCCACAGACGCATGTCGGTCGCGACCTGGTCGTTGCGCGAGCGCGCGGTGTGCAGGCGGCCGGCGGCGAGGCCGATCTTGTCCTTGAGATTGGACTCGACGTTCATATGGACGTCTTCGAGCGCCCGCGAGAATGTGAAGGCGCCGCTCTCGATCTCGCCCTCGACCTTTTTCAGGCCGGCGGTGATCGTCGCGACGTCGTCCTTGGTCAGGATACCGGTCTCGGCCAGCATGGACGCATGCGCCAGCGAGCCTCGGATATCCTGGCGCCAGAGCTTCTTGTCGAAATCGATGGAGGCATTGATCTCCTCCATGATGGCGTCGGGACCTGTGGCGAAACGCCCACCCCACATGCGATTGCTCACGACGGTCTTTCCTGCTTTTGAGGACGCATAATGACGTCTGGAAAAAAGATCGGACTGGCCCTCGGGGTCGTGGCGACGCTCGGCCTCGCTGGCGCAGCCGCCTTCTACTCCGTCCGGGGCGATGCCGGCAACGGATCATGCAGCGCTGCGAACGCGGCGGTCGCGCGCATGAAGCCGCTCGTCAAGGGCGAGGTCGCGGCGGTCGAACTGCGAGCCAGCCCGCAGCCCGCTCCCGCGCTTGCCTTCACCGGACCGGACGGCCAGCCGACGACGCTCGCCGCGCTGAAAGGCAAGACGCTGCTGGTCAATCTCTGGGCGACATGGTGCGCGCCCTGCCTGAAGGAGATGCCGTCGCTCGACGCGCTCCAGAAGGAGATGGGCGGGCCGGATTTCGCGGTCGTGGCGATCAATATCGACACGCGCAATCTCGACAAGCCGAGGGCCTGGCTCGCCGACAACAGGATCACCGCCCTGCCCTTCCATGCCGATCCGCAGGCTGCGACCTTCCAGGCGCTGCGCGCCGCCCACAAGGTCGAAGGCATGCCGGTCAGCCTGATCGTCGACAAGGCCGGCTGCGAACTCGGCATCATCCAGGGGCCGGCCGACTGGGCCAGCGCCGATTCGAAGGCATTGATGAAGGCCGCCATCGGCCGCTGATTGACGGCTTTGAACCTCGCGGGCTTATTGCGCGACGGTGGGAGATAGCATCCGTCGTAAGCGAGGTCCTCGATCGTGAACCCATCCGCCCTTCGCGCGGCGCTCCTGCGCTGCCTCCTCGCCTTGTCCCTGCTCGGCACCGGTTTCGGCCTCGCCCAGGCCCAGGATCGCAAGACCATCACCGGCACGACTGTCTCGATCGTGCCGCTCGACGGCTTCACGCCATCGAAGACCTTCGCCGGGCTGGAAAGCGCCGGCACCAAGGCCTCGCTCCTCGTCGTCGAACTGCCTCCGCAGGCGCATGATCAGCTCGCTGCCCTCTTCGGCGATCGCGAAAAAGCCAAGGCGAACTTCGCCCGTCAGAACATTACCGTCGACGACATCGAAACCATCGAGACCGGCGCCGGCCCGGCCCCCCTGATCACCGGCAGCCAGGAGGCGAACGGCACGAGCTACGACAAGTGGATCGTGCTGCTGAAGGGCGAGAAGACCGTGATGATCACCGTCCAGTCGCCCGATGGTGCCGATCTCGACCCCGACGACATCGTCGCGATGCTGAAGACGGTCTCGCTCGGCGCTCCGCCCAGCCTCGCCGACAAGCTGAAGGCCCTGCCCTTCACGGTCGCCGCAGCCGAGCCGTTCCGGGTCATCGATACGCTCGGCGGCTCCGGCCTGCTGATGACCGCCGGCCCGCTCGACGCCGACCCCTCCGGCACCCAGCCGATCATCGTCGTCGCCTACCAGCTTTCCGCACCGATCCCGGCGGACAAGCTGGAAGCCAGTGCCGAGGCCCTGCTCAAGCAGACCAAGAACCTCGAAGCCGCGACGATCGCGAAGCGCGAACGCGTGCCCTTCGCCGGGTCGTCCGGCGTGCTGCTGACCGGCACGGCCACGGATCGCGGCACCGAGAAGCGCTTCGCACAGTACATGGCGGTCGGAGCAGACGGACGTTTCGTCCGCCTCGTCGCGATCGCCCCGGCCAGCGCCTATGACGCCGTGAAAGCCGGAATCGAGACAGTCGCAGCCAGCATCTCCTTCGCCGCGAAGTAAGCTGGCCTCGTCGCGCCCGCCGCCCAATTGGATTGGCTGATCGCGCCGACAAGGGTAAGGCAGGCGCATGACCTATACGATCGGCCTCGCCACCACCTTCCACGACCCCGCCATCGCGATCATCGGTCCCGATGGCGAGGTTCTCTTCGCGGAAGCGACCGAACGCTACCTGCAGTACAAGCGCGCCCCGAACTGCGAACCGGATTCGGCGCCGCGCATGGAAGGGCTGCTGAAGCGCTACATCCCGGAGGGCGCCGAAGTCCGCATCGCCACGAGCTGGGGCGAAGATTTCACCGGCTTCCTCGACCAGATGGCACGCGCCGGTTCCTTCACGCTGGACGCTCTGCTCAAGCTCTCGCCCGAGCTCAACCGCTCGCTGGTGCCGGAACGGACAGAGCGCGCGCTGATCGCCTCGCTCCATCTCGGCCAGCAGCGCGCCGGCATGGGCGTCCTGCTCGGGCTCGACCGGGCCTATGGCAAGGCCAATGTCACCGGCCTGAAGCGCTATGGCCACCATCTCAGCCACGCGGCCTACGCCTGCTGGTCCTCGCCCTTCGACAACGCCGCCTGCCTCGTCGTCGATGGCATGGGTGAGACAGGCGCCTCCGCCATCTTCGCGCTGGAGAACGGCAAGCTCCGCGAGGTGAAGCGCCATCGCGGCCGCGAATCGATCGGCTTCTATTTCGGGCTCGTCACCGATCTCGCCGGCTTCGACCAGGCCAAGGGCGAGGAATGGAAGATCATGGGGCTCGCGCCCTATGGCAACACCGACCCGGAATTGATGGCGCTGCTGCGCAAGCTCTACACGATCGAAGGTCACAAGCTCTCCTTCGCGAAGGCAGATGTGGTGCAGGCGGTCGCAGCCGAGATACTGGCGAAGCGCCCGTCCGACGCCATCGACCAGGGCTGGGCCGATCTCGCCCGCTGCGGCCAGGACGTCTTTGCCGAGATGATGGAGGCCCTGCTGGCTGAGGCCGCCGCGCTCGTGCCGAGCGAAAACCTCGTCATGGCCGGCGGCTGCGCGCTGAACTCCTCCTTCAACGGCAAGATCGCCGGCCGCCACGGCTTCAAGACCGTGTTCGTGCCCTCGGCTCCGGCCGATGACGGCAACGCGATCGGCGCGGCCTGGCTCAGCCATGCGGAAGCCAATCCGGACTGGCGCGCACTGAGAGGCCCGCTCACGCCCTATCTCGGCTCGACCGTCTCGACCGAGCCCTTCGAGCGCATGCAGCTCTGGGAAAAGCGCCTGCGTAAACTCTCATCCGACGAGATCGCGCCCGTTACGGCGAAGCTCCTGACCGAGGGCAAGCTGATCGGCTGGGTGCAGGGCCGCGCCGAATTCGGCCCGCGCGCGCTCGGCAACCGCTCGATCATCGCCGATCCGCGGCCCGCCGACGCCAAGGACATCCTCAACGCCAAGGTGAAGTACCGCGAAGCATTCCGGCCCTTCGCGCCCTCGATTCTGGCCGAGCACGCTGCCGACTGGTTCGAGAACTACCAGGATGCGCCCTATATGGAGCGCACGCTGGTCTGGAGGAAAGCGGTGCGCAACCGTGTCCCGGCCGTGGTTCACGAGGATGCCACCGGGCGCCTCCAGAGCGTCACGGCGGAGCGCAATCCGCGCTATCACGCGCTGATCTCGGCCTTCCATGATCTGACGGGCGTGCCGGTGATCCTCAACACCTCCTTCAACATCATGGGCAAGCCGATCCTGCACACGGCGGAGGACGCGATCCTGATGTTCTATACGAGCGGGCTCGACGCGCTGGTGATCGAGGACTGGCTGCTGGTGAAGTAACGGGCGGCCCACCAATCCGCCCCGTTGATCGGTCGGATCACGCGAAATCGCTGGTTTCGGTCCGGTTTGCGGTCATTCTTCCGGCCCATTGGAAGGGAGACGAGCCATGCTGCAACTGCGCCCGAACTGCGAATGCTGCGACCGCGACCTGCCGCCGCAATCGCGCGACGCTCTGATCTGCACTTTCGAATGCACGTTTTGCGTCGATTGCGCGGAGACGCGCTTCGCCGGCACCTGCCCGAATTGCGGCGGCGACCTGGCGCGCCGGCCGATCAGGCCGGAGCGGATGCTGGAGAAATACCCGGCCTCGACCGAGCGCGTCCGCAAGCCGCACCCGCA
>NZ_JAFKFW010000035.1 GCF_017308015.1 Allobosea sp.
CGAACTGGCCGCCAAGGCCGGCGCCGATTTCGAATCGCCGCGCCGCGATGCCATGCCCGCGGCGCCGCGCCCGGCGCCTGCCGGCGAGGATCGCCCGCGCCGCCGCCGCGACGAGGCGGCTCGTGATGGCGATCCGGCCCACGCACCGCTGCGTGGCGACAAGCCCTGGACCCGCACCGTCTGGCGCGATGCCGAAACCGAGCCACAGCGCGAGCGCAAGGCTCCGCCGCGTCGCGGCGCCGATCCGAAGCTGGAGCGGCAGGAGCGCGAGGCCACCGGCGACATCAAGCGCCGCCGCGACACGCCGATCGCCGACCCGAAGGGCCGGCGCGTACTGGTCGAGCGCGTCAGCGCCCCGGTGGCGGAAGAGCGCGACGCGCCCGCCCGCGAGGGCAAGCGCAGGCCTGACCGCATGCCGCGCCAGCAGCGCGGCGGCCAGGAGCGTGGCGGCGACGAGATGCGCACGTCACGTCCCCTTTCGCGCACCGGCGGCGACGAGCGGCCGGCGCGGCGCCCGCGCAGCGACGCCGGCGAACGCGACCGCGGCGGCGATCGCCCCTGGGAGGATCGCGCGCCACGCGACGGCGCCGAGCGCCCTGCCCGCGCCTTCCGCGAGCGTTCGCCCGAGGATCGGCCGCGTGGTCGCAGCTTCGGCGACAAGCCGGGCGGCCGGGATTTCGGGGCCAAGAGCTTCGGGCCACGCTCTTCGGAGCGCTCGGGCGACGATCGGCCGCGCGGCCGCAGCTTTGGTGACAAGCCCGGCGGCAAGGGCTTCGGCTCACGCTCCTCGGAGCGCCCGGTCGGCGGCGGCCGCCCCTTCGGCGGTAAGCCGGGTGGCGGGCGCCCGGGCGGAGGCGGCAAGGGTCCGCGCCCCGGCGGCGGCGGACCGCGCGGCGGCAAGCGCGACTAAGCGATGCGGATCGTCGGCGGACGCCTGGGCGGCCGGCCTCTGGCCGGCCCGAAACCGGGGATCGGCAGCATCCGGCCGACCTCGGACCGCCTGCGCGAATCCCTGTTCAACGTGCTCGTCCATGCCTATGGCGACGCAGTCGAGGACGCGCGCGTGCTCGATCTCTTCGCCGGCACGGGTGCGCTCGGCTTCGAGGCACTTTCGCGCGGGGCCGGCTTCGCGCTGCTTGTCGATGACGGCACGGAGGCGCGCGGCATCATCCGCGAGAACCAGATGGCGCTGGGTCTAGCCGGCTTCAGCCGCATCTTCCGCCGCGACGCGACCAAGCTCGGCCCGATCACCGGCATGGCGCCGTTCGGACTCGTCTTCTGCGACCCGCCCTATCGCAAGGGGCTGGGCGAGAAGGCGCTGGTCTCGGCGCGCGAAGGCGGCTGGCTCGCGCCGGACGCGCTGATCGTGCTGGAAGAGGCGGCGGATGCCGAGATCAGCCTGCCCGAGGGCTTCGAAGAGCTGGAGCGGCGGGGTTATGGCGAAGCGCAGGTGTTCGTGCTGCGGGTGACGTCCTAGGCACCCGGCGCTGCACCCGCCTTGCAGACCTCAGCCTTGGGTCGGCTCGTAGCGGAGGATGCCGGCTATCCCCGCTTTCGACCCAGCGGGCCTATCGCTGGGGTGGTTGATGCCATCATTGACCTGCAGCTCCCGAAAATCGAAGGGGCTGGCGCCAGCGATGCAGGCCACGTTCACCCCGAGCTGACCAGGATTCGAGCGGCGCTGGTGATGGGTGTAGATGCCGCACCCCAGGCAGAAATAGTGCTTCGCCGTCCGGGTGTTGAACTGGTACTCGCCGAGCTTGTCCTCGCCCGAGACGATGCGGACATCCCTTGCCGAAACGACGACCGCTCCCCGCATGCGGCAGAACGAGCAATCGCAGCGGCGCGCGGTGTTCATACCGTCGGTCAATGTCGCTTCGAAGCGGACGCCTTTGCAGTGACAGGCGGCCTGAACAATCGTGTCACCCGCCATCACCGTCTCCTCGCTCGCTATTCCGGCGCCGTATAGGCGCTTATCGCCGCCCGAACAGCTTCTCGATATCCGACAGCTTCAATTCGACATAGGTCGGCCGGCCGTGGTTGCACTGGCCTGAATTGGGCGTGATCTCCATCTCGCGCAGCAGCGCATCCATCTCCTCGGGACGCATGCGACGGCCGGCGCGGACCGAGTTGTGGCAAGCCATCGTCGCCAGAACATGATCGAGCCGGCGTTCCAGCGAGCCGGCCGTACCGTGCTCGGCGAGTGCATCGGCGACGTCGCGGACGAGGCGCTGGAGATTGCCGCCGGCGAGCTGGCCCGGCGCCTCGCGCACCAGCACCGCGCCGGGGCCGAAGGATTCGAGCACAAGCCCGAGGCTTTCGAGCTCGCTGCCTGCCGTGATCAGGCGGTCGGCATCGACCGGGTCGAGCTCGACCACTTCCGGGAGCAGCAGCGGCTGGCGGGCGATGCCGTTGCGGGCACGTTCGGCCTTAAGTCGCTCGTAGACCAGCCGCTCATGGGCGGCGTGCTGGTCGACGATGACGACGCCCTCGCGGGTCTGGGCGACGATATAGGTCTCGTGGACCTGAGCGCGGGCGGCGCCGAGCGGCCGGTCGAGCGCATCGGCCGAGGGCTCGGCGAGATGTGCGCGGGCGTCTGCGGAGGGCGCCGCGAAATCAGAGAAGCCGGCTTGCGGGGCGCTCATCGGGGCCGGAGCCGGCGCGGCCCAGCTCGGCGCTTGCGCGAAAGACGGACGCGGGATCGCGTTGCCGCTGCCCCCCATCGAGAGCACGGCGCGGAAAGCGTCGAGAGTGCGAGCGCCGCCCGCCGTGGTCGCGCGGTGACCGGCTGCGGCAAGCGCGGCCTTCAGGCCGGAGACGACGAGGCCGCGCACCAGAGCGGGATCACGGAAACGGACCTCGCTCTTGGCAGGGTGGACGTTGACGTCGACCGAGCGCGGATCGCAGCCGATATCGAGGAAGAGCACCGGATGCCGGTCGGAGGGCACCACATCGGCATAGGCGCCACGCACAGCCGATAAGAGCAATTTATCGCGCACCGGGCGGCCGTTGACGGCAAGATGCACGCCCGCCGAAGTGCCGCGATGGAAGGTCGGCAGGCCGGCGAAACCGGAGATGCGGAACCCCTCGCGCTCGGCCTCGATACGCAGCGCATTCTCCGGAAAATCACGGCCGAGCGCGCGGCCGAGGCGGCGCAACAGCCCCTCCTCGCCGATCGGCTCGGCTGGCCAGTCGAAGGCGCTGATATGCTCGCCTTCCAGTGAAAAGCGCACCTCGGGATGGGCGATGGCGAGACGCCGGAGCATCTCGGAGACGGCCTGCGCCTCGGCACGGTCGCTCTTCAGGAATTTGAGGCGGGCCGGGGTGAAGATGAAGAGGTCGCTGACCTCGATGCGCGTGCCAGGCGCGGCGGCAACGGGGCGGACCACACCCTTGTCGCCAGCTTCGACAACGAGACCCGAGCCCTGCGCGGCATCGCGCCGGCGCGTCGCGATCGAGAGCCGGGCGACCGAGCCGATCGAAGGCAAGGCCTCGCCGCGGAAGCCGAGCGTGTCGATGGCGAAGAGATCGCCGTCGGGGAGCTTCGAGGTGGCATGACGGTCGACGGCAAGTTCGAGGTCATCGGGCGTCATCCCGCCGCCGTCATCGACAACGCGGATCAGTTCGCGTCCGCCGCCCTGGATGGTGACGGCGATCGACCGCGCCCCGGCATCGATTGCGTTCTCGACGAGCTCCTTCACGGCCGCAGCCGGCCGCTCGATCACCTCGCCGGCGGCGATGCGGTCGACCAGGACGGGATCGAGACGGCGGACGGTCATGGGACTCTGATGGTCATCTGAAAGCGGAACAGATCATTCTGGAGCGTGGCGCACCGCAGACCCGGAAAGCTCTCTCCGAAAGAGGCTCCCGAGCCTTCGTGTCATACGAGATCGGGGCGGGTCCGAGCGTGACGCGCCTCTACCGGAAAACCGCGACTCAGGCCCGCCCTTCGGCAAGATAGCGCTTGGCGAGGAGCTTCGCCTCCTCCACCGCCGGCTGGTCGAACGGATCCACGCCCATGGCGTAACCGGTCAGGATCGTCTCCAGCATGAAATGCATCAGCATCTCGCCATGGCTGGTCTCGTCGATGCGCTCGACATGGAAGCGACGGACCGCGCAGCCGTTCTTGGCGAAGGTGTCGATCATGGCGATACCCTGCGCGGCCACCATGTCGCCGATCGTCTTGCCGGCGAAATCGGCCTGGCCGATCTTCTCGGCGAGAGAGGCATCGATATGTGGGCCCCTGCCCTTCACGCTGGTGGTGATGACCGTGAAGAACTTGTCCTTGGGACCGGCGAGATAGAGCTGCTGCTGCGAATGCTGGTCGACGGGGCCGAGCGCGCCGACGGGCTGCGTGCCCTGCCCGTCCTTGCCGAGGCTCTCGGCCCAGAGCTGCATCCACCAGCGGGTGAGCAGCGCGAGCTTGTCGGCATAGGGCATGAGCACGGCGATGTTCTTGCCCGAACGCATCGCGGCGAGATGAAGGGCCGCTCCAACCGCAGCAGGAGTCTCGCGGACATCCTTGCCGGCGAAGAGCGGCGCAACCGCCCGGCCGGCACCGAGCCGGAGCGCCTCGATATCGAGGCCGAGCACGGCAGCCGGCAGCAGGCCGCAATTGGTCAGGACGGAATAGCGGCCGCCGACATCGGTGTGGTGCTCGAGGAAGGGCGTGCCGAAAGGCTCGAGCAGCGCACGCAAAGGATGGAGCTTGCCGGATTTCGCAGGCTCGGACAGGCCCTCGAAATGCGTGCCGATCTGCTGATCGGTGAGATGCGCGCCACGCAAAGCCTCGATCGCCGCGATCGACTGCAGCAGGGTCTCGCCGGTGCCGCCCGATTTCGAGATGGCGACAAATTTGGTCGTCTTGAGCGGGAGCTTCGTGAGCAGCGCCGCATAGGTCGCGGGGTCGAGATTATCGATGAAATGGACGCGCGGGCCGGGTGTGAACTGCGACAGGCCGGCGATGCCGTACCCGGTGAGTTGCGCCAACGTCTGGCCCCCGAGGCTGGAGCCGCCGGTGCCGAGCACCAGAACGTCGGTGGTCCCGCCAGCCTTGAGACGCTCGGCAGCGGCCTTCACAGGGCCGAGATCGGCGGTATCGCTCGGCAGCTTCAGCAGCGGCAGCGAGCCGTCCTTCGCCTGCCCCTGCAATTTCGCCAGCGCGGGCTTGATATCGGCCAGCGCCGTCTCGAAGGCCGCGTCGGGAATGCCCCCCTTGCCGGCCTTGGATTCGAGCGCGAGATCGAAGCTTTGCTGGAGCATTAGACCTATCCGTATCGACGAGAAAACGAAGGCTATTTCAGACCAGCCCGACCGGCTTGCCAACCGCCTGCACGAGCAGGTCAGGGTTGCCGAAGAGACGCCGTGCGACGCGCTTGACGTCATCGAGCGTCACCGCAGCGAAGAGGCTATTGCGGCGAGCTAGGAAATCCGGCGTGTCGCCGCGCAGGGCCAGCGCCAGCAACTCGCCGGCGATCTTCGGCGAGGTGTCGAAGCGCAGCGGGTAGGAGCCGATGATATAGCGCTTGGCCTCCTCGACCTCGTGCTCGGTCGGGCCTTCTTCCGCGAGCTTCAGCATCTCCTCGCGGATGACCTTCATCGATTCGGCGGCGCGGTCGTTGCGGGTCGCGGTGCCGCCGACCAGCATGGCGCTCTCGCGCAGCGGCATCAGGCTGGAGGAGACGCCATAGGCGAGGCCGCGCTTCTCGCGCACCTCCATGAAGAGGCGCGAGGTGAAGGCAGAGCCGCCGAGAATATGGTTCAGCACGCTGGCAGTGATGAAATCCGGATCGTCCCACATCAGGCCCGGCCCGACGAAGCGCAACACGGTTTGCGGCACGTCGAGATCGATGACATGGGTCTGGCCGAGGCCCTGGATCGGCAGGGGCTCGGCCGGGCGCGGCCGAGCCCCGCCCTTCGGCAGAGCACCGAACAATGTATCCAGCCGCCCTGCGAGCTCGGCCGCGGTGATGTCACCAACGACGACGATGCTGAGGCCGGCGCGATCGAGCAGCGCAGGCCGCAACGCCTTCAGCACCGGGGCTTCCAGCTTGGAGACGCTGTCGATGTCGCCCTTCTCGGGCCGCCCATAGGCATGGCCGGCGAAGGCCGCGGCATAAAGAGCGTTACGGCACATCACCTCCGGGTTCTTCGCCTGGCGCTGCAAACCGGCGATAACCTGGGCGCGGACGCGGGCGACCGCATCAGCATCGAAGCGCGGTTTGTTGAGTGCCAGCTCCAGCAAGTCGAAAGCCGTCTCGCGATGCGTCGAGAGCGTCTGGAGATAGCCGTGGAAATCGTCGCGGCGGGCATCGAAGCCGAGGCTGATCGCGTGGTCGGCCATGCGGCCCTGAAAGGCTTCTGCGTCGAGATCGCCGGCGCCCTCGTCGAGCAGGCCGGAGATCAGATAGGCGCTGCCGGCGGCATTGTCCGGGTCGCGGCTGGCACCTCCATCGAAGGCGAAGTCCATTGCGATCAGCGGCAGGCTGTGTTCCTCGACCAGCCAGGCTTCCACGCCGCCGGGCGAGCGGACGGTCTGGACGGCGATGGCGGGGCCGGCCGTGTTGAGCTTGGGCGTCGGAATGGGGGCGTTCATGTCGCTTCCTGTCGGCGGAACGCGAAGGCCCGCCCGTTCGAACGAGAGACGGCGGCGTCAGGCCGGCAGCAGCAGGCCGGTGACACTGCGATCAGGCTTGAGATAGCGGCGGGCCGCCTCGACGACGGCATCGCGGCTGACGGTCTCGATGCGCTCGGGCCAAGCCAGCACGTCCTCGACCGTCTCGCCCACCGCCAGGGCCGAGCCGAAGATACGGGCGAGCGAGGACTGGTTGTCGCGGGCGAAGACGGTCTCCGCCACCAGCCGGGTGCGGGCACGGGCAAGTTCGAGCTCGCTCGGACCATCGGCCAGGAAGGCGGCGAGTGCAGCGTCGAGCCCGGCCTCCATCGCCGCCATCTCGACACCTGGGCGCGGGCTGGCGGAGATCTGGAAAGCGGCCCGATCGACCATCGAGCCCATGAAATAGGCACTGGCGCCGGCAGCCAGCTCGTCCTCGACGCAGAGCCGACGATAGAGCCGCGAGGTGGTGCCGCCGCCGAGGATCTCAGCGACGAGTTCGAGCGCCAGAACCTCGTCACGCTCGCCGGTCGTATAGGTCGGCGTCAGCCAGCCGCGACGCAGCGAGGGCTGCTGCACGCGCGGGTCGTTGAGCTGCACCCGGCGCGAGGCGCGCGGTTCAGGCTCGATCGGGCGCGAGCGGACGGGCGCCGCGCCGCGGGCCGCGATCCTGCCGTAAGTCTCTTCGGCGAGGCGGCGGACCTCGGCGGCGTCGGTGTCGCCGGCGACGACGAGGATCGCATTCTCGGGCGTGTAGAAACGCTGGTAATAGGCAAAGGCATCGTCCCGGCTCAGGCGCTCGATCTCATGCTCCCAGCCGATGATCGGCGTGCCGTAGGGGTGGTGGAAGAACAGCGTCGCGGAGAATTCTTCGCCGAGCTGGGCGGCGGGGTCGGAATCGACCCGCATGCGCCGCTCCTCCAGCACGACGTCGCGCTCGGGCGCGACCACGGCCTCGTCGAAGGAGAGGCCCGTCATCCGGTCGGCCTCGTAATCCATCATCGCGCGCAGATGCTCCTTCGGCACACGCTGGAAATAGGCAGTGTAGTCGAAGGAGGTGAAAGCGTTCTCCTGGCCACCGTAGCCGGCGACGATCTTGGAGAACTCGCCGGCCGGCCAGCGCTCGGTGCCCTTGAACATCAGGTGCTCGAGGAAATGCGCTATGCCGGACTTGGCCGCCGGATCGTCGGCAGAACCGTTGCGATACCAGACCATATGGGTAACGACCGGCGCACGCCGATCCTTCACCACGACGACGTCGAGGCCGTTGGTCAACCGGAAGGATTCGACCGGCTCCGCCTGATCGGTCCGGTGCGCATGGATGTTCACCTGTTACCGTCTCCTCGATCGAAAAAAGGGCGGGCGCGACGCGCCCGCCCTTCATGACAACTTGGTCGGGCGACCCTGCTTCGGCAAGGGGCGATCAGAGCGGGCGATCGCGCTCCAGCCGAAACCAGCCAGCTTACTGACGCATCACCGGTCCCTGGCCAGCCGCGAATTCGCGGATGCCCGGAGCCTGGGTATCTTCGACCGGGCCACGCGCGCCGGGGCCGACGGCCGCCGTCGCAGCCGGGCGGCGATAGCCGGCCGGCGGCTCGGTAAGCGTGCGGCGCGGCGGCTCGGAACCATAAGCTGCAGCATTCTCGTCGATCTGAGCCTGACGCGCGGCCATCTCACGCCCGACCACGATCGGCTTGATGATGTTGCTGTAGTTGTTGTCCTCTTCCGGGAGCTGGGGGCCCCTCGGGGCACGCGTCGTCCGGCCGCGGCGAATCTCCTCGGCCGACAGGCGGGCGTTGTTGCGCAGGCCGTGAGGCTCCTCGTAAGGAGCCGGATTGGCCGCATCCCTGCGGCGCTGGACATCCGGATCATTCGGCCAGGCGGCATTGCGCTCGCTGGCCGCCTGCTGCGGGCGCGGCAGCGTCGAATTCGGCGGCACCACCAGCGGCGCGCGCGCGCGATAGTCGATATCCGACCCCTCGCCCTTGCCGAAGACGCCCTGCATCATGTTGTAGATGAACGAGCCTTCCTGCGCGAAGGCCGGCGACGCCCCGAGCACAAGCCCGCCGGCGATGAGCAGATGAGCCACGCGGATGCGTTTGGCCATGTCAAATCTCCCTTCGGACAATCTCGCCCCGTCTGAAACCCAGACGAACGGCAAAACAATGGCGAAACCGTCGTTAAGCTGTTTTTTCCGTGCTCGGGCGGAAGGACTCATATAGCAGGCCGAGCACCCCGACAACGATCGCGACGTCGGCGATGTTGAAGATATACCAGCTAAAGCTGCCCCAGTGGAAATGGACGAAGTCGACGACCGCGCCATAGACGGCGCGATCGACCCCGTTGCCGAGCGCTCCGCCGATGATCAGCGCAAGGCTCAACACGGAAAAGCGCCGCGGCTCTCGCCACATCCAGCGCCAGAGCCAGACGGCCGCTACGAAGGAGATGACGACGAGGAACCAACGCCCCAGATCGGTGCCCTGCTGGAACAACCCATAGGAGATGCCGCGATTCCAGGCGAGGACGATCGTCAGGAAGGAGGCGAGATCGTATGGCCCGTTCTCGGCCAGCCCGACGCCGTAGAGCAGCCACGACTTCAGCACCTGATCGGCGATGAAGACGACCAGCACCGTTACCACGCCGAGGCGGGGAGCGGACGTCATCAGGCGCGCACTCCCAACTCCTTCAGGGCCTTTGCGTCACGCGGCGTCACCTGCGGATAGGCCTTGTCGGCCGTCGCCGGATCGAAATACTTCCAGGACCTGGCGCATTTGATGCCGGCGGCCCGGTGCGGCACGACGGCGACGCCGGGCACGTCGGCCAAGCGGAAGGCATCAACCGGCCCTTCCCCGCTCTCGACGCTGATGCCGGAGGTGATGCTGATCTCGGCGAGATCGGCCCCGGACAGCGCCGCATAGAGATCGCTATCGGAGACGAAGACCTGCGGCGCAGCCTCCAGCGAGGAGCCGAGGCGCTTGGCGGCGCGCTCCAGTTCCAGCGCGCCGGTGACGACGCGGCGCACGCGGCGGATCTTGGCCCAACGCTCTGCCAGCTCCGGATCGAGCCAATTCGCCTTCGCCTCCACGAAGCGTTCGAGATGGACTGAGCCCTCGCCCGCCTTCTGGTCGGGATAGCGGTCGAGCCAGGCCTCCTCCGCGGTGAAGACCAGGATCGGCGCGAGCCATGTCGTCAGGCAGCGGAAGAGATGGTCGACGACGGTCAGCGCGCTCTTGCGGACATGGCTGGAGAGCGGATCGCAATAGAGCGCGTCCTTGCGCACGTCGAAATAGAACGCCGACAGCTCGGTGTTCATGAACTGCGAGAGCAGGAACACGACCTTCTTGTAGTCGTAGCTGCGATAGGCTTCCTCGACCTGCGGTCCAAGCTCGGCCAGCCGGTGCAGCATCAACCGCTCCAGCTCGGGCATGGTCTGCGGATCGGTGACGCGGACATCCTCGCTGAAATGGGCGAGCGTGCCGAGCATCCAGCGCATGGTGTTGCGCAGCTTGCGATAGGTCTCGACGAAGGTCTTGAGGATCTCCTTGCCGATGCGCAGGTCGTCCGAATAGTCGGCCGCAGCGACCCAGAGGCGCAGGATGTCGGCGCCCGAGTCCTTGATGATGCCTTGCGGGGCGGTGACGTTGCCCTTCGACTTCGACATCTTCTCGCCCTTCTCGTCCAGGCAGAAGCCGTGGGTCAGGACGATATCGTAGGGCGCCCGGCCGCGCGTGCCGCAGCTTTCCAGCAGGCTCGAATGGAACCAGCCGCGATGCTGGTCCGAGCCTTCGAGATACATCACGCGATCGTTGCCGCCATCGCCGCGGCGGCGGGCGCGCAGATCGGCGCGCTTCTCCAGCGTGAAGGCATGGGTCGAGCCGGAATCGAACCAGACGTCGAGCACGTCGGTGACGCGCTCGTACTGCGCCGGGTCATAGCCGAAGGGCTTGAGGAAGCGGGCGCCGTCGAGATCGGTGAACCAGGCATCCGCGCCCTCTGCCTCGAAGGCCTCGGCAATCGCGGCGTTCACGCGGCCGTCGACGAGGATGTCCTTGGTCTCCTTCTCGACGAAGACGGTGATCGGCACGCCCCAGGCGCGCTGGCGCGAGACGACCCAGTCCGGCCGGTTGGCGATCATGCCGGTGATGCGGTTCTCGCCGGCGGCGGGCACCCACTCGGTTTCCTTGATCGCCTTCAGCGCGCGGTTGCGCAGCGTATCGGCATTGCCGCCCGCGACCGGCTGCGGATCGGCCGCATCCGGCGCGCCGGCCTCGCCGATCGGCTTGTCCATGGCGATGAACCATTGCGGCGTGTTGCGGAAGATCACCGGCTTCTTCGAGCGCCAGCTATGCGGATATTGATGCTTCAGGCGGCCGCGCGCGATGATGTTGCCGGCCTCGACCAGCGCCTTGATGACGACGTCGTTGGCGTTGCCCTTGTCGCCCTTGTCGGTGATGACCTGCGCACCCTCGAAGCCCGGTGCCTCCTTGGTGAAGCGGCCATCGGCATCGACGGTATAGGGGATGCGGGTCTCAATGCCGCGCTCGGTGAGCTGGCGGCCGTTGGCCATCCAGACGTCGAAGTCCTCGCGGCCATGGCTTGGCGCGGTGTGGACGAAGCCAGTACCGGCATCGTCCGTGACATGATCGCCATCGAGGAGGGGGACGTCGAATCCGTAAGCATCGACGTCAGCTCCCGCAAGCTGGAAACCTTCGGTCAGCTCTCCCGGATCGAAATCGCTTACCCGTTCGACGCGCTCATAACCTGCCTGCGCAAGGTCAACCTTTGCCTCTTCATCAGACATCGGCAATTCGAAGCTGTGGGGCCCTTGCGTGACGCGATACACCCCGTAGGAGCGGCCCTTGGCATACTTGGCCGGCCGGGCTCGGAGTGGATGCGCGCAGACCATCGTCGCCAGCTCACTGCTGGTGACAGACCTGATGCGGTGAAAGCGGGTGGCCTTGGCCGCCTTTAATACCGATTCAGCGAGCTTGTCGGCCAAAACGTACTTGGCTCCGGGCTTGGCCCAATTTCCATCGGGTGCCTCGTCAACGCGATAGACGCCATAGGACAGCTTGGAGGAGTAGGCGATCGCCCGGTTACCGGGAATGGTCCAGGGCGTCGTCGTCCAGATGACGACCGAGCAATCGATCAGCGCATTCACATCCTCAAGCTGCGCTTCTAGCACACTTGGGTCTTCCGGCGGCTCGCCGAACTCGTAAATCACGGGAGCCTGCTCGACATCGATGATCGGAAACGCCACGAAGATCGTGTCGCTCGCATGTTCCTCGTACTCGACCTCGGCCTCGGCCAGGGCGGTCTTCTCGACCACCGACCACATCACCGGCTTGGAGCCGCGATAGAGCTGGCCGGTCTCGGCGAATTTCATGATCTCGCGGGCGATCTGCGCCTCGGCCGGATAGGCCATGGTCAGGTAGGGATTGGCCCAGTCGCCCTCGACGCCGAGGCGCTTGAACTCCTCGCGCTGGACATCGACCCAGTGCTCGGCGAAGGCGCGGCATTCCCTACGGAACTCGACGACCGGGACGTCGTCCTTGTTCAGTCCCTTGGCGCGGTACTGCTCCTCGATCTTCCATTCGATCGGCAGGCCATGGCAGTCCCAGCCCGGCACGTAGTTGGAATCGTAGCCGAGCATCTGCTGCGAGCGCGTGACGAGGTCCTTGAGGACCTTGTTCAGCGCGTGGCCGATATGGATGTTGCCGTTGGCATAGGGAGGGCCGTCATGCAGGACGAACCTGTCCCGCCCCTGCCCGGCCTCGCGCAGCTTGCGGTAGAGATCCATCTTCGCCCAGCGCGCGAGCAGTTCCGGCTCGCGCTGCGGCAGGCCGGCGCGCATCGGGAATTCGGTCTGGGGCAGGAAGAGCGTCTGCGAATAATCGACGCCATCGGCAGCGGTTTCGGAAGCTTTGGCGGTATTGGTCTTGTCGGTCATCATCCGGCTCGGACAGTCGGGACGGCGGGCCGGTCAGGGGTCCCGGGCGTCCACGCGTAAAACGGGAAAAGCGGTCTTCAACCCGGACTGCGCAAGCGCCCGCGCTTGTCTAGCGCGAGGCGGCAGCCGGGCCCGTAATTCGCCGGGAAAGATCGATCAGCATGGCGCGTTCTGCGGGCATGAGGGGCTTCTAGCAGGCGCGGCTTACGGAAGGAAGGGCGGCGTTTCCGCCAGAATGTCGCGCGCACGGGCGCTGTCGGCATCCATCTGGACGATCAGGGCCTCCAGCGAGTCGAATTTTTCCTCGCCGCGCAGCCAGTCGACGAAGGCGACATCGACGCGCTGGCCATACAGATCGCCGGAGAAATCGAAGACGAAGGTTTCCAGGCGTGGCGCGCCGTCGTCGAAGGTCGGGCGGCGGCCGAAGCTCGCGACGCCGTCATGCCATGCGCCGTCGATCCGCATGCGGACCGCATAGATGCCATGACGCAGCCTGCAATCGCGGGCGAGCTGCATGTTGGCCGTCGGGTAACCGAGATCGCGTCCGCGCTTGTCGCCATGGGTGACCAGCCCGCGCACCAGCCAGGGACGGCCGAGGAAGATGGCGGCACGAGCCGCATCGCCGGCCTCCAGAGCGGTACGGATCAGCGTCGAGGAAACCGGCTCGCCCTGCCATGAATAGGGCGGCACAACCGCGACCGGAATGCCCGCTGCGAGACCGTGGGCCTGCAGCATCTCCGGAGATCCCGTCCGCCCTTTGCCGAAATGGAAATCGTAGCCGCAGACAAGACCAGCCGCACCGAGCCTGCCGATAAGCAGATCATCGACGAAGCTTGCGGCAGGGAGCGAAGCGATCTCGCGATCGAAGGGCAGAACGAGAACCTGAGCGAAGCCCGCCTCCGTCAATCCTTCGAGCTTGAGCTGCGGCGAGGTCAGCCGGAAGACCGGCTCTTCGGGGCGGAAGACGCTGCGCGGGTGCGGTTCGAAGGTGAAGGCCGCGGGGCGTGCACCACGCTCACTGGCGAGGGCGGCGGCGCGGCGCGCAAGTTCGAGATGGCCACGATGCACGCCGTCGAAATTGCCTAACGCCAGGACGGCACCACGCAAGGCATCGGGGGTCGGCTTGTCGAGGTCGAGGACCACGGCCGTCGGCTCGGGGCGCAGCGGCTCATCGGCTTGGGATGGCATGAATCGGAAACGTCCACCTGCCCCTGACAATGGAGCGATGTCCGTCTTTGCGGCGAAGGCCGGCGGGGCGTCAAGGCCGCGAGCGGCCCGAGAGCCTCAGGCTTGCGGATTCGGCGGCATGGCCACCCAGGCTTCGCCCTCCATCACCGCCTTGCCGTCAACAAGGCATTCGCAGAAGAAGCGCACGCGGCGGCGCTCCGCCACCAGCTCGACGATCTCGACGCGGGCCGTGACCACGTCGCCGATCTTGACCGGGGCAAGGAAGGTCAAGGTCTGGGATAGATAGACCGCGCCCGGCCCCGGCAGGCGCGTGCCGAGCAGGGCGGAGACGAGGCTCGCCGTCAGCATGCCATGGGCGATTCGCTGGCCGAACTTGGTATTGGCTGCGAAATGATCGCAAAGATGGATCGGGTTGGCATCGCCTGACAATTCGGCGAAGAGCGCGACATCCCGCTCCATCACCGTCCGCATCAGGCTTTCGCTCCGGCCGACGGCCAGATCCTCGAAGGCGTGGACGGTGTAGAGCCCGCCGGGCATCGGCTGAACGGTCATGGCTTCCGCATGGCCCGCAGGGACCCTGCCCTCCTGTCTGCGATCCGGTTAATCATCTCGCAACCGCAACATGAACGCAATTGGACTTTGGTGCGGCGCACCGCACTGCCCTAACGTCAGTCGACAATCGGATTAACCGGTTCGCAAGGCCGCGCGGCTATCAACTCAGACAAGCGGCACGGCGCTGGCATCTCCCAGCACCGCGACCGTCATGCCTGGAGCATCAGAATGGCTCTCGATCCGTCCATGCCGATCCTCGTCGTCGACGATTACCAGACGATGGTCCGCATCATCCGTAACCTGCTGAAGCAGCTCGGCTTCGAGAATGTCGACGACGCTTCGGACGGCACGACCGCCATCTCGAAGATGCGCGACAAGAAATACGGCCTCGTGATCTCCGACTGGAACATGGAACCGATGAGTGGCTTCGAACTGCTCCAGAAGGTCCGCGAGGAAACGGCGCTGTCGGAAACGCCGTTCATCATCGTCACCGCCGAATCGAAGACCGAGAACGTCGTCGCCGCCAAGAAAGCGGGCGTCAGCAACTATATCGTCAAGCCGTTCAACGCGCAGACGCTGAAGACGAAGATCGAATCGGTCTGCGCGGCAGCGTGACAGACCGCCTTGCCGAGGCGCGCCAAGCGCGGGCTAACCCCGAGCATCTCGTGAAGGCCTGAGATTCCCCGAGTCTGCGCTTCGCTTCGCCCGAAAATGACGGCGGCTTTTTCTCACCAGACCAGATGCGGCATGGCATAGGACGGGCGATGCGTCTGCCGGCCGAACCAGCCGTGACGCTCGTCCCATGACGCTTCCATCAGATCCTGGGCGTGGATGCCGGCCAGCACCATGATGCCGGCCGCGCCGAAGGCGTCGGCTCCGGCAATGTCGGTGCGGATCGCGTCGCCGACCGCGCAGATCCTGTCGCGGGCGACCGACGTGCCCCGGGCCTTTTCGGCGGCCGCCACCGCCGCCTCATAGATCGGCCGGTGCGGCTTGCCGGCATAGATCGTCCGGCCTCCGATCTCCTCATAAGCCAGCGCGACCGAACCGGCGCAGGGAATGATGCGCCCGCCGCGCTCGACCACGAGATCGGGATTGGCACAGATCAGTGGCAGCCCGCGCGTAGCGAAACCGGCGAGCAGGTCGGCATAGGTGGCGGCCGTGTCCTTCTCGTCGTCGAACAGGCCAGTGCAGAGCACATAGGCCGCCTCGTCGGGCGAGACCTCGCGCACGTCGAGCCCGGCGATCAGCGGCAGGTCGCGATCGGGACCGAGGCGGAACATTGGCTCGCCCGCCCGCTCGCGGATCAGCGACCGGCAGACATCGCCGGAGGTGACGATCGCATCCCAGGCCTCGCACGGCACAGCGAAGCCGTCGAGCTGGCCGACGATGACTTCGGCCGGGCGCGGCGCGTTGGTGACGAGGACGACGCTGATGCCGTGCTGGCGCATCCGCATCAGCGCCGCGACCGCGTCGCGATAGGCGGCGACGCCGTTATGGACGACGCCCCAGACGTCACACAGGCAGAGATCGAAGCGGTCCGCGACCTCCGAAAAACCCGAAAGCGGAAGGGTGGAAGCGATCCCCGATGGCGACACTGTTTCGATCTCCGGCGATTGGGTCGTTGTCTCGTTGCATTTTCCTGCGCGCCCCGAAGGTCGGTTCACTTGAAAACGCTCTCTGGCGCGAAAGGCGGACGCCACCCTTCGACCAGGCCTGATCTAGACGGGATTCGCCGGAAGCGGAACCGGAGCGCGCAGGAAGCAGCCGCGCGTCAGGCGCTGGCGCGGCGCAGAACGGCCCGGAAGGGCAGACGCTCCGGAGGCGCGTCCTGAACGGCCGGGGCGGGAATCGCGGCAGGAGGCCGCGCGACCCGTTCCTGGCCGATCAATCGATCGACGATGCTCTCAGCCGGCCGGGCGGCCGCGGCGGCGGGTTCCGGCTGAGCCGCGGGCATAGGCGTCGGCTCGGCGAAGACTTCGGGCTTGACCGGGCGCGGCGGCGAGAAGGCCTGCCCCTGCCCCATCGTGGCGCCGAGATCGATCATGTCGGCGGCAGCGGGATTATCCTCGACCTGGTCGGCCACCAGGGTGATCGAGACGCGCGCCAACAGGGTAGCGAGATCGCCGGCATCGATATCGCTCTGGATCCGGCCATCGAGATGAGCCTGCAACAGCGCGGCCGACGCCTTCACATAGCGGACACCACGATCGAAAAGAGCGCGCGGATCGAGGCGCAGATCGACAAGCTGATCGAGCGCGAAACGCACGCCGTTGGCCGACATCGCACCCAGGAGGCCGAGGCTGGTCGGGTCGAGCACGCGAAAGATCGTCTGCGGCATCTCGATGACCAGATGACCGGTGTGCTCCTGATACTTGTCGAGAATACGGGTCAAGGCGGCGAGCGCGCGCGACGACGTCCAGGTCGCATTGCTGAAATTGCAGGAGACGAAGATGCCGCCGTCCTTCGAGCCGAGATGGCGCGCGATCGCCAGCGCCCGCGTCAGCACGAGCGCATCCAGCGTCGGCCCGAAGCCACGGGCCTCGACGGTCTCGATGAACTCGTGCGGCAGCAGCAGCGTGTTCTCGTCCAGCCGCAGGCGCGCCAGCGCCTCGTAGCCGCAGGTCCGGCGCTGCGGCAGCGAGACGATCGGCTGGAGATGGACCTCGAGTCCGCCTTCACTGAGCGCCCTGCCGATCAGGGCCGCACGTGCGGCCTCGGCCTCCTCCTGCGCCGCCGCGGCGGCAGCGGCGCGTTCGGCCGCGAGCTTCCCGGCCCGTTCCCGGCGCACGGTTTCCGGATCGAGCACCACCTCCGGCGCGGGAAGCGTGGCCGCGGGCTCCGGCAAGCGGGCCAGGACCGTCTCGTGATCGGCGAGCGTCGTCGCGACCTGATGGATCAGGTCGCCGAGCAGGCCGACTTCGGCCGTCAGCTCATGGATTGCGGCGCGCGCGGGTGCGGCATCGGCATCGCGCATCGGCATCTGCTGAACGCGCTGCGACAGCGCGTCGAGGCGGATGGCGTTGGTCGCGAGACGGACCTTGACCTCGCCGAGCCCCGCCATGGCCTGTTCGTGCCGGGCAAGACCGCGGCGCTCGAAGGCCCGCAGCGCCAGCATCAGGCCGGCCCCGGATGCGAGAAGGCCGAGCCCTGCACCAAGCCCCCCCGGAAGCAGGATCGCCACCGCGGCGCCGGCCGACAGGCCGGTGACGGCGCCGGCGAGAGGGTGCAGGGCTTTCAGGCGGGCAGGTGCCACGGCAGCGCTCGCGCTACGTCAGGGAATCGGAATGGGGAACGAATCACGGTCCTAGGGCGCAGAGTACCCTTGCCGGCGCGGTTATGCGAGCGACACGCCCCAATTTCGCCACAGCCGGCCTGCGCGCCAGCCCCGTCATGCCGCTGGCACTATGGCTTGTTCAGCTCGAGCGCGGTGAGGACCTTGTCGATCACCGACGCGGAAAACGCTCTTCGCTGAAGGAAGGCACGGGGATCCTGCCGGAAGAGCGCGGATTTCTCGACGAGTTGCGCAATCGCCT
This sequence comes from Allobosea sp., assembly GCF_017308015.1. Lineage (GTDB taxonomy): Bacteria > Pseudomonadota > Alphaproteobacteria > Rhizobiales > Beijerinckiaceae > Allobosea. The sequence goes on from NZ_JAFKFW010000035.1 coordinate 17,840, forward strand.
GAGCCCGCTTCTCCCGGTCGTTATCGGTTGCGGCCTTCAGCGCCTGACCAAGCAGGCCGAACTCGCTCGTATCCGCGGCCAGCATTCCGGCATGGCTGTCCGACGCTTTTCCCGCCCCCACCAGATAGGCGCCGAGGAACGCATAGAAATCATAGCGTGGCGGGCGGGCAACGCTCAGCGAGATCGCCCGCTCGAGCAGTGGCAGCCCCTCGAGCGGGCGATCGAGCCGGACATAGAGCGCCCCGACATCCGCCATAATCTCTGGATCATAGGGATTACGGGTCTGGGCCTCGCGGCCCATCTGGATCGCCTCCTCGGTCGCACCGCGCAACAGCAGCACTTTCATCAGGGCCTGGTAGGCCCGCGCACCGGAGGGCGCGAGCCGGATCGCCGTCAAGGCCGCGGCGAGAGAACGGTCGAGGGGAGTCCGCACGGGGTCCGTGTCACCCTGCGGGCTATCGCCCTGAGAGGTCGCCGCCGCGCCGTGCTTGCCAAGCGTCATGATCGCGAGATGAGCCCAGGCCGGATAAAAGCCCGGATCCTGTTCGACCAGGTCCGCAAGGCAAAACCGCGCAGCCTGGTGCAGCTCCGGCAGCATCGCGCGGCGCGCATCGAAGGCCTTCAGGATGCAGCGGATCGCCGGGGAGGACGCGAACTGGCGCGCATCGGCGGGGATGATGCCAAAAGGCTCGGTCAGGCGCGTCGCCAGCCGTCGCGCCATCTCGGCGAGATCGCTTTCCTGGAGTGCGGCGAGCGAGGAGCGGCTCGACGAGGTCGTCCAGACGATACGGCCGTCCTTGACGGAGCGCAGGCGGGCAAGCCCCACCGCGCCGCTGTCCAGTCCTTGAGCGTCGATCTCGATGGCATAGTCGACATCATCTTCCAGGGTGGCGCCCGGGAGCGGCGTCTTGATCGTGACGAGATCGTCGAACCGCGCCATGGCATCGACGAGCAGTGCCGAAAAGCGACGCAGGACCGCGGCGAGCGCGGGGTCTGAGGGCGGGTTGGGAGTCGTGATCGCGACACGCACGAGGAGAGAGGCTGCCGAGGCCTCGGGCCGCATGCCGGCAGCCTGCTCGGTCGCGGCAGGCTTCACCGCGACAGATGGCGGCGGTTCGCGCAACGGCCTCAGATACCACCAACAGAGTGTGAGCAGCCCCAGTGCCAGCGCTGCGAGAGTCAGGCCGGCCCAGCGGCGGGCCGTACGCCGATCCGGCTCCGGCGCATCGTAGGCGGCGTCTTCCGGAATCCGGCTCCCCTCACTGCCGAACCAGGTGAAGACCGGGACGTAGCCGCCGACCGGCATCGAAATCTGCACGGGATCGCCGCGGCCGTCACCAGCATAGTATTGCGCCAGCGCCCGCCGCAGCCGGCCTGCCTCGACGCGAACGATGGGATCGAGCTGGGGATTGAAGTCAGCAGGGCGACCGAGGCCTTCCACCGCGATCGTATAGCCTTTCAGTTCGGCCGCACGCCCCTCGATCGTGCGTTCGACGACGAAGCTCAGGAAGGCCGAGAGCTGCGGAGCGGCCCGAAAGGCGTCCGAGACGAGGACGCGATCGAGGCCCGCGCGAATGATCGCCGCGGCTCGGACATCCAGCCGTCCAGGATCATCTGCGTCTTCCGTCATCGGGGTCCGTTCAGTTCGCCGCCCCCATCAATGGGGACGTTAAGCCATTGACGACCTAACGTCATCCACAGGCGGGTTCGAGCCGCCATCCGCCGGACGCAGCCTTGAGCCGCCATGATGGCGATTTACAGGCCGCTGGCTCCTGCTAGCTTTAACCAAGGTTAATCCACAGGGGTTTCGAATGACGTCCGCATCCTCCGCCATCGCCACGCCGAATGATCTCGAAGCCTACTGGATGCCGTTCACGGCCAACCGCTCCTTCAAGAAGGACCCGCGCATGGTCTCCCGCGCGGAGGGCATGTTCTACTATACGCCGGACAACAAGCCCGTCATGGACGGTACCGCGGGTCTGTGGTGCTGCAATGCCGGCCATGCCCGCGAGCCGATCATCCAGGCGATCCAGGCGCAGGCGCGTGACCTCGACTACGCCCCCTCCTTCCAGTACGGCCACCCGAAGGTCTTCGCAGCAGCGGCGCGGATCGCGGCGCTGGCGCCGGGGGATCTCGACCATGTCTTCTTCGCCGGCTCGGGCTCCGAGGCAGGCGACTCAGCACTCAAGATCGCACTGGCCTACTGGAACGTCACCGGCAAGGCCGCCAAGACCCGCCTGATCGGCCGTGAGCGCGGCTATCACGGTGTCGGCTTCGGCGGCATCTCGGTCGGCGGCATGTCGAACAACCGCAAGTTCTTCGGATCGCTCCTCACCGGCGTCGACCATCTCGCCCATACCTACGATCGGGAGAAGCAGGCCTTCAGCAAGGGCGAGCCGGACTACGGCGCCCATTTCGCCGACGATCTCGAACGCATCGTCGCGCTGCACGACGCTTCGACCATCGCGGCGGTCATCGTCGAGCCGATGGCCGGCTCGACCGGCGCCCTGCCACCGCCGAAGGGCTATCTCAAGCGCCTGCGCGAGATCTGCGACAAGCATAACATCCTGCTGATCTTCGACGAGGTGATCACCGGCTTCGGGCGTCTCGGCTTCGCCTTCGCGGCCGAGCGCTATGGCGTGATCCCCGACATGATCACCTTCGCCAAGGGCGTGACCTCCGGCACCGTGCCGATGGGTGGCGTGATCGTGCGCAAGCACATCTACGACGCCTTCATGGGCGGGCCCGACAACGTCATCGAGCTGTTCCACGGCTACACCTATTCGGGCCATCCGCTGGCCGCGGCCGCCTGCCTGGCGTCGCTCGACATCTACCGCGACGAAGGCCTGTTCGAGCGGGCCCGCGCCATGGAAGGCGCCTGGGCCGACGCGGTGATGAGCCTGAAGGGCGAGCCGAACGTCGTCGACATCCGCACGCTGGGGATCGTCGGGGCCGTCGATCTCGCCCCCCGTGCCGACGGTATCGGCAAGCGCGGGTTCGAGGCGATGGACCGCCTTTTCCGCGAGGAAGGCCTGATGGTGCGGACGGCCGCCGACACCATCGCCTTCTCGCCGCCGCTGATCATCACGGAGTCGCAGATCGACGAACTGATCGGCAAGCTGCGCCGGGGGATCCGTTCGGTCGCGAACTGATCGACGATCTGCCAGCGTCATTCTCGGGCACCGCGCAGCGGTGACCCGAGAATCTCTTCCCGGAAGGCGCTCTTTTCTGCATGAGATGCTCGGGTCAAGCCCGGGCATGACGCCCTACGCCCGAAGGGCGTCTCCCTATCCCCGCCGCAGCTTATTGTATCGCGCGATCAGCCGGTCGCGCTTGAGACGCGACAAGCGGTCGATCCAGAAGATGCCGTCGAGCTGGTCGATCTCATGCTGATGGCAGACGGCGAGCAAGCCATCCGCCTCTTCGATCTGCTCCGTCCCGTCGAGATCATGATAGCGCACGCGGATTTTGGCGTGGCGCTCCAGCTCGTCCGTCACACCCGGCATCGAGACGCTACCTTCCAGATGACGGATGGTCTCACGCGAGACGCCGTCCAGCACCGGATTGGCATAGGTCCGGACATCGCCGGGCGTCAGCTCCAGAACGACCAGCCGCAGCGACACGCCGATATGCAGCGCGGTGATGCCGATGCCGGGCGCCGCCCGCATCGTATCCAGCAGATCGGCCGCAAGCTCGCGCAGATCGGCATCGAAGCGCGTGACGGGCGCTGCCGCCACGCGCAGACGCGGATCGGGAAAGCTCAGGATTGGACGTGGAGGCATGCGTAGGCTCGGTCTTCGCTATCCCTGTTCGGTTCCCGCTTCCTAACGGATCGCGGGTCCCGCCCCCAGTGGGGCATTCTCACTTCGTCGTGTAGCCGCCATTCACAAGGATCGTCTGGCCGGTCATCCACCAGCCATCCGAGACGAGGAAGCGGATCCAGGGCACGATATCCTCGATATCGGTCAGGCCTGTCTTGGAGAAAGGCGAGAGAGCGGCGGCCGTCTTGTGATAGGCGACCGCGTCGGCGCCTTCGGCGGGATAGAAGAACGGCGTGTCCATCGGCCCCGGCCCGATCGCCGTCACCGAGATGCCTCGGGTGCCGAACTCCTTGGAGGCGGCACGGGTGTAGTGCTCGACCGGCGCCTTGGTGCCGGCATAGCTCGCATAAAAGGGCGTGAAGGCGCCGAGCAGCGAGGTCACCAGCGTGCAGACCTTGCCATTGTCGCTGACATGCTTGCCGGCCTCCTTGAGGAAGAAGAATGCTGTCTTCGAATTGACCGCGCTCATGTCGTCGAACTCGGCTTCGCTGATCTCGACCATCGGCTTCTTCAACACTTTGCCGACCGTGTTCACGGCGATATCGATCGAGCCCATCGCCGCTCTGGCATCGGCGAAAAGCTTCTCCATCGCAGCCGCGGAGGTCAGGTCGGCCCGGAAGGCATAGGCGTCCGCGCCGGCCGCCTTGATCTCGGCAAGTGTCTTCTCGGCTTCGGCCTTGGCCGGCGCGCTGTTGTAGTGGATGGCGACGGCCTTCGCGCCCTGCGCGGCCAGGTCTTTCGCCAGCAGGCCTCCCAGATTCTTGGCGCCCCCGGCGATCAGAACCGTCTTACCCTTGATGCCGTGATCGGCCATCGCATGCTCCCGTCAGCCCGCAATCGATGACCACAAGATATCGTTCCGAAATCGGCTATAAAGATTTTGATCAGGACATCACTGATCAGACAATCCGAACAATCAGGGAGCGCCGATTTGGATCGCATCGACCTCTTCCGCATCTTTGCCCGCGTGGTCGAATGCGAAAGCTTCACCCAGGCCGCCAAGGCGCTCGGCCTGCCGCGTTCCTCGGTCTCGGCCGCGGTGGCGGCACTTGAACAGAGGATCGGCACCAGGCTGCTCCAGCGTACGACGCGGCGCGTATCGGCGACGCAGGACGGCTCAGCCTTCTACGAGCACTGCGCCCGGCTCGTCGCCGATGTCGAGGAAACCGAGGCGCTGTTCCGCCACAGCACCTCAAGCCCTGTCGGGCGGCTCAGGATCGACGTACCGGGCCGGATCGGGCGCCTGATCATCGCGCCGGCCCTGCCGGACTTCCTCGCCCGCTATCCCGAGATCGACATTGATCTCAGCGTCACCGACCGGGCAAGCAACCTGATCGAGGACGGTATCGACTGCGTGTTGCGCGTCGGTCCCTTGAACGATTCCGGGCTGATCGCGCGCTCCGTCGGAGAATTGCCACTGATCAATGTTGCGAGCCCCGGCTATCTCGCCTCGCATGGAACGCCGACTGACCCCGACGAACTCGATGGGCACAGGGCCGTCAACTACGCCTCGCCGACGACGGGGCGGATCGAGCCCTGGGAATGGCTGGAGGGTGGCGCGCTGCATACCCGCGCCCTGCCCGGGCGTGTCACCGTCAACAGCGCGGAAGCCTATATCGCCTGCTGCCTCTCCGGGCTCGGCCTGATCCAGATCCCCGCCTATGACGTGGCTGAGCATCTCGCCGCTGGCGAACTCGTCGAGGTGATGCCCCGGCACCGGGCCGCGCCGATGCCGATGACATTGCTCTATCCCCACCGCCGGCACCTGTCGCGCCGGCTGCAGGTCTTCGCGGACTGGCTCGTGGCGCTGCTGCGCACGCGGCTGGCGACATGAGCCGGAAGGCTCAGGCCGCCTTCTTCTCGACCGTGCCGTAGAAGCTCTCGCCGGTCTTGGCCATGCGCTTCAGGAGGCGGTTCGGCTTGAACCGCTCGCCGTGGCTCTTGGCCAGCTTCTCGCAGAGCCTCACGAAGGCAGCCGCGCCCATATTGTCGATATAGGAGAGCGTGCCGCCCGAGTACGGCGCGAAGCCGAAACCGATGATCGAGCCGACATCGGCCTCGCGAGGGTCGGTGACGACGCCTTCCTCATAGGTCTTCGCGGCTTCCAGCGCCTGCGTGACCAGAAGACGATGCTTCAGTTCCTCCATGTCGACGCTTTCGGGATCGAGCCGCTTGCCGACGAGTTCGGCGAGGCCCGGCCAGAGCCGCTTCGGCCCGGCTTCCGGATAATCGTAGAAGCCCTTGCGGTTCTTGCGGCCAAGGCGGCCGTGCTTCTCGACCATGTCGGCGAGCAGCTTCTCCTGCGCCGGATCGACCGCGCCGTCGCCGAGCTGGGCCTTGGTCGCCTTCAGCACCTTGTAGGCGAGATCGACGGCGACCTCGTCATTGAGCGAGAGCGGACCGACCGGCATGCCGGCCTGCTTGCCGGCAGCCTCGATCATCGCCGGCGGCACGCCTTCCATCAGCATGAGATGGCCTTCGCGGATGTAGTTGCCGACGCAGCGATTGGCATAGAAGCCGCGGGTGTCGTTGACGACGATCGGCGTCTTCTTGATGGCGCGGACGAAGTCCAGCGCCATGGCGAGCGCCTTCTTGCCGGTCTTCTTGGCCATGATGACCTCGACCAGCAGCATCTTCTCGACCGGCGAGAAGAAATGGATGCCGATGAAGTTCTTCGGCCGCTGGCTGGTCTCGGCGAGGCCGGTGATCGGCAGCGTCGAGGTGTTGGAGCCGAAGATCGTTCGCGGGCCGACCACGGCCTCGACCTTGGCGATGACCTCGGCCTTGACCCTCGGGTCCTCGAACACGGCTTCGACGATCAGGTCGCAGCCCTTGAGATCGGCATAGTCGGCAGAGGCCTTGATACGGCCCAGCAGCGCGTCGCGATCGGCGGTCTTGGCGCGGCCCTTCATGATCTGGTCGGAGACCAGCTTGTGCGAATGAGCCTTGCCCTTCTCGGCTGCCTCGATGTCCTTGTCGACCAGCACGACCTCGAGGCCGGCATTGGCTGTGACATAGGCGATGCCGGCGCCCATGAAGCCCGCGCCGATGACGCCGACCTTCTTGAGCTTGGACGGCGGCACGTCGGCCGGGCGGCGGGCGCCCTTGTTCAGCTCCTGCATCGAGACGAAGAGCGAGCGGATCATCGAAGCCGCCTCCTTCGTCCGCAGGATCTTGGCGAAGTAGCGGCTCTCGACCTTGAGGCCGAGGTCGATCGGGAGCTGCAGGCCCTCATAGACCGCGCAGAGGATCGCGCGGGCGGCCGGATAGTTGTCGTTGGTCTCGCGGCGATAGATTGCGTTGGCCGGCGGCCAGATCTGCATACCGGCCGGCGAATGCACCTTGTTGGAGGGCAGCTTGAAGCCCTTCTGATCCCAGGGTTGCGTCGCCTGCGGGTTGGCCTTGAGCCAGTCCTTGGCGTTCTGGATGATGTCGGCGCGCGGGGTGACCGCATGGACGAGGCCGGAATTGCGGGCCGGCAGCGCCTTCACCTGCTCGCCCTTGAACATCATCTGGAGCGCGTCGCCGGTCTGCATCAGGCGGGCGACACGCTGGGTGCCGCCGGCGCCCGGAAACAGCCCGACCTTGATCTCGGGCAGGCCGACGCGGGTCGAGGCATCGTCCGAGACGACCCGGTACTGGCAGGAGAGCGAGAGTTCGAAAGCGCCACCGAGGCAGACGCCGTGAATGGCCGCGGCAAAGGGCTTCCCGCAGGTTTCGAGCTTGCGATAGAGCAGCGAGAGCTTGCGGCTCTCGTCGAAGAAGCTCTGCATCGCGACTGCCTCGCCCTTCTCCCTGACGAGCTTCACATAGAGGTCGCGCAAGCCCTGGAGCATGGTGAGGTCGGCGCCGCCGGAGAAGCTCTCCTTGCCGGAGGTGATGACGCAGCCCTTGATGGCCTCATCGCCCGCGACCTTGTCGACGATCTGGTTCAGCTCTTCCATCACCTCGGGGGTGATGACGTTCATCGAGCGGCCCGGCATGTCCCAGGTCGCGACAGCGATGCCGTCGGCGTCGGTCTCGAAGCGGAAATTGGTGAGGTTCATGATCTCTCTCCCTGCCCTTCCGCTCAGACGCGCTCGATGATGGTGGCGACGCCCATGCCGACGGCGACGCAGAGCGTCACCAACGCGGTCTGCTTGTCCTGCCGCTCCAGCTCGTCGAGCACGGTGCCGAGCACCATCGCGCCGGTCGCGCCGAGCGGATGGCCCATGGCGATGGCGCCGCCGTTGACGTTCAGGATGGCGTCGTCGATGTCGAGCGCCTGCTGGTAGCGCAGCACGACCGAGGAGAAGGCCTCGTTCAACTCGAAGAGGTCGATGTCCTTGATGGACATGCCCGCCTTCTTCAGCACGCGCTCGGTGACGTCGATCGGGCCGGTGAGCATCAGCGCGAGATCGGAGCCGACCGTGGCGAAGGCCTTGATGCGGGCACGCGGCTTCAGGCCCGCAGCCTTGCCGGCCTTCTTCGAGCCGACGAGCACGGCAGCCGCGCCATCGACGATGCCCGAGGAATTGCCGGCATGGTGGACGTGGTTGACGAACTCGACATCCGGGTGCGCCGAGGTCGCGACCGCGTCGAAGCCACCCATCTCGCCCATCTGGACGAAGGAGGCCTTGAGCGCGGCCAGCGCCTGCATGTCGGTGCCCGGCCGGATCGTCTCGTCGCGGTCGAGGATGATGAGGCCGTTGACGTCGGTGACGGGGATCACCGAGTTCTTGAAGCGGCCTTCGGCCCAGGCCTTTGCAGCGCGCTGGTGCGAGCGCACGGCGAAGGCGTCGACATCGTCGCGCGAGAAGCCGTATTTGGTCGCGATCAGGTCGGCCGCGACGCCCTGCGGCATGAAATAGGTGTCGATGGCGACTGATGGATCGACCGCAATGCCGAAGCCGGAAGCGCCCATGCCGACGCGCGACATCGACTCGACGCCGCCGCCGATCGCCATCTCCTTCTGGCCGGACATGACCTGCGCCGCGGCGAGGTTTACCGCATCGAGGCCCGAGGCGCAGAAGCGGTTAATCTGCACGCCCGGCACTTCCTTGCCGTAGCCGGCCTTGAGCGCGACGGTGCGGGCGATATCGGCGCCGGCCTCGCCGACCGGGTCGACGCAACCCATCACCACGTCCTCGACGAGGAGCGGATCGAGATCGTTGCGGTCCTTGATCGCGCGCAGAGCCTGGGTGCCGAGCTCGATCGCGGTAACTTCATGAAGCGAGCCGTCGGCCTTGCCCTTGCCGCGCGGCGTCCGGACGTGATCGTAAATGAATGCGTCTGCCATCGAGGGATCTCCCTGGGCTGCCGCGACCCGGCGGCTTGTTTTCCTGCCGGACGTCGTGGTCGGCTTGAGCCGACCATCTTCCTATCCGGCGAACTCATCAAGATATGCCCGGGTCGAGCCCGAGCATGATCGCAGTTCGATCAGAACTGCTCGACGCTCAGCGCCATCGTCGTATCCGCACCGGAGGTGATGCGCGCCAGATGGGCGGCGGTTTCCGGCAAGGTGCGCTCCATGAAGAAGCGGGCCGTGACCAGCTTGGCGCTCATGCGCTCATCGGCACCGGCCTTGAGCTTTTCCTGCGCGGCCTTGGCCATCTTCACCCACATGTAGCCGAGCGAGACCAGACCAAGCAGATGCATGAAGTCGCTGGCGCCGGCACCGGCATTGTCCGGCTTGGCGAGGGCGTTGTTCATGAACCACATCGCCGCTTGCTGCAGATGGCCCAAGGAGACCTGGAGCGGCCCGAGCAACGGCTTCAGCGCCTCGTCCTCGGCATTCTCCTTCAGGAAAGTCCCGACCTCGTTGAAGAAGGCCATGATGCCGCGGCCGCCGTCGCGGCCGAGCTTGCGGCCGACGAGGTCCATCGCCTGCACGCCGTTGGCGCCCTCGTAGATCATGGCGATGCGGGCATCGCGGACGAACTGCTCGACGCCGGTCTCGGCGATATAGCCATGGCCGCCGAACATCTGCTGTGCCTTCACCGCGTTGTCGAAGCCGATATCGGTTAGCACGCCCTTGAGAACCGGAGTCATCAGGCCGAGCTGGTCGTCGGCCGCCTGGCGCTCGGCCGCATCGCCGGAGCGATGGGCAATGTCCGACTTCAGCGCGTTCCAGAGCACGAAGGCGCGGGCCGCTTCATTGAAGGCCTTGATCGACATCAGCGTGCGGCGCACGTCCGGGTGGACGATGATCGGGTCGGCCGGCTTGGCCGGCTCCTTGGCGCCGGTCAGCGCGCGGCCCTGCAAGCGCTCCTTGGCATAGGCGACGGCATTCTGGTAGGCGACCTCGGACTGGGCGAGGCCCTGGATCGCGACGCCGAGGCGGGCCTCATTCATCATCACGAACATGGCGTTGAGGCCCTTGTTCTCGGCCCCGACCAACCAGCCCTGCGCGCCGTCATAGTTCATGACGCAGGTCGCGTTGCCGTGGATGCCCATCTTGTGCTCGATCGAACCGCAGGACACGCCGTTATTGGCGCCGACCGAGCCGTCGCTATCCAGCTTGTTGCGCGGCACGACGAAGAGCGAGATGCCCTTCACGCCGGCCGGCGCACCCTCGATGCGGGCGAGCACGAGGTGGACGATGTTCTCGGTGATATCCTGCTCGCCGGCCGAGATGAAGATCTTGGTGCCGGAGATGGCATAGGAGCCGTCGCCGTTCGGCACGGCCTTGGTCTTGAGCAGGCCGAGATCGGTGCCGCAATGCGGCTCGGTCAGGTTCATGGTGCCCGACCAGGTGCCGTCGATCATCTTCGGCAGATAGGTCCGCTTGATCTCGTCGGAGCCATGGACGTAGAGCGCCGCGATCGCGCCCATGGTCAGACCCGGATACATGGCGAAGGCCATGTTCGCGGCGGAGGCGTATTCGTTCATCACGGCGCCGAGCGTATAGGGCAGGCCCTGGCCGCCATATTCCGGATCCATGGCGAGGCCGATCCAGCCGCCGCCGGCATAGGCCTGATAGGCCTCCTTGAAGCCCTTCGGCGTGGTGACGCGGCCGTCGGGATGGCGCGTGCAGCCTTCCTGGTCGCCGGAATAATTGATCGGCTGGAGGACTTCCTCGCAGAGCTTGGCGCCCTCGCCGAGCACGGCCTCGATCACGTCGGAGGACGCGTCGGCGAAGCCCGGCAGGTTGTTGTAGCGCTCGATGTTGAAGACGTCGTTGAGCAGGAAAAGCGTGTCCTCGACGGGCGCCTTGTAGACCGGCATCGAATCCTCCCTCTCGTCGCAAGGCGGCGCCTGATCGCTGTCGCCGCATCAATATAGTTCATATATAAACAATATCGGCCAAATTGCAACTCCGACGATGCGATGTTGTGATCCTCGGAATGGCGTAAGCGTGACGCGACAATAAAAAAACCCCGGCGAAGCCGGGGTTTTGGGGAGGCCGATGTCAACCCGAACGCGCTGGAACCCGCGCCGGGAAGCGCCGTTCAGGCCTTGCCGAAACGGGAGAGGGACGCCTCAAGTTCGGCGATCGCGCCTTCGATCTCGGCGCGCTGGCTGCGGAGCAGGTCGAGTTGCTCCACGATCTGCTCGCGGCTGAGCTGAAGGCCCCCGACGGAAGCCGCCGCTTCGCCAGCTCCACCCTTCTTGTCTTCGTTGGCGAGCATGGCGCGGATCTCGACGAGCGTGAAGCCGAGCTGCTTGCCCTTGAGGATCAGGGCGAGGCGCGCCCGGTCGCGCGCCGAATAGATGCGCGTCATGCCGGAACGGCTCGGTGAGATCAGGCCGCGTGCTTCATAGAAGCGTAGCGTGCGCAACGTCACCCCGAAATCGCGGGCGAGGTCGCTGATGGTGAAATCGCCGGCTTGTTCGGCGTCGGCAGAGGCGGCGGCGGAGCGGGTTTCATGAATCGGAGAACCCGCCATAGCCAAGCTTTGGCGTGACATGAAAGCTGCAATCCTTGCGATTGGATCGAATCGCCGACCTTCTGGCGGCATCGATCGATGGCTCAGTGATACGGAACACGCTCTCGCTGCGTCAGGTAATACGTCGCCGGCACGGGGTAAGTTACCGTTACATGCTCGTGAAAGACGCCTTCCCATGGGGCATTCGTAGAAAATTAACGATCGAGCCCCCGGCTATTAACCCGCTGTTTACCATACCGGCCAAATGTCGGGAACGCGCATCGGCGTCGTGGCTTCGGCAACGGCCCTTCACGATCAGCCCAGATTCGCGCGGAAGGCGACGGCACCAGGGGGCCTCGCCCGCTGCAGACAACGTCCCCTTAGGCGAGCGAGATCATGGCCAACAGCTTGCCCTGGAGCGTGAAGGGCGTCGACCCCCGGACACGCGATGCGGCAAAGGCGGCAGCCCGCCGGGCGGGCATGACGCTGGGCGAATGGCTCGACCACAAGATTCGCGACGAGAGCGAAGAGGCACCTGCCTCGGCCGCCCCGGAACAACTCGACATCGCCGCCCTGTCGGAGCGGCTGGCGAGCCTGTCGCAGGGTCGGACGGACACGGCGCCGCGACAGCCCGTTTCCAACCCGTCACGCGGCGCGATCGAGAGCCTCGTCGGCCAGGCGGCTGCCCTCGAAAGCATGACCCGCGAAGCCAATGCCCGGACTGCCGGCGCGCTGGATTCCATCACCCGCTGGATCGAAAAGACCGAAGACCGCCTGTCGTCGAGCGAGCGCGGCGCCGCCGAGCGGCAGGAACGCGCCACCAACGTCATCGCCGACGCGATCAAGACGATGGGCGAGCGCATCGCTGAGATCGAGCGCCGCGGCATCGAGGCACAGCAGACGCGCGCGGAACAGACTCCCCGCCTCGCCTTCAGCCGCGAAGGTCTTGCCGCCGCCGTCACCGACATCCGCACGCGCCAGCGTTTTCTCGACACCGACGCGACCGTGACCGCCCGGCCGGCGGCCGTCGCGCCCGAGCGCGTTTCGGCGCTGAGAGAAGACCTGCGCGAGATCGGCTCGCGGCTCTCCTGCGAAGGCCGTCCGGCACAGCCGCAACGGCCTGCTGCCCCCGCCCGCGTGGACACCGGCGCGATCGAGGCCAGGATCGGCCTGCTGGCCGAGCGCCTCGACAGGCTCGACCGGCGCGACCAGTTCGAGCCCCTTCTTAAGCCGCTTACCCGCATCGAGGCGGAGGTCTCGCGACTGTCGCAGGACCGGGCCGGCGAAAGTTATCAGCGCTTCCAGCTCGAGATCGCGCATCTGGCCGCGAAGGTCGATGCGCTCGCCACCCGCGGCGGCCAGATCGCCAATCTCGACCCCGTGCGGCGCGACATCGCGGAACTCCGGGATCTCCTCGGCGCCGGCGGGCAGGACCGCAAGCTGGAAGACCTGTCCCAGCAGGTCGCAACGCTCGGCTTCGAGATCGGCCGGCTGCGCGACGCCCGCCCCGACATGGGCGAGCTGCGCAGCCTGGCCAGCGCCATCGACGACGTGCGCAGCGTGGTATTGTCGCAGCGCGACGAGATTCCCGGTACGAGCCTGCTGAGTTCCCTGGCGACGCAAGTCGACGCCCTCTCGTGCAAGTTCGACGAGATCGCCACCCAGAAGCTGAGCGAGAGCGGCTCCTCGCAGCAGAGCGACTACCTCGCCAGCCGCATCGACTCGCTGCAGCAGCGGATCGAGTTCCTGGTCGAGCACGGGCCATCCAACGTGACCCGGCAGATCGAAGCCCTTTCGGGCCGGATCGAAAGCCTCGCCGCCTCGACCCAACTGACGCAGATGATCGGCGACGGCGTGGCTTCTGTCGACCTCAACCCGATCGAGCAGATGTTGCGCCATCTCGCCGAGAAGATCGACGAGGCCGGCGCGCCCGGCGCGAACGCCGAAGCCTTCGATGCGCTCGAGCGGCAGATTTCCGGCATCGCCAGCCGCCTCGACGAGGCATCCGCGACCCGCTCGGCCGAGAACGGCATGGAGCGCACGCTACAGGACCTCGTCGTTCACCTGCGTTCGATGCGCGAGGAAACGGCCGCCGAACGGGCCGCGCTCGCCCAAGCAGCCAGTACAGCGGCCTCAGGCCCGGGCATCGCCGAACTCTCGAACCTTGTGACGGGTCTGCGCGACACCCACGTCTCCTCCGACAGCCAGACGCGGGACGCGCTCGGCGCCGTCCATGGCTCGCTCGAGACGATCATGTCGCGGCTCGCCAGCCTCGAAGCCGAGCTGCAGGGCGAACGCCGTCCGCCCGAGAACGGGCTGGCAGCAGCGATGCGGGCCGGGGATGCCGCTGTGCGGAGCAGTGCCGCACCCGCCCGCGACAATCCCGGCCTTTCGGTCGGCGTAGCCGCGCAGGATCGCTTCGCCATGCCGGTCGGCGACCCCGCCCGCAGCGAACCCACCCTGCCGGGGAGTGCCGCCTTCGACATTCCGCTGGAGCCCGGCTCCGGACGTCCGCGTCCCGAGGCTACGATCGGTACCGGCCAGGACCCGCAATCGGTCCGTCAGAGCCTGATCGCCGCCGCACGGCGCTCAGCCAAGGCCGCGAGCGAAGCGGCCGCCACCGCCCCTGCGCCGGCCGCGGAGCCGTCGGCCAAGAGCTCGGGCCGGCTCAAGGACATCCTGGAAAAGCGCAAGCGCCCGCTGCTGCTCGGCCTCGCCGCGCTGATCCTCGCCATGGGGACGGCGCATCTCGTCACGTCGTCACTGCGCGGCAACGGCGGCAAGACCGTCAATACCGAAGCGCGCAGTCTGATCGCGCCGCCGTCCGCCCAGCCCGAGGCTACTCCCGCTGCGCCGGCACAGGCCGCTCCCACCAAGGACCAATCCTCGGCTCTGCCCTCCACTCCGCAGGGAGTGCAGGACCAGCCCGCCGCCAGCAACGCCGTGCCAGAGCGCTCCGTCACCGCCTCGGCCGTGCCGGCCTCGGCTGAAACCGTACCGGCGGCACCTGCCGCATCGACCGAACCGGCACAGCTCGTGACCGGAATCGGCGAGCTGCCGGCCGGGTTCGGCAGTGCCGGCCTGCGGAAGGCGGCCCAGGAGGGCGATGCGCGCGCGGTCTACGAGCTGGCAACCAGGGCCGCCGACGGGCCGGCCCACCAGCGGGACACCAAGCTGGCGCTGCGGCTGTTCGAGCGCGCGGCCGTCGCAGGCCTCGCCCCGGCCCAGTTCCGTGTCGGCAACATGTTCGAGAAGGGCATCGGAACCCAGCGCGACCTGTCGCTTGCCCGGATCTGGTATCAGCGCGCCGCTGAGCGCGGCAACGCCAAGGCGATGCACAACCTCGCCGTGCTCCATGCCGAAGGCGTCGCCGGCAAGCCGGATTACGCCATGGCGACGGAGTGGTTCCGCCGCGCCGCCGAGCTTGGCGTCCGCGACAGCCAGTACAATCTTGCCGTGCTGCTCGGACGCGGCCTCGGCGCGCCGACAGACCTCGCCCAGTCCTTCATCTGGTTCTCGGTCGCGGCCAGCCAGGGCGACGAGGATGCCGGGCGCAAGCGCGACGAGGTAGCACAGCGCCTGAAGCCTGAAGACCTCGCTACGGCCAAAGCGACAGCGGCGAGCTGGAAGCCCAGGACGCTCGATGCCGCCTCGAACGAAGTGACTCCGCCCGCCAAGGGCTGGGATCCCCAGCCGACCGCGGCGGCACCCAAGCCGGCCAAGCAATCCCGGACCTGAGTCTCATTGCGGAACGTCATGCTTTCGACGTGTTGACGCGCGAGGAAGAACAATCGTTTCCTAGGGCGGGCCGGAAGCGGCCCGCCTTTTTCCTTTTCGAACCCAGCCCAAAAACTCCGGCAAGGCCCGCAAGGTTGGCCGTGAGCTTTGTCAGGGGCTCTTAACCCAGACCGTCTAGTCTGGGGCTCATCAGGCGCATGCAGACGTCCATGCGCCGCCTTGCGAGGGGTAAGCGTGCAGATCTACCTGCCGATCGCCGAGCTGCCGATCAGCGTCCTGATGGTTCTCGGCCTGAGTGGTGCGGTGGGTTTCATCTCCGGCCTGTTCGGCGTCGGCGGCGGCTTCCTGTTGACGCCGCTCCTGATCTTCCTAGACATCCCGCCGGCTGTGGCGGTCGCGACCGTCGCGGCGCAAGTCGCGGGGTCCTCGATGACCGGCGTCCTCACCTATCTCCGGCGCAAGGCGCTCGACCTCAAGCTCGGCGGCGTGCTGGTCAGCGGCGGCATCCTCGGCACCGTCCTCGGCGTGCTGTTCTTCAATGCCATGCGCCGGCTCGGCCAGCTCGAACTCGTCATCACGCTGTCCTATGTCACGCTGTTTTCGATCATCGGCGGTCTGATGCTCTACGACGCGCTGCGTGCGATGCTGCGCGTCCGGGCCGGCAGGCCGGCGCGGCTGAAACGGCGCGGCGGGATGCATCCCTGGTGGATGGGCCTGCCCTTCCGCCAGCGCTTCTATCGCTCCGGCCTCTATTGCAGCGTGCTGCCGATCGCCTTGCTCGCCATCGTCATCGGCTTCATCGGCGCCGTGCTCGGCGTCGGCGGCGGCTTCATCCTCGTCCCCGGCCTGATCTATTTCTTCCGGATTCCACCGGCCGTGGTGGTGGGCACCTCGCTGTTCCAGATCCTAGTAACGATGACCGGCGCGACAGTGCTGCATGCGGTCACCAATCAATCGGTCGACATCGTACTCGCCGTGCTGCTGCTGGTCGGCGGCGTGATCGGCGCGCAGTTCGGCGGACGGGCGGCGCGCAATCTCAACGTCGAATCCTTCCGCCTTCTGCTGGCCTTGCTGATCCTGTCGGTAGGCTTGCGCTTCGCGATCGAGCTCTTCATTCCACCGAGCGAGCCCTTCTCCGTCGTCGTGCCGGAGAGCGGACGATGAGGTGGCTCGCTGCAATCCTCGCCGCTTTCACGATCGGGGTTACGGCCGGGACAGCCCATGCCGAGACGCTGATCGCGGCAATGTCGAGTCACCAGATCCAGATCACCTCCAACTATACCGGCAGCCAACTCACAGTGTTCGGGCTGGTCGAGCGCGACGGCCGGACGGTCGCGCGCGGTGACCCTTACGATATCATCGTCACGGTGCGCGGCCCCCGGCGCATGCTGCTGGTGCGCGAGAAGGAGCGGCTCGGCCCGATCTGGATCAACCGGACGCAGCGGCGCTTCCCGGACAATCCGGTCTTCCTGCATGTCGCCAGCAATCGGCCGATCATGGAAATGATGAGCAGCGAAACCGCGCAGCGCGACCGCATCGGCCTCATCAATGCCGAACGCCCCTCCGGCAGTTGGGTCGATCTCGACCCCGGCTCGCGGCGCTTCCGCGAAAGCCTTGTCCGGATCATGCAGGGCAAGGACCTCTACAGCTACGTGGAGCGGGGCGTCACCTTCCTGTCGAGCGCGCTGTTCAGTGCGCCGGTCGATATCCCCGCGACGGCGCCGACCGGATCTTATACCGTCGACATCGTGCTTTATTCCGGCGGTGTGCCGCTGGCGCGGCAACAGACACATTTCGAGGTGATCAAGACCGGCATCGAGCAACGTCTGGCACTCGGCGCCTATGACTGGGCGCCACTTTACGGGCTCGCCACTGTACTACTGGCGCTCTTTCTCGGCTGGGGCGCGAGCGTGATCTTCCGGCGCGACTAGAACAGTTCCGCGTAGGGCAGGAAGGACGCGGCCTCTCCCGCCTCGACCTGCGCCACATCCTCCGCCAGCACCACGAGCCCGTCAGACTGCGCGAGCGAGGCGAGCGAACCTGCCCCCTCGCCCCGGTGCTTGCGCGCGATGACATCACCATCGGCCCCGTATTCCAGCGACACGCGCAGAAACTCTCGCCGGCCCGGCTTCCTGGCATGCGCGAAGCCCAACCTGACGGGCCGGGCGATGGGGGGGGCATAGCTCTCCCCGGCCAGCCGGGCGATCAGTGGGCGGGCAACGAAGGCGAAACCGACGAAGACCGCGACCGGATTGCCGGGCAGGCCGATGAAGGGCGTGCCGGCGACACTGCCGATCGCGATGGGCTTGCCCGGCTTGATCGCAACACGCCAGAGATCAAGCGTACCGCAAGTCAGAACCGCATCCCTGACATGATCGGCCTCGCCGACCGAAACCCCGCCGGAGGTGAGGACAAGATCGCAATCGCACGCCGCCTCGCGCAGCCGCTGCCCAAGGCCTTTTGCCTCGTCCCGTAGGATGCCGAGATCGACGACCTCGGCACCGGCCCGCACCAGCATGGCCAGCAACATCGCCCGGTTGGCGTCGTAGATCGCCGCCGGACCGAGGAGCCCTCCCGGTTCCGTCAGTTCATCGCCGGTCGAGAACAGCGCGACACGCGGACACCGGCGCACAGTGACATGGGCCAGCCCAAGCGCCGCGAGCAGCCCTAGATCCGGCGGGCGCAGACGCCGGCCGGCTGACAGAACCTCCTGCCCGCATGCGACATCTTCGCCGGCCCGACGCAGATTGGCGCCGAGGACGATGCCCGCCGGCAAAACGACCGCGCCGTCGCTCGCGACGACATCTTCCTGCATCACGATGGTATCGGCGCCCTCGGGAACCGGAGCGCCGGTGAAGATGCGCCAGGCACCATACTCCAGCGCCGCTCGCGCCTCGCCGGCCATCGTCCGGCCGCGGACAGGCAAGCTCGTCGCCGCACCGGCCGCGAGATCGGCGAAGCGGATGGCATAGCCATCGACGGCGGAATTCGCGAAAGGGGGCAGGTCGCGCGGCGCGATCAGCGCTCGCGCCAGCACATGACCGTCGGCTTCGGCGAGCGGAAGTTCCACCGTGCCGGCGACCGGATGTACACGCGACACCGCATCGGCCGCCGCTTCATCGAGTGTGACGAGTCCGGAATCGGTCCGGCCGCCGCCCAATCGCGCCATCACGGCCCCCGTCTGCTTCGGCCGTTCGACCGCATCGTCACCCGGTTTCTCCTGATCGATCGCCTCTTCATCGGCGGCGCCGCCGCCGGGGTCAAGCGCCCTGCGGCAAGGCGACGGTTGCTGCCGCCCGCCCGGCCGTCCTATGAAGCAGCATGACGACAACGGCCCCGGCGGGCGCGACCATCGATACCATTCCGCTCGACCTGCGCGGCCTGAAATGCCCGCTCCCGGTGCTGCGCGTCCGCAAGGCGCTCATCGCCGCGCGGGCCGGCAGCATCATCATCGTGCACTGCACCGATCCGATGGCGGCGATCGACCTACCGAACCTCGCGCGCGAGACCGGGAGTGCCATCGAGCGCCAGGGAGATATGGATGGGGCGCTCGTCTTCCATATCCGCAAGGCAGCCTAGCCGCCCGGACCAGCCAACGGAGTGCAACGAAGTGACCGTCTCCCAAGCCGATGTCCTGCGGGCACTTGAACTGGTGAAGCTACCGGCAAGCGGGCAGTCGCTCGCCGCCTCCGGTCGCATCGGCGACATCCTCGTCGATGGTGGCAAGGTGATCTTCGCGATCGGCATCGACGCGACGGAAGCCGCAGCGATGGAGCCGGTACGCAAGGCGGCCGAAAGCGCCGTCGGCGGCCTGCCTGGGGTAACGCAGGTACTGGTCGGGCTCACCGCCGACAAGGCCGGCCCCTCGGCCGGGATGCAGGCCCGCCAGCAGGCGCAGCGCCCCGGACCGGGCGGCGCGCCGAGACCTGCCGGCGTGCCGGGCGTGAAGCAGATCATCGCAGTGGCCAGCGGCAAGGGCGGCGTCGGCAAGTCGACCACCGCCGCCAATCTCGCGGTGGCACTCTCGACGCTCGGCCTCAAGGTCGGCGTGCTCGATTCCGACATCTACGGGCCGTCCATGCCGAAGATCTTCGGCATCAAGGGCAAGCCGCAGATCGTCTCGGGCCGGACACTCGCGCCGATGGAGGCATACGGGCTCAAGGTGATGTCGATCGGTTTCCTCGTCGATGAGGAGACGCCGATGATCTGGCGCGGGCCGATGGTGATCTCGGCGATCACCCAGATGCTGCGCGAGGTCGCCTGGGGCGATCTCGACGTGCTCGTCGTCGATATGCCGCCCGGCACCGGCGATGCCCAGCTCACCATGGCGCAGCAGGTGCCGCTCGCCGGCGCCGTCATCGTCTCGACGCCGCAGGACCTTGCCCTGCTCGACGCGCGCCGCGGCGTCGCGATGTTCAGGAAGGTCGCCGTGCCGATCCTCGGCCTCGTCGAGAACATGAGCTATTTCACCTGCCCGGCCTGCGGACACCGCTCCGACATCTTCGCCCATGGCGGCGCTCGGCACGAGGCCGAGCGGCTCGGCATTCCCTTCCTCGGCGAAATCCCGCTGGCCATGCCGATCCGCGAGACCTCCGATGGCGGACGGCCGATCGTCGCCAGCGATCCCGCAAGCGCCCATGCCAAAGCCTATGTCGCCCTTGCCCGACAGGTCCAGGCAGGTCTCGGCGGCGCTGTCCGTGCGGCGCCGCGGATCGTCATCGAGTAGCATTCGGCAGGCGCCGCGGCTGACGACTTGACATACAAGCTCTTTTGTTCTTCTTTTGTTCGCTGATCGGAAGGACAGAGCATGGCTATCCATCGCGCCCGCCATATCGGGATCGGCATCAAGCGCCCGGTGGAGGAGGTCTACGCCTTCCTTGCCGACCCCGCGAATTTCCCGCGCTGGGCGGAAGGCCTCGGCCATAGCTTCGTGCAGGTCGAGGGCATGAGCTGGCGGACCGAGACCCCGATGGGGCCGATGCGCGTCCTGTTCAGCGAACCGAACAATCGCGGCGTGCTCGACCATGTCGTCATTCCCGAACATGGTCCGGCGATGCACAACCCGATGAGGGTCGTCGCCAATGGCGACGGGGCCGAGGTCGTGTTCACGCTGTTCCAGCGCGACGGCATGTCCGACGACGAGATGGCCCGGGATGCGGCCATGGTCAGCCGCGACCTCGCGGCGCTGAAGACGCTGCTGGAAGGGTAAGGCGCAGTCAGGCCATGCCCGCCAACAGCCGCTCGGCCTCGTCGAGGTCCTCAGGCGTGTTCACGTTGAAGAAGGGATCGATGGGCTCGGCCGGCCACTCGGCGACGGCGACGCCTTGAGCTTGCGTCCAGCGCCCGAGCCTGCGTTCCCCTGCCGCCAATGCCCGGCGCAGATCCTCCCGCAACGCAGCTGGCCAGAGGCCAATCGCGTGGTGCTGCCGCCCGCCCGAGGCAGCGCACGCGAGCGACATGCCGGCGGCAGTCCTCGCTTGATGCAGGCGCACCGTCAGATCACCGGGAATGAAAGGCGTATCGGCTGCAACGCTCAGCAGCCAATCGGTTTGCGGCCGATGCGCGGTGAGCCAGTCGAGGCCGGCGAGGATGCCGGCGAGAGGCCCGGCGAAATCCGGCAGGCCATCGGCGACAACCGGCAGGCCGAATGCAGCCAGACGCGCTGGATCGCCATTGGCGTTGAGCAGGAGATCGTCGCACTGGCCGCGCAGGCGATCGACGACATGGGCCAGAATCGGCCGGCCAGCGAGCGGTTTCAGCGTCTTGTCGCCACCACCCATGCGCCGGGCGAGGCCACCCGCGAGGATCAGGCCGATCGTGCGCGCTTCCGCCATGCCGATCGATCAGGCCGCGACGGAGGTCGCAGCCAATGCCCAGCGCTCCACCGCCTCCGCGTCCGGCGCCAACTCGAGCCAGTCGTCGCCGGCGAACTCGCGCCAGGCCGGCAGGAAATCGCTGCGCACGGCGATCAGCAACGGCAGCCCCGCAAGCAGCGTGCCGGCGATCTCCTGGCGCAGGCCCTCGCCCAGGGCCTCCTGCTTGCCGAAGCGGTTGACGATCACGAGATCGACGCGCCCGGCCAGCGCATCGGAGAAAGCGACCGCCGCAGCCGCAAGACCGGTCGCATCGAGATGGCAGCCCGCAGCGCCCGATCCGAGATCCTGACTGATCGGAAAGCGCCGCCCGCTCGCCACATCCTCCAGCGACATCGCCATGCAGCGATCGTCGCAGATCGCATCATTGTGCTGGACCACGCCGCCGAGGCGCAGACCCTGCCGCTTCAACCGGCCGACAAGGCCGTGCATCAAGGCATCGATCGCGAAGCCGCTCGCAAAGGGGATGGCTGCCAGCATGGTCATGCCGATTTCTCTCACGAACGACGCCGCCCCACCAGAGGCGATAGCGCCGCGCCCCCGATCCCGCCGAAGAGATGCTGCGACAGTGTTGCGCCGCACCTACAGCCGGGGACGCCCGTGCCCGCTAGGGTGAAGGCCGAGGCCCGTGACTCCCGCCGGAACGCATGATCCGAAACAACGCCCAAGCCCCACTCGATCCGGCGACCGACGCCGCGCTGCTGCTGCGGCGCATCGGCTTCGGCACGCTGGCGCTCGTCCTGCCACTGGCCGCGCTGGTGTCGCGCCGGGCCGCCGTCGTGCTGGTGCCGATCGGCATCGCCCTGCTGATCATTGCGGCCTTGATCGAGGACCCTCGCAAATTCGCCGGCACGCTCCGGGCTCTTCTGGTCAGCCGCCCGGGCCTGATCCTGATCGGGCTGATCGCGTGGGCCTTCCTGTCGCTGGTCTGGAGTCCATTTCCGGCCGCGGCCGTCGAGAAGGCCAGCAATCTGATGCTCGCGGCTGTGCTCGGCTTCGTGGGCCTCTCCGCCCTGCCCGAGCGGATGCGCTCCTCGAACCTCAATCTCGTCGCGCTCGGCACCGGCAGCGCCGGCATCTTCGCGCTGGGGCTGATCGCGGTCGCAGCGCTGCGCCATGCCGAAACGCCGCCCGGCGCCGTCGAGCGCGGCGTCTCGATCATCCTGATCATGGCTTGGCCGGCGCTGGCCTGGCTGCTCTCGCGCGAGCGCGGACTGAGCGCGCTCGGGCTGGCGCTCGTCGTGACGCTGCTGGCCCTGACGCGTTTCGAGGATGGCGAGACGGTGGCGATGATTTTCGGCGCCGTCGCCTTCGGCGCCGTTACCGCCAGTCCCGAGCGTGCGGCGCAGATCATCGCCACCATCGTCGCCGGCTTGATGCTGTTCGCGCCGATCCTGCCCTTCCTGATGGCGCCGCTGGTCTCGATCCTGCCCGACAGTGCCGATGATTTCGCGCAGATGCTCTCGATCTGGGCCGACGTGATCCGGCAATCGCCGATCGAAGTGATAACCGGACATGGCCTCGACACGGTCCTGCGCGGGCAGATGAACGGCACGCTGCCACAGCCGGCTCCCGCGACGCTGCTGTTCGAGACCTGGTACGAGCTCGGGCTCGTCGGGGCCGCGGCCGGGGCAGCCTGCCTCTATTTCGCGATCCGCGCCGCTGGGCGCATGACCGGGGCTCTGGCGGCCGGTGGCGTCGCCGCCTTCACCACCGCCTTCGCGCTCAGCGTCTTCGGGTTCGCGCCGCTGCTGCCCTGGTGGCTCATGACCCTGACCGCCGTGATGTTGCTCTTCGGCGCCATCGCGCGAGGCCAGTACCGGACCGACCGCCCCGCCGTGCCGCTATCGGCGCGGGCGCCCAACCATATGCGCCCGAAGGCCGGTCAGCCGCCGGCCCCCTAGCGCCTGCCCGAATGGCCTGAGCTTGACGGCCCGGCCTCCGGCGCGCTCTCGTTCCGCCGGACCGGAATCGCCCGGCGGAGGACCTGAGCGCCATGCCAATCGACGTCACCGCATTCGACGTCACCCTTGCCGACGTCCAGGCTGCCGCAGCGCGCATCGCCGGCAAGGTCCGCCGCACGCCGACCTATTACAGCGCCGGGCTTTCCGCGCGGCTCGGCGTCGAGACCTGGGTGAAGATCGAGAGCCTGCAGCTCGGCGGCTCGTTCAAGGTTCGCGGCTGCTACAACAAGCTGATGGGGCTGAGCGAGGCGGAGCTCACGCGCGGTGTCGTCACGGTATCGGGCGGCAATCATGCGATCGCCGTCTCCCTCGTCGCACGCGCGGTCGGTACGCGGGCGCTCGTGCTGATGCCGAAGGCGACGCCGGCGCTCAATATCCGCCTGACAGAGGAGGCCGGCGGACAGGTCGAGCTCTGTGAGGATTCCGTCGCCGCCTTCGCCAGGGCCGAAGATTATGCGGCGCGAGGCATGACCCATGTCCATTCCTATGACGACCCGGCCATCATCGCCGGCCACGGAACGCTCGGCCTCGAACTGGCAGCCGATGCCGGCGGGCGGCTCGACCATGTCTTCGTCTCGGTCGGCGGCGGGGGCTTCGCGGCGGGGGTCGGAGCGGCTTTGAAAGGCCTCGACCCCGCCGTGCGCCTGCATGGTGTCGAGACCGAAGGCGCGACCACGATGACGCAGGCGCTGGCGGCCGGCGAACCGGTGGCGATCCGCCCGACCTCGATCGCCCGCACGCTCGGCGCCCCCTTCGCGACGAAGCGCACCATGGCGGCGGCGCGCCAATTCCTCGAGGAGATCATCGTGGTGCCCGACGCCGAAGCCGTTCGCGAGCTCGTCTGGGTCCTCCAGAACGGGCGGGTGCTTCTGGAGCCGGCGGCGGCCTGCGTGGTTGCAGCCGCATTGGCGCGCAAGGCCAGCTTCCGATCCGACGAGAGGATCTGCCTCGTGCTTTGCGGCTCGAATGTCGCCCTCGACGATATCGAAGGCTGGCGCAAGAACTTTGGCATCTGAGCCGACCCCGCCGCCAATCGACAACCTGCCGTGACCGCCCGATCGATCCCGACGCTGCAGACGCACCGCCTCGTACTGCGACCGATGGTCGAGGCGGATTTTCCGACCTATGCTGCCCTCATGACGTCGCCGCGCGCGGCAGGGTTCGGCGGGCCCCTGTCAAAACGACAGGCTTGGGGGCTGTTCTGCCACGACATCGCCTGCTGGAGCCTATACGGCCATGGCGGACTGATGATCGACCGGCGCGCGGACGGCCTCTGCATCGGCCAGGTCGGCATCAGCCACGGTCCGCTTTTCCCGGAGAAGGAGCTGGGCTGGCTGCTCTATGAAAGCCATGAGGGGCGAGGTTACGCCACCGAAGCCGCCGCGGCGCTGCGCGACTGGGCTGCGGCAGCGCTCGAGGTCTCCGAACTGGTCAGCTATATCGCGCCGAACAATGCAGGTTCGATCGCCGTGGCGGAACGGCTCGGCGCCGTTCGCGACCTCGTAGCCGATAGGCCCGATCCGAAAGATCTGGTCTATCGGCACGACCTCACGACCGCGCGTCGCTAGGAGCGCGCAAGGATGCATCAATTGTTGTTGCGGGCAAGCCGCGCATAGCGGCTGCGCTTGCTGGCGGAAGCGTAACGGGTGCGCTTGTGGCCGTACCAGGAAGCCTCGCGCGCACCGACATCGGCGTGAACAAGGCCGTTTGAATAAGTCCCGACACCGCCGACGCTCTCGATCGCACGTGCCGCAGCCGCTGCCTTGCGCGCCGACGTCGCCATCGGCCGGAAATCGACCGCCCTGCCGCTGTAGTGCTGCGAGTGACGGGCATGCCGGCCGCCGCAGGTCGAAGTGATCTGAATCGGACCGATCTTCGCGACGAGTTCGGCGATCATCGCCTTCGTTTCGGATTTGAGGCAACCGAGGCCTTTGACCTGCGGCTGGAAGGAGATTTTTTCAGGCGTGACATCAGCTAGAGCGGCAGCAGGCAAAAAGCCGCACAGTAACGCAAGCAACGACAAGCGACGCATCATCTACCAAACATGTAAGGGGGATTTGGAAAGGATCAGGCCAGATAATCTCGATGGCCCGAGCGGATGCCGCCTCCGCTAATCGTCAAGCAAGGCCAAATCATGGCTACAGCGTTCTCAGATTATTTCACAATCGCGACCCAGTTCCATCCGTTCGTTCAGGAACCGGCCCACTGACCTTCCGAGATGCGCCCGCCATTCCTCCAAGGCCCATCCCCTGCGCGCCACCGGCTTGGACAGCCGGCCCGCGGCTGGGCTAGCCTGCGGGACGGCACCCGTTTTCTGCGCGGTCGCCCCATACCATCTCAGAGGTTACGATGCCCAAGACCGACATCATCGCGGCGCTCACCCCGGAAATCACCGCGATCCGCCGCGACATCCATCGCCACCCCGAGCTGATGTACGACGTTCACCGGACCGCGGGCCTCGTCGCCGACAAGCTCAGGGAATGGGGCGTCGATGAAGTGGCCACAGGCGTCGGCCAGACCGGCGTCGTCGGCGTCATCAAGGGCAAGGGCCAGAATTCCGGCCGGGTCATCGCCATGCGCGCCGACATGGACGCGCTGCCGATCCATGAGGAGACCAATCTCCCGCATCGCTCGACCGTGCCCGGCAAAATGCATGCC
>NZ_JAFKFW010000036.1 GCF_017308015.1 Allobosea sp.
GGAGAAGGTGCCGCTGGTGATCTTCGCCGGCGTCGAATACGGCAACGGCTCCTCGCGCGACTGGGCCGCGAAGGGCACGAACCTTCTCGGCGTCAAGGCGGTCATCGCCCAGAGCTTCGAGCGTATCCACCGCTCGAACCTGGTCGGCATGGGCGTCGTCCCGTTCACCCTGCAGGAAGGCACGAGCTGGGCCTCGCTCGACCTGAAGGGCG
Source organism: Allobosea sp. (assembly GCF_017308015.1). GTDB lineage: Bacteria > Pseudomonadota > Alphaproteobacteria > Rhizobiales > Beijerinckiaceae > Allobosea. The sequence continues at coordinate 213 of NZ_JAFKFW010000036.1, forward strand.
ACGAGATGGTCACCATCCATGGCCTGGCCAACGTCAAGCCGCGCCAGATGATGGAAGCCGAGATCACCTATGCCGACGGCTCCGTGAAGAAGGTGCCGATCCTCTGCCGCATCGATACGCTGGACGAGATCGACTACTTCAAGAACGCCGGCATCCTGCATTACGTGCTGCGCGGCCTCGCCGCGTAAGCCGCAAACGCAGCAACGAGACAGGTCATGGCCGGCGCAAGCCGGCCATGATTCATTGGGGGCGCCTCCCGGTTGTCCTCGCGCCCGCCGCAGTGTAAGGGGGCGGTTCAGTCATCCTCGGTGGCGACTTGGGGCAGGCGCTGGGCGATATCCCGCGCTCGGATGTCGTCCGCCATCACCGACAACAGACGGGAGCACCCGCAGCATGTCCGCCACGTTCGAGACGGTCGCCGGCATCATTTCCGAAACCTGCGATATTCCGCGGGAGAAGATCACGCCGCAGAGCCACGCGATCGAAGATCTCGGCATCGATTCCCTGGCCTTCCTCGACATCGCCTTCGCGATCGACAAGGCCTTCGGCATCAAGCTGCCGCTCGAGCAGTGGACGCAGGAAGTCAACGAAGGCAAGGCCCCGGCCGAGCAGTATTTCGTGCTCGAGAACCTCTGCAAGCGCATCGACGACCTCGTCGCCGCCAAGAAGGCGTGACCCCTGCGCGAGCCGCCGGACTTGAGCCAGCGCCTCGCTCCCGATAGAGCATAGGGGCCGTTGCGCGGATCATCCGATCCGTGCCGCGGCCTTGCGCCGTTCTAGAGCATTTTCGAGCGAAGTGGGCACCGGTTCGCGTGAAGAAAATGCGACCCAACAAAGAGTAGGAGGATACCCGCGCCTCGAAGAATCGCGGATATCCTCCAAGCCGACAGAGCCAAGGATCACATGCGTCTCGAATATTTCGACATGATCGACAGGGTCGTGACCTTCGATCCGTCGCAGAAGCGCATCGTGACGCGCTCCACCGTCCCCGCCGAGAGCCCGGTCTTCGAAGGCCACTTCCCCGGCCATCCGCTGGTGCCCGGCGTGCTCCTGACCGAGACCATGGCGCAGGCCTCCGGCTATCTCCTGCTCGGCCTCAACGGCCTCTCGCAGATGCCGTTCCTGATGACGGTCGACAAGGCGCGCTTCCGCACCTTCGTCGAGCCCCGCACCGAGCTGGAAGCCAGCGCCGAGCTCGTCATCGAGGGCTCCGGCTACGCCGCGACCAAGGTGAAGCTGACCAGCGAAGGCAAGCCGATCTGCGATGCCGATCTGCGCTTCCGCCTGATGCCTTTCCCCGCCGATATGCGCGCGCTGATGCTAAGCCGCATCAAGACAATCGGCCTGACGCCGGAGCCTGCCCCATGAGCCGCCGCGACGTGGTCATCACCGGCATCGGCATCGCGTCGAGTCTCGGCGAAGGCGTCGAGGCCCATGCCGCCGCGCTTGCCGCGGGCTGTCCGCCGGTCGTCGATACCGAGAGCTTCAAACCCTATCCGCTCCATCCACTGGCGGCGCTGGAGCTCGACAGGCAGATCCCGAAGAAATCCGATCAGCGCCAGATGGAGCCCTGGCAGCGGCTCGGCGTCTATTCGGCAGGCCTTGCCCTCGATTCCGCCGGGCTGAAGGACGATGCCGAGGCCAAGAGCGCCCTGCAGGTCATCGTCGCCGCCGGCGGCGGCGAGCGTGATCATGCCGTCGATGCGGCGATCCTCGAAGGCCTGCGCGGCGCCAACGACCCCGGCGCCTTCCTCAACGAGCGCCTGATGAGCGATCTCAGGCCGACCCTCTTCCTGGCCCAGCTCTCCAACCTGCTCGCCGGCAATATCGCCATCGTCCATGGCATCACCGGCCCGTCGCGCACCTTCATGGGCGAGGAACAGGCCGGCGTCGACGCGATCCGCACCGCTCATGCCCGCATCGCCTCCGGCCAGTCCGACCTGATGCTGGTCGGCGGCGCCTACAATGCCGAGCGCCGCGACATGCTGCTGCTCTTCGAACTCGGCGGCTATCTGCACCGCGACGATTTCAAGCCTGTCTTCGAACGCGAGAATGCACCCGGCCTGATCACCGGCAGCGCCGGTGCCTTCCTCGTGCTCGAATCGGCTGAACGCGCCGCCGCCCGCGGCGCCAGGGCCTATGCGAAGCTGAGCCAGACCAGCGCTGCCCGCAGCCGCCGCGAGGCCGGCTCGATCCGGTCGGCGCTGGCGAAACTGCTCGGCGACTTCGGCCCGATCGCGGGCGACGCGCTCGCCATCTCCGCCGCCACCGGCTGCGCCGGTATCACCGGTGAAGAAGCGGCCGCCATCGCCGCTGCTGCTCCTTCCGCGAAGCGCATCGCGACCGGCGATCTCGTGGGCCATGCCGTCGAAGCGGCTTTCCCGGTTTCGGTGGCGCTCGCCGCGATCGCCCTGTCGGCCGGGCAAGCCAGGGAAGCGATCGTCACCGGCGCCGGCCATTGGCGTGGCGAAGGCGCCGCGCATCTTGTTCAAGCGTGAGGGTTGAAGCCATGACCACGCATCGCGACGCCAAGGGCCGTCCGCTCGTCGCCGTCACCGGGCTCGGCGTCGTCACCTCGCTCGGCCAGGGCAAGGAGACCAACTGGCAGGCCCTCACATCAGGCCAATCCGGCATCCACCGCATCGAGCGTTTCCCCACCGAAGGGCTGAAGACCAGCATCGGCGGCACCGTCGATTTCCTGTTCGACGGCCCGTTCTCCGCTCCTGAACTCTCAGAGAAGCTCGCGACGCTCGCCGCTGAAGAAGCGGTCGGTCAGAGTGGTCTCGGCACCAACGGCGATTTCCCCGGCGAGCTGTTCATGGCCGTCCCGCCCGTCGAGATGGAATGGCCGCAGAAGCAAGAGATGGCCCAGGCCGTCTCCGGCGAGGTCGATTATGACGGGCTGCTGCGCGCTGCCGCGACCGGCAAATACCGGGCGATGCACGAACTCTTCGTCTTCGGCGGCGTCGCCGACCATATCGCCGACCGCTTCGGCACCAAGGGCTCGCCGATCTCGCTCTCGACCGCCTGCTCCTCCGGCGCGACCGCAATTCAGATGGGCGTCGAGGCGATCAGGAGGGGCGATACTCAGGCAGCCTTGTGCATAGGCACCGACGGCTCGATCCATGCCGAGGCGCTGATCCGCTTCTCGCTGCTCTCGGCGCTCTCGACCCAGAACGACCCGCCGGAAGGCGCCGCCAAGCCGTTCTCGAAGAACCGCGACGGCTTCGTCATGGGCGAGGGCGCGGGCGCGCTGGTGCTGGAGGATTACGACCATGCGCTCGCGCGCGGCGCGACCATCCTCGGCATCGTCGCCGGCTGCGGCGAACGCGGCGACGGCTTCCACCGCACGCGGTCGAGCCCGGACGGCAAGCCCGCCATCCTCGCCATGCAGGATGCGATCGCCGATGCCGGCCTGACGCCAGACGACGTCGACTACATCAACGCCCACGGCACCTCGACGCCCGAAAACGACAAGATGGAGGCGATGAGCTGCGCCGCCGTCTTCGGCGAGCGCATGGCGAGCCTGCCGATCTCCTCCAACAAATCGATGATCGGCCATACGCTGACGGCAGCCGGCGCGGTCGAGGCGGTGATCTCCTTCCTGACCATCGCCAACGGCACGATCCCGCCGACGATCAATTATGTGAACCCCGATCCCGCCATCGCACTCGACGTCGTGCCGAACACGGCGCGCAAGGCGAAGGTGCGCACGGTGATCTCGAATTCCTTCGGCTTCGGCGGCCAGAACACCTGCCTTGTGCTGACGGCGCCTCCGGAGGCCGCATGACCAAAATTCTCGTCACCGGCGGCGCCAAGGGTGTCGGCGCCGCGATCGTGCGCGCGCTCGCAGCCGCCGGCCACGATGTCGACTTCACCTTCCGCTCCTCCGCCGATCAGGCGAAGGCGCTGGCCGGGGAGATCACGGCAAGCCATCCCGACCGCAGCATCACCGCGCTGCCGCTCGACCTCTCCGACAAGGAAGCGCTCGACGCCTTCTGCGAGGCGCGCGAGGGCGAGAGCTATTTCGGCCTCGTCCACAATGCCGGCCAGCCCTATGATTCGCTCGCCGCGATGATGACGCAGGACAAGGCGGAAGCGGCGATGCAGGTCAATTTCTGGGCTTTCACCCGCCTCGCCAAGAGCCTGATGCGTACCATGATCCGCGCCCGCTCCGGCCGCATCGTCGCGATCGGCTCGGTCGCCGCGCTGCGCGGCAACCCGGGCAACGCGGCCTATGCGGCATCCAAGGGCGCATTGATCTCCTATGCGAAGACGCTCGCGGTCGAGACCGGCAAGCGCGGCGTCACCGTCAACGTGATCGCGCCGGGCTTCGTCGACACCGACATGATGGCGCCCTATGCCGCCTATCGCGACAAGATGCAGGCACAGATTCCGGCCGGACGCTTCGCCAAGCCGGAAGAGGTCGCCGGCCTGGCGGCCTTCCTGATGAGCGAGCCCGCCGCCTATATCAGCGGCACCGTGCTGCCGATCGACGGCGGCCTGACCGCGCAGCTCGGCGTCCACCGCTGATACCTTTGTTCTGAAAGGTCGAAAACCGATGCGTTCCCTCCAGCTCCACGGCGATCGCGACCTGCGCCTGGAAGAGATCGAGCCGCCGCCGCCGCCTGCTCCGGGTGAGGTGCAGATCCGCATCAAGGCGGTCGGACTGAACTATCTCGACCTCTGGGGCTTCCGTGGCATGGCTTTTGCCAAGCGCAAGATGCCGCAGGCGGCGGGCGTCGAGGCGGCCGGCGAGATCGTCTGCGTCGGCGAGGGCGTCACCGGCTTTGCGCCGGGCGACACCGTCACCGCCTATGGCGCCGATACCTGCGGCCAGTGCAAGGCCTGCCGCGAAGGCCGCGACAATCTCTGCGAGAACGTCGCCGGCATCATGGGCTTCCATATCGACGGCTTCGCCCGCGAATTGCTGAACCGCCCGGCCCGCCTGATCATCAAGGCGCCGAAGGGCGTCTCCTTCGAGGATGCGGCCTGCGCGCCGATCGGCTTTGGTACCGTCCAGCACATGCTCTTCGACAACGCCAGGCTGGAGCCGGGCGAATCCGTGCTCGTCCATGCCGGCGGCTCCGGCATCGGCACGGCCGCGATTCTGATGGCAAAGGCGATCGGCTGCACGGTCTACACCACCGTCGGCGACGACGAGAAAGGTGCCAAGGCCAAGGCGCTCGGAGCCGATCATGTCATCAACTATCGCGAGGACCGCTTCGAGGGCGTCGTCCGCAAGCTCACCGGCCGCAAGGGTGTCGATGTCGTGTTCGAGCATGTCGGCGCCGACACCTGGAACGGCTCGCTGCTTTGCCTGAAGCGCGGCGGCCGGCTCGTCACCTGCGGCGCGACCTCCGGTCCCTCGGCCACGATCAACCTGATGCAGCTCTTCCAGCAGCAATACCGCATCACCGGCTCCTTCGGCTGCCGGATCGAGAACATCGCGCAGTCGCTGGAGAAGATGGCCGGCGGCATGAAACCGGTGATCGATTCGGTTTTCCCGCTCGCCGAATTCGAGAAGGGCCTCGCCCGGATCGAGGGCCGCAAGGTCTTCGGCAAGGTCGTCATCGCCTTCTGACCGGGACCTGTTTCCCGCCAAGCACTTGACGCGGACCGCTTCCTGCCCCAGATCGCCGGTTTAAGGCCCGGTCTTGCTCTCGGCACGGGCGAGTTAGAGCATTTTCAAGCGAAGTGGATACCGGTTCGCGTGAAGAAAATGCCACCAAACGAAGAGGTAGAGCAGGTGTGCGTTGCGCAGCGACGCGGGCCTGCTCTGGGGCAGGACCGACCTTGAGACGATTGAAGGCTATCGCCGCGCGCGCCGGCGCCGCGGTGATGATCGGCGTGATCCGCGCCCTGTTCGGCTTCCTGCGCCTGCTCGGCCCCGAGCGCGCCAGCGATCTCGGCGGCTGGCTGCTGCGAACCGCGAGCCCCCTGATTCCGGTCAACCGCGTCGCGCTGGCCAATATCCGCGCAGCCTTTCCCGAGAAGGACGAGGCTGAGGTCAAGCGCATCGCGCGCGGCGCCTGGGAAAATCTCGGCCGCGTCGCCGGCGAATACGCCCATCTCAAGACACTCTTCGATTACGATTACCTCAATCCCGACAAGCCCTCGCGCGTCGAGGTCACGGGCATCGAGCATTTCATTGCGCTCAAGGACGACGAGAAGCCGGGGCTGATCTTCTCGACCCATCTCGCCAACTGGGAGCTGCCGGCGATCTGCGCCGAGGCCTATGATCTCGAGACCACCGCGGTCTTCCGTGCGCCCAACGATCCCGCGATCGCCGCCGTCGTCCACGAGATCCGTTCCGGCACGATGGGCGGGCTGGCTGCCGCGAAACAGGGCGCGGCCTTCGCGATGCAGGGCGTGCTGGAGAATGGCGGCCATCTGGGCATGCTGATCGACCAGCATTTCACCCGCGGCGTCGTCGTGCCGTTCTTCGGCCGCCCCGCCCTGACCAATCCGATCATGGGCAAATTCGCCAGGCGCTTCGAATGCCCGGTCCATGGCGTGCGCGTCATCCGCCTGCCGAACCACCGCTTCCGGCTGGAATTGACGCCACCGCTCGATCTGCCGCGCGACGCCAATGGCGAGATCGACGTACAGGGCGCGATGGCGATGATGACCGCCGTCGTCGAGGGTTGGGTGCGCGAATATCCCGAGCAATGGCTCTGGATGCATCGCCGCTGGCGGCCCAACATGATCCCGGCCACAGCGCGCGAAGCCTTCGATCACGCCAGCGCGACCATCCCCGTTTTCAAGGCAACGTGATTTCCCTCGCGCGCCGATTGCGGGCTTTGGTAACCTCAGGAAAAGAAGTCGTCCGCAGAGTCCAGAACATGTTCCCTCGCCCGCGCCATCTCGCAGCGACCGTTGCCGCCTTTGCCTTCGGCATGGCAGCAGCACAGGCGCTGGCGCAAGCGCCCGCGAAACCAGTGAAGGCGGTGATCGAACTCTTCACCAGCCAGGGTTGCTCTTCCTGCCCGCCGGCCGATGCACTTGTCGTCGAATTGGCCAAGGAGCCCGAACTGATCGCGCTCACCCTGCCCGTGACCTATTGGGACTATCTCGGCTGGAAGGACACGCTCGGCAAGGATTCCTTCGCCAAGCGTCAGAAATTCTACGCCAAGGCCCGCGGCGACGGACAGGTCTATACCCCGCAGGTCGTGATCAACGGCGCCGCCCATGCGATCGGCTCGGAACGGACGGAAATCGAGAAGACGGTGAATCAGCTCGCGGCGACCGGCTTCGCCGCCACGGTCGACTTGAAGGAGGAGAACGGCGCTCTCCAGATCCGGGTCACTCCAACCGGAGGCGAGAGCGAGACCAGCGCCGGCATCTGGGTCCTGCCGACCACGCATCAGGCGGCAGTTCCGGTCACGCGCGGCGAGAACCAGGGCCGCACGCTGTCTTACGCCAATGTCGTGCGCGGCATGGTCCGTGTCGGCGACTGGACCGGCAAGGAAACGATTGTCACCGCGCCGCTCTCAGCAACCCAGGCACCCGAGGCGGACGGCTATGTCGTCGTCGTCCAGGCCGAGCGACCCGGCAAGCATGGCCTGATGATGCCCGGCGCGATCCTTGGCGCCGCCAAGGGTCTGGCGAAGCGCTGAGCATTTCAGCACTGCTGCCTAAAGCAGGATCACCTTGTTCGAGAGTTCGTCGACATCGCCGGGCACGGGCGGCGCATGCTGCGCCAGCACGGTCCCGACCGAGCCGACGGCCACGATCAACCCCTCGGTCAGGCGATCCTCGCGCGCGGCAGCAAGCAGCGGCTCGATGATACCGCGCCAGGTATTCTTCTCGACCAGCCCGTCGATGCCGGTATCGGCGAGGATTTCGGCATAGCGTTCCTGCAGGGCGATATAGAGCAGCACACCGGTGCGCCCCTTCGTCCGAGTCAGGCCACGCGCCGTGAATTCGCGCAATGCCACATCATGCGCCCGCCCGCGCTTCACGAAGCCGGGTACGAAACGCCCGCCCCGGCCGTACCAGAGCAGACTCGCCAGCAGGGCGGCGGCGCAGATCAACTGAAGCAGGAAGATGCGCGGCGCGCTCATCACCGTCAGCCACAAGAGCGGCCAGGGCACGAAGAGCGCGAGCGCGAGCGCCATGATCACCGGGACATTGCGATAACTCGACGCCGCCCGGTCGATCACCACGACGATCTCGCCCGCCGTCTGCAATTCGGCCCGGCGCACAGCCTCCGCGATCGCATCCCTGTCGGCTGCATCCATCACCAGTCTCCCGAAGCCCCGCCGCCGCCCGAGGAGCCGCCGCCACCTGAAAATCCGCCGCCCCCCGAGCTCCAGCCGCCTCCACCGCTCCAGCCCGAGCTGGACCCCGAGCCAGTGCTCCAGCCCGTGCTCTGCGGCAGCGTCACCCATTGTCCGTTGCGCAGGCGGTGGCGGCGCAAGCCGCCCTGCTGGTTCAGGCCGCGCAGGAACGCGACGATGAACAGGAAGATGAAGATCATCGCGATGACAACGGCGATATCCTCGCCCAGCGTGCTCTCGTCCGAGCGCACCTCGGCCTTGCGCTGCCATTCCTCGGCATCGCCCGCGAGGATGGTCAGGATGGCGTCGACGCCGGCCTCGATCCCCCCGGCGAAATCGCCGCTCTTGAACTTCGGCGCGATCGCCGTGGTGATGATGACCTTCGAAAGCGCGTCAGTCAGCGCCCCTTCGACGCCATAGCCGACTTCGATGCGGACCTTGCGCTCCTTCGGTGCGACGATCAGCAGGACACCGTTGTTCTTGGCCTTCTGGCCAAGCTTCCAGTGCCGGAAGAGCCCGTTGGCGAAATCCTCGATGGCGACGTCCTGAAGCGACGGCACCGTCGCGACGACGACCTGATCGGAGGTCTTGTCCTCATGCGCCTTGAGCTTGTCCTCGAGCCGCTGCCGGATATCGGGCGCGAGCAGGTTGGCGCCATCGACGACCCGCCCCGTCAGCGCGGGATAGGAAGGCTCGGCGGCGAGGGCGAAGCTGCTCCAGAGCAAAAGCAGTAAAAGCGCAACTGCATGCCAAGGCGTCATTCTCGGGCGGACCGAAATGCAAACCCGAGAATCTCTGTCAGGAAATGCCCGGGTCAGGCCCGGACATGACGGGCTGGTCGTGACCACAGGTTTCAGCCGGCCGACCTTAGAACTTCACCGCTGGCGGCCGTTCCGCGCCGGCGGTCGCCGTAAAGGTCTCCATCGGCTTGGCGCCCCAGAACAGCTTCGCCCAGATCACACCCGGGAAGGTGCGGATCTCGGTGTTGAAGGCCTGTACCGCCTGGATGTAGTCGCGCCGGGCCACCGCGACGCGGTTTTCGGTGCCTTCGAGCTGCGACTGCAAGGCGAGGAAATTCTGGTTGGACTTCAGCTCCGGGTAGCGTTCGACCGTGACGAGCAGCCGACCGAGCGCGCCGGTGAGCTGGTTCTGCGCGTCCTGATACTCCTTGAATTTCGCGGGGTCGTTAATGGTCGAGGCATCGACCTTGACCTGGCTCGCCTTGGCGCGAGCCTCGATCACGGCGGTGAGGACCTCGCGCTCCTGCGCGGCATAGCCCTTCACCGTCTCGACGAGATTCGGGATCAGGTCGGCGCGGCGCTGGTACTGGTTCTGCACCTCGGACCAGGCGGCTTTCGCCTTTTCCTCCAGCGTCGGCACGTTGTTGTAGCCGCAGCCGGCGAGCGCGATGCCGAGCATGCCGAGGATGAGCCAGGTGAGCGGCCGGCGAAGTTGAGTCACAATCGACATGCCGAAAACCCCTTTTGGCAACGTCAGAACAAGCGATTCGGACTTTAACCGCCAGCGCCCGTCCATCCAAGCTGTCAGGCCGCGGCGAATAGCCTATCCTGCATGCTTCACCGGAGCTTCGCCATGCGCCTGTCTCTCCTCCTCTCCCTGACGCCCGCCCTGCTCGCCGCCCAGATCGCCGTCGCCCAGCCACAGGCTCCCGCTCCCGAGGCCGCAACCGGGCGAGCCGTCAAATCGCTGGGAACCGCCCAGCGCTTCATGGCCGCAGCTGCCAATCCGCTGGCCGCGACGGCCGGACGCGACATCCTGCACGCCGGCGGCAGCGCGACGGACGCCGCCATCGCGATCCAGCTCGTCCTCAATCTCGTCGAGCCGCAGAGCTCCGGAATCGGCGGCGGCGCCTTCTTCATCCATTGGGACGAGGCCGGCCGGAAGGTGACGACGCTGGACGGCCGCGAAACCGCACCCGCCGCCGCGAAGCCCGATCGCTTCATGAGGGACGGCAAGCCGATGCCGTTCCGGGAGGCGGTGGTCGGCGGCCGATCTGTCGGCGTGCCCGGCACGCTGAAGCTGCTGGAAGAGGCACATCGCCGCTGGGGCAAGCTGCCCTGGGCCGATGTCGTCGCGCCCGCGCTGAAGCTGGCAGAAGGAGGCTTCGCGATCTCGCCGCGACTCAACGGCCTGCTCGCTGGTGAAAAGGACCTGCCCAAGAATGCGCTCGCCGCCGCCTATTTCTACGAGCCGGACGGCAAGCCCAAGGCCGTCGGCACCGTCCTTAAGAACCTGGCCTTCGCAGCAACGCTGCGGGCCGTGGCGGCGCAAGGCTCAGAGGCCTTCTACAAGGGCGCGATCGCCGAGGACATCGTCGCGACGGTAACCAGCCACCCGACCAATCCCGGCGACATGACCCTCGCCGATCTCGCCGCCTACAAGATCGAGGAGCGCGAGGCCGTCTGCGGCGCCTATCGCATCTGGCGACTCTGCGGCATGGGCCCGCCGAGCTCGGGCGCCGTCGCGCTCCAGCAGATGCTCGGCGTCCTCGAAGGCCAGGATCTGCGCCGCATGGGACCGGGCGCGGACGCCGCGCACTGGTTCAGCGAGGCCGGCCGGCTCGCCTTCGCCGATCGCGCGCTCTACCTCGCCGACCCCGCCTTCATCAGCGTGCCAGTACGCGGCTTGATCGACCGCGACTATATCCGCTCGCGCGCCGGCCTTGTCAGTCCCGAGCGCTCGATGGGCCGCGCCAAGCCCGGCGACCCGCCGCATCGGCGTGCGCAGCTCCTCGCGCCCTCCGACGGCATCGAGAACGGCACCAGCCATATCTCGGTGGTCGATGCCGACGGCAATGCCGTCGCCATGACCACGACGATCGAGGACGGCTTCGGCTCCCGGCTGATGACCAGGGGCGGCTTCCTGCTCAATAACGAGCTGACCGATTTCAACTTCGCCCCCGAGGAGGACGGCAAGCCCGTCGCCAATCGCGTCGAGCCCGGCAAGCGGCCGCGTTCCTCGATGGCGCCGACGCTTGTCTTCGACGCTTTCGGCCGGCTCCATGCCGTGGTCGGCTCGCCCGGCGGCAGCCAGATCATCGGCTATGTCGCCAAGACCTTGGTCGCCCTGCTCGACTGGAAGATGGACCCGCAGCAGGCCGTCGATTTCGGCAATTTCGGCAGCCGCAACGGCCCGACCGAGCTGGAGAAGGGCACCGAGGCCGAGGCCTGGAAGGCCGCGCTGGAGGCGAAGGGCCACGAGGTCCGCCTGCTGGAGATGACCTCCGGCACGCAGGCCATCGTCAAGACGCCTGAAGGCTTTCTCGGCGGCGCCGATGGCCGGCGCGAAGGCGTCGCGATCGGGGACTGAGCAGCGTTACGGCTGCGCCGGGCGCTCGCCACCCGCACCGCGCCCGGCGATCAGCCAATAGACGAAGCCCGTCGCCGCACCGACCAGGAAGAGGCCGGAGATGATCTGGATTTCGGCCGTGCTCGGCGCCCGCGACAGCCTGAGCATGGCGAGAGGCAGCAGCGCGGCCAGGAGCCCGGTGAAGCCGCTCTGGAGCAGGCCGCTGCGCAAGCGAAACAGTTCCGAACCGACTGCCACCAGCACGACTGGTGCGACAATGATCGCCAGTCCGAGTTTCCCGATCAGCGCGAAGGCCGCCTGCGCGGCCGGCGCCGGATCGATCCCGCTCTCGGCGAGCCCGAACAGGATGTCGACCAACCGCTCGATGCCGCCGCCGATCAGCATGGCCACGGCCGGCGAAGCGAAGCTCGCCATGCCCAGGAAGAACACGCCCGCCCCCATCGCGACGAGGCAGGCGAACGGGATCAGCAGCAGCCAGCGCAGCAAGGCTTATTCCGCCGCAACGGCAGGAGCGTCAACCTGCGCCTCGTCCAGCATCAGCCGTGCGCGGGCGGAGAGCTTCTCGGTCTCGCTCTTGAGCTGGCCGCAGGCGGCGAGGATGTCGCGCCCACGCGGCGTCCTCACCGGCGAGGCATAGCCCGCACGGAAGACGATCTCGGAGAAGCGCTCGATCCGGTCCCAGTCCGAGCACTCGTATTTGGTGCCGGGCCACGGGTTGAACGGGATCAGGTTGATCTTGGCCGGAATGCCCTTGAGCAGGCGGACGAGCTCGCGTGCCTCGGCATCGGAATCGTTCACGCCCTTCAGCATGACGTACTCAAACGTGATGCGCTTCGCGTTCGACAGGCCGGGATAGTTCCGGCAGGCCTCGAGCAGGTCCTTGATCGGGTATTTCTTGTTGAGCGGCACCAGCTCGTTGCGCAGGTCGTCGCGCACCGCATGCAGCGAGATCGCCAGCATCGTGCCCATCTCCTCGCCGAGCGGGCCGATCTGCGGCACCACGCCCGAGGTCGAGACGGTGATGCGGCGGCGCCCGATCGACAGGCCCTGATCGTCCGTGATCACGGCGATCGCATCGCGCACGCCCTCGAAATTGTAGAGCGGCTCGCCCATGCCCATGAAGACGATGTTCGAGACGAAGCGCCCGCCATCGTTCGGCACGAAGGCGCCGTCCGGTGCCGCGCGGTTCGGGAAATCGCCGAGCCGGTCGCGCGCCACCATCACCTGCGCCACGATCTCCTCGGTCTTGAGATTGCGCACCAGGCGCTGCGTGCCCGTGTGGCAGAAGGTGCAGGTCAGCGTGCAGCCGACCTGGCTGGAGACGCAGAGCGTGCCGCGGTCGACCTCGGGGATATAGACGCATTCGATCTCGGCGCCGCGGTCATGCGGGCCGGTCGAGGGCATGCGCATCAGCCATTTGCGGGTGCCGTCGGTCGAGACCTGTTCGGCGGTGACAGTGGGCAGATCGAGCGAGAAACGCTCGGCGAGCTGCCCACGCAGGCCCTTGCCGATCGTCGTCATCGCGTCGAAATCGCGCACGCCGTAATGATAGATCCAGTTCCAGAGCTGGCCGACGCGCATGCGCCGTTCCTTCTCGGGCACGCCGATCTCGGCCAACGCCTCGATGAGGCCGGTGCGCGTGCGCCCGACCAGCGAGGGGCGTCGCAAAACAGGTTCGGCCGCCGGGGCGGCGGTAGCGGAAACGGTTGCGGTCATCGGAGCTCTGTCGTCGCCCATCGGGGAAGGCGCGGGATTTCGCGGCTCCCTAGCACAATTCGGGAAGAATCGGAAATTGCACGATTCGCGGGCGCCATCCGCCTAGGGGGAATACCCTTCGAATTGTGGCAGATCGTCGGTGATCTCGTACCAGGGCGCCTTCGAGCCGACGAAGATGTGATGGCTGGGACGGATGCCCGGCGTGTCTTCCAGCGTGCCGAGCGCGACATGGACATAAGCCCCGTCGCGGACCACCGAGAATAGTAGCGAGCCACAGCGGCCGCAATGCGCATCGTGCGTGTCGGGCTCGCCGACGATCAGCAGGGCATCCGCGCCCGCAGTGAACGCAAGTTTCGTCCGCTCGATCCCGGCGAATGGCTTGAAAGCCGATCCCGTCGTGCGACGGCATTGTGAGCAATGGCAATTGGCGGCGTAGCGGAAGGCATCCGCGACCTCGAAATGCGACTGCCCACAGAAGCAGCGGCCCTTCAGCCGGCGCTCCACCGCGGCTGCGCCCGCAGCCATCGCCTGAGGCGCCTTACTTGCAGGCGTCCTCGGCCCGCTTCACGATCTGGCTGATGCCGGCGAGCGAGTACTTGTCGCTGGTCGGGTTGCCGCGCTTGGAGGTGCCCTTGACCTCGAGCCCGGAGCCACGGCGCAGCGCGTCGAGCATGCGCGGCTCCTCGGCCGGGTTCTTCAGCCACATGTTCTGGCCCTTGGCGACCAGCGCGAAGCGCTCGTTGCCGATGATCGCCTGATGTTCGACCCCTTCCTTGAGGTCGAAATTCATCACGAAGCTGATCTCGTTGCGCACACCCTCGCCCGGCCGGCTGGAGACGAAGAGCAAGCCTTCGACATCCTTGAGATTGGCGGGGATGCGGGTCTCGGCCTTGGACAGCGCGTAGCAGACCTTGGAGCGGCCTTGGTGCGACGAGAATGCCTGCCACTTGCCGGCGGTCTCCAACAGCATGGCCTGGCCCTGGCCGGAGCTGGCGGCCGCCGCTGCGGCAGGCTTCGGCTTGGCCGGAGCCGCCTCGGCCGACAGCGTGGCCACGCCGAAAAGCCCGGCCATCAGGCCGAGCGCAATGGCGAAACGGGAAAGAGCGGCGTCGCGGGTGCGGAGGAACGAGCTGATCATGGACCGCCATCAGTCACTAAAAAACTTAATACCGCGTTTACCACCTGTTGATCAGGCAGGCTCGCGCGGGGACGGCGGCATAGAGTGTCACGATCCTGGCGAAAATGCGAATGGTGGCAGGGCGGTTCCGCTGCACCTGTGACCATGGCAGGATCGCCGCCTCGGGCGAGGAATGACGGATCGACGATGAAGGCCCTGCTCTGCGACCATCACGGTCCGGCCGAAGAACTGGCGATTCGGGATCTGCCCGATCCCGAACCCGGCCCCGGAGAGGTCGTCGTCGCAGTAAAGGCAGCCGCCCTGAACTTCTTCGACACGCTGATCATCCAGGGGCGCTATCAGACCAGACCACCCTTCCCGTTCTCGCCCTCGGCCGAATGCGCCGGCACCATCACCGCCATCGGCGAGGGCGTCGCCGGCTGGCAGATCGGCGAGCGCGTCGCGGCCTGGCTGGGCTATGGCGCCGCGCGCGAAAAGGTCGCCGTTTCCGCCGATCAGGTCATCCGTATTCCCGACCGGCTCGACGATGCCCAGGCGGCCGGTCTGTTCGTCACCTATGGCACCGCCATGCATGGGTTGATCCAGCGCGCCGGGCTGAAAGCCGGCGAGACGCTGGCTGTCCTCGGCGCCTCCGGCGGGGCGGGGCTCGCCGCGGTCGAGATCGGCGCCCTGCTCGGGGCCCATGTCATCGCCTGCGCCTCCTCGGTCGACAAGCTGGCGCTCGCCCGCGAGCACGGTGCGCAGGAAGAGATCGATTATGCGCGGGACGATATCCGCGCCGCGCTGAAAAAGATCACCGAAGGCCGCGGCGTCGACGTGCTCTACGACACGGTCGGCGGCGAACTGGCCGAGCCGGCTTTGCGCGCGATGGCATGGGAGGGGCGCTATCTCGTCATCGGCTTCGCCGGCGGTGGGATCCCGAAAATCCCGCTCAACCTGCTCCTGCTGAAGGGCTGCGACCTGCGCGGCGTGTTCTGGGGCCAGTTCGTCGCACGCGACCCGGCCGGCCACCGGCGCAATATGGAGCGCCTGCTGGACTGGGCGGCAGGCGGCCATATCCGCGCCCATGTCCACGCCGCGATCCCGCTCGAACGCTGGACCGAGGCCTATGCGCTGATCGCCGACCGCAAGGCCAAGGGCAAGGTCGTGCTGACGCTGTGACGAGCCTTACAGCTCCGTCATCGCCTTCTTGGCCCGCTCGCGATGCTCGATCGTGATCGAGCCGGCAACGGCCGCGATGGCAGCCGCGATCACCGCTGCGTCGTCGGTGAAACCGAGCAGCGGCATGATGTCGGGAATGGCGTCGATCGGCAGCACGAAATAGCCGAGCGCGGCGAGCAGCGTCAGCCGCACGCGCCGCGGCGTCGCCGGATCGCGCGCACAGAACCACGCCGCCAGCAGATCCTCCGCAAACGGAATACGCTTCGCGACGCGCTTGAGCCGGGCCATGAAATCGGCGCCGAACTTCGACTCGTCACGCAGGCTCTTGCGGATCGCCTCCATCTCCTCGCGGCTGAAGCTTGCGCTGAACCCCTCGCTCATCCCTGTCTTACTCCTTGGCGTTCGATGACGCCGATGATCGCGCGCCTCCCATCGAAGCGCCATGTCGAAAGATGGCCCCGGCGAAATCCTGCACAAGAGGCCATCCGCAAAACCCGCTTGGAGCGAGGCAAAACGACCTCTAAACCGGCTGTCGGAACAGGATTGACGGGAAACGCGCCATGAAACTCGATTCCTCCCTTGCCGCCATCGTCACCGGCGGCGCCTCCGGCCTCGGCGAGGCGACCGCGCGCATGCTGGCCAGCCAGGGCGTCAAGGTCGCGCTGCTTGACCTCAATGCCGAGCGCGGCGAAGCGATCGCCAGGGAGATCGGCGGCGTTTTCGCCCTCTGCGACGTCACCAGCGAGGCGTCGGTCGACGAAGCGCTGGCCAAGGCCCGCGCCGCCCATGGCGTCGCCCGCATCATCGTCAACTGCGCCGGCATCGCGCCGGGCCGCCGCGTCGTCTCGAAGAAGCGCGACACCGGCGAGCTCGTCGCCCATGACCTCGCCACCTTCGAAAAGGCGGTCGCGATCAATCTGACCGGCACCTTCCGCATCATCGCCAAGTCGGCCGTCGCACTCGCCGGGCTCGATCCGGTCACCGAGGATGGCAGCCGCGGCGTCATCATCTGCACGGCCTCGGTCGCGGCCGAGGACGGCCAGATCGGTCAGGCCGCCTATGCCGCCTCCAAGGCTGGCGTCGTCGGCATGACCCTGCCGATCGCGCGCGACCTCGCCGGCGTCGGTATCCGCATCGTCACGATCATGCCTGGCCTGTTCGAGACCCCGATGTTCGCCGGCCTCCCCGACGACGCCAAGGCCTCGCTCGCGGTCTCCGTGCCGCATCCCTCTCGCCTCGGCCGCCCGGCCGAATATGCCGCGCTCGCCCGCAGCATCATCGAAAACGACATGCTGAACGGCACCGCGATCCGCCTCGACGGCGCAATTCGCCTCGCGCCGAAATAGCTTTCAGACGACCCGGAAAACCTCGCCGGCACTGCGGTCCCGGTAGAGGTCCACGCGCTCGCCGTTCCAGTGATAGTCGAGATGCCGGCCCTGCACAGGATGGCTCGCGCCATCCGGATAGAACAGCCCGGCGCATTCCCCGCCGGGGCAGCGCACGCTCGGGTAGGCGATGCCGGCCGAGCCGAGGCCCCTCAAGCCGATACCGAGCACCTGGCTCGCGGCATAGTCGGCGGGGTCGAGCACCGGCGCAGCTTCGGCCCCAAGCGGCCGGATATCGTGAAGCTCCGCGTCGACCTCCAGCACGATCTCGCGGAATTGCGAGGTCCAGCCCGGCGGCTGGGCTGTCGCCAGCATGAAGCGGGCGTGATGGTAGATCGTCTCCAGCAGCGCCACCTCGAAGCGGTCGCCGACATAGAGCACGCCGAAGCTGCCATCGCTGAAGCGGCTCGGCCGGTCCGGGCTGACATGGGTGAAGGGCGCCATCAGCCAGCTCGCGCCCGGCCCCGAGACGCGCCGCTCGGCCGGCACCAGATCGAGATTGCCGATCGTCTCCATCAGGCGCGGATTGGTCTTCTGCTCGGCCGCGATCAGCAGCGGCCAGTCAGCGGGGTCGGCGATGTCCTCGAACAGATCGATCGGCGGGAAGATGCTGCGGATGATCCGGACCGCCCCGCGCCATTCGATCCCGGCGACTGGCAGGCTCGCCGGATCGATCACCAGGCGCCCCGCTCGGCATCGAGCAGGCGGCGCACCCGCATCAGGTCGGTGAGTTCGCCGCCGAGCATGACATCCAGCGCCGATCTGCCACCGAAATCACTGTTGGGTCGCTTGATCCAGTCATAGCCGCGCTGCGGCTCGGTGAAGATCAGGCGCAACGCCTTGTGAATGCCCATCAGGTTGGAGAGCCGGGCCTTGCCGTCGCGCGAGATGCGGCCGATCTCGCCGGCTTTCCAGCGCCGGTAGCTCCTGACCGGCAGATCGACCAGCACCGCCGCTTCCTCGTCGGTGATCCGCCAGAGTCGGAACAGGTTGACCGCGGCGCGGAACATCGCGGCCGCCTCCTCCTCCGTGATCGGATCGGGGACGAAATCGCGCTGAGCCGTTTCGATGCGCAGCAGGCCGGTCATGGCATCGTTCTCCATTTGGCATAAAATGGAGATAGTCTTGCCAAATGGCAAGTAGCCGCGATTTTCGACCTATTCCTCGGTCTTCGCTGGCTTGATCTCGTGCTTCAGGATCAGGGGCGTCTGGGCTAGGGCGAAAGCCATGGTCAGCGGCATCACGCCCCAAACCTTGAAAGCGACCCAGAAATCCTGCGTCTGCGTGCGCCAGACCACCTCGTTCAGCCCCGCCAGCACGAAGAAGAACAGGCCCCAGCGGAAGGTCAGCTTGCGCCAGCCCTCCTCGTCGAGTTGCAGCACCGTTTCCAGCACCAGCGAGAGCAGCGACCGGCCGAAGAACAACCCGCCGAGCAGCACCGAGCCGAACAGCGCGTTCACGATGGTCGGCTTGACCTTGATGAAGAAGGCGTCGTCGAGCGCCAGCGTCAAACCGCCGAAGACGGTGACGACGATCGCGTTCACGATCGCCATGCGCGGCAGGTAGCCCATCAGAGCACGTGACAGCGCCAGTGCGATCAGCGATGCCGCGATGAAGATGCCGGTCGCGACGAAGATGCGCCGGTCCTCGGCGACGTGGAACAGCCGGTCGCCATAGGAATTGGCAAAGAAGAAGATCGCGAGCGGCCCGAACTCCAGCGCGAGCTTGAGCAGCGGATTGACAGTCTTGCCTTTCTCCACCGTCCCGGCCGGTTGCTGCATCGTCTCGCTCACGCCGCCTCTCCCAATCCCGCAACCGCACGCGCAAAATCGCTCGCCGAAAACGGCTCCAGATCCTCGACACTCTCGCCGACGCCAATGAAATGCACGGGTAGGCCGAACTGCGCCGCCAGCGCGACGAGAATGCCGCCGCGCGCCGTGCCGTCGAGCTTGGTCATGACCAGCCCGGTCACGCCCGCCGTCTCGCGGAAGGCTTCGACCTGGCTGATCGCGTTCTGGCCGACGGTGGCGTCCAGAACCAGCAGGGCCGCATGTGGCGCGCTCGCGTCCTGCTTGCGGATGACACGAACAACCTTGGCGAGCTCGTCCATCAGCCCCTGCTTGTTCTGCAGGCGCCCGGCCGTATCGATCAGCAGCACGTCGGTATTGTTCGCCTTGGCTTTCTGCAGCGCCTCGAAGGCGAGGCCAGCCGCGTCGGCGCCCTGCTGGCCGTAGACGACCTCGGCCCCGGTGCGCTCGCCCCAGACCCGCAATTGCTCGATCGCCGCAGCGCGGAAAGTGTCACCAGCCGCGAGCATCACGGATTTGCCCTCGGCACGGAATTTCGCCGCGAGCTTGCCGATCGTCGTGGTCTTGCCGGAACCATTGACCCCGACCATCAGCAGCACGAACGGCTTTTTCGTGGCATCGATCGCCAGCGGCCGGGCGACGGGCACGAGGATCGTCTCGACCTCGCGCGCCAGGATCGCCTTCACCTCGGCCGGATCGATCTGTTTGTCGTAGCGGCCGTCGCCGACGGCCTTGGCGATCTTGGCGGAGGTCACAAGGCCGAGATCGGCCTGGATCAGGATGTCTTCCAGGTCCTCCAGCGTGCCGGCATCGAGCTTGCGCTTGGTGAAAAGGTCGGTGATCCCCGTCGTTAGCGCCGAGGATGTCCGCGACAGCCCCTCGGTCAGCCGCCGCCACCAGCTCCGCTTCGGCTGCGGCGCCGGGGCGGGAGCAGGCTCGGGAGCAACGATCGGCTGGGGCTGCGGAGCCACGGCGGTGACAGGTTCCGGCTCCGGCTCGACCGCAGGCGCAACCTCCTCAACCGGAACAGGTGGCGGGACAGGCTCGGCAGCCGGTGCTTCGATGACAGGCGCTTCAGCCTCCGCGACCGGCGGAGGAGCCGCCTCTTCGACCTCCGGCTTCGGCTCCTCGACAGGCTCGATGGCCTGTTTGGTCACCGTCTCCGGGGCAGGAGCCGGCTTGGACGGTTCCTCGTCACGCCCGAACAGCCTCGAAAAGAAGCCGCGCTTCTTCGGTTCCGTCTCGCTCATCGTCATCCTGTCTTCGGTTCGGCAGGCATCTTTGGTTGCGCCGCCGGGCCGGCTTCGCTAGCGCAATGCCATGGCGCAGCCGGACCGACCAGAAAATTCGTACCCTGACGGGCAGATCGACGGGGAGCTGCCGGTGCCGCTGCTCTATCGCGACGCCATGATGCTCGTCATCGACAAGCCCGCCGGGTTGCCTTCGCATCGCGGGCCGCAGGCCAAGCGCCGCATCATTCCCGTCCTGACCGACTACCTCGACGCCTTGCGCTTCGGCCTGCCGCGCAAGCCCGAAGCGGCCCACCGGCTCGACAAGGACACCTCCGGCTGCCTCGTGCTCGGCCGGCATCCCCGCGCCATGGCCGAGCTCAACCAGATGTTTCGCGACGGGCGCATCGACAAGACCTATTGGGCGATCGTGCAGGGCGAGCCTGCACGGGACGAGGGATTAATCGACCTGCCCCTCGCCAAACGCTCGCCCGAGCGTGGCTGGTGGATGAAGGTCGATCCCGCCGGCCTGCCCTCCCAGACTCGCTACCGCGTGCTCGGTCGCGGCAAGAGCGAACACGGACCTCTGGCCTGGCTGGCGCTGGAGCCGCTGACGGGGCGGACGCATCAATTGCGTGTCCACTGCCAGGCTTCCGGCTGGCCCATGCTCGGCGACGAGATCTATGGCGATGCTCCGCGCGAGGGCGGCCCCGGCCTCCAGCTTCATGCTCGCGCAATCACCGTGCCGCTCTACAAGAAGCGCGATCCGATCACGGTCGAAGCCCCGCCGCCACCACATATGTTGGCCGCGCTGCGGGCTTGCGGGTGGGAGCCTCGGGGCTGAGCCGCTTCAGCTCGCGAGTGCGTCAATCGCCTTGGCGAGCTTGACGTCGAGCTCGGTGAGACCGCCGGCATCATGGGTCGCCAGCGTGACATCCACGGTGCGGTAGACATTCGACCATTCCGGATGGTGGTTCATGGCCTCGGCCAGCAAAGCGACCCGTGTCATCCAGCCGAAGGCCTCGCTGAAATCGCGGAAGACGAAGCGCTTGGCGATGGCCTCGCGCCCTTGCGCCAGCTTCCAGCCGGTCAGGGTTGCCAGCGCTTCAGCCTGTGCCTCAGGCGAGAGTCGCTTCGGCCGCGTCATCGGCGCATCTCCCGCGACAGGCGATTCGGGTAGGAGGGGCCGAGCGGATAGGCTGCCTCCAGCACATAGGGCCCACCGCCGATCGAATCGCGCGATGACATCAGGGCCACCCGGCGCGCCGTGAAGGTGAAGGGGCGGACGATCGGGTGCAGGCTCAGAAAATGCGCGAGCTCGATGGGAGTCGTGTCGCGCAGGCGCGCCAGGGTGACATGCGGCACGAATTTGCGTCCCTCTGCCGATAGGCCGAGGCGGCGCATCTGGCGTTCGAGATCGCTCTGCAAATCGGTCAGCGCCTTGCTCGGCTGTACCCGAGCGAACAGAGCCCGCGGCTTGTCACCGCCAAAGCTGCCGAGCGCATCGAGCGTGATCTCGAACGGATAGGCCGAAAGGTCGGAGAGCATATAGTCGATATCGTTCGCCATGCGTCGGTCGACATCGCCCAGGAATCGCAGTGTGATGTGATAGTCGGCCGGCTCGATCCAGCGCGCACCCGACAATCCGCCGCGATGCAATGTCAGCCCGGTCGCGACCTCGGCGGGGATTTCCAGAGCGATGAACAGTCTCGGCATGAGCGAATCCCTGCCAAGTGATTGTGACTCTGGCGAGACGGTAGTGCAGGAAGCCGGCTCAGGGGAATTGTTTTTGGACCATGACCGTAACTGATCCCCACCGCGTCATCCCGGACAAGCCGCACAGCGACGCCGATATGGAAGCCATGCAGGAGCGCCTCCGGTCGAGGTTCAGGCATGAATCCCGGGTCGACCTGTGGTCACCCGGGATAGCTGCGTTCAGGTTGGAACCAAGCCGTTACGGGCAGGGATTGCCGAAGAGCTGGTGAATCGCATCGATTCCCGCTTCGACGTCCGGCGAAAGTCTCACGTCGATCGAGGCGATATCGGTCTTGAGCTGCTCCATCGTGGTCGCGCCGATGATGTTGGCGGTGACGAAGGAACGGCTGTTGACGAAGGCGAGCGCCATCTGGGCCGGATCGAGTCCGGCATCACGGGCGAGCGCGACATAGCGCTTGATCGCCGCCTCGGCGCCTTCCGTCTGGTAGCGCTGGCCACGATCGAACAGGGTTGTGCGCGCACCCGCCGGACGGGCTCCGTCGAGATATTTGCCGGTGAGATAGCCCTGCGCCAGCGGCGAGTAGGCGAGAAGGCCGACGTCCTCGTGCAAAGCGACCTCGGCGAGAGCCGTCTCGAAGGTGCGGTTGAGCAGGCTGTAGGCGTTCTGGATCGACTGCACGCGCGGCGTGCCGCGCCGTTCCGAATCGGCCACGAAGCGCATCGTGCCCCAGGCGCTCTCGTTGGACAGGCCGAGATGGCGGATCTTGCCAGCCTTGATCACCTCGGCGAAGGCGTCGAGCTGCTCGGCGATCGAGGTCTCATCGGCCGCCGAGGCATAGGCGTCCTTGGAGAAGCGCGTCGGGTTCGAGCCCCAGGGCATCGGCCGCTCGGGGAAATGAACCTGGTAGAGATCGATATAATCCGTCTGCAGCCTTTCCAGGCTCTTGTCGACGGCCTCGAAGACCTGCTTGCGTGTCACGCGCGTCGGGCTCTTGTCGTCGCGGAACCAGGTATTGCCGCCGCGCCCGCAGACCTTCGATGCCAGAATGATCTGATCGCGCTTGCCCCGCGCCTTGAACCAGTTGCCGATGATCCGTTCGGTCGAGCCTTGCGTCTCCGGCTTGGGCGGAATCGAGTACAGCTCGGCCGTATCGAAGAAATTGATGCCCTGCTCGAGAGCGTAATCCATCTGGGCATGGCCTTCGGCCTCGGTGTTCTGCTCCCCCCAGGTCATGGTTCCCAGGCAGATCACCGAGACCTTGAGATCGGTGCGTCCAAGGCGGCGGTATTCCATGGCGAAGCAACTCCGGAGGCAGGGGCCGGCAGGCGGCAATGCAAGAATCGGGGATACGCAAGCGGAGAACCCGCTGGCGGATCAGGATCTGGGCGGCAGGGAGGCGATGAAGCGCTCGACCGTCGGCAGGATGGTCCGGACGATGACGGCGACGCCCTCGGCCGTGGGATGAAGCCCATCCGCCTGGTTCAGGGCGCGGTCACCCGCGATGCCTTCCAGGAAGAACGGGTAAAGCACCAGCCCGTGTTGTTTCGCAAGCTCGGGATAGATCGCATCGAAGCGCTTGGCGAAATCCTCGCCGAGATTGCGCGGCGCATACATGCCCGCGAGCAGCACCGGAATTTTCCGCTCGCTCAGCCGGGCGATGATCGCTCCGAGGTTTTTCCGGGTCAGGGACGGGTCGACGCCGCGCAAGGCATCGTTGGCGCCGAGTTCGAGAATGACGCCGTCGGTGCCATCCGGCACCGACCAGTCGAGGCGTTCGAGCCCGCCTTGCGTTGTGTCGCCGGACACGCCGGCGTTCACGATTTCGACAGCAAGGCCATTCTGGCGCAGGGTCTTCTCCAGCACCGCCGGAAAGGCCGCGCTGGCCGGCAGATTGTACCCGGCCGACAGCGAATCGCCGAAGGCGACGAGCTTCAGCGGGCGCCCTGTACTCGCGTTGGACGGAGACGTCTGGGCGCCGGCCATGTCTGTGAACCCGACAAAAAGCAGCATGAAGGCGACGAAAAACGTCGCAGCCGATTGGACAAGCACGAAACGGCGCCCATATGGCCGCAGACCGTGCCGTGCCGAGAGCCTGCCCCGTTCGGGGCGCGATTCCGTGCGAGCGGGGATGGCGATGGGTAGCGAAGTCGGGATCATGGCGTGATGAGCGGGAAAGCCGTTTCGGCAATCGAGTTGCAGGATGTCCACCTGAGTTTGGGGCGTGGCGCCGCCCGCGTCCATATCCTCAAGGGCGTCTCGGTGTCGCTGGCGGATGGCGAGGCAACCGGCCTCGTCGGCCCCTCAGGCTCCGGCAAGTCGACGCTGCTGATGACCATGGCCGGGCTGGAGCGCCCGGATTCCGGCCTCGTCAAGGTCGCGGGCCAGGATCTCGGCGCCCTCGACGAGGACGGGCTCGCGGTCTTCCGCGGCCGGCATATCGGCATCGTCTTCCAGTCCTTCCATCTCGTGCCGACCATGACGGCCCGCGAGAACGTCGCGCTACCGCTGGAACTCGCCGGGCATCCCGACGCCTTCACCCGCGCCGAAGCGGAACTGCGCAATGTCGGGCTCGGCCATCGCATGGACCATTACCCGGCCCAGCTCTCCGGCGGCGAGCAGCAGCGCGTCGCCATCGCGCGCGCCGTCGCGCCGGACCCGGCGATCCTCGTCGCCGACGAGCCGACCGGCAATCTCGACGAATCGACGGGCCGTTCGATCGTGGACCTGATCTTTGCGCTCAAGCGCGAGCGCGGCGCCACACTGGTTCTCGTGACCCATGATCTCTCGCTCGCCGCTCTCTGCGAGCGCACCGTCCGCCTGCGTTCCGGCGTGATCGAGGCCGAACCCGAGACGGCGGTCGCCTGACGATGCATGCACCCGTCAAGTCGACCCCGCCCCCTCCTGCCCGCTCTCCCGGGATCGGTCTCGTCCTGCGTCTCGCCATCCGCGATCTGCGCGCCGGCGTGCGGGGCTTCGGCATCTTCATCGCCTGTTTGGCACTCGGTGTCATGACCATCGCCGCCGTCGCCTCCGCCTCGCGCGGCCTGACCGAAGGGCTCGCCCGCGAAGGCCGCCGCATCCTCGGTGGCGACGCCGCTTTCAGCCTGATCCATCGTGAAGCCACGCCGGCGGAGCTTGCCTTCCTCACTGCGCGCGGCACCGTCTCCAGCATCGCGACCATGCGCGGCATGGCCAATGCCGGAGAGAAGGGCGCGGCTCTCGTCGAGATCAAGGCGGTAGACGCGGCCTATCCGAGCATCGGCACGGTCGAGACCGATCCGCAGGCGCCATTGCCCGGCCTGCTCGGTCAACGCGACGGAGCCTATGGCGCCGTCGCCGATCCCGTCCTGTTCGGCCGGCTCGATCTCAAACCCGGCGATACCGTTACGGTCGGCGGCGCCAGGATTCAGCTCCGCGCCAATCTGGTTTCCGAGCCCGACAAGATCGCGGCCGGCGTCGGCTTCGGCCCACGCCTCCTCATGTCGCAGGAGGCGCTGAAGGCGACCGGCCTGATCCAGCCCGGCAGCCTGATTCGCTGGACCTACCGCCTCCAGCTCCCGCAGACAGCGACCAGCGATGCCGACCTCGACAAGCTGATCGCTGACGCAGGCACGCAACAGCGCGAAGCCGGCTGGGAAATCCGCTCCCGCGCCAATGCCGCGCCGAGCTTCCAGCGCAATCTCGAACGTTTCACCCAGTTCCTGACGCTGGTCGGCCTCACCGCGCTGCTGGTCGGCGGCGTCGGCGTCGCCAATGCCGTGCGCCGCTTCGTCGAGGCCAAGAAGCTCGATTTCGCCACGATGAAAGCGGTCGGTGCCACCGGAGGCCGCGTCGTCGCGATCCACCTGACCGAGGTCATGCTCGTCGCCACGATCGGCACCGCCATCGGCCTCGCGCTCGGCGCCGCCGCGCCCTTCGGCCTCGGTGCGGTCGTCCAGAGCATCCTGCCGGTGCCGTTTGAGCCGACGCTGGCGCCGGGCGAGCTCACCATCGCGGCGCTCTACGGCCTGCTGACCGCGCTTGTTTTCGCGATCATCCCGCTCGGCCGCGCCCATGACACCCCGGTCTCCGCCCTCTTCCGCGACAAGGTCGAACCCGATCCGCGCCGCCCGCGCACGATCTATCTCGCTGTTTGTGCGCTCGCACTGGCAGGCCTTGCCGGCGTCGCCATCGGCTTCGCCTATGATCGCCGGATCGCGCTGATCTATATCGGCGTGATGTTCGGCGTATTCCTGTTGTTGCGCGCGGTCTCGCTTGGCCTGATAGCGCTGGCCCGCCGCATCCCGCGCCCGCGCCGCCCGGCCCTGCGCATGGCGCTCGCCAACAGCCACCGCCCGGGCGCGCTGACGCCGGCCCTCGTGCTCTCGCTGGGCCTGGGCGTCGCCCTGCTCTCGGCGCTCTCCTTCATCGATGTCAGCCTGACCCGGCAGCTCACCGGGGCCCTGCCCGACAAGGCCCCGAGCTTCTTCTTCCTCGACGTTCCCAGCCGGGATTCCGAGCGTTTCGACGCCTTCCTCGCAGCGGAGCGGCCGGGCGCCAAGACCGAGCGCGTGCCGATGATGCGCGGCCGCATCGTCTCCGTGAACGAGACCCGCGCCGAGGATATCAAGGCGAGCGAGCAATCCGCCTGGGTGCTCGACGGCGACCGCGGCATCACCTATTCCGCCACGCTGCCGGAAGGCTCGCGCATCGCGGCGGGCGAATGGTGGCCAGCCGATTACCGCGGCGAGCCGCTGGTCTCCTTCGACGCTCAGAACGCCGCCGGCATCGGTCTGAAGATCGGCGACAGGCTTACCGTCAACGTGCTCGGCCGCAACATCACCGCCCGCGTCGCCAATTTCCGCACGGTCGACTGGCGCTCCTTCGGCATCAACTTCGTCATGGTATTCTCGCCCAACACCTTCGCCGGCGCGCCGCACACCAATCTCGCCACCGTTGCGACAAGCCCGGACGGCAAGGGCGCGACCGACGCAGCCCTCATGCGCCGCCTCGCGCTCGACTTCCCGGCCGTCACGGCGGTGCGGGTCAAGGACGCGCTCGAGGCGGTCAACACGATCGTCGCCCAGCTCGCCATGGCGATCCGCGGCGCCTCCGGCCTCGCCATCGCGGCCAGCCTCCTCGTGCTCGGCGGCGCGCTCGCCGCCGGACAACGGGCGCGGCTCTATGACGCGATGATCCTGAAGACACTCGGCGCGACCCGCCGCTTCATACTTTCGTCGTACGCCCTTGAATACGCCGCGATCGGCCTCGTCGCCGCCCTCTTCGGCGTTCTCGCGGGTACAGCCGCGGGATGGGGCATCGTCACGCAAGTGATGCGAATCGAATTCGTCAGTGATCCCAGAGGAGCGATACTGGCTGCGACTGCCGCTGTTGGCGTTACCGTCCTGTTCGGGCTCGTCGGGACGATAAAAATACTGACGAAAGCGCCGGCTTCTCATCTCAGAAATTTATGATGACTATCTGAGGCCCTGACTCGATAGACATTAAAATCCTGTAATTCTGCATGGTCGTCGTGCCGAACTTCTATGAACCGGCCGGCCTTAACCATGGCGGGGTCTTGTAAGGAAGGCGAAAGCCCCTCATATTCCCGTTATCGCGACGATCGATCGCGAGGACGGCTGGCGCCTGGGCGTCTTCCGTCGTCCGAAACACCGTCAGGGGAAACTCGCTTAATGAGCAACTTCGACCGCAATGCTCCAGTCTGGGGTGCCGGCCGCGCACAGCAGACCAGCGCCGTCGAGATGGATCAGGGCCTGCGCTCGTTCATGCTCGGCGTCTACAACAACATGGTGATCGGCCTTGCGATCTCGGCGCTGTTCGCGCTGGGCATCAACAAGATGGCCGTGACCGATCAGGCCAACGCCGCCGCCAGGATCGGCAACACCTATCTCACCTCCTTCGGCCAGCTGCTTTACGGCACGCCGCTGATGTGGGTTGTGGCGCTGGCGCCGCTGGCCTTCATCTTCTTCTTCTCGTTCCGCGCCGACAAGATGTCGGCCTCGTCCGCCCGGACGATGTTCTTCGCCTTCGCGGCGGTGATGGGCGTCTCGCTTTCGACGATCCTGATTCGCTACACCGGCGCGTCGGTGGTGCAGGTCTTCTTCATCACCGCGGCGGCCTTCGGTGGCCTCAGCCTTTACGGCTACACCACCTCGAAGTCGCTCTCCGGCATGGGCTCGTTCCTGGTCATGGGCCTGATCGGCCTGATCCTGGCCTCGATCGTGAACATTTTCCTGGCCTCGGGCGCTCTGGGCTTCGTCATCTCGCTGGTCGGTGTCGGCATCTTCGCCGGTCTGACCGCCTGGGACACCCAGCGCCTGAAGGAGATGTATCTCTACTCCGAGCTCGGCCCGGAGGAAGCTGCGAAGCTCTCGGTGAACGGCGCGCTGTCGCTCTACCTGAACTTCATCAACATGTTCCAGTTTCTGCTCTCGCTGATGGGCAACCGCGAGTGAGAACGACTGGCTCCTGAACGGGAGCGACGAGCCCCGGCCTCACGGCCGGGGCTTTTTCTTTGGGCAAGCCTTTCCTTTTGGCACGCAGATTGCTCATGCTGCGGGCATGACGACGCCCTTGATCCGCCCGGCCTTGCCGGGCGACGTCCCCGCCATCACCGCGATCTATGCCCATGCGGTCCTGCACGGCACCGCCTCCTGGGAGCTGGAGCCACCGGATCAGGCGGAGATGCTGCGGCGCTTCGAAGCCGTCCTGGCCGGCGGGTACCCCTATCTCGTCGCGCAGCGGGACGGCGGAATCCTCGGCTATGCCTATGCCGGCGCATACCGGCCGCGCCCTGCCTATCGCAGCACCGTCGAAAATTCGATCTATGTCGCGCCGGCCGCGCAGGGGCGCGGCATCGGCAGCCTGCTGCTCGATGCTCTCATGCAGGCCTGCACCGAGCGCGGCTTCCGCCAGATGATCGCGGTGATCGGCGACGGTACCGGCGCCTCGGTCGGCTCGCACCGCCTGCATGAGCGCGCCGGCTTCCGCCTGATTGGCGTGGCCGAAAAGGTCGGCTTCAAGCACGGCCGCTGG
This sequence comes from Allobosea sp., assembly GCF_017308015.1. Lineage (GTDB taxonomy): Bacteria > Pseudomonadota > Alphaproteobacteria > Rhizobiales > Beijerinckiaceae > Allobosea. The sequence continues at coordinate 29,014 of NZ_JAFKFW010000036.1, forward strand.
CTCGACCAGATGCTGATGCAGAAGGAACTGGGCGAGGGCGACCGCAGGCCGCCGCGATTCTGACCCACCGACAGACCTTGTCCTGAGGAGCCGCGGAGCAGGGTCTCGACGGAAGGTCCAGGTGGTTCGGGAGCCTCCTGAAGAGCCCATCGAGACGCGCCTCCGGCGCTCCTCGGAATGAGGCTCGGCCAAAACCTATCCTCGGCGCATCAGTTCACGACCCTGAGCTTGTTGTCGAGCACCTTGAGCACGCGCGAGAGTTCCGAGCCGCGCTTCAGGACCAGCCCCGTCGCAGCGACGACCGAATAGGCGCCCTGCCGCCGCGCCAATGCCGGATCCTTGACGATCCGGTAGAGCGGCATCTCCGACGAGCGTCGGAAGACCGAAAACTGCGCTTTGTCCTTCAGGAAATCGATGGCGTAGTCGCGCCATTCGCCGGCCGCGACCATTCGCCCATAGAGGTTGAGCAATTCGCCGAGTTCACGCCGGTCGAAGGTCACGGCCGCAGGCCGCGCGGGGGCCGGAAAATTCACGACCGCACCGGCGGCTTGCTGTTGCGGCGTTTCGCTCTCGCTCATGGCGCCTCCCTGGACGGGGCCTCACCAAATCATGCCCGGATGATGCGCCCGCGCTCCTGCGCTGGCAAGAGACCGCGGACAAGCGACCACGAGCGACGGATCGCGGACCGAGTCGGCATTGCCTGAGAATGCCCCATTTTCGCCGCGAACGCGCCAAGCGAGCGCCAAGTTGCGGCGCTCAACTCCCCTCGTTGCCTCGACGGCCCGGTTTCGCTGATCGCCGGTTTGTCAGCCCCCCAGCCCCCCGGAGTTCGGGCGGAGCCGGGCCACCGAGTCGGGGCCAACTAGCGGCTGGCTTAACGCCGGCCGTTTTTCTTTTTGGGCTTCCGGAGCCGCCGTTATTTCAGCTCCGTCATCCTCACCATCCGGGCGAGCATCCACGTCTTGAACGTGACCTTCGACCGGACCGGCGAAGACGTGGATCGCCGGGACAGGCCCGGCCACAGCGACAAACGCCAACCCGCGGCTGCCGGGCTCTGTGCGCTCTGCGCACAGCCCCGAAATGACGCCCACAGACCGTGTTCTACCGCACTTGCCCGTGATACTCGGCATTGGGTCGCATATCGACCGCCGAAGCCATGCGGTTCGACATGTTGTAGAAGGAGGCGACAGCGCCGATATCCCAGATGTCGCGCTCGCCGAAGCCCGCCTGGCGTAGTGCTTCCCGGTCCTCCTCGCCGATCAGATGCGGCGTCTCCGTCAATTTGACCGAGAAATCGAGCATGGCGCGATGCCGCTCCGAGAGCGCTGCCACCCGGTAATTCATCACCATCAGCTCGCCCAGCACGGGATCGCCCGAGAGCTGCCGTACGGCCGCGCCGTGGGCAGTTAGGCAGTAATAGCAGCGGTTCACGCTGGAGACGGCGACTGCGATCATCTCGCGCTCCAGCTTCGACAGGCCCGAAGGCGCCAGCATCAGGTCGTTGTAGAAGGCTGCGAAGGCGGTGAGCTTGGCGTCGTCATGAGCGTAGGAGGTCAGGACGTTCGGCACAAAGCCGAGCTTCTCCTGGCATTTCGCGAAATAAGCCTGGTTTTCTGCTGAGAGCGCCCCCGGTTCCAGGTTGAGCCCCATCACGGCCGGTGGAGAATCCTGGCGCGCCGGCTCTTCTCCGACCTTGGGTTTGTCATGCTTTGTTGCCATCGTGTGTCCTGTCGAGTCGGAGCGGCGTCGGTTTGCCCTTTTTTCGGGCACGCGAGTTGAAAGGCTCCGCAGCCTATGTCATCGCTGCGGCAAAATAACTGGGGTTGGAATATGGGCAAACGGGTGACGAACGCGACCGCTGGTGCGATCGCAGCGATCGAGGCCGCAGCCACCGGACTGAAGAGTTCGATGCCCGCCGAGTTCCCCCGCCTGCTTTTCGGCCGCTCGGTTGCCGAGGATATCGAGGCCCTTCCGGCCGCGATGCTCGCCCGCACAGCCGCAGCCGCCTTCGAGCACCTCGCCCAGCCGCGCAAGCCCGACACGATCAATCTACGCTTCCGCGACGAGGAATACGGCGAGGGCGAACGCAAGAACCAGCTCACCGTTCTTGAGGTCGTCAACGACAACAAGCCGTTCCTGCTCGATTCGACGCTCGCCGAACTGCAGGAACAGGGCCACGAGCCCCGCCTCGTCGCCCACCCGATCTTGGCCGTCGCCCGCGACGCCAAGGGCAAGTTCACCTCGCTCGCCGGCGAAGCCGCCGGCCGCGCCCCCGAGGGCACGCGACGTGAGAGCCTGCTCCACATCCACGTCCCGCGCATCGATACGCCGGAAGCGCGCGAGAAGCTGCGCGCCGGGCTCGACCACGTCTATGCCGATGTCGCACTCGCCGTCGACGACTGGGCCGCGATGCGCGGCCGCATCACCGAGGTGATCCAGGCCTACCGCGCCAATCCGCCGCCGCTCCCGGAGGACGAGATCAACGAGGCGCTGCAGTTCCTCGAATGGATCGCCGGTGACAACTTCACCCTGCTCGGCATCCGCGCCTATCGCTTCCCCGGCGGCGACGTCGCGGCCGACCCGATCGAGGGCTCGGGCCTCGGCATCCTGCGCGACCCCACCGTCAAGGTTCTGCGCAAGGGCCGCGAGCTGGTCACGGTCACGCCGGAACTGCGCTCCTTCCTGGCCAAGCCCCAGGCGCTCATCATCACCAAGGCCAACGTCAAGAGCCGCGTCCACCGGCGCGTCCATCTGGACTATGTCGGCGTCAAGCTGTTCACGCCGGATGGCCGGCTCGACGGCGAACTCCGCATCGTCGGGCTCCTGACCTCGAACGCCTATACAGGCTCGGCCCGGGCCATCCCCTATCTCCGCCTCAAGGTCGCGCGCGTCGCCAAGAATATCGGCTTCGATCCCGCGAGTTATTCCGGGCGGGCGCTGATGAACGTGCTCGACGCCTATCCCCGCGACGAGCTCTTCCAGATCGACGTGGCGACGCTCGAGCAGTTCGCGCTCGACATCCTCCAGCTCACCGAACGGCCGCGCATCCGCGCGCTCGCCCGCGTCGACGAGTTCGATCGTTTCGTCTCGATCCTCGTCTTCATCCCGAAGGATCGCTACGATACCACGGTCCGCCAGCGCGTCGGCGATTTCCTGGCGCGGATCTATGGCGGGCGCCTCTCGGCCGCCTATCCCGCCTATCCCGAGGGGCCGCTCTCGCGCACCCACTACATCATCGGCCGCGACGAGGGCAAAACCCCGCGCGTCGAGCGCGCCACGCTGGAAGCGGGCATCAGCGCCATCGTCCGCACCTGGGGCGACGGGCTGAAGGACGTACTCGACCAGGAAAAGGCCGGGCCGGCGGCCCGCGCGCTCGCCGAGCGCTATGCCGAGGCCTTCGGCGCCGCCTATCGCGAGCGCTTCTCGGCCGCCGACGCGCTCGTCGACATCGAGATGCTCCAGCAGCTCACGCCTGAGCGGGCACGCGCCGTCAATCTCTACCGGCGCGAGGGCGACGACGCCAAGCGCGCCAATCTCAAGGTCTTCTCGCGCGGCGCGCCGATCTCGCTCTCGGCTCGCGTGCCGGTGCTGGAGAACATGGGTTTCCGCGTCGTCAACGAACGGACCTACAACGTCATGCCGCAGGGCAATGGCGACACCGCCCGCATCTGGCTGCACGATATGACGCTGGAGCGCGCCGACGACGGCGAGATCGATATCGAGCATCTCGATCCGACCATCGAGGCGGCGTTGATGGCGCAGTTCCGCGGCCTTGCCGAATCCGATCGCTTCGACCAGCTCGTACTGGTCGCCGGCCTCGCCTGGCGCGAGGCGGCGCTGCTGCGCGCCTTCGGTCGCTATCTGCGCCAGGCCGGCGCGCCCTATGCGCAGGGCTATATCGCCGATGCCCTGACCCGCCACCCCGACATCGCCTCGGGTCTGGTCGCCTATTTCACCGCCAAGTTCGACCCGCGCATTCCGGCCGGCGAACGCGAGCAGCGCATGGCCCGGAAGCACGCGGAGATCGAGCGAGCGCTCGACGCCGTCACCAGCCTCGACGACGACCGCATCCTGCGTCGCCTCGTCAATCTGATCGATGCCGCGCTGCGGGTGAACTTCTTCCAGATCGGCCCGGACGGCCAGCCGCGCCAGACCATCACCTTCAAGTTCGATTGCGCCAAGGTCGATGGCCTGCCGCTGCCGCGCCCGCTCTACGAGATTTTCGTTTATTCGCCACGGGTCGAGGGCGTGCACATGCGCTTCGGCAAGGTCGCCCGCGGCGGCCTGCGCTGGTCCGACCGACCGCAGGACTTCCGCACCGAGGTGCTCGGCCTCGTCAAGGCGCAGCAGGTCAAGAACGCGGTGATCGTGCCCGTCGGCGCCAAGGGCGGCTTCGTACCGAAGCAGCTCCCGTCCGCCTCGGACCGAGCCGCCTGGCTGGCCGAGGGGACCGAGAGCTACCGGATCTTCATCCGCAATCTGCTCGAGCTCACCGACAATCTCGACGGCGAGACTATCGTGCCGCCGCCCGACACGGTGCGCCATGACGGCGACGATCCCTATCTCGTCGTCGCCGCCGACAAGGGCACGGCGACCTTCTCCGACACCGCCAACGCGATCTCGCTGGAGAAGCACCACTGGCTCGGCGACGCCTTCGCCTCCGGCGGCTCTCAAGGCTATGACCACAAGGGTATGGGCATCACGGCGCGGGGCGCCTGGGAAGCGGTGAAGCGCCATTTCCGCGAGGTCGATGTCGACATCCAGACCACGCCCTTCACCGTCGCTGGCGTCGGCGACATGTCGGGCGACGTCTTCGGCAACGGCATGATGCTTTCACCGGCGATCAAGCTGGTCGCCGCCTTCGATCATCGCGACATCTTCCTCGATCCAGATCCGGAGCCGGCCAGCTCGCTGGCCGAGCGCCAGCGCCTGTTCAGGCTGCCGCGCTCGTCCTGGGCCGACTACGACAAGAGCCTGATCTCGAAGGGCGGGGGCGTATTCTCGCGCCAAGCCAAAAGCATCCCGCTCTCGGCCGAGGTTCGCGCGCTGCTCGACCTCGACAAGAAGGAGGTCTCGCCGCCCGAGCTGATGACGGCGATTCTGAAGGCCCGTGTCGATCTGCTCTGGTTCGGCGGCATCGGCACCTATATCCGCTCGTCCGAAGAGGCCGACGCGCAGGTCGGCGACCGCGCCAATGATCCTATCCGCATCACCGGCAACGACGTTCGGGCGCGCATTATCGGCGAGGGCGCCAATCTCGGCATGACCCAGCGCGGCCGCATCGAGGCCGCCCGCAAGGGCGTGAAGCTCAATACCGACGCCATCGACAATTCGGCCGGCGTCAACACCTCCGACGTCGAGGTCAACATCAAGATCGCGCTGGCCGGCCCGGTGAAGGACGGCCGCCTGAAGGAAGACAAGCGCAACGAATTGCTGGCGGCGATGACCGACGAGGTCGGCGATCTCGTCCTGCGCAACAACTACCTTCAGACGCTGGCGCTCTCGCTGACGGAAGCGCAGGGCTCGGCTGCGACGCCCGGCCTGCGCTTCCTGATGCAGACGCTGGAGCAGGACGGACGGCTTGACCGCTCGGTCGAATACCTGCCCAGCGATGCCCAGCTCGCCGAGCGCGAGAAGCGCAGCGAAGGCCTCACCCGACCCGAGCTTGCGGTACTCCTGGCCTATGCCAAGCTTTCGCTGCACGATGCGCTGCTTGAATCCTCCGTGCCCGACGATCCCTATCTCGCGACCGAACTCGTCCGCTATTTCCCGAAAGCCCTTCGAGAGGCCTATCCGGACGCGATCGCCAGCCACAAACTGCGGCGCGAAATCGTGGCGACGCAGCTTGCCAACGCCATCGTCAACCGCGGCGGCCCGGCCCTTGTGCCGGTCCTGGCGGCGCTGACCCGCTCGGGCGCCCCGGCCATCGCTGCGGCCTACGCCATCGCGCGCGATTCCTTCGATCTCATCGCGCTCAATGGCGAGATCGATGCGCTGGATGCGAAAATTCCCGGCAAGACCCAGCTCAGCCTCTACGCCGCCGCGCAGGAACTCGTCACCAATCGCATGGGCTGGTTCCTGCGGCGCGGCGTCGCCAAGCCCGGCACGATCGAGCAGACCATCGCCCGCTACGCCAGGGGCGTGAAGGAGCTGTCCGAGCAACTCGGCAGCCTGCTGCCCGAGGCCGCATCCCAGGCGAGGCTCGCGCGCATCGCCGTGCTGACCTCGGAGGGCGTGCCGGAAGTCCTCGCCACGCGCATCGCCAGCCTGCCGGCGCTCGCGGAGGCGACCGACATCGTCGATATCGCCGAGCGCAGCAAACGCAAGATCGGCGAGGTCGCCCGCATCCATTTCGGCATCGACGCGCTGTTCGGCCTGTCGAGCCTGAAGGCGGCGGCAGCAGCGGTTCCGGCGACGGACGACTACGAGCGCCTCGCCCGCGAACGGGCGATCGAGACCCTCGACGACGCCCATTCGCACCTGACGCAGGAGGTTTCGGCCTACTCCAAGGGGCAGGGCACGCTGGAGAGCTGGCTGGCCGAGCGCGGCGAGGATGCGGAGCGCACCCGCACCACTGTCAACGCGATCACCAGCTCGGGCCTCACCTTGCCGAAGTTGATGGTGGCGGCCGGCATGCTGGCCGACCTGCCGCGCAAGCATTAGGTTGTGGTGCTCTGCAAGAGCGATGCGATCTGAGATTTGATCATCCCATGGGACCGGAAGGCGGTATCCGCTTTTCGGTCCGATGCACTTCTTGAACGGAAACACCGATGACCGGCGAAGCCGACACGACGACCCGCATCGACCCGAAGCTGCTCGAAATTCTGGTCTGCCCGCTGACCAAGGCGACGCTGGAATACGACGCCGCCAAGCAGGAGCTGATCAGCCGCCCGGCCAAACTCGCCTATCCGATCCGCGATGGCATCCCCATCATGCTGCCGGAAGAGGCTCGTCCGCTGGAGGATTGAGGCTCCATGTCATTCTCGGGCGTCGCGTAGTGGCGACCAGGGAATCTCATGCCGAGAAGCGCGCCATGTCCTTTGAGAGATGCTCGGGTCTAGCCCGAGCATGATGTACGACGCTCAAAGCGTCTCGCCCCTCAACAACCGCGGCGGCGCACCGGCAACACCCGCCGCTTCGCGGATGAAGAAGCGCTTGAGGCCCGGCAGCCGGTCGACGAGGCCGAGGCCGAGATCGCGCGCGAGCCTGAGCGGCGTCGCGTCGTTCGAGAACAGGCGGTTCAAGCCGTCGGTCACCGCGCCCATCGCCACCGTGTCGAAGCGGCGCGCCTTCTCGTAATCCTCCAGCACATCGGCCGAGCCGGGATCGAGCCCCAGACGGGCCGCGTCGACGATGGTCTCGGCCAGCGCTGCGACGTCCTTGAGGCCCAGATTGAGCCCCTGCCCGGCGATCGGATGAATCAGATGCGCGGCATCGCCAAGGAGAGCCAGCCGCTCGCCGACGAAGCGGCGTGCCATGCCGAAGCCGAGCGGATGTGCGCTCACGGCGCTTTCGAGCGCAATCTCGCCGAGTTCCAGCCCGAAGCGCCGCTCGATCTCGGCCAGCATGTCTTGGATATCGAGCGAGAGCAGCGGTTCGACATTCTCCGTCCGCTCCGTCCAGACGATCGAGGAGCGGTGCCCGAGCGAACCGCCATCAGCCAGCGGCAGAATGGCGAACGGCCCCGAGGGCAGGAAATGCTCGACCGCGCGGCCGTCATGTGGTCGCTCGTGCCCGATCGTCGCGACAATGCCGGACTGGCCGTAATCCCAGCCGACCCAACCGATCCCGGCCTGCTCCCGCAGTTTCGAGCGGGCACCGTCGGCCGCGACCAGCAAGGCAGCCCGACAGTGCGTTCCGTCGCTGAAAACAAGCTCGACCGCAGCATCATCGGCGGAGAAGCGTCGCACCCCGGCGCTGTGGAGTTCGACGCCCGCCTTCTCGCAGGCGGCCTTCAACGCTGCGATCAGGGCCGCGTTCTCGACCATATGGGCGAAAGGCTCGCCGGGCTCGACCTCGCCGTCAAAGGTCAGGAAGACCGGGCGTACGGCATCCTCGGTGCGGCTGTCGGATACGACCATCTCCAGCATCGGCTGGGTGGCATGGGTAATACCCTCCCAGATACCCAGCGTCTGCAGCATCGCCCGGCCGCCGGCAGCGACCGCAAAGGCGCGGTTATCGGCGCGGGGCGCAGCCGCCAGTACCGGATCGGCGAGCGTGATTGAAAAATCCTCGCCCAGCCCCTGTTTCAGCGCGAGCGCGAGCGCGAGGCCGGCGATGCCGCCGCCCGCGATGACGATGCGCATGGCGCCGCTGCCCTGCTCGATAGCCATGTCGTCCTTCTCTCCACGCCGACTTGACGCCACGGGATGCCTCGGTGCTGATGCCAGGCGAAACCGGATGACCCTGTGCGGGCCACCGGCCATTCCGTCAACCTGACCGCGATGCCGCCGACCATGTCACAGATCAGCGCCTCCCTGACGGCGATTCTCGACCTCGAGCCGCTCGAGCGCAACCTGTTCCGCGGTCGCAGTCCGAAATCGACCTGGCCACGCGTCTTCGGCGGGCAGGTGATCGCGCAATCGCTTTATGCAGCCTGCAAGACGGTCGAGGGCCGGCAGCCGCATTCGCTGCATGCCTATTTCCTGCTACCCGGCGATCCCGAAGTGCCGATCGTTTACGAGGTGGATCGCCTGCGCGACGGCCGCTCCTTCACGACGCGCCGCGTGCTCGCCGTGCAGAAGGGGGAAGCGATCTTCGCCATGTCGGCCTCCTTTCAGGTCAACGAGCCCGGCTACGAACACCAGATGCCGATGCCGAAGGTGCCGATGCCGGAGGAGCTGCCGGACCGCGAGGAGATGACGAAGATGTTCACTTCGCTGCAACCCAATCCGCTGCAGACCTTCTATCAGCGCGAGCGTCCGATCGAGATCCGCCCGGTCGAACTGGAACGCTACCGGGGCGCCGCCAATCTGGAGCCGAAATTCAACGTCTGGATCCGGGCGATCGAGCCCCTGCCCGACGAGCCGGCCTTCCATCAGAGCGTGCTCGCCTATGCCTCCGACCTCCTGCTGCTCGATTCCAGCCTCATCGCCCATGGTGCGACGGTCTTCGACCAGAAGATCCAGGCCGCCAGTCTCGATCACGCGATCTGGTTTCATCGTCCGTTCCGCGCCGACGACTGGCTACTCTATTCACAGGACAGCCCCTCGACCTCAGGCGCGCGCGGGTTTTCGCGAGGTCTCGTCTTCGACCGGCAGGGCCGCCTCGTCGCCTCGGTGGCGCAGGAAGGGCTGGTTCGGCCCCGCCCCGATCTCGGCTGATCGAGTTTCAGGCACCTGCGCAGAATCCGGACGGATGCCTGATTTTTGGGCAGCAATAGCGGTTCGTCTCCTGTTTTCTCGATGATCTCGCCTCCGGATGCGGCTTTGCCGCGCCCGGAATGGGTTGGCACGTCCCTTGAATTGCATGTTGCGACGCAACTGCGGTCCCGCAGGTGCGAGAGGTGCAACGAGATCGCCGGGGCTGACGACCAGGCGGCGCAGACGGGGAAACCCAGCTCATGAAAATCGTGATGGCGATCATCAAGCCGTTCAAGCTGGAGGAGGTGCGCGACGGGCTCACCGCCGTCGGCATCCATGGCCTGACCGTGACCGAGGTGAAGGGCTACGGCCGCCAGAAAGGTCATACGGAAATCTATCGCGGCGCCGAATACGCCGTGAGCTTCCTGCCCAAGATCAAGATCGAGGTCGCGGTCTCCGACGAGCTCGTCGACCGGGTGATCGAAACGATCACCGCCGCCGCCCGCACCGGCCAGATCGGCGATGGCAAGATCTTCGTCTCCTCGATCGAGAAGGCCGTGCGCATCCGCACCGGCGAGACCGATGCCGACGCGCTTTGAGCCCTGCCCCCTTCAGGAGTTTTCGACGATGGTTTTCAGGACTTCTTTGCGGGCTGGATCGATCGGCCTCGCCGTCGCTGCCCTCTCAACCGGTGCCGCTCTGGCGCAGGTTCCCGCCACTGCGGCCGCTGCCGTGCCGAACAAGGGTGATACGGCCTGGATGCTGGTCTCGACCTTGCTCGTGCTGTTCATGACGCTGCCAGGCCTCGCGCTGTTCTATGGTGGCCTCACCCGCTCGAAGAACATGCTCTCGGTGATGAGCCAGATCACGGCCACCGCCGCCGTGATGTGCATCGTCTGGGTCGTCTACGGCTACAGTCTCGCCTTCACCGGAGGCGGCGCGCTGACCAGCTTCGTCGGCTCCTTCTCGAAGGCCTTCCTCGCCGGCGTCACCAACGAGACCACCTCGGACACCTTCACCAAGGGCGTTGTCATCCCCGAATACGTCTTCATCTGCTTCCAGATGACCTTCGCCATGATCACGCCGGCGCTGATCGTCGGCGGCTTCGTCGAGCGCATGAAGTTCTCGGCCCTACTGCTCTTCGTCCTGCTCTGGGCGACCATCGTCTATTTCCCGATGGCGCACATGGTCTGGTTCTCGGAGGGCTATCTCTTCACCCTCGGTGCGCTCGATTTCGCCGGCGGCACAGTCGTCCATATCAATGCCGGCATCGCGGCCTTGGTCGGCGCCCTCGTGATCGGCAAACGCATCGGCTACGGCCGGGAATTGATGTCGCCGCACTCGCTGACGATGACCTTCATCGGCACCGCCGTGCTCTGGGTCGGCTGGTTCGGCTTCAATGCCGGCTCGAATCTCGAAGCAACAGGCGGTGCGGCGCTCGCCATGATCAACACCTTCACGGCGACCGCCGCCGCGGCGCTTGGCTGGCTCTTCATCGAATGGATCGTCAAGGGCAAGCCCTCACTGCTCGGCATGCTCTCCGGCATCGTCGCCGGCCTCGTCGCCGTCACGCCGGCCGCCGGCCTGGTGGGACCGATGGGCGCGATCGTGCTTGGCTCCATTGCCGGCGTGGTCTGTTTCTTCTTCTGCACCACGGTGAAGAACGCGCTCGGCTACGATGATTCGCTCGATGTCTTCGGCGTCCATGGCGTCGGCGGCATCATCGGCTCGATCGGCACCGGCATCTTCGTCGCTCCCGCGCTTGGCGGCATCGGCGTCGCCGATTACGCCATGGGCGCCCAGGTCTGGAAGCAGTTCGTCGCGGTCGTCATCGCGGTCGCCTGGTCCGGCATCGGCTCCTTTGTCCTGTTCAAGATCATCGACGCAGTGATCGGCCTGCGCGTCACCTCCGACCAGGAACGCGAGGGCCTCGACATCGCCGAGCATGGCGAGCGCGCCTACAACATCTGATCCTCCTGCCGCATCCGATAAAACCTCGTCCCCGGCGGGCAACCGCCGGGGTTTTTCTTAGGATCGCCGCTCCCCCCGCCAGAATGACGGCGCACCGTCCGGCAAGGTTAAGCGGGTCTTAACCTCGGCTTCCTAACCTTCCGCGGATGGCCGAATGGTGCGGCCCGACAGTCCGGACAAGACCCGAAACCGCATGCGCACGATCCGCCGCTCCCAATCGCTCATGGACCGCCTGCCCGACCCGGTGCGCGAGTTCCTGTCGCGCCGTGCCTCGGAGCTGACCGGGATGGGCGTCCTTGCCCTGATGATCGCGGTGTCCACGGCGCTGGCAAGCTGGTCGGTCGACGATCCCAGTCTCAACAACGCCACCAGCGGCGCCGTCCGCAACTGGCTCGGCCGCCCGGGCGCCATGGTCGCCGACCTGCTGATGCAGCTCATCGGCCTCGGCGTCATCGCCCTGCTGTTCCCACCGGTGATCTGGGCGCTCCGCCTCGTCCGCTTCCACATGTTCGACCGTGGCGCGCTGAAGCTCGGCCTCTGGGTTGTGGGTGTCGCCGCGACCGCCGCGGTCGCCAGCGCGCTCCCTGCGACCCCGCGCTGGCCGCTGCCCACCGGCATGGGCGGCGTCATCGGCGATGGCCTGTTGTTCGGCACACGCAATATCGCAGGCATCGCCGGCAGCGCCGTCGGCAGCCTGGTTGGCTTCCTTTATGCCGGCGTCGCCATCCTCGCCGTCACCGCCGCGGCCGGCTTCGGCTTCGTCACCGACGAGGACCCTGCTCTCGACAGCGACGAGGCCGAGGATAGCTGGTCCGATAGCGAGGAGCGTCGCGACGACGAGCCCGGCATCGCCGTCATCCTGATCGGCTGGCTCGCCCATGGAGCGATGGCCTTGCGCGCCGCGATCCTGCGCCGCCTGCCGCAGCCGCCCGAGCCAGCGATCGATACCGGCGTCGTTCCGACCCGCGACAGCAGCCGCGTGCGCCGCGAGCCGCAATTCGGCGAAGCCCCGGCCGGCCGCCGCAGCCTGCCCGATTTCGATCCCGAGCCGCTGCCCGGCGCCCGCTCCGTTACGGGTCCGAATCGAGTATCCGACGATTCCGACGCGCCCTTCGACCTCGACGACGAGCCGCAGGATCTGCGCGACCTCAATGCCCCGCGCGTCACCATGCCCCGCCCGGCGCCCAAACCCGGCAAGCGCATGCAGCGCGAGGCGCAGCCCTCGCTGCTCGACCGCGACACGTTCGAATTGCCGCCGCTGACCTATCTGGCCGAGCCGAAGAAGGTCGCAGCCAACGCGGTATCGACCGACGCGCTGGAGCAGAATGCCACGCTCCTCGAAGGCGTTCTGGAGGATTTCGGCGTTCGCGGCGAGATCTCGCAGGTACGTCCTGGCCCGGTCGTCACCCTGTACGAACTGGAGCCCGCTCCCGGCACGAAATCCTCCCGCGTGATTTCCCTGGCGGACGACATCGCGCGTTCGATGAGCGCTGTGTCGGCACGCGTCGCGGTGGTTCAGGGCAAGAACGCGATCGGGATCGAGTTGCCCAACACCCGCCGCGAGACCGTCTTCCT
>NZ_JAFKFW010000003.1 GCF_017308015.1 Allobosea sp.
GGTGAAGCCCATGTCCCAGGGGAAATAGATCCAGGTGTCCTGGCTCACTTCGGTGACGAAAGTATCGATGGTCGGCACCCCCTTCGGTTTGGCGTAAACGCAGGCAAAATGCGCCTTCGGCAGCATCTCGCGCACGACGCGCGCCGTCTTGCCGGTGTCGGTGAGGTCGTCGACCACCAGCACGCCCTTGCCCGTGCCGCCGCCGATCGCCTTGATGTTCGGGGCGATGTCCTTGAGCACCTGGAGATCGGTCTGGTTCTTGTAGTCGTGATAGCTCGCGACGCAGACGGTTTCGATCATGCGCAGGCCGAGTTCCCGGCAGATGATCGCAGCCGGCACCAGTCCGCCGCGGGTGATGCAGACCATCGCCTCGAAAGGCCCCTTCTCGGCGAGGCGCCACGCCAGCGCGCGGGCATCGCGATGGAACTGATCCCAGGAAACCGGGAAAGCCTTGTTCGAGGACGGTTCGGCCATGGACAGCGCTCCGGACATGCGCGACGCGACAGGCGCCGTTTCCGACCGAAAAGCCTATCGGCGCGCGCCTGACAAGAGGCGCGCGCCGAACATCCCCAATTCAGCGTCGATAAACCGCCTCAGAACTCGGCCCAGCCATCCGCCCCGCCGCCGCCGGCGACACGCCGGCCACGCTGGGCCGGAGCCGCAGGCACCGGAACCGGCGCGGCGGAATGGACGAGCTGCGGCGAAGGCCGGTGCCGGTCGCCGCCGAGCTGGAAGGCGGAAACCATCGTGCTCAGCGTCTCGGTCTCCTGCTGGAGGTCGCGCGCAACTTTCGCGCTCTGTTCGGCGAGCAGTGAGTTCTGCTGCGTGATCTCGTCCATATGGGCGACGGTGCGGGCCATCTCGTCGATGCCGTTGGCTTGCTCGGCCGTCGCCTGCGAGATTTCGCTGACGGTCGAGGCAACCTTGGACGCGGCGCCGACGATCTCGCCCAGTGTCGTTCCGGCATCCTTGACCAGGCCGACACCGGCTTGAATCTGTTGCGTAGAATTCGCGATCAACGTCTTGACGCCATTGGCGGATTCACTGCAACGCGCAGCAAGGGCCCGCACCTCGGTCGCGACCACCGCGAAGCCACGCCCGGCATCGCCTGCCCTCGCCGCCTCGACCGCGGCATTCAGCGCCAGCAGGTTGGTCTGGAAGGCGATCTCGTCGATCATCGAAATGATCTCCGAAATGCCGGACGAGGCCTGCTCGATCCGCCCCATCGCCGCGACCGCCTCGGTGACGATGGCACCACCGCGCGCGGCAACCTCGCTCGCCTCGTTGCCGAGCTGTACCGCCATCTTCGAATTGCCGGCGCTGTGCTTGACCGACGCGGCAAGCTCCTCGGTCGTCGCAGCGGTCTGCTGCAGGCTTGCGGCATTGGCTTCGGTCCGCTCGGCCAGTTGCTGGCTGTCGGAGGTGATCTTGAGCGAGGCGCCATCGATGCGCGCGGAGATGTCGCGAACCGTACCCACCACCTCCGCCAGGGTGTCGAGCAGATCGTTCACGCCCGCGCAGAGCGTCGCGACCTCTCCCGTCTTGCCGTCGAGCGGCACGCGCCCGGTCAGGTCCTTGCCCTTGGCCCGGTCGATCACGGCGCTCGTCTCCTGCACCGCCGCCTCGAGCTGCTTGCCCTTGAAGGTCGCGGTGATGTCGGAGGCGAACTTGACGACCTTGTAAGGTCGCCCCTGCGCATCGAGGATCGGGTTGTAGCTCGCCTGAATCCAGACCTCCCTGCCGCCCTTGCCGATGCGCCGGTACTGGCCGGCATCGTATTCGCCCTGGCCGAGACGTTCCCAGAAGGCGCGATAGGCGGGCGTCTCGCGCTCGGCCGGATCGACGAACAGTCGGTGATGCTGTCCGACGATCTCGGCCAGCGAATAGCCGAGGACGTCGAGGAAATTCTGGTTCGCCGTCAGGATCTTGCCGGCAAGATCGAACTCGATCACGGCCTGCGCCTTGTCGATCGCGGCCCGCTGCCCTTCGAGATCGGCGAGGCGGTTCTTCTGCTCGGTCACGTCGAAAGCGTACTTGACGACGCTGACCGGCTTGCCCCCTGCCCCGAGGATCGGGTTGTAGCTCGCCTGGATCCAGATCTCCTTGCCGCCCTTGCCGAGCCGCAGATACTGCCCGCGCGAGAATTCGCCACGGCCGAGATCGGCCCAGAACTGCTTGTAGGCGGGGCTCGCCTTCTCTTCGGACGTTACGAAGAGGCTGTGATGTTGCCCCTTCACCTCGGCCAGCGTGTAACCCATTGCCGCGAGGAAGTTTTCGTTGGCATCGAGAATTGTGCCACTGAGGTCAAATTCGATCCGCGCCTGCGATCGATTGATCGCATCCAGTTGTCCCGTGGCATACCGATTCGTGAAAAGGCCAGAAAAGAGCGGCATCTGAGATCCCCCCTCGGCGCAGCCCGCGCATGAGGCTTCGTCGGGCCCGCATCGTCCTGAAAGCCATGTCGACACCCGCGGCGCAGAAGCGCGGCAGGAAAGGCCGAATGCTATCCGGCCACGTGCCGAATATCGCATCAACCGGTTTATGAATGGTTCCCTCTCCGATCGAAGCTTAATTTCGATCAGAAAAGCATCGTAAAGGCGACATCCGAACACTAAAATACATGAACGGGGAGCCAATGAAACTTAAACGAGAGGGCCTAAAAACAAAAGTTTCTCATCAAAGTTGTATTGAATTCAGACGAGTTGCGGCAATCAATTTGATCTGGACAGCCGCTGCTTTTCCAAAGCAACCATCGCTTTCACCGCTGCCATTGCTGCGAGTAATTTCTCTGCATCGCGCGACCTGACGACGATATTCGTATCCGGCCCCGCCTCGGACCAGAACGGGTAGGAACCGATCGAAACTTCGGGGTGAGTATTTGCAATTTCGGCCAGAGGACCGCCGATATCGCCTTCGCGCAAGCCGGTCTGCACCGTATCGGACAGCATTTTCGCGCCCGTCTGCAGGGTTGGGCCGATGACGTCGAGCATGGCCTGCATGATCGCGGGCACGCCGGCCATCACATAAACGTTACCGATCCGAAAGCCCGGCGCCTTCGAGATCGCATTCGCGATCAGATCGGCCCCGGCGGGAATGCGCGCCATCCGCATGCGGGCCTCGTTGAGTTCATCGCGCGAGAAGCGCTCCGACAGCATCGCGACGGCGCGCGGATCGTGATCGATCGTCACGCCGAACGCCGCAGCGACGGCATCAGCCGTGATGTCGTCATGGGTCGGCCCGATCCCGCCGGTCGTGAAGACGTAGGTATAGCGGCCGCGAAGTGCATTGAGCGCAGCGACGATATCCTCGGCAACGTCCGGAACGACGCGGACCTCGCGCAGGTCGACACCGATATTGGTGAGGTACTCGGCGATGTAGCCGATATTCTTGTCCTTGGTACGGCCTGACAGGATCTCGTCGCCGATCACCAGAATCGCGGCCGTGACGATTGCGGCGGAGGGGCTGGCTTCGTTCGCGGACATGGAGGCGCTCCTGGCTTGCGCACAAGAGCTAGGCGTTCCAGGCGGCACGCTCAAGCACCGGCATGGACGCGCCGGCCATGCCCTGGGCGCGGCGCTCAGGCCGGCTTGCGCTCGAAGACCAGGTTGAGCCGCGTCTGGGCGACGAGCTTGTAGCCGTTGCGCTCAAGCAGGCCGGCAAGATCGGTCTGCCAGCGCTGGCGCGAATCCTCGATGATGATGAAGCCCGGCCACAGCGCCTCAGGCGCATCGCGCAGGAACGGTTCGAGAATCAGATCCTCGGCTCCCTCGACATCGAGCTTGATCGCGTCGATACACTCGTAACCTTCACCCTCGACCAGCGATAGCAGGGTCATCGCCGGCACCTTGACCGAGGTCCCGGCGCTCGAATTCAGAATGCGGACGCTCGATTCCCCGCGATTGGTCGGATCGATGAACAGGGTCAGTTCGCCCGGCTTGTCGGCAAGCGCGCAGGCCACTGCCTTGACGGTGCCGAACGGGTTCTGCGCGATGTTGAAGGCCAGCCGCCCGAATATCTCGGGCTGCGGCTCGACTGCGAGGATGCGCGCCCTGCGCCCGGCCCTCGCTGCGACGAAGAGCGAATAGGCACCGATATTTGCCCCGATATCGATGAAGGTGAAGCCTTCGCACAACCGCGAGGCCAGCAGGTCCCGTTCGATCGCGTCGAAATATTGCGGCGTGAACAGCACGCGCTTCTCACAGACGTTGCCGTCCGGATAGAGGCGCATCTTCGCCCCCAGCGACTCGATGTCGACCGGCGCGCCGTCGAGCGAGCGCAATCCCAGGCGCCGCAGCGCGTAAGCGATCTTGCGGCCGAGGAAACTGTCCGAGGCTGCGCGCGTCCGGGCGATGATGCGGGCGAGATAGGCTTTCGGCGCGAAGGTGCCGAAAGGCCGCTCTTCCGCCGGGTTCTGTTCGATGATGGCCATTGCGCCAGCCTGATACACCTCGGCGCTCCGGCGCGCCAGCCATTGGACGCAAGAGCTTCGCGATCAGCCGCCGTCCGCGAAACGCAGATGGATCTCCCCGAACCGGGGCGCGACCTCGCGGAAGACATCGACGAGTTCGGGATCGAACTGCCGGCCACGCTCCCCCATCACCACCGCAACCGCCTCGTCATGGGTCATCGCCTCCTTGTAGACCCGTTTGGTCACAAGGGCATCGTAGACATCGGCGATCGCCATCAGGCGTCCGGACAACGGAATGGCCCGGCCGGCGAGTCCTTGCGGGTAGCCGGCCCCGTCCCAGCGCTCGTGATGGGTATGGGCGATCTCCTTCGCCAGCCGCAGAAAGGAGCTGGAGCCGCCGAGATGGCGCTCGGCATTGGCGATGGCGACCCGTCCCAGCTCGGCATGGGTCTGCATCATCGCCCGCTCGTCATCGTCGAGCCGGCCCGGCTTCAACAGGATGCTGTCGGGAATGCCGACCTTGCCGATATCGTGCAGCGGTGCCGATTTGAACAGCAGGTCGAGCGTCGCGTCGTCGAGCTCTCCGGCGAAGAGCCCCCGGTCGCGGGCGCCCTCGGCCAGCACCCGCAGGTAGTGCTGGGTACGCCGGACATGGTTGGCCGTTTCATTGTCGCGCGTCTCCGCCAGCGAGGCCATGGCCAGGATCACGGCATCCTTGGCGCGCTCCGCCTCCTCCAGCGCCCGCGAGAGCGAATTCACCAGAGCGATATTGGTCATGGCGACCGCCGCGCTGTTGGCGATCCGCCTCAGCGCCCGGATGACCTCCGGCGCCGGCCGATGCCGATGCGCCCAATAGGCGCCGATCGCGGCAACGGGGTCGTCCTGCCGGACCGGCACCATGACCAGGCTGCGCACGAAGGTCGGGCGATAGGCTTCGTGGGGAATGCGGTCGTCCTCGTCGATATCCTCGATGACGACGACCTCGCCATGCTGCATCGCCCAGCCGGAGATGCAGCTATCCATCGGGAACCGCTGGCCCTTCCAGAGCGGCGCGACGGCATCCTCGTCGGCATAATAGCACCGGCCGTTGTCGCGCAGGATGAAGCTGATGCCGTCGGCCCCGGTCAAGCCGCGGGCGTTGCGGCGCACGACCGCCATGACCTCGTCGATGCCGCGCGCCATGGCGAGATCGAGCGAGAGCTGGTCGAGCGCGCTGAGCGTCGGATCGGATGTATCGGTTAGGGCCGAGGAAACAGACGCTTTCATGTGTCCAGGGAAGCAATCGGGCAGACGAAAGGTGCGAGCGGCAAGCTGCCACAAAAAAGTTACAATTCCCCCAACGTCAGCACAAGGACGCCTCATGCATCGCTGACCTTGCGACAGTGCGGGGGCGTGCGCCTCCGGCGCGGCAACCGGCTTGCGTGCGCCATCAAACGCAATAGATAAGGGGACGAGGAGTTTTCCGCGCGCAATGACCTTCGAAGACGCCATCGGCCGCTCGCGTTCACGCGAGCCTGCCATCAAGATTCACGGCCCCGAGGCCTTCGCGGCCATGCACAAGGCCGGCCGGCTCACGGCTGCGGGGCTCGACATGCTCGGCTCCTACGTCAAGCCCGGCGTCACCACGCAGCGCCTCGACGATCTCGCCTTCCAGTTCGCCATGGATAACGGCGCCTATCCGGCGACGCTGTTCTATCGCGGCTACACCAAGTCGATCTGTACCTCGATCAACCATGTCGTCTGTCACGGCATTCCCGACGACAAGCCGCTGCGCGAGGGCGACGTCCTCAATATCGACTACACCCTGATCGTCGACGGCTGGCACGGCGATTCCAGCCGCATGTATGGCGTGGGCGAGATATCGCGGAAGGCCGAGCGCCTGATCGAGATCACCTACGAGAGCCTGCAGCGCGGCATCAAGGCGGTGCGCGCCGGCGCCACAACCGGCGATATCGGTTTCGCCATCCAGCGCTATGCCGAGGCCGAGCGCTGCTCGGTCGTCCGCGATTTCTGCGGCCACGGCATCGGCCAGGTCTTCCACGACGCGCCGAACATCCTGCATTACGGCAGCCCCGGCGAAGGCGTGCTGCTGAAACCGGGTATGGTCTTCACCATCGAGCCGATGATCAATCTCGGCAAGCCGGGCGTGAAGGTGCTCTCCGACGGCTGGACCGCCGTCACCCGCGACCGCTCGCTCTCGGCCCAGTTCGAGCATCAGATCGGCGTCACCGAGCAAGGCTGCGAAATCTTCACGCTGTCGCCCGCCGGGCTCGGCAATCCGCTCGCCGCGAAATGAGCGTCGGCATCGGCAAGGGACCGCGCAAGGCGCCCTCGCCGGCCGCATCCGCCGATGCCGGCACACCACATTATCACGGCCATCGCGACCGTCTGCGCGCCCGCTTCCAGGAGGCCGGCGCGGAGACGTTGCCGGACTACGAATTGCTGGAGCTTCTGCTCTTCCGCTCGATCCCGCAGCGCGATGTCAAGCCGCTCGCCAAGGAACTGATCCAGCGCTTCGGCTCCTTCGCTGAAGTTCTGGGCGCACCGGCGGCACGCCTGACCGAGGTGAAGGGCGTCGGCGACGGCGTTGCGCTCGATCTCAAGATCGTCGAAGCCGCACTGAAGCGCATGGCCAAGGGCGCTGTGGGCAAGCGGCCTGTGCTCTCCTCCTGGTCTTCGGTGCTCGACTATTGCCGGATGGCGATGGCCTTCGCCGAGCGCGAGCAGTTCCGCATCCTCTTCCTCGACAAGAAGAACATCCTGATCGCCGACGAGGTTCAGCAGACCGGCACGGTCGACCATACCCCGGTCTATCCGCGCGAAGTGATGCGCCGCGCGCTCGAACTCTCGGCCTCCGCGATCATCCTGGTCCACAATCACCCCTCGGGCGATCCCACGCCGTCCGGCGCCGACATGGGCATGACGCGCGAGCTTGTCGACATCGCGAAGCCTCTGGGCATCGCCATCCACGACCACATCATCGTCGGCCGCGACGGTCATGCGAGCTTTCGCAGCCTGGGATTGATCTGACCCTTCGACGCGCGTCTCACAGGGAGCAGGTGAATGACGAAACTGACGATGAAGCGGGTTTACGACCCCCCTGCTCCCGGCGACGGCACGCGCATCCTCGTCGACCGGCTCTGGCCGCGCGGCGTCTCCAGGGATCGGATCGACCTCTGGCTGAAGGATCTCGCACCCAGCGATGCCCTGCGCCACGAATTCCACGGCCGTCCCGACCTCTGGGACGAGTTCTGCGCCGCCTATGCAACCGAGCTCGGCAGCCCTCAGGCGCAGGCGGCTCTTGCCACTCTGGCGGCTGAACGGAAGAAAGGCCCGGTCGTCCTGCTCTATGCCGCGAAGGACGAGAACCGGAACAATGCGCAGGCTCTGCGGCTTTGGCTGGACGGACGCACGTTTCCGGTACAACAATAGCGCAGGCACAGCCGCATCCTGCGGCGCAACGAAGAATCAGCCGCGCCGAGCGGGCGGGTTCTTCTTTGCCATGACGATCCAAAGCAAACTGTACCTGATCAATACTGCCGATCAAAAAAGGCAGACCGGATCAATGGTACGGCTATTCTCCCTCTTCCCGAGCGGCCGCGAATGCGCATAGGCTGACCTCAACGGGGAAGAGAGCTGCATGGTCGCATTCGATGAGATGACCGGTTCGGGAGCCGAGCTGAGGCCCGCCTACGAGGCTCTCGACCGCTGGCTGAAGGAGGCGCCGCCCGAGACGCTGGCATTGAGGCGCAGCCAGGCGGAACTGTTCTTTCGCCGCATCGGCATCACCTTCGCGGTCTATGGCGACGAGGAATCGACCGAGCGCCTGATCCCCTTCGACATCATCCCGCGCGTGCTGACCAAGCCGGAATGGACGAGGCTGGAAGCTGGCCTGCGCCAGCGCGTCACCGCCCTCAACATGTTCCTGGCCGATGTCTACGGCCCGAAGGAATGCCTCAAAGCCGGCATCATTCCGCCCGATCTGGTCTATCGCAACGCCTGCTACCAGCTTGAAATGGTCGATTTCAAGGTGCCGCACGGCATCTATTGCCATATCGCCGGCATCGACGTGGTGCGTGTCGACGCCGATACATTCTACGTCCTAGAGGACAATGCCCGCACGCCCTCCGGCGTCTCCTACATGATGGAAAATCGCGAGGTGATGCTGCGGCTCTTCCCGGAGCTGTTCTCGACCCATCGCGTCGCGCCAGTCGACAATTATCCCGACCAGCTCCTGGCGACGCTACGTTCGGTCGCGCCGCGCAGCGCCTCCTCCGATCCGACGATCTGCCTGCTCACGCCCGGCCAGTACAACTCGGCCTTCTACGAGCACTCGTTCCTCGCCGACAAGCTCGGCGTCGAACTGGTCGAAGGCTCGGACCTGCTGGTCAAGGACGATGTCGTCTACATGCGCACGACCCAGGGGCCGAAGCGTGTCGACGTGATCTACAGGCGCATCGACGACGACTTCATCGACCCGCTCGCCTTCCGCAGTGATTCCGTGCTGGGCGTCCCCGGCATCATCGGCGCCTACAAGGCCGGCAACGTCACGCTGGCGAACGCGGTCGGCACCGGCGTCGCCGACGACAAGGCGGTCTACAGCTACATGCCCGAGATCGTGAAGTTCTTCACCGGTGAGGAGCCGATCCTGAAGAACGTCCCGACCTTCCGCTGCCGCGAACCCGAGGCCAATGCCTATGTCCTCGACAATCTCGAGAAGCTCGTCGTCAAGGAGGTGAACGGCTCGGGCGGCTACGGCATGCTTGTAGGCCCGCACGCCAGCAAGGCGCAGATCGAGAGCTTCCGGCGCAAGCTCAGGGCACAGCCGGAGGGTTTCATCGCCCAGCCCACGCTCGCGCTCTCGACCTGCCCGACCTTCGTCGCCTCGGGCGTGGCGCCACGCCATGTCGACCTGCGCCCCTATGTGCTTTCCGGCGCCAACGGCATTTCCTGCGTCCCCGGCGGCCTGACCCGCGTGGCGCTCAAGGAAGGCTCGCTCGTGGTGAACTCCAGCCAGGGCGGCGGCACCAAGGACACCTGGGTGCTCGACGCATGAGCAACCCGGCCGCGCCCTCGCCTGCCTTCCTCCCGAACCAGCCTGCCATCCCGCGGAAAGGCACTCGCTGACCATGCTTTCGCGTACCGCAGACAGCCTCTACTGGGTTTCCCGCTATGTCGAGCGGGCCGAATATCTCGCCCGCATCCTCGACGCGACGACGCGCCTGACCAATCTGCCCACGACCTATGGCGGCGCCGGCACGGAATGGCAGAGCGCGGTCCTGACCGCCGGCTGCGAGGAGGCCTTCGCCAAGGCCTATGCCGAGGCGAACGAACGCAATGTCTGCGATTTCCTGACGTTCAATCCCGACAACCCGTCCTCGATCCGCAATTGCCTTGCCCAGGCGCGTTCGAATGCGCGCGCGGTACGCACGGCGCTGACTTCGGAGATGTGGGACGCGCTCAACGGCGCCTGGCTGGAGCTGCAGCGATTTGAAAAGAAGCGCATGGACCGTGAGGAATTCGCCCGCTTCCTCGACTGGGTGAAGAACGTCTCGCTGGTCTTCGACGGCTCGGCCTACCGGACCATGCTGCGCGATGACGGCTACTGGTTTTCGCGGCTCGGCGTCTATCTCGAGCGTGCCGACAACACCGCCCGCATCCTCGACGTCAAATACCATGTGCTGCTGCCGGCCGACGAGCAGGTCGGCGGCTCGCTCGACTATTTCCAGTGGACCACCGTATTGCGTGAGGTCTCCGCGCTGACGGCCTATCACTGGGTCTATCGCGAAGCCGTTAAGCCGATCCTCGTCGCCGACCTCCTGGTGCTGAACCGGCGCATGCCGCGTTCGCTCGCCGCCTGCTACGAGAACATCTCCCGCTTCCTCGATGCACTCGGCGATGCCTATGGCCGCCAGGGACCGGCGCAACGCCAGGCCCGCAAGACGCTGGCGAACCTCAGCAATACCCGGATCGACGATGTCTTCGAGCATGGCCTGCACGAATTCATCGAGGAATTCATCACCGAGAACAACCGCCTCGGCAACACCATCTTCGAGCAGTATCTGCAATGAATCAGCCAGGCGCGCCTGCGGCACGCCTGCCCTAACCCGCCCGGACCGGATCATGCGGATCAGGATTTCCCATACGATCGGCTACGATTATGCCGAGCCGGCACGCCACATCACGCAGATCCTGCGTTTGACGCCGCGCGACCATGACGGCCAGCATGTCATGTCATGGCGTATCGAGCCGAATGTCGACGGCCGCCTGCGGGCTTCGCAGGATGCCCATGGCAACATCGTGCACAGCTTCTATGCCGATGGGCCGATTTCCTCGCTCGTCATCCGCATCGACGGACTGATCGAGACGATCGACCTCGCGGGTGCCGTTCGCGGCGGGCTGGAGCGTGTACCCTGCGAGGCCTATCACCGCGACACGCTCCTCACCCAACAAGACGAAGCCCTGCGCAATTTCGCGGACGAGGTCACCGCAGGCGCCGGCACGCCGCTCTCCCAGATGCATGCATTGATGAACGCCGTCGGCGACCGCATGAAATGCGTCGAGGCCAGCGGCCGCATCGGCGTCGGCGCGGCCGCTGCCTTTGCGGCGCGCGAAGCGATCGCGCAGGACATCGCGCATGTCTTCATGGCCTGCGCCCGGCATCTCGGCCTGCCTGCCCGCTATGTCTCGGGCTATGTCGCGCGGTCCGACAGTCTGCCGCACGGCAATGGCGCCCATGCCTGGGCGGAGGTCCATCTCGACGATTACGGCTGGATCGGCTTCGACTGCGCCAATGCGCTTTGCCCGATCGACACGCATGTGCGTGTTGCGATAGGGCTCGACTACGCGGATGCCGCGCCGGTTCGCGGCTCGCGCCAGGGCGGCGAAGGCGAGAACCTCGACGTCCGCGTCAGTGCCCGCGAAGCCGAAGGCCGCAGCGCCAACCAGTAACGGCCCTTTCGCGGGCGCGCCGGAAGCACGGGGCAAGAAAACAGGACAAGAAGCAAGGATCGAACCTGTGACCTATTGCGCCGGAATCCTCGTGCAGGACGGGCTCGTCATGATCGCCGACACCCGCACCAATGCCGGGCTCGACGACATCTCGACCTTCCGCAAGCTCCATGTCTTCAACTGGCCGGGCGATCGCAATTTCGGCCTGATGACGGCCGGGAACCTCTCAATCACACAATCGGTGATCAGCTTCCTGCACGAAGGCCTGCCGAA
Organism: Allobosea sp.; assembly: GCF_017308015.1. Lineage (GTDB taxonomy): Bacteria > Pseudomonadota > Alphaproteobacteria > Rhizobiales > Beijerinckiaceae > Allobosea. The sequence continues at coordinate 11,633 of NZ_JAFKFW010000003.1, forward strand.
TCCCGAAACCGGGGAGCTCGACACCCTTCAGAATGCAAGCTCGATGTTTCGGGCGGCACAACTCGTCGGCCGCTGCATCCGGCATGTCCGCGATATCGACGGCCCTGCGCTGGAGGAGGCGAACGTCAAGTTCGAGATCGGCTTGTTGTTCGGCGGCCAGATCAAGGGGCAGCCGATGCGCCTTTTCATGGTGTACAGCGCCGGCAACTTCATCGAATGCGGCATCGACTCGCCGTTCCTGCAAATCGGCGAGCACAAATATGGCAAGCCGATCCTCGACCGCGCCGTCACCTACAAGACCCATCTCTACGATGCCCTGAAGGTCGGGCTGATTTCGATGGATTCGACCATGCGCTCCAATCTTGGCGTCGGCCTGCCGATCGATCTCGTCGTCCTGCGACGCGATGCCGACGATTTCGAATTGAACCGCCGGATCGAGGCCGGTGAGCCCTATTTTCACGATCTGCGCGAGCGCTGGTCGGCCGCGCTACGGGCCGCGCATATGGCCATTCCACGCCCTCCCTATGCGCCTTCGGGGTCCTGACAGCCCGAAAACCGGTCCTCAGGCAACGGGATGTCAATAATTCACGCCTTAAGTCGCAGCACGAAGACCTTCCCTGGACGCATAATGCCCGCATTCAATGCCGCGAAGATGACGAATGCGGGTTCCTCCGCTCGCATGTTCGCGAGCACCGTGGTGACGCTGGGCTGTGCCTTCCTGCTTCTGATGGCCGCCGGAATCGGCGTCGTCGTTGCGATCACTCGCGAAGCCAACCGCCTTGAGGCGCAGCGTCAGGCTGAGCGGATCGAGGCCGCGGTCAACACCCAGATCAAGCTGAGCGAACAGCGGCTGGAACGGCTCGTCGCCGCCGGGGATCTGCTTGAAGCCCTGCAGCAGCCCGGCTCGATTGCCACATTGCAGGCGGCCTTCAAACGGCTGAGCGGGCAATTGATGGATTTCGACGGCGCCTATATCGGCGGAACCGGTGGAACCGTACTGGCATGGATCGAGAATCCGGCCTCGGTGGACCACGCCGGCAGCAGCAGCCCGCATCATATCGAGGCGTTGCAGCGCGGCGCGAAAAGCTCCTTCGTCGCCACCGTGATCGGCGACGAGGTTACGCCCCAGTTCGGTGCGGCCCACTCGACCATCGTCACGGATGGCGGCGAAACCCTGATCCTGACGGTGATGGACCTCTCGCGGATCGCCTCTTTCGCCTCGGAAAGCGGCTCGGCGCCGCTGTCTTTCGTCGCCTATCGGCACCTGTCCAGCGCCCTGCTATCCGATCTCGCCGAGCGCAACCGCGTCACCGACGTACGGCTCGTGATCAGACAGCCGGCCGACGCGTTGTCGAAGCTCGGCCTGCGCGCCGCCGACGGCAAGGTCAGCGCCTGGCTGACCTGGTCGCCGGCACGTCCCGGCGACGTGATGCTGCGCCGCTTTCTCTGGGCGCTCATAGCGGTTGCCGTGCTGTTTTCGGCGATCTTCGTCTTCGTCGTCCAGCGCCTGCGCGCCTCTGCCGAACAGATCGAGCTGCGCGAGCGCCAGATTCAGCGCCTCGCCGGTCAGGACGAGTTGTCCCTGCTGCCGAACCGCCGCAGCTTCGACCTGACGCTCGACCAGACCCTGGCCCACATTCACGATGACGGCCCGAGCCTCGCCGTTCTGCTGATCGATCTCGATCGCTTCAAGGCCGTCAACGACACCTATGGGCATACCGCCGGCGATGAACTGATCCGTCAGGTCGCGGTCCGCCTCTCCGGCGCGGTGCAGGTCGGGGACACCGTGGCGCGGCTCGGCGGCGACGAATTCGGCATCATCCAGACCCATTCCGCAACGCCGAGCGGCTGCGCCGTACTTGGCGAGCGCATTCTCGCCAGCCTCTCCGAGCCGTTCGCCATCACCGGCGCCGAGGTCACCATCGGTTCCTCCATCGGCATCGCGATGGCGCCGCGAGACGGCACCAGCCGGGAAGCCCTGCTCAAGCTCGCGGATACTGCGCTCTACGAAGCCAAGAACAGCGGCCGCAATCGCTATGCGTTCTTCGAAACGCAGATGAACCGCTCGATGCAGTTGAAGCGCATGGTCGAGGACGACCTGCGCCACGCCATCGACAACGACCAGCTCATGCTGCATTACCAGCCGCAGGTCTCCGTCGACGGCTCGACCATCGTCGGCGTAGAGGCGCTGGTACGCTGGCAGCACCCGGCTCATGGCATGATCCCGCCCTCGGATTTCATCGCCATTGCCGAGGAACGCGGCCTGATCGTGCCGCTCAGCGAATGGGTGCTGCGGCGCGCCTGCACCGAGGCCCGGCGCTGGAAGGGCATCCGCCTCGCGGTCAACGTCTCGCCGATCCAATTCCGCCACAAGGACTTCGTCGCGAATGTCATCCGCACGATCGACGAAACGGATTTCGACCCGGCCCAGCTTGAGCTCGAACTGACCGAAGGCGTTCTGATCGAGGATGCCGACGCCGCCGAAGCGGCGATGATGGACATCCGGGCTCATGGCGTCGGCCTCGCCCTCGACGATTTCGGCACCGGTTATTCGAGCCTGATCTATCTGCGCCGCTTCGCCTTCGACAAGATCAAGATCGACCGCTCATTCCTGGAATATATGGAAGCGACCGGCGAGTCCGCGATCCTCGTCCATTCGATGGCCCATCTCGGGCGTGCGCTCGGCCTGCGGGTCTGCGCCGAGGGCGTCGAGACCGCCGAGCAGCACCGCTTCCTGCAGGCGATCGGGTGCCACGAACTACAGGGCTTCCTGTTCTCCAAGGCCGTGCCCGCAAGCGAGATCGATCGCCTGCTCCGCCTGGACAATCCTTTCGCTGAAATCCTCGCCGCCGCCTGACGATCACGAGCCGGACGGGCGGCGGACTTCAGAAGAACAGCTCGTGGATGCCGCTGAAGATCGCATAGGCGAAGCCGGCGCTCAGCAGCAGGCCGATGGCGCCGACCACGGCTCCGATGATGATCAGCACCCCGTCGCGTTCGACCAGGCCAAGCCCGACGAGGCAGACTGCGAGCCCGAGCGGAATCTGCCCGATGAACGGCGCCGCGACGATCAGGCCAAGCGCCAGGATCAGGATCACCAACCCCAGCACCGGAATCGCCCAGCGCCCGCCCAACATCGTCAGGCGCGGCTGCGAGAAGCGTTCCAGCCAGGTGAGAGCCGGCAGCGCCCGGGCCACGGCGCGGTTCAACTCGGGCTTGCCGATGCTGCGGCGGAGCAGCGCCTGCGGCAGCCAGGGCATCCGCCGCCCCGTCAGCATCTGGACGGCGACAAAGGCCAGCACCAGCCCGCAGACCAGCGGAATCGGCGGCGGCATCGGCAGGCAATTCGGCAGACCGAGCAGGACGACGAGCAGCGCATAGGCCCGGTCCTGCAGTGCGGCGACGATCGTGCCGACGGTGATGCGCTCCCCGGGCAGACCCGCCAGCGCCGTCAGAAGTCCGGATGTACGCAAAGGAGATGACAAGGGAGCAGGCCGTGCCGAAGCGGAAGCGCCCGCCTAGCACGGCCGGACACCCGCCAACAAGCGAGCCGGACGCAGGCTTTCAATGCCCTCGGCTCAGGGCCGGCGCATCGGAAGAACGCTTAGTGCAGGGTGAAGACGCCGTTCAGATGGCGAATCTCCGCGGGCTTGATCAGATGCGAATGCGCGACCGTGACGGAATGAAGCGGCCCTTCGAGTTCCCGCTTCCAGAACGTCAGAAAGTCCTGCAGGACAGGGAAGCGCGGCGCCACGTCGTACTGCTGCCAGATAAAGGTCTGCAGGACGCTGAGATGATCCGGCATCCGGTAGAGGATCGTTGCCGTGGTCAGCCCGTAGCCTTCGAGCTGCCGGATGAAATCGGTCGAAACCATCGCCACCTCCCCCCGTTACGGACTGAAAGCTTTGCCGGATAGATCGAGCCTGCTCCCGCTTGGTTAACAAAAGCTTGCCAGATTACAGCCAAACTGCTGCAATCCTGGGGCAGGTTGCCGGAACGGGCAGCGTGCGCGACGGCGGGCGTGGGGGCTTGCGTGGCGTACCAGGTGAGCAAGGCCGGACTGGCCGGGCTGGCGATAAGCCTCGCCGCAGCCCCGATCTGCACCGCGAGCGCCGAGGAGGAAGACGCCCGGCGCAGCCCTCTCTCAATGGTGGTCTTCGGTTCCATGGAGGCCGGGCCAACCAAGGCCTTCGCCTCTGTCGGTATGAAACGGGCGATCGGCGGCGGCCTCACGGAAAGCGGCTTCCGCCTCTTCGTCAAGGCAGGCGGTTCACAGGAGCAGACCAGGCGCAGGAGGCCGCGCGGCATCACCTACAAGAGCGAGGCGCAGGCCCTGCTCGGCTACGAATGGCGCATCGGTGACAGCTTCCTCGCGCTCTATGCCGGATCGGATGCCGAGAGCGAACAGCGGGTCGAATCCTTGGGCCCGTCCTTCATCTCCGCCCGCTATGGCGCGAGAGTGCAGGCCGATCTCTGGATCGTCCCCTCGCCCGGAACAGCCGTCCAGGCCAATGGTTACGTTTCCTCGCTGAACGGGCGCTTCTGGACGCGCCTCGCACCGGGCTGGCAGATGCCGGCCGGCTTCTATCTAGGCCCCGAAATCGAGATTTATCGCGAGCGCGACTATCGCAAGCTGCGTCTCGGACTGCATCTCACCGGCCTGCGCTTCCTCGGGCTGGAATGGCGCCTCTCTGGCGGCCTGCAGTCGACGAGCGACCGATCCGCCACCTGTTACGGCACACTCGGTGTGCACTGGCTCCGCTGAGGAACACTCACCCTCGCAACGCCCGCAGGGCCTCCGGCGTATCGACATCGATGGCGATGGCAGGGTCCTCGAAGGGAACATCGATGACGCGATCCCCCGCTTCGTCGAGCAGTCGCCGTGCCCCACGGTCGCCGCTCAGCAGCGAAACCGCGGGAAAAATCGCCCGGGCAAGCAGCACCGGATTGCCGCGCTGGCCGAACAGCGTCGGCACCGCCGCAAGCGTCTGCGGCTGCGCACGATGTGCCTCCGCCAGGCGCTCGATCACCGTCGGCGTCACATTCGGCATGTCGCCGAGCGAGATCACCGTCGCCGCAACCTCGGGCGGCAACGCGGCCACGCCGGCCTTGAGCGAACCGGCCAATCCGGAAGCGTAGTCGGAATTATGCACGAGTTGCACCGGCAGATCCGACACTACGGCCTCGATTTCGGTGCGCTGGTGCCCGGTCACGACGATGACGGGGCTCAGGCCCGCCTCGATCTGCGCCTCGACGGCGTGGCGCAGGATGGGCTTGCCGCGCAGGGGCTGAAGCAGCTTGTTCTCCGCGCCCATCCGGGTCGATTGTCCGGCAGCCAGCACAATTCCCGCCAATGGCCCGCTCGCTACGGAGCCCGGCGCGCGCGGCTGCGGCCGCGAGACGATCTCCATCAGCAGGCCGCCGACACCCATCTTCTGGATATCGCTGCGTCCGACGGGAAGTCCGGCGAGACAACGCTGCAGCACCCAATCGAAACTGTTCTCCTTCGGCGAGCGGGCGCAACCCGGCGCACCGATCACCGGCTTGCCGGCGATACGGCCCAGCATGAGCAGGTTTCCGGGATCGACCGGCATGCCGAGATGCTCGACCTCGCCGCCGGCCTCGACCAGCGCCTGCGGGATCACGTCGCGCCGGTCCGTGATGGCGGAAGCGCCGAAGACGACGATGATATCCGCCTTCCCCGCCGCCTGCTCGGCGATCGCCGCGGCCAGCGGCTCGGCTTCGTGCGGGACGCGCCGGTCCGCCGCCATCACCGCCTCCGCCGGCTCCAGCCGGTCGCGCATGATGCGCAGGGTTTTGTCGACGACGCTCGGCTTCAGTCCCGGCAGCATTGTCGAGATCACCGCGACGCTCGACGGGCGATATGCCGCGACCGAAACGGGCGACCTGTTGCCGAGCGCGTCGAGCGCCTGCTCCACCAGCGCCTGCGGCACCGCATAGGGAATGATCTTCACGGTAGCGACGAGTTCTCCCGCCACGACCGCCTTGAGTGCCGGCAAGGTCGCGACCGTGATCGCTTCGTCCACCCCGTTAAAGGCGTCGATCGCCGCGACATCGATGCGCAGGACGCCCGCCTGGGTCGCGAACATGTTGACCCGCCCGGTAAAGGGCGGCTCTGCGCTGATCGCATCTCCGACCATGCGCTCGGCCAATCGTGCCGCGGCGGCATTCTCGTCGATATCACCAGGCTCCAACCGCACCGCCACGATCTCGGCGACCCCGGCCGCGGCAAGCTTCGCGGCAAGCTCGGCCGTCACGGTCGCGCCCTTCTTCACGATGGCCCCGTCGGCGCGGATGGTATGCGCCGCGATGCTGCCGACGGCATCGGCGATGGCGACCGGTCCGAATTTCATGTCCCGATCCTCAGGCCGGCTTGCGGCGCGGGCCGCGCAGCGTCGCGACGATCTCGGCCAGGATCGCGAGCGCGATCTCGGCCGGCGAGACCGCACCGATATCGAGCCCGATCGGCGCATGAATACGGCTCGTCGCCGAAGCTTCGAAACCTGCTTCCGTCAACCGTTCCAGCCGCCTGCCATGCGTCTTCCGGCTGCCGAGCGCGCCGATATAGAAGCAGTCCGAGCGCAAGGCCGCGACAAGGCCGGGATCGTCGATCTTCGGATCATGGGTCAGCGCGACGAAGGCGGTGTAGGCATCGAGCCCGATCCGACCGATCGTCTCTTCCGGCCATTCGGCGAGCAGCGTCACATCGGGGAAACGCTCGGGCGTCGCGAAGGCGGTGCGCGGATCGATCACCACGAGATCGAGATCGAGCGCCCGGGCCATCGGCGCCATCGCCTGCGAGATATGGACGGCGCCGGTCACCACCACGCGCGGATGCGGTGCCTGCACGGTCAGGAAATAGGATCTGTCCCCCGCCTCGACCATGCCGCTCTTGCCGGATCGCAATTGCCGCTCCAGCACATCCGCCAGCGGATCACCGGCGATCGCAGCCTGCTTCACCAGCCTCTGCGTTCCGGCGGAGAGATCGCTCACCAGCACGGCTGCGCGGCGCGCCTGCCGCTCTTCGTTGAGCGCAGCGAGGGTCGAAAGCTCCACCGGTCAACCCCTATCCGTCGCGAGTTTCAGGCCGAGAGCGATCATCAGCGAACCGCCGATCCAACGCCCGAAGGCGAAGCTCGACCTGGTCTTCTTCATCGCCCCGACGATGAGCGAGGCGCCGAAGACGGTCACGAGATCGGCCGATGAGAACGCGAAGTTCACGACCGTGCCGAGGATCAGGAATTGCGCCCACACTGGCAGTGACGCGGCTGGATCGACGAACTGCGGCAGGAGCGCGATGAAGAACAGCGCGACCTTCGGATTCAGCACCTCGACGATGAAGGAATCGAGCAGCGCCCGCTTCACCGTCTTGGGCGGTGCGACCGGCTGGTCGGGCGAGCCCATGCGCGAGCGGATCATGCCGATGCCGATCCAGATCAGGTAGAGCGCGCCCGCGATCTTCACGGCCATGTAGAGTTCCGGCACATGCTTGAACACGGCCGAGAGGCCGAAGGCCGCGGCGAAGACGTGCAGGTAGCAGCCGAGATGGATGCCGAGCATCGCCATCAGCCCGGCCTTGCGGCCATGGCTGATCGTCTGGGCGGCGGTGTAGAGCAGCGCCGGCCCCGGAAAATAGGCGACGAGGGCCGTTACCGTCGCGAAAGCGACAAGGGTTTCCCAGGAGGCCATCTCAGTTCACCTTCTCGACATAGACCTTGATGCGACCGCCGCAGGAGAGGCCGACCTGCCAGGCCGCCTCGTCGGCGACGCCGAATTCGAGCAGGCGTGCCTTGCCGTCTGCAATGACGTCGGCGGCCTCGGCCACCACGGCGCCCTCGACGCAACCGCCCGAGACCGAGCCGAGGAAATTTCCGGCGCCGTCGATGACGAGATGCGAGCCCGCGGGACGCGGCGCCGAGCCCCAGGTCTCGACCACGGTCGCGATGGCGACGCCGCGGCCTGCGCGCGCCCAGTCCTCGGCCGCGCGCAGGATGTCGGTTTCGGTGCTGATCATGATGTCACCTTACGCCTGAATCTGGCGCCAGACATCATGCCTCAACCGGCCTTCTTCAACCACAGGCGCGGATCGCTCTCCCGCCCTGCATCCAGCGAAAGCGCGGCACAGAGATCGGCCATCGCCGCGAGATTATGGATCGGCCGGAACGAGTCGACATGCGGCAGCATCGCCCGGATGCCGCTCGCACGCGCCGCGAAGGCATCGTAGCGCAGCAGCGGGTTCAGCCAGACCAATTGCCGGCAGGAGCGATGCAGGCGGTCCATCTCGAAACCCAGACTGTCGTCGAGATGGCGCTCCAGCCCGTCGGTGAAGAGCAGCACGATCGCTCCGCCCGCCAGCACGCGCCGCGACCAGACGCGATTGAAGTCGTGCAGGGCCGTCGCGATACGCGTGCCGCCCTCCCAGTCCGGCGCAGCCTTGCCGGCGAGCGCCAGCGCCTCATCCGGGTCGCGCGCTCTGAGCATCCGCGTGACATTGGTCAGGCGCGTGCCGAAGACGAAGGAATGCACGCGCCGGCGCTTCTCCGTCAGCGCATGCAGGAAATGCAGGAAGATGCGCGAATACTCGGCCATCGAGCCGGAGATATCGACCAGCGCCACGATGGGCGGATGGACCTCGCGCCGTTCGCGAAAGGCGAGATCGATCGATGCTCCGCCACCGCGCAGAGACTGCCGGAAAGTCCGGCGCGGGTCGATACGCGCACCGCGGTGCGCTGGCCGGAAGCGACGCGTCACGATGCTGTCGTCGGGCAGCCTGAGTTCCGCGATCAATTGCTTGGCGCGCGCGATCTCGGCCGCGCTCATCTGGGCGAAATCGCGCGTTTTCAGCATCTCGCGGTCGGAGACGGTGAGCCGCGCCGTCAGTTCGGTCAGCTCTTTCGGCGGCTCGTCCTCGCGCGGCGGCGGCGCGAAGGCCTCGGCTACCCGCAAAGCTCCGGCCTCGGCCTTCTCCGGCTGACTGTCGGCGCGGGGCGAGACCGGCGACATCTGCGCCATGATCTTCTCGATCAGATTGCGCCGACGCCAGAACAGCCGGAAGGCCTGATCGTAGACAGGTGAATCCTCATGCTTCTTCACGAAGATCGCGTGCAGCGCCCAGTAGACGTCGTCGCGCCCGCCGAGCGCGCCGCCCTCCAGCGCAGCGATCGCCTCGACCACGGCGCCCGGCCCGACCGGCAGTCCCGCCGCGCGCAGGGCGCGCGCGAAATAGGCGACGTTCTCGGCGAGCTTGCCGCTCACGCGCCCAACGTCTCCGTCATGAACACCTTCTGGACGATTTGCCAGCGGCTCTCGATCTTGAGCAGCGAGAGCAGGTCGGTGAAATAGCGCGGCGGCATCTGGCACTTCACCTTGACCAGCGCCAGCGTCGGCCCGACGAGGTCGATGGTCAGGATATGGTCGTCGCGCTGCATCCCCGCCGCCTGCGGCGACGGCCGGTTGCGCACGGCGTTCTCCTCGCGCACCGTGGTCAGCGCGCTGGTCGGATGAAAGACATGCGCGAGTTTCTCGGCATCGCCCTCGTAGAGCCCGTCGAGATAGGTCCGGACCGTCGCCTCGACGGCCTTGATGTCGGCGTTCATGGCAGCACCCTCTCGCTTCGCGACGCAGGAGACTAGCGCCCCGCCTCCGCCTTGGCCCGATCCAGAAGCTCCTTCACCTGCGAGCCCTGCATCGCCTGGATATCGTCCTGATACTTCAATAGCGCCCCCAGCGTATCCGAAACGATGGCCGGATCGAGCGCCACCGCATCGAGCTCGACCAGAGCCGTCGCCCAGTCCAGCGTCTCGGCGACGCCCGGTGCCTTGAACAATTCCTCCTTGCGGATCGCCTGCACGAAGGCGACGAGCTGCTTGGAGAGCTTCGCCGGCGCCTCCGGCACCTTCGCCTTCAGGATTGCCAGCTCGCGCGTCGCATCGGGATAGCCGACCCAGTGATAGAGGCAGCGGCGCTTCAGCGCGTCATGGATTTCGCGGGTGCGGTTCGAGGTCAGGATCACGATCGGCGGCTCGGCCGCCCGGATCGTGCCGAGCTCGGGGATCGTCACCTGCGCATCGGCCAGCACCTCGAGCAGGAAGGCCTCGAAGGCCTCGTCGGTGCGGTCGAGCTCGTCGATCAGCAGGATCGGCGCCCCACCCTCCTGCGGCTCCAGCGCCTGCAAGAGCGGCCGCTTCACCAGATATTTCTCGGAGAAGATGTCGCCTTCCAGCCGCTCGCGGTCGTCCGCGACGCCGCCCGCCTCCGCAAGCCGGATCGCCATCATCTGGCCGGCATAGTTCCACTCGTAGACGGCGGAGGCGAGATCAAGCCCCTCATAGCATTGCAACCGGATCAATCGGCGGCCGAGCCCTGCTGCCAGCACCTTGGCGATCTCGGTCTTGCCGGTGCCGGCCTCGCCTTCCAGCAGCAACGGTCGCTTCATCCGGAGCGCCAGGAACAGCACGGTCGCGAGTGCGCGATCGGCGACATAGCCGTGGCCCTGCAGGAGCGCGAGCGTGGCGTCGATGGAAATGGGAAGCGACAGTTCTGGCACGCTGATCAACTACCCTGCTTGTCCGCCATATGCTTCTTCAGATCGATTGACCCTAAAAATCAGAACTCTTTCTATAGATTCCCTATTGCCAGAAAAATGGCTCTTCCTATGACAGTTAGGACAAAGAGCAGCGACATTTAACAGGGTATCGAAACCACTTTCGGATAGGGATTTTATATGGTGAACCTCAAGAAAAGGCTCGCCATTAGCCAGCTTGAAAGGCGCGTCGTTGGCGCAAAGCTCGCAGACGCCGCCGGCTCGAGCAAGTGCCCAAGCACGAATGCGACGATCACGCTCATAGCGGACGGATGAGACTATGGATATTCCGCGGTCCCGCTGGTTTGCCTCCGACGCGGTCAATGCCAGTTTTCTGAGCTGATCACCATTTTCTACATACGCGTATGGGCGCCCACCATTGCCGAATATCAGTTCAGCCCAATCAGAACGGGATATCTCAACACACCTAAATCCATGCCTCTCGAAGTACTTTCGGGCCTCAATCGTATTGAATTCACTATTATAAATTAGACCTTCATCTTTAATATATCTCTGAATATAGTTGTACGCAGCCTTTAAAGGAATTAACTCAGATAAGCGCAAATCAACTCCCCAGCTTTTGGGGAGATGGCGTTGATTCAGGCCAACCATCGAAAAGGCTGAGCTCGCCGGACGCGGCGAACTCTTCAATTGGGCGATTAGGCTTTCGTTCGCTTCGAGCTCCGAGAGCGCGAGCCTCAGCATCCCTTTTACTTCCCCGTCGCCTGCGCCACGGCCTGCCTGGCCATCACGCCGATCAGATGGGCGCGGTATTCGGCATCGGCATGAATATCGCCATTGATGCCCTTGGCCGTGTGCTTCAGCCCGTCCAGCGATTTCGGCGCGAAGCGCGCCTTCAGCGCCGCCTCCGCTTCCGGCCAGCGGAAGACGCCGCCCTCGCCCGCGCCGGTCACAGTGACGCGGATGTCGCTGCCACGCTTGGCGACGAAGACGCCGACCATCGCATAGCGCGAGGCCGGGTTGCGGAACTTGGCATAGCCCGCCTTCGAAACCAGCGGGAACGAGACCTTGGTGATGATCTCGCCTTCGTCCAGCGCCGTCTCGTAGAGCCCGGTGAAGAACTCTTCCGCCGTCAGCTTGCGCTTGTTGGTGACGACGGTGGCGCCGAGCGCCAGCAGCGCCGCCGGATAATCCGCCGCCGGGTCGTTATTGGCGACCGAGCCGCCGATCGTGCCGCGATGGCGCACATGCGGGTCGCCGATGCTGCCTGCGAGGAAGGCGAGCGCGGGGATCGCCTCCTGCACCTCGGCCGAGTTCGCCACTTCCGCATGAGTCGTCATCGCGCCGATGACGATGTTGCGGCCCTTGCGAGCGATGCCCTTGAGATCGGCGCAGGCGCCGAGATCGACCAGCGCTGTCGGCGAGGCCAGCCGCTGCTTCATCGTCGGCAGCAGGGTATGGCCGCCGGCCAGCAGCTTGGCGTCCTCCTTCTTGGCGAGCAGCGTCGCCGCCTGCCGGGCGCTGGTGGGCTTGTGGTAGGTGAAAGCGTACATGGACCTGTCCTTTCAGCTCACTCGGCCGCCTGGCGGCTGATCGACTTCTGCGCCGCGCGCCACACCGCCTGCGGGGTGGCGGGCATCGCGATGTCCTCATGGCCGAGCGCGTCGGTGATGGCGTTGATGACGGCGGGCGGCGAGGCGATGGCCCCGGCCTCGCCGCAACCCTTGATGCCCAGCGGGTTCGACGGGCACGGCGTCACGGTCATGCCGACATCGAAGGACGGCAGGTCGTCGGCGCGCGGCATGGTGTAGTCCATGAAGCTCGCGGTCACGAGCTGCCCATCGGCATTGTAGCGGGCACCTTCCAGGAGCGCCTGGCCGACACCCTGCGCAATGCCGCCATGGACCTGCCCCTCGACGATCATCGGGTTGATGACATTGCCGAAATCGTCGACGGCAGCCCAGCGCTCGATCCTGGTCACGCCAGTCTCGGGATCGATCTCGACCTCGCAGATATGAACGCCGGCCGGGAAGGTGAAGTTGGTCGGGTCGTAGAACGCCCCCTCCTTCAGCCCAGGCTCCAGCTCCTGACCGTTGAACTTGTGCGCGACATAGGCCTGCAGCGCGCAGGAGCCGAAATCGAGCTTGCGGTCGGTGCCCTTCACCGAGAAATGCCCGTCCGCGAAGTCGATATCGGCCTCGTCGGCCTCCAGCACATGGGCGGCGACCTTCTTGCCCTTGGCGATGACCTTGTCGAGCGCCTTGAAGATCGCGGACATGCCGACCGCGCCGGAACGCGAGCCATAGGTGCCCATGCCCATCTGCACCTTGTCGGTATCGCCATGGACGATCGAGACATTGTCGATGGGAATGCCGAGTCGGTCCGAGACGAGCTGGGCGAAGGTGGTCTCATGGCCCTGGCCGTGGCTGTGCGAGCCGGTCAGGACCTCGACGGTTCCAACCGGATTGACCCGGACCTCGGCCGATTCCCACAAACCCACGCCTGCGCCGAGCGAGCCCACCGCGGCCGACGGCGCGATGCCGCAGGCCTCGATATAGGAGGAGAAGCCGATGCCGCGCAGCTTGCCGGCCCGCGCCGAGTCGCGCTTGCGCTTGCCCAGCCCCTTGTAATCGATCATCTCCAGCGCCTTCTTCATCGAGGCGCCGTAATTGCCGGTGTCGTACATCATGATGACCGGCGTCTGGTGCGGGAACTTCTTGATGTAGTTCTGCATCCGGAACTTGGCCGGGTCCTTGCCGAGCTGGCGAGCCGTGACCTCGATCAGCCGCTCGACCACGAAGGTCGCCTCGGGGCGCCCGGCACCGCGATAGGCGTCGACTGGCGCGGTATTGGTATAGACCGCGTCGACCTCGCAATAGATCGCCGGAATGTCGTACTGGCCCGACAGCAGCGGTGCGTAGAGATAGGTCGGCACCGAGGACGAGAAGGTGGAGAGATAGGCGCCGAGATTGGCCGTCGTGTGCACCTTCATGCCGAGGATCTTGCCCTCGGCATCGGTTGCCAGTTCCGCATGGGTGACATGGTCGCGGCCATGCGCGTCGGAGAGAAAGGCCTCCGTCCGGTCCGCCGTCCATTTCACCGGCCGCCCGACCTTCTTCGCCGCCCAGACGCAGACCGTCTCCTCGGCATAGATGAAGATCTTGGAACCGAAGCCGCCGCCGACATCCGGCGCGATCACGCGCAGCTTGTTCTCCGGCGCGATGCCGATGAAGGCCGAGAGCACGAGCCGGGCCACATGCGGGTTCTGGCTGGTGGTGTAGAGCGTGAAGATGCCGTCGCCGGCATCGTAGTCGCCGACGGCCGCTCGCGGCTCCATCGCGTTCGGCACGAGCCGGTTGTTGACGAGATCGATCTTGGTGACGTGCTTGGCGGCCCTGAAGGCGTTCTCGGTCGCGTCCTTGTCGCCGAGATGCCAGTTGAACACGCTGTTGTCGGGCGCCTCGTCATGGACCACGGTCTTGGCGCCGATCGCCTTGGCGGTGTCGACCACCGCCGGCAGCTCCTGATAGTCGACCGCGATCGCCTCGGCCGCGTCGCGCGCCTGCGCCAGCGTCTCGGCCACCACCACAGCGACATGGTCGCCGACATAGCGCACCTTGCCTTGCGCCAGCGCCGGATGCGGACCGGCACGCATCGGCGAACCGTCCTTGTTGTGGATCATCCAGCCGCAGATCAGTCCGCCGATCTTGTCGGTGGCGAGGTCGTCTCCAGTGAAGATGCCGAGCACGCCGGGCATGCCGGCAGCCACTTTCGTGTCCATCGACTTGATCTTCGCATGCGCATGCGGCGAGCGCAGGAAATAGGCATGGGCCTGGCCCGGCCGGTTGACGTCGTCGGTATAGCGGCCCTGGCCGGTGATGAAACGGTGATCTTCCTTGCGGCGGACTGCGGCGCCGATTCCCGTGGCGGACATGGTGTTCCCTCCTCGCACGGCGCCTCTGCCGGGCGCCTCACTGCATGGAACGCATGAAGGACGAAATGCCCGCGCTCCAGCGCGGGCACGAACTCACTCGGCGGCCTGGCGGGCCGGTACCGCGCCCTTGCCCATGGCCTCGGCTCCGGCGGCGATCGCCTTGACGATGTTGTGGTAGCCGGTGCAGCGGCAGATATTGCCGTCGAGATCCTCGCGGATCGTCTTCTCGTCGAGTTCGTGGCCGCGGCGGTTCACCATGTCGACGGCGGACATGATCATGCCCGGCGTACAGAAACCGCATTGCAGGCCGTGATGCTCGCGGAAGGCTTCCTGCATCGGGTGCAGCTTGTCGCCGGCGGCGAGCCCCTCGATCGTCGTGACGGAAGCACCGTCCACGGAGACGGCGAGCGTCGTGCAGGATTTCACCGCCTTGCCGTCGAGATGGACGAGGCAGGCGCCGCACTGGCTGGTGTCGCAGCCGACATGGGTTCCGGTCAGCCGCAGGTTCTCTCGCAGGAACTGCACCAGAAGGGTGCGCGGGTCGATAGTGGCGGTGACGGCTTTGCCGTTCACCGTCAGCGAAACAGTGGCCATGAGCACATCTCCTGTGACCCGTCTCTGACGCCGGACCATCCCCTCCCCGGGATTGGGCCGGGCTGATGCCTGAGGAAGGCCGGTCTCATCAGGCCGGCCTTCCTTGGAACAGCTCAAAATCGAATGTGGACCCGCGTTTTTCCGCGGTCAAGCCGAAGGACGGATTCCGAAAGCCCGGATTTTTGCCGAAATCCGCGAAATTTCGCCGCCGCGATCTCCAGAAAGCTCATATTGGCGAAATCTTAATGACCTGACGTCAGGATCGGGCCCATGGCCAGTGCTCCAACATGAGCGATTTTGTGTCTCTGATCATAGACCAGATCCAGCGTCGCCTGATGGCGATCGGCTTTGGAGAGGCACAGCGCGAGCGCTTGCAGCGCTATCGCCCGCTCGTCGACCAATTGATCGAGGGACTGGTCAGGACCGATTTCGAGCGGGCCTTCGTCATCCACCCCCCGCTCCGCGACACTGTCCTCCCGGTCGCCGAGGCGCTCTACCCCGCCGAGGCGAACCATTTTCGCCTGCTGTTCGCCGGTGCCTTCGACGCGAGCTACATCGCATCGATGGGCCGTCTCTGCCAGATCGAGCGGCAGGCCAATGTCCGCAGCCGTGCCCGCGCCTCGATCGCCTTCTCTCTGGTGCGCGAAATCTGCCTCGCGAACCGGAGGCGCTCGCTCGTCTCGCCCCGGAAATTCGCCGAGGATATCTTCATCATCGAGCGCATCCTGACCTACGACGTCAACACTGCGATGACGATCAGTCAGGAGATCGAGGCAAACGATGCCCGTCGCCGCACTGCCACGCTCGATGAAGCTGCCGCAAAGCTGAAGATCCGCATCGCCGATCTCGACGACACGATCAGCGACGCGGTCGAACAATTCGTCGCGACGGCCGCCGAGACCGGGCGGACCACCGATTTCATCAAGGAGATTGTCGGGAAAGTCGCGAGCGCCTCGGTGGTCGTGCGCGAGAGATCGCTCCAGACCGCCGCCGCGACCGAAGAGATGTCGGCCAATATCGCCGATATCGGCCAGCGCGCCCGGCAGAGCCTGACGATCACCCACCAGGCCGTGATCGATGCCGGCGAGATGAACGAGGCGGTCGTGAGACTGCGGGAAGCCACCGGCAATATCGGGAAGGTCGTCGGCATGATCGCCGACATCGCGGCGCAGACCAATCTGCTCGCGCTCAATGCCACTATCGAGGCCGCTCGTGCCGGCGAGGCAGGGCGCGGCTTCGCCGTCGTCGCCGCCGAGGTGAAGTCGCTCGCGACCCAGACCGCCAGCGCGACGCAGGATATTGCCGGCCAGATCGCCGAGCTCGCAGCCAGCGCCGAGGCCTGCGGCACCCATGCCGCCGCCATCGCCGCCACGGTCGATGCGATCCGCCTCGATTCCGAGGCGATCTCGGAAGCCGTCACCCAGCAGAGCACGGTCACCGCCTCGATCGCGCATGATGCCGCGACGGTTGCCGACAGCTCGGCCGAGGCGATCGAAAGCGCCAATGCCGTCAACGGCACTATCGACCTGACCCAAACCGCGCTGGAACGGGCAAACACCGCCGCCGCAGGCATCGCGCGTCAGGTCGGGGCAGCGGAGGCTGCCGTCACCCAGGCTCTGGCCGCACTGCGCGAAGCCTCCTGAAGCACTCCCCCGTCAGTCTGGGAGAAGCAAGGCCCGGCCCCTGAAAGCTCGCGCGGAAACGGGACACCCGTCGTTGCGCAGATGCCGGAGCGGGCGCGAGCATGGGACGGGCTCAGCCCTCGCTCACCGCCTTGGCGAAATTGGCGAAGAACTCGTCGGCCAGCTTTTTCGACACCGAATCGATCAGGCGCGAGCCGAGCTGCATCAGCTTGCCGCCGACCTGGGCCTCGACCTCGTAGCGCAGAAGGGTCTGGCCGCCCTCCGCGTCGCTCAGATTGACCCGCGCCCCGCCCTTGGCGAAGCCGGCGATCCCGCCCTCGCCCTCGCCGGAGATCCGGTAGCCGTTCGGGGGATCGAGTTCACTGAGCTCGACCTTGCCCTTGAAGGTCGCTTTCACGGGGCCGAGCTTGACCTTCACCACGGCCGAAAGATGCGTGTCGTCGTCCTTGGTGAGCTGTTCGCAACCCGGAATACAGGCCTTCAGCACCTCGGGATCGTTGAGCTTGGCCCAGACCACGTCCTTGGCGGCCGGCAATGTCGCCTCGCCGTTCATCGTCATCGCCATGGCATGTCTCCAGCATAGGGTCACCGCGGCGCGGACGATTGCGGCCGGCGCGGTTCAAAGGTTATCCAGTTCCCTATCCATGGTCGCAAAGCGCCCGCTTGCACAAGAGGCGTCAGGCCGGAAGCCTCGGCACATCGGGGAGAACCGATGCTGGAACTCACATCCGACGAACGCGCTGTCGCCGACGGCGGAGCCGGCCACGGCGCGGCCATGGCGATGCGGATCGTGGCCGAGGCCGCCCGCCTTATGGGAGCGCCGCGGCTGATCCCGATCGCCTCCGCCCATATCGACGGCGCGCTCTACCACGGCGATTCCGGCACGCTTTTCGCCGAGAACCTGGTCGCAGGCGGTGCCCGCGTCGGCGTGCGCGCCAGCCTGAATGTCGGCTCGCTGGCGCCGGCCGGCTGCGCCGCGATCCGCTTGGCCGCACATGAGCGCGACATGGCCCGGCGCATGATGCGGGCCTATGAGGCGATGGGCTGCGAGCCGAGCTGGACCTGCGCACCCTATCAGGCCGGCCATCGCCCCGCGCAGGGCAGCGACGTCGCCTGGGGTGAATCCAATGCGGTCGCATTCTGCAATTCGGTCCTCGGCGCCCGGACCAACCGTTATGGCGATTTCCTCGACATCGCCTGCGCCATCAGCGCCCGCGCGCCGGATTACGGCCTGCACCGCCCGGAGAACCGGGTCGCGACCCTGCTGATCGACGTCGGCAGCCTCTCCCGCGCGCTCCGCTCCTCCGACGTGTTCTATCCCGTGCTCGGCACCATCCTCGGCCGTCGGGCCGGCAGCGATGTCGCCGTGCTCGAGGGTCTGCAGGGTTGCACCACCGAAGACCGGCTCAAGGCGCTCGGCGCAGCCGCCGCCTCCGCCGGCGGCGTCGGGCTCTTCCATGTCGCGGGCGTGACGCCCGAGGCCCCCGACGTCGCGACCGCGCTGGGCGGCGCCGCGCCGCGCGAAACGAGCGTGCTGACGCCGAACGACATCGCCGCCGCCCTCGCCCAACTCTCGACGGCCGGAGCGACAGGCCGTGTCGACGCTGTCGCGATCGGCTCGCCGCATCTGTCGCTGGCCGAGATCGAAGCGCTCGACACCCTCATGGCGGGCCGCAAGCTGAAGGTGCCGCTCTACGCCAATACCGGCCGCCACGTGGTCGGCCCGCTGGAAGCGCAGGGCCGACGCACAGCGCTGGAGGCGGCTGGCGTCGTCTTCGTCGTTGATACCTGCGTCGTCGTCACCCCGATCCTGCCGGAGCTGGAGAATGCGGTGCTGATGACCAATTCCGGCAAGTTCGCCCATTACGCACCCGGCAATACCGGCTACGCCGTGACCTATGGCTCGCTCGCGGAATGCGTCGAGAGCGCGGTGGCCGGCCGCCTTGTCAGGGAGCCATGGGCCTGGAAATGACTGGCATGGAGCTGAAAGCGGAAATCCTGCTGCCCGGCCATGCCGTCGCGGGCGTTTGCCTGGCCCTCACCGCCCCGATCAGCTTCTGGGGCGGCGTCGACCCCGCGAGCGGCGCGATCATCGATGCCCGCCATCCCGAGCGCGGCCGTAACGTCGCGGGCCGTATCCTCGCCCTGCCGGGCACGATCGGTTCGTCCTCGGCCTCGGCCGTGCTGCTGGAGCTGGTCCATGCCGGCAGGGCGCCGACAGCCCTGCTGATGGATGCGCCGGACGCCATCCTCCTGCTCGGCCTCGTCGTCGCCCGCGAGATGGGCTGGTCGACGCCGCCGGCCTTCCGCCTGCCGGCCGCCGACCAGAAGGCTCTCGCCGATCGCAGGGTCGCGATCTCGGCCCAGGGGGTTATCAGCGTCGAGTGAGATGGAGAGTGCCGCTACACCGCGCTGAAACCGCGATGGCGGTAGATCAGTCCCGCCCCACGCCCGGCGCCGCCGAGGCCGACGACCTCGCCGATGACGATGCGGTGGCTGGCGACATCATGCGCCGCGACCATCCGGCAGTCGAAGGCCGAGATCGCATCGAGCAGGACAGGCGCCCCGGTGGCGAGCGTGCCCCAGCGGGCCGTATCGAAGCGCGCCTCGCCCTCGATTCCGCGCCGGCTGGCGAAGATTTCCGCGAGATCCACGAACTGTTCCGGCAAGGTGTTGATGCAGAAGATTCTGTTCGCCTCGATCGCCGCCAGCGTGCGGCTGCCGCGAGCGATGCAGACGAGAACCGTCGGCGGCGCATCCGACACGGAAGCGACGGCCGTCGCCGTCAGCCCGATGCGTCCGCCGGAGCCGCTGGTGGTCACCACATGCACGGCGCTCGCGACCCGCGCCATGGCATCGCGGAACGCATGGGCCTCCGGATGGTCCAGCGGCGGCAAGGGATGGGCGGTCTTCGTCATCGGCTCGATCAGTTCGATGTCCAGGCTGCGGCGGAACCGCAGTCCATGTAGAGATTCGAAACCGCCGGCGCCAGCCACGGCGGAGCCGGCGGGTCGCCTCCACACGCCGTCGAACATGGCAGGCAGCCTTATCCCTCTCCGTTAACGGGCCTTCTTCCACTGGCCGCTGCCGGAGCGCGATATCGCGAGGGCGACCGAGCAGGCCCGGCGCATCTCGGCAGACGGCAGCCGGGCCGAAACCTGATCGGAGGGCGCGCAAGCCGGCATTGCATCCCGAAGACCTGGGAGGCCTTCACCCCCGATTCCCGCGAAGCCGCCTCCGGCAGGACCACGGAACCGCCCCGGATCACGCGTCGGGATATCGAGCCCGGCGCCTTCGAGAGACTCACCCTTGCGTCACGCGGCGAACGCGGAACAGGCCTCACGGACAGGTCGCGACCCGCCGCGCTGCGGCACTGAACCATGCATTTTTCCGATCCAGCGATCGACTTTTCGTATTCGTCTTTGGGATGATCTCCCCCCTGACGCATGGCGTACCGTCACCGCGGCAGCGGCAGGAAATGCGGTCTGGCGGAGCTTTGATGCCCTGCAACGCAATGTTCATGCGTAAAATACCGTATACACCGCATAGCATTCCGCACATTTTTTGCCCTTTTGGTTCGTAATTGCTTTTGACAGAAATTTGGCGCGGAGCGATTGTCCCCGGCACGAGCCATTGGTAGCTCTGCACAGCAATCGCATCCCGCATGCGCCGGTGTCATGCCGGTGACGAGAACGGGAGCTGGTTCGAGGGGTCGGCGTTTTCATGGAAGTTTTCCTGCAGCAGCTCATCAACGGGCTGACACTGGGATCGATCTACGGTCTCATCGCCATCGGCTACACGATGGTGTTCGGCATCATCGGCATGGTGAACTTCGCCCATGGCGACATTTTCATGCTCTCCGCCTTCATCGCGCTGATCTTCTTCATGCTGATCACCGCGGTGGTCGGCACCGGCGCCGGCATGGTCATGCTGGCGCTCGTGGTGGTGCTGGGGCTGGCGATGTTCGTCACCTCGCTGTGGAACTGGACGATCGAGCGCGTCGCCTACCGGCCGCTGCGCGGCTCCTTCCGCCTCGCCCCGCTGATCTCGGCGATCGGCATGTCGATCTTCCTGATGAACTTCGTGCAGGTCGTGCAGGGCCCTCGCAACAAGTCGATCCCGCCGCTGCTCAACAAGTCGATCACCCTGATCGAGAGCGCGACCTATTCGGTCCAGATCTCCTATAAGCAGATCGTCATCATCCTGACGACCGCGGTGCTGCTCGCAGCCTTCTGGTACGTCGTGCAGAAGACGCCGCTCGGCCGGGCCCAGCGTGCCTGCGAGCAGGATCGCAAGATGGCCGCGCTGCTCGGCATCGACGTCGACCGCACGATCTCGATCACCTTCATCATGGGTGCGGCGCTCGCGGCCGTGGCCGGCGTAATGTACCTCGTGCTCTACGGCGTCGTGAATTTCGCCGACGGCTTCGTCCCCGGCGTGAAGGCCTTCACGGCGGCGGTGCTCGGCGGCATCGGCTCCCTGCCCGGCGCGGTGATCGGCGGGCTGCTGATCGGGCTGATCGAGGTGATGTGGTCGGCCTATTTCACCATCGACTACAAGGACGTCGCCGCCTTCGCCATCCTGGCGATCGTGCTGGTCTTCATGCCCTCCGGCCTGCTCGGGCGCCCGGAAGTCGAGAAGGTCTGAGCCCATGGCGAGCAATTCGACAGCAAACACGGCTGCCTCCGGCCGCGACCTGAAGGCGGCCTTCAGGGAGGCCGCCTTCGCCGCCCTCGTGACGCTCGGCCTCTGCATCCCGATCATCGCCTGGGGCACGCGCCAGAACATGGACAATGTCCTGGTGCTGGACCCGCGCTGGGATGCCGTCGCCTGGGCTGTCGGCATCGTCTTCGTCGGCCGCTTCCTGGTCGCGCTGCGCAAGCAGGGCCGGCAGGAGGGCAAGGCCGCGGTGCGCATCCTGCCGCACGGCACCATCGCCTTCTTCCAGCGCCATTCGCGCGTCTTCTCGCTGTTCGGGCTCGGCTTCCTCGTCACCTTCCCGGCGATCGCGATCGGGCTGGCCGGTTGGGGCGGCGCACTGAAATGGATCGACAATTTCGGCGTCCAGATCCTAATCTACGTCATGCTCGGCTGGGGCCTGAACATCGTCGTCGGCCTCGCCGGCCTGCTCGATCTCGGCTATGTCGCGTTCTATGCCGTCGGCGCCTATTCCTACGCGCTGCTGGCCAAGAATTTCGGCCTGTCCTTCTGGCTGCTGCTGCCGCTCGCCGGCATTCTCGCCGCCTTCTGGGGCATGCTGCTCGGCTTCCCCGTACTGCGTCTGCGCGGCGACTATCTCGCCATCGTGACGCTGGCCTTCGGCGAGATCATCCGCCTCGTGCTGATCAACTGGACCGAATTCTCCAACGGTTACGCCGGCATTTCCGGCATTCCGCGCCCCACCTTCTTCGGCATACCCTTCACGGCGGCGGATAATGGTTTCGCCGCCGTCTTTGGTCTGGAGTTCACACCCCTCTACCGAACGATCTTCCTCTACTACCTGATCCTGTGCCTGGCACTGCTGACGGCCTTCGTCACGCTGCGCCTGCGCCGGCTGCCGGTCGGGCGCGCCTGGGAGGCGCTGCGCGAGGACGAGATCGCCTGCCGCTCGCTCGGGATCAACACCACCAACACCAAGCTCACCGCCTTCTCGATCGGCGCCATGTTCGGTGGTTTCGCCGGAGCGTTCTTCTCGGCACGGCAGGGCTTCATCTCGCCTGAATCCTTCGTCTTCATGGAATCGGCCGTGATCCTCGCCATCGTCGTGCTCGGCGGCATGGGCTCGCTCTGGGGCTGCGCCATCGCGGCGATCGCGATGATCGGCGGCACCGAGCTCCTGCGCGAGCTCGAATGGATGAAGCAGATCTTCGGCAACGACTTCGACCCGACGAAGTACCGCATGCTGATCTTCGGCTTCGCCATGGTGGTCATCATGATCTGGAAGCCGCGCGGCCTGATCTCGACGCGCGAGCCCACCGCCTTCCTCAAGGAGAAGAAGGCGATCTCGTCCGATCTCGTCCAGGAGGGGCACGGCTGATGGCCACGATCCCACACCGGACGACACCACAGGGCCGCGCCCTGCTGGAGGTCGAGCAGGTCACCATGCGTTTCGGCGGCCTCACCGCCGTCAACGCCCTCTCCTTCCAGGCCCATAAGGGCGAGATCACCGCGCTGATCGGGCCCAACGGCGCCGGCAAGACCACCTGCTTCAACTGCATCACCGGCTTCTACAAGCCGACCCAGGGCATGGTCTCGCTCAACCATGACGACGGCACGAGCTACCTGCTCGAACGCATGCCGGACTTCCGCATCTCCTGGAAGGCCAAGGTCGCCCGCACCTTCCAGAACATCCGCCTCTTCGGCGGCATGACTGTGCTGGAGAATCTGCTCGTCGCCCAGCACAACCCGCTGATGCTCGCCTCCGGCTTCACCTTTCTCGGCGTGCTCGGCATCGGCGGCTACAAGGCGAGCGAGAAGCAGGCGATCGAGAAGGCCAAGTTCTGGCTCGACAAGATCAACCTGACCCATCGCGCCGACGACCCCGCCGCCGACCTGCCTTATGGCGACCAGCGCCGGCTGGAGATCGCGCGGGCCATGTGCACCGACCCGGTCCTGCTCTGCCTCGACGAGCCGGCGGCGGGCCTCAACCCGCGCGAGAGCCTCGATCTCAACACGCTGCTGCTTTCGATCCGCAAGGATATCGGCACGGCGCTGCTGCTGATCGAGCACGACATGTCCGTCGTCATGGAAATCTCGGACCATGTCGTGGTGCTCGACTACGGCACCAAGATCGCCGACGGCACGCCGGCCGAAGTACAGGCCGACCCCAAGGTCATCGCCGCCTATCTCGGTGTCGACGACGATGAGGTCGAAGAGGTCGAAGCGGAGGTCGGCATCTCGTGACTGCAGCCCAGCCTCAAACTCAGACTCAGGGCGGCCCCCTTTTGGCCGTTCGCGGCGTCAAGACCTATTACGGCAAGATCATCGCGCTGAAGGGGGTCGATATCGACGTCAATGCCGGTGAGATCGTCACCATGATCGGCGCCAACGGCGCCGGCAAATCCACGCTGATGATGACGATCTTCGGCAATCCGCAGGCCCGTGAAGGCTCGGTCACCTATGAGGGCCGCGACATCACCCGCCTGCCGAGCCACGAGATCGCGCGTCTTGGGATAGCGCAGTCGCCCGAAGGGCGTCGCATCTTCCCGCGCATGACGGTGTTCGAGAACCTGCAGATGGGCGCAGCCGTCCGCAATTTCGAGAATTTCGACGAGGATCTCGAAAAGATCTGCGTGCTGTTCCCGCGCATCAAGGAACGTCTGCAACAGCGCGGCGGCACGCTCTCGGGCGGCGAGCAGCAGATGGTCGCGATCGCCCGCGCCCTGATGGCCCGCCCGAAGCTCCTGCTGCTGGACGAGCCTTCGCTGGGCCTCGCCCCCCTGATCGTGAAGCAGATCTTCGAGGCGATCCGCGAGCTCAACAAGACGCAGGGCCTGACCGTCTTCCTGGTCGAGCAGAACGCCTTCCATGCGCTGAAGCTCGCCCATCGCGGCTATGTCATGGTCAACGGCGTCGTCACGATGAGCGGCACCGGCAAGGAACTGCTCGCCAATCCGCAGGTGCGTGCGGCTTATCTCGAAGGCGGGAGGCACTGACGATGCAGGGCATCCTCTACGAAGAACCGACGATCTGGCTCTTCCTGCTGGTGACCGTCGTCATGGGCGGCTGGCTCGCCTGGATGGCCGGCCGCGCGATCGCGGTGACCTGGCGGCCGAACTGGCAGCTTTTCATCTACATGCTGGTGCTCGGCCTGTTCGTGCGCTTCATCCATTTCGCGTTGTTCCAGGCGACGCTGCTGACACCGCACTACTACATCGTCGACACGATCGTGCTGATCGCCTTCGGCTATGCCGGGTGGCGTTACACCCGCGCCAAGCAGATGACGCGGCAATATCACTGGCTGTTCGAGCGCGCCGGCCCCTTCGGTTGGAAGCCGCGCGCAGGCGCCGTGATCCGGCCTGAATTGCTCTAAAAGCTAACGAGCTTGTCGCGTGACAGACCATCGGAAAAGCGCAAGACTGCGGTTCACGGTGGCCAAAACGCGCCGAGACGGGCGGCCCGTCCAGCCCGTTGATCAATCAATACAGGGGAGTTGCATCACATGAAGAAACTGCTGTTGGGCGGCATTGCGCTCGGCGCGGTCCTTGCCTTCTCCGGCATGGCCAACGCGCAGATCAAGCTTGGTGTCGGCGGCCCGATCACCGGCCCGAACGCCGCGTTCGGCGCGCAGCTCAAGAACGGCGCCGAGCAGGCCGTCGAGGATATCAACGCCGCCGGCGGCGTCCTCGGCCAGAAGATCACGATCTCGATCGGCGACGACGTCTCCGATCCGAAGCA
The DNA here is from genome assembly GCF_017308015.1 of Allobosea sp. Classification (GTDB taxonomy): domain Bacteria; phylum Pseudomonadota; class Alphaproteobacteria; order Rhizobiales; family Beijerinckiaceae; genus Allobosea. The sequence goes on from NZ_JAFKFW010000003.1 coordinate 36,765, forward strand.
GGGCGTCTCGGTCGCCAACAAGTTCGTCGGCGACGGCGTGAAATGGGTGCTCGGCCACTTCAACTCCGGCGTCACCATGCCGGCCTCGGAAGTCTATGCCGAAAACGGCATCCTGATGATCTCGCCTTCGGCCACCAATCCGAAGATCACCGAGCGCGGCCTGTGGAACACCTTCCGCACCTGCGGCCGTGACGACCAGCAGGGCGGCGTCGCCTCGGCCTATCTCCTGAAGAACTTCAAGGACAAGAAGATCGCCGTCGTCCACGACAAGACGACCTATGGCCAGGGCCTCGCCGACGAGACCAAGAAGGGTCTCAATGCCGGCGGCGTCAAGGAAGTGCTCTACGAAGGCGTCAACGCCGGCGAGAAGGACTTCTCGGCCCTCGTCTCGAAGATCAAGGCCTCGGGCGCTGACTACCTCTACTGGGGCGGCCTGCACACCGAAGGCGGCCTGATCGTGCGCCAGATGCGCGACCAGGGTCTCAAGACGATCCTCGTCTCGGGTGACGGCATCACCACCGACGAGTTCGCCACGATCGGCGGCCCGGGCGTCGAAGGTACGCTGATGACCTTCCCGCCGGACCCGCAGAAGCGCCCCGAAGCCGCCTCCGTCCTCAAGAAGTTCGAGGCCAAGAACTTCAAGCCGGAAGCCTATACGCTCTACAGCTACGCTGCGGTCCAGATCATGGCCGAAGGCGCCAAGCGCGCGAACTCGGTCGACCCCAAGAAGATCGCCACGGCGCTGCATGGCGGCCAGCCAGTCAAGACCGTGATCGGCGATATCGGCTTCGACAAGAAGGGCGACATCACCCGTCCGGACTACACCGTCTACACCTGGAAGAAGGGTGCCGACGGCAAGATCACCTATGTCGAGAATTGATCTCGAGAGCTGATCCCGCCCCCTGAACACGACGGCCCGCCCCGGAACCTCCGGAGCGGGCTTTTTCATGGGCTGCAGCGGCTGCGGCGAGTAAAATCAGCGACGCCGGATCGAGAGACGTTGGAATGCCCTCCCTTGTGCCGTTTCACCAGGCTTGACCTGCAGGCGTCCGGCGAACTCCAGCAGCGAGGCCGCAACAACCATAACTCCTATCAATGAATATTACACAACCATTGGTTGCATAGAACTGATTTGACCGTTACCTTGCGGCAGCCCCGATACGGTGGCCCGGGAGGAAAACATGTCTCGAACTGTCAGCTCAGCTCTGCTTTCGCTTACGCTTCTTGCCCCGCTCGGCGCCAAGGCGCAGGAGCCGCTGTTCGGGGACTGGGGAAATCCGGCATGGAGCCGATACTTCAAGGCGATCGAAAACCGTCTGATCGGGCCGGCCCCCTCGAATAGCGACTTGGCCATCCTGCTTCCCACACCCACCAATGCCGACTGGAGCAGCAACAATCAGACGCGGCGCCTGGTCGCCATGAATGGCTGGGGCGAATTGATGCCCTCGCTTCAATGGACCTATCTTCGCAACAGCTCCAAACGCATCAGCGACGGCTACAAATACTTTCTCAATGCCGCGATGCTGCAGCGGATTGGCCAGGGGAATGCCAGCGAAGATCTGAAGAACGCGACGCGGCGAGCCCTGGACGAACTTGAATTCGCCCGTTCGGACTACAAGGCCTCCGTGGAGCAGGCCGACGCCGCATACGAGAGCTACGCCAGCGTAACCCCAAAACCCCAACGGCTCACCAAGGCGCAATTCTTCAAGCAGCAAGCCTATGACGTCCAGATCAAGGTCAAAGACAGGGCGCTCAAGGAGGCGGCCGGCACCTTTGACATCATATCCGGCGGCCTGAACGACCCCGATATCGCCCTTCTCAAGGACGCCCAGATCAGGCTCACCAATCCGAACCAGAAAATCCGGCTGCCTGCATCGAACGAGCTGCTCAACGATCCAGACCGTTGGCAGGAATATTATATCACGACAATAGATAAATCGATGAACACGTTCATCAACGACTACAAGCCGCAAACACAAGAAATAAATGAAGCGCAATCGTCTTCGCAGTATTTCGAATCACGCTGGAAGGTCAATGTCAGCGTCAGCTTCCTGGGGTTGTTCCGCGCTGGCGGGGCCAGTGCGGAGCAGATCACACGCGAAAAGCACGTCAGGACCAATACGACGAATATACAGATCGGGTTTGAGAACCTGGACGTTTTCCCGATCACGCGCGGAGAATGGTACAGCCAGAACGTCATCGACAAGTTTGGGCCCACACTCAAACCGAGTGAATTCAATGCGGTGTTCGGCCCCGGCGGGCAGCTCGAGGTCGTCCCGATGAACCTTCTCGTCGGAAAGGGCATGTCCTTCACGGTCTTTGCCGACAGCCAATCGCTGGACTACCTGTATCAGCACTTCCATGCATCCGCAGATGCCGGCGTCATGATCGGGTGGTGGAAACTGGGAGGCAGCGGAGAATACTCGACGACGAAGGAGAATATCGAGGTCAAACGATTCTCGGACAGGATTACCTTCAGCGATCTGAGCGGCAGGCCACAAGTCATCGCAATGGCCGTGAAATATATGGCCGGCAGCATCAAGCCCGCGGCGGCTGCAGCGCCCCTGGTGAGCGCGGAACAGATGACACGCGGCCTCAAGAACATCGAAGCCATCTGGACAGCCGAACGAGGCGCAAAAGCGCTTCAGGATTTCGCCCGCCCCACGTTGATGCAAAATATCCGGCTGCAATTCCAATAGGATGGCAGTCGCTGCGAGACAAAAGCCGATCGGGCCGCGCAGACCCGATCGGCGAAGCCGAGCCCGCTGATCCATGGCAAGCGACCAGCTTGAGCACGGCAGATGCCGCCGGCCCGTCGAGGATATCCCTGCAATCCCGACGGGTCCCGTCCACAGGCCTGCGAGCGAGCCTTCGATCCTGGCTTGTTGCCTTAGCCTGGAAACGATCGCGGCTCGCGGCACCCGTGCCGAACCGCCTCCGGCGAGCGTGGCCGCATAAGGCGGCGCAGGAGCACGCCGCTCCCGGCGGCCAGCGCCCCGCCTATTGATTTAACGTCGGCGAAACTACGCTCAAGCTCTTGAGAAAGCCTGCAAAACGCAGAATTCCGTCCGGCCAGGGACCATGCCCGGATTCACTATTGAGATGGCCACTGTCGCCGGCATCGACGAATTCCGAGCCCCAGGCTTCCGCAAGCTGCCTCGCCTCATCTTGCGTGCAATAGGGATCGGTCGCGCTGGCGATCAGCACTGACGGGAACGGCAGCCTCTCCCGGCGATGGGCGATGAAATCCGATCCCATTCCGGGTACCGCGCCCTTCGCCTTTTCGGAAGCCGGCGCGACCAGGAAGGCCCCCGCGACCTCGCCGGGATGGAGATGCTCGGCCGCAAAGGCGACGGCACTGCAACCTGCCGAATGACCCACGAGCACCACGGGGCGCGTCGCCCTGCGCACGGCCTTCACGATCTCGTCGGCCCAGACATGGCGGGAGGGCTTGTACCAGTCTGCCTGCTCGACGCGGCGCGCCGTCTTCAGGCGGGTTTCCCAGCGGCTCTGCCAATGATCGGGGCCAGAGCCCGACCAGCCGGGAACGAGGAGGATGTCGACGTCGGAGGATTTCATGATGGGTCAGTGTAGAGCTGTCTTCCCGTGCGCGCTGCAGCTTGAAACGCTGCTGCGCAGACACGGGACCGTCTCACGAAGAAGCGCCTTTCCGTCATGCGGTCCCGCCTCGGCGCAGCAGCGCTTGCGTGCTGCGGCGCGTGCGGGATGACGAACCGGCCATCAAAGTAAGTTGGCCCGCCAGCGGGTTCAAGCGTCCCCGAACACCCGGCGGAAGATCGTGTCGACGTGCTTGAAGTGATAGCCCTCGTCGAACATCGCCTTGAGCGCGCCGGGCGAGAGTTTCTCGGCGACGTCCTTGTCGGCCATCAGGTTGGTCAGGAAATCCTCGCCATGTTCCCAGGTGCGCATCGCGTTGCGCTGGACCATGGAGTAGCTGTCCTCGCGGCTCGCGCCCGCTTGGGTAAGCGCCAGCAGCACGCGCTGCGAATTGTGCAGCCCGCCGAGCCGGTCGAGGTTCTTCCGCATGTTCTGCGGGTAGACCAGCAGCTTGTCGACGACGCCGGTGAGGCGGGCCAGCGCGAAGTCGAGCGTCACCGTGGCGTCGGGGCCGATCATGCGCTCGACCGAGGAGTGCGAGATGTCGCGCTCATGCCAGAGCGCGACATTCTCCAGAGCCGGCGTGACCATGCCGCGCACAAGCCGGGACAGGCCGGTCAGGTTCTCGGTCAAGACCGGGTTGCGCTTGTGCGGCATCGCCGAGGAGCCCTTCTGGCCCGGCGAGAAATACTCTTCCGCCTCATAGACCTCGGTGCGCTGCAGATGGCGGATTTCGGTCGCCAGACGCTCGACGCAGGAGGCGACGACGCCGAGCGTCGCGAAATACATCGCGTGCCGGTCGCGCGGGATCACCTGGGTCGAGACCGGCTCGACGGTCAGCCCCATCTTGGCCGCGACATGCTCCTCGACCCGCGGGTCGATATTGGCGAAGGTGCCGACGGCGCCGGAGATGGCGCAGGTCGCGATCTCGGCGCGGGCCGCGACGAGCCGGGCGCGGCAGCGATCGAACTCGGCATAGGCCTGTGCCAGCTTGAGCCCGAAGGTCACCGGCTCGGCATGGATGCCGTGCGAGCGGCCGATCGTCGGGGTCAGCTTGTGCTCGAAGGCGCGGCGCTTGATGGCGGCGAGCAGCGCATCGACATCGGCGATCAGGAGATCGGTGGCGCGCGCGAGCTGAACCGAAAGCGTGGTGTCGAGGATGTCTGACGAGGTCATGCCCTGGTGGACGAAGCGTGCCTCCGGCCCCACGATCTCGGCCAGATGCGTCAGGAAGGCGATGACGTCATGCTTGGTGACGCGCTCGATCTCGTCGATGCGCGCGACATCGAAGACGGCGTCCTTGGCCTTGGCCCAGATCGTCGCGGCCGCTTCCTTCGGCACGACGCCGAGCTCGGCGAGCTTGTCGGTCGCATGCGCCTCGATCTCGAACCAGATGCGGAACCGGGTCTGCGGCTCCCAGATGGCGACCATTTCGGGGCGGGAATAGCGCGGGATCATCTCTGGCCTTCCACTGATGATGTCAGCGTTTCAGATCTTCAAACCCACGACCCGCGCGCGGCTTCGGCCGCCCCACGGATCGCTTCGATATTGCTGGCATAGGCCGAAGGTCCGCCCTTGAACACGGCGGAGCCAGCGACCAGCGTATCGGCGCCGGCCTTGACGACCAGCGGCGCCGTCTCGGGCGTCACCCCGCCATCGATCTCGATGGAGATCGGCCGGTCGCCGATCAGCGCCTTCACCTGCGAAACCTTCTCGACCACCGAGCGGATGAAGCTCTGCCCGCCGAAGCCGGGATTGACCGTCATCAGCAGAATGAGGTCGACGTCCTCGATCAGCGCTTCAGCCGCGCTCGCGGGCGTGCCGGGATTGAGCACGATGCCGGCCTGCTTACCCTGCGCCTTGATCGCCTGCAGCGTGCGGTGCGGATGCGGGCCCGCCTCGACATGGAAGGAGATCAGGTCGGCGCCGGCCTTGGCGAAGGCTTCGACGTAAGGGTCGACGGGCGCGATCATCAGATGCACGTCGAAGAACTTCTTGGTGTGCGGGCGGATCGCCTTCAGCACGTCGGGGCCGAAGGTAATGTTCGGCACGAAATGCCCGTCCATCACATCGCAATGGATCCAGTCGGCGCCGGCAGCATCGACCGCACGCACCTCCTCGCCGAGCTTGGCGAAATCGGCCGAGAGGATCGAGGGGGCGATGCGGATGGGGCTGCTCATGGCCGGGGGTTTAGCCCCGGCAGCCGTTTATCGCAATCAGGCGGAGCGCAGTTTCACCGGAAAGGACAGTCTGCGGTCCGCTTCCGCCATCTCCGCCACCACCTGCGCGAAGGCCGGACGCAGCTTCAGCCGGGCATACCACTCCGCCAGTCCCGGATAGCCGTCCAGCGATGGTCCGCCGAGGCGGCGGATGAAGAGCACCCCCATGAACAGTGAGATATCGGCCAGCGACAACCGGCCACCGAAGAACGGACGTCCCGCCAGCTTCTGCTCCAGCACGTCGTAATGGCGCAGCAGCCCCTCTTCTGCGATCAGCGCGTCGGCTTCCTGCGCAATGCGCCGGTCGCGATCCGGCGAAGGCGGCTCCGTGCGATGCATCAGCGGCCTCAGTGCCTGGAACAGAATCTCGTCGCCATAGAGCTCGTCGATCCGGCAGCGCGCCCGCTCGACAGGCGTATCCGGCATCAGCTTCGGCTCGGGATAGGCTTCGTCGAGATATTCGTTGATCACGGTGGAATCGTAGAGCACCAGTCCGCAATCGGTGAGCACCGGCACCTGCCGCTTCGGATTGAGCGCCAGCACTTCCGGATGCCGGGGATCGTAGCCGGTGGTCTGGTTGAATGGCACCACGACGCGCTGGAAAGCGAGCCCCTTCTCCGCCAGCGCGATCTCGACCTTGCGTGAGAACAGGCTCAGCGGTCCGGAATAGAGGGTGATCATGGCGCGGCTCTCCTGCGACGGGGAAAGCCTCGCAAGCCCCAGCGTCAATGCCCGTCAGCAGCCTCCCGGCGCCTGATCCGGGCCGCGACGCCCGCGAGCAGCCAGGGCAGCAGGTAGATCGGGAACTGCGCCAGCGCGAAATAGAGAAAGGTCGTCGGCGAGACGCCCGCTCCCAGGGCTGCGACCAGAAGACCCATGTTCCGCTGCCCGGTGCCATAGCCGATCATGAAGCGCTCGGAGGCCGGCAGCAGCCGCAGCACGAGCCAGCTCGACACCAAACCTGCCGCAGAGACGGCGAAGACGCATCCGAGCACGAACAGCACGAGCCTGGGATCGTCGAGCGCCGCTTTCGTCACGCCGTCCATCGCGGCAATGGCGAAGATGAAATACATCAGCACGCCGAAGCCATCGAGATTGGCCTTCATCGCCTTGACGCGCGCGAGACCGAGCCAGAGCCGGATCGCGATAGCGACAGCCATGCCGCCTCCGATGAAGATCAGGAGGCGCAGCGTCAGCACCCAGCGATCGAGCGGCACCGCCGCCCCCGCAAGCAGCTCGACCAGGATCGGCGCGACGATCGGGCTCGCGATCGTGGTCAGGATGACGCTCGCGATGATCAGCGAGGGCTCGAAGCCGTAGAGGATCGCCACCGCCGGCGAGGACATGATCGGCGGCGCAGCTCCCATCATCGCGAGCCCCAGCACAATGCCTGGATCGAGGTTCTCGCGCCCCACCAGCAGCAGCGCCGCGCCGATCAGCAGCACCGGACCGGCGATGAGCCAGAGGCAGCTTGCAGCGAGTTTGGCCGGACGCCGGAACAACCCGAGCGTCACGCTCATGTCGAGCCGCATGAACACGACGGTGGTGAAGCAGAAGATCGTGATCGGCAGCGCCGGCCGCGCCATCGCGGAGAATTGCGGCAGGGCCAGGCCGAGAAAGATCGAGAGCGCGAAGCCTTGGGTGCCATGGCGGCCGAGCCACGCGAGCGCGGCAGCGATTAAGGCGGCGGGATGCATCGGCTTTGGCTCTGGAATCGCTCTCGAAACGAAGGCAGACTGGCTGAAGCTAGGCGCAGCGTCACCTGCCAGCGACGCAGGCCGATCCTGCGCCGGCATAAAATTGCGCCCTGCATCATCGAAACCTGCCCCACGCCATCGTTCTCAGAGAACCGGCGCACAAACTGCGAAAGATTACGCCGTTCCGCGCAAAATCCGGTCGCGACGCTGACAACCACGCGCAAACCGGTATCCTTGCGGGAAAAGGGGTTGTCAGGAGCAGGCCATGAAGGTGGATACGATCGTTCTCGGCGCCGGTATCGTCGGCATTTCGGTCGCGCTTCATCTCCAGAAGGCCGGACGTGCCACCCTGCTGGTCGACCGGCGCGCGCCGGGCGAGGAAACCAGCTACGGCAATGCCGGCCTGATCCAGCGCGAGGGCGTCTACCCCTACGGCTTCCCGCATGATTTCGGCGCGCTCATCCGCTACGCGATGAATAACACCATCGACGCCTCCTATCATTGGAGCGCGATCCCGAAGCTCGCCCCGTTCCTGTTCTCCTACTGGATGCATTCGCGCGCTTCCCAGCACGAGGTGATCGCGCATAAATACGCCAAGCTGATCGAGCATTGCGTCACCGAGCATGACGCGCTCGCACAGGAAGCGGGCGCCACCAACCTGCTGCGCCGCGACGGCTGGATGAAGGTGTTCCGCACCGAGAAGGAGCGCGAGACCCGCCTCGCCGAAGCCGCGCGCTGGAATCGCGAGTTCGGCCTGAACTACCGCACGCTCGACATGGCGACCCTCAAGGCCGAGGAGCCGCATCTCGACCATGTCAGCCTGATCGGCGGCCTGCACTGGACCGATCCGACGACCGTCGTCGATCCGCTCGGTCTGTCGAAGGCCTATGTCGCGCTGTTCGAGAAGCTCGGCGGCCAACTCGCCATCGGCGATGCGGGCACGCTCCAGCAGAGCGGCGCCGGCTGGACGGTCACTCTCGCCGACGGCACCAAGGCCGAGGCCAGGGACGTCGTCGTCGCGCTCGGCCCTTGGGCCGACGTGCTCAGCAACAAACTCGGCTACCGCCTGCCGCTCGCGGTCAAGCGCGGCTACCACATGCATTACAAGCCGCAGGGCAACGCCGTGCTCAACCATCCGGTGCTCGACACCGAGCGCGGCTATTTCCTCGCCCCGATGCAGCAGGGCATCCGCCTGACCACCGGTGCTGAATTCGCCGAACGCGACGCCCCGAAGACCCCGGTGCAGCTCGCTCGCGCCGAGCCGATCGCCAGACAGCTCTTTCCGCTCGGCGAGCGCCTCGATGCCGAACCCTGGCTCGGAGCCCGGCCCTGCACACCGGATATGATGCCGATCATCGGCCCCGCCCCGAAGCACAAGGGTCTGTGGTTCTCCTTCGGCCACGCCCATCACGGCCTGACGCTCGCTGCCGTCACCGGCCGCATGATCTCGGAAATGGTCACGGGCCAGAAGGTCTTCGTCGACCCGACGCCGTTCGCCCCGGCGCGGTTCGTCTGACCCGCCGCCATCGGGCACCCGCTGGAGAGCACCTGTCATCCCGTGTGCGCACAGCATGAAATGCTGCTGCGCTGACACGGGACCGCTCTCAGGAAAAGGTGCCTTCTCGTCTTGCGATCGCCCGGCTCCGCAGCGGTGCTTCGCGCCGCAGCGCGGTGCGGGATGACACCACGGTAGCGCGTGCGGGATGACAGACCTGCGCCCCGCCCCCTCGCCTCCCGGCTCGCAGCCTGCCACGATCCGGCTCCCGATTCCCGACCGAGATCTCGCCATGGCCCTCGCCAAACCGCCCGTCCAGGACAATGCCTACGCCGCCGCGCTCGCCCTGCTCGATCGCGTCCCGCTGATCGACGGTCATAACGACCTGCCCTATGTCATCCGCAAGGACGGCAAGGCGAAGGGCGATGTCGCGACCTACGGGCTCGACAAGGTCCATGCCGAGGGCGACACCGACATCCCGCGCATGCAGGCCGGCAAGATGGCGGCGCAGTTCTTCGCGGCCTATGTCCCGCCGAAGCAGCCCAACCCCGCCGGCTTCGCGCTTGCCCAGATCGCGCTGATGCGCGACATCCTCAAGCGCCACGCCAATGCCTTCCGCCCCGGCCTCTCCGCCGCCGATGTCGAGGCCGCCAAGGCCAAGGGGCGCATCGCCCTGTTCATGACCATCGAGAACGGCTCGGCGGTCGATGGCGAGATCGACTCGCTCGACGCCTATTACGACCTCGGCGTGCGCCTGATGACGCTCTGCCACAACGACACCACCGACTGGTGCGATTCCGCCACCGACGCCCCGCGCCACAATGGCCTCACCGGCTTCGGCAAGGACGTGCTGCGCCGGATGAACAAGCTCGGCATGGTCATCGACCTCGCCCATGTCTCGCCGAAGGTGATGCATGACGCGCTCGACGTTTCCGGCGCCCCGCTGGTCTGGTCGCATTCCAATGCCTTCACGCTCTGCGACCATCCGCGCAACGTCCCCGACGACGTGCTCGATCGCGTCGCCGGCAATGGCGGCATCGTGATGGCGACCTTCGTGCCTGATTTCATCAGCCAGGCCTCGCGCGACTGGCACCGCCCGGCCAAGGACCAGTACGGCAAGACGCCGGACGGCATCGACAGCGCCAAGGCAGAGGCCGAGATCACCGCCAAGTCCGGCCCGCGCCCGAAGGCGACGCTGCCGGAGTATTGCGACCATGTCGACTATCTCGCCAGGCGCATCGGCCACGACCATGTCGGCATCGGCTCGGACTTCTTCGGCTGGGTCAATCCGGACGGGCTCGAGGACACCACGACCTTTCCGTCGGTGATCGCGGAGCTGATCCGCCGCGGCTGGTCGGAGGAGAACCTGACGAAGCTCGCCGGCGGCAACATGCTGCGCGTGCTGCGTGCGGTGGAGAAGGCAGCGGGCTGATCGCCCCTTGCCGCGTCATGGTCGGGCTTGTCCCGACCAACCACGTCTTCGGCTTGTCGGGCGTGGGTTCGAGACGCAGATGCTCGCCACGGGGGCGAGCATGACGTATGAGCTTGCCCAGCGCGCCCGGCCCTCCCGAGCGCGAAGCAAGCCTCATCGCAAAGACAAGACCAGATTTCCCATGACCGGTTCCGGCACCGACCGCACCCGCCCGGCCGTCCAGGCCCCCGCCCCCATCGTCATCCTGGTCGAGCCGCAGCTCGCCGAGAATATCGGCATGTGCGCCCGCGCCATGGCGAATTTCGGCTTGTCCGAAATGCGCCTCGTCGCCCCGCGCGACGGCTGGCCCACCGGCGGCGGCCTCAAGAAGGGCGCGACCGCGGCCGCCTCCGGCGCGACGCATATCCTGGAGAACGCCCGGCTCTATGACAGCGCGGCCGAGGCGATCGCCGACCTCAACCATGTGCTCGCGACCACGGCCCGCGAGCGCGGCCAGATGAAGCGCGTGCTGACGCCGGCCGAGGCGATGCCGGAGCTCGCCAGCCGGATCGGCTCCGGCGAGCGCGTCGGCATCCTGTTCGGGCGCGAGCGCATCGGCCTCACCAATGAAGAGATCAGCCTCGCCGACGCGATCCTGACCTTCCCGGTCAATCCCGCCTTCGCCTCGCTGAACCTCGCCCAGGCCGTGCTGCTCAACGGGTATGAGTGGTTCAAGACGACGGGCGGCGAGCCGCCCTTCCGCGAGAGCAACCTCTCCCCGCCGGCCAAGCGCGAGATGATCCTGTCGATGTTCGACTATCTCGAGAGCGAGCTCGACCTCTGCGGCTTCTTCCCGGCCGGCAAGAAGCCGGTGATGACCGCGAACCTGCGCGACATCCTGCACCGGCTCGACATGACCGAGCAGGAGGCCCGCACGCTGCGTGGCGTCTTCAAGTCGCTGGTCGAAGGCCCGAAGAAGGAACGTCTCCTGGCGCGGCAGCAGACCCGCGAGCAGAGCGAAGAATAAAAAAAGCCGGCCCCGAAAGGCCGGCTCGTCTGGTCGGGGGGTCTCGAAACGCCCGGTCAGAACTGGTATTTCAAGGTCGCCTTCACGGTACGGCCCGGCTCGCTGTAATAGTCGCGAGACTGGGCCAGAACGCCTGTCGGCACCGTCACGGCATCCCAGTATTTCCGATCGAAAATGTTGTAGACGCCGACCTGCAGCTCAAGGTCCGCGATCTGCGGCATCGGCCTCCACCAGGCCATCGCGTTGAAGATCGCATAGCCCGGAGCCTGGAAGCCCTGCATCGAGCCGGTTGTCGCGACGCTTTTGCGGGCCCCGGCCAGTTTCGTCGACACCTCTCCGCCCCAGTTCTCGTTGCCGTAGGCGATCGCAAGGATGCCCTGCACCGGCGGGATCGAATTGAGACCGATGCCATCGAGCTTGTTCTTGCCGTCGGTATAGGCGAAGGATCCCCGCACCAGCCAGTTAGGCGCAAAAGCGTATTGCATGTTGGCCTCGACGCCGGAAATCTCGACGCGTGCCACATTCTGGTAACCCGAAATGCCGCCCTGCGGATACAGCCCGCCTGCCGGCGCGATCTGCACTGTCTCGATGAAGTTGCGGTAATTCGCGTGGAAATAGGTCACGGAGCCGCCAAACGCCTTGTCGCCGAAGCGGAAGCCGACATCGATGCCGTTGCTGGTTTCAGGCCGCAGGTCCGGGTTTCCGGCCCGCAGATAAGTGCCGACAGCACCGAACCTGGCATAGAGCTCGCTGGCGGTCGGAGCCCGGAAGCCCTTGGACCATTGCGCGAACAGGGTGACGTCCTTCAGATAGGGCGCGTTCTTGATGATGTCGTACTCCAGCCGCACGCGCGGCGACCAGGCATCATCGCTGGACGTGGCCGGCATCCCCGAGAAAGACGAGCTCCCGAGATAGGCCGCCGTCGCCTTCGGCTTTTCCTCATACCGGTCGAAGCGGATGCCCGGCGTCAGGCGCAGCGTATCGTCGAGGAAACCGAACTGGTGATGCGCATAGAACGCCATCATCTTGCCCTCGACGCGTGGCGTGTCGGACTGGTTGGTGTGCAGGTTGTTGCAGGCTGTGAACGCGCCCATATACGGACGGCGGCAATTGTCCAGTCCCGCCGAATACTGGTCTAGCGTCGATGCACGCAGTTCCGTTCCGAGCGTGAGCTTGTGCGAGACGGGGCCCGTGATGAAGCTCTTGATCAGGTGCCCGTTGAAGCCGAAGGATTTCTCCTCGACCTCGTTGTTGCGGCTGTAGGGCCCGATCACGCTCGTGTAGCGATAGGCATTGAGGATCGAGTTCCGCGTGACGCCCTGCCAGTAGAGATTGGCGTGCGCTTCATCGATGAAGCCGCCGGGCTGCTTGTAGTCATAGGTCAGCGAAACGCGCTTGCGCTCCACGTCTTCCTGGGTCTGGTGCGCGCCGGGGCGGTAGTTGCCGGTGAGCGAGACCGCATTGGTGCGTGTCTGGATCTTTTCGCCGCGCTTGAAGATCTCGCCGGTCAGCCCGAAGCGATGTGCCTCGTTCACGTATTGATGCAGCTTGGCCAGGAAGCTGTACTGATTGAACTCGGCCGGATTGGGCTCAGTGCGGGCCGCCCCGATTGCCGGATTCGTGCCGCGACTGTCGGTCTCGTGGCCCCTCCGGAAGCCGCCCTGCAACAGCAGCCAGGTATCGTGGAACCGGCCTGCCACCGCGCCGCTGCCGAACCAGGCCTTGTCGGTCGTATCGAACCCGGTCTTTGCGAGGCCACCGATCGTCTTACCCGAGCGGATCAGGTCCTCCGGGTCGAGAGTGCGCACCGCCAGCGCGCCGCCGAGCGAGCCCGAACCGAGCATGCTGCTGCCGCTGCCGCCGCGCAGGAGATCGAGTGTCGACAGCGCATCGAAGTCGAAGGCCGTGCCGATGCTGCGGTCGATGCGATTGTCCTGGATGAACGGCTGGCGGATGCCGTCGACCGTCGTCAGCACGCGCGCCCCGTCCAGGCCGCGGATGTTCACCGAGCCGTTGACCCGGTTGAAGGAGATGCCGGCCTCGAGCCGCCGTGACAGGTCCGCGACACTCTGGATCTGTTGGCGGTCGAGCTCCTCGCGCGTCGTGCGCGTCGTCGTCGGACCACCCAGCAGCGCTCCGCCAGGCTGGCCTTCGCCTTGCACATTGATCTGGTCGAGAACGACCGGCGCCTCGCTGGCAGCGGTCGCTGTCGGGGGCGGCGTCGTCCGCCGCCCCTGCTGCTGCGCCGCCGCGGAAGAACCCAGAAGCACCAGCATCAGGCTTCCGAGTGCCGCGCTGCCGCGCAACTGACCGGAAAGAGTCTCCATAGCCCCGAACCCCGTTCCCGCCGCCGGCCCGAGGGCTCGACGACAGTTTAAAATGAGTAAAAAGAGAAGCTTATACGTTCGTATAAAGCAAAATCACGAATATTGATCACATCAACTCATGTCAATTTCGAATACTGATCAACGATAACAATAGAATCCCTCCAAATAACAAATATTCTAATCTAGAAATACGCTGAGCAGAAAATCGCTACAAGATCGTCGCTCCCGATCTCGTGATCGGGTAACGCGCGGAACCGGCCGGGACGCCATTGCAATGCCGGCATCCGCGCACATTCTCCTGTCATGGACCCACGCCATCTTCAGTTCGACCGTCGCAGGCTGCTGACCGGAGGCGGCGCCCTGGCGGCGAGCTTCGCCATTGCCGGCCGGGCGGTGGCCGCCACGGATGCCGACGTCGTCGTGATCGGCGCAGGCGCCGCCGGCATCGCCGCTGCCCATGTTCTGCACGCGGCCGGACGACGCTCCGTCCTGCTCGAGGCGAGGGATCGCGTCGGCGGGCGCGCTTTCACCGATGCCTCGCTCGGCCCGGCCTATGATGCGGGCGCCATGTTCATCCACTGGGCCGAGCGTAACCCCTGGGTTCAGATCGCCCGCGACCTCGGCATCGCCACCCCCGCCGAATCCTGGGGCAGCGGCTTCAGGGTCTTCGCCGACGGCCAGCCAATGGCGGAGCCGGAGCGCCGCCGTCGCCGCAGTGCATTCGGCCAGATCGATCGCCGGCTTGAAGCGGTCGATCTGACCCGGCGCGACATGTCGATCGCCGAATTGCTGGGCGATCTCGGTCCGGAACTTGCGCCCGTGGCCGCCTCCGGCCTGCTGCTCTCGATCGGCGAGGAATCGAGCCGCATCTCGGCGCGCGACTATCAGCGCCTCTGGTCAGGAGACGATCTCATCGTGCCCTCAGGCTACGGCAATCTGGTCGGACGTTCGGCGGCCGGGCTCGATATCCGCCTGAATGAGCCAGCCGAGACGATCCGCTGGGACGGGCCGGGCGTGACCGTCACCACCCGCTCCGGGACATTGCGAGCCAATGCCTGCATCGTCACCGTGCCGGTCGGCGTGCTCAAGGCCGGCGCGATCCGCTTCATCCCGGAACTGCCCGCCGCGACGCGCGACGCGCTGGCCGGCCTGCATATGGGGGCGCTGACAAAGATCGCACTGAAGGTCGAGGGCGACCGCTTCGGCATCACGCCGGGCGCGAGCTTCCTCGAAGCGGCCGCACCCGAGCGCCTGATGAATCTCGACATGTTCCCGGGCGGCCAGGACATCGTCATCGGCTATTGCGGCGGCGACTATGCCCGGACGCTCTCCGAGGCGGGGACCGACGAGGCACGCGCCCATATCGTCGACCTGCTGGTGAAGATGGTCGGCTCCGATTTCCGCAAGGCAGTGAAGCAGGTCTCCTTCCCGGCCTGGTGGACCGATCCTTTCGCCCGCGGCTCCTATTCGATCTGCGACCCCGGCCACGAAGCGGCGCGCGACGCTCTCGCCCAGCCGATCGGCAACCGGATTTTCATCGCCGGAGAGGCCACGGCGGGCGGTGGCGCGATGACGGTCGGCGGCGCGACGCTCGCCGGGCGCACCGCAGCGGCCACCGTTGCTCGCCTGAAGGCCTGACAGGCGTCAGGTCGTGCTCGGCCGCAGCACCAGTTCCCAGTTCTGCCCGACGAGATCCTGGCCGAAGGAGCGGTGCTTTTCCTCGGCCACCAGCCGAAAACCCTCGCCGACATAGATGCCGCGCGCCGCATGCAGAATATCGTTGGTCCACAGCACCATGCGTTCATAGCCGGCATTCCGGGCGAAGCCGATCGCCTCGCGGACGAGGCATTTGCCCAGCCCCATTCCATGCGCCCGCTTCTCGACCAGAACGAGCCTGAGCTTGGCGGTCGCTCCATCCTCCTGCATCACGAAGGCGGAGCCGACCGGCTGACCACCGAGCTCGGCGATAAAGCAGCGTTCGCGGCCCGGCCTGAACTCCCGGAGGAATTTGGCGGCGATCTCCGCGACGAGCGCCTCGAAGGTCCCGTCCCAGCCGTAATCCTCGGCATAGAGCCGGCCATGGGCGCCGATCACCCAACCCATGTCGCCGGCGCGGTGCTCGCGGATAAGCGGGGCCGGACGCTCGTACGCCTCTCCCGAAAGAAGCCGCTCGGTATCGGCGAGCGCATCGACGAGACGAGCCTGCTCGAACGGCGTAAGACGCTGCAAGATCGCTCCTGCCTGCCTGCTGGAAGCGTCATCGAGCGGCTGAAAAGCCGCCTGGCCCTTCGTCGTCAGGTGCAGGCGCCAGGCCCGCCCGTCAGCCGTCGAACGGCTCCGTCCGAGCCAGCCCTCCCCCGCGAAGCGCTTCAGGATACGGGAGAGATAGGCCGGATCGAGATCCAGTGCCTTGGCCATCTCCGCCGCCTGCCAGTCGTCCCGCTGCGCCAGTTCGTAGAGCACGCGCGCCTCTGTAAGCGCGAGGCCCGAGCCGTGCAGCCCACCTCCGAGCGCCCCGACCCAGCGCGTGTGAAAGCGATTGAAGCGGCGGATCGCGGCGATGGCGGCATCGGTGGTTTCCATGACTCACCTCCGTCATCAGGCCAGGCGATTTAATGGACAAAGTCAACTAAATTCGAGACAGCAGCGGAACCCATCGTTGACCGTCCCTTAACCGGTCTCTGGCGGAGTCACGCTTTGGAATTCCGCGGCACAGTCATGCAAGTCGATCTCCTCGCCGGCACGGGCCACCGCCCCATCGCAATCCCCAGGCCCCGGCCGACAATTCTCGTCTTCGATTCCGGTCTCGGCGGCCTCACCGTGCTCGGGCGCACGACCCAGGCCTGCCCGGGCGCCGATATCGTCTATGCCGCCGACGATGCCGGTTTTCCCTATGGCCGCCTGAGCGAGGACGAGCTCGTCACCCGCGTCCTCGTCGTGATGGAGCGCCTGATGACGCGCTTCCATCCCGATCTCGCGGTCATCGCCTGCAATACGGCCTCGACACTGGTGCTGCCGGCGCTCAGGGCGCGCTTCGCCATTCCCTTCATCGGCACCGTACCCGCCATCAAGCCGGCTGCGGCAGCGACCCGCAGCGGCATGATTTCGGTTCTCGCCACACCCGGCACCGTGGCACGCGACTACACCCGCGAGTTGATCGAGACCTATGCGGCCAGCCACAGCGTCACGCTCGTCGGCGCGACGCGGCTCGCCAGCCTCGCCGAGCAGGCGCTGAAGGGAGAGGCGGTCGACGACACCGTTCTCGCCGCCGAGATCGCCCCCTGTTTCGTCGAGGCCAGCGGCCGTCGCACCGACGTCGTCACCTTGTCCTGCACGCATTATCCCTTGCTGCTGGAGCGGATGAAGCGAATCGCGCCCTGGCCGGTGGAATGGATCGACCCGGCTCCTGCAATCGCGCGGCGCGTTACCGATCTTCTGTCCGGCGCCCGTGAGCCCGATCTTGCGTGCCCGGAAGCCACGGCAGTCTTCACCAATGGCTCCGGCCTCACCGGCCCATTGCGGATAGCGCTCGCCGGTTACGGCCTGGCACAGATCGTCGTCGAGCCCATGCCCTTGGCAAACTGAGGAACCTGCCCTTTCCCCCGCGCGTTCCTGCGATGGCTCGTCATCGCGGAGGAATGCGAGATCATGAGAAAATTGCTATTGCTGTGGGCGCTTGCCGCCGGCCTCGCCTTCGGTGGCGCGGGAACGAGCACGGAAGCGCAGGCGAAACCGCATGGCTGGCACAAGGGCCATGGGCATCACGGCTTCTATCGTCACGGCCCACGCCGGCATTACGGCTGGAATCGCGGCAATCATTATGGCTGGTACAAGCACCGTCCACGCCGCCATCATTATGATCGACCCTATGGCTACTGGCGCTGATTGCGGCTTTTCGTCTTCCCGGAATTGACTCGAAGCCGGCTTTCCGCCATACGCCCTCTCGTCGCGCGGCTCCTCACGGGGCCGCGTGGCTTTTTCCGCACCCGTGATCCGCTCTTCTTCGGAAGCTGGATCTGTCGCCCCGGCCAATGCCGGGGAGCAGGAGGGCGCGGTCCTCAACTCGCGAACCTGAGAGGACACGCGACATGTCGAAGCGCCATGAGGCGAAGTACAAGATTGACCGCCGCCTCGGTCAGAACATCTGGGGCCGTCCGAAGTCCCCGGTCAACCGTCGTGAATACGGCCCCGGCCAGCACGGCCAGCGCCGCAAGGGCAAGCCGTCCGACTTCGGCACGCAGCTCCGCGCCAAGCAGAAGCTGAAGGGCTATTACGGCTCGATCTCCGAGAAGCAGTTCCGCCGCTACTACGCCGAGGCGATCCGCCTGAAGGGCGACTCGGGCGAGAACCTGATCGGCCTGCTCGAGCGTCGTCTGGACGCGGTGATCTACCGCGCCAAGTTCGTCCCGACCGTCTTCGCCGCCCGCCAGTTCGTCAACCACGGCCACATCACCGTGAACGGCAAGCGCGTCAACATCGCCTCCTATCAGGTCAAGCCGGGCGACGTGATCGCGGTCAAGGAGAGCTCGCGCCAGCTCGCCATCGTCATCGAGTCGGCCGCCCTCGCCGAGCGCGACGTGCCGGATTACATTGATGCCGACCACGGCAAGTCCACGGCCACCTACACCCGCACGCCGACCCTGTCGGACGTGCCCTACGCGGTGCAGATGGAGCCGAACCTGGTCATCGAGTTCTACTCGCGCTGATCGGCGGCAACGCCCTCGCCTTCCGGGGCGGAGAGAGTTCAGGGGATGGCCTTCGGGCCGTCCCCTTTTTCGTTCCGGGTCCTGTCGGGTTTGCCGGCATGGTGGGCCGCCGATCGCGGCCGGGAGAATGGCATGAGGCTTTTGAAAGCGACGGTCGGCGCAGGGGCGACAGTCGCATGCCTGCTCGTGATGGCCGTCGGATGGAACCTCGTGCTGTCGTCAGCGGCCTCGGCCGAAGTCCGCTTCGGGCGCAATGTCCGCGTCGGCGGACACGACTTTTCGAACCGGAGTTTCAACCGCAAGCGGCGTGCAGAGATTCATCTGTATGATCGCACTCCGGCACGCTCGGGCTGCGTCTGGCGCTCGGATGGCCGTCGCGGCGAGGTGAAGGTCTGTCACCTGCGGCGGATCAGATAGGCTTCACCGCACAGCGCGGTGAAAAGCGTCGGCGGGGATGAAGCTCGCCGCGCGGCCGCTCAGAGATGCGAGCCAACCTCGTTGCGAAAGAAGTAGCAGCCCACCCCGATGCAGCCGATCAGGATCGACAGTGCATAGGGCCCGAACAGGCAGACGATGAAAACGGAGCCGATGAAAGCCCGCATCGCCCAAGCTGACCATGTCTGCTTCATGGCTAACCTCTCGCATCACAATCACTGACAAAGCGTAAACGGCCATCCGTGAATCCAAGCTGAATGGATATGGTAAATCACAGAATTCCTTTTAAATTCCGCGTGTTAGGGTTTTTGGCGAAAGCAGGGCAATAGCGCTTTTAGCCATTTCCCCCTGCTGTGCCGTAGGGTAGCTTCACCTGCCCGAGAGGAGATTCGCATGAAACGACTTTTGCTGACGGCCCTCGCGATAGGCTGCATGGCTGGCGCGGCGCAGGCGCAGAGCTGCAACTTGCAGGCAACCGAAAAGAAGCTGGCCGGCGCGGCGAAGACGAGCTTCCTGACCAAGTGCGAAAAGGACGCCGGCGCCGCTTGCGACAAGCAGGCTGCCGACAGGAAGCTGGCGGGCGCCGCCAAGAGCAGCTTCACCAAGAAATGCGTTTCGGACGCGGTCGGCGGCTGACGGCGAGCCGGATATGAAAAGCCGCGCCCGGAACCGGGCGCGGCTCTTTTCGATCACGTGTCTGGAACGGCCCGCAGTCGGGCTCAGTCGTCGTTGTGGTCGTCGCGATCCTGCCAGCGCATGCGTCCGCGGTCATTGCGATCGCCACGTTCCCAGCGATCGCCGCGGTCTTGGTCATGCCAGCCACCCCGCCAGCCGCGCATCTCGCGGACCCGCTCCCGCCCTTCCGCCATCGCTTCACGCACTGAACGGCGCAGAACCGTCTTCTGCTCGTCGCTGAGCGTGGTCCAGAGCGGGCGTACGGCATCGGCCAGTTCCTTGGAGCGCGCCGCACGCTCGCCCTGCCGGGTGGCAGTGGCGTCGAGCCGCTCCATCAGGTCGGCGTGGCGCAACGCTTCGCGTCGCTCACGCATCGCGGTCCAGCGATCTCCGCGCTCGGCGCTGCGCTGCTTGATCAGCCCTTCGACCTTGTCGAACAGCGCGGTCTGCTCCGGCTTGAGCTTGAGGTCGGTGCGCACCTTCGAAAGGCGCTCTTCGAGCCGTGCCTTGGCACGCTCGGCACGGCGCTCGCGCCAGTCGTCGCGGCGCTGCTCGCGGCTCTCGGTGCGTTCCTGTTTCTGGTCGCCGCCTGCGGGCGGAACCGGCTGCGGCTGCGCCAGAGCGAAGCTGCCGGCGAGCATGGCGATCGACGATGCGGCGATGAGGGCAATGGGTTTCACGGGCAATCTCCTTGGAGCAGTCCAGTCGAAGCGTCGCGCAGCGGGTCTCGAAGCCGATTGGCGATAGCATGAACCTGATCCCGCGGGCCTGACCCGGCAATGGCCAGCGGATGAAAAGATCGTAATGTAGCGACAACGCGTTCGGCGCGATTCGGTTCGCCATCGGATTCCCTCATGCAGAATTTGATCACCGATGTCCGCGGCCTGCTGGTCGGACAGGCGCAGGACGCGAGGGCGGCCACAGGCGTCACCGTGGCGGTCTTCGAACGACCGACCGTGGCCTCGGCCGCCGTGCTCGGCGGCGCACCTGGCACCCGCGATACCGCGCTGCTCATCCCGGAGATGACCGTCGAGCATGTCGATGCCATCGTGCTCTCCGGCGGCTCGGCCTGGGGGCTCGGCGCTGCCGACGGCGTCATGCGCTGGCTGGCACAGGAAGGGCGCGGCTTTCCCGTCGGCGCGTTCCGCGTGCCGATCGTTCCGCAGGCGATCCTGTTCGACCTCATGAACGGCGGCGAGAAACCCTGGGCGCGCGGCGAAGGCGAAACTCCCTATCCCCGACTGGGAGCCGAGGCTGCTTCAGCCGCTTCGGCCAATTTCGCGCTCGGCACGGCCGGCGCAGGCTTCGGCGCGACGACTGCCACTCTCAAGGGAGGAATCGGCTCGGCGAGCGCACGCGCCGCGACCGGGCAGGTCGTGGGCGCGCTCGTCGCGGTGAATGCGGTGGGCAGCGCCACGATCGGCGACGGCCCGCATTTCTGGTCGGCGCCCTATGAGCGCGAAGGGGAATTCGGCGGCCGGGGCTGGCCCGCGGCGATCACGTCCGACGACACCGCCCTGCGCTTCAAGGGGGGCACCGGGCAGAACACCACGATCGCGCTCGTTGCGACCGATGCCGTGCTGACAAAGCCCCAGGCCCGCCGTCTCGCGCTCGCCGCCCATGACGGCCTCGCCCGTGCCTTGCGTCCCATCCATGCCCCGCTCGACGGCGACATCGTCTTCGCCGCGGCAACCGGCTATAGCGGCGCGCCTTCGGATGCCTTCGCGATGACCGAACTCTGCGCCACCGCCGCCGACGTCCTGGCCCGCGCGGTGGCGCGCGGCGTCCATGCGGCGACCGCCCTGCCCTTCGACGGTGCGACGCCCGCCTGGCGGGACCGCTTCGGCACCGCGGCCGACGGTCACGGACGTGCCTGACGTTAGCGAAGCAGTTTACCAAGCATAAAGCCCGCGTCCTTAAACTGGCTGCCTAGGTTTCTGCCCGCAAGGACGGACAACCGGGGGAGTTACATGCGCGAGATCGGCTTCGGCCTGATCTGCGGCTTCGCGATGGCGGTAGCCGCGCTCCTGATCGCAGCCTGGCCTGTACCGGGACGGCCGATCGCCGCCTTTTTTCCCGCTGGAACCTCGTCAGCCGATATCGCGCAAGCCGTCGCCGGGGCGAGCGGCAGCCTCCTGCAGATCGATGCCGGTGCTGCCGTCGCTTTCACGACGGGCGAGCGCGACGGCTTCGTCTCGTCCCTTTACGGAGCGGGAGCCTGGCTCGTCATCGATGCCGCCTTTGCCAGGCTCTGCACCGGGAGCACTGCAGGGAGCAGTCGATGAACGCCACCGCACGCTTTCGCGAGCGCTTCTCCCGTCTTCTGATCGCGATCCTCTGGATCAATGCCGCGGTACTCGCCTTAGGGACGCCCACATCCTCGCCGCTGCATAGCCCCGCGATCGCGCTGGCAGGCATCGGCCTGGCCGCTCTCGGGACGATGGTCTGGCGCATCGACCGCATCGGCTGGTTGACGCGCCAGTTTTCCAGCATCGTGACCATGGGCCAGGTGATGTTGCTGGTCTATGCCTATGCCGGCCATCCCTACCAGTCCGACATGCACATGTACTTCTTCGCCATGCTGGCCGTGCTCGCCGGCTGGCTGGACTGGCGTATCTTTCTTCCGGCCGCCCTCGCGATCGTCATTCACCATCTCGCGTTCGGCCTGCTCATGCCGATCGGGGTGTTCTTCAACGGCAACCAGATCGATCGGGTGCTGCTGCATGGCCTGATCGTCGCCGTCCAATCGGTGGCACTGAGCTGGCTGGTCTGGGCACTGCATCAGTCGCTCGAAACATCGGAACGCGAGCGCCACGAGGCCGACGCAGCCCGCGCCGCCGCGGATGGAGCGCGGCGCGACCTGGCCAAAACCATGGAGAGGAGCGCGCTCGTCCGTCGCCAGGTGCTGCACACCGTCGCAGACGACTTCGAACGCGAGATCGCCGGCATCGCCCGCGACGTCATCGCGTCCGTGCGCTCCTTGCGCGTTGCGTCGCAGCAGATGAAAAGCGGAGCGCTCGAGGTTTGCGAACGCACCGGCGCGGCCTCGGAAGCCTCGCGCCAGACCTCCTCGAATGTCGTCGCCGCCACGCAGGAAACGACGGAACTGGCCCATTCCTTCGCCGAGGTCGATCGCCAGGTCGCGGAAACCACGCGGGTCGTCGGTGAAACGACGCGGCAGGCCCGCGCAGTGCTCGACACCGTCGGCGAATTGTCGCGCAAGGCCGGTCAGATCGGCGACATCACCGATGCGATCTCGACCATCGCCAAGCACACCAACCTGCTCGCGCTGAACGCCTCGATCGAGGCTGCCCGCCTCGGCCGCTCCGGCGGCGGCTTCACCATCGTCGCCCAGGAGATCAAGTCCCTCGCCAATCAGACCTGGCGCGCGACCGAGGAGATCCAGAGCCAGATCGGCGCGATCCGCGACTCCAGCACCGAGGCGATCGACGCGATCGACGCCATGAACACGACGGTCGGCTCGCTCAACCAGATTTCCGGCAATGTCGCGACCGTGGTCGAGCAGCAGAACGCCGCTACGGCAAATATCGCCCAGATCATCCGCCGCGCAGCCGACGAAACCGTTTTCGCGGCCGGCCATATCGATGTGGTCAGCCGCATCGCCTCGGAAACCGACGAGGCCGCGAGCCATGTCGCCGAATCCGCCGACAAGCTCTCGCGCCAGTCGGCCCTTCTCGATGCCGAGGTTGCCCAGTTCCTCGGCCGCATCCGCGCCGCCTGAACGGTGGTTTCCCTGCCGGCCGCGAATGCGCTATGGCGGGGCGATGTCCACCGACGATTTCCTCGCCCGTTTCGGCTCCCCCGGCGCCAGTCAGCCGGATCCGGTCGCCGCCGCCCAGCAGGCGATGCGCCCCCCCCTGCCCGCGCGCTTCTACAAGGAGACCGGCGTGCTGGAGCGCGACGGCCTCTTCCATGTCGCTCTCGACGGCAAGACCGCACGAACCCCGGCCCGCAAACCGCTCGCCGTCGGCTCCCGTCCCGTTGCCGAAGCGCTCGCCGCTGAATGGCAGGCGCAGGCCGAGCGGATCGACCCTGCCCAGATGCCGCTGACCCGGCTTGTCAATTCGGCTCTCGACGGCGTCGAGGACCAGCAGGAAGCCGTCCGCGCCGAGATCGTCCGCTATGCCGGTTCCGATGCGCTCTGCTACCGGGCTGGAGAACCCGAGGCCCTCGTCGAACGGCAGAACCGGGTCTGGCAGCCGATCCTCGGCGATATCGAAGCTCTGATCGGCGCCCGCTTCCTGCTGGCAGAGGGCGTGGTTTTCACCGAACAGCCGGAAGGAACGCTCGCCGCCGTGACCCGGCAGGTCGAGACCATACCGGCCCCGCTGGCGCTGGCCGGGGCCCATAACGTCATGACGCTGACCGGCTCGGCCATCCTGGCGCTGGCGCTGGCGAACGGGTTGATCGGCCCGGATGCGGCCTGGGATGCCGCCCATCTCGACGAGGATTACCAGATCGGCATCTGGGGCCAGGACGAGGAAGCGGCCGAGCGCCGCATCGTCCGCCGCCGCGAATTCGACGCCGCCGTGCTTTTGCTTCTGAAGGGTTAGGGCATTTGGGAGTGAAATAGTCCCGGTTGGCATGAAGAAAATGCGATACGGCAGCAGTCCGGGCAGTCGCTGTGATCGCGCTTCGACCGCCCCCGCCGGCAAGGCCCACTTTCCTGTCGCTCCGCATGATTGCGGTTCCGGCTTCCGCGAACGTCGTAATGGACTCGAAGCGCCTCGCCGCTTAAGCCGGCTCTGAGACGCGATTTTTCCGCCGGGAGCCTGCCGCCATGAAGGACATCCTCGAACAGCTCGAATCCCGGCGCGATGGCGCCCGCAAGGGCGGCGGCGAGCGCCGCATCGAGGCGCAGCACAAGCGCGGCAAGCTGACGGCGCGCGAGCGCATCGAGCTGTTGCTCGACAAGGACTCCTTCGAGGAGTTCGACATGTTCGTGCAGCACCGCGCCGTCGATTTCGGCATGGACAAGGCCGAGAAGATCCCCGGCGACGGCGTCGTCACCGGCTGGGGCACGGTCAACGGCCGCACCGTCTTCGTCTTCTCGAAAGACTTCACCGTCTTCGGCGGCTCGCTCTCCGAGACCCACGCCCAGAAGATCATCAAGATCCAGGACATGGCGCTGAAGATGCGCGCGCCGATCGTCGGCCTGTTCGATGCCGGCGGCGCCCGCATCCAGGAGGGTGTCGCGGCGCTCGGCGGCTATGGCGAGGTCTTCAAGCGCAACGTTCAGGCGTCCGGCGTCATCCCGCAAATCTCGGTGATCATGGGTCCCTGCGCCGGCGGCGATGTCTATTCGCCCGCGATGACCGACTTCATCTTCATGGTCCGCGACACCTCCTACATGTTCGTCACCGGCCCGGAGGTGGTGAAGACCGTCACCAACGAGACCGTGACCTCCGAGGAGCTCGGCGGCGCCAAGGTCCACACCTCCAAGTCATCCGTCGCCGACGGCTCCTTCGAGAACGATGTCGAGGCGCTGCTGCAGGTGCGCCGCCTGCTCGACTTCCTCCCGGCCAACAACACGGCAGGCGTGCCGGAATGGCCGTCCTTCGACGTGCCCGATCGCGTCGACATGAGCCTCGACACGCTCGTCCCCGACAATCCGAACAAGCCCTACGACATCAAGGAGCTGATCCTGAAGACGGTCGACGAGGGCGACTTCTTCGAGATCCAGGCGGCCTATGCCGGCAATATCGTCACCGGCTTCGGCCGCATCGAGGGCCGCACTGTCGGCATCGTCGCCAACCAGCCGATGGTGCTGGCCGGCGTGCTCGATTCCGACGCCTCGCGCAAGGCGGCGCGCTTCGTGCGCTATTGCGACGCATTCGAGATCCCGATCGTCTCGCTGGTCGACGTCCCCGGCTTCCTGCCCGGCACGGCGCAGGAATATGGCGGCCTGATCAAGCACGGCGCCAAGCTGCTCTTCGCCTATAGCGAATGCACGGTGCCGCTGGTCACGATCATCACGCGCAAGGCCTTCGGCGGAGCCTATGACGTGATGGCCTCCAAGCATATCGGCGCCGACGTGAACTATGCCTGGCCTACCGCGCAGATCGCGGTGATGGGCGCCAAGGGCGCGGTCGAGATCATCTTCCGCGGCGGCGATGCCGAGACCATCGCGCGCCAGACCAAGGAATACGAGGACCGCTTCATGTCTCC
Source organism: Allobosea sp. (assembly GCF_017308015.1). Taxonomy (GTDB): domain Bacteria; phylum Pseudomonadota; class Alphaproteobacteria; order Rhizobiales; family Beijerinckiaceae; genus Allobosea. The sequence goes on from NZ_JAFKFW010000003.1 coordinate 62,564, forward strand.
CTTCGTCGCGGCCGAGCGCGGCTATATCGACGAGGTGATCATGCCGCACTCGACCCGTCGCCGCATCGCCCGCGCGCTCGCCATGCTCAGGACCAAGAGCGTCGAGCGGCCCTGGCGCAAGCACGACAACATCCCTCTCTAAGGCGCACTCCCACCGCACCCCTGATCATGCAGCCAAACTCCACGCCCCGGGCAAGCTCGGGCCGTCTTCTTCGCCTGCGCCTCGGGCTCCTGCGGCCGAAAGGGCTCGCGCTTGCCGCGCTGCTCCTCGGCGGTTCGTTGTTCGCTGCCTGGCTCGTGCTCTCGGCTCCGCTGGAACGCGCGCGCTACGACCACCTGATCGGCCAGCGACAGCTCGAGGACCTGAACCGGAATCTAGCAGCCGCAAAGGCCGAAACCGTATTTTTCGGGGACTCGCACGCGGTTTTCATGTCGGAGAAGGATCCCTTCTGCGGGAAGGCCGTACTCAATGCGGGGGTCGGCGGCATCACCACCACCGGCTATCGCGCCTTCATGGAGAAGCTTGCGCTCCCTTCCAGGATACCCATGGGTATCCTCAGCATCGGCACCAACAGCGCGCGGCGCAAATTCGTACCGCGCAATGTCTCGCGATTTGGCGTCGAAGCGGAAGCCATCATCGCGAAATTGCTGAAGCGCACAGAGTTTCTGGTCGTATTTCCTCTCCCGCCCATCGCCGAAGACGTCATGCCGACCTTCGATCGCGCGGCCGTCGCCGGATTCTCCGACAAGCTGGCGGCCCTGTGTCATCTCCCGCATTGCGCCTTCATCGACCCGTATCAGGCCATCCGCTCGGATGATCCCCTCGTCGCGCGTGCGGGAACGATGGAGCCCGACGGCGTTCATCTCCTCAATTATGCGAGAGCCCGGAGGGCCGCGGAGGAAGCGATCTGCCGCTGAAGCAAGGCAGGCCAGCGCACGCGCAGCATCAATCCAGCGTGCTGCGGAACCGCATCAGCGCGAGGCCGGCGTAAACCGGCACAAACAGGCCGAGATAAAATACCTCGTCGCCGATATCGCTCAAACCCGCGCCCTTCAGCATGATCGCCCGGATGATCCGCAGGAAATGCGTCAGCGGGAACAATTCGCCCAGTGCCTGTGCCCAGCCCGGCATGCCGGCGAAGGGGAACATGAAGCCGGACAGCATCAGCGACGGCAGGAAGAAGAAGAAGGTGAGCTGCATCGCCTGGAGCTGCGTGCGCGCCACCGTCGAGATCGTATAGCCGAGCAGCACCAGCGCCAGCACGAAGATCAGCACGCAGGTCAGCAGCAGCCCGAGCCCGCCGAGGAACGGCACCGCGAAAAGCAGCTTCGCCGCCCCCAGCACGATCAGGACCTGCACGGCGCCGACGGCGAGATAGGGCAGCACCTTGCCGAGCATGATCTCGCCGGCCGTCGCCGGCATGGCGAGAAGGTTCTCCATGGTGCCGCGCTCGATCTCGCGCGTCAGCGCCATCGCGGTCATCATCACCATGGTCATCTGCAGGATGACGCCCAGCAGGCCCGGCACGATGTTGTACTGGGTGATGTTCTCCGGATTGTAGCGCCGGTGCACGACGAAGGAGAGGCTGTCGCCGCTGGCGCCGGCCGGGTCGGTGACGGGCTCACGCCCTTGCGCCCGCTGCAAGGCCCGGCTCGCGATGGTGCCGAGCGCCGAGACGGCTCCGCTCGCTGCCGCCGGATCGGTCGCATCGGCCTCGACCAGGATGCGCGGCTCGTCCGCCCGCTCGACGCGGGCGCCGAAGTCGCTGGGGATGGTGACGAGGAAGGAGATCTCGCCCTTCGCCATCAGGCTCTCGGCTTCGGCTGCGCTCTGCGGGCGCTCGCCGAAACGATAGTAGTTCGAGACCTCCAGCGCCGAAACCACGGCGCGGGTATAGCGATCCTGCCCGAGCGCCAGGATCGCCGCCGGCAGGCCGCGCGGATCGTTGTTGATGGCATAGCCGAAGAGCAGGAGCTGGATGATCGGCACCGCCAGCATCATCGCGAAGGTGATGCGATCGCGCCGCATCTGTACGAATTCCTTGGCTAGCATCGCGCCGAGCCGGCGGGTGGAGATCAAGCCGGTCATGCCGCCCGCTCCTGCGCGCGGGTCATGAACTTGATAAAGACATCCTCGAGGCTGGTCTCTCCCGGCTCGACCTTGATGCCGGCCTCGCTCCTCAAGGGCGCGAGCGCCGCTTCCAGCTTGCCGCGGTCGGTGCCGACGACATGCAGCGTCGCTCCGAAGGGCGCGACCTGCTCGACGCCATCGGCCGCCTCCAGCGCCCGGATCTGGGCCGGCTTCAACGCACCGTGGACGACGAAAGTCACGAGCCCGGAGCCCTTCACGACCTCCTCGACCGTCCCTGTCGCCAGCATGCGGCCATAAGCGATATAGCCGATGCGATGGCAGCGCTCGGCTTCGTCCATGTAGTGGGTCGAAACCAGCACGGTCAGCCCGTCGCCGGCGAGCCGGTGGATCTCGTCCCAGAACTCGCGCCGCGCCTTTGGGTCGACACCCGCCGTCGGCTCGTCGAGCAGCAGCAGCTTCGGCTGGTGCATGATGCAGGCGGCAAGCGCGAGCCGCTGCTTCCAGCCGCCCGAGAGCGTGCCGGCGAGCTGATCCTTGCGGGAGGTCAGGCCGAGCCCGTCCAGCGTCTTCGCGACAGCCTCATCGACTGGATCGAGCTCGTAGAGCCGCGCCACGAAAGTCAGGTTCTCGGCGATCGTCAGGTCTTCGTAGAAGGAGAAGCGCTGCGTCATGTAGCCGACCTGACGCTTGATCGCCGCGCTCTGCGTGCGGACATCGAGCCCGAGCACGGTGCCCTCCCCGGCATCGGGCTTGAGCAAACCGCAGATCATCCGGATCGTCGTGGTCTTGCCTGAGCCGTTGGGGCCGAGGAAGCCGACAATCTCGCCTGTCGCGACCGCGAGATCGACATCGTCGACCACCGTGCGCTTGCCGAAGCGCTTGGTCATGCCGCGGACATCGATGGCGAGCGGCACGCTCACCGCTGCCTCGGCAGCGTGACGTCGACGATCTGGCCGGGCTGCAAGGCCGATTGCGGGCCGCCGTCCGGCCGGGCCTCGACCAGATAGACCAGCTTCTGCCGCGTCTGCGCCGAATAGATCACCGGCGGCGTGAATTCGGGCTCCGGCGAAACATAGGTCACCGTCGCGGTCAGTCCGGGCGCACAGCCGTCGCAGCGGACATCGAGCTTCATGCCGGTGGTCACGCCGGAAATCCTGATCTCCGGCACATAAAGCATCAGCTTGGACGCGCCATCCGGCAGCATCAGCAGCACCGGCGCGCTCGGCCCGGCCAGTTCGCCGACCCGGCGCAGCACGTCGCTGATCCGCCCGGCCGAGGGCGCGAAGAGCTGGCGCTGCGATAGCCGCCAGCGCGCCTGCGCCAGAGCCGCCTTGGCCTGCTCGACCGCATTCTCGCTCGCCTTGATCTCGTCCGGCCGCGCCGGCAGACGTGCGACATCGAGATTGGCTGCATTCTGGCGGACGCTGGCGGCGGCGACATCGCGCGCCGTTTCCGCCTGGTCGAAATCGGCCTGGGTCGAGACGCCGCGCCGCAGCAGGTCCTGCCGACGATCGAGAGCCCGTTCGGCCTCGCGCTGCTGCGCCTTGGCCGAGGCCAGATTGGCCTCGATCACCGCGATCTCTTCCGGCCGCTTGCCGCTGCGCAGGTTGTCGAGCTGCGCCTGCGCCTGCACCAGCCGCGCCTCGCTCTCCCGGACTGCGTTCTCCGCATCCGTCGTTTCGAGCGCTGCGACGCCCTTCCCGGCCTCGACGCGCTCGCCCCGCCGGACATCGATGCGCTCGATCCGGGCCGTATCGATCGGCCCGAGCCGGACGTATTCGCCCTCGACATAGCCGGCGATCCGGATCGTATCACCGCCGCAGGCCGAGAAGCTCGCTGCGATCAGCCCGAAGGAACAGAGGAAGCCGAGGATCATGACCTGTTCTCCCGCATGCTGGCGATGCTCGCCCGGAGATTGGCGCGGATGACGTCGGCGATCGCCTCGCTCTGGGCTGGATCGATGACGCTCCAACCCATGCGCCGCATCACGGCCGGCCGGGCCAGTCGGAAATAGATGACCTGCCCGATCGTCGCGAAGACCGCGAGCTTGGTCTCCTGCGCCTCGGCCACCATCCCGGTCGCAATCGCCCAGAGCCTGCAGAGCTGGCCATGGACCGGATCGACCAGCCCCTCGTAGAGCGTCTCGAAGGCCGAGGTCGGTTCCATCATCTCGCGGGTGACGAAGCGGGCGATGATCTCGCTCTCCGGCGCCTGCGCGGCGAAGGCGGTGACCCGGCCGACGATGGCGAGCAGCAGCTCGACGGCCGCCTCCGGCGCGAGCCCGTCGAGCGGCGGCATTACGGCGGCGGCGCCGAAAACCCGCTGCTTCATCGTGGCGACGATGGCCTCGGCACAGGCCTGGCGCAAACCGTCCTTGCCGCCGAAATGATAAGCGATCCCGGCGCTGTTGACGCCCGCCGCTTGAGCGATCTCGCGGATCGAGCTCGCTTCGAAGCCGTGCCGCCCGAACAGGTCGAGCCCGGCCCGGATCAGCGCCTCGCGCGTACCGGCATCGCTATCGGGAATGGCTTTCATGCCCTCTCCATAGCATTCCCCACCATTTCAATCAATCGATTGATTGAAATGGTGGGATGAAAACTCATGTCACCGATGCGCCCGCCTCCCACGCGAACCGGCCGGCTGCGTCATGACTCGCAACCCATAATGGTCTAAGGCGGCAGCCATCCTTTGCTCAGCCTCGCCCGATGCTCTTCAACTCCTTCGTCTTCCTGCTCGCCTTCCTGCCGCTCGCGCTTGCGCTCCACTGGGGCGCGGAACGCTTTGCACCAGGCCTGCGGCTGCCGGTTCTGGTCGTGCTGTCCTTCGCCTTCTACGGCTATTGGGACTGGCGCTTCCTGCCGCTGCTGGCATTGTCGATCGGACTGAACTGGCTGATCGCCGAAGCCTTCCAGAAGACGAGATCGGGAGCGCTGATCACGCTCGCCATCGTCCTGAACCTCGCCGTCCTCGCGGTGTTCAAGTACTTCAACTTCTTCGCCGATCTCGCTGGAATGATTCCCGGATTACCGGCACCGAAGCTCGACATCGCGTTGCCGCTCGGCATCTCCTTCTTCACCTTCCACCACATCATGTATCTGACGGACCTCCGGCGCGGGCAGGCACCGCGCTACGATCTCGTCCGTTACGCGCTCTACATCGCCTTCTTTCCGCAGGTACTCGCCGGCCCGCTGGTGCGCTGGCGCGAGATCATGCACCAGCTCGATGAGCGCCCTTATCGGCGCCCCGATGCGGCCGAGCGGGTCGCACGCGGGCTGATGCTGCTGACCTTCGGCCTCGCCAAGAAGGTGCTGATCGGCGATCCACTGGCCGAGTATGCCAACCCGGTTTTCGCGGCGGCGGCCGCCGGCAAGGTCATCAGCATGGCGGAAGCCTGGCAGGCGACGCTCGCCTTTACCTTCCAGATCTATTTCGACTTCTCCGGCTATACCGACATGGCGCTGGGTCTCGCGCTGCTCTTCGGCGTCGTGCTGCCGCAGAATTTCGAGGCTCCCTATCGCTCGCTCTCGATCCAGGACTTCTGGCGGCGCTGGCACATGACGCTCTCGCGCTTCCTGCGCGACTATCTCTACATCCCGCTCGGCGGCTCGCGCAGCGGGCTGCCGACCCAGATCTGGGCCCTCTTCGCCACCATGGCGCTCGGCGGGCTGTGGCACGGTGCCGGCCTCACCTTCGTCGCCTGGGGCGTGGCTCATGGGCTGGCGCTGATCGTCGCCCTGTTCTGGCGCCGGGCCGACCTCCCCATGCCGGCGATGCTCGGCTGGTTCCTGACCTTCCTGTTCGTGGCGCTGTGCTGGGTCCTGTTCCGGGCTACGAATTTCCAGGCCGCGCTGGCGATCTACAAGGGGCTGTTCGGCCTCGGCCCGATCGGCTCCGGCTTCAAATGGCGCGCTTTGCTGCCGGCCGCCGCCTTCGCCATCATAGGCCCCACCGCCTGGAACCTCGTCCAGAAGCTGCCGCCGACCCGCTGGCTCGCGATCCTGTGCGGGCTCCTGTTCGTCATCATCCTGCTGAAGATCGGCGAAGACGCCAATTATGAGTTCATCTACTTCCAGTTCTGAGCAGGCCGCTCGGGCGGCGAAGTGGACGGGCTTCACCGGCTCCTTCCTGGGCGCGGCGGTGCTGATCGCAGCCGCCTTCCTCACGGCCGCCTTCCTGATCGACCCCTATGATTCCGGCCGCTCGCCGTTGAAGCTCAAGGAAGGCGTGCGCCCGCAAGGGCCGCGCACCGCGCTGGCGAGCCGCGGGCGCGATCCGAGCTTCACCGGCGCCATCTTCGGCAATTCGCATATTCAGTTGATCTCGCCGGAGGAATTGCGCGCGAAGACCGGCATCCCCTTCGTCTCGCTGATCGCGCCCGCAACCATGCCGAAGGAGACCTTCGCAACGATCGACTGGTTCCTGCGCCATCACCGACAGATGCCGCCGAAGGCGATCGTGGTCGGCGTCGACCCTTACTGGTGCACGGCGAACCCTGCCCTGCCGAACGAAAAACCCTTCCCGTTCTGGCTGCTGAGCCGCAGCCTGCCTGAATATATCGGCGGGCTGATGCGCTTCGATCTGCTGGAAGAACTGCCCCGTCGCATCGGCTATCTGATTTCGCGCAACTCCGAACGCGCCCGCCCCGACGGTTACTGGGATTATGAGGCGGGCTACAGCAGGCAGGGCGGCGGCATCAATCCGGAGATCTTGGCCCGGCTGGAAAAGCCGCGCGAATCCGGCGGCGGCAATGTCGATGGTCCCTTTCCTGCCGCGACCGGGCTGGAAGCCCTGATGAAATCAGCGCCGGCGGAAACGGCGCTGATTCTCCTGCGGCCGCCCGTTTACGCCACTGCCCTGCCGAAGGCCGGCAGCCGCGACGCTGCGGCCGATGCAGCCTGCCGCAAGGCTTTCGCCGATCTGGCCGCCCGGCGGCCCCGCACCGCACTGGTCGATTGGCGCGCCGACAGGCCCGAACTGCACGATCCCAGCCTGTTCTCCGACCATAGTCACTACCGCAATCCGCTTGCCCGACTGGTCGAGGCCGACATCGCCGAGGCCATCCGCAAGCTCGATTGACGCAAAAAGCGGGAAAAATCATCGAAAACTGACCCTGAAACCTGCCTTTTCACGAAGCCGTTGAAGCTGCGACGGAAGCGATTGTTCCGCTTGAAACGGATCGCTATAAGGGCGCCAAATCGGCCACCCTCCCGCGGCACAGCCGATGGGCGCGTGAGCCGACAAATGAGAGAGCGCGCCCATGTCGAAGCAGATCATCCTCGAGGCGGATTACAAACCGAGCGATGACGAGCCGTTCATGAACGATCGTCAACGCGAGTATTTCCGCGGCAAGCTCCTCGCCTGGAAGGACGAAATCCTGCGAGAAGCCAAGGAAACCCTGGTCACCCTGCAAAGCGAGAGCGAGAATCACCCGGACATCGCCGACCGGGCATCCTCTGAGACCGACCGCGCCATCGAGTTGCGCGCCCGCGACCGGCAGCGCAAGCTGATCGCCAAGATCGACGCGGCCGTCGCCCGCATCGATGACGGCTCCTACGGCTATTGCGAGGAGACGGGCGAACCGATTTCGCTGAAGCGCCTGGAAGCCCGTCCGATCGCGACCCTGTCCCTGGAAGCGCAGGAGCGCCACGAGCGCAACGAGCGCGTCTTCCGCGACGATTGAGCGACGACGAAAACGCCTGGCTTTTCGGAAAGCCCCGCGTCCGAAGACGCGGGGCTTTTTCATCTGCGTACCCTTCGCCGCGAGGATGCGGCTTCGACGAAAGCCCGGCGGGATCCGGGATCGGCGCGACAGCGGGGGCTCGAAGAGGAGATGCGGCATGAACCGTTTCACGGGCGGGTGCCGGTGCGGCGATATCAGGATCGTGGCGTCGGGGCGTCCTTGTCGCGTCGGCATCTGCCATTGCCTTGATTGCCGCAAACATCACGGCGCGCTCTTCCATGCGTCGGCGATCTTCCCGCAGGACGCCGTGACGATCGAAGGCGAAGCTCGCGACTACGAGGGGCGGTTCTTCTGCCCCCGCTGCGGCTCTCCGGTCTTCGGGCGCAGCGGAGACGAGATCGAGGTCAATCTGGGCTCGCTCGATGCTCCGGATCAGTTGATCCCGACCTATGAGCTCTGGACGGTGCGGCGCGAAGCCTGGCTGCCGCCGTTCCCGCTCGAGAGCGCTACGAGCGCGATCGGGTTTCCGACTGCCGCTCCGAGGAATAGCCCGCGGTGCGATGCCGCGCCGCGGGCGCCGGCTTCTCCTGGCCTCAGTGTCCGCTGAAGACGAGGGATTGGACCGGCAGCACCAGCGCCTGGATGCGCAGCAGCACCGCATGGACCACCCCGGTCGCATCGACGCCATGGAGCGCGATGCGGCGCAGCGTGCCGGTTTCCTTGTCGGCGATGACGTCGTGATTGCTGCTATAGGCATTGGCGACGCAACTGCTGCCGGGCGTCACCCCATCGAGCCCACCCGGGTGGAGCGGCTCCAGCAAGGTCAGGATCGTGCCGGGCCGAACCACCTGCTGGGCATCGAGAAGCTGCTCGCCGCTCCTCACCTGCCCCGCCGCGATGAAGTCCTGCACGCCCGTGACCACCATCGGGATGATCACCCAGGGTTTCGAGATGCAGGTGACTTCGGCGACCATGCCGACTTTCATGACTTGCGCCTCGATCTGGTTGAACCCGGCCAGGAGCCGCCCCCGGCCCGCCTCCTCCGGGATGATGACACCAGCCGGGCGCATGAACGGGTTGACGACATCGCCGACCCGGAGCGTGAACTGCTCCACCCGGCCATTGAAACCGGCTCGCACCACCGTCTTCTGCAACTCGACCTCGGCCTGGACGAGCGCGGCCTCGGCGCTGGCGCGCTGGGCCGGAAGCAGCGAGGCGATCCTGGTCTGGTCGGCATCTCTCGCGGCCGTCACCGACGCAACCGCGGCCTCCCGCCCCGCGACAATATTCTCGAGCCGCTCGATCTCGCGCGCAGCAACCACGCCGTCATTGCGGCGCTGCAGGTCGGTCTTGGTCCGCAACTCGTCCAGAGCCTGCTGCAGGGAGCTCTTGGCCTCCTGGATCTTGCCTTCGTTGGCAAGGATATCCGCCTTCGCGACCGCGAGCGCGGCATCCGCCTCGGCGACCTTGCGGCGCGCCGCCTCGACCGCCGCGGCCTGGGTCTTGTTGTCCAGCGTGAAGAGCAGATCGCCCTTGGCGACCGCCTGACTGGCCCCGACATGCACCTCGGCGACCCGACCATTCACCTCCGGGATGATCGGTACCGTGCGGAAGAAGACCGTCGCGCTCGTCGTCGAGGGGTGGTTGTAGAAGATCACTGTGATCAGGGCGACCGTCAGCATGGCACAGGTCACGATGCCCCAGCGCAATTCGAACCAGACCGAGAACAGCGTGATCTCGCGGCCGAAGCGCTTGCCCTGCACATAGCGGCGATAGAGATAATCGGGAAAAATCGTCAGCAGGGAACAGATGAGAAGCTCAAGCATGACCCTTCTCCTCGCCCTTGGCGCTCTCGTCGCCTGCGGCCGGCGGACTCTCCGCAGGGGCCTGGACCGACTCCGCGACCGCCTCCGCGGCCAGCGCGGCCGCTGGCTCGCTCTCGACCGGAGCCTTGCCCGCGATCGTCTCCAGCGCTCTCGCCATCCGGCCGAACGTTCCTGAAAAATCGGGCAGGTCGATCAGGGCGAGCAGAAGTCCGGCGACCCAGAACAGATGGATATGCGTGAACAGAGCGAGCAGCCCGAGCACCGCCACGACCTCGAACTGGAGCTTGTGCGACTTGTGCGCCATCCGCTCGGGCAAGGTGTGCAGGCGCAGGAAGAGCAGACCGACGCCCAGCACCGCTCCGACAAGAATAATGCCGGCCAGTACCATCAGGTAGTCGGTTTCGCCGGGCGCGGTGATGAAATTCGGGAGCACATGCGGAGCGGCTGGGTGAACGGCTGCCGTCATGACGGTACTCCTCTCGCAGGAGGCATAGGCACAACTGCGGTGCCGGACCGATCAAGCATCGGCGGCAACAGGCCCGATGATATGACAGCGCAAGGATGTCCTTAGGTCAACACATCCGACGTCAGTTTGGTGCGGGAGCAAGCGATGCCGAGGGCCTGCCAGCCATCAGGGGTCATCTCTCGTCTGGGTGAAGAGCTTCTGAGGGATCATGAAAAGCCCCGCGTCGGGAGAACGCGGGGCTTCTGGCCGCCGGCTGATGAGCTTGGGGAGCGTAGCGGGCGGCCGGGATGGTGGCGGCTCGGGAGAGACCGCCGGCCGTCCGGCGCGGAGACAAGGGGGAGCGTTCCGCGCCGTCCGGGATTCCGGTGGAAGAGGATTAGAACGGCAGCAGGATATCCATCACCTGCTGGCCGTAGCGCGGCTGCTGGACATCGGTGATCTGGCCGCGGCCGCCATAGGCGATGCGGGCCTGGGCGATCTTGGTCGACTCGATGGTATTGTCGGATTCGATGTCCTCGGGCCGGATCACACCGGCGACGATCAGTTCGCGCACCTCGAAATTGACGCGGATCTCCTGCTTGCCCTCGATCACGAGATTGCCGTTGGGCAGGTTCTGGGTGACGACAGCCGCGACATTCGTCGCCAGCGTCTCGGAGCGGTTAACCGAGCCCGCCCCTTCGCTGGAGGCATCGGAGTCGAGCTTGAGCAGCGAGGAAGCCTTCGCGCCGTCGGGCAGGAACTTGTCGAGCTTGTTCTCGAAGCCGAAGGCGTTCTCCGCGCCGAAATCCTCGCCGTTCTTGCGGCTGCGCTTGGTCGTGTTGTTGAGCTGGGCCCTGTCGGTGACCTTGACCTTGACGGTGACGAGATCACCGACATTGCGGGCGCGCTGGTCCTTGAAGAAGGCGCGCGAGCCGGTGCGCCAGAGCGAGTTCGGCGCGTAGGAGGCATGCGCCACCTCCGGCATCGGCATCTGCACCGGCTTGTAGCCCTTGGCGGCAGTCGGGTCCTCGATCGGCGAGAGCGTCGGCGCCTGGCCGACATTGGCGAGGCGATCGCCCATGCCGCAGGCACCGAGCGAGACGGTGAGCAGCAGGAGCCCGGAGAGCTTGGCGAGACGGTTGGCGTACATGGCGGTTTCCACGGAACTTTACTGAGCGCTGGCGATACGGCCGGCGGCGGAAGGCTGGACGGAAACCCGTCCCGGCCCGCTGACCTTGCCCTGCAGCACGCGCTTGGACTGAGGATTGGTGACGGAGACGACATCGCCCATCGCGCCGGCCTCGTTGGCGCGGCCGCGCAGCGTGATCAGCAGGCCCGGCGCCTCGTAGACGATCGTGACGAGGTCGCCCTTGGCGACGATCTCCTCGCGCTGGACGTCGCTGCTGCGCAGGGGCACGCCGGCGAGCAGCGCACGGCGCGCGACCTTGTCGATAGCCGCGCGGACATCGCCGATGATCTCGCTGCCCTGCCCGTCGCGCGGGCGGCGCTCGACGGTGATGTCGTCCTTGCCGAGCGTCTCGCCACGAGTGATCAGGCGCTTCGGCACCACGACCTCCATGGTCTCGACGAGCTGGCCGGAGATCCGCAGCGGCTTTAGTCGCATCGCCGTGCTGCCGGGCACGGCGAGCCGGGCCTGCAGGCGCCGCGAACGCGCGTCGAAGGAGAGATCGACCACGGCGACGTCACCGGTCAGTTCGGGCTCGACCGCGACACTCGGCGCCCCGCCGTCGATCGCCAGCGCGAAGATGCGGGCATCGACGCCGAACCGCTCCTGCAAACCGGTCTTCACGGCGGCTTCGAGATCCATCGCGGTGATGCGGCGGGCCGCGCGCGTCACCACGACCTGCGCGAAGCCCTGGCTGTGCAGCTCGCCAGCCTCACGGACGATGCCCGCGGCGCGGGCGGCCTCGACGATGCGCGCGACCTGGATGGTGCCGGTCTCGCCCAGCGCAGGCGCCCGGAAGGCGGCCGTCGCGGCAGCTTCCCCCGCAAGGCCGGGAATGAGATCGCCGAAAGTAACGAGATCGCGGGCGAGGCTGATCTCGGGACGCAATTGCAGCTTCGATGGCAGCGCGGGGGCAGCAGGAGCGACGACGGCCGAAGCCATCGCGACCGGTGCAGGCTGGCCCTGCGGCGACGCAGCGAGCGCGGCGGTGCCGGAGACCAGCAGGGCGATGAGCGAGAGGCGGATCACGATGCGAAGCCCCCTTAACCGCGGAACATCTGGGTCGTCGCCGACATCATCTGGTCGGCGGCGGTGATGACCTTGGAATTCATCTCGTAGGCGCGCTGGGCGGCGATGAGGGAAGAGAGCTCGGTAACGGCCTGAACGTTGCCTTCCTCGAGATAGTTCTGCTGCAGCGTGCCGAAGCCCTCGCCGCCGCCGAAGCCGTCGATCGGCTGGCCCGAAGCCGCCGTCTCGACATAGAGGTTGTCGCCGATCGACTCGAGGCCGACCTTGTTGACGAAGCGCACGAGCTGGATCTGGCCGAGTTGCTGCGGCGCGGTCTGCCCCGGCACCATCGCCTCGACGATGCCCTGCGCGTTGATGCTGACGCTGGAGGCGTTGTTCGGCACGGTGATGCCGGGCTCGACCTGATAGCCGTCGCGGGTCACGAGCTGGCCCTGCGCGTCGAGGTCGAAGGAACCGTCACGGCTGTAGGTGGTACGGCCGTCCGGCATGCGGATGCGGAAGAAGCCTTCGCCGCGGATGGCGAGATCGTAGGGCTTCTCGGTCGGAGTGATGTTGCCCTGGGTCATGACGCGGCCGGTCGAGACCGTCTTGACGCCGGAGCCGATGAAGGTGCCGGCCGGTGCCTGGGTGTTCTGGTCGGAGGTGGCCGAGCCGGCACGCCGGAAATGCTCGTAGAGCAGGTCCTGGAAATGGATCTGTTGGCGCTTGTAGCCGGTGGTCCGAACGTTCGCGATGTTGTTGGAGATGACCTGGACGTTCATCTCCTGGGCCATCATGCCGGTCGCGGCTGTCTGCATGGCGCGCATGGTGCTCGCTCCCTATCAGGCTTGCTGGTCGGCCAGGCGCGAGATCGCCCGGCTGCGCAGTTCATCGGATTTGCTGATCATGTTGGCGACGCTCTGGTAGTTGCGCTGCACCTCCATCAGGCGGGTCAGTTCGACCACGGCCTTGACGTTGGAGCGCTCGATCGCGCCGGGCTCCACCCGCGCCTCGATGCCAGCCGCCTGCGGGGGCGTGGTCGCGGAGAACAGGTTGGTGCCTTCGCTCGCCAGAACTGCCGGATCGGCGAAGCGGACCTGGCGCAGCTTGCCCCGCGTACCCTGGTCGCTGCTGACCGTTCCGTCGGCCGCGATACGCATGGAGTGCTCGCTGGAGCCGAAGGCGATCGGCCCGCCATCGCCCATCACCGGCAGGCCGGTCTGGGTCACGAGCCGGCCCTGCCGGTCGATGGTCAGGGAGCCGGCACGCGTGTAGCGTTCGCCGTTCGGCGTCTGCACGACAAGGTAGTTGTCGCCCTTCAGCGCGACATCGAGCGGGTTGCCGGTCATCTCGATCGTGCCCTGTGACAGGTCGAGCGGCGTACCCCTGTCGATGACATAGGACAGCGGCCGATCGGCCGGCTTGAACGCATCGGCCTTCGCCACTGGCATGAGGAATTCGTTGAAGCGCGCGCTGCGCGCCTTGAATCCATTGGTGCCGACATTCGCCATGTTGTTGGCGATGACGTCCAGCTCGCGCGCCAGAGCCACCTGACGCGACAGGCCGATGAGAAGCGCGTTCTCCACGGCAAAGGCTCCCGATCATGTCCCGCAGCGACCTCGACGCTCCCCAGCGCAGTCGCCACGGCCTGATGATCGCAAACGGCGTGCCAGGATGGTTAATTGAGGCAAAACATTGATATTGCTGACATGAAGCCTGAGACAACCACCTTCTGGCACCCGGCACAGGCTGCTTGAACGGCAAGAACAGCCCGGCAAATTCTGCCGCCCTTAACGACGCGTTAACCGTAATTGGCGAAGGTGCCTCATGGGCGGCAGAACGCGGCCCGACGGCCGGGGCGCGTGACGAGATGGCGAAGAAAGCCAAGACGGATGAGGAAGCCGCCTCCGGCGAAGAGGCGCCGAAGAGCAGGAAGAAGCTCCTTATGATCATCGGCGGCGCCGTGCTGCTGGCAGCGGCCGGCGGTGGCGGCTGGCTCTTCCTGAAGAAGCCGTCGCCCGAGCAGATCGCGGCTGCCGAAGCCGCGGCCAAGGCCAAGAATCCCGTCGCCTTTCTCGACATGAAGGACATGATGATCAGCATGTCCAATGGCGGTCAGCAGGACCGCCAGCCGGTCATGAAGATCAAGGTCGTGCTGGAAATCGCCGATGCGAAGGCGGCCGACCAGGTCAAGCCGTTGCTGCCGCGCGTCGAGGACGCTTTCCAGGTCTTCATGCGCGAATTGCGTCCCTCCGATCTCGAAGGCTCGGCCGGCATGTACCGGCTCAAGGAAGAACTGCTGCGCCGCGTCAACCTGACCGTCTATCCGGCCAAGGTCGACGCCGTGCTGTTCAAGGAATTGCTGGTGCAGTGAGCAGGCCGATGGCCCTCGCATACCGGACCGGGATGGCAGTGCAGAGATGAGCACCGAACGCGACAAGAACAAGCTGAGCGACGAGCCGCTGACCCCGGAAGGGATGGCGGCCGGCTGGGCGGCAATGCCCGACGTCATCGACGACGAGGGTGAACAGGAAGGCGGTACAGACCGCCTCATGTCGCAGGACGAAATCGACACGATGCTCGGTTTCTCCAGCGGCGACGAAAGGGACGGCCGCAACGGTATCCAGGCGATCGTCGATTCCGGCTCGGTCGCCTATGAGCGCCTGCCGATGCTCGAGATCATCTTCGAGCGCCTTGTCCGCCTGCTCTCGACCAGCTTGCGCAATTTCTTCACGGACAATGTCGAGGTCACGCTGGAGAGCATCCGTTCCATCCGCTTCGGCGACTACGTCAACTCGATCTCGCAGCCGGCCCTGCTCTCGGTGTTCAAGGCCGAGGAGTGGGATAATTTCGGCCTCATCACCATCGAGTCGTCCCTGATCTATTCCGTTCTCGACGCCATGTTCGGCGGCAAGCGCGGCCAACCGGCACCGCGCATCGACGGCCGTCCCTTCACCTCCATCGAAATCCGTATGGTCCGCCGCGTCATCGAACTGGTGCTGAGCGACGCCGAGGCCGCCTTCAAGCCGCTCTCGCCGGTTCGTTTCACCGTCGACCGCGTCGAGTCCAATCCGCGCTTCGTCTCGATCTCCCGTCCCGCCAACGCCGCGATCCGCGTCGAACTCAAATTCGACATGGAGGGCCGCGGCGGCGCGCTGCACATCCTCCTGCCCTACGCCACGATCGAGCCGATCCGTGAATTGCTGCTCGAAAGCTTCATGGGCGAGAAGCTCGGGCGCGATCCGATCTGGGAGAACCATCTTGCGACCGAGGTCTGGCAGGCCGATGTCGACGTCACCTGCGTGCTCCACGAGACGCAGATGCCACTCAAGCGCGTCATGAAGCTGGAAATCGGCGACACGCTGATGTTCGACGCCCGGCCGGACTCGATCGTCTCCCTGCGCTGTGGCGACTTCGTCGTCACCGAGGGGCGGATCGGCCGGGTCGACGGCAAGATCGCGGTGCAGGTGGTGAACCCGCTCCGGCGCTCCAAGACGACGCTCGCCGCCTTCGACAGCCTTGCCAGCCATCTCGGCGCCACCACCTGATAGGGATGCCATGACGATCAATCTCATCGCCGACGTGCTTGTCGCCTGTCTCCTTGTCGCCACCATCGTCACCTGCTTCATCCTCACCAAGCGCATCGAGCGCCTGAAGACGGACGAGGCCGGCATGCGCCAGACCGTCGGCGCGCTGATCACCGCAACCGACAATGCCGAGCGCGCCATCGCCGGCCTGAAGTCGACGCTGGGCGATTGCGACCGCACGCTGGAAGAACGCCTGCGCACCGCCGAGCGCTACGCCGCCGATCTCGCCGCCCAGGTCGAGGCCGGCCAGGCCGTGATGGAGCGAATCGGCCAGATCGTCAGCGCCGCTGCCCTCGTCGGCGCGAGGGAAGTCCCGGCCGAGGCGCCCGCCGCACCGGCGCCAGTGTCCCGCCTCGAGAGCGCGGCCCAGTCCGCCGCCGCCATCCGCGCCCGGGCCGCCCGCCGCCTTGAGGAACAGGCTGCGTGATCGAACGGCCCCGTCTCCTGCCGGCAGTGATTCTCGGCGCCATGGGTCTGCTGGCGCTGAAGCTGCTCGCCTGGACGGCCGAGCCCGCTCCCGGCCGGATTCCGGCCGCCCCGCCGGTCATGGCGCAGACCCCTGCAACCAGGACTGCGAACCAGCCCGAGCCGGAGATCTGGGGCCTCGCCAAGATCATCGCGCGGGCCCATGCGCCGGACGTCTTCGATCCGGAAACCACAGGCTCCGTGCCCGATCCGAAGAAGGAGCAGGAGAAGAAGGAGGCCGAGGCGAAGGCGGAAGCCGTCCGCGCCGCCAATCCCAACAACAAGGCCGGCATCATCAACGGCTCGGTCCAGCCGATGTCGCCGGCCGAGAAGGCGATCCTGGAGCGCCTCGGCGAGCGGCGCGAGGAGCTGGAAGGCCGGATGCGCGAACTCGAGATGCGCGAGCGCCTGCTGAACTCCGCCGAGAAGAAGCTCGACGGTCGCGTCGGAGACCTGAAGGCCCTGGAAGAGAAGATCGACGGGCCGGGCTCCGTCAAGCCGGCCATCGAGGAGGCCAAGGCGATCAAGAATCTCGTCATCATGTACGAAGCGATGAAGCCGAAAGATGCCGCACGCGTCTTCGACCGCCTCGGCCTCGACGTGCTCGTGCCGGTGGTGCAGCAGATGAACCCGCGCAAGATGTCCGAGGTGATGGCGGCGATGTCGCCCGACCGCGCGGAGAAGCTGACCGTCGCGCTGGCGACGAGCGGGCGCGGCGCGACCGTGGAACGCGTGACGAACGAAGCCCCCCTGCCCGGCAACGAACTCCCGGCGATCTCCCCGGCCCTCCGGCGCTGATCCTGGTTGTCCCGTTTAGCCCGGTCTGGCGAGAGCAGGGCCGCTGGCGCGATCAAGGTCGGCAGCCTGTCTCGCACCTCACCTTGCGAACAATCCCGGCGATCCAGGTCGAAATTGCAGCGAGACACCATGGAACTGGTGTAGTCAGGATTCGTTCAGCTCAGGCGGCGGATGATCGCGGCAGGAGGACTTCGCTATGCGCGTCTCGATTCTCGCTTTGGCTTTGCTGTTCGGGCCGGCGACTCACGCTCTATCGATGCCAATGCCGCAGGTTCAGGCACCGAAAGACATCCATAGCGTGCAAATGCAATGTACACCGTCCAGTTGCATCAACCAGCGAACCGGCGTCTATACCCAGTCTACCTGCAACGCCTATGGTTGCCGGCCGATAGGAAGGCCGGTCGGACGCCTGCCCGGTTATGGCAGGGGCCCGGACTATGGCGGCGGTCCAGTCTATGGCAACGGCCCGGTCTACGGAGGCCGCGGATATCGTGGCGGACATTCCGGCGGACCGCCTCCACCAATAGGTTACAATCCTCCTAGATGCGCCGAATGCTAGCACTGCCTGCTTCGAACAGGGAGCTACTCGCAGCGCCGGCTGAACAGCGATCGTTCGATGATCGTTCCAGAGATGGAAAGCCGGCGATCATCGGAACCCGCAGCGCCTGACCGTTAACACGCCATTATGGTTGACACGCTAGCGTGCCGTAGGACCGCCGTGTTCGTCGGACGCGACGGAGCCCCTTGTCGCTTTGTGTCGAGTATCACGGTTTGCGTCTGTCGCGCTCCCTCGCCTTCGGTATCGGGTTGGCAGCTCTCGCGCTCGCCGCCGGCTTGGAGACACCTGTCCTCGCAGCCGGCGCGAACCTGCGTGGCGAAGCGATGCCGGCCGGCTTCGGCCGCCTGTCCCTGACCTTCGACGAGCCGATCCAGACCCGCATTCGCGTTTCCAACGGCGTCCTGATCGTCGCCTTCGGCGGCCAGGTCCAGGTCGATGTCGCGCGCATCGCCCGCGAATTGCCCAATTACGTCTCCGTCGCCCGCCTCGACCCGGACGGGCGCGGCATGCGCTTCGCACTGACGCAACCCTACAAGGCGAATCTGATCGAGGCCGGCGACAAGGCCTTCATCGACCTTTTGCCGCAGAGCTGGTCCGGCGTGATGCCCGGCCCGCCGGCCGAGGCCATCGCCGAACTGACCGAGCGCCTGCGCCTCGCCGAAGCGCGCGCGCGCGAAGGCGCCCGCCAGCCGTCCAGCCCTCCGGCGATGCTGACGATGACCTCGGCCAGCCTGCCGACGCTCGAGCGCCTGATCTTCAAGGCGCCGGCCGAGACCAAGCTCGCAAGCAACCTGTCGGACGGCACGCTGAAGCTGGTTTTCGATCGCCCGATGAACGTCGAAGCCGGCGCCATCCGCAGCGCCCTTCCTGCTGAAATCGGCCTCGTCGGGTTGGATTCCGGCAAGGAGGCGCTGAGCCTGACATTGTCCTTGCCCAGGGATTGGCAAACGCGCAGCTTCAGCGACGAGACCGGACTGGTCCTCGACCTGCTGCGCCCCGTCAAGCAGGAAGCGCTCACGCTCGCGGATCCCGGCAAGCCCCAGGCGCCGCCGGCCACCGTCCCCATTGTTGCGCCACCGACCGATCCTGTCGAAAAACCCGCGGCACCTCAACCGGCGGCCCAGCAAGCCGCGCCGCCCGTTCAGGTCGCCGCCGCCCCGGCCGCTCCCGAAGTGCCGCCCGGCCCTGTTGCCATCACGGTCGATGGCACGCGCCTGGATTTCCGCTTCACCCGCCCCACGGGCGCCGCCGCCTTCCTGGATTCCGGCGTGATGACGCTGGTCTTCGACACCCGCGACACGATCGACCCCGCGAAGCTGGCCGGTCAGATGCCCAGACTGATCGAGGACAGCACGGTCACCCGCGAGGGCAAGGTCACGCTCGTCAAGCTCAGGCTTGCCGGCCAGCCTCTGGCCCGTGTTTTCGACAATGGTCCGACCTGGTCGCTCGATCTCGGCGAGGATGCCGGCCGGCCGGCCGCCCCGGTCGAGCCCCAGCGCAGCATGGACGAGCGTGGCCAGACCATCGTCGCTGTGCCGTTGCCCGGGCTGACCGGCGTCCACTGGCTGGAGGCAGGCCCCGCCGGTCTGCCCGTCGCCGTCGCGACCGCGACCGGTCCGACCCGGCCCACGCCCAAGCCCTATCAGTTCGTGGAATTCGGCCTGCTCCCGACCGCGCAGGGCCTGGCGGTCCAGCCTCATGCCGACGATATCGCGGTCCGGGCCGGCACAGAGCAGGCCCGTATCGGCCGCAGCGGTGGGCTCAACGTTTCGCTCGACCTCGGCGAATCCGCCCACAAGGCCGATGATAAGGCCGAGACGCAGGAAGCTGCCCCCCTGCTCGACGGCGATGCCTGGACGAAGCTGCGCTTCGGCAACCCGCGCGAGCGCGCCCGCGCTTTGATGCTCGACGTGACCGACGCCTCGCGCAGCCGCAAATCCGAGGCCCGGCTGGCCCTCGCCCGCTTCTATGCCGCCAACGGCCTGATGCCCGAAGCGGCCGGGCCACTCAATGCCTTGCTCGCCGACGACCCGGCGATGCGCAGCGACCGCGAGGCACTCTTCCTGAAGGGCGTCGTCGCCGCCGGCATGTACCGCGACCAGCAAGCGCTCGCCGCCTTCGATGCCACCCCGATCAAGGATGATGCCGAGGCCGGGCTCTGGCGTGCTCTCGTCGAGCAGCGCCTGAACCGCAATGCCCAGGCGCTGGTCGGCTTCCGCCGCGCCGAGGCGGTGCTCGACCGCTACCCCGTCGACCTGCAGGGCGGCTTCCGTGAGGCGATGGCCCGCGCCGCGCTCGCGCAGCAGGATATCGGCGTCGCCGAGCGGCAAATCCAGGCCCTGGCCGACATGCCGCGTGGCAGCTTCGACCAGGAGCATCTCGCCCTGCTGCAGGCGCGGCTCGACGATATCGGCGGCCGCCCGGAAGCGGCGATGAACGGCTACAAGCCACTCTTCGACGCCAAAAGCCGCCCGATCGCGGCGGAAGCGCAGTTGCGCGCGGTCAAGCTCGCCGACGCCGAGAAGCGCACTGACATCAAACCCGAGGAAGCCATCGCCCGGCTGGAAACCGTCTCGGTCATCTGGCGCGGAGGGCGTCTGGAAATCGAGGCTCTCGCCGAACTCGGCCGGCTGTATGCCGACCAGCAGCGCTGGCGCGACGCCTTCATGGTCGCGCGCCGCGCCAACGAGAATTTCACCGACGACCCGCTGACCCGGCGCATGCATGACGAGACGGCACAGCGCTTCGCCGAACTGTTCAGCGGAGCGGGGCTGGGCAAGCTGCCGCGCATCGAGGCGCTGGCGCTGTTCTACGACTTCAAGGAATTTCTGCCGATCGGCCGCCGGGGCGACGAGATCACCCGCCTCCTCGCCGACCGACTGGTGGAGCTCGACCTGCTCGACCAGGCCTCCGAGATCCTGAAATACCAGATGGATCGCCGTCTCACCGGCGCGGCCCGTTCCACTGTCGCGGCGCGGCTCGCCATGATCGACCTGATGAACGGCAAGCCCGCCGACGCGGTCCGCGCGCTCAACACGACACGGCTCGTCGAATTGCCGGCCGACGTCAAGCGCGCTCGCCTGCTCCTCGAAGCCAAGGCTCTCTCCGACCTTTCGCGCACCGATCAGGCTCTCGAGATGCTGGAAGCCGAGCGTGGCCCCGAGATCGACCGGCTGCGCGCCGATATCTACTGGACCGGGCGCCGCTGGCGCGAGGCAGGCGAAGCCTATGAACGACTGCTCGGCGAAAGCTGGCGCGGCGACGGCGCGCTTGGTGACGGCGAACGTGCCGACGTGATGCGCTCCGGAGTCTCCTACGTGATGGCGAGCGAGAATCTGTCGCTCGACCGGCTGCGCAGCAAGTTTGCCCCGAAGATGGCACGCGGCGTCGATGCCCGCACATTTGCCTTCATCACAGGGGCCGACCGGACCCGCGCGTCCGACATCCGCGAGATGGCGCGCGCCACCGCCAATGCCGACACGCTCTCCGAATTCCTGAAGGCCTATCGCGAGCGCTACCCCGCCTACTCGGCCGCGATGCGCAAGCCGCAGGCCCCCGACGCCGACAAGCTGCCCTCGCCCGCCGACGGCGCAGCGGCAGAGCCTGCGGCGCCCTCGCGGAGCTGACACGCGCCGTCATGCTCGGGCTTGACCCGAGTATCTCGGAAACCAGTGTCGTCCTGTCATGAGGTTCTCGGGTCTACGCTTCACTTCGCCCGAGAATGACGGCCCGGACCTAGCCCGGCCCGGAATTCGTGTCCTCGCCACGCGCCCTGGCACGCAGGACGAATTGCAGGTTGCGGATATAGACGAAGACGCCGAAGCCCTGGCCAAGGATGAAGACCGGATCGCGCCGGTAGAGCGCATACATCAGCAGCAGGGCGCCGCCGCCGATCGAGAACCACCAGAAGGTCATGGGCACGACCGAACGCTGGGCCTTCTCGCTCGCCCACCACTGCACCACGAAGCGCATGGTGAAGAGTCCCTGCGCGACGACGCCGAGCAACACCCACCAGTCGATGTTGTTGACGAAGACATCGTGGAAATAATTGCCGATGGTCTGCTGCAGATCGATCAGCATCACATCGTCTCCGAGACGATCTGCGGCACGCGCTTGCGCCGCCGGATCAGCCACCATACTCCGGCAAGATCGAGGATGCCGACCCAGAGGCGGTCGAAGAAGCCGTAATTCGAGACCCCGGTCAGCCTTGGCCGGTCACGCACGTCGACATGCAGCACCTTGTGCCCCTCGCGCGCCATCAAGGCCGGCATGAAGCGGTGCAACGCATCGAAATACGGCAGGGCGAGATAGGCCTCGCGGCGGAAGCATTTCAGCCCGCAGCCGGTGTCGCGCGTATCATCCTTCAGGACGCGCCCACGCACGCCATTGGCGATCTTCGACTGCCAGCGCTTGAAGCCGGTATCCTTGCGCCCGACGCGCTGCCCCTGCACCATCCCGGCCTGGAGCCCGGCCTTCTGGAGAGCCTCGACCATCTCCGGCAGGAAGGCGGGATCGTTCTGGCCGTCACCGTCGAGCGTCGCGACGATCGCCGATCGGGCATGGCGCACGCCGCTGCGCACGGCAGCGCTCTGCCCGCAGGACTGGGCATGAGTGACGACACGAAGCCAGGGCCGCGTCGCGGCGAGTTCGGCCAGCGCAGCGGCCGTGCCATCGGTCGAGCCGTCATTGACATAGACGACCTCGAAGGGGCCGATCGCTGCGCAGGCCTTCTCGATATCGGCGACGAGCGGGGCGATATTGCCGACCTCGTTGCGCACCGGCACGACGACGCTGAGCAGCGGATGGGAAGAGGTTTCGGTCAAAGGGGCATCATCCGGAAAACGGTCCGCAAACTGCGTCAGCGCGGCGGATAGGGCAAGGGCTTCGAGCAGAAGGGTTTCGAGCGCAATGGTTCTCAGCCGGGCGAGTTGGTGAAGACGGCGATCCCCAGCTTGCGCCCGCCGTTGAGGTTGAAGCCGTTGATCGTGGTCACAAGCCGCGGCTTCAGGTTCTGGCTGGCCAGCGCCGCATTGAAGTCGTTGGCGAAGCGGCTCTCGACGAATGCGACCCGGCAACCGGCCTGGCTCAGGAACGTCGCCGCATCGGCGCCGCTGGCGGCCATCGCGAGTTTCGTGCCGGCCAGGAAGACCAGGCTCGGCTCGCGATAGCCCAGCGTCACCGCGGCCGGATCGGCGCAACCGACCGCCTTGACCGTTTCGGCCAGGCGCGGCGACAGCTTCAGCGAACGCAGGCTCTCGATGGCGAAGGGATAGACGGCAATGGTCAGCAGCAGGCTCGCGAGCACGCAGCGCCAGAGTGCACCCTCGAAATCGAGCCGCCGGAAGGCCGCAACCACGCTGATCCCGGCGAGCAGGACCAGCGCGAAGAACGGCAGCGCCAGCCAGGGCACCGCCCGGTCCAGCGTCCAGTTGCCGAAGAGGATCACGCCCATCAATGCCAGCGGCACGATCACGACGAGGCAGGCGGTGAGCACCGCGCCACGCCGATGGCGGTTGATGCCGCCGTTGAGCACGGCAAGCAACAGAAGCGCGGTGATCGCCGGATAGAGCGGCAGCACATAATGCGGCAGCTTGGTCGGCACCGCCTCGAAGACCAGCCAGGACGGCACGATCCAGGCAATCAGGAACAGGATCTGCGGCTCCTTGCGCCTGACCCATGCGAAGGGCACCGCCATCGCCGCGAAAGCCGCCGCCGGCCAGTAGGTCGCGAAGAACACGACGAGATAGAGCCCGGGCGGCCCCCAATGCTTCTCCTGCCCCTCCGCGACCTTGCCGAGCATGTCCTGGCCGACGCTGTCGGCGAAGAAGCTGCCGCCGGTCTTGATCATGATCGCCGCAAACCAGGGCAGCGCAACGACAAGGCAGAGTAGAAGTCCCGCGCCGAAGCGCAGCGGCTTCAACCAGCGGAAGGAGCGCTGGCTGGCGCTCAGCACGAGGATGGTGAGGCCCCAGACCATCGGCACGATCGGCCCCTTGATGAGCAGGCCGAGCGCGGTCGCGCCCCAGAACACCAGCCAGTTGCGCCGGTCCGGCACGAAGGCGAGCGAGCGCGTCCAGTCGAGCCAGGTCCGGGCCAGTGCGCCCATCGTGGCGACGGCGCAGGCGGCCAGCAGCGCGTCCGTCTTGGCGATGCGCGCCTCGACACCGAGCAGCACGGCAGCCGCCATCAGCGCCCCGCCGAGCAAGGCCAGCGGCGGCGAGAGGAAGGCGAGCAATGCCCAATATGTCAGGAGCACGGTCGCGGTCGCACCGATCAGCGAGGGAATGCGATAGAGCCAGATCTGCGTACGCGCCTCGGGAACACCGAGCACCTCGCCGGCCTTCACCGCCGCACTCTGAAGCCAGTAGATGCCGACCGGCTTCTTGTGGCGCGCCTCGTCCTGAAAGCGGATATCGATGAAATCGCCGGTTTCAAGCATCTGCTTGCTCGCCTGGGCGAAACGCGGCTCGTCGCGGTCAAGCGGCTGGAGCGTCCTGAAGCCGGGAAGGAAAGCCACGCACGACAGGAGCAGCAGGAAAACGCAGGCCCGCAGATGGCTGGCCGAGGCCGCTTCCTTGAGGCGGTCGATCGCTGGCGTGAGCGAAAACATCATTCATCCCCGCGGCTGCCGGCCGCATATGTCCAGAATGCCGGCTGCCGCCCGATGGCGGGCCATTCAGGCACGATCAAGGCGGTGCCGCGCGGGGTTTACGCTGACGGGCACAGGTCGGCAAGCGCCGAGGCGACGGCCCCCCGGTGGCGGAGAGCCCGGCCGTCCTCAGTCGGTAGCCGGATTGCTGTCGACACGGATCGCCTGGATCATGCGCGGCGACAGGGTCATCGCATGATCAGGCATCGCGACTGGCTCCGCCGGACCAGAGAGGTTCGCCGGCAGTTCGCAGGCCGCCCGAGGACCGAGCCCGTAGGAGGAACCCGGCACCGGCAGACTGACCGTTTTGACGAAACCGGGCTCTGCAAACGCCGGGAACGAAAGAGCCGCCGCAAGGGCGGTGATGGCGACGAACCGCAACATCGGTGTTCTCCGCATCGACCCCCGCTCCTACAACGAGACAGGCCGCAGGCTGTTCCGCCGTGGAAGAGCCGGGCTATGCTTACCCGAAACGGGGAAGGCTCGGCATGACGCGCCTGCTGACGAAAGCGCTGCTCTCCGGCCTCATCGGCCTCGTCCTTGGCCCGCTGGCGGGTCTGGTCTGGGTCTTCGGACTGATGCTCATCGACCCGAAATGCGGCAGCCCCGGTGATTCCGGCGGCTGCGCCATGGGCCTGCTCACGGTTCCGGTCGCCCTCGCTTTGCCGGCTTCGTGCTGTTCGCGCTCGTGAGCCTGATCAGAAACCTGTGGAGGCTGCGCCCGCGCGACCCCGCCGCCACGATCCGCAGATTGCGGAGCTGGGGCCGGGAAGACTGAACCTTCAGCGATCGAACGCGATACCGAGATAAGTCCGGTCGTCGGTCCAGCTATCGGCGCCGGAGCCCTTCACGCTGGCATAGGGACCGATCTTGTCGGGGTCGATCCGCTCGACCTCGGCGAAGCTCGCCTCCCAGGCCGCGACCCCGAAAGCGTCCGGCTCGGCGAAATAACCGTCACTGAACAATTCGAGCCGCGCGACCTCGGCCGCGGGATAATCCGCCGTGAAGACGTGCCGCCCGGCGATGGCGAAGCCGTCGAGCACGCCATAGCCGAGATCGCTCGTGGGGTGATTGGAGAAGGCGCGCTGGCCGCTGATGCCGCTATCGACGATCCGCTCGATCTCGGCCCGCGCGATTCCCGGCATCTCCTCGTCGCAGAGGCGCAGCACATGCGCCCTGATCGTGGCGCAGGCCTCGGCACCCAGGCCGGCCGGCGGTTCGCGCAAGCCGTTCCAGACAGCATCGTCCGAGATCGCACGCTGAGGCAGCGGATCGGCCCGCATCCGGCCGAGATGCGCCCAGCATTCGCGCCGGATCAGCGCGGTCACCCGGTCGAGCGGCTTTTCCTCGATATGGCGGACCGTTCCGAGGGTTTTCCCGCCGAGCCGGATGCCGGAATCGCCGATCGAGACCAGTTGCAGCGCCGGGCCGTCGTGGTAGCCCAGCGCCAGCGTGCAGCCGATCCGGGCGGCGGGATCGGCCGACGCCTTGTCGAGCAGACCATGCGCCGCATAGCCCGCGCGCAACGCCTCGCCCAGAGCCTGGACAAGCCGGTGCACGCGCTCCGGCCCGCCACGGACACTCAGGTCCTCGGCCATGAGGAAGCGGGTGACCTCCGCCGAGACCAGGCTGGAAGCGTAGCGCCCGGCCCGCATGGGGCCGAAGCGGCGCCCGCTGCGGTCGGTCACCCCGTCGATCACGGCATAGCCGCGGCCGGGCAGGATGACGACGCTGTCCTCGTTCTCCTCAGGGCTGGCGAAGCGCTTGCCGAGGCTGAAGCATTCGATCTGCATGGTCGTCTTCGTATCCGGCCGTCAGCCCGTCAGTTGCCGGTCACCTGCCGCCATTTCTCGATCAATGCCTTGGTGCCGCCAAGCTCCTCGACGGACTTGAGCTTGACGAGCTTCAGTTCGGAGAGCGGCTTCACGTCGCCCGGAGCGGCGACGTCCTTGCGCACCGAGCGGCGGCCGGCCTCCTTGACCAAGGCCTCCTGCGTCTTCTTCGACAGGGCCCAGTCGATGAAGCGCTTCGCCGGCTCCGGATTGGGCGCGCCCTTCAGCATCGCCACGCCATCGGGCGAGGTCGTGGTGCCGTCCTCGATATAGGAGATCTTCACCGGCGCGCCGCCCGCGACATACTCGAGCGCATTGTCCTCCAGCGTCAGGCCGAGCGGCGCCTCGCCATCGGCGACGAAGCGCGGGACCGCGCCGGAGCTGTCGGAGAAGACGAAGTTCTTGGCGAGCTTGCCGTAATTCTCCCAGCCCTTATCACCGCCGGCGGTGAGCACGGTCGTCATCTGCTGAAAGGCCGAGCCGGAATTGTCGACGCGGGCCGAGGCAACCTTGCCTTTCCATTTCGGATCGGAGAGCGCGGCCCAGGTCTTCGGAACATCGGCATCCTTGACCATGCGATTGTTGACCATCAGCACGTAGATGACGGTCGTATACGGCGTCCAGGCCGGGCTGCTGACGAAGCGCTCGTCGATGGCGGCCTGGTCCTTCGGCGCATAGGGCGTGAGCAGGTCGGCATTTTCGCCCAGCAGCGAACCGGTGACGCTCCAGATCACGTCGGCCTTCGGCGCGGCAGCCTCTGCGCGGGCGCGGCGGAACACGTCGCCGGAACCGAGCTGCACCACCTCGGCCTTGATCCCGGTCTCCGCCTCGAAGAGCGGGATCATCTTCTGGACGATCGAGGACTTGTGGGCGGTATAGAGCACGACCTTGTTGTCGGCTGCGACCGCTGCTCCCGCGAAGCCCAGGAGCCCCGCCGTCAGCAGGATGCGCCCGATCCAGATTTTGCGCGACGTCATGATGTTCCCGTTCCTCTCCCAGAGCGTCGATCTCTGCCGACGATGATGAGGTATCTTGCCGTCCAATCGCGGCCATGCGCAACTAGGGGAGAGCGGAGATTCTTTGCCGGCATGGCTTATTTGACTGTGGAAGGCGCGATCAAGCGCTACGGGGCCACGACGGCGCTGAACGGCGTCTCCTTCACCGTCGCACAGGGAGAGTTCTTCACGCTGCTCGGCCCGTCCGGCTGCGGCAAGACGACCTTGCTGCGCTCGATCGCGGGCTTCTCGCAACTGTCGGAGGGTAAGGTTTCGCTCGCCGGCACCGATCTGCTGGCGGTCCCGCCGCACAAGCGCGATATTGGCATGGTCTTCCAGGACTACGCGATCTTCCCGCATCTGACGGTCGCAGAGAACGTTGCCTTCGGCCTCAAGGCGCGCAAGGTCGCCGTGTCCGAGATTCGCGACCGCGTTGCCGAGGCGCTGGCGACCGTGCGCCTCTCGGCGCTCTCCGAGCGTTTGCCGGCGGCGCTTTCGGGCGGTCAGCAGCAGCGCATCGGCATCGCCCGGGCGATGGTGGTGAAGCCGCGCCTACTCCTCATGGACGAGCCGCTTTCCAATCTCGACGCCAAGCTCCGGCTCGACCTGCGCGACGAGATCCGCGACATCCAGCGCACGATCGGAATCGCCGCGATCTACGTCACGCACGATCAGGAAGAGGCTCTCGCCATCTCCGACCGGATCTGCGTCATGGATGGCGGCTCGATCGAACAGATCGGCACGCCGCAGCAGATCTATGGCCAGCCGGCGACGCGTTTCGTCGCCTCATTCGTCGGAACGATGAATCTGCTGTCGCCTACCGCCTTCGGCTTGCCGGACGTGCCGGGCGTGGCGCAATGGGCCCTGCGGCCCGAGCGCCTGCGCCTCGCCGAGGCGGGCGTGGCCGAGCCCGGAGCCGCGGGCTTCACCGGGCTCGTCGAACATTTCACCTATCTCGGCCGCGAAGCGCATCTCACGGTGCAGGCACAGGGGCATCGCCTCGTTGCCCAGATCGCAGCCCCTCCCGCTGATCTCGCCATCGAGGCCGGCCGTGAGATCAGGCTCGGCTTCGTCCGGGACGATCTGCACGCCTTCGATGCCGCGGGCCGGCGGGTCCGGACGGAGCTTTCGGCATGAGCGCGGTCGTCGCTCCGGCCAGGCGCAGCGGCTGGCGCCCGGATTTCTGGACGCTCGTCGCAATCGGAGCCTGGGCGATCCTGATCGTGCTGCTGCTGATCCCGCTCGGACTCGTGCTGGTCTCCAGCTTTCGCGACGAAAGCGGCCAGCTCACGCTGGCCAACTGGCAGCGGCTGTTCACCAGCACGCGCTACGTCAACGCGCTCGTCAATACGCTGATCGTCGGCTTCGGTGGGCTCGCGGGCGCGCTCCTGCTCGGCTCCGTCATGGCCTTCTGCATGGCCCGCATCCGGATCGCGGGCGGACGCCTCATCTCGATGATGGCGATTCTGGCGCTGGTGTCGCCGCCCTTCATCGGCGCGTATTCCTGGATCGTTCTGTTCGGCTCGGGCGGCATCGTCCGGCAGACCCTGATGGGCTGGGGCATCTTCATGCCGCCGATCTACGGCGTCTGGGGCATCCTCATCGTCTTCGCCTTCAAGTTCTATCCTTACGTCTATCTGCTGACGTCCGGCGCGCTCTCCAATATCAATCGCTCGTTGGAGGAGGCTGCGGAGAATCTCGGGCTGACGCCGTTCCAGCGCGTGATGAAGATCTCCTTCCCGCTGGTCCTGCCGGCGCTCTCGGCCGGCGGCCTGCTCGCGCTGATCCACGCCATCGCCGATTTCGGCACGCCGCGCCTGCTCGGACGCGGCTTCAACGTGCTCGCGACCGAGGCCTATACCGCCTATTCCGCCGAGATCGGCTCCAATCTCGGCATGGCGACCACGCTGAGCCTCGTCCTGATCCTGATGTCGATGATCTTCGTCTTCATCCAGCGCTACATGTCGCGGCGCAACGTCTATCACAGCAACCTGATCAACCGGCCCGAGAAGATCCGTCTGCGCGGCTTCGCCAATGTCGCCGCCCATGCAGCGGTCTATTTCATCGCGCTGGGCGGCGCGATGCCGGCGATCATCGCCGCGATCTATTCGATCAGGAAGACGAACGGACCGGTCTTCCAACCCGGTTTCGGCCTTGAAAGCTATAGCCGCATCATCGCATCGCTCGGCGACGTCGTGCGCAACTCGCTCCTGTTCTCCGGCACTTCCGTGCTCCTGATCGTCGTCATCGGCACGCTGATCGGCTGCCTGGTGGCAAGGCGCAACACCGCCCACTCCTCGCTGCTCGATGCGACCCTGATGGTGCCCTATGTCATGCCGGGGATCGTCGTTGGCGTCGCCTTCATCGCGGCCTTCAACACGCCGCCGCTGGCGATGACCGGCACGGCGGCGATCATCATCCTCTCGGTCTTCATCCGTCGTCTGCCCTATGCGGTACGTTCCTCGGCGGCGGCGCTGAGGCAGGTCGGGCCAAGCATGGAGGAAGCGGCGATCTCGCTCGGCTACAGCCCGGTCCAGGCCTTCCTGAAAGTCACCATCCCGCTGATCCTGCCCGGCATCGTCGCCGGCGCGATGCTCTCCTTCGTGACCGCCGTCAACGAGCTCTCCTCGTCGCTCGTGCTCTATGTCGGCGGGACGATCACGATGCCGGTCAAGATCTACATCGCGATCAATGACGGCGACTACGGCACGGCCGCCTCGCTCTCGACGATCCTGCTCGTGCTCAGCGGCACGGCCATCTACCTGGCTTTCCGCCTGCTCGGCCGCGACGAGCGCGCCCTGCTGTAGGGTGCGGCCCGCTGGATCGGCATCCATGCCGAAGGAAGGCAGGCGCCCCAACGGCTGACAAGAGACGGGATGAGCGCCTGTGATCGTCGGAATGCTTCCGGGACGGGAAGGCATTTCACGATGGAAACGATGGCGAGCCCGGCAGGATTCGAACCTGCGACCAGCAGCTTAGAAGGCTGCTGCTCTATCCATCTGAGCTACGGGCCCGAAAGCGAGGGCAGCCCCTCGCCTGTCGGCATCAATGCGTCCACTGGCCGAGGCGCGTGAACTTGAAATTGTCGGAATAGGACAGCGTGCGGCGCTTGGCCTCGTTCGGCTGTTCGACACGATAGGCGATGCCGTTACGCGTGGCATAAGCGACGGCCTCGGCCTCGCTGTCGAACCAGAGCTTGAGCTGGCTCTTCATGTCCGAGGACGAGGTCCAGCCCATCAGCGGCTCGATCTGGCGCGGCGTCTCCGGCTCGTATTCGAGCAGCCAGCGCTCGGTCTTCGCCGTACCGGACTGCATGGCCGTGCGGGCCGGGCGATAGATGCGTGCGGTCATAAAAGCACTCTGCCGTCACCAAACCTGTGCAGTCCGCGACGCGAACCGCTTCATACGCGCCTGGAATGATGGTCGGGGCACCAGGATTCGAACCTGGGACCCTCTGCTCCCAAAGCAGATGCGCTACCGGGCTGCGCTATACCCCGACGAGACATTCCAAACGTTGCGGTTCGCTATCATGCCAGAGGCCGCGCCCGCAAGCGAAAGCCGATTGCGGGCCGCCTAGGCTGTGCAGCGATAGCCGTGGCGCCGCTCAGCGCTTGAACAGGGCGTGCTCCACCTTGTCGCCGGCCTTGATGCCGAGCTGCTTGCTGACGCCGCCATTGATCTCCAGCACGGACAACACCGGTTCGCCCGAGGGAATCGTGCGCGTCGAGAGCGGCTCGGTGCGCTCGGCGATACGCGCGATCGTGCCGTCCGCCCGGATAAACAGCATGTCGAGTGAGATATAGGTGTTCTGCATCCACATCGCCACCGGCTCGGTGGCGGCAAAATCGAACAGCATGCCGCGATCGGCCGGCATGTAGTTGCGGAACATCAGCCCTTTCGCCCGCTGATCCGGCGTGCGCATGACCTCGACCTGGAAGGCATGACGCGTGCCGCCACTGACGATCACCAGCGATTCGAGCCCGGCCCCCCCGGCAGCGGCCGGCTGGCCCTGCGCCTGCAGGCCGGCCGGCGCCAAGGCGATCAGCGCCAGCGCGACGGCGGCGAGAGCGGTTCTGAGGGCATGCATCGCTTTGGTCTCCGTGGCGGCTGTCGCCTCTTGCGCTCTAGAAGCGACCGATGGCAAATCTTCGGCAGATGGCCGCCTTCGCCGCCTTTCGGTCAAGCCTTTCGTCATCATATGAATGCGGGACGCCACGCAGCACTGCCTGACGGCTTTCTTTCGTCATCCGCCTGCGGCAGTTTCGCCGGGCTATTGAATCAGGAGATATTCATGATCGTTGCGCGCCCTCGTTGGACGACGCATCTCGCCGGCACGGCCCTGGCGATTGTTCTGATGTCCCTGGCCTCCCCGGGCTGGGCTGCGGATTTCCAGCTCGACAATGTCAGGATCGATCTCGGCAAGCTCGTGATCAACGCGCCGAAGATCGCGATCAAGGGCTCGACACTGGAAAAGGACGCCTTCCTGGCACTGTTCACCGGCGCGGCTGCCAGCGAATCGGCAGCGGGCCGGGCGGCACGCCTCAATGCGGCCGAGATCAGCGCGCCCGAACTGTCGCTGGTGCAGACGGTCGGCGACCAGAAGCAGACCACGACCTACCGCGACATCCGCCTCACCGATATCCGCGAAGGCAAGATCGGCCACGGCGAATCGGCGAGCGGCAGCATCACCGCTGACGGGTCAGCCACCGGCCCGATGAAGGGGGAACTGAAGCGCACCGCCTTTGACGCCTTCGACCTGCGCCAGATCGCGCGCGTGCTGACCGAGAAGGCCGCCCCCGGCGCCAACGAGGCGATGCTGCCGGTCATCGGCAATTTCGAGCAGGACGGCTACAGCCTCGACATGGGCAAGGCCGGCAGGATGTCGCTCGGTCGCACGACCGCGCGTGGCTTCGCCGCCAAGGTCGGCCCCGAACCGCTGCTGGACGTGATGTCCCGCCTCGCGGCGGCCAGCGAGGAGGTGGAGCGTAAACAGGGCGACAAGAAGCCCGCCGATGCCGACAAGTCTCCGGAGAAAACCGAAGCGGAACGGCAGCTCGGCCTCTCCGTGCTCGCACTCTTCGACATGTTCGAATACGGCAGCGGCGAGACGCGCGACCTCGTCATGAATGTCAGCCCGCCGCCGAAGGCCGGCGCCAAGGCGGAAGCCGTCGACATGCGGATCGCCCGCATGGCCTTCGGCGAGAACACCCCAGCGAAATCCGGATTCGCCATGGAAGGCCTCCAGTTCCGCTCCGGCGAGGCCAAGGGCGGTGTCGATTCGATCGCCTATTCCGGCTTCGCCTTCGGCTCCGTCATTCGCGAGTTGCGGGCCGCGCTGAACGAACCCGACAAGCCGATCGATCAAGTCGATTTCCGCCGCTTCATCCCGACGCTCGGCACGATCCGCCTCGCCGGCATCTCGATCGACGCACCGGCGATCATCACCGGCAAGGAGCCGGTCAAGATCTCGCTCGGCACCTTCGAGCTCAAGGCGGGCGAGCAGCTCAACGGCATCCCGACCAGCCTGGCGCTGACGATCGACAAGCTCGTCACCCCGGTTTCCGAAGCGACCGGCCATCCCGCCGCCAAGGACATGATCGCGATGGGCATCCGTACGCTCGACCTGTCGGCGAAGCTCGACCTCGCCTGGGAAGCTGCGAAGAACGAGATCGCCATTCGCACGCTCTCCTTCGGCAGTGCCGGCCTCGCCCAGATCGAGGCTTCCGGCACGCTCGGCAACGTCACCAAGGACCTGTTTGCCGGCGATCTTGCCCTCGCGCAGGTCGCCGCGCTCGGCGCCACCGCCCGCAACCTGCAGGTCAAGCTGCAGAATTTCGGGCTGGTCGAGAAGCTGATCGAGAACGAGGCGCGCAAATCCAAGCGCAAGGTCGATGACGTCCGCCAGCAGTTCACGATGGTCGCGAGCCTTGGCCTCGCCGCGATCCTGGGCCCCTCCGACGGAGCCAAGAGCGTGGCTGCCGCCGCCTCCCGCTTTGTCGCCAAGCCCGGCACGCTGACGGTCCAGGCCAGCGCCAGATCGGCCACGGGCC
Source organism: Allobosea sp. (assembly GCF_017308015.1). Lineage (GTDB taxonomy): Bacteria > Pseudomonadota > Alphaproteobacteria > Rhizobiales > Beijerinckiaceae > Allobosea. The sequence goes on from NZ_JAFKFW010000003.1 coordinate 95,736, forward strand.
TCGGTCTCGCTGATGTCATCACCATGACCGAACCGACGGAGATCTTCGAGAAGATCGACCTCAAGGCCACGGCGGAGTGAGGTTGCTGCATTGAGTTCGCCGCTTTTGCCCGCTCCGGACGCCGATTGGCGCCCGGGCGCCCTCGCCGTCTGGTGGGCCGGTCTTCCGACCGGCCCACGCAGCTTTCTGCGCCGCTGGTTCAATCCGCACAATCAGACCCGTCTCTATCTGGCCGCCCTGATGGCGCGCCGGCCCGGGCAGATCACGGTCGGCGCCTATACCTATGGCCGCCCGAAGGTGCGCTTTGCGGTCAGCGGCTCGAATCTCTCGATCGGGCGCTACGGCTCCATCGCCGACGGCGTCGAGATCATGCTCGGCGGCAACCACCGGACCGATTGGGTAACGACGTATCCGTTCCCTGCCCTGCCCGGCCTCTGGCCCGAATCCGTGGGCCTCGACGGCAGCCATGTTTCGCGCGGCGACACCGTCATCGGCCATGACGTCTGGCTGGGCTCGCAGGCCCTGATCCTGTCCGGCGTCACCATCGGACATGGCGCGGTGGTGGCGGCGCGCGCCGTCGTGACCAGGGACGTGCCGCCCTATGCGATCGTCGCCGGCAACCCGGCCCGCGTCGTGCGTTACCGGATGAGCGAGGAACGCATCGCCGCGCTGTTGCGCAGCGAATGGTGGCTGCTGCCCGAAGCCCACGTCAGGCGGCTCATTCCGACGCTCTTGTCGGAACAGGTCGAGAAGCTGCCCGGCGCGGCGCAATAAGCCAGCCGGGAAGACCGGTTGCCCCGCTCCGGCCCGCACACGCCCGCCGGCGGCGAAATGGCGACCTGGCTCGTTGTTTCAGCATCGGGCCGGAAAGTGGTTTCCACTTTCCGGCCCGATGCTCTAGAGGCTTCTGCCGAGGCTCCTCCCCCTACCGCAAGCCATCTGGACGGTTTCATGCACGCTTCCGCGAACGACAAGGCGCGGGTCTTCCGCAAGGCCTATCTCGCCGATGTCGAGACGGCTCCCCTCACCGTGCTCGATGTCGGCTCTGCCATTGTCGAGCACCAATCGCTGTCCAATCGCGACGTGATGAGCAACCCGGCCTGGACGCTGGTCGGCATGGATATCGAACCGGGGCTGAACGTCGAGGTCGTCGTCGCGGATCCCTACGACTGGAAGGAGATCGCCACCGGCTCCGTCGATGTCGTCACCTGCTCAGAGGTCTTCGAGCACGCCGAGTATTTCTGGATCACCATCCTCGAGATTTCACGTGTGCTGAAGGGAAACGGCCTGGCCTTCATCACCTCTCCCGGCGGTGGGCCGCGCCATCGCTTCCCGGTCGATTGCTGGCGCTTCTACGACGACGCCTTCCCCGCGCTCGCCCGCTATGCCGGGCTGAATCTGCTCGAGGCGCAGGTGCAGTGGGTTCCGGCCTATCGCAAGGGCATCCAGTGGCGGGATTCGAGCGCCGTGATGCAGAAGCCCGTGCTCGATGCCGGCCAAAGCCGGCTCGATGCGGCGCGGATCGCGATCGGCAAGAGCCTGCGCGGCGCCGAGCCGGCGCTCGCCGAAATCAATGCCGCCGGTCTCGCCGACGCGCCCACACCACTCAGCCCCATCCCGGTCCAGACCGGCAAGGCGGCTTTCGCCGCCCGCGAGGCGGAGTTGCTGGCAGCGTCGAGCACCTTCATGCGCAAGGGCCGGCTCGTCATGCGTCAGTTGCGCGAAATCCGCCGTATCATCGCGACCCCGATGAAGGATCTGCATCTCTGAGGCGCGGCGCCTCGCTCAGCCCCTGCCTCTCCAACGCGCTGCGGCCGGCGCGGCCCGCCAGCGCGCCCGCCGCGGAGCCGACATGGGCATACATCTTGTCGCGATTGAAAAGCAGGCCGTAACCGATTGCCTTCGCCAGGTTTTCGGCGGTTTTTCCGAGGCCGGGCAGCGGCCGTCCCCATTTGCGCGCGATATGATGCTGCGACCAGGCCAGATGCCAGCGCGCGATGAAACGGCGCTGCGGCGACGGCACGCTTGATTTGCCGCGTCCGTGCCGGGCCTCGGCGCCATCGACATGGATGAGCGCATGCCCCGCATCGCGCAGGCGGCGACAGAGATCGTCATCCTCGTAGAACAGGAAGATCGCCGGGTCGAACCCTCCGAGCTTCAGGAAAACCTCGCGCCGCAACAGCAGGCAAGCACCGGACAGGAATGGCAGGCAGGCATCCCCCTCCGGCAGGACGATGCGGCGCGCCCGGTTGAGATGGTCAGGCGACAGCAGCGAACGCGGCTGCAGGAAGACGCGGCCCGACGGCTCGACCAGACGCGGCGCGAAGGCGGCCGCGTCGGGATAGGCCTCCGCCGCCGACAACAGGGCCGCGACGGCGCCGGGCTGCATCTCGAGATCGGGATTGACGATCAGGATGAAGGGCGTCGTCGCCGCATGCGCGCCGAGGTTGTTCGCACGCCCATAGCCCTCGTTGCGCTCGTTGCGCAGGACAAGGGCTCCGTGCCGTGCCGCGATCTCTGTCGAGGCATCGCCGCTGGCATTGTCGACGACGATGGCCGGCACCCCCTCTCGGGCCAAGGAGTCGAGACAGGCTGGCAGCACTTGCGCGCTGTCGAAGCTGACGACGATGGCGGTGATGGCGGCGGCGGACATTGCCGCCTTGTGGCCCTGTCGGGAGGCCGGATGCAAGCGATTTCAGCGGCGGGCGAGTGCGCCGACCTCGCCCCTGATCCGCTCGCGCTCGCTCGCTTCGCAGCGATGCGGCGCCGTGTAGGATTTCACCGCATAGCCGGCATTGGCAGCGACGAAGCGTTGCCGGTCGCGCGCGTCGAGCCGCGCGAGAATCCCGCCGCGATCGACACGCAGGCCGCAATCATAAGCGCGCGATACGGTGGCCGCGGCATATTCCACCGTGCCGGGCCGCGGCCCGCTTGCCGTGCAGGCGGCGAGCGCCCCGCACAGGGCCGCCGCGGAAACCCGCTTCTGGATCGACGATAGCGGCACGGGCGGCTCAGAGTTTGTCGAACTCTCCGGCACGGATGCGGCCCATCCTGGCCTTCAGCTCGGTCCGTTCCTGCACCGTGCAGGCTTGCGGCTTGACGGCCTGATTGACCATCTCGGCCTCGGAGACGCCGACATAGGCCGCACGCGCCGCCGCGATCTGCTGATCGTCGGCGCCGCGCGCCTTCTCGGCCGCGAGGAAACGGTCGAGCGTCGTCCGCTGCGGCGAGCCCGCTTTGCAGGCTATGGCGCGCGACACCGTCGTCGCCAGAGCCGAAGCCCGCCCCGCGCTGCTGTCGCCATGGGCCACGCAGGCACCGAGCAGCGGCGCCATGAGAAGGGCGAGCGGCAGAGCCCGCCCGATCGGCAGCAGGGCCATCGATGTCAGCCGTTCTTCTCGGGAGCGTTGATCCGCAGATGCGCCTCGCGCAACTGCTTCGGCGTCGCCTCGGCCGGCGCCCCCATCAGCAGATCGACGGCCTGCTGGTTCATCGGGAACAGCGCCACTTCGCGCAGGTTCGTGGCGCGCGCCAGCAACATGATGATGCGGTCCACACCAGCCGCCATGCCGCCATGCGGCGGAGCGCCGTACTGGAATGCGCGGTACATGCCGCCGAAGCGCTCGATCACCGTCTCCTCACCGTAGCCGGCGATCTCGAAGGCCTTCACCATCGCTTCGGGACGGTGGTTGCGGATGCCGCCGGAAGCGAGCTCGAAGCCGTTGCAGGCGATGTCGTACTGGAAGGCCTTGAGCGAGAGCGGATCTTCTTCGTTGAGCGCCTTCAGTCCGCCCTGCGGCATCGAGAAGGGGTTGTGCGAAAAATCGACCTTCTTCTCGTCCTCGTTGTACTCGAACATCGGGAAGTCGACGATCCAGGCGAAGGCGAAGGCGTTCTCGTCGATCAGGCTGAGTTCCTGGCCGACCTTGTTCCGCGCGCTGCCGGCGAACTTGTAGAACTTGTCCGGATCGCCCGCGACGAAGAAGCAGGCGTCGCCGCCCTTCAGCCCCATCTGCTTGACGATGGCCGCGACGCGCTCAGGCCCGATGTTGTTGGCGATCGGCCCCTGGCCCTCGCCGTCTTCCTTGACCATCAGGTAGCCGAGACCGGGCTGCCCCTCGCCCTGCGCCCAGGAGTTCATCCGGTCGCAGAAGGCTCTGCTGCCGCCGCCCGGCGCGGGGATCGCCCAGACGCGGTTCTTCTCGCCTTCGAGGATGCGCGCGAAGACCTTGAAGCCCGAGCCGCGGAAATGCTCGGAGACGTCCTGCATCTCGATCGGATTGCGCAGATCCGGTTTGTCGGAGCCGTATTTGGCGATTGCCTCGGCATAGGGGATGCGCGGCCAGTTGCGCGTGACGGTCCGGCCCTCGGCGAACTCCTCGAACACGCCGGTGATGACGGGCTCCATCGTCGCGAACACGTCTTCCTGCTCGACGAAGCTCATCTCGACGTCGAGCTGGTAGAACTCGCCCGGCAGGCGGTCGGCGCGCGGATCCTCGTCTCGGAAGCAGGGCGCGATCTGGAAGTAGCGGTCGAAGCCCGCCATCATCAGGAGCTGCTTGTACTGCTGAGGCGCCTGCGGCAGCGCATAGAACTTGCCGGCATGCAGGCGGCTCGGCACCAGGAAGTCGCGCGCGCCTTCCGGCGAGGACGCGGTCAGGATCGGCGTCTGGAATTCGGAGAAGCCCGAATCCTTCATGCGGCGGCGCATCGAGTCGATAACCTTGGTGCGCAGCATGATGTTGTTGTGCAGCTTCTCGCGACGCAGATCGAGGAAGCGGTACTTGAGCCGGGTATCCTCGGGATATTCGAGATCGCCGAAGACCGGCAGCGGCAGCTCGGCCGCCGGGCCCAGCACTTCCAGCGCCGTCGCGAACACCTCGACCTTGCCGGTGGCGAGGTTGTCGTTCTCGGTGCCCTCGAGGCGGGCCTTCACCTTGCCGTCGATGCGGATGACCCATTCCGAGCGCGCAGCCTCGGCATCCGCAAAGGCCGGCGAATCGGGGTCCACGACGACCTGCGTCATGCCGTAATGGTCGCGCAGGTCGATGAAGAGCACGCCGCCATGGTCGCGGATGCGGTGGCACCAGCCGGAGAGGCGGACATTCTGGCCGATGTCGCTGTCACGGAGCGCGCCACAGGTATGGGAACGATAGCGATGCAGGGTCACGAGGTCGGTCTTTCGGAAATGCGTCGAAGGCCGGTCCGCAAGACCAGCCGCAGCTTGCGGCTAAGCACACGCGCGCGCCCGAAATGTCAAGAACGCCCGCGACATCCTGCTTCTGTCTCTGCTAAGACGGCGTCATCATGCATCTCATTTCCGATACCGCCGCGCTCTCCGCCGCCTGCGACCGCCTCGCGACCCATCCCTTCGTCACGGTCGACACCGAGTTCCTGCGCGAGACCACATATTACCCCAAGCTCTGCCTGATCCAGATCGCCTCGCCGGACGAAGCCGTGCTGGTCGACCCGCTCTCGCCCGATCTCGACCTCGCCCCCTTCTTCGGGCTGATGGTCGACGAAAACGTCGTGAAGGTCTTTCACGCCGCCCGGCAGGACCTGGAAATCGTCTGGCTGCTCGGGCGAGTCCTGCCGACGCCGCTCTTCGACACGCAGGTTGCGGCCATGGTCTGCGGTTATGGCGATTCTGTTGGCTACGAGCAGCTCGCCAACGACCTCGCCAAGGCGCGCATCGACAAGTCCTCGCGCTTCACCGACTGGTCGCGCCGCCCACTCACCGAGGCTCAGCTCGCCTATGCCGAATCGGACGTCACCCATCTGCGCGACATCTATCTCGCCCTGAAGGCCGATCTCGACGCCAGCGGCCGCGAGAGCTGGGTCGCCGAGGAGATGTCCGTGCTGACGTCACCTTCGACCTACGAGGTCAAGCCCGAGAACGCCTGGCAGCGCCTCAAGGGCCGCATCCGCAAGCCGCGCGAGTTGCCGAACCTGATGGAGATCGCCGCCTGGCGCGAGCGCGAGGCGCAGACCCGTGACGTGCCGCGCCAGCGCGTGCTCAAGGACGATGCAATGATGGATATCGTCCAGCGCGGTCCGCGCTCGGTCGAGGCGCTCGCCGAATTGCGCTCCGTCCCCAACGGCTTCGAGCGCTCGCGCAACGGCGCCGAGGTGCTGGCCGCGATCGAGCGCGCCGCCGCGATCGATCCCAAGACTCTGCCCCGGCTTGAGCGCGAGCGCGGCCGGCCGACCAGCGCCGCTGTGCTCGACCTGCTCAAGGTTCTGCTCAAGGCCATTGCCGATGCCGAGCGCGTCGCGCCGAAGATCATCGCCTCGACCGACGATCTCGAAGCGATCGCTTCGGACGATCTCGCCGAAGTCCCGGCCCTGCAAGGCTGGCGCCGCAGCGTCTTCGGCGAGAAGGCCCTGGCGCTGAAGGATGGCTCGCTCAGCCTGCGCATCCAGCGCGGCAGAGTGGTCGTGGGCTGAGGCTCGGCGGAATCAAGCTCTGAAGAGCTGCGTTCAGGCAGTTGGTTCGATTCACGATTTCGTAGCGGATCACCCGCCGCCGTAACTTTTCACCAGCGAGCCGGCGACCAGCCCCCAGCCATCGACGAGCACGAAGAAGATCAGCTTGAACGGCAACGCCACCGTCACCGGCGGCAGCATCATCATGCCCACCGACATCAGGATCGAGGCCACGACGAGGTCGATGATCAGGAAGGGCACGAACAGCAGGAAGCCGATCTCGAAGGCGCGGCGCAGCTCCGAGATCATGAAGGCCGGGATCAGCACCTCGATGCCGATCTCCTGCGGCGTCTGTGGGCGCGGCCCCTGCGACATGTCGAGGAACAGTGCCAGGTCCTTCTCGCGTACATGCCTGAGCATGAAGGTCTTGAAGGGCACGACGCCACGATTATAGGCCTCCTGCGGCTGGATCTGGCCGGCAACCAGCGGCTGCACGGCCGTCGTGTAGGCCTCGCGCAGCGTCGGTGCCATGACGAAGCCGGTCAGGAACAGCGCAAGTCCGAGGATCACGGCATTCGGCGGCGCGGTCTGCGTGCCCAATGCCGAGCGCAGCAGCGACAGCACAACCACGATCCGCGTGAACGATGTCACCATGATCAGGATCGACGGCGCCAGCGACAGCACCGTGATGACGGCGATGAGCTGCAGCGCCCGCTCCGCCACGCCGCCGCCCTGCCCGAGATCGAGCGACAGCGTCTGCGGCAGCGCCGGCATCGTCTGCAGCACGAGCAGCAGCGCGGCAGCGGCCAGGATGCGCCCGCCTCGAAAGCCCCTTGCTCGTCTGCCGATGATCGTCACGCGCGCCGCCACTGCCCGACTCAACCGATCGGGCGCCGACGAGGCTAGCCACGCGAAAACGCCGCGCAACCGATGCGCGGCGTCACAGGGCCGTATGGCCGACAATCCTGTTGATGGCCGGCGGCCTGAACCAGCGCGGACCGTACCTTATTGCCTCAGGACTTGGCCTTGGGATCGCGGCCGAGCAGGCGGGCGAACTCGGCTTCGATCGCATCGACGGAGAAGGGATCGATCTCCTTCGCGGCGGGCTCGGCCGGCTTTTCGGGTTCAGGCTGCGGCTTCGGGCTTTCGACCGGGGCCTGCTCTTCCACGATAGCAACGGCCTCCTCCTCGACGACCGGCTCGTGCTCGATTGCTGGCGCGGGCGCCGGGACCGGCTCCGCGTGGTGCGTTTCCACCGGCCTGGGCTCTAACGGCCTGGGTTCCGGCGCCTTCTGGATCGGGCGATCCAGAGAAAGACCAAGGGCGGCGGCAAGCTCCGCCTCGACATCGCTCGGAATCGGCTTCGGGCGCGGCGGAGCGGCCGGAGCCGGCGTCACGACGGGCTCAGGCACGGTTTCCGGTTCAGGAACGGGCGGCGGCTCGACGATGGGGGCGGCCGCTTCCACCGGAACAGGCTCCTCGTCGGCGATGGGCGCAGGAGCAAATTTTTCAACGGGCGCGGGCAGCTCGACAGCCGGCGCCACATTCGCTGCGGACGACTCGCCGCCAAGATTGGCCGGACGCACGGCGGAGAACGGACGCTTCAATGCTTCTTCGAGTTGACGCGTCATATCGTCGAGTTCGCCGGCGCTGACGGCCGGCTGCGGCGCATGCTCCCGGGCGAAGCTCGGCGCCGGCCCGGTCGTGATCGGAGGAACGGGCATTGCCGGAGCCACGGGCTTGGCAGGAGCAGCAACCGCCTCGGCTGCTGCGACACCGAGAGCGGCGGCGACGCCTGCCGTCGCGGCGGCAGCGGTCGGCACAGGCGCCTCGACCGGGACCGAAGCGGGCCGGGTCGGCAAGGATGGCAACAGCTCAGGACTTTCGGGATAACCGGCGCGCCGCGCTTCCTCGCCCGCCCGCATGGCGGGTTCGCTCGGCGGCACCAGCGTCTCGAACGGCGGCAGCGGCCGATCGGCCCCTGTGGTGTCGAAATGGGCCGGCGTCGCGGCGCGGCCGCCACTGCGCAGGATGTTGGTCTCGACCACGACATCGGACACGCCGCCGATCATCAGCAGATGCTCGATATTGTCGCGGCGGATCAGCACGAGCTGGCGCTGGCGGTCGAGGTCGTAGGTATCGACCACACCCAGGCGCGGCTGGCGCTGCCGCCCCCCCGGCTGGCCGCGCAGCCGCAGCCGCCCGCCCTGGATCTGCCGCACGAACAGGCCGAGCAGCGCGAGAAGCACGAGAATGACCACAGAGGCGACGATCACCTTCTGTGCGGTCGAGAGTTCCAATCCGAACAAGCTCTGCAAGGTCTGCCTCATCTGCGACGGCGGCCCGGACGGCCGTTAAGTCCCGCCCATGGTTCAACACCTTGGCTATAGCATAACGCTTTTCCTATCGGGAAACATGGTGAACGCGTGGTTAATCACACCCGTGAAAACCCGCCCTTTAACCGGATATTAACCATGCACCCGGCAGGATTTGCCCAGTACGCCGGCCTTGCCGGCGGCGAGAACGGGGAGCTGGAGCCATGGCGAACGACGGTTTCAGCGTCGGCGGCGGCCTGATGCAGGCGCTGAAGACGCGCATGCATTACCAGCAGTCGCGCCAGAAGATTCTCGCCGAGAACGTCGCCAATGCCGACAGTCCCGGCTTCCGCCCGGTCGACCTGAAGCCGCCGAGCGCCGACCCGGCCCGTGCCGGTGTGGCGGTCGCCCGGACCAGCGCCGGACACATGAGCCTGAACACCGCCAATGGCGGCTTCGACGGCACCGGCGCGCCGCGCTTCGAGACCACGCCCAACGGCAACGCGGTCAATCTCGAGGACGAGATGCTCAAGGTTGCGCAGAACCAGTCCGACTATCAGCTCGCCGCCTCGCTCTACAGCAAGGGCCTCGGCCTGATGAAGATCGCGATCGGGAAAGGCCGCTGAAGGATGGGACGCTGATCATGGACCTGATCAAGAGCATCGCCGTCGCAGCTTCGGGCCTGCGCAGCCAGTCCGGACGCATGCGCGTCATCTCCGAGAACATCGCCAATGCCGATTCCGGCCCGGAGCGCGCCGGCGCCGAGCCTTATCGCCGGAAGGTCCCGACCTTCCAGCGTCATTTCGACCGCGCGCTCGACGCCCAGCTCGTTGCGCTCGGCAAGGTCCAGCGCGACCCCAGCGCCTTCAGGACGAAGCACGAGCCCGGCAACCCGGCCGCCGACGCCAACGGCAACGTGCAGATGCCGAACGTGAATTCCTTGGTCGAGATGGTCGACATGCGCGAGGCCCAGCGCAGCTACGAAGCCAATCTCAACCTGATCTCTTCGACGCGCCGGATGATCCAGCGCACCATCGACATCCTGCGCGCCTGACGCGAGGCTTCGAAGCAGGCGCTCCAGAAGGGGACTAGACCGACATGGCCACTCCGGGTTTCGCCGCGGGCGCCTACGCCTCCATCCAGGGGATGGGTGCCGGCAATCTGATGCGCAAGCCGCTCGCCACGGGCGGCGCTGAGGCCGGCGGGCCGGATTTCTCCGCCCTGCTCGGCAAGGCGCTCGACGCCACGGCGGACGCCGGGCGCAAGGCCGATGCCCAGACGGCGAGCGTCGCCGGCGGCCGGGCCGACATCGTCAATGTCGTGACGGCGGTGGCCGAGAGCGAGGCCGCGATCGAGACGCTGGTCGCCGTGCGCGACCGCGTCATCGCGGCCTACGAGGAAATCATGCGGATGCCGGTCTGACGGCTGCTGGATCGGACAGAGAACATGACTTCCGGAGCCATTCTCGACATCGCCCGCGACGGCATCGTCGTCTTCCTCAAGGTCGGCGGCCCGCTGATGGTGATCGCGCTCGCGGTCGGCCTCGTCGTCTCGCTCATCCAGGCGCTGACCCAGATCCAGGAGCAGACGCTGGTCTTCGTGCCGAAGATCGTCGCCGTCTTCGCCGCGCTGCTGCTGTTTCTTCCGTTCATGGGAGACGCGCTGGCGGGTTATATGGGGCGAGTCGCCGCCCGAATCGCCACGGGCGGATGAACCCGTCGCGCCTGCTGCCGGCCTTCGCCGGCGGGGCTCCGCGGCACACATCTTGGCGCGCAAGTCATTGTCGCAAAGGTGCCCGCGGCACGATGCAGATCGCGATCCTGCCCGAGATCAGCGCCCTTTTCGTGCTCGTCTTCGCGCGGGTCGGCACGCTCGTCATGCTCATGCCGGGCATCGGCGAGCGCTTCATCTTTTCGCGGGGGCGGCTGTCGCTCGCCTTCTTCATCGCGCTGATGATCGTGCCCATTGCCCGCCCGTCGCTGCAGCTACCCGGCGATGTCTCCGGCGTCGTCGCGCTGCTGATCGGCGAATTGCTGGTCGGCCTCGTCATCGGGCTCTGCGCCCGGCTGGTCATGGCCTGCCTGCAGACCGCCGGCACGCTCGTCGCCCAGACCATGGGGCTCGGCTTCGCGATGACGGTCGATCCGACCGGCGGCATGCAGAACCCCTCGATCGGCAATTTCCTGACGATGCTCGGCATCACGCTGATCCTGACCACGGACCTGCACCACATCGCCATCGCCGCCATCCATGAAAGCTATCGGCTGCTGCCCCCCGGCGGCGCCATGGATCTCGCTGACACGATGGCGCTGGCCGTGCGCTCGACGGCTCGCGGCTTCGCGCTCGCGATCCAGATCTCCGCGCCCTTCCTCGTCTTCGGCCTGCTCTTCAATCTCGGCCTCGGCGTCCTCGCACGGATGATGCCGCAATTGCAGGTGTTCTTCCTCGCCGTGCCGGCCTCGATCATGGGCGGCATGCTCGTCATGCTCGTCGTGCTCGGCGTGATGATGAGCGTCTTCATCGACGATCTCGGCGCCTTCCTCCGTCAGTTCACCGGCTGAGGTCGCGATGTCCGAGGAAGCCGAAAACGAAGACAGAACAGAAGACCCGACCCAGCGAAAGCTGGACGAAGCCACGGAGAAGGGCGACGTCCCCAAATCGCAGGAGATCGGGACCTTCTTCGTGCTCTGTGGCTTCACGCTCGCCCTGATGGTCGCCGCCGGCTGGTCGGCCCGGGAAGCCATGCTGTCGCTGCGCTCCTTCCTGATGAACGCGCATCAGGTCCCGTCCGACGGCGCCTCCTTCATGCAGATCACGCAGCGCGGCGTGCTCACCGGCTTCATGGCGCTCGGCCTGCCCTTCGCCTTCATCCTTTGCGCGGGCCTGGCCGGCGCGATGCTCCAGCACAAGCCGCTCTGGACCTTCGAGCCGCTGATGCCGAAGTTCAACCGGATATCGCCGATGGCCGGTGCCAAGCGCCTCTTCGGCAAGGAGGCCTGGGTCAATTTCACCAAGGGCCTCGCCAAGACGGCGCTGATCGGCATCGTCGTCTGGTATACGCTCTGGGGCCAGCATGACCGGCTCGAAGGCTTCGCGCAGATGGGCGTCGAGGCGCTGATGCCGGCGACGCTCTCGCTCGCGATCCAGTTGATGGGCGCGGTCCTCGCCCTCTTCGCCATCATCGCCATCGGCGATTTCGGCTGGCAGCGCTTCTCCTGGTATCAGCGCCAGAAGATGACCAAGCAGCAGATGAAGGACGAGTTCAAGAACTCCGAAGGCAATCCCGAGGTCAAGGCGAAGCTGCGCCAGATCCGCGCCCAGCGCGTCCGCAAGCGCATGATGGCGGCGGTGCCCAAGGCGACCGTGATCATCACCAACCCGACCCACTTCGCCGTCGCCCTGCAATACGAGCCCGGAATGGCCGCTCCCCTCTGCCTGGCCAAGGGCGTCGATGCGGTGGCCCTGAAGATCCGCGAGGTCGCCGGCGAGCACCGCGTGCCGATCGTCGAGAACCCGCCGCTGGCGCGTGCGCTCTACGCCACGGTCGACATCGACGAAGAAATTCCTGTCGAACACTATCAGGCTGTCGCCGAAGTCATCGGATACGTCTTGCGCCTGAAGGGCCGCCGCGCCTAACTCGGCAGGGATGCGAAGGAAGTTTGGCCGCCCGGTTTCCGCGCGGCCCCAAGGGAACGGACTCCACCGCAATGAGCGGCACCACGGCGACCACCACGATCGATCGCTCGGACAAGCCCGGCCATATCGGGATCATCCTGTTCGTCGCCGCCCTGCTCGTCGGCGCGGCGATCGCGCTCGGCTTCCTCGCCAATGAATGGGCGCAGCCTCTGATCCTCGGCCTGCTCGCGCTGCTCTCGGTCGTCGGCGTCTTCGGGCTGTTCGCCTTCGCCATCGGGCTCGTGCAGTTTTCCGGCCGTGCCGCCCGCAACGACCTGACCAAGGCGATCGTCGACCGCGCCGATGACGGCATCGTCGTGACCGAGAGCGAGAACGAGATCGTCTATGCCAACGAAGCCTATCTGGCGCTGGCGGGCGCGACCGGTGCCAACGACCTGAAGCCGGTCGGCCGCCTGCTGACCGGGCGCGCCGACGTATCCGAAGCGATCTACCGGCTCGCCACCGCCGCCCGCGAGCACCGCCGCCTTGTCGAGGAGGTCCGGCTGGAACCCGCCCTGAACGGACGCGGCGAGGTCGGCTGGTATCGCGTCCGCGTTTCTCCGGTTCGCCGCGAAACCACCACCGCGACACTCTGGTCGGTCTCCGACATCACGCCTGAGCGCGAGCGCCAGGAAAACGCGTTCCAGGAGCTCCAGCACGCGATCGACTATCTCGACCATGCGCCCGCCGGCTTCATCTCGATCGATGCCGATGGCGAGATCTCCTATCTCAACGCCACGCTCTCCGGCTGGCTCGATTTCGACCTCGCCCGCTTCGGCTCCGGCGGCCTGCATCTCGACGATGTCTGCACCTCATCCGCCGCCGCGCTGATCCAGGCGATCCGCGGCCAGCCCGGCGATGTCCGTGTCGAGGTGCTCGATGTCGACCTGAAACGCCGCAACGGCGCGCCCCTGCCCGTGCGCCTGCATCATCAGGTCGCGTTCGGGCAGGACGGCCGCGCCGGCCCCTCGCGCACCCTCGTCCTCAACCGCACCGCCGGCGAGGCCGGCTCCGACGGCGGCAGCGATGCCGAGGTCCGCTTCGCCCGCTTCTTCCATTCGACGCCGATGGCGATCGCCACCATCGACGAGGCCGGCGCGATCCTGCATTCCAACGCCGCCTTCGCCCGCCTGATCCCGGCCGGCTTGCGGCCGCATACGATCCACGATCTCGTGGCTGCCAGCGCCGGCCTCGATCAGGCTCTGGCCGAGGTGGTCGCCGGGCGCTCTGGCGGCGCCCCGCTCGACCTCGCGCTTGCCGGCGAGGACGGCCGCTCGGCCAAGCTCTATCTCACCCCCGTCGCCGGCACCGAGGGCGGTGCAGGCGAGCGCGCCATCGTCTACGCGCTGGAAACGACGGCCGAGCGCAAGCTCCGCGACAACATGGACCAGGCCGGCAAGATGCAGGCGGTCGGCCAGCTCGCCGGCGGCATCGCGCACGATTTCAACAACGTGCTGCAGGTCATCATCAACGCCTCCGAGTTCCTGCTCGCCAGCCACCGGCCGACCGATCCGTCCTTCCCGGACATCATGCAGATCAAGCAGAATGCCTATCGCGCCGCGGCGCTGGTGCGGCAACTGCTCGCCTTCTCGCGCCGCCAGACCCTGCGCCCGCAGGTACTGGAGCTCGGCGAGGTGCTCTCCGACCTCTCGCTGATGCTGAAGCGCGTCGTCGCCGACAAGGTCACGCTCGACGTCCGCCAGGGCCGCGACCTCTGGCCGGTCAAGGCCGATCTCGGCCAGCTCGAGCAGGTCATCGTCAACCTTGCCGTCAACGCCCGCGACGCCATGCCGGATGGCGGCAAGCTCGCGGTCCGCACCCGCAACGTCGCGCGCGACGACTGCGCCTCATTCGGTCACGACGCGCTGCCGGCCGACGACTACGTCCTCCTGGAAGTCGAGGATACCGGCACCGGCATCCCGCAGGAATATCTCGACAAGATCTTCGAGCCGTTCTTCACCACCAAGGAAGTTGGCAAGGGTACCGGGCTGGGCCTCTCCATGGTCTACGGCATCGTCAAGCAGACCGGCGGCTATGTCTTCGTCGACTCGACCATCGGCAAGGGCACGGCCTTCCAGATCTTTCTGCCGCGCCATGTCCCGAGTCAGGAGGAGATCGCAGCCGAAACCGCGGCCAGGGAAACGCCCAAGAAGCTCGCCGCCGACCATACCGGCGCCGGCGTCATCCTGCTCGTCGAGGATGAGGACGCGGTCCGTGCGCTGAACGCCCGCATGCTGGTCTCGCGCGGCTACACCGTCCATGAGGCGGCTTCGGGCGTCGAGGCGCTCGATCTCTTCCTGCAGAACGACGGCAGGATCGATCTCGTCGTCTCCGACGTGGTGATGCCGGAAATGGACGGCCCGACGCTGCTCGGCGAATTGCGCAAGCGCAACCCGAATACCAAGGTCGTCTTCGTCTCCGGCTATGCCGAGGAAGCCTTCCGCAAGAACCTGCCCGAGGGCGAGGAATTCCACTTCCTGCCCAAGCCGTTCACGATGAAGCAGCTCGTCGAGACGGTGAAGGCGGCGATGGGCTGACGGTTCGGCATAAGCGCCCTCAGCCTTCATCCTTCGAGGCGCCGCGCCTCACGATGAGGGCTCAGGTCGAACCGGCGCCGGATCGACAGACACCCCCTTGATGCAGATGTCGCCACGGCAAATTTGGAACTCGCGGCGGCTCCTGACATTCCTCCTGACAAAAACTGACACGGAGAACAAAAAAAGAACTTGCGAGCAAGAACAAAGCGTGACCATCCTCATGTCAAGACGCATTGAGATGTCCCCCTCGCCCTGCCATAAGGAGCCCGAACCGTGAATCAGGCGAATCTCAAACTCGTGGAAGGCTCCTCGATGGACAAGGCTAAGGCGCTCGATGCAGCGCTCTCCCAGATCGAGCGCGCCTTCGGCAAGGGCTCGATCATGCGGCTCGGCAAGAATTCGCCCTCGATCGAGATCGAGACGATTTCGACGGGTTCGCTCGGCCTCGACATCGCGCTCGGCGTCGGCGGCCTGCCGAAGGGCCGCGTCATCGAAATCTACGGGCCGGAATCCTCGGGCAAGACCACGCTGGCGCTGCACACCATCGCCGAAGCCCAGAAGAAGGGCGGCGTCTGCGCCTTCGTCGACGCGGAACATGCGCTCGATCCGGTCTATGCTCGCAAGCTCGGCGTCAATCTCGACGACCTGCTGATCTCGCAGCCGGATACCGGCGAGCAGGCACTCGAGATCACCGACACGCTCGTCCGCTCCGGCGCAATCGACGTGCTCGTGGTCGACTCCGTTGCGGCGCTGACGCCCCGCGCCGAGATCGAGGGCGAGATGGGCGATGTCCAGCCCGGCCTGCAGGCCCGCCTGATGAGTCAGGCGCTGCGCAAGCTCACCGCCTCGATCTCGCGCTCGAACTGCATGGTCATCTTCATCAACCAGATCCGCATGAAGATCGGCGTGATGTACGGCTCGCCGGAGACCACCACCGGCGGTAACGCGCTGAAGTTCTATGCTTCCGTGCGCCTCGACATCCGCCGCGTCTCGACCCTGAAGGAGCGCGACGAGGCGACCGGAAATCAGGTCCGCGTCAAGGTCGTCAAGAACAAGGTCGCACCGCCCTTCAAGCAGGTCGAGTTCGACATCATGTTCGGCGAAGGCATCTCGAAGGTCGGCGAACTGATCGATCTCGGCGTCAAGGCCGGCATGGTCGAGAAGGCCGGCGCCTGGTTTTCGTTCGACAGCCAGCGCCTCGGCCAGGGTCGCGAGAACGCCAAGAACTTCCTCAAGGCCAACCCGGACGTGGCTGCCAGGATCGAGACCACGATCCGCCAGAATTCCGGCCTCGTCGCCGACCGCATCCTCGACGAGGCGGCACCTACGGCGGACGATCTCGACGAAGGCGAAGCCTGAGACGGCTTTCCCGATCCGGGACGAATGCACGGGCGGCCCTTCGGGCCGCCTGTTTTCGTTTGCCGATAAGGCCTTGCGGGTGGTGCGCTGCATCCCAAGCATTTTCAAGCGAAGTGGCCGCCGGTTCGCGTGAAGAAAATGCGACAACGAAAAGACTGGAGCGCTTCCGCGTTTCACAGAAATGCGGAAGCGCTCCAGCTTTCTGGACAGCGGCGAGCGGCCTGACTAGAACCGGACCTTCCTGCCGGGCGCGCCCGGCCTCCTGCCCCAGATCAGAGCGCAAGACAGCGATGAGCGGCGTCAACGATATCCGGTCGACCTTCCTCGACTACTTCAAGTCCCAGGGCCACGAGATCGTGCCGTCGAGCCCGCTCGTGCCGCGCAACGACCCGACGCTGATGTTCGCCAATTCTGGCATGGTCCAGTTCAAGAACGTCTTTACCGGGCAGGAGAAGCGGCCCTATTCGCGCGCCACCACCGCCCAGAAATGCGTGCGCGCCGGCGGCAAGCACAACGACCTCGACAATGTCGGCTACACCGCCCGCCACCACACCTTCTTCGAGATGCTGGGGAACTTCTCCTTCGGCGACTACTTCAAGGAGCAGGCGATCAACCACGCCTGGACGCTGGTCACCCGCGAATTCGGCCTGCCCAAGGACAAGCTGACCGTCACCGTCTATTCCGAGGACGACGAGGCGCATGCACTCTGGAAGAAGATCGCCGGCCTGACCGACGACAAGATCATCCGCATTCCGACCTCGGATAATTTCTGGCGCATGGGCGATACCGGCCCCTGCGGCCCCTGCTCCGAAATCTTCTACGACCATGGCGACCATATCTGGGGCGGCCCGCCGGGCTCCGCCGAACAGGACGGCGACCGCTTCATCGAGATCTGGAACCTCGTGTTCATGCAATACGAGGAAGCGGCCGGTGGCATCCGCACCGACCTCCCTCGCCCCTCGATCGATACCGGCATGGGGCTGGAGCGTATCGCGGCCGTGCTCCAGGGCACGCATGACAACTACAATATCGACCTGTTCCGCGCCCTGATCACCGCCATCGCCGACCTGACCTCGGTCGACCCGGACGGCCCGATGAAGGCGAGCCATCGCGTCATCGCCGACCATCTGCGCTGCTCGGCCTTCCTGATCGCCGACGGCGTGCTGCCGTCGAACGAGGGCCGCGGCTATGTGCTGCGCCGGATCATGCGCCGCGGCATGCGCCATGCGCAGTTGCTCGGCGCCAAGGAGCCGCTGCTCTACAAGCTCGTGCCTGCCCTGACCCGCGAGATGGGCCGCGCCTATCCCGAATTGCTGCGCGCCGAGGCATTGATCACCGAGACTCTGAAGCTGGAGGAAACCCGCTTCCGCACCACGCTGGCGCGCGGCCTCACCCTGCTCGACGACGCCTCGAAGGACCTGACCGCCGGCCAGAGCCTCAAGGGCGACGTCGCGTTCACGCTCTACGACACCTACGGCTTCCCGCTCGACCTGACGCAGGACGCGCTGCGCGCCCGCGAAATCACGGTCGACACCGAGGGCTTCGATGCCGCCATGCAGCAGCAGAAGGCCAAGGCGCGCGCCGCCTGGTCCGGCTCCGGCGAGGCTGCGACCGAGACGCTCTGGTTCCCGCTGCGCGACAAGGTCGGCGCGACCGAGTTCCTGGGCTACGACACCGAGACCGCCGAGGGCGTCGTCACCGCGCTGATCCGCGACAATGCCGAGGTCCAGTCCCTGAAGGCCGGCGAGAGCGGCTTCATGCTGGTCAACCAGACCCCGTTCTACGGCGAGTCCGGCGGCCAGGTCGGCGATGCCGGCCAGGTCAAGGCGCCGGGCACGGTCGTCGAGGTTTCCGACGTTCAGAAGAAGCTTGGCGACGTCTTCGCCCATAGCGTCACGGTCAAGGAAGGCGAGCTGAAGCTCGGCGCCGCCGTCGAGCTCGCCGTCGATCACGAGCGCCGCACCGCGATCCGCGCCAACCACTCGGCGACCCACCTGCTGCATGAGGCGCTGCGCCTCGTCCTCGGCGACCATGTCGCGCAGAAGGGCTCACTGGTCTCGGCCGATCGCCTGCGCTTCGACTTCTCGCATCCCAAGCCGATCAGCGCCGAGGAGCTGCGCGAGGTCGAGGAGATCGCCAACGCGATCATCCTGCAGAACGAGCCTGTCACCACCCGCCTGATGAGCGTCGACGAGGCGATCGCTTCGGGCGCCCGCGCGCTGTTCGGCGAGAAATACGGCGACGAGGTCCGTGTCGTCGCGATGGGCACCAATCCCGCCGGCAAGGCCTATTCGGTCGAGCTCTGCGGCGGCACGCATGCCTCGCGCACCGGTGATATCGGCCTCGTCAGCGTGGTCGGCGAAGGCGCGGTCGCGGCCGGCGTGCGCCGTCTCGAAGCGATGACCGGCAATGGCGCGCGCCTGCGCCTCAACGAGGAATCGCGCCTGCTCGACGGGCTCGCGAGCCTGCTCAAGGTCCCGGCCAACGAGGCCGGCAACCGCCTCGCCGCGCTGATCGAGGAGCGTCGCAAGCTCGATCGCGAATTGACCGAGGCCCGCAAGAAGCTCGCCATGGGCGGCGGCGGCGCGGCCGAGGAGCCGATTCAGGAGATCGCCGGCGCGAAGCTCCTGGCGCGCGCCGTCACCGGCATCGAGATGAAGGACCTGAAGAGCCTCGCCGATGAGGCCAAGACGCGCGTCGGCTCCGGTGTCGTCGCCATCGTCGGCGTCGCCGATGACGGCAAGGCCGGCGTCGTCGTCGGCGTCACGCCGGATATGACCGAACGCTTCGACGCGGTCGCGCTGGTCCGCGTCGCCTCCGAGCAACTCGGCGGGAAGGGCGGCGGCGGCCGCCGCGACATGGCCCAGGCCGGCGGGCCGGACGGCAGCAAGGCGCAGGCCGCGCTCGACGCCGTCGCAGCCGCGATGGGCTGATGGCAGCGCGGCAGAACGGCGCCCACATGGGCTCCCTCTCCCGCCGTGCCTTCTTGATCGCGGCGGGCCTCTGGCCGGCTGCGGCCATGGCCCAGAAGCATCAGAAGCCCGCGCCGCGTCAATCGCAGCCCTCGCTTTCCGCCGCCCGGAGCATCATGGCCGGCGCGCCGCTCAGCGTCCTGCTGGGCAACGTGCCGCGAGGCGCCCGCCTCGCTATCGCCCGGCCGGACGATCCCGCGGACAAGGCAATCGTCGTCTTCGAATTGAAGAACATGGTGCCGGCCCTGCCGACACCAGGCGCTGTCGGCACCTACGAACTGCGCCTGATGGTCGAGAAGGACGGCGCACCCACTGTCCTGCTGCGCCAGCCGCTCGCCACGACTGAGCCCAGCGCGACGCTGGCCGCACCCGAGCGCATCAGCCGTGGCCAGGGCCTGCCGGTGCGCGGCATCGGCCCCAATGGCGAACAGGACCGCGTGATACTGGTGAAGCCGGACGCGCCGGCCGATGCGGACGGCCCGCGCTTCTTCCCGGCCGAGAATGTCGAGGCGACGCTGGAAGCGCCGGACCAGCCTGGCGTCTACGAGTTGCGCTACATCCTGCATGCACCGCTGGCCGAAAATCGCATTCTCGCGCGGCGTGCCGTGAGGGTGGAGTGAGCCGCATAGCGTAAAATTCCGGCAATCTTCGCCGCCTATATCGGCCTTGCCTAAGGGGGCGACGAAGGATGAACGCCGTGAACGACGCCCATTTCTGGGATCGAACGTCCAGCCGGTATGCCCGCAGCGCCATTTCGGATCAGGCCGGCTACGAACGCACGCTGGATCGCACGCGTGAGCGACTGAAACCGCAGGACCGGGTGCTGGAACTGGGCTGCGGCACCGGATCGACGGCGCTCAGGTTGGCCGGCTGCGTGCAAAGCTATCTGGCGGCCGATATCTCGACCGGCATGATCGCGATTGCCGAGCAGAAGCAGGCAACCGAGGCGATCCCCGGGTTGAGTTTCCGCGTCGCCACAGCGGAAACGCTCGCAACCGATGCACCTTTCGATGCCGTCCTGGGCTTCAGCTACCTGCATCTGGTGCGCGACCTGCCCGGCACGCTGGCACAGCTTCGCGGCTTGCTCGCCGCAGGCGGGCTGTTCATCTCGAAGACCCCCTGTATCGGGGACATGAACCCGCTCCTCGGATACGGCGCCCTGCCCGTGATGCGCGCTCTCCGGCTGGCGCCCTATGCTGCCGTCTTCAACGCAGCCGAGTTGCAAGAACGCGTATCTGCGGCGGGCTTCCAGATTCTGGCCGTCGAGCGCCACGCGACCAAGGGCAAGGACAGGCGCCCTTATATCGTGGCGCGGAAGAGCTGATCGCCGCGGGCTGGCGCAGCGCAAAAAAGCCCGGCCTTTCGGCCGGGCTTCTCATTTCACGCAACGATGCGCCTGAAATCAGGCGGCCATCGCCTTGCGCATGTTCTCGCTGACCTTCTCGAGGAAGCCGGTGGTCGAGAGCCACTTCTGCTCGGCGCCGACCAGCAGGGCGAGGTCCTTGGTCATGTCGCCGGCCTCGACCGTGTCGACCGTGACCTTCTCGAGCAGCGCCGCGAACTTGGCAAGCTCGGCATTGTTGTCGAGCTTGGCGCGATGCGACAGGCCGCGGGTCCAGGCGAAGATCGAGGCGATCGAGTTCGTCGAAGTCTCCTTGCCCTTCTGGTGCTCGCGGTAGTGGCGGGTCACCGTGCCGTGCGCGGCTTCGGCCTCGACGGTCTTGCCGTCCGGCGTCATCAGCACCGAGGTCATCAGGCCGAGCGAGCCGAAGCCCTGCGCCACGGTGTCGGACTGCACGTCGCCGTCATAGTTCTTGCAGGCCCAGACATAGCCGCCCGACCACTTCATCGCGGAGGCCACCATGTCGTCGATCAGGCGGTGCTCGTAGGTGATGCCGAGCTCGTCGAACTTGGCCTTGAACTCCTTCTCGTAGATCTCCTGGAAGATGTCCTTGAAGCGTCCGTCATAGGTCTTGAGGATGGTGTTCTTGGTCGAGAGATAGACCGGGTACTTGCGCATCAGGCCGTAGTTCAGCGAGGCGCGGGCGAAGTCGCGGATCGAGTCGTCGAGGTTGTACATCGCCATGGCGACGCCGGCCTCGGGGGCCTTGAAGACCTCCTTCTCGATGACGTTGCCGTCCTCGCCGACGAACTTGATCGAAAGCGTGCCCTTGCCCGGGAACTTGAAGTCGGTCGCGCGATACTGGTCGCCGAAGGCATGGCGGCCGATGACGATCGGCTGGGTCCAGCCCGGCACCAGGCGCGGAACGTTCTTGCAGATGATCGGCTCGCGGAAGATCACGCCACCGAGGATGTTGCGGATCGTGCCGTTCGGCGACTTCCACATTTCCTTGAGGTTGAACTCCTTCACGCGCGCCTCGTCCGGCGTGATGGTCGCGCACTTCACGGCGACGCCGTGCTTCTTGGTGGCGTTGGCGGCGTCGATCGTGACCTGGTCGTTGGTCGCGTCGCGGTTCTCGACCGAGAGGTCGTAATAGTCGAGCTCGAGGTCCAGATACGGGAAGATCAGCGTGTCCTTGATCTTCTGCCAGATGATCCGGGTCATCTCGTCGCCGTCCATGTCGACGATCGGATTGGCGACCTTGATCTTGCTCATGCGATGACCCCTGTTCTCTCCAGATAGAACGATCCGAAACCGCAGCTTTGGGCCACGGTCGACGGCTGGGAGGCTTCCTAGCGGGTTAAGGGCGGCGGGGGAAGCGCGGCTTTCGGGCAATCTGCCGCGTCGATTATGCTGCACTGCCGCAAAATCGGCACCTTCCGCGCCTAGCCTGGCCTGCCGCTCGTCATAGCGACAGGACGAACGACGTGTTCCGCTTCATTCCCGATTGCCGGTCCGGCCTCGCGCCGGCCATTCTCATCCTCGCCGCGACACTCGGTTCCGCCCTTGCCTCCGCGCCGATCACGGCCGAGGAGCAACCCGCCACGCCGTTGCCGATCCCGCGGGGCGCGCTGGTCGATCCCGATGCCGTCGAGATGCCGACGCTCGCGGCAGGCGAGCCCGAAGCGATCGTCTTCGATCCGGGGCTTGCCGCCCTCGGCCGCGCCACCGCGGCATCCGGGGCGCATCTGCGGGCGCGGGCACCGATCCCGGTCGACATCATCCGCAAGGGCTTCGCCGCACGCCAGAGCATGACGAGCGCGGCGCTGGACCGCTCGGTCGGCTTCAAGTTCGGACACGACATCTTCTCGCTTTCGACCACGCTCTCCGATCCGGCCGGCATCGGCGCGACACGCGATGCGGAGTTGCGCTGGCGCCTCGCCCAGCCAGTTGGAGCGGGAAAAGGCTTCATCTGGGGCCTTGCGACCGGCGGCGGCAGCTCGCTCTACGGCGATCCCGAGCAGATCGGCGAGGCCCTGATCGGCTACCGGCAGGAACTGTTCCCCCACCTCATCCTGACCTCCCGGCTCACGATGGGCGGCCATTACGTCTTCGCGCCGGGAGACGGCCTCCACACCGCAATGACGCCCGAGATGACGCTCTCGGTCGATCTCGCCAGGCTCGCCGACCTGCCCTGGCAAACCTCGTTCGACGTGACGCTGGCGCGCAAGGTGCCGCTCGTCGCCAGCGATTTCGAGACGCGCGGCCAGGCCATGCTCTCCCTGAAGTACAAGTGGAACTGACCGGCACGGCCGCCATCGCATGGCGACCTGCATCATCCCTCCTTCCCCATGGGCGCGTGCCGCTCTAGCCTCGGCTGATGACGCACCCGATCTCGACAAAATTCGCTCTCGTTACCGGCGGCACGCGCGGCATCGGCGCCGGCGCCGCACTCGCGCTCGCCACGGCCGGCTACGAGGTTCTCGCCACCGGCCTGACCGCGGAGGAAGTCGCGGCG
This sequence comes from Allobosea sp., assembly GCF_017308015.1. Taxonomy (GTDB): domain Bacteria; phylum Pseudomonadota; class Alphaproteobacteria; order Rhizobiales; family Beijerinckiaceae; genus Allobosea. The sequence continues at coordinate 118,880 of NZ_JAFKFW010000003.1, forward strand.
GCGCCGGCCCATCCAGCCATCCGCCATGCCCGGCTCGACGTGACCCGCGATGCCGAGGTCGCAGCGATCGTCGCGACCTACCCGCGCCTCGACGCGCTGGTGAACTGCGCCGGCATGATCCAGCGCGGCGGCAAGGAATTCGAGATCGACGCCTTCCGCCTGACCATCGAGGTCAATCTCAACGGCACGATGCGGATGTGCCTCGCCGCCAGGGACAAGCTCGCCGCCAAGGGCGCGGACAAGACGGGCGGCGCCATCGTCAACATCGCCTCGATGCTGACCTTCCACGGCTCGCCCTTCGCGCCTGGCTATGCAGCCTCGAAGGGCGGCATCGGCCAGCTCACCAAATCGCTCGGCGCCGCCTGGGCGCAGGATGGCATCCGCGTCAACGCGGTCGCGCCGGGCTGGATCGAGACCGAACTGACCCGACCGCTGGTCGAGGATGCCGAGCGCTCGGCACCGATCCTCGCCCGCACCCCGATGGGTCGCTGGGGCAAGCCCGGCGATGTCGGCGGCGTCATCGCCTTCCTGCTCTCGGACGCTGCCCAGTTCGTCACGGGCGCCATCCTGCCGGTCGATGGCGGCTATCTCTCTGTTTAGAAAAACGACGCCGCGCCAAAAACTAAAGCGAGAAACCTGAATCGAATTGCACGCGCATTGAATCAGAACATCAGCACGGGAGAGACGCCATGAACACGACGAGCCCGATGCCCGTCGCCGCCACGCAGGAGGAGCGCTGGACACCCTATCGCCATCCCCAGCCGAAGGAATCGCCGCCCGAGCTGATCGTCCCCAACGTCATCCCGACCGACGAGCGCGTCTGGGTGCCCGTCGACGACAATGTCTGGTTCCGCCCCCTGCTCTTCTGCGCCTCGCGCGGCTACTGGATGAACCTGCTCAAGGTGCGCCGCGCCGGCGTGCTTTCGCGCCATCGCCACCCGCTGCCGGTCCATGGCTATGTGCTGAAGGGCAAGTGGCGCTATCTGGAGCATGACTGGGTCGCGACCGAGGGCTCCTATGTCTACGAGGCGCCCGGCGAGACGCACACACTGGTGGTCGATCCCGATGTCGAGGAGATGATCACCATGTTCCAGGTGAACGGCGCGATGATCTATGTCGATCCGGACGGCAAATGTCTCGGCTATGACGACGTCTTCACCCGCATCGACAAATGCCGCGCGCATTACGCCCGGAACGGGTTGGGCACAGATTACGTGGATCAGTTTATTCGGTAGATCGAGTTGCCGTCATTCTCGGGCGCAGCGAAGCGCAGACCCGAGAATCTCGTGACCAGAAGGCGCTGGAGAACCCCTCTCCCGTAAGGAGAGGGTTCCCCGCGCTTGAACTGCCTGCACTCGTTAGCTGGATGAAGCTCGGCGCGGCGGTCACGAAGAAGGAGTCGCCCAGGTCAAGCCTGAGCACGACGTCGGCTGAACACTTCAACGCTTCAGCTTCGCCAGCTCCACCGCCGCGCGCAATTCGATATGCGCCAGAACCTCGTCGAGGCGCGGATCGTCCGTGGTCTCCCGGCGGAACGACAACGTGGTGTGCAGCCGCTCCAGCTCGGAGGGCAGCACGCGGCCAGCGAGCAGCGCGGCTTTCAGACGGTCGAGCCCGTCGAGCAGATCATGCCCCCGCCGGGCCTGCCGGCGCTTGCGGTCCTGTGCATCCTCCTGCGCCTGCACGGCGAGCAAGGTGTCGAGCGGGCCGGCCGCGCTGACGCCGCTGCTGCGGGCCGCAGTCGCGGATTCCTGCGTCGGAAGCGTGAAGGCCGCGCCACTCGAGCGCCTCGCGGAACTCGCCGGGCCGGCATTCGAGACGGGCGCGCGCTGGTCGATTCTGATCATCGGCGGCCTCTGGAGCATCGGACCGGAGAGTGAACGCCACTTTTCGGTCTGATGCCAAGATAGTGACCAGATCGCCAGGTTGCGTCCGATAGGGCGCGCGACGATCTGGAAGGGTTAACGAACTCTTGCCGGAACACGGTTAACAGCCGGTAAATTGCCCGGCAGAAACTGCCGCCCCGGCAGGAAGCGCAGGCTCCGCAAGGGCCTCCCGAACATCGGGCAGAACTGCAAAGGACTGACAAACAAGGCTTTTCAAATTCGAGCGGTTTGGCACGCCGCTCGCAAGGGTCGGATGAGTTCAACTGCCCTGTGGTGCCAGACGCATGTTCCGTAACCCCGCCCTGAAGACGCTGCTGAAGCCGCTGGCCGCGCTGCTGGCCGTGGTCGTCGGCCTGTCGTCGCAGCCGGTGTTCGCGCTTTCGCGCATCAAGGACCTCGCCTCCGTCGAGGGCGTGCGCACCAACCAGCTCCTCGGCTACGGCATCGTCGTCGGCCTCAACGGCACCGGCGACACCCTCAACAACACGCCTTTCACCAAGCAGTCGCTGCAGGCCATGCTGGAGCGCCTCGGCGTCAACACCCGCGGCGCCAACATGCGCACCGCCAATGTCGCCGCCGTGATGGTGACCGCCAACCTGCCGCCCTTCGCGACACAGGGCACCCGCGTCGATGTCACCGTCTCCGCCATGGGCGACGCCAAATCGCTGCAAGGCGGCACGCTGCTGGTCACGCCGCTTCTGGGCGCCGACGGTGAGGTCTACGCGGTGTCGCAGGGTCCGGTCGCGATCTCCGGCTTCTCGGCCGAGGGCGAGGCCAGCAAGATTACCCGCGGCGTTCCGACCGTCGGACGCATCGCCAATGGCGGCGTGGTCGAGCGCGAGATCGATTTTGCGCTGAACAAGCTTTCGACGCTGCGCCTCTCGCTGCGCAATCCCGACCTGACCACCGCGCGCCGCATGGCCGCCGCGATCAACGAATTCGTCGGCGGCGACTCGGCAGAGCCGACCGACCCGTCGACGGTGGTCTTGCAGATTCCCGCCCGCTTCAAGGGCAACATGATCAAGCTGCTCACCGATATCGAGCAATTGCGCGTCGAGCCCGACCAGCTCGCCCGCATCGTCATCGACGAGCGCTCCGGCATCATCGTCATGGGCAAGGATGTCCGCGTCTCCACGGTCGCCGTGGCGCAGGGCAACCTCACCGTAACGATCAGCGAGCAGCCGCAAGTCTCGCAGCCCGAGCCTTTCGGGCGCGGGCAGACGGTCGTGACGCCGCGTACCAACGTCAAGGTCGATACCGGCGGCGGCAACAAGCTCGCCCTCGTTCGCGAGAGCGTGACGCTGGCGGAGCTGGTCGACGGCCTCAACGCGCTCGGCATCGGCCCGCGCGACCTGATCTCCATTCTCCAGGCCATCAAGTCGGCAGGCGCATTGCAGGCCGAAATCGAGGTGATGTGATGACTGTTGCCCTCGCGCTCCCCGCGGCGAACCTCGCGCTCGGCGTCGCCGGCAAGGTCGCCAACGGCATCGCCGATGCACTCGACCCGGCCAAGGCCAAGGCGAAGAAGCAGGCCGACGATTTCGAGACCATGTTCCTCGAGCAGATGACCGAGAAACTCTTCGCCAGCGAGGGCACGGAAGGCCCGCTTGGCGAAAACGGCACCGGCGGCGGCATCTGGCGCTCGCAGCTCACCCAGCAATACGCCAAGCAGATCCAGAAGGCCGGCGGTATCGGCCTGTCCGACCAGATCATGCGCGACCTGATCAATCTTCAGGAGCAGGCCGCCGGCGGAGTGCAGAATGCTGGCCGCTAAGCCTGTCCTAGACGAGCGCCCGCGCATCGCTGATGCGCTCAGCGCGCGCACCCTGATCGAGGCCGTGCTGGAGGCGCTCGGCGCTCTCTCCCACCTCGTCGGCGAGGAAACCGAGCTGGTCCGCGCCGGCCGTCTGCCGGAGGCGATGACCCGCGAGCCGCGCAAGACCGAGCTTGCCGGCATCTATATGCGCGGCGTCGAGCAGGTGAAGCTGAATGCTGTCGCGCTCGCCCGCTTCGTACCGGACCAGGTCAGGCGGCTGAAGGACGCGCATCTCGCCTTCCAGAGCCTGATCGAGACCAACCAGATCGTACTGGCGACAGCCCGTGCCGTCTCGGAATCCGTGATTCGCGATCTCGCTGCGGATGCCAACAAGCCGATGCGCGCCAATGGCTATGGCCCGACGGCCACGGTGGGCGCCGGCGTGTTCGCCCGGCCCAATTCCGGACCGCTGGTCGTGTCTCGCCGGCTATGAGTGATCTTCGGCCTGGCCGGGCCGGTCCCAGCCGGGCGGCCGCTGCTGCCAGCCCCTTGGTATATAAAGCGTTTACGCCGCGCCTGCGCCGAAAGCCCTAAAGATTTACCTAATTTCTTGACGCCGGATTCAATCTTTTCCGTCAATCTCCACAATGTCGGGTAGTCGCGTCCTGCTCCCGGCACCGGACGAGAACGGCGCGACGGCGCCGTCAACGACTCCAGAAGGAGTGGACATGGATTTTGGCAACGCACCCAGGCTCGCGGCCGTGATCGGCGCGCCGCCCGTCACCCGCTCGGACGTCGCGGCTCATGCCGGCAGCGTCGCAGTCGATCTTCCCCCCGAAAAGACCGTGCAATCGGCCTCTGCAGGAGCGGCCATCAACGTCGAGGTACGCGCCGAAACGCGCGACGCGCAAAGCCGTGCCGACGGCGAGCGCCGCGCCCGCACCAACGACCGGAACAACCGCGAGGCCGCCCGCATCACCGACGATACGGTCGAGCGGAAGCTGGTCATCGACCCGCAGACCCGGGCGATCGTGCTGCAGAAGAAGGATCCTCACACCGGCGAGACCATTTCGCAGCTCCCGGACGAGACGCTCCTGAAGCTGCGCGCGTATGCACGCGAGCTTGGCGAACGCGCCCGCGAAACCGAGGAGCCCAATCACCAGATCGAGCGGACCGCCTGACGGCGTGCCGCTCTCCGGATCCGCAAACCGCCCGCCCCTGCGCGGGCGGTTTGCGTTTGGGCCCCGCAAGTCACCGCCGCTCCCTTCTGCTCGCGGCGTGCCAGTTAGGAGCCACTTAACCATGCACCGACAAGCCGCCGATCCGCTTCAATTCGCCGGCTGAAATTTACCGGTTGTTACGGGCTGGCGCAGCAGGGTCCATCGGTCGCGGCCAGAACCGCCACGACGCCAGAAGGCACAATCCCAGAAGGGTTTTTCAACAATGGCTACCGTTTCTCTTTCTTCCGGCGTCCGCGCCGCTCTGACCTCGCTCAACTCGACCAAGGCCGATGCGGTGCAATCGCAGTACCGTCTCGCCACCGGCAAGAAGGTCAACTCTGCCGTCGACAATCCGGTCAACTTCTTCACCGCCGCCGGCCTGAACGCCCGCGCCGGCCAGTTGACCGACCTCCTCGACGGCATCTCCAACGGCGTCCAGACAATCACCGCCGCTTCGCAGGGCATCGACTCGGTCACCAAGCTGGTCAATTCGCTGCAGTCGACGATCAAGCAGGCTCAGGCTGACGCCGCCGCGAACCGCCCGACCCAGACCGGTTCGGCGAACACGGCGGCTTCGACCCCGAACGGGAAGATCGGCGGCGGCGCTGTCGGCACCAAGTCCGCCAAGGACGTCGCGCTCGACACCAAGCTCGGCGGAACTGCCGGTGTTGCCACCGCGACCACCGACGGCGCTCTCGGCCTTGCCGCGAACATTGCGGTCACCGTCAGCGCCGGCAACACCACCTTCACCTCGACGTCGCTGACCGCCAACTCCACGGTTCGTGACTTGGTTGCCGAGATCAACAAGTCCGGTGTTGCCACGGCGAACATCGATGATGGCGGTCACCTCGTCGTCACTGGTACGGGTTCCGACACGCTCAAAGTCGGTATCGCTTCGAACGCTGTCGCCGCCACGGCGCTCGCCGACTCGAAGACCAACGTCAACGACAACGAGAAGCTCGGCCTGGCTCAGACCCTGGGCGCCACCGGCATCAGCGCGTCGGTGAACTCGGCCGTTCGTGCTAATCTGGTCAGCCAGTTCAACGATCTGACCAAGCAGATCGACCAACTGGCCAAGGATTCGGGCTTCAATGGCAAGAACCTGCTGACCGGCGACAAGCTCTCGATCGTCTTTAACGAGAAGACCGGCGCCAACCAGTCCAAGCTCGACGTTCAGGGCACGACCCTCACGGCTGCGAATCTGGGTATTCTCCAGGCCGGATCGTCCGATACGGCGACCAGCTTCGACATCCAGAACGACACGTCTCTGTCGGGCGCCGCCGATGCGCTGACCAACGCATTGACCACGCTGCGCTCGACCTCCTCGTCGCTGGGTGCCAGCCTCTCGACTGTTCAGGCTCGTCAGGATTTCACGAAGAATCTCGTGAACACCCTCACCCAGGGCGCGGACAATCTGGTCATGGCCGACACCAACGAGGAAGGCGCCAAGCTCCTCGCCCTGCAGACCCGCCAGCAGCTGTCGCAGACCGCTCTGTCGCTGTCGAACCAGGCCGACCAGGCAGTTCTGCGCCTGTTCTGATCTTCGTCCGCAGAAGCGGGCAGCCTGCAGGACGCGGGCCGAAGCACATGGAAACGGCGGGGCCGCAAGCCCCGCCGTTTTCGCGTTTTTAACCCTGTTGCGGCAGCGTTAACGGATTATTAGCCTTAACAAATGATGATCGGTCCGATCCAAACCGGGCAAGCGCCGCGACCGCGCTCTCAGGGGACCGAGACATGGCGAATACGATTCTTTCCGGCGGCGTCCGCAACAACCTGCTGACGCTCCAGCAGACCACGGCCCAGCAGAGCGTCATCCAGAATCGACTCGCCACCGGCCGCAAGGTCAATTCCGCGATCGACAACCCGGTCAACTATTTCACCTCGATGAACCTCAACGACCGGGCCGATCAGCTTTCCGGCCTCCTTGACGGCATCTCCAACGGCATCCAGACCATCCAGGCTGCCTCCAAAGGCATCGACGCGATCACCAAGCTTGTGCAGTCGCTGCAATCGACCATCAAGCAGGCGCAGTCCGACAACGCCAGCAACCGGCCGACTGCCGTCGGCGACCAGAGCAACGGCACGTCGACCGTGCTCGGCAAACTCGGTGGCACGGGCTACACCGGTTCGAAGAGCGCAAAGGACATCGCCCTCGATGCCAAGCTTGGCATCCCGGCTGCCCCGGCCTCCTATAATGCGACGACAGGCGCGACGACCGACGCGTCCCTTGGCATCGGCGCGACCATGACGCTCTCGATCAGCGCCGGCAGCACGACCTTCGTCTCCACGACGCTGACGGGCACGTCGACCGTGCGCGACCTTGTCAACGAGATCAACCGCTCCGGCATCGCCACCGCCTCTGTCGACAGCAGCGGCAAGCTCAATGTCACCGGTACGGGCTCGGATACGCTGAAGATCGGTATAGCGGCTGGAACCGATGCCGCTGCGCTCACCAACGCGCAAGCCAATACCGGCAACGCGAACGCGGCCCTGGGCCTGCCGTTGACCACGGGCGCCACCGGCATCCTCTCCAGCGGTGGCAACTCCACCGTCCGCACCAACCTGATCAACCAGTTCAACGATCTCTCCAACCAGATCGACCAGCTTGCCAGGGACTCCGGCTATAACGGCAAGAACCTGCTGACCGGCGACAAGCTCTCGATCATCTTCAACGAGAAGACCGGCACCAACCAGTCGAAGAGCGACATCCAGGGCGAGACGATCACCGCCGCCAATCTGGGCGTTCTCACGGCCGTCAGCGGTACGCCGGCCAACAGCAAGCAATTCAACATCCAGGACGACACCTCGCTCAACAACATGGCCGACGTGCTGACCGGCGCGCTGACCACGCTGCGCTCGATCGCCTCGACTTTCGGTTCGAGCCTCTCGGTCGTGCAGACCCGTCAGGATTTCACCAAGAACCTGATCAACACGCTCACGGTTGGCGCCGACAACCTCGTCCTCGCCGATCCGAACGAGGAAGGCGCCAAGCTGCTCGCCCTGAACACCCGCCAGCAGCTCTCGCAGACGGCGCTGTCGCTGGCGAACCAGGCCGACCAGGGCGTGCTCCGGCTCTTCGGCTGACGCCGAAGACGCCGCCCGCCCTCCCCCCAGCCAGAAGGCAGGTCCGCCATGGCCCTCAAGGTCGAACTCAAGCCGCGCGAACGCATCATCATCGGCCAGGTGGTGATCCGCAACGACGAGCAGCGCACGCGCTTCTTCATCGAAGGCGACGCGCCCATTCTGCGCGAGAAGGACATCCTCACGGCCGCGACCGCCGACACGCCGGCCAAGAAGATCTATCTCGCGATCCAGCTGATGTATCTGGCGCAGGACCCGACGCATGAGCACGAGACCTATTTCCAGCTCGTGCGTGACTTCGTCAACGCTGCGCCCAGCGCTCTGCAGCATGTTCACGAGATCAATAACCGCATCTTAAGCGACGACCTCTACAAGGCTCTCAAGGCAGCGAGAAAGCTGATCGCCTACGAAGCGGAACTGATCGAGAATGCAAAACGGGTTTAACGCCTACGCTGCCGCGGCCAAGACTGCCCAATCCGTCGTTTCGCCTCGCGAACTCGAAGCTTCCCTTCTGATCAAGGCCGCCATGCGCCTCCAGGCCGTCGCCGACGACTGGAACCTGCGCGACCGCGAGCTCGACGACGCGCTGACCTATAACCGCCGCCTGTGGACCCTGCTGGTCTCCGCCGTGACCGCCGAGGACAATCCGCTCCCGGTCGGCATCAAGACCAACATCCTCGGCCTCGCCAATTTCATCTTCAACCAGACCTTCAGGATCTCGTCCGATCCGCACCCGCAGGCTCTCGCCGCGCTGATCGGCATCAACCGCGACATCGCGGCGGGGCTCCGCGGGCGCTGAGCGCCCTCCCGCGAAAACCGATGGTCCACTTGCCAAAACGCCGCCCGGGAGGGCGGCGTTTTGGTTTCAGCGCAAAGCACCGTCCTGATCGTCAGAGATAGTTGGTCAGCGACAGCTTGGAGAGCATCGAGGTCACCTGATAGCTCGCCTGAAGCTGCGTCTGCAGCGAGAGAATCTGCGTCGCGACCTCTTCGGTCGTGACGTTCTCGACACCGGACAGCGTCGTCTGCAGATAACCCTTGGTGCTCTGGTGGCGCTCCTTGGCGCTGGCCAGGGCATTCTGGGCAGTGCCCAACTCGGTGATGATCTCCGCCGGCTTCTGGGTAGCGCCACCGAAGCCGAGCTTTTCGCCGACCCGCGCGGCCATCGCGTCATAACCGGCCTGCGCCTCCGGGTCGCTGGCCGGGAAAGTCGAGACCGCCATGATCGCGAACTGCGCGAGACCAACACGGAAGGCCTGCTCATTGGCCCGTGCGCCGGTGCCGACGACCTGCCCCTGGTCGATCTGGACCGTTGCGGTGTTGCGGGCGGGGTCATTGCCGTCGTCACCCCGATACCAGGTCACCGTCGTCAGGTCCGTGCCGGCATTGCTCGGCGGCGTGACGGTCGTGGCGAAATCCGGGCCCGGTACGCGCTTCGGCGGGGCGCTGGTGCTGCCGGCGAAGAAGTCGGCGGCCGCCATCTGGGCCGATGCGGCGGGAAGCGTCGTCTTGGCCTCCCGCTCGAGGGCACGCTCGATCGACACCCGCAGGGCACCGGCGGTATCGGCGGGCGTCGCTCCGATCTCGAACGTGTCAGCCGCCGCTCCATCGGTTCCCGCAGCCCGGGCGGTCAGCACGACCTCCTCCTGGGTTCCATCGGGCAGGGTGAGCTTGAGCTTGACGGTGTCGCCCGGCTGGGGCTGCGCCGTCACGTCAACGGCCAGGTTCGAAGGTGCCCCGTTGCTGTAGGTCGCGACCAGGGCCGTGCCGCTCGCCATGGCTCCCGAGAGCTTGAAGCCGTAGACCGAGTTTTGGTCGGTAACCGTCACGCTCGTCGTGGTCGGCATATCCGTCGTCAGCCGCCCGCGGCCGTTGCCGACATCGGCCAGCCTGCGCTCCTCGATCAATTGCCGGAGGCCGACCTTGCCGGCGCCGTCGCCGTTCATGATCTCGTCGAAGCTGGCGGTGGGTTGCGTATCGGAGGTCTTCCCGGAGAAGAGGTAGCGCCCATTGACCGATGTGTTCAGCAGATCGAGCGTCTGCTTGAGCTTCTCTTCGGCCAGCACCTGCGGGGCCGAGCGGCCGCCGGCGGTCGGCACATAGCTGTTGGAGCGCATGTCGTTGCGCGCTTCGGCCGCGATCTTGGCGAAGGTCTCGACGCTCTGCGACGACAGCTTGAGGTTCACATTGGTCAGCTCGATGCCGCTCAGCCATGAATCGATCTGCGCGACCTTGCCGTTGAGATCGAGGCTGAGGCGCCGGTCGATACCGAGGTCGCCATAGCTGGTGCTGCGCTGCTTGGTGTCGAGCTGGCGCTGGAGATCGTCGAACCGGGCGCGGGTCGAGACGAACTCGTTGGGCTTTGCCGCGCGATAGGCGCCGGTCCCGTAGCTGGTGATGGTCATCGCGGCCTCACACTCTCATCAGCACGTCCATCATCTCCTTCATCGTGGAGATGATGCGGGCGTTGGCGGCATAGGCGGTCTGGAGTTCGATCAGCATCGACATCTCCTGGTCGACATTGACCTGGGCCGTCGTCTGGAAGCGGCTCTGGATCGAGGCGAGAGCGACCTGCTGCCCCTCGTCGAGGCGTTTGGCCGCCTCGACGGCCTGCCCCTGCGAGGACACCACGCGCTGGACGAAATTGGTGATCGTGCCGGAGAAAGGCGCCGTCGCCCCGTCCGGCGAAGAACGGTTGTCGAAACTGCGGACGCTGCTCGTCAGGCTGGCCAGCAGTGCCTTGGGGCGTGTCGTGTCGCCAGCAGCCGTGCCGGCCGGGCCGACAAGCAGCGACCTGTCATTGATGACGTCGGCATTGACCGAGATGCGCGCCGCCAGACCGGTCTTGCGCGTGGCCTCGTCGTAGGAGGCGAAGAAGGGCTTGTTGTCCGCATCGACGAAGAGGGGCATCCCGGTCGTCGGGGCGTCGGCGGTCAGCGCACTGGTCTTGGCACTGAGCCCGGAGACACGTCCGCTCGGCTCGGTGATCTGCAGCACCGAGCCGGTATTCGTGACTGCGAAACCGGTTGCGCCATTCGCATTGAGCGCACTCTGGATCTGGCTCGCGACCACGGCCGGACCGGCCGAGAAATCGATCGCGATCACCGTCGTGTTCGGCTCGCTGCTGGGCGGCAGGGTCGCTCCGGCCGGCGCATTGACGAAGGTGAAGTGCCTCGCCGGACCTGGCGGCGTCGGTGCGTAGTCGAAGGTCAGCGTGTTCAGGCGCTGCTTGGCGGGGTCGAAGCCGAGATCGAGCTCGCGACCGGTCGGCGTGGGGGATCCCGCCGGATACGCCGTACTCTGCAACGAATGCTCCGACAGCGCCTTCGCCATCTGGGCGGCAATCTCGTCGAGCTGTGCCTGAGCCTGGACCAGCGTCTTGTCGCGCAGCTCTATATTGGCCGCGATCTCGCCCGAGCGGAAGATCCGGTTGGCGATTGCGTCGGAGGCGTTGCCGGAAGCATCGATGATCTTGATCGTGCCGACGCCGCGCTGGGTCGGGTCGGTGCTCCACTGGTTGTCCGGGCCCAGGCCGGAATGCTCGTCGAACTTGAAGGTGACGGCCGCCGTCCCATCGAAGAGCTGCGTGCCCGAGCCGGTCACCACGCTGACCGAACCGCGCGCATCCTCGGTGGTCTTGATGTCGACATATTGCGACAGCTCGGACAGGATCAGGTCCCGCTGGTCCTTGAGCGCGGCGGTCGCGCCGTCGTTCGGGCTGCCGACGATGCGGGTATTGACCTTGGACAGCGCGCCCAGCAGGTCATTGACCTTGCCGACGGCGCTGGCGATGCTGGATTCGGCCTGACTGCGCAGCGCCTGCACGCCGTTGGAAAGCGTGTTGAGCTGGCGCGCGAGCTGCGTCGCGTTGTCGATCACCTGCGAGCGCAGGCTATAGGACGACGGATCGTTCTGGAGCGACTGCAGCGCCCCGGTGAACTTGTTGAAGATCGTGTCCAGCGCGGTCGAGCTGCCTGGCGCGCCGTAGAGCTTGTCGAGATTGGACAATGCACTCGCACGGGTCGACGTGTAGGCAGCCCCTGACGCCTCCTGCCAGAGCTGATGCTGGACGATCTTGTCGAGCAGGCGCTGGACCTGCGTGCTCTGCACGCCGATCGTGTGCCCGGTCAGGCTGTCGGCGGTCGAGACCGTGCGTCGGACATAGCCCGTCGTCCCCGCATTGGCGACGTTCTGCGAGACGACGCCGATGCCGACCTGAGCGGCGTTGAGGCCGCCGATCGCCGTGTTGAGGGAAGTGCTCAGGCCCATCGTCAACTCCTGTTGCGAGAGGCAGCCCTTCTGGGCTGCCGCTTAGGCAGATGCGTCGCTCAGCGGATGATGTTGAACACCGCGCTCAACATCTCCTGCGCGGTGGTGATGACCTTGGTGTTGGCCGAATAAGCCTGCTGGGTGACGATCATCTTGGAGAATTCGTCGGCGATATCGGTGTTCGACTGCTCGACGCTGCCGCCGACCATCTGCGAGGTGCCGAGGCCGATGATCGGCGGGCCGGATTCGATCGTCTCCTCGAAGGCGCCGCCGTCGAGGCGCTTCAGCGAGTTGTCGGCGTTGAAGCGGGCGACCGAGACCTGGGCGAGCGCGACGACCTGGCCGTTGCTGAAGGTGCCGATCACCTGGCCCTCGGCCGAGACAGAGACGCGGTCGAGCGTGCCGGCGGTGTAGCCGTCCTGGCGGATGCTGCGCGCATCGATCTGACCGCTGACGTCGCCGTTCTGGGTCACGCCGTTGCCGCCGGTCGTCAGGCTGATGCCGGTGATAGGGGTCCCGTTGATCGTCATGTCGGGCAGCAGGATATTGCCGCCCGAAGGAGCGATCATCTGGCCGGCCGAATCGAACTTGATGTCGCTGTCCGCCTTGACATAGGCCACCTGGCCCGTAGCAGCGCTTGTGTTCTGCGCGATGAACAGGCTCCAGGTCCCGGACGAGGCGGGCGTGGGCGGGGTCGTGGTCAGGTCCGCAGCGGTGGCACCGGCGGTCTTCGCCCAGCGCATCTCGACGCTGGTGGCGCGTCCGAGTTCGTCATAGACGGTGACCGACCCACCGGGGATCGTTGTGCCGAGGAAATTCGTGATGTTCTGACCCAGGATCACGTCGTGCGGCACGCTGGGCGTCAGGGTCGTGCCATTCGTAACCGAAGCCGCGTCCAGCAAATCACTGCCGCCTTGCGCCTTCTGGGTCGTGGCCGGCACAGCCGGGATATTGGCGCGGTATTCGATCGAGGTCGTGGCCTTGGCCGGGAACTGCTCCTTCGTGATGCGCAGCACTTCCGGCTGCGTGCCGATCAGCTGGCCGGTGACCTGGTCGATCTTCAGGCCCTTGAGATAGTAGCCGGCGCCGTTGACCAGATAGCCGTTCGCATCGAAGTCGAAATCGCCACGCCGTGTATAGAGGTTGGTATTGGCGAACTGGGTGTTGGCGCCGACGCCGCTCTGGCGCTGATCGACAACGAAGAAACCATCACCGTTGATCGCGATATTGGTGTCGATGCGGGTCGGGTTGAGATCGCCCTGGATCGAGTTCGTCGCCTGGCTGAAGGCCTGGACCGAGCCGGCGACCTGTCGCCGCAGCGCCGCGTCCGGCACGAGGTCGGCAAAGGCCGTATCGACGCGCTTGTAGCCCGCCGTCCGCGAATTCGCGATGTTTCCGGAGATGTTCTCGAGCGCATAGGACTGCGCCGTCATTCCCGAAACCGCCGTGGTCAGCGCACTGAAAACACCCATGGAACCCTCACCTCGACCGGCAGCCCCCCAAGGGCGGCCCACAACTCTGAGGCCGGGTTCTGCACGGCGCGTGCCACGTGCGGTGTCTTGCTATTTCAAGGAGTTGGATCGTTTACGAAAGGTTTCGAGGCAGTTCGAGCCGGGCAGAAACGCCCTTGCCGGCAGAATCTGCCGGGTTCAGGCTTCCTCGTCCCTGCCAGTCCGCCATCCACCGAGATCACCCGCGACATCCGACAATGTCGGCGGAATGGCTTCGACGAAAGGCAAGGGCCGGCAGACAGCGAGCGCCGCGAGTCCGATCCGGGCCGTCAGCATGCCATTGATCACGCCCTCGCCAAGCTTGGCCGAAAGCCGAGCGGCGAGCCCCTGCCCCACCACTTGCTGGATCACGGCATCGCCGGCCGCCATGCCGCCGGTCAGGACGAGATGGCTCATCACCTGCCGCGCCAGCCGGAGCAGCCCGAGCGTGCCCGGCCGCCCGGCATAGACGCCGGCGATCGAGCGCAGCAGCCGAGCGCAGGCGACGAGCACGAAGACGACATCGATCAGCGCGCGAGGACTGACTGCCGTGACCAGCGAGACGCGCCGCGCCGCCTGCGCGATCTGGGCAGTCGCCAGCGCATCGAGCGGCGCGAGCAGGCTGCGCTCCGCCACCGTCAGCATGTCGCGCGCAGCGAAGAGCTGCGGCAACGCCTCCTGCAGGGCGGCCCGCCCCTGCGCCGTCTGCGCCCGCCCCTTGTAGAGCCCCACGAGTTCGCCCGCGATCGCCCGGCCCTCGTCCGGCGTGCCGCCGGCCAGCGCCGCCACCGCGCGTTCGCGCAATGCCTCGACTTTGCGCTCGCGCAGGATGTCGCGCAGCACCCGTCCCAGCATGACCAGCAGCGCCAGCGCCGCGATCGCCGTACAGACCAGTGCGGCATAGCCGAGCGCCGGATTCTGGCTCATCAGGGAGCGAATCGTATTCTCGATCCAGACCCCGGCCGCCAGCGCCAGGAAACCGGAGAGTCCCGCGACGAACAGTGCGCCCCAGGAGAAGCCGCGCTTGGCCTTCGGCGGAGTGGCAGGCACCACCGCATCGATCGGCTCGCTTTCGGGCAGGACAGCAAGATCACCCTGGCGACGCGGCGCCTCGCCCATGGTTTGGTTCGGCTGCGGGCCATCGAGGCGGATCGCGCGCGGTGCCTTGCTCATCGCGAAACCCCGTTCATGCCAGCTTGTCGCCGATCAGGAATTCCAGCGCACGGTCGAGGCGAATCTGCGGCGGCGGTTTCAGGCGCCCGCCCGCATCGGCTGCGACCAGCGGCGGCCGGAAGCGCGGCGCCCTGACCTGCCAATGTACCTTGGGATCAAAGATCGCTTCGGGGCGCTCGGGCAACTCACCGGGAAAGATCGCGGCTTCCGCGACGCCGTCGAAGACCTGCCCGTCGATCGTCTCGCCCGCCTCCGGCACCCCGGCGATCGCCGGCAGTTCCTCTCTGCCGTCCTTGATCCGGACCTCATGGGTCGCCCTGACGGCGGCCAGTGCCATCGCCTCGACCCTGGCCCCTGCCCCTTGCGCCCGCGACAGCGCCCGCCCGACCAGATGTGACATCACTGCCGCCAGCCGGTCATGGCTCGAATGGTGAATGTGGTCAGCCTTGGTCGCGGCGAAGAGCACCCGCTCGATCCGGGGCGCGAACAGGCTCGACAGCCAGGAATTGCGCCCGACCGAGAAGGCCGCGAGCGCCTGTCCCAAGGCGGTTTCGAGATCGGCCAGAGCGGGCGCCCCGGCATCGAGCGCGGCCAGCACGTCGACCAGCACGATCTGCCGGTCGAGCCTTGCGAAATGGTCGCGGAAAAACGGCGTTACCACGACGCGCTTATAGGCCTCGAAGCGCTCCGCCATCAGCGCCGCCAGCGTGCCTGGCCGCACGTCCCGGTCATGACCGAGATCGAGCGGCGCAAAGGTCAGCGCCGGTGAGCCCTCGAGGTCGCCCGGCATCAGGAAACGTCCGGGCGGCGTCACCGCGACCGCCTCCGGATCGGCGCGCAGCCGCGCGAGATAGCCCTTGAACAGATCGCTCGCCGCCTCCGCCGCAAGCTCGTCCGGCGCGCCGTCCGGGTCTCGCGCCGGCAGATCGGCCAGCCACTCGGCCGCCGCTTCGCGCCGGTGGGCCTTGCGTGCATCGGCGACGGCCTGCGCCGACCACGCCTTGTAATCCTGCCCGATCAGCGCGAGATCGAGCAGCCATTCGCCGGGATAGTCGACGATGTCGAGCGTCAGCGTCGCCGGCCCCTTGAACCAGCCGGCCGCCCGCTCGTAATCGATCTCGATCCTGAGCTCGGAGATGCGCCTGGTCGATTCCGGCCAGCGCCGGTCCGGCCCGTGCATGGCGGCGCGATGCGCCTCATAGGGAAAGCGCGGCACGTCGGGATCGGGCTGCGGCACCAGCCTGACGCGGGCGATGCGGCCCTCGGAGGCTGCCTTCAGCACGGGCAGCTTCGCGCCTTCGATCAGGTTCTGGATCAGGGCGGTGGTGAAGACCGTCTTGCCCGAACGGGACAACCCGGTGACGCCGATCCGCAAGCGTGGGCGCGCCAGCCCGAGCAGGGTGTCGCCGAAGGCGAGCGCCGCGTTGCGGGCGTTGTCGAGATAGGAGGAGTCGCTCACGAGGCCGCGGCGATCATTCGTCCGGCCCCTCGCCCAGAGAGGCTGGCGTCACGAAACGGTCCAGCCTGCCCTCATGCGCTGCAACCGCGTACCAGTGCTCGATGGCGAAATCGATCACGGCCAGTCCGCAGGTCGGGTACTTCTGTCCCATCCGGGCCGCAGCATAGCGGTCGCCATGCCCGGTCAGCAGATGCGCCAATTCCTCGAAACCGGGATTGTGCCCGATCAGCAGGAGCGTGCGGACATCGCCCTCGACCTCCTGCACGACATCGAGCAGGCGCTCGACCTTGGCCTCGTAGATGCGCGGCTCGTACTGCGTCGCCGGCTTCTCCGGCAGCATAGGCGCGACCATTTCCCAGGTCTCGACGGTACGCTTGGCCGGCGAAACCAGAACGAGATCGGGCAGGAGCAGTTCGTCGGCGAGGTAGCGTCCCATCACCGGGGCGGCTTCACGGCCGCGCGCCGCGAGCGGTCGGTCGCGGTCGGCCACCCCCGTGGGCCAGTGGGACTTGGCGTGGCGCAGAAGCATGAGGCGTCGCATGAAGAGAACCTAGCGATGCTGGAGTCGATTTGCGAGGGGTGCTTCAGCGGCTCTCGCGCCGCGCCATGAAGGCAAGCTTTTCGAAGAGCGAGACGTCCTGCTCGTTCTTGAGCAAAGCCCCGTGCAGCGGTGGGATGAGCTTGCGCGGATCGCGCTCGCGCAGCACCTCCGGACCGACATCCTCGGCGACGAGCAGCTTCAGCCAGTCGAGAAGCTCGGAAGTCGAGGGCTTCTTCTTGATGCCGGGCACCTCGCGCACCTCGAAGAACAGGCGCAGCGCCTCTTCCATCAGGCGCTTCTTGATGCCGGGGAAATGTACTTCGACGATCGCCTGCATCGTCTCGGCATCCGGGAAACGGATATAGTGGAAGAAGCACCGGCGCAGGAAGGCATCCGGCAATTCCTTCTCGTTGTTGGAAGTGATGATCATCACCGGCCGCTGCGCCGCCCTGATCGTCTCCCCGGTCTCGTAGACATGGAATTCCATGCGATCGAGCTCGAGCAGCAGGTCGTTGGGGAACTCGATATCGGCCTTGTCGATCTCGTCGATCAGCAGCACCGGCCGGACCGGAGCGACGAAAGCCTCCCAGAGCTTGCCGCGCTTGATGTAGTTTCCGATGTCGGAGACGCGGGGGTCGCCGAGCTGGCTGTCGCGCAGGCGGCTGACCGCATCGTATTCATAGAGGCCCTGCTGCGCCTTGGTCGTCGACTTGATGTGCCAGGTGATCAACGGCGCGCCGAGCGCCGCCGCAACCTCCTCGGCCAGCACCGTCTTGCCCGTGCCGGGCTCGCCCTTCACCAGCAGCGGGCGTTCCAGCCGGATCGCGGCATTGACGGCGACTGTGAGATCCTCGGTCGCGACGTAGTTTTCGGTGCCGGCAAAACGCATGGAAAGTCCTTCTGAGCCAATGGCGGGACGCTAACCCATCCTCCGCTCGCGCGGAAACCGCTTTTCCTCCGCTGCACCTGCGGCCCCCTGCCTAAAGGCTAGCGCCACAAAGCGATTTTCTGCCCGCCATCACGATTCCAAGGTTGTGCTGCGCCGCCGCAAACCGCAAGAATTGCCGGCGCATCCCGTAAGCCTTCCGAATCGCAAGGTCAGCCTTTGGCCGGAACAGTCGACCCTTCCGTCTACAAGGACGCCGTCGTCGTGCTCGCGACGGCGGGCGTGGTCGTGCCGCTGGCGAAAAGCCTCAAGGTCAACTCGATCATCGCCTTCGTCGCCTGCGGCGCACTGCTC
Source organism: Allobosea sp. (assembly GCF_017308015.1). Classification (GTDB taxonomy): domain Bacteria; phylum Pseudomonadota; class Alphaproteobacteria; order Rhizobiales; family Beijerinckiaceae; genus Allobosea. The sequence goes on from NZ_JAFKFW010000003.1 coordinate 136,995, forward strand.
GGCCCGTTCGGCCTCGGCGGCCTGGTCTCCACGGTTCCGCTGCTGAGCACGATCACCGTCTCGAATGCCGAGGCGCTGGCCGGTCCGGCCGAGCTCGGCGTCGCTTTCCTGCTCTTCGTCATCGGGCTGGAACTGTCTTTCGAACGCCTGATGACGATGAAGCGCCTCGTCTTCGGCCTCGGCCTCGGCCAGATCGGGCTCTGCGCGGTCGCGATCGGGCTTGCAGCTTATGCCCTCGGCCAACCGCCGACGGCAGCGCTCATCATTGGTTTCGGCCTCGCCCTGTCCTCGACCGCGATGGTCGTCGAATTGCTGGCGGCCAAGAAGCGGATGACGACCTCGGCCGGCCGCTCCAGCTTCGCGATCCTGCTCTGCCAGGACCTCGCTGTCATTCCACTGCTTTTCCTGATCAACGTGCTCGACGCTCAGAACGGCTCGGGCTCGCTGCTCGCCGGCCTCGCGGAGGCCTTCATCAAGGCCTTCGTCGCCATCGCGGTCATCGTCGTCATCGGCCGGTTGGCGCTGCGCCCGCTCTTCCGTCTGGTCGCCTCGACCGATTCGACTGAGAGCTTCATGGCGGCGACCCTGCTGGTCGCACTCGGGACGGGATTGATCGCGGCGGCAGCGGGCCTCTCGATGGGGCTCGGCGCCTTCATCGCCGGATTGCTGCTGGCCGAGACGGAGTTCCGCCGTGCGATCGAGGTGACGATCGACCCGTTCAAGTCACTGCTGATCGGCGTCTTCTTCCTCACCGTCGGCATGGGCGTGAATCCGGCCGACATCGCGGCCCACCCCTTCGCAATCCTCGGCGGCGCCATTGGTCTCGTCCTGGTCAAGGGCGTCATCATCTTCGGGCTCGCGCGCCGCTTCCGGCTGGCCACGGCGAGCGCGCTCGAAACCGCTATCCTGGTCGCACCGGGCGGCGAATTCGCCTTCGTGCTGCTCAATGCCGCGACCGGCACCAAGCTGATCGATCCCGGCGCCACCAGCATCGTGCTGGCCGCCGTTTCGCTCACCATGGTGGCGCTTCCGCTGCTGGCCCGCATCGCCCGCAATCTCGCCCAGAAACTCGCGGCGCCCGTCACGCTTCCCGACGAGGCCGCCGTGCTGCCGCCCGGCGACCATGCGCCGCGCGCCATCGTCGTCGGCGGCGGCCGCGTCGGCCGGCTCGTCGGCTCGATGCTCGACGAGCACGGAAAGTCTCACATCGTCGTGGACGCGGACGCCTCACTGATCACCGCACAACGGCGTGCCGGCCGACCCGCCTATTACGGCGACGCGACCAAGCCCGAATTTCTGCGCCTCTGCGGCCTGGAGGAAGCGACGGCGCTGATCGTGACGATCGACAATCCCCGCGCCGTCGACGCCATCGTCCTCGCGGCCCGCTCGCTGCGGCCGGACATCGTCATCGTCGCCCGTGCGCGCGACGCGACCCATGCCCGCCATCTCTACGAGATCGGCGTCAACGACGCGGTACCGGAAACCATCGAGGCCAGCCTGCAATTGTCGGAAGCCGCCCTGGTCGGGCTCGGCGTGCCGATGGGCCTCGTCATTGCCTCGGTCCACGAGCGACGCGACGGTTTCCGTGCCCAGCTCAAGCCGGCAGGCGCCGCGGCAGCCCGCGCCCTTCCCCGCCACGCCCGCTCGCGAAGGCTGTGAGCGTATTGGCAGCCGGAGCTTTCGGCTCGCGCGGGAAATAGCCGGCCTCGCAGGCCACGCGCCGGATATGGCCATAGAACTGCGCTGCGCTGGCCGCCCAGCTATGGCGCGCCGCGAGCTCCAGGCAGGCCTCCCGCGACACCCTGAGCGCCTGCATCGCAGCGCTGCGCAGATCCTCGTCCAGCACTGCAGCCGCGCTGCCGGCGAAGACGTCGCGAGGCCCCTGCACCGGAAAGGCCGCGACAGGCAAACCGCTCGCCGCGGCTTCCAGCAGGACGATGCCGAAGGTGTCGGTCAGGCTCGGGAAGACGAAGACGTCCGAGGAGGCATAAATCCCGGCCAGCTCCTCGCCCTCCTTCAGGCCGAGGAAATGCGCTTCGGGAAAGACGCGCTCGAGATCGGCCCGCGCCGGTCCGTCGCCGACCACGACCTTGCTGCCCGGCAGCTTGAGCGACAGGAAGGCGTCGACATTCTTCTCGACCGCGACCCTCCCGACATAAAGGAAGATCGGCCGCGGCAGATCGAGCAGGCTCTGCGGGCGCGGATGGAACAGACCGAGATCGACGCCCCGCCCCCAGCGCACCAGCTTCCCGAAGCCATGCTGGCGCAACTCCTCCTCCACCGTCGCGGTCGAGACCATCACGGCGGCGGCCGGGCCGTGGAAACGGCGAAGCAGCCCATAGCTCCAGCTCTCGGGAATCGGCCAGCGTGCCGCGATATATTGCGGGAAGCGTGTGTGATAGCTCGTGGTGAACGGTCGCTTCTGGGCGAGGCAGACAGCCCGCGTCAGCCAGCCGATCGGCCCTTCGGTCGCGATATGGATATGGTCCGGCGCGAAATCGGCTATGCGCGCCGCCAGCGCCCGGCGCGTCGCGAGCGCCAGCCGGATATCGGGATAGCTCGGCAAGCCGATTTGATGAAAACCTTCCGGCGTCAGCGCCTGCGCCGTGACACCGAGCCCGGGCGCTGCCGCGATCATCTGCTCCAGAGAGCGCACGACGCCATTGACCTGTGGCCGCCACGCATCCGTCGCGACGAGAACGCGCATCACGCGGCCTCGATCATGTCCCGGACAGGAGACGGCCGCGCCGGCGCCGTGACTGGCACCGCGGGCGTCGTCTTCATCCGGCCCTGCGGCCAGCGGATCAGTTCGAAGCGGCCATCCTCATGCTCGACGAAGGCGGTGCAGCTTTCGACCCAGTCGCCGGTATTGATATAGGTGAGGCCATCGATCTCGCGCTGGGCGGCGTGATGGATATGGCCGCAGATCACGCCATCGGCCTTGTGGCGGCGCGCCTCGGCGGCAAGGCAGGTTTCGAACTCGCCGATATAGTTCACGGCGTTCTTCACCTTGGCCTTGGCCCAGGCGGAGAGCGACCAGTGCGGCAGCTGGAGCCAGCGCCGCACCTTGTTCAGCGCCATGTTGAGCCCCAGCGCCAGCGTGTAGGCCCAGTCGCCGAGCAGCGCGAGCCATTTGGCATTGCGCACGACGAGGTCGAACAGGTCGCCATGGATGACAAGCATACGCTTGCCGTCGGCGGTTTCGTGGACGATCTCGTCGACCAGCGTGATGCCGCCGAACTGCAGGCCGGTGAAGTCGCGCAGGAAATCGTCGTGGTTGCCGGTGACATAGATCAGCTTCGAGCCCTTGCGCACCTTGCGCAGCAGCTTCTGGATCACGTCGTTATGAGTTTGCGGAAAATACCAGCCGCTCTTCAGGCGCCAGCCGTCGATGATGTCGCCGATGAGATAGATCTGCGGCGCATCATAGGCACGCAGAAACTCCAGCACGAGATCGGCCTGGGCGCCACGGGTGCCCAGATGAAGATCCGAGATGAAGATGCTGCGGACCCGCTTGCTGTCGTCCTCGTCGCTCATGCCGGAAAGCCCCTGCTGCTGCGATGCGAGGGCCGTGTGTCTGATTTGCGTTGCGCTTTGATGACGGCGCGGCCAATCCATGCTCAGGGTGTGAGAGCCTCCAACGAAACCCGCTGATCGGAGACCATCATGGATCTGGGAATTGCCGGCCGCACGGCCATCGTCTGCGCCTCCAGCAAGGGGCTGGGCCGCGGCTGTGCCGAAGCGCTGGCCCAGGCCGGCTGCACCGTCGTGATCAACGGGCGCGACGCCACCACGCTGGAAGCCACCGCGGCGGCGATCCGGTCTGCCACCGGCGCGACCGTGATCGCCGTCGTCGCCGACGTCTCGACCAAGTCCGGTCAGGATGCGCTGCTGGCGGCCGCGCCCAATCCCGACATCCTCGTGAACAACAATGGCGGCCCGCCGCCCAAGCCCTTCCGCCAGGTGACGCGCGAGGGGCTGCTCGAAGGCGTCGTCCAGAACATGGCGACCCCGCTTGAGCTGGTGCAGCGCGTCATCGACGGCATGATCGAGCGCAAGTTCGGCCGCATCGTCAACATCACTTCGGCGAGCGTCGTCACCCCGCTGACCGGGCTCGACGTCTCCTCGGCCGCGCGCGCCGGCCTCACGGCCTTCCTCGCGGGTGTCGCCCGCGAGGTGGCGCATGCCAATGTCACCGTCAACAATATCCTGCCGGGCGTGTTCGATACCGACCGGATCAAGACTGCGACGAACAAGGTCGCGGAGATGCAGGGCATCAGCGTCGAACAGGCCAGGAAGAATAGGCTCGCCGCCGTTCCCGCCGGCCGCCTCGGCACGCCCGACGAGTTCGGCAAGCTCTGCGCCTTCATCGCCAGCGCCCATGCCGGCTACATCACCGGCCAGAACTTCCTGATCGACGGCGGCTCCTTCCGCGGCACGTTCTGAGCCGCACACCTCCCCGCATCGTCGTTCCGGGACAAGCCAACGGCCCGGACCCGGAATCGATCCCACAGCCGCAGCTACGGAACGTCGGCGCGATCGGTCTGCCTCGCAAGCTGGCACGATGGTTTCGGATTCCGGGCTCATTGCTGCGCAACGAGCCCGGAATGACTGGACTTTCGGCAGCGCCTCCTTGCTCCCACACCAATGGCCTAGCCGGGTTGCAGTGTTCTCGCTTCGCTTCCCGGCTTCGGCATGATCTAAGGAACAGCGGTTTCGCTCCAAACCGCCCCAGCTCTCCGGCCGCGCTTTGTCCCCTCTTCTCGGCATCACCCTCAAGCTGGTCTCGGCGCTGGCCTTCACGCTGATGTCGGCCGCGATCAAGTCGATCTCGACGCGCTATCCGACCGGCGAGATCGTCTTCGTCCGCTCCTTCTTCGCAATGATCCCGCTGCTCATCTGGCTCGCCTGGCGCTCCGAGCTGCCCGCCGCCCTGAAGACCAGCAACCTGCGCGGCCATCTCAAGCGCGGCATCATGGGCTCGACCGGCATGTTCTGCGGCTTCGCCGCCCTGCAGTTCCTGCCGCTCTCGGAGGCCGTCGCCATCGGCTATGCCGCCCCGCTCGCCCTGGTGATGCTGGCAGCATTGGTCCTGAAGGAGCGCGTGCGCATCTATCGCTGGAGCGCGGTGACGATCGGCTTCGTCGGCGTGCTGATCATGCTCTCGCCGCATCTCGGCGCCGGTGCCCATCCGGTCGGCGGGAATGCTGCGCTCGGAGCGGCGCTCGGGCTCGCGGGCGCCTTCTGTTCGGCCTTCGCCTCGGTCGAAGTACGGCTCCTGACCGCGACCGAGCGGACCGGCGCGATCGTCTTCTACTTCATGCTGCTGACGAGCCTGCTCGGACTCTCGACCATCCTGCTGGGCTGGCACATGCCCGACCTCAAGGATGCGGCGATGATGGTGCTGATCGGCATCCTCGGCGGGCTCGGCCAGATCCTGATCGTGCAGGCCTATCGCTATGGCGACGCCTCGCTGATCGCCCCCTTCGAATACTCGACCATGCTCTGGGCCGTCGCGATCGGCTGGTTCTGGTTCGGCGAATGGCCGGCGATGACGATCCTGATCGGCGCGACCATCGTCATCGCCTCGGGCATCTACGTGATCCTGCGCGAGCGCCAGCTCGGCCTCGCCCGCCGCGAGCAGCGCGAGGTCGGCCCCAGCCGTATGACCTGACCGTCGCAGGACCGAAAGTCCTGCATCGGGCACAGTTCGCTTGTTCAAACGATCGTCCGCCGTTACAAACGATTTCTCAATCGAAAAGGGGCCGGACGGATGGGAATCGAGACCAAGGAGCGCGGCGGGCGGGAGCTTGAATCCGGGGCTCAGGTCATCTCCGGCCAGCTCGGCAAGACCATCCAGCGCCTGCGCAAGGCCTATAACTTCTCGCTCTCCGATCTCGCCGAGCAGTCCGGCGTCGCCAAGTCGATCATCAGCCAGATCGAGCGCAACGAGACGAACCCGACGCTCGCAACGATCTGGCGGCTGTCGCAGGCGCTCGACATCTCGATCGAGCGGGTGCTGTCCAGCGGCGAGGAAGAACCCTTCATCGAGAAGACGACCCGCGCCGACACGCCGATCCTCGTCTCCGAGGACGGCAAGCTGCGCCTCGCCATCGTCGGCTGGATCAAGACGGTGGAGTGGCTGCAATGGTACGAGGTCAGCGCCGAGCCCGGCGGCGAGCTCGATTCCGAGGGTCACCAGCGCGGCTCGATCGAATCGCTTTCGGTCACGGCCGGCGAATTCGAGGTCGAGGTCGGCGACATCGTCCAGCGTGCCAAGGCGGGCGAGACGCTGCGTTACCGCTGCGACCGCCGCCACGTCGTCCGCTGCGTCGGCAACGAACCTGGACAGGCCCTGATGGTCTGCATCCTCAAGGCGGCGGTGATGGAATAGGCAGCGGATGCGCCGCTTGCTGTGCCATCAAAGTGGCGAGCGTTTCCGTTCCGCTCCATAGCGCTGCGGCCCAGCCGCGTTCATGCGCAGCATCGACATTCGCCTGCTTGTCGTCGATGAAGAATATCGCGCCCGGCCCGAAACCGCTCCTCTCTTCGGCGGCACGATAGAAGGCCGCATCCGGCTTGGCCGAGCCGAGTTGCGCCGCGTAGTGCATGGCGTCGAAATGCCTGTTCAGCGCGAGGTCGTTCCAGATGTAGCGGGCGCGCTCGTGCTCCTGCACGGTGGCGAGATGCAGCTTCACGCCGCCCGCCCGGATCGCGGCGAGCTGCGCCAGCAAGCCATGGTCCAGATGGGCATCGTTCTCGAACCAGTATCGGATCAGCCGATCGACGCCGAGCCCCGGCGCGATCTCGGCCAGCACCGGCGCGAGACGCTCGCGCAAGGCGGCGCGCCCCAGGACGATGTCCGGCCAGTGCGGCTCGAAGAACGCCGATTGCAGAACCGCCCGCGACAGGCCGAGATCGCGCTCGATATGGGCCGACCAGCCTTGCGGATCGGGATGCGCGATCACGACACCGTCGACATCGACCATCAGGACCTTGAAACGCATCCGATCCCCGACCCGATGCTTCAGGGCGCCTTGGCTTGCGGCTTCGCCGGCCCCTCGATCGCCGGCAGCGATTTCAGGTATTCCGCCATCGCCATCCGGTCGGCCTCGGGCAGTTGCGCGGTATTGCGCACCACCGCCGCCATCGAGCCGCCGACACTGTCGAAGCCAGGCGTGAAGCCGCTCTTCAGCAGTTCGGCGATCTCCTCCTTCGACCATTTGGCCAGCCCCTTCTCGGACTGGGTGATATTCGGTACCCAGCCCTTGCCCTCCGGATCGGGTCCACCGGCGAAGCGGGTCGCTGCGACGACTGCACCGAGCGCATTGCGGTTGGAATGGCATTCGGCGCAATGGCCGGGACCGTTGACCAGATAGGCACCTCGGTTCCAGGCCTCGCTCTGGCTGGGATCGGGACGGAAGGGCGTGCGCTCGAAGAACAGCAGCTTCCAGCCACCGACGACGCGGCGGATATTGAAGGGGAAGCGCAGGTCATGCGGCGCCGCCTTGCCTTCGACCGGCGGCAGCGTGCGGATATAGGCGAAGAGATCGGCGAGCGCCTTCGGCGGCATCAGCCGATAGGAAGTATAGGGGAAGGACGGATAGAGATGCTGTCCGGAAGGCGAGACGCCCGCCGCCATCGCATCGACGAAATCCTGCACGCCCCAATTGCCGATGCCATCGCGCGTATGCGGCGAGATGTTCGGCGCATGGAAGGTTCCGAAGGGTGATTCCAGGGCGAGCCCGCCGCCGAGCCGAAGCCTGTCGTCCTGTCCGGGTGTCGCGTGGCAGGACGTGCAGCCGCCGGCTGCAAACAGCACCTTGCCGTTCTCGACATCCGCCGCCGGCAGCGCGCCGATCTCCGGCGAGGGCGACACCACGCGCGGATCGGTGAGCACGTAGAAGCCCGCGAAACCCACGGCCGCGAGAAGGGCGAGAGTCACGAAAAGGCGGCGCAGCAACAGCATCGAGGTCTCCCGTCGGCAGGTCGACAGATTGGACGGGCCGGCACTTCATCGGCAACCCTGAAAACGCGGCAATGCCAAACCTGGCCTATTCAGCACCCATCAGCCTTGGGGCTTCCCGCGGCACGAAAAAGCGGGCCACCATCGCTGGCGCCCGCTTCGCGAACCGGCGACGAAACCGATCACTTCTTGATGCGATAGACCTCGTGGCAAGTACCGCAATTCTTCGTCGCGGCGCCGAAGGCGGTACGGAAACCGTCGAGATTCGCGACGGTCGTGCCCGCAGCCGAATCGGTCTCGAACTTGGCGAAAGCCGCCTTGAACCCGGCCTGATCCTCCCAGATCTTCGGAGCGGCCGTGGTCTCCCCGCCGGTCTTCGACGTATCGGGGAACAGGGCCGGCATCTTCTTGGCCGCGTCGGCATAGGTCTTGAAGATCGCGCGAGCCTTGGCCGTGTCGAAGGCTGCCTCGCCCTTGGCCATCGCAGCGCCCTCACGCGTCGCTCCGCCGACTGCCTTCATCGTCTGCTGGCGCTCCGAGATCGGGTTCGACTCCGCCATCACGGCGGTAAGGCCGAGCCCGAGGCCGGCAAGGACGAGAGCGGTGCGGATCATTCAGTTCCCCTCAAAGACAAGTCCACGCCATCCGGCGCTGTTTTGAACGTGTCTAGATCAAACGATGATCGCGTGACAGCCAAGTCGCTTTTACGTGATCGGGCTTGCGGGTTTGCAAATTCACCCTTGCATCAAAGCCGATACCCCGCCTCTTTCAGCGCCGTGAAGACCTTGAGCGGCGTTGCCGGCATGTCCATCGCCTTGATGCCGGCGGCCCGGTCGAGAGCATCGACCACCGCATTCATCACCGCCGGGCAGGCGCCGATCGCACCGGCCTCGCCCGCGCCCTTCACGCCGATGGCGTTGGTCAGGCAGCGGACATTGCGCGTCTCGAAATGGAAGTTCGGGATGTCGGCAGCACGCGGCAGGGCGTAGTCCATGAAGGTCGCGGTCAGCATCTGCCCGTCCGGATCGAAGCGGATCTCCTCCATCAGCGCCTGGCCGATCCCCTGAGCCGAGCCGCCATGGACCTGGCCCTGCAGCATCAGCGGGTTCAGCGTCACGCCGAAATCGTCGACCACGACATAGTTGAGGATTTCCGTGCCGCCCGTGCCGGGGTCGATCTCCAGCTCGCAGACATGGGTGCCGTTCGGATAGGTCGCCTCCGGGGGCTGCCAGCTCTGATGGACCTTGAGCAGGGCCGGCGTCGCGCCCGGCAGCGCCGCGATGGCGGCGAGATCGAGCGCCTTGTCGGTGCCGACGATCCGGACCGCGCCATCGGCGATCTCGAGATCGCCAACCGCCGCTTCGAGCTTCTCGGAAGCGAGCTGCTTGAGATTGTCGGTCAGGATGCCCGTCGCCTTGTCGAGCGCCGCGCCGCCGACCGGGATCGAGCGCGAACCGCCGGTGCCGGAGCCGGTCTCGACACGGTCGGTATCGCCCTGCACGACGCGGATGCGATCCATCGGGATGTCGAGATGCTGCGAGACGAGCTGTGAATAGGCCGTCTCATGGCCCTGCCCGTTCGACTGCGTGCCGATCAGCACCGTGACGGTGCCGTCCTTCTCCAGTATCACGGTCGAGCTTTCCGGGCCGCCGCCGCCGCAGGCCTCGATATAGCTGGCCATGCCGATGCCGCGGATCTTGCCCGCCTTGGCCGAGGCTTTCTGGCGTGCCTTGAAACCCTTCCAGTCGGCGACATCCATGGCGCGGCGCATATGGCCCTCGAACTCGCCGGAATCGTAGACCGGGCCGGTCTGCGTCCTGTGCGGCATCTCCGACGGCTTGACGAAGTTCTGCGCCCGGACCGCGTCCGGAGTCTTGCCGGTCTCGCGCGCGATCGCATCGACCAGTCGCTCGATCAGATAGGCGGCCTCGGGCCTGCCCGCTCCGCGATAGGCATCGATCGGCGTTGTATGGGTCAGCACGCCCCGGAACACGACATGCACCGCCGGGATGTTGTAGCAGCCCGGCGTCATCGTGGTGCCGACCCAGGGGATGAAGGGCCCGTACTGCGAGAGCCAGGCGCCCATCTCGGCCGAGAGATCGACCTTGAGGCCGATGAACTTGCCCTTGGCGTCCAGCGCCATCGTCGCCGTCGCGAGGTTGGCGCGGCCATGCGTGTCCGCTAGGAAATGCTCATTGCGGTCGGCGACCCAGCGCACCGGGCGCTTCAGCTTTTCCGCCGCGATCATCGCCAGCGGATATTCGCGGTAGAGGAAGATCTTGGTGCCGAAGCCGCCGCCGACATCCGGCGTCACCACGCGGATGCGCTTGGGATCGACCTTGAGCACATAGGTCGCGATCAGGTCGCGCATGCCATGGCTGCCCTGGCTGCCCAGCGTCAGGGTCCAGCGCCTGTCGGCCTTGTCGTATTCAGCAATGCAGGCGCGCGTCTCCATGTAGTTGGAGGCGAGCCGGTTGTTGACGACGGTCAGCGAAACCGTCCGTGCTGCCTTGGCGAAGGCTTTCTCGGTCCTCTCGCGATCGCCCTGCTCGGCCTCGAAGGCGACATTGCCCTTCCGGTCCGGCCAGACCTGCGGCGCGCCCTCTTCCAGTGCTTCTGCAATGCCGGTTATGGCCGGCAGCGGGTCCCAGTCGATCGCAATGGCTTCCGCCGCATCGCGCGCTTGGGCCAATGTCTCGGCCACGATGAAGGCAACGGCCTCGCCGACATGTCGGACCGTATCGGTCGGCAGAACCGGAACCGGCAATGATTGCGACATCTCGCCGGAGGTCGTTTTCACATGTCCCTTGCAGGGCAGATCACCGTACTGGGAAACGTCGGCGCCGGTCAGGATGAGCTTGACGCCCTTCATTGTCCGCGCCGTCGCGACATCGGCGATGGCGAAGCGGGCATGGGCGTAAGGCGAGCGCAGCACGAAGGCATGCAACGCGCCGTCTGGGGCGATGTCGTCGGTATAGCGGCCGGTGCCGGTGGTCAGGCGTTGATCCTCGACCCGCCGCACCGGCTGGCCGAAACCGAATTTCATGGGACGCATGAGGCATATCCTCAGTTTGGTCTGATGAAAGACTGGAGCATAAACCGCGCCACGTCAGCCCCGGCGCATCACGCGCCCGGGCTGCGCCGCACGCATCGATCTCAGCGTGACATGCGGATGGCCGTCTCCGAGAGCGAAACCATGGTGTTGTAGTTGTTGACGATCCAGTTGGCGTCGTTCGCGGCGCCGCGCCGGACGTCGCCCTTGCTCTTGGCGAGCTTCTCGCTGAAATCGCGCAGCTTGCCGAGCCAGGAGCTGGCCTGGCTCTCGATGAAGGGCACGCCCTTGGGCTCCTTGTCCTTGAACGCATCCATCTCGCGGATCGCGGCAGCATAATCGGCGACCGCGGCGTTGAAGGACTTGAGATCGACGATCGGGCTCTCGTTGCTCGGCATCAGGTCCATGACCGCACGGGCGTTGATCATGATGTTGCGCACCTGCCAGCGGGCGGACTTGCCCTCCCGCTGCTCGACCGAAGCGAGCTCGCGCTGGTCGAGACCGCGCTTGTAGACGCGCATCAGCGCATCGAGCTTGGAACGCTCCTCCAGGAAGGTCTTGGCCGCCGGCACCATCAGCGCATGCAGCTTCTGGCCCTCGGCAAGATTGTCGTCGCGATAATCCTTGCGGTCATAATAGCGCTCGGCCTTGGTGATCAGCGGCGCCAGCTCCTGATAGGCCTTGATATAGCGGCCCATGGTCTCGTCGATCGCCGGCAGCTTCGGCTCGCGCGCCATCGCCTCCTCGGCCTTCTTGATCTCGCTGGCGACGTCGTAGAGGCTGTAGAGCCCGTAGGTGATATAGCGTTCCTTGCCGGTCGGACCCTTCTTCATGTCGACCCAGCTGCCATAGCGCTCCCAGGACTGGATCGCCCGCAGCGTGCGGTTCATCAGTCCGGTATAGGCGTTCGACTTGGTGATCGCGGCTTGGAGGTCGTCATCGGCAACCTTGCTCGCGCTGCCGGCCGGCATCGTTGCCGCACCTTGCGCCCAGCCGGCGCCAGGAGCGGCAAGGGCCAGTGCGGCGGCACATGCCGCGCCATGGAGGAAAGCTCGGATCAGCATGGTCGTTTTTCCCTGGTCTGTGGACTGCGCGGGGCGCGGATCGGCCTCACAGGTCGTCAATCCTGCGCGACCGGCTCGCCATGCATCAGCCAGTCCTTGAAGCCGCCGGCATAGTGGCTGTCGATGTCGAGCCCGGCCGACTGCGCGAATTCGAGCGCGCGCCGCGAGCGCACGCCCGCCGCGCAGGACAGCACGATACGCTTGCCCGGCTCGTTCGGCAGGTCGGCCGGATCGAACTGCGACAAGGGCCGCGAGACCGAGCCCGGAATATGGCCGGCGGCGAATTCATAGGGCTCGCGCACGTCGACGAGCAGGATGGAGCCGTCGCCAAGGCCCGCCTTGATGTCGTCGATATCGAGGTCGTTCACGATCATGGGCGGGCCGCTCCAGCTCGGTCATGCGAGCCGTTGAATGGATCGGCAGTCCGGAAATCGTGACCGGTTGGCGGCACGGCCGGATGCCAGAAACAAAAAGCAGCCGCGAAGCCATGAGGCGCGCGGCTGCCATCTTGCCGAAAGACCTCAGGCCTTCGGCGGAATGCGCAGGACCCAGCCCGGCTGGATCAGGTCGGGATTCTTGACCGGCGGCGTGTTGGCCTTGACGATCTCGGTGTATTTGGCGCCCTGGCCCTTGCCGTAATGGTCCTCGGCGATCTTCCAGAGCGTGTCGCCCTTCTTCACCGTGTAGAACACCGCAGCCGCGGCTTCCTTGGTCACGGCCAGGTCCGATTCGACCTGCGCCACGCCCGTGGTGTTGCCGAGCGCGAGGATGATCTTCTCGGCCTCTTCCGTCGAAACGGCCTTGCCGGACACCTTCACCTTATCGCCGTCGATCTGGATATTGACGTCGGAAGGCAGGCCGTGCCCCGCGAGCTCCTTCTGGAGATCGTCGGCGGTCGCCGCCTTGGCCGAACCGCCAAAGATCTTGGCGCCGGCATCCTTGATGAAACTGAACAGACCCATGAGCAAACCTCCGCGTGTCGCTGCGCTATCAAGCCCTGTCGGGCGGCCCTATGCAAGTCGCCACGGAAAAGGTGTTTTGCTTGCCGGCTATCGCCGATTGCACGAAGCAAGCCTGAACGGCCTTTCCCGCAACGCCTGCGGCTGGCAAGAACGTCGCTGACCAAACCGGAGTTCCCCATGCTGACACTTTCCCAGGCCCAGACGATCCTCCAGACAGCGCTGGCCCATGCCGAATCGCATGGCTTCAAGCCGCTCGCCATCGCGATCCTCGACGCCCGCGGAGCGCAGAAGGCCTTCGCCGCGCAGGACGGCACCAGCCTGAAGCGCGGCGAGATCGCGCTCGGCAAGGCGCATGGCTCGGTCGCGCTGGGCATGGGCTCCCGCGCGCTCCACAAGATGGCGCTGGACCGACCCTATTTCGTGGAAGCGGCGACCCACGCCGTCGGCGGCTCGCTGGTACCGGTCCCCGGCGGGGTGCTGATCCGCTCTGCCGAAGGTGCGCTCCTCGGCGCGATCGGCATCTCCGGCGACACCTCCGACAATGACGAGGCTGCCGCCTGCGCCGGCATTGCCGCGGCCGGTCTCAAGGCCGACACCGGAGCCTGATTCCACTACGGCGATCGGGGCAAGGAAAAGACTTTTCCCCTGCCCTTGATCGCCTCGCGGATTCCACACTTTGTACTTGCCAACCGGCCTTCGAAGCCTCATGTCCTCCGCGCGGGTTCGTTAAATCGGACAGTTTGGACCGGCTCGAAGGTAGGATCATGAGCGACGCGGCTGCTGCCAACGAAAACGAAGTCATCACCACCGACGTCGTCATCGTCGGGGCCGGCCCCTGCGGCCTCTTCGCCGTCTTCGAACTCGGCCTGCTCGATATCCGCGCCCATCTCGTCGACATCCTGCCGAAGGTCGGCGGGCAATGCGCGGAGCTCTACCCGGAGAAGCCGATCTACGACATTCCGGGCTTCCCGATGGTCACCGGCCAGGCGCTGGTCGACAATCTGCTCGAGCAGATCAAGCCGTTCGGACCGACCTTCCATCTCAACCAGATGATCGAGGCGGTGGAGCCGACCGGCACGGCCGAGGCGCCGCGCTTCCGCGTCACCACCGATGCCGGCACCGTCTTCGACACCAAATCCGTGATCATCGCCGCCGGTGGTGGCTCCTTCCAGCCGAAGAAGCCGCCGATCCCCGGCATCGAGGCCTATGAGGCCGGCTCGGTCTTCTATGCCGTGCGCAAGATGGAGGCTTTCCGCGGCCGCAACATCCTGATCGTCGGCGGCGGCGATTCTGCCCTCGACTGGACGCTGAACCTCCAGCCGATCGCCAACCGCGTCACGCTGATGCATCGCCGCGACGATTTCCGCGCAGCCCCCCATTCGGTCGAGCAGATGCGCGCCCTCGTCGCCGAGGGCAAGATGGACATGAAGCTCGGCCAGGTCACGGGCCTGAAGGGCGAGAACGGGAAGCTCGAGGCGGTCGTCTGCCGGGGCATCGACAACGAGCCTTTCGAGGTTGCCTGCGATACGCTGCTGCCCTTCTTCGGGCTCACCATGAAGCTCGGCCCGATCGCTGACTGGGGCCTGAACCTCAACGAGAACCTCGTACCGGTGGACACCGAGAAGTTCGAGACCAGCGTGCCCGGCATCTTCGCCGTGGGCGACATCAACACCTATCCGGGCAAGCTCAAGCTCATCCTCTCGGGCTTCCACGAGGCCGCGCTCTGCGCCCAGAAGGTCCACCGCTACGTCTATCCGGAGAAGCGGCTGACCTTCCAGTACACGACCTCATCGACGAGCCTGCAGAAGAAGCTCGGCGTCGTCTGAGCAAGGCCTGCCGGCGTCGGCCGATCGCTTGGAGCAGCCGCGGCACCCGCCGCGGCTTTTTCAATGCGCGGTGGCATCGCCCGAAATATGCGCGGCAGCAGTTCCGTTGCGCGCCACCGGACCCTGGGCGGTCCCCAGACCAAGCGAATTGCGGACACTCTCGGACGGGCCGGCGAGCTTCGGCATCTCGCCCGGCGCGGTCACGATCTGCGGCTCGCCGTGACGCGGCACCGGCGGCAGCGTATCCTCCGGCTCCTGCGGCTCGATGCGCGCGCGGAGCTCTGCGATCGCCCCCCAGAGCGGCTGGAAGCTGAAGCGCACCTTATGCGTGCCGGCCGGCACCTGCACGGCGCGGAACAGCACGTTGGCACGCAGGATCTCGGTCTCGACGCCGTCGACTTCGGCTTTCCACCAGGGATGCCAGATATCATTGAGAACGACGAAGCCGGCGACAGGAGTCGTGATCTCGATCTCGACCTGAGCATTGCGATAACGCGTCAGCTTGACCTCGGCCTGGGCCGCGACCGGTCCTTCCGGCGTCGCGACCGGCGGCTCGGTATCGAGCAGCACCGCCTGGGTCGGGTCGGTCTCAGGCCAGCGGCCGGACAGCTTCATGCTCTCGAAATCGGCGAACTGCCAGCCACCGACGAACTGCACGCGCGGCAGCGCGCGTGGATTCTCGTAGACATAGCCCTGCTTCGTCCGGGCGATCAGCGTGAAATCGCCCTCGCCCAGTGCATGATCGACCTGCTCGATCGGAACCGGCGAGGCGATGTAGCGCAGCCCCAGGAGGTTCGCGAGCCGGCAGCGATAGGACGGGAAGAGCGGCGTGAACTTGCGGTCGGCCGGCCTGGCGATACCGTCGCCGGTGCCGACGGCCTCGGAGAAATCTTCCAGCCGCAGCGGATTGTAGCCCAGCGTATGGTCGAAGCCATGGACCATGCCGGCATTCGGCCACTCGAAGCCCATGCCGAGAAGTTCCACGCGATCGCGGCGAGGCGACCCCTCGGGCTGGGTCGTCAACTGTTTCAGCAGCGCGATGGTGTCGTTCTTCGTGCGGGCGTCCAGCACGTCGTACATCTGCGGCGAGAGCGCGGTGGATTCGTTCGGGCCGTTGTTGATGCCGAGATCGGCGGCGACGACGCCCGTGACCAGAACGGCCGCCGCCACCGTGCCGAGTGCGCCGCGCCAGCGTTGCAGGATGAAGAAGGCCCCGCCCGCGAGCGCGAACCAGCCCAGCGCCATCGCGACCGGCTTCCAGGCGTCGGCGAGATGGCCCCAGTCGCGCGAGACCGCGAGCGCGAGCACGATCGTGCCGAGAACCAGCGCCGCCCCGATCAGCATGTCGCGCCGGAACGAGGTGCTCTCCTCCGCCGTCAGGATGCGATGCAGCACATAGCCCGACAGGATCGCCGCGATGCCGCCGATCAGGAAAGTCGCGTCGGCAGGCCGGCGGAACTGCTTCACGCCGGGCAGATATTCGTAGGTCAGGTGGAACAGCGGCGTGTAGCGGCCGAGCGCGAACAGCACCATGAAGACCAGCATCAGGGTCAGCGGGCGCACCGACTTGTCCCAGAGCCAGCCGCGCGTGACGCCCGGCGCCAGCAGCAGCAAGAGCGGCAGCGCACCGAAATAGACCTGCGCCATGTTCTGCGAGAGATAGAGCACCCGCGCGTCGCCATAAGGACCCCAGAACTCGACGGCCGGGTCCTTGGCGCCGTAGAGGTCGCCGACGAAGGCGGAGAGCAACGACATCGGGTGCAGCGAGCCACGCGCCGCGATGCCAAAATCGATCTCGGGCCGGGTCGTCGCCTCGGCGAAGAGCCAGGTCCAGATCAATGGCATGGCGATGACCGCGAGGCCGACCACGCTGGCGGCGGCGATCGGCGGCAGGCTTGCCTTGAAAGCCGGCCAGCCGCCTGAAATCCAGTGCGCCACGACCGTCGCGATCAGCACATAACCGGCGAGGAGCGCGACCTGATCGGGCTCGAGCACCATCATGCCGGCGGCGAGGCCGGCGAAGACTCCCGAGAGAATGGACGACCGCTGCAGCATCCGCGCCGTCAGCCAGAGAGCGATGGCGAAGAAGGCATAGCTCGCGATCTGCCCGACATGCTGGACGCGCCAGGCTGCCGAGGCGCCGAAGGCGAAGACCAGCGCCGCCATCAGGCCCCCGGCCGGGTGCCAGCCGCGATCGCGGAAGAACATCAGGAGCGCAAGACCACCTGCGAGCAGATGCGCCAGCACATAGGCATCGACCTCGCGGAAGCTCGGCTCCGGCGAGATCAGCGCCAGCAGGATCGCGGGCGAGAAGATCAGCGATTGCGGATCGGCGATCTGCGGCGATCCAGCGAAGACATTGTGGTTCCAGAAGGGCGACTGGCCGGTATGGATCGCGTTGGCGAGAAACTGGACCTGGGCCTGGAAATGCGCCTTGGCGTCGAACGGAATCGTCACCGCCCCCGAAAGCCAGGGCCAGCACAGGATGCCCCATGCCACGACGAAACCGATGGCCGCCAGCAGGTAGCCGGCGCCCCTTGCATCAACGCGTCTCAACTGGACCCCCACGGTCCTCGGCACGAACGGTCCCGCTTTGGGAGCCTGTCTCCAGCCCTGTCAGTGGCCGGACCATGACGCTGCGTACCTGAACCGAATCTGAACGTGTTCACGCCTCCGTGAACGCGGCTGATGACAGGCTGAAGAAAGCGGAAATCGGATGTACGAGTGGCGGTTACCGCGCGCGTATCAGCACCGGCGGTATTGTCATGAAAACGCGGATCATCCCGGTCGCAGCGAAGCGAAGATCCGGGATCCATGCCTGAACCTTTTTCGGAAGCGCTCCGGCATGGATCCCGGGTCAAGCCCGGGATGACCCGCGAGGTTCCGAGCACGTCAACCGACGCTGGCCTGTTTCAGCGCGCCGCCGCGGTGAGCCAGCCCGCCAGCGTCTTTCGCTCGGCCGGTGTCATGCCGGACAGGTTGTTCGGCGGCATCGCGTGGGTCATCACGGCCTGCGTCCGAATGGCGCGAGCATGGATCGCGATCTGCTCTGGCTCGTGCAGCATCACGCCCTTCGGCGCGATCTGGATGCCGGGCCAGGACGGCTCCGGCGCGTGGCACATGGCGCAGCGTCCGGACACGATATTCGAAACTTCGGTCGGCGGCAGCGTCATGCCGGCCAGCAGGACGGGCCTGCCCGCCTCAAATGCCTTGAGACCGAGCTGCTCGCGTCCGCCGGGCGAGGACGACATCGCCACCCAGAAGGCGAGCCAGAGCGCCAGGATCGCCACCGCCCAGCACCACCAGGGCGACTTGGCGTGATCGCCATGCCGGATGTTGAAGAAGTGCCGGATCAGTGCCCCGGCCACGATCACCAATGCCACCAGCAGCGGGATTACCGACGAGTTGGCATAGGTGATGGGATAGTGGTTTGACAGCATCAGGAACAGCACCGGCAGGGTGATGTAGTTGTTGTGCGTCGAGCGCTGCTTGGCCGCCTTGCCGTATTTCGGATCGGGCTTCTCGCCCGCGACGAGTGCCGCGATCACCTTCCGCTGCCCGGGCATGATGTTGAAGAAGACATTGGCGGTCATGATCGTCGCCATCAGCGCGCCGGTATGGATCAGCGCGCCGCGCCCCGAGAAGACATTGGCGAAAGCCCAGCTCGCGGCGACGACATAGCCGAAGCCGACCAGTCCGAGCCACACCTCATGCCTGCCGAGTGGCGACTTGCAGAGCAGATCGTAGATCAGCCAGCCGATCACCAGCGCCGCGACGCCGATCGCGCCCGCCGCGAAAGGCGAGAGCTGCATCACCGCGGGATCGATCAGGTATAGCTCGGACTGGGCGTAATAGACCCAGACCAGCAGGAAGAAGCCGGAGATCCAGGTCCAGTAGCTCTGCCATTTGTGCCAGGTCAGTTCGGCCGGCATTGCGGCCGGCGCCACCATGTATTTCCGCATCTCGTAGAAGCCGCCGCCATGGACCTGCCAGGCGCGCCCGCCGGTGCCGGGCGGAATGTCCTCCGCCGGCTTCAGCGAGGCATCGAGATGGATGAAGAAGAAAGAGGCGCCGATCCAGGCGATCGCCGTGATGACATGGAGCCAGCGCAGCATCATGCCGCCCCATTCCATCAGATAGGCTTCGAGCATCGCGCTGCGCTCCGGGAGAGCTGGAGGTGACCGGGTGCCGGGGTCCCCCGGCTCGCGTAAAATAGCCTGCTTTCGTCGCCGCCGAAATCGCCCGAACGGCCGCGTGGATTGACATCCGGGAACATGATCTTATCGCAAAAGCCAATATTCACCGCCGCAAACGGCGCCTTACACTGCCTGGAAGCGGGCAGCGTCTGATCCCGGGGGCTTCAGGAGACCGCATGGGACACCTCTCGACGCATGTACTCGATACGGTCAGCGGTCGCCCCGGTGCCGGCATCGCGGTGGCGCTGGACCGACTGGAGGCCGACGGCTCGCGCAAACGGCTGGCCGAGGCCGTGACCAATGCCGACGGGCGCACCGACGCCCCGCTTCTCACAGGACCGCTCGTGCCCGGCATCTATGAACTGACTTTCGCGATCGGCGCCTATTTCCGGGGCCTCGGCACCGCCCTGCCCGAACCCGCCTTCCTCGATCTCGTCCCCGTCCGCTTCGGCATCGCCGAGCCGGAGGGGCGCTATCACGTCCCGCTCCTGGCCTCGCCCTGGAGCTATTCCACCTATCGCGGCAGCTGAACGACCATGAGCCAGACCACCTATCCGCGCGACATGAAGGGCTATGGCCGTGCGGCACCGCATCCGCATTGGCCGGGCGAAGCCCGCATCGCCGTCCAGTTCGTGATCAATTACGAGGAAGGCGGCGAGAACTGCATCCTCCATGGCGATGCCGCCTCCGAGGCCTTCCTCTCCGAGATCGTCGGCGCCGCGCCCTGGCCGGGCCAGCGCCACATGAACATGGAGTCGATCTACGAATACGGCTCCCGCGCCGGCTACTGGCGGCTGTGGCGGATGTTCACCGAGCGGAACCTGCCGGTGACGGTCTTCGCCGTCGCCAGTGCGCTCGCGCGCTATCCCGAGATCGTCGGCTCGATGCAGGAAGCCGGCTGGGAGATCGCGACCCACGGCCTGAAATGGATCGACTATCGCGATACGCCCAAGGAACGCGAGCGCGCCGATATCCTCGAGGCCATCCGCGTCCAGACCGAGCTTGCCGGCGAACGCCCGCTCGGCTGCTACCAGGGCCGCACCTCCGAGAACACGATTCCGCTGACGATGGAGGAAGGCGGCTTCCTCTACACGGCAGACGTCTATGCCGACGAACTGCCCTATTGGCTCGCCGGGCCGAAGGGGCCGCAGCTCGCCGTGCCCTATACGCTCGACGCTAACGACATGCGCTTCGCCACGCCGCAGGGCTTCAACACCGGCGAGCAGTTCTTCACCTATCTCAAGGACTCGTTCGACACGCTCTATGCCGAGGGCGAGACCGCGCCGAAGATGATGTCGATCGGCCTGCATTGCCGCCTCGCCGGCCGGCCCGGCCGGGCCGCCGCGCTCGCCCGCTTCCTCGACTATGTGCAGAGCCATGACCGGGTCTGGGTCGCGACCCGGCTCGATATCGCCCGCCATTGGGTCCGCACGCATCCGCCCGAGGGCGGCTACGTGCCCTCGAAGCTGCCGAAGGCCCTCTTCACCGAGGTCTTCGGCCGCGTCTGGGAGCATTCGCCCTGGATCGCCGATGCCGCCCATGACGCCGGCATCGGCGCGAGCCATGACATGGCGGACGGCCTGCATGGGGCGATGGTCGAGGCGATGCGCAAGGGCTCGGCCGAGCAGCGGAAATCCTTGCTCTCCGCCCATCCCGACTTGGCCGGCAAGCTCGCTGCCGCAGGCGAGCTCACGCCTGAATCGACGCAGGAGCAGGCCGGCGCCGGGCTCGACCGCCTGACCAGCGACGAGCGCGTCCGCTTCACGGCGCTGAATGAGGCCTACAAGGCTCGTTTCGGCATCCCCTTCATCATGGCGGTGAAGGGCGCGACCAAGGCCCGGATCCTCGCCGCCTTCGACGCACGCTTGAAGAACACGCCCGAGCAGGAAGTTGCGACGGCGCTGGCCGAGGTCGAGAAGATCGCTCTGTTCCGGCTGAAGGAATTGCTGCCGGCGGGCTGAACCTGCCGGAGGCTGTCCGCTATTGCGCCCGCAGCCAGTCGATGACCTGGCGCACGGCGACGCGCGGGGTGTCCCCATGGCCGGCCGCGACCTCGATGCGCGTGCCGCGCGAATAAGGCGCGCGGTCGTTCATCGCGGCCCGGTCGCCCGTCCCGATCACCCAGAGCACCGGACCACCGACGCCGCTGCCTTGCGCAGCGCTCGCTGCCGGTCCCGACGGATCAAAGAAGCTGACATAGGCCGCAGCCGTGGTGGTCACAGGAAAAGTCCGGCCCTGGTTGAAATCAAGGAAGCGCGCCTTCTCCTGCCCGCGCCCGGCAGCAACCATCGCCTTGGCCTGGGCGAGGCTGTCCTCCGTCTGCGACGCGATGAAATCCGGCCGGTGCCCCGGCGCGAGAGCGACCACCGCCGCGACGCCGCCGACGCGTGCCGCATAGCCCATCGAGATATTGGCGCCGAGGCTGTGACCCATCAGCACGACCCGCGCAGCGCCTGCAGCCCGCGCACGCTGCACCGCGGCCTGCACCTCGCCCAGGGTCTGCTCGTAGGTGCGATAGCCCGAGACCCAGGACATGCGCGGGAGCACGACGCTGGCCCCTTCCGCCTTGAGCGCGGCGGCAAGCGGCTGCAACGGCCCCTGCCCGCCGGCCTTGCCGTGAATCAGGATGACGGTTGTGCCCTTGAACTCCATTGCCGATATGGAACCTGCGAGCGAGATCATGCCGAGACAAATGGCAAATACGGAGGCGATGAATTTCATCTTGATCTCCAGAGCGCTATCTTCCCTTGGGTCATCATCTCGGTATTACGGCCGTTTACAAGAGAGCGCCGCTTCACAAGCCTCCCTTTTCAGCGTCGAACGGGCATACGGAACCCTGCCAGGATGCCGGCGTTGATGTCGGGCTATAAGGAGAGACCTCGTGTTCCGCCTGCTTCTGATCATCATCGTGTTGGTCGTCGGCTACGATGCCATCGTCCATCAGGGCGCCTATACGCGCGACGCCTGGAACAGCATCGTTCGCCTCACCGGCTCATCGGTCGAAGGCGCCAAGGAACTCGGCGAGCGCGCCCGCAACTGAAAGCCTCAGGCCGCCGCCCGCCCCTCGACGATTCCCGCAATAGCCTCCAGCATCCGCGTATCGTCGCCCGCCAGCCCTTCCATCGCCGCCATGCGCTGGATCACCGTGCCGGCGATCGCCTCCTCCACCGTATCCTCGGCATAGGCATAGAAGATCGTCGCGTGCTGGCCGTCGCGATGGCAGCGCCCCTCGATCTGCTGGAGCTGGATCGCGCTATGGCGCATGTCGTGGATCACGAGCGCCCGCTCGCGCTCGCCGCCCGGCATCTCGCCGCGATGCAATGAGATCGACTCGGTGACGGTGAAGATCACCGCATCGAGCTGCCCGGTCTGGAAGGCGATGCGCGTCTCCTCGTTCTGCGTACCCGAGCGCTCGCCATTGATCTCGGCGGTGCGCCAGCCCCGCCCCCTGAGCGTCTCGGCCAGCATCGCGCTGGTCTCGAGGAAGGCGACGGAGATCGCGACTTGCTCATCATTCCCGAGCAGGTCCTCGCAGAAATCCGCCGTGCCTGGGATGCGTAGCAAACTGGCCTTCTGCCGAAAGCGCAGATCGGCGGCCCAGCCCTGCGGCTTGCGCGTCGAGCCGCCGGCCAAACCCAACTCCTTCCGGAACTCGCGCCAGGTCGCGTCATAGAGCTTGCGGGCGGCCGTATCGAGCGCGACCGGCGCCAGTTCGCGCTGCACCTCCGGCCAACCGGCGATCTCTTCCGGCCGGCGACGCAAGCCGATGGCATTGGCGCCGCGATAGAGCAGGTCGGCCATCACCTTGCGGTCGGCCTCGTTCGGCTCCCAGCTCCAGTTCTTCCAGCGTCCCTTGGCGCGGCCGATCTTCAGCCGCTTCATCAGCACGCGAAACCCGTCGAGATCGGCCGAGGGCATGCCCGCGGCCTTCGCCAGCAGCCCCGCTAGATAGGACAGCTCGTGCGGCGACTGCCCGGCGGTCGCACTCATATAGATCGTGAACGCGGCCGCCTCCGCCATCTGCCGGCAGACCAGACCCTGCTGCGAGTTGGGATTGCGGATGCGATGCGCCTCGTCGATCACGACGAGCGGCCAGACGCGCTTCGGCCTTCCATGCTTGGCGATCTCGTTGTTCTTCGCCCGCGTCGAGCGCTTCTTGCTGTCGACCACGGGGGCGAGGAGCGATTTGGTCTTCTCGAAATTCATCAGCGTCACGCGCTTCGCCGGCAGGCCGGACAGCGCCATGGTCCGCCGCCATTGCGGGATCGCGCCTTTCGGGCATATCACCAGCACCTCTTCCTCCGGCATCGCCGAGAGCGCGAGCCAGGCCGAAAGCGTCTTGCCGAGTCCGGTGAGGTCGCCCAGCAGGAAGCCGGACGCGCCTTTCGCTCGCGCCGCCAGGATGGCGTCACGGGCGACGAGCTGGTGCGGGTGCGGGATCATCGTCATGCGGAAGAAGAAGCCCTGTCGGTCGGTGCAGTGCCCGCCCTGCCCGGCAGGCATGGCGCGCCCGGCTCTCTTGGCACTGGCGCCGGCCTCCGTCCACCGGCACTGTGCCGGCCACCGATTGGGGAGACCACAAGACCATGACCCGCGCGCAGGCGATCGCGAAAGCCCAGGACTATTTCGATTCAGGCCGGATGAAGAGTGATCTCGGCCGGCTCGTCGCAATCCCCACCGAAAGCCAGAATCCCGACCGTGCTCCCGTGCTGGGCGAATATCTCGACAAGGAGATGCAGCCCCTGCTCGAATCGCTCGGCTTCACCTGTCGCATCCTGACCCATGCCAAGGCCCGCGGCCCCTTCCTCTATGCCGAGCGTATCGAGGACCCTGCCCTGCCGACCATCCTCGGCTACGGCCATGGCGACGTCATCCGCGGCCTCGATGCGCAATGGAGCGAGGGCCTCTCGCCATGGAAGCTCGTCGAGCGTGACGGCCGCTGGTATGGCCGCGGCGTCGTCGACAACAAGGGCCAGCACCTGATCAACATCAACGGCCTGCGCGCCGTGCTGGAGACGCGCGGCAAGCTCGGCTTCAACGCCAAGTACCTGATCGAGATGGGTGAGGAATCCGGCTCGCCGGGCCTGCGCGAGCTCTGCGAGGACGAGGCCGAACTGCTCAAGGCCGATATCCTGATCGCCTCGGACGGGCCCCGCCTCAATGCCGAGCGCCCCACCGTTTTCCTGGGCGCCCGCGGCGTCATCACCTTCGATCTCAAGATCAAGGCGCGCGACGGCGGCCATCATTCCGGCAACTGGGGCGGGATGCTCTCCGATCCGGCGATCCAGCTCGCCCACGCCATCGCCTCGATCACCTCGCCGACCGGCCAGATCCGCATCCATGAATGGGTGCCGAAGGAACTGCCGGACGGCGTCCGTCGTGCGCTCGCCGATTGCGAGATCGACGGCGGCCCGGACGGCCCGACCATCGACCCGAACTGGGGCGAGCCCGGCCTCTCCCCGGCCGAGCAGGTCTTCGGCTGGTGCTCCTTCGACGTTCTCGCGATGAAGTCCGGCGTGCCGGAAACGCCCGTCAACGCCGTGCCGCCGAGCGCCTGGGCCCGTGTCGCGCTGCGCTTCGTCGTGGGCATCGACCCGCGCGACGTCGCCCCCGCGCTGCGTCGTCATCTCGATCGTCATGGCTTCGACATGGTCGAGATCATCATGCCCGGCACCGAGCGCTTCGGCGCGACGCGGCTCGATCCTGACGATGCCTGGGTCCGCTTCACCATCGCTTCGATCGCCGAGAGCACCGGCAAGAAGCCGGCTCTGCTGCCCAATCTCGGCGGCTCGCTGCCGAACGACATCTTCGCGGAAATCCTGAAGCTGCGCACGATCTGGGTGCCGCATTCTTATCCCGGCTGCTCGCAGCACGCGCCGGACGAGCATCTGCCTGCCGCCATCGCCCGCGAAGGGCTCGTCGCCATGGCCGGGCTCTACTGGGATATCGGCGCCGGCAACGCACCGAAGGTCTGAGCGGGACTATTCCTGCGGCTGGCGCGGATCGCGCCCCGGCGGCAGGTCGATCGGCGTCGCCGGGGGAGCCTCCGGCGGCACATTCGGCGGCAGTTCCGGCGGCGGCTCCGTCGGAATGCCCTGCGGCTCCTCGCCCGGCGGCGATTCGACCGGCGGAGCGGGCGGAACCTCACCCGGCGTCAGCGGCGGCGCCTCGGGCGGCGGGTTCGGAATGGCCGGCGTGTTGCCGGGAGCGGCCGCAAGGCCCTGATTGAACTGCATCATGCGAGATCCATCCTTTCGGACGGAAACGCCCGAGCCGCTGAAAGGCTCCCTCCACCGCAGCGAACGCCGCCGCTCAGTCCGGCGGGCGAGACGCATCTTCGTCGGGCGGTAGCGGATGGCGGCGCTGCAGCCAGCTTTCCAGCGAATGGTCGAGAAGCAGAAGAGCCAGCGCCATCGCCGTGGCCGCCAATGTCACCAGCCATTTGCCCAGCCCCGCTGAGCAGCCGAGCGCCGCCGTGACCCAGATCGCCGCAGCCGTGGTCAGGCCATGGGGCATCATCTCGCCGTTGCGGTGGATGATCAGGCCGGCACCGAGAAAGCCGACCCCGGTCAGGACGCCCTGAACAACGCGGCTGGCGGCATCGGGATGCAGGGTCTCGCTGAACAGGCTCGCCGCGGCCGCCGTCCCGAGCCCGACCAGCCCGAACGTCCTGAGGCCCGCGCTCTTGCGCTGCAGCGTTCGCTGCCAGCCGACGGCGCCGCCAGCCACGAGACCGGCCAGAAGCCGCAGCACCAGTTCGAATTCAGCCACGATACCGTTCGCTCCGTCGCCGTTTCAGGTGGACGATAGCACAGCCCCCATCCTCGGGTGCAGGCAGGCGAACCGAAGCGACGCAGACCACAAGCAAAATGACCAGAAAGACAAAATTCAGGACCCAGATGAAAATTACATTACAGAGAATTAATGCCGCCATTCATCTCCTGTTTATTAAAGAAACGCCACGATGAACCCATCAAAAACAGGAGAGATAATCATGAAAACAATTCTATCTTCTGCCATCGCTGGTGCTATTCTGCTCGGAGCGACCGCCCCCAGCTTCGCTCAATCTTACAGAGCCCCGTATCACGGCCCCGCTCGTCACGGTCCGGTTCACGTCGAGAAGCACGTGACGAAGAAAGTCGTCGTCCGAAAGAACCGCTGGGCGCGCGGGCACGCCCTGCCCCGGCAATACCGCCAAAGCCATGTCCGGGATTATCACCGCTACCATCTGCGTGCGCCGGGCCCCGGCCAGCGTTGGGTCAGGGTGGATAATCAGTTCATCCTGATCAACAGCATCACGGGCATGATCGCAGCCCTCGCTGCAGCCCGCTGAGGCCCGCAAGGCGGAACGGGCGGCGGTGCCAGCAGGTCAGCCGCTCGCGACGCCTGCGACATGAAAAAAGGGCGCGATGTTCGCGCCCTGCCCCGGCAACCGAACCCGGCCACCGCATCCAACTATTTGATCTTAAAGGAAAGGTCGTGGTGGGTGATGTAGGGCTCGAACCTACGACCCGCTGATTAAGAGTCAGCTGCTCTACCAACTGAGCTAATCACCCATACGCCACGAAGCGCCGCCGGTCAGCGGCGTCGGCCGCGTCAGGCAGGGGGCGTGTAGCAAAGGCCCCGCCCCCTGTCCACCCATCTGTGACAGTTTTTTCAAACGCGGCGAAAAAGCGTTCGCCGCGCTGTGGATTGTCAGGCCGTACGACGGTTCAGCAGGTGATAGAGCACGATCGCGCCGAAGGTCGCGGTGCCGATTCCACCGAGTTCATAGCCGAAGATCGGCAGCTTCAGGTCGCCTGCGCCGAGAATCAGCGCGGTCGCAACTGTGATCAGGTTCTTCGGCTCGGAGAAATCGACCTTGTTCTCGACCCAGATCCGGCCGGCCGTGGCGGCGATGAGGCCGAACACCACGACCGCGAGGCCGCCAAGCACCGCGACGGGGATCGTGCCGATCACCGCGCCGAACTTGGGCGAGAAGCCGAGCAGGAGCGCGATGATGCCGGCAGCGACGAAGACCAGGGTCGAATAGACCCGCGTCACCGCCATCACACCCATGTTCTCGGCATAGGTGGTGACGCCCGTGCCGCCGCCGGAGCCGGCGATCATGGTGCCCAGTCCGTCCGCGAAGAAGCCGCGGCCGATCAGGTGGTCGAAATTACGCCCGGTCATCACCGAGATTCCCTTGATATGGCCGAGATTCTCCGCGACGAGGATGATCGCAACCGGCACGATCAGGGTGATCGCCTTCATCTCGAAGACCGGCGCCACGAATTGCGGCAGGCCGAACCAGGCAGCGGCAGCAATCTTGCCGAAGTCGATCGTCGGCGCGCCGAAGCTGGACGCCGTCAATGCGTAGAGGATGTAGGCGGCAAGCCCGCCGATCAGCACCGGCAGGCGCTGCGGCAAGCCGCGTCCGTAGACGGCGACCAGCGCGACCGCGACGACGGTGAACAGCGCGATCCACTTGGTATAGGCGCTGGCCGAGATCATGTTGATCGCGACCGAAGTCAGGTTGAGGCCGATCGCGGCGACGACCGCGCCGGTGACGACCGGCGGCAGCAGCTTCTCGATCCAGTTTGTGCCGACGCCCTGTACGATCAGGCCGATCACGGCATAGACCGCGCCGCAGGCGATGATGCCGCCGAGCGCCACCCCGATATTCGGGTTGGGACCGGAGCCGGCATAGCCGGTCGCTGCAATGACGACGCCGATGAAGGCGAAGGAGGAGCCGAGATAGCTCGGCAATTGCCCGCGCGTGATGACGAAGAACAGCAGCGTCGCGATACCCGAGAAGAAGATCGCGACATTCGGGTCGAAGCCCATCAGCACGGGCGCCAGCACCGTCGAGCCGAACATCGCGACGACATGCTGCAGGCCGGCCACGACCGTCTGGCCGGTCGGCAGCCGCTCGTCCGGCAGCACGGCGCCGGAGGTTTTCAGTGTCCAGTTCGGAAAATAGCCCATCGGCATCGCGCTCCCCAGGGTCGCCGGGGGAGCGACCGCACCGAAAGCGCAGATGAAAGCAAAAGGCGAGCCGGCGCCAGATCGCGCCAGCGTCATCCACTGAAATCAAGCGCTGTCGGCGTTTTGACCGCAGCGCTGTCATCCCGTGCGCGCTGCGGTGTGAAATGCCGCTGCGCAGACGCGGGATCGTTCTCGGGAAAGACGCCCTGACAGAGCTCCTGAAAGAAGGAGCTCGATCGCCACGCGACCCCGTATTCGCGCCGCGGCGTTTCAGGCTGCGGCGCGCACGGGATGATACCCTTCCCCGAAGGACTCGCTTTCTTACTCGGCCGCCTGCGCGTGCAGGCGCCCGCCCCGCGCGATCAGCTTGTTGAGCGCGGCGAGATAGGCCTTGGCCGAGGCGACCAGCGTATCGGGATCGGCGCCACGGCCGGTCACGGACGAACCGTCCCGCGAGAGCCTGACGGAAACCTCGGCCTGCGCATCGGTGCCCTCGGTCACCGCATGCACGTCGTAGAGTTCCAGCGTCACCTCGTGCGGCACGATCGTCTTGATCGCATTGAAGATCGCATCGATCGGGCCGTTGCCCTCGACCTCCTCGGTAACGTGCTTGCCATCGACATTGAGCTTCATGGTCGCACGCTGCGGGCCGCGCGTGCCGGCGATCACCGTCAGCGATTCCAGCTTGATGCGGTCATGGGCGGTCGCGATGTTCTCGTCGACCAGCGCCTCGATATCCTCGTCGTAGACATGCTTCTTGCGGTCGGCCAGCGCCTTGAAGCGGGTGAAGGCGTCCTCGAGCTGGTTGTCGCCGAGATCGTAGCCCATCTCCTTCAGCTTGGAGCGGAAGGCGGCGCGGCCGGAATGCTTCCCCATCACCAGCGAGGTCTTGGTCACGCCGACCGATTCCGGCGTCATGATCTCGTAGGTAGTGTTGTTCTTCAGCATCCCGTCCTGGTGGATGCCGCTCTCATGCGCGAAGGCATTCCGGCCGACGATCGCCTTGTTGTACTGCACCGGGAAGGAGCAGGCCGTCGAGACGGCCCTGGAGATGCGCATCAACTGCGTCGCATCGATGCCGGTATCGTAGGGCATCACGTCGCCGCGCACGCGCAGCGCCATCACGATCTCCTCCAGCGCGGCATTGCCGGCGCGCTCGCCGATGCCGTTGATCGTGCACTCGACCTGCCGCACGCCGCCCTCGATCGCCGCCAGCGAATTGGCGACAGCCAAGCCCAGATCATTGTGGCAATGCGCGGAGAAGATCGCCTTGTCGGCGTTCGGCACGCGCTCCCGCACCGCCTTGAACATGGCGCGATACTCGTCCGGCGTGGCGTAACCCACCGTATCCGGCAGGTTGATCGTGGTCGCGCCGGCCCTGATTGCGGCCTCGACCGTGCGGCAGAGATAATCGATCGGCGTGCGGGTGGCGTCCATGGCCGACCACTCGACATCCTCGACCAGATTGCGCGCCTGCGTCACCGTTGCGGTGATGATCTCCAGCACCTGCTCCTGCGTCTTGCGCATCTGGTGCTCCAGATGGATAGGCGAGGTCGATACGAAGGTGTGAATGCGCGGTTTGACCGCATGGCGCACCGCCTCGCCGGCCCGCGCGATATCGGCGCTGATGGCACGGGCGAGGCCCGCCACGGTCGCACGCTTCAGGCGGCGGGCGATCTCGGACACCGCCTCGAAATCGCCGTCGGACGCGATCGGGAAACCTGCTTCGATGATGTCGACGCCCATCGCGTCGAGCATCTCGGCGATCTCCAGCTTCTCCTCGAAGGTCATGGTGGCGCCGGGACATTGCTCGCCGTCGCGCAAGGTGGTGTCGAAGATCAGGACGCGATCTTTTGTGGAGCCGGACTGGGTCGGATTGGTCATGATTCTGCTTCCGGGTGTCGGCGCGCCGCGGAATTTCGGGAAAGGCGGGCGCTAAGTTTTCTGGCGGCGGTTCTCGTCACTCCCCTGAGCGCCCAGGCAGCATGCCCGGCCGGCCCTCAGGGGCGGCTAAGGAGAAGAAGGCCAAGAAGCGAGAACGGAGCGCGAGCGCGAGCGCGCATGCCGACGAGCTGCGCAACGGCGCAGTCCTTCGTCAGGTCATGGCGGGCGGTCGAAACCACGGGCGTTCCTCAATTCGACAGGACAGGATGTAACCGAAGCACCGGCCCCAGCGCAAGCATATGTCGCATGTCTATTTGAATTAAGAACAGGTGCTCTCTGTGAATTAGGATGGCGGAGCGCGATTCGGCCGGCGGTCGCGCCGTACCGCCATCAATCCGAAAACCGGAAACCGCTTTTCGGATCAGTCTGATGCGTTCACGACACAAGCCGGCGTGGAACAGCGGAGCGCCGTGCCCATGATACACTATGACCGGCCGGTCATCGGCCTCGCCTTCTGCCTGTCCGGCCTCGCGGGTTTCGTCGACGCGCTCGGCTTCCTCAGCCTCGGCGGCTTCTTCGTCTCCTTCATGAGCGGCAATACGACCCGCTTCGCCATCGAGCTTGCCGGGCGCCACGCCGGCGGCATCCTGCTCGCCGCGATCATTCTCGCGCTCTTCGTGCTGGGCGTCGTCGGCGGCTCGCTCGCCGGGCATTTTGCCGGGCGCCAGCGCAAGGCCGCGGTGCTGGCATTCGTGACGCTCGCGCTGCTGATCTCGGCCGGCCTCGACACGATCGGATTCGGCATGGCAGGCGCCGGGGTGCTGGCGATGGCCATGGGCGCGGAGAACAGCGTCTTCCAGCGTGACGGCGAGGTCACGATCGGGCTGACCTACATGACCGGGACACTGGTCAAGATGGGACAGCGCATCGCGGGCGCCCTGCTCGGCGGGCCGAAGCTCGCCTTCCTCCGCCATTTCGTACTCTGGCTCGGCCTGCTCAGCGGGGCGATCGCCGGTGCGGTCACACATGGCCGCATCGGGCTCGACGCGATCTGGCTTGCAGCGGCGGCGGCCGGCTTCTTTACCGCGGTCGCGACCTTCATGCCGGATCGGGGCTAGGGCCGGTCCCGCCGAGCCATTTCTCTTTCACTCTCATTGGAGGAATGCTAAACACTCCCTTACGTCACCTCGTCCCTATCAAGACCAACTGCTCGAATCGATCGGTGCAGCGGGAACGACTGCACGAGACGCCGGGGGGCAATCATGCGGCAAGCGATCTTTGGTGCGTTCATCCTCGTCGGACTGTCGGTCCCCAATTCGCTCACGGCGCAAACCGCATCGCCACAGGAGAAGCTCCGGCGCGGCGAATACCTGGCGAACATCATGGACTGCGCCGGTTGCCACACACCCGGCATCTTTCTCGGCAAACCGGATATGGAGCGGCGGCTCGCGGGATCGGAAGTCGGGTTCCAGATCCCTGGTCTCGGCACCTTCTTCCCACCCAATCTCACGCCGGACCGGGAGACCGGGCTAGGCGCCTGGTCGGAAGCCGATATCGTCAAGGCGGTCCGGCAGGGCGCCAGGCCCGACGGTCGTACCCTCGCGCCGGCCATGCCCTACATGAGCTACGGCAAACTGAATGACGCCGACGCTCTCGCGCTGGCCGCCTATCTCAAGAGCCTCAAGCCGATCGCGAACCGGGTCCCGGCCATCGTCGGCCCCAACGAGAAGGCGACCGCGCCCTACCTGTCCGTCAACATGCCGCGGTAGCAGCCGGCAGAGCAACTGCGCGATTTCGCTGATGCCGAGAATCAGACATCGTCGCATCGTTTTGCATTCGCGGAGCTTTCCGATGCGCCATCTGCCCGTCCTCGCACTCTCCGCCATCCTGCTGTCGGCCTGCCAGACGCCGTCGGGCGGCCCGCCCCCGGCCCCGCCGCCGTCGCAGGCCGCGCCCGGCGTGACGCCGAATACCTTCCGCATGCCCTCGGGCACCGGCTGCTCGGGCGAGGTCGAGCGCTTTCAGGCTGTGATCGACAACGATCTCGCCACCGGCCACACGACAAAGGGCGTGCATGACCGGGTCAGCGGCGAAATCTCTCGCGCCCGCTCGGCCTGCTCGGCCGGCAACGATGCCGGCGCAACCGGCCAGATCCGCGCGACCAAGGCGAAGTTCGGTTATCCGGGCTGAGCCACGTTCCACCTTCATGCTCGCCCTTGTGGCGAGCAGCCCCGCCTTGAACACAGCCCTATATCGATGAGGACGTGGATGGTCGGGACAAGCCCGACCATGATGCGTGGCAGTTGCTACGCCGCCAGCCCCCGCTTCTCCAGCAGCGCATCCGGCGTCGGCAGGCGGCCACGGAACAGCGTGTAGGCCTCCGCCGCATCGCGGATGTCGCCGGCCGAATAGATGTAGCGCTTCAGCTTTTCGGCGACCGCGGGCGAGAATACGTCGCCGGTCTCGGTGAAGGCGTTGAAGGCGTCGGCATCCATCACCTCCGACCAGAGATAGCTGTAATAGCCGGCCGAATAGCCGTCGCCGGAGAAGACATGGGTGAAATGCGGCGTGCGGTGCCGCATGGTGATCTCGGCCGGCATGCCGATGCGGGCCAACTCCGCCGCCTCGAAGGCGAGCGGGTCGACCTCGGCCGGCGCCTCCAGCGAATGGAAGGCGAGATCGACCAGCGCCGAGGAGGTGTACTCCACCGTGGCGAAACCCTGGTTGAAGGTCTGGGCCTTCTCGATCTTCTCGATCAGCGCCTCGGGGATCGGCTCACCGGACTCGGCATGGTGGCAATATTCGCGCATGACCTCACGCGTCAGGAACCAGTGCTCGTAGAGCTGCGAGGGC
Source organism: Allobosea sp. (assembly GCF_017308015.1). Taxonomy (GTDB): domain Bacteria; phylum Pseudomonadota; class Alphaproteobacteria; order Rhizobiales; family Beijerinckiaceae; genus Allobosea. The sequence continues at coordinate 169,765 of NZ_JAFKFW010000003.1, forward strand.
AGTTCGACGAAGTCGCGCGCCACCGCCGTTCCGGCGAGCGAGCCATAGGTCACGTCCGAGAGCAGCCCGTGCAACGCATGGCCGAACTCGTGGAACAGCGTGCGCGCATCGTCGAGCGAGAGCAGCGCGGGCTTGCCCTCGGCGGGCTTCGCGAAATTGCAGACATTGACGATGATCGGCCGGGTTTCGCCGTCGAGTTTGCGCTGGCCGCGGAAGGCGCTCATCCAGGCGCCGGAGCGCTTCGAGGCACGGGCGAAGTAGTCGCCGACGAAGAGGCCGATATGGCGCCCGCTCGCGGTCTCCGTGACCTCGAAGATGCGCACGTCAGGATGATAGCCCTGGAGCTCCGGCCGCTCCGCGAAGGAGAGCCCGAAGAGCTTGCCAGCCACGTCAAAGGCCGCCTGCCGGACGCGGTCGAGCTGGAGATACTGCTTCAGCACGGCCTCATCGAGCGCATAGGTCTTCTGCCGGACCTTCTCCGCATAATGGCGCCAGTCCCAGGGGCGGATCGGGCCGTTCTCGCCCTCGCTTTGCGCCAGCGCCGCCAGATCGGCGGCCTCGCGCGCCGCGCGCGCCTTGGCCGGTTTCCAGACCAGCTCGAGCAGCCCGCGCACATGCTCCGGCGTCTTCGCCATCGCGTCGTCGAGCTTGAAATGCGCGAAGGTCTGATAGCCCAAAAGCTTGGCCTTCTCGGCCCTGAGCTTCACCATCTCGGCGACGATCGCGCGGTTGTCGCTCTCACCGCCATTCTCGCCGCGCCTGCTCCAGGCGATGAAGGCTTCCTCGCGTAGGTCGCGCCTGGTCGAAAAGGTCAGGAACGGCTCTATGATCGAACGCGATAGCGTGACCGCATGCTGACCGGGCTTGCCGCGGTCGGCCGCAGCACGCGCCATCGCCGCCTTCACGAACTCCGGCAGGCCGGCGAGACCCGCCTCGTCTTCGATGAAGAGAGCATAGGAGGATTCGTCCTTCAGCACGTTCTGGCTGAACTGCGTGCCGAGCCCGGCCAGCCGCTCGTTGATCGCGGCGAGGCGCTTCTTGTCCTCCGCGCCGAGCTTCGCGCCAGAGCGGATGAAGCCCTTGTAGCTGCGCTCCAGCAGGCGCGCCTGCTCCGGGTTCAGGCCGAGCGCATCGCGCTTGGCATTGACCGCATCGACGCGGGCGAACAGCCCCTCGTCCATCATGATCGCCGACCAGTGCCGCGAGGTGATCGGCGACATCTCGCGCTCGATCGCCTGCAGCGCCTCGTTCGTATCGGCACCGGTGAGATTGTAGAAAACGCCACCAACCCGGCTGAGCGCCCGCCCTGCCCGCTCCAGCGCCTCGATCGTGTTGGCGAAATCGGGCGCGGCCTTGTCTGCCACGATCGCCGCGATCTCGGCCTTGTGCTTGGCAAGCGCAGCCTCGAAGGCCGGGCGGATATGCTCCGGCCTGATCGTGGCGAAGGGCGGCAGGCGGAAAGGAGTCTCCCAGCGCGTTGCGAAGGGATTCTCGGCCGGCAGCGCAAGAGCCTCAGGATAACTGGCTTCGGGATAGGCGGTCGCGGCGGAGCTCATCGGGTTACTTTCGTGAAGCAGGCAGGGTCACTTGCCATCGAAGATATGTGCGAGATAGCGGCGCATGAAGGGCGGCATATCGTGCTTTTCGGTATCGGTGAGATCGCGCACGATGACGATGTCGGACAGCTCCTCCTCTTCGAGGTGCTTCATCCGCTCCAGCATCAGCGCGCGCGCCGTCTCGGCAGGAAGGTCGATCCGGACTTCGCGCATGAAGGCGACGCGTCCCTGTTCGATCAGCGCCGTCCAGCCATCACCCACCGCCAGTTCCTCGACCCGCAGGCCTGTCTCCTCCCCGAGCTCGCGGATGACACTGCCGCCGAGATCGAGCGTGCCGTCGGGGCGGGCGTCCTCGCGGTCGGGCGTGCCAGCGGCGAAATAGACCTTGCCGGCATTGGCGGTGTGATCGCCCATCTTCCCGCAGAGAAATGCGCCGTCATTGGCCCGCAGCGCCGCCATGGCGAAACCGTTGCGGATGGCGGCTCCGGGATGGCCGGCATCCCGCCATGTCAGGAAAGCCGCATAGTCCACTTCGAAATAGCCGGCCTCGAATACGCCGCCGCGGATCGTAGCCCGATGCTGCAGCATGACGCGGCCGTTGAACATCGCCGGCTTTTCGGCACGAATCTCCGCCCAATGCTCCGCGATCAGCGCGGCATTCTCGCGTGCGAAAGCCCAATCATAAGGCTCGATCTGGGCATCGACCCGTGACAGCCGGACGATCGCACCGTTCTCCACGCCCTCGCTCACAGCAGCACGCCCTCGCTGACCACGACCGCCGAACCACCGATGCGGGCAGAGACCAATGCGCCACCGCGCACGCTCAGCTCCAGCGTGATCTGCGACGGCCGGCCCATCTCGTAGCCCTGCTCGATGACGAGGCGGCGGTCGCCGTTCTCCGGCTTGTCGTAGGCCATGACCGCTCCGGCGAAAGCGGCAACGGCGCTGCCGGTCGCGGGATCCTCGCCGACACCGGCACCCGGCCAGAACATGCGGGCGTGGTAGTGATGACCGACTTCGGTGGTCTCGCGGCAATAGACGAAGACATTGCCGTTCGGCGCCGTAGCCATGACGCGCTCGAAAGCTCCCCCGACCCGCGCCCTGGCGACCGCTTCGCGGCTGGCGACAGGCACGATCGTATAAGCGACGCCGGCCGAGAAGGCGCTCGGGCGATGCGCGTCGAAGCCGAGATCAGCCGCAGCGAGGCCGAGCGCTTCCGCCAGTTGCGCATCCGAGACCGGCTGCGCGAGCTGTTCCGGCAGGCGCGGCAAGGTGAAGGTAGCGTGTCCGGCATGGCTGCCCTTGATCGAGACCGCGCAGGAGACCGGCCCGACCTTCTCCTCCAGCACCAGCATGTCGGCGGGCTTGCCCTCGGCCTCGTCGGTGAGGCCGAGCCAGACCGCGGCCCCCACCGTCGGATGGCCGGCGAAGGGCAGTTCTCCACCCGGCGTGAAGATGCGGACGGAAGCGCGGTGTTCCGGCTGCTCCGGCGGCGCGACGAAGACCGTTTCGGAGAGGTTGAATTCCCGGGCGATGGCCTGCATCGCCTCGGTGTCGAGCCCTTCCGACTGGAGCACGACCGCCAGCGGATTGCCGGCATGGCGGCGCGTGGTGAAGACGTCGAGTGTGACGAAGCGGCGTTTCATCGGGTCAGCCTTCGGGGATGTCGAGATCGATGGTGAGCGGACAATGGTCGGAGGCCTTGGGCCGGTCCCAGCCGACACGCGGATAGCGGTTCGCGCAGGTCGCGAGCTTCGCCATCGAGCGGTCCGGCTCACGCGGATCGAGCGGCACGCGATAGGGTAATCCGCGCCGGATCATCTGCATGGCGGGGTTCGGATTGGCGGCCGCGAGCGAAGGCGAGAGCAGGATGTGGTCGAGCGGCATATGGCTGTCGATCAGCCGCTCCTGGCTGTCGGACCAGTAGCGCCGGAAATGCGTCCAGCGCTCATGCGCCGGCAGCGTCGCCATCGGATCGACGGCGAAATCGTCGAGCAACGGCTCGATGCCGCTGTCACCCTCGTCGACGCGTTCGGCGCGCGGCCCGAGGCCGTAGCGATAGCCGTTGAGATCGCCGAGGACGATCCAGTTGGTCTCGCGCCAGCCGCCGCCGAACCGCTGCTGGATCAGCCAGCGTACGGCCCGCGCCTCGGCCCGGCGCACCGGAAGCGTCGCTGTGCGTCCGTCCTCGCGACCATTGTTCATCGACTTGAGATGGCAGCCGAACAGGCTGAGCCGCCGCCCCGCGAAGCTCAGCTCCACCTCCAGGCAGTCCCGGGCGAAGACCTTGCCATGCGGCCCGATGCCGAGCATGGCGAGCTCGCGGTCATGCACGCCGGCCTGTGCGAAGGTCAGGTCCTTGTGCGAGCGCACCGTGACCTGCCCCTGCCCGAACAGGTCGCGCCGCGCCGCGAAGCCGATATCGATATTGCGACGGTCATTGCCGTCGATCAGCGTGAAATGGCCGTAACGATGATCGGCGATGCGGTGGACATAATTGGCGAAGAAGGCTTGCAGGCTGGCGAGCGAATCGACCTCCTGCAGCATCCAGAGGTCGGCTTGCGCCTCGGCGATGGCGAGCGCCGTCATCTGGCGCTTGTCGTCCTCCAGTGCGACGGCGAGCGAGCGCTCCACAGCGTCGCGCTCGTCGGCGCGCGGGAAATGGAACAGCGACATCGCCGCCGCCGTCTCGGTTCGTCCGCCCGAATCGAAGCGGTGCCGCGTCAGCAGGTTCTCGACATTGAAGGTCCCGACGCGCAGCTTCATCGCGATCCGCTCAGATCGCCTGTGGCTCGAAAACCTGCGAGGGCGTGACGAACTCGTCCTGCGCCGCCACTGTCAGGATTTCGCGCGAGCCCGCCTCCTTGGTGCGTTTCAGGAGGCCGTAGACCGAAGATGCGGCCTTCGACAACGCCGCCGCCGCCGATTCCTCGCGCAGGTAGTGGGTGAAGAACAGCGCCCCGATCGCATCGCCCGCACCGTTGACGCTCACGTCGAGCTTCGGTGTGCGCACCCGCCAGCTTCCCTTCGCGTCGGCGGCCATCAGGTCGATCGAGTCGGCCGGCGTCTCGTCGGTATCGAGCGAGGTCACCATCACCACCTTCGGCCCGGCATCGCGCAGCGCCTCGACGGCGCGGTGGGCATCGGCGAGGGTCTTGATCTCGACATCGGTGAGCAGTTCCAGCTCGAACTGGTTGGGCGTCACGATGTCGGCCGCCGGCATTGCCTGCTCGCGCATGAATTCGGGGATGCCCGGCCGCACGAAGACGCCGCGCCCGACATCCCCGATCACCGGATCGCAGCAATAGAGCGCCCGGGGGTTGGCAGCGCGCACCCGCTCCACCGCCGAGAGGATGGCGTGACCGATATCGGCCGAGCCCATATAGCCGGAAATCACGCCGTCGCATTTGGCGAGCACCCCGCGCTCGGCGATACCCTCCATCACCTCGTCGATCATGCCGCCGTCGAAGACGCGGCCCTTCCAGTTGCCGTAGCCGGTATGGTTCGAGAACTGCACCGTATGGATCGGCCAGACATCGACACCGAGTCGCTGCATCGGGAAGACGGCGGAAGCGTTCCCGACATGGCCATAGGCGACATGGGACTGGATCGAGAGGATATTCATGATCTTAGGCAGAACCCGATTGGCGATGGGGCCGCGAACCTAACGGCTCCCGCGCTTGGCGCCAATCGAAAGCGGTGAAGCGATCCATCGCCTGCGCAGAACGGCTATTCCCGCGGCGCGACATGCGCCATCGTCGTGGTCAGGACGTAACGCAGCCCTTCCGGCCGGTAATCCAGTTCGACCTCGCCCTGGAATTTCTGCGCCATGACGCGCTCCACCAGGCGGGAGCCGAATCCCTGGCGCCGCGGCTTGATGACGGCAGGCCCGCCGCTCTCGATCCATTCGAAGCGGAACGCATCTTCGCTCTGCGGCCGGCCGACGGACCAGCGGATCGCGACCTCGCCCGTCTCGACCGAGAGGGCGCCGTATTTCACCGCGTTCGTCGCGAGTTCGTTGGCGGCCAGCGCCAGCGTCATCGCCTGATCGGCCGCCAGTTGCAGCGGCGGTCCCTCGATCCGGATCGTGCCGATATCCGAGCGGTGCGGGGCCAAGGCCCCGTCGATCACGGCGCGGATCGGCGCGCTGCTCCAGCTCGACCGGGTCAGGATGCTGTGCGCCTCGCCCAAGGTCGCGATGCGGTCGCTGAGAATCGACTGCGCCTCCTCCAGCGTCTCGGCCGAGCGGAAGGTCTGGCTGGCGATCGCGGCGATCATCGCGAGCGTATTCTTCATGCGATGAGCGAGCTCGGCATTGAGCAGGCGCCCATTGCGCTCCGCCTCCATCTTGCCGGTGGTCTCCATCACCGTGTCGATGATGCCGAGCACCTGGCCCGCCTCGTCGCGGATCGGGCTGTAGCAGAAGGTGAACCAGACCTGCTCCGGATGGCCGTAGCGGTCGATCGTCAGCGGGAAATCCTCGATGAAAATCGCCTCGCCGGCGAACGCGTTGTCGACGAACGGCCCGATATCGTCCCAGATTTCCGCCCAGACCTCGCGAAACGAACGGCCGAGCGCGCAGGGCTTGTCGCCGAGTATCGGCCGGAAGGCATCGTTGTGGATCGTGATCAGGCCGGCGCCCCAGGCGATGCACTTGGGAAAGCGCGAATTGACCATCATGCCGACGGCGATCTTCAGCGCTGCGGGCCAGCTGGCGATCGGCCCGAGCGGCGTCGCGCTCCAGTCGTAGTCGCGGATGGCGGCGGCCATATCGCCGCCGCCATCCAGAAAGGCTGTTTCGCCGCTCACGTTGTTCCCCCAGCGCGAATCCGCACAGCATGCACGGAACGCAGGATGGGCGCGACGTCAAAAGACAAGCCGGCGTTTGCGCCCACGATCAGGAGCCGGAGGCGGCCTTCTTGGCGAAGCTGTCGATGAAGGTCTTCGACAGGTCGACATTCGAGTTGGTCAGCTCCGGATCGAGCAGTTTGAGCGAATCGTACATGCTCTTCATCGCGTCGGGCGTCGCGATACCGGTGCGCGAATAGCTCTCCTGCGAGTTCTTGACCGCGCGGATATAGAGCGCCTTGTCGCCGAGCAGATACTCTTCCGGCACCAGCGCCGCGACATCCTCGGGCTTCGCCGTCTCGAGCCACTTCAGCGACTTCATCAGGGCATTGACCAGCTTCTGGGTCGTGACCGGATTCTTCTCGGCGAAGTCGTTCTTGAGGTAGAGCACGGCCGCCGGGTTCGAGCCGCCGAACAGGGCCTTGGTGCCGGCCTCGGTGCGGGTATCGATCACCGAGACGATGTCGCCGTCGGCCTCGAGCTTCGAGGTGACCGGGTCGAGGTGCGAGATCACGTCGACCTGCTTCTGCTTGATCGCCGCGACCGCGCTGGCACCGGCGCCGACACCGATGATCGCCGCATCCGTCGCCTTCAGCCCGGCCTTGACCATGGCATATTGCGCCGTCAGAGCCGTCGAGGAGCCGGGCGCGGTGACGCCGATCTTGAGTCCCTTGAAATCGGCGGCCGATTTCACCTTGTCGGCGAGGTCCTTGCGGACGGCGATGGTGATCGCCGGGAAGCGGCCGAGTTCGATCACGGCGCGGATGTCCTGCCCCTTCGCCTGCATGCGGATCGTGTGCTCATAGGCACCCGTGACGACATCGACCGAGCCGCCGACCAGCGCCTGCAGCGACTTGGCGCCACCGCCGAAGTCGTTGATCTCGACATCGAGCCCCTGATCCTTGAAGTAGCCCTTCTTCTCCGCGACCGTGAGCGGGAGATAATAAAGGAGCTGCTTGCCGCCGACGCCGAGGGTGAGCTTCGGCTTCTCGGCATTCTGGGCGAGCGCGGCGTCCGGCGCGGCGCCGAGCGCGGTCGAAAGAGCGAGCGCAGCCAGCGCGCCGCGGCGGGTGAAGATCATGGCGAAACCTCCGGTTGAATGAAAAAAGCGCTTCTGCGGGGCGCCTGTCGGGTAACGATAGGCGAGTTCCGCTGACCCCGGCAACTCGCCTTACGTCGTGGTCGTCGAGCTTTGGCCGGGACGCCAGACCAGAAGCCGCTTCTCGACCACCGTCACCAGCGAGTCGATGGCGATGACGAAGATCGCGAGGATCAGCATGCCCGCGAAGACGCCGGTGACGTCGAACACGCTCTCGGCCTCATGGATCTTGTAGCCGAGCCCCGCGGACGAGCCGAGATATTCGCCGACGACCGCGCCGACCAGCGCGAAGCCGACCGACGTATGCAGGCTGGAGAACATCCAGGTCAGCGCGGACGGCCAGTAGACATGCTTGAAGAGCTGGCGCTCGTTCATGCCGAGCATGCGCGCATTGGCCAGGATCGTCGGCGAGACCTCGCGCACGCCCTGGTACACGTTGAAGAACACGATGAAGAAGACCAGCGTGAAGCCGAGCGCGACCTTCGACCAGATCCCCAAGCCGAACCAGAGCGCGAAGATCGGCGCCAGCACGACGCGCGGCAGGGCGTTCGCCGCCTTGATATAGGGATCGAACACCGCCGAGAGCAGCTCGCGCCGGGCGAAGGCGAAACCGAACAGGACGCCGGCCAATGAGCCGATGACGAAAGCGAGCACCGTCTCGGTCAGCGTGATGCCGAGATGGTAGTAGATGTCCCCGCTGGTGAGCTGCTTGAAGGTGCGCGTCAGCACGGCGGCCGGGGTCGAGAAGAAGAACTGCAGCGTCTTGACGTCGCCGAACAGGCTCGTGGTCGTCACCACATGCCAGACGCCCAGGAAGACCAGCATCACCAGGATCTGGAGCGAAAGCAGCTTCATCCGCTTCATGACGCGTCTCCCCCGACGAGCTCGCGCCCCTCGCCCATCGCATAGGCCTTCTGCACCTCGACGCGCAGCGAGGCCCAGATATCGCGATGGATCTCGTGGAAGGCCTTCTCCAGCCGGATATCGGCGATGTCGCGCGGGCGCGGCAGGTCGACCTTGTAATCGGCGACGATCCCCGCCGCCGGCCCGGCCGACATCACCACGACCCGGTCGGAGAGCGCGATCGCCTCCTCGAGGTCATGGGTCACGAACATCAGTGCCTTGCGGTCGCGCGACCAGAGATCGAGCAGGAGATTGCCCATGATCTGCCGGGTCTGCGCGTCGAGCGGCCCGAAGGGCTCGTCCATCAGCAGGATCTCGGGGTTGCGGATAAGCATCTGCGCGAGGCTGACGCGCTTGCGCTGTCCGCCGGAAAGCATGTGCGGATAGCGGTCGACGAAGGTGCGCAAGCCGACGCGGGCGAGCCATTCGCGCGCCCGCTGGTCGGCCTCATGGCTTGGCACACCCATCGGCTCCAGCGCGACCTTGACGTTCTCCAGCGCCGTCTTCCACGGCATCAAGGCGTCCTGCTGGAAGAGATAGCCGGCGCGGCGATTGAGGCCTGAGAGCGGCTTGCCGAAGATGCCGACCGTGCCGGCCGAGGGCGCGAGCAGTCCCGCCGCCGCGTTCAGCAGCGTGGACTTGCCGCAGCCGGTCGGCCCGACGATCGAGACGAACTCGCCGGGATGGACCTCGAGATCGATGCCCTTCACCGCCTGATAGCGGCCGCCATCGGCGAGATGGAAGGTGATGTCGATGCCGCCGAGCGCAACTGCCGGATCGCCCGACGAAACCGGCCCAGTGCCCGCATCGGGATGCGGGCGATCCTGCAACTCCATGAAATCCGTTTCCCCGTCAGGCGCAGCGTTGGCGCCGGGCCGTCAGCTTTTCCGCGTTGCCGAAATTAATAGGCGATCATCCGGGGAAGGCAACGCCCGGCCCTGCCGCTGCCCGCCGCTTGCATCACACCTTCGACACGGCCATATGGCGGAACCGACCCGCCCCCGCCGGAGCCGAGCCGAACGCCATGGCCGAACTCGAACAAGCCATGAAGGCGCTCGTCGACTTCATGCAGGCCCATCAGCAATGGGCGATCCCGATCGTCTTCGCGGTCGCCTTCGCCGAATGCGTCGCGATTCTCTCCTGGCTGATTCCAGCCACGATGTTCTTCACCACCTTCGGCGCCGTTGCCGGTGCCTCGGGCCTCAATCTCGTGCCCTTGGCTCTCGCGGCCTCGTTCGGCGCCGGCAGCGGCTTCTGGGTCTCCTACTGGGCTGGGCTCCTGCTCGGGCCACGCGTCCATGACTACTGGCCATTCAAGAAGAACCCGCAACTGCTCGACCGCGGCCATGCCTTCTTCGAGAAATGGGGTATTGCCAGCATTCTCATCGGCCATTTCTTCGGGCCGCTGCGCGCCGTCATCGCCATCGTCGCCGGCATCGTCGCAATGCCATCCTGGCAGTTCCAGCTCGCCAACTGGCTGGCCTCCTTCGCCTGGGGCTTCGGCCTGCTATACGGCGTCGGCCGTATCAGCGAGTTCCTCGCCCGCTGAGCGCGTCGGAAACCTGACTGCCCGGTGAACGCGCCATTCGGAGAGCGTTCAAGCCGAAAGGCGCTTCCTTGCGTCGTCGCATCGCGGCACGTCCCCACGGCGAGCCCGGCGCGACACGCTGAACGGCCCCCGCGCCGCCGGCGTCATCCGGCGGAGGGACCCGGCCCCCGGCGGATGCGATGATCCGGGCCGACCCGCGAGGTCTTAAGTCATGACGATGTCTCGTTTCCTCATCCCCCTCGTCGCGCTTGCCGCCATGGGCGGCCAGGCCTTCGCCCAGACCGCGACGCAGGCCCCGGCCAAGCCTGCGGCCCCCGTCACCGCGCCTGCTGCGCCCGCCACGCAGGCCGCTCCTGCGGCGAAGCCCGCCGCCCCGGCCGCTGCCCAGCCCGCCGCGACCCAGGCGAAGAAGATCAACATCAATACCGCGACCGCCGCCGAGCTGGATACGCTCAAGGGCATTGGCGAAGCCCGCTCCAAGAAGATCATCGAGGAGCGCAGCAAGGCGAAATTCAAGGATTTTGCCGACCTCGTGAAACGCGGCACCCTGCCGTCCAATGTCGAGGCCGACATCAAGGACAAGATCACCTTCTGATCGGTCCTCCGACGCAAAAAGCCTCCGGCGCCAGACGCCGGAGGCTTCTTCGTTTCAGGTCTGTCGAGACGATGCCTCAGGCCAGGCCGAGAATCACCGCCAGCATCATTGCCAGCGACAGCGCCATCACGACGCGGATCGCCACCGGCGTTTCAAGAATGCGCAAAAGCTCCATCGCAGCCTCCCCTTCATCGGGCAAACACGAACGTCTCCGCAAAACTCAATAGACGAGCATCTCCACGCCAACCCATGCGATCATCGCCAGGACGAGACCGCCGATCAGCACCATCAGCACCGGCCGGCCGAGAAAGCCCTGCCGCGCCTCGATCGGCGTCTCGACAGCCGGATCGGCGTCGCTGTGGTCGTCGGCGCGCATCGGCGGAAGCGGATCGCCGCCACGGGCGTTCTCCAGATCCTCGACCGGCACCCTGGGTCGCGTATCGACCGTCATGACCGTCTCCTTGAGGTCTCGCAGGCCTTGTCGGGCCATGCACCGCAAAGAAAACGCCCGGGCCTTCGGAGGGTTCCCACCGGCGCCCAACGAAAACGGGCGACAGCCTTTCGGCCGCCGCCCGCAAACAGGAAAATCCACCGATATCAGTCGATTGCAAGACGTTCCGGAATCAGCTCCGCAACATCTTGAATCAATCTGGGAAGCCCGCGCCTGCCATGGCCGGCGCGGGCCTTTAGCGGCTCAGTTCTTGGTCTTGTCGACCAGGGCCTTGGCCTTGATCCACGGCATCATGTCGCGGAGCTTGGCGCCGACTTCCTCGATCGGATGAGCGGCGTAACGGGCGCGGGTCGCCTTGAACGAAGTCTGGTTGACCTTGTTCTCGAGCATCCAGTCGCGGGTGAACTTGCCCGACTGGATGTCGCTGAGCACGCGCTTCATCTCGGCCTTGGTCTCGGCGGTGATGATCCGCGGGCCGGTGACGTACTCGCCGTACTCGGCGGTGTTCGAGATCGAGTAGTTCATGTTGGCGATGCCGCCTTCGTAGATCAGGTCCACGATCAGCTTCACCTCGTGGAGGCACTCGAAATAGGCCATCTCGGGGGCGTAGCCGGCCTCGGTCAGCGTCTCGTAGCCGGCCTTGATCAGCTCGACCAGACCGCCGCAGAGCACGACCTGCTCGCCGAACAGATCGGTCTCGCACTCTTCCTTGAAGGTCGTCTCGATGATGCCGGCGCGGCCGCCGCCGTTGGCCGAGGCGTAGGACAGGCCGAGGTCATGGGCGTTGCCAGTGGCGTCCTGGTGGATCGCGATCAGGGTCGGCACGCCGCCGCCGCGCTGATACTCGGAACGGACGGTGTGGCCGGGGCCCTTCGGGGCGACCATCAGCACGTCGAGGTCCTTGCGCGGCTCGATCAGGTTGAAATGGACGTTGAGGCCGTGCGCGAACAGGAGAGCGGCGCCCTCCTTCATGTTGGCGTGCAGCTCGTCGCGATAGATGTCGCCCTGCAGCTCGTCCGGGGTCAGCATCATCATGATGTCCGAGACCTTGGCGGCCTCCGACGGGGTCATCACCTTGAAGCCGGCTTCCTCGGCCTTCTTGCGCGTGGCCGAGCCGGCCTTGAGCGCGATGATGATCTCCTTGACGCCGGAATCGCGCAGGTTGAGCGCGTGCGCATGGCCCTGCGAGCCGTAGCCGACGATGCAGACCTTCTTGCCCTTGATCAGGTTGATGTCGGCGTCACGATCGTAATAAACGCGCATGGGTGTCTCCTTTGTCACGCGTTGGTCTTGTCCCGGCCCGAGGCATGCAGCCCCGTGCCGTAGAGGGTGAGAAACTGCTCGGTCGCCCGCTCGGCATCGGCCGCGATCTCGGCCCGGCTCAGCGTCAGCGTGTCGCCGAGCAGCAGCCGGATCTGGACGTCGCGGCCGGCGAGGCCGAAGAAGGTGCGGAAGGCCGTCTCGGTATCGTCGAAGGCGAGCAGCCCCGCTTCGCGGCCGGCATCGAGCACCGGCTTCAGGCGCTCGCCGATGGCGAAGCGGCCATTGGCCAGCACGATCGAACCGAGATTGCCGTCACGCGAAGCCGCCTGGCTGATGCCGATGCGATTGAGCGCAATCGAGGTCGGCGAGGTGATCACCTCGAGCCAGTTCGCGGCAAAACCCTTCAGGCTCTCGCGCAAGGCACCGGCATCGAATGTCTGGCGCTCGTAATTGCCCGCCCTCACCTTCGAGGCCTGCCATTGCACGGTGGCGGTGAGCAGCCCGTCACGGTCGCCGAACCACTTGTAGAGCGTTTCCTTGGAGCAGCTCGCGCGCCGCGCGACCGCGGTCATGGTCAGGCCACTGCCCTTCTCGACCATCAGGCTCAGCACGGCATCGAGCACGGCCTGCTGGCGCGCGGTCAGCGCCTCGCCTTGCGTCTCTGCGGAGCCTTGCGTCATGGGGCGGAAACGATCCAGTACCGTACGTTACGGTTCAGGCATCTACCGTAGCCGCCCGCAGCCCGCAAGCGTTATTCGCGGCTGGCATACGGGCGAAGAAGAATTATCTCTCTGCCATCGGATTTCGAGGAACGGAGCCATTCATGACCCTGCCCAGCGCCAATGCCGTCGTCAGCTTCTGGCGCGCGGCCGGCCCCGAGAAATGGTTCGCCAAGCACGAGGCTTTCGACGCCGAGATCACCAGGCGCTTCCTGACCGCTCATGAAGCCGCGGCTGCCGGGAAGCTCGCGGAATGGGAGGAAACGCCGGAAGGAGTCTATGCGCTCTTGATCCTGCTCGACCAGTTTCCGCGCAACATGTTTCGCGGCAGCCCGCGTGCGTTCGCCACCGATGCGCAGGCGGTTGAAATTGCCGAGCGCGCGATCGCGAGAGGCTTCGACGAAGCCTATCAGCCGCCGGAGAAGCGCTTCTTCTACATGCCCTTCATGCATTCGGAGGAACTGCCGCATCAGGAGCGCTGCATTGCGCTCTGTGCGGCTTCCGACGATGCCGACGGTGTGAAATTCGCCGAGATCCACCGCGACATCATCCGCGATTTCGGCCGTTTTCCACATCGCAACCCGGTGCTCGGGCGCACGACCACGGCGCAGGAGCGTGCCTTCCTCGATGATGGCGGTTTCAGCGGCTGAGATTCAGCCGCCCTGCTGGCTCGCGATGCGCTGCAGGAAGACCGCGGCGACGGTCAAAAGGAAGCCGGCCCACCACAGCGGCGAACGCAGGCTCCTGCCGCTGCCCAGCGGTTCGGCCTCCTCCTTGCCGGAGAGGCGCATCACGATCGGCCACGCCAGGCAGCCGAAACCGACGATTCCGAGGAGCAGCGCGATCTGGCCGAGTGTTTCGGAGGTCAACGCCATACGATCACATCGAGTCCGGCCCACGGCTCATCGCGGCGATGCCGGTGCGCGAGACCTCGGTCAGCCCGACTGCCGTCATCGTCTTGATGAAGCGCTCGATTTCCTCGGTCGCGCCGGTCAGCTCGAAGACGAAGGAGGTCAGCGAGGCGTCGAGCACGCGCGCGCCGAAGGCCGAGGCGAGGCGCATCGCCTCGACGCGGTGATCGCCCTTGCCGACCACTTTGATCAGCGCGAGCTCGCGCTCGACCGCCTCGCCCTGCTCGGTCAGGTCGACGACGCGATGGACCGGCACGAGGCGATCGAGATGCGCCTTGATCTGGTCGATGACATTGGCCGTGCCGGAGGTCACCACCGTGATGCGCGAGAGATGCTTCTCATGCTCGGTCTCGGAGACGGTGAGGCTCTCGATATTGTAGCCGCGGCCCGAGAACAGCCCGGCGATGCGGGCAAGAACGCCCGGTTCGTTGTCGACGATCACCGCCAGCGTGTGCCGCGCGGTCGGCTGGGCCTTGGGAGCATTCGGGTAATGGGTAGCGGGCTTCGACATGGCGGACCTGTGAGGCGGGTTGGAGCGATTGAAGTCTGGGTGATTGGAACGGTCGGGCTCAGCGGAGATTGACGAGAGCAGGCTCGTCGACCTCGTCCTGCGCGACGATCCAGGGCTCTGCCAGCGCTGCGGCGAGCCATTCGCGATAGGCCGGCAGTGCGAGCACGGCCTGCATGTAGTCCCGCGAAACAGGATCGACGGCGATGCCATAGGTATCGAGCCGCGTGACGACCGGCGCGAACATCGCGTCGGCCGCCGAAAAGGCCCCGTAGAGGAACGGCCCGCCGGCGCCGAAACGCGCGCGCGCCTGCCGCCACAGGCTGGTCAGGCGCTCCACGTCACGGGCCACACCCGGCCCACGATCGCGGGCTGCGAACCGCTTGCCGAGATTCATCGGGCAGGCGCCGCGCAGCGCCGTGAAGCCCGCATGCATCTCACTGGCGATGGCGCGCGCATGGGCGCGAGCCGCCTTGTCGCGCGGCCAGATGCCCGCCTGTGGCTGCGTGTCGTGGAGGTATTCGCAGATCGCCAGCGTCTCCCAGACGGCGATCTCGCCATCGACCAGCGTCGGCACAGTGCCGCCGCTGCCGGGAGCCGTCGCGAAGATCGCCTCCTTGAAACCGGGCTCGTCGAGCGGAACGAGCTGTTCGGTAAAGGCGATGCCGCTCGCGCGCATCAGCAGCCAGGCCCTCAGCGACCAGGACGAATAGCATTTGTTGCCGATCAGAAGCTTCATGCCGCCACAGCCTCCCATTCGTCGACGAAATCGAGCGCCGCTGCCGCATGCAGCGCGGTCGTGTCGAATACCGGCACGGTAACATCGTCCTGCGACAGCAGCAGGCCGATCTCGGTGCAGCCGAGGATGACCCCGTCGGCGCCCTCCTCCGCGACGGCCCGTGCGACGATGGTGCGGTAGCGCTCGCGCGATGCCGGCTCGATCCGCCCCCGGCACAGCTCTTCATAGATGATGCGATGAACCACGTCGCGCTCCTGCGGCTGCGGGACCAGCGTCTCGACGCCGAAGGCTTTCAGCCGGTCGCGGTAGAAGCCCTGCTCCATGGTGAAGCGGGTCGCCAGCAGCAGGGGGCGGCGCGAGGACGACGCCAGCACCCCTCGCGCCGTCACGTCGGCGAGATGCAGGAAGGGCAGCTTGGTCGCGGGAATGATCTGATCGGCAACCTTGTGCATCGTGTTGGTGCAGAGCAGGAGGCACGAGGCGCCACCTTGTTCGAGGCGGCGTGCGCTCGCGGCCAGCGCCGCCCCGGCTGCGGCCCAGTCGCCCTTGGCCTGCATTTCCGCGATCGGCGCGAAATCGACCGAATGCAGCAGCACGTCGGCGGAGTGCAGCCCGCCCGAGCGCGCTCGCAGACCCTCGTTGAGGAGGCGGTAATAGACCGCGGTCGACTCCCAGCTCATCCCGCCGATCAGACCGATGGTGGCCATGGTGCTTTCCTTCAATCGTACCCTCGGCCCTCATCCTTCGGGAGCGGGCGAAGCCGGCTTCCGAAGGATGGTCCAGATGCCTTCCCCGCCCGTTGGATCATCCGTCGAGACGCCGCCGGTGCGGCTCCTGAGGATGAGGTCTGAGGGAGGTCTGGGGGCTCAGACGAGCTGCTTGCCCTTGGCGTCGATGATCTGGCCGGTATCGCCCTCGAAATCGGGCAGGATCATCTCGTTATGCGCCTTGCCCGACGGAATCATCGGGAAGCAGTTCTCTTCCTTGGCGACGAGGCAGTCGAAGATCACGGGGCCTGGCGTCTCGATCATCTCCATGATCGCGGCATCGAGCTTGGCCGGGTCGGAACAGCGGATGCCATGGCCGCCATAGGCCTCGGCCAGCTTCACGAAGTCCGGAAGGGACTGCGAATAGCTCTCCGAATAGCGCCCGCCATGCAGCAATTCCTGCCACTGGCGCACCATGCCCATGTACTCGTTGTTGAGGATGAAGATCTTCACCGGCAGCCGGTACTGCACTGCCGTCGACATCTCCTGCATGTTCATCAGGATGGAAGCCTCGCCGGCGACGTCGATGACCAGCGCCTTGGGGTGCTTCATCTGCACGCCGATGGCCGCCGGCAGGCCGTAGCCCATCGTGCCGAGACCGCCCGAGGTCATCCAGCGGTTCGGCTCCTGGAACTGCAGATACTGCGCCGCCCACATCTGGTGCTGGCCGACTTCGGTCGTGATGTAGGTGTCGCGGTCCTTGGTCAGCGCATGAAGGCGCTCCAGCGCGTATTGCGGCTTGATGATGGTGTCCGAGCGCTTGTAGCCGAGGCTCTTGCGGCCGCGCCAGCCCTCGATCTGCGTCCACCAGGCGGCGAGCGCGGTCTTGTCCGGCTGGGCGCCGGTCTCGCGCCAGATCCGGACCATGTCCTCCAGCACATGGGCGCAGTCGCCGACGATGCCGATATCGACCTTGACCGTCTTGTTGATCGAGGACGGGTCGATGTCGATATGGATCTTCTTCGAGCGCGGCGAGAAGCCGTCGATGCGCCCGGTGATGCGGTCGTCGAAGCGCGCGCCGATATTGATCATGACGTCGCAGTCATGCATCGCGAGATTGGCCTCGTAGGTGCCGTGCATGCCGAGCATGCCGAGCCACTGCTTGTCCGCGGCCGGGAAGGCGCCGAGCCCCATCAGGGTCGAGGTGACCGGGAAGCCGGTCAGACGCGCGAGTTCGCGCAGCAGCGCCGCGGCATGCGGGCCGGAATTGATCACGCCGCCGCCGGTATAGAACACCGGCCGCTTGGCGCCGGCGATCAGCTCGACCGCGGCCTTGATCTTGTTAAGGTCGCCCTTGACCACCGGGCGGTAGGTCTTGTGCTGGTTGTCGCGCGGGCGGCTATAGGCACCGGTCGCGAACTGGATGTCCTTGGGGATGTCGATCACGACCGGGCCCGGGCGGCCGTTGGCGGCGACGTAGAACGCCTCGTGCAGGATGCGCGGCAGGTCGTGGATGCTCTTCACCAGATAGTTGTGCTTGGTGCAGGAGCGGGTGATGCCGACCGTATCGCATTCCTGGAAGGCGTCTGAGCCGATCAGATGCGTCGGAACCTGACCGGTGATGACGACGAGCGGGATCGAGTCGAGCAGCGCGTCTGTCAGTCCGGTGACGGCATTGGTCGCGCCGGGGCCGGAGGTGACGAGCACGCAGCCGACCTTGCCGGGGCCGGAGCGGGCATAGCCTTCGGCGGCATGGACCGCGCCCTGCTCGTGGCGGACGAGAACGTGCTTGACCTTCTCCTGCTGGAAAATGGCGTCGTAGATCGGGAGTACGGCGCCGCCCGGATAACCGAACAGGTGCTCGACACCCTGATCCTGAAGCGCGCGGACGACCATCTCGGCGCCGGTCATCATCTCGCTCATTACGCTCTCCTGCGGCTGGTCTTTTTGTCTGTCTGGAATGCGGGCAATAAAAAAGGCCCTCGGAGGGGCCTGGGCGTGCGCTGGCGTCGGGGACGCCCGGTTCGAAAACCGGCCCCTACCAGCGCACCTCTACGAGAATAAGCTTGCGCATTGCGCTCATGTTCCTTGACGAAAGTTGCCGAACGCTAACGGAGGGCACGCAACCGGTCAAGCATTAACATGGTCACGAGCAGCCATTCGTCCGGTCCGGAAAATGCCATGCCCCAAGGGAACACTTTTTCAATCCGTCGGCCCTAGCGTGAGCGCGCTCGAACCGGGACGTAAATGTATTACGAAGTCCACACCGAGAATATCGCGTCACGCGGACACGCGCCGGAGATCGCCCAGATCCTGCGCCGCTTCGCGCTCCATCGCCGCGACGGTGAAACCGCGAGCTATGAAGAACTCTCCGCCGCGCTCCTGCCGGATTTCGGTCAGGACCTGATGATCCTGGAACCGACCGCCGACGGCGATTATCGCTGGCTGCATTTCGGGCGCGACATCATCCGCTATTCCGGCGCGAACCGCCTCGGTCAGCGCCTGTCCGGCATGCGCGAGCGCGTCGCCCGCTTCTCGATCGACAGTTTCGACCAGGCCCTGGCCGAGGATCGGCCGCTTTATACCGTCCATCGATCGAGCGATACGGTGCGCGTCGCACTGTGGGAGCGTCTCGTCATGCCGACCGTGACGCGCGACGGACGCCACCTCATCGTCGCTTTCAGCCGGCCGCTGCAATTCCGCGAAGACCTGCTCAATGCCGTGCTCGAAAGCTCGCCCAGCGGCATCGTCGCTCTGCGCGCCATCCGCGACACGGCTGGCCAGATCGAACAGGCCGTCGTCGTCACCGCCAACCGGCGCGCGGCCGAGCTGATCGGGCGTCCGGAGACCGATCTGCTCGACACCGATGGCCGCGAGAGCCTGCCCTTCCTGTCCGATCCGTCGATCTGGCGCCGTTGCCTTTATGCCATCGACCTGCAGCGCGCGGACATGCTCGAGGTCTCCTTCACGCATGATGGCGCGACGAATTGGCTGAAGGTCGCGGTCGCCCCGCTCGGCGACGGGCTGCTGCTGACGCTGACGGATATCACCGACCTCACGGTCGCCAACCAGACCCTGCAGATGCGCGCCGCCACGCTGGCGCTCGAGATCGGCCGCGAACGGGCGACCCGCCGCGCGCTCTCCGAAGAGATCGGCCTGCGCGAGGAACGCGAGAAGGAACTGCGCCGCCTCGCGGAGGAAGACCCGTTGACGGCACTGCTCAACCGCCGCTCCTTCACCGACAAGGCAAATGCCGCAATCGTGGCGAGCGAGGCGGAAGGCACCGATATCGCCCTCATCATCGTCGACCTCGACCATTTCAAGCAGGTCAACGATACCTATGGCCACCCGGCTGGCGACGCGGTGATCCGCGCCTTTGCCGATCTGCTGCTCGGCCAGCTCCGCAACGAACGCAATCTCGTCGGCCGCTTCGGTGGCGAGGAATTCGGCATCCTTCTGCAGGGCTGCGACCTCGCCTCCGCCATCGCGAGCGCTCGCCAGATCCAGGACGCCCTGCTCACCCGCTCGATGCCGGTTTCCGAAACCCTGGCTCTCAAGGTGACCGCGAGCCTCGGCGTCGCCACGCTTCAGCCCGGGGAGGCGCTGGCATCCCTGACGGCCCGCGCCGACCAGGCGCTCTATCGCGCCAAGAACGAAGGCCGCAACCGGCTTGGCCTCGCCGAACCCGTTTCCGTCGCCGCAGCAGCCTGAGCGTCAATCGCCCGTCGGAAGCATGAGCCCGTTTCCTGAGAAGCCGCGTCGGCTTGTCCTCAGGACGAGGGCTTGCGGAACCTCCGGACCAGTCATCGGTCTCCAAGCCGCCGCGCCGCAATCTCCAGCGCGGCCGCGGGCGCAACCGCTTCCCAGCCATCCATCTGGTGGCGGAACCACGTCACCTGCCGCTTGGCATAGGCGCGCGTATCGGCCTGGCCGCGCCGGATCGCCTCCTCGAGGGTGATCTCGCCGTCGAGATAGGCGATCAGGCCGGGTACGCCATGGGCGCGCATAATCGGCAGCAGAGGATCGAGCCCCCGTCGCTTCAAGCGCACCACCTCGTCGAGCGCGCCCTCACCCATCATCGCCTCGAAGCGCCGGTCGATCCGCTCCTTCACCGCCGCGCGGTCGGGATACACGAAGAGCCGCAGCGTCGGCACATCGCCCAGCGGCCCCGGCTCGCGCTCGCCCTGGAAACTCGCCAGCGAGCGCCCCGTCGCCCGGAAAACCTCCAGCGCCCGCATGATCCGCATTCGGTCGCTGGGCCGCAATCGCTCCGCCATGGCGGGATCGCAGGCCGCAAGCTCGGCGTGGAGCGCAGCCGTCTCGTGCCCCTCGGCATAGGCCCGAAAGGCGGCACGAACATCTTCCGGAACCGGCGGCATCGCCGAAAAGCCTTCGGTGACGGCCTTGAAATAGAGGCCGGTGCCGCCGACCAGGATCGGCAGCGAGCCATTCGCGCGCAGCTCTTCAAGCAGCATCGTCACATCGGCGGCATAGCGCATCGCCGAATAATTGACGGCACCGTCGACATGCCCATAGAGGCGATGCGGCACCATCGCCTCCTCCGCCTCGCTCGGCCGGGCAGAGAGGATGCGCAGGTCGGCATAGACCTGCATGGAATCGGCGTTGACGACGGTTCCGCCGGTGCGGCGCGCGATCTCGATCGCCAGCGCGGACTTGCCGCTTGCGGTCGGACCTGCGATGAGCACCGCGCCGAATTGCCTTTCCGCCTTCACCCGGTTCCTCACATGCTCGTCGCCACACTCGTATCCGCCCACGGCCAGGCGCTCGTCGGCGACGCCCTGCTCGCCCGCCTCGCCTGCGCGGTGCCCGGAATTACCCGCACAGCCATGCTCGATGGCGCGATCGCCGCCGACCTCTTCGCGGAAGCGGTCGACGCGCGCAAGCTCGAAGCCGATATCCGGGCCTCGCTGGAAGGCGCCGCGATCGACATCATCGTCCAGCCGGCCGCGACGCGCCGCAAGGCGCTGTTCCTCGCCGACATGGATTCGACCATGATCGGCCAGGAATGCATCGACGAGCTCGCCGCCTTCGTCGGCCTCAAGGAGCATGTCGCCGCCATCACCGAGCGCGCCATGCGCGGCGAGATCGATTTCGAGCCGGCCCTGCGCGAGCGCGTCGCCCTGCTGAAGGGCGTGCCGCTCTCCGTCGTCGGCGAGATCATCCGTGACCGCATCACGCTGACGCCGGGCGGGCGCGCACTCGTCCGGACCATGCGGGCCAATGGCGGCTACACAGCCTTGGTCTCGGGCGGCTTCACCGTCTTCACCGGGCCGATCGGCCAGACCATCGGCTTCGACGAGCACCGCTCCAACACGCTGCTCGCCAGTGACGGCATCCTGACCGGCACGGTCGCCGATCCGATCCTCGGGAAGCAGGCCAAGCTCGATGCGCTCGTCGAACTGCGCGCCCGCTTCAAGCTGGTACCGGAGCAGACCATGGCTGTCGGCGACGGCGCCAACGATCTCGCCATGCTCGGCGAAGCCGGGTTGGGCGCGGCCTTCCGCGCCAAGCCGGCAGTCGCTGCGGCCGCCGACGCCCGGCTCGACCATGCCGACCTCACCGCCCTGCTCTACGCCCAGGGCTACACGGGCAGCGAGATCGTCCGGGGCTGATCAGTCGACGATAAAGAGCTTCGCGCCGGTCTTCGTCGCGGAGCGATGCGCCTCGGCATTGTCGGCGACCTGATAGCTCATCCCCGCCTTGAGCGGCAGCACCCGGCCATCCACCAGCGTGGTCTCCATCTCGCCTTCGAGGCACAGAATGATGTGTCCCTTCGAGCACCAGTGATCGGCGACATAGCCCGGCGAATACTCGACCATCCGCACGCGGATGCGGTTGCCCTCGGGTCCGAAATACTGGACGCGCCAGATGGCTTCGCCGCTGTCGCCGGCATGGTGCTCGACGGGAATGGTCGACCAGTCGGTGGTGACGAAGGGGATTTCGCTGATCTTCATCTCGGTCTCTCCGGGGCCGGCCTGCTCAGATGCGAAGCCAGCAAGCTCTAGCCGCCTTCTGTCCCTCCACGCCAGCATCGGCGTCTCACCGCCGGTCTGCGGCTAGAACATGAAAAAGGGCGGTCCGACACGGACCGCCCTTCGCATTCTGCCGTTACCGGCGATCTCAGTTCATCGACACCGCGACGAAGCGAACCTCGCCCTGGCCGTTCGAGACGAGCAGGAGAGCGGACTTCTTGCCCTCCTTCTTCAGCGCGTCGAGGCGCTTGGTCACGTCCTGCGGCGCGTTGACCGGCTCCTGGCCGACCTCGACGATCAATTCGCCGACGAGGATGCGCTTGTCGGCGGCGTTCGAATTGGCGTCGACCTTGGTGATGACCACGCCCTTCAGGCCATCCTTGATCGAATAGCGCTTCCGGAGTTCGTCCGTCTGCGGTGAGAACTCGAGGCCGAGCGCGCTGGTCACCGCCGGCTTGGCCGGCTCCGCCGTCGGCTTGTTCGCAGAGGCGGACTGGACCTTCTCGCCATCTTCGAGGCGGCCGAGCTTCACCGTCTTGATCTCTTCCTTGCCCTTGCGGATGATCGCGATCGGCACGTCCTTGCCCACCGGCGTCGCGGCGACGATACGCGGCAGATCGCGCGAATCCTTCACGTCCTTGCCGTCGAACTTGACGATCACGTCACCGGTCTCGAGGCCGGCCGGCTTGGCCGGGCCCTTCTCGTCGATACCGGCGACGAGCGCGCCGCGCGCCGCGCCGAGGCCGAGTGCCTCCGCGGTAGCGTCGTCGACGGTCTGGATGCGCACGCCGAGCCAGCCGCGCCGGGTCTCGCCGAATTCCTTGAGCTGTTCGACGATGTTGGTCGCCAGCGTCGACGGCACGGCAAAGCCGATGCCGACCGAGCCGCCCGTCGGCGACAGGATCGCCGTGTTGATGCCGATGACCTCGCCGGCCATGTTGAACAGCGGGCCGCCCGAGTTGCCCTTGTTGATGGCCGCGTCGGTCTGGATATAGGTGTCGTACGGACCCTGGCTGATGTCGCGGTTGCGGGCGGAGACGATGCCCGAGGAGACCGAACCGCCCAGTCCGAACGGGTTGCCGATCGCCATCACGGGGTCACCGATCCGCATCTTGTCGGAATCGCCGAACTTGACCGCCGGCAGCGGCTTGTCGTGCTTCACGCGGAGCACGGCGAGATCGACCTTGCTGTCCTTGCCGATCACCTCGGCCTTGAGCCTCAGACCGTCGTTGAAGACCACCGTGATCTCATTGGCGTCGCCGATCACGTGGTTGTTGGTGACGACGATGCCGGAGGGATCGACCACGAAGCCCGAGCCGGCGGATTGCGAGCGGCGCTGCTGCGGCGCCTGGCGCTCGCCCTGCTGGTTGCGGCGGTTGAAGAATTCCTCGAACAGGTCGCCAAAGGGCGTGTCCGGGCCGAGCTGCGGCAATTGCGGCAGGTTGCGGCCCTTGGTGTCGTTGGTGGTGACGGCCGCGATGTTGACCACCGCCGGCATGACCTTGTCGACGAGATCGGCGAGCGAGGTCTGTCCCTGAAGGAGCGGCGTATTGGCCTGCGCATGCCCCGGCGCCAGCACCGGCGACGCCAGCAGCGCGAGTCCGGCGACGCCGGCAGCGAGAGCGATGCGGACAGGCCTGGCTGCGGAAAGGGTGTTCGATGCCATAGGGGTCCTCATGTTCGGAAGAATGCGGGCCGGTCGATGCAGGCGCGCGCGCCCGGTGCCGCGAGGCAAGCGGACGCGCCCGATGATTGAACTCCGAAATGCGGCGGAAGGGCGACGCACGATCATGTCATCGAACACGATCATGTGCCTGCCCCCATGTCTACTGCGCCGATGTCTACCAGACGCCGCGCGCGACCCAGACCAGGATCACGCCCAGCACCGCCGAACCGATGCCGATGAGCCGCATCCGGTCCGGCGGAGTTTCCGCCGCGCTGCGCAGGGCATCCTTCGCCAGATGCGGGATCGCGGCGAAGAGAATGCCCTCGATAGCGAAGACCAGGCCGAGCGCCGCGACGAAATCAAGCATCCGCGTCGCCCGCCATGATCAGGGCCGGGCCGGCGCAGGCTGGGCAGGCGTCGCCGGAGCGCTCGCCTGGCCGTCCTGACGCTGCGCGTTCGGGCCGTTGAAGAAGCGGAAGAACGGCGAATCCGGCGTCAGCACCATCCGCGTATCCGCCGATTTGATGCTGGCCTCATAGGCCTGCATCGAGCGGTAGAAGGCGAAGAACTCGGGATCCTTGCCGAAGGCTTCGGCGAAGACCTTGTTGCGCTCCGCCTCGCCCGCGCCGCGGATCTCGTCGGAGTGCTGCTGCGCCTCCGCCACGATCACGGTCGAGTCCCTGTCGGCCCGGGCACGGATTTCCTGTGCCTGCTGGCCGCCGAGCGCGCGTGCTTCCGCCGCCTCGCGCTGACGTTCCGTCTGCATGCGCTGGAACACCGCCGCCGAGTTCGCCGCCGGCAGGTCGACGCGCCGCAGCCGGACGTCGACGACCGACATCCCGAAACGGGCGGCTTCCCGGTTCACGTCGTCGCGGATGCGGTTCATCAGCCGTGTGCGCTCGGTGCGCACCATCGCCGTGAAGCTCGCTTCCGCCAGCACGGAGCGGACATTGCCGTTCACGATCGAGGCGAGCTGCGAGTTCGCCCGCGGGATGTTGTTGACCGCCTGGTAGAAGCGCAGCGGATCGGAGATCCGGTAGCGGGTGAAGGCATCGACGACGAGGCGCTTCTGGTCCGAGGCGATGATTTCCTGGGCCGGCAGATCGAGATCGAGGATGCGGTTGTCGAGCAGGGTCACCTGCTCGAAGGGGGCCGGGAGCTTGAAGTAGAGCCCCGGCGCCGTGACGACGCTGCGGATCGCGCCGAGGCGCAGGACGAGCGCCGACTGCGTCTGCGAGACCACGAAGGTCGAGGCATAGAGCACGATGGCGACGACGACGACGATGAAGAAGAGCACGCCGCGCAACACGGGGGAGTTCATCGCAGAGCTCCTCCCTGCTGCTGGCCCGGAGCCGGGCGCCGTTGCTGGAGCTGGTCGAGCGGCAGGTAAGGCACGACGCCCTGCCCGTTGCCGGTCGAGTCGAGGATGATCTTGTCCGTCCCGCCCATCACGCGTTCCATCGTCTCCAGGAACAGACGCTCGCGCGTCACGCCCGGAGCGTTCTTGTATTGCTCGTAGACCGCGTTGAAGCGGCTCGCCTGACCGCGTGCCTCGGCGACGGTCTGCTCCTTGAAGGCTTCGGCCGCCTGGGTCAGCTGCGCGGCACGGCCGCGGGCCTCAGGCACGACGCGGTTGGCATAGGTCTGCGCCTCGTTGCGCAGGCGCTCCTGGTCGGCGCGCGCCGCCTGGACGTCGCGGAAGGCGTCGATGACCTGCTGCGGCGGATCGACCTTCTGGAGCTGGACGAGGCTGATGCGCACGCCCGCATTATAGCCGTTGAGCGTGTCCTGCATGAGCTGGCGCACTTCGGTCTCGATCGCTCCGCGATCGGTCGTCAGCACCGGCTGGATATTGCGGCGGCCGATGATCTCGCGCATCGCGCTCTCGGCTACGGCCTTCACCGTACCCGGCGGATCCTGGATGTTGAAGACGTAGTTCTCGGGCGCGGCCGGGTCGATCTGCCACTGCACGATGAAGTCGATGTCGACGATGTTCTCGTCGCCGGTGAGCATCAGGCTCTCTTCGATGACGTCGGTCTGGCGCGACGCCCTGACCGATTCGACCGTCCGGAACCCGACCTCGGTGGTGACGACGTTCGTCACCTGCGGCTTGATCACGTTGCCGATCGGATAGGGCCAGTTCCAGTTCGGCCCCTCGCCCGTCTTGCCGGCGAAGCGGCCAAACACGACGTTGAGGCCGACCTCGTTGGGCCGCACGAAATAGATGCCGGAGCCGAGCCAGATCAGGATCAGGAGCAGCCCCCCGAGAATGAGGCCGCGTCCGCCGATATTGCCGCCAGGAACCAGATTCTTGAGTCGGTCCTGGCCGCGCCGCAGCATCTCCTCGAGGTCGGGCGGGTTGCCGTTGCCCCCACCGCCTGAACCGCCGCCCCAGGGACCGCCGCCGCCACTACCTCCGCGCTGGCCCCAGGGTCCACCCCCGCCGCTGCCACCGCCGCTCTGATTGCTCCAAGGCATTCGCGAGCCGTTCCCTTTCGTTCTGTCGAGGCCAAGCCATAAGCAAATGACGGCCGTTTGTCAGCGCCTTCGGGCGAAGGTGCCTGGCTGACTTGGTCATGGGCCATGGATTCGTCAACGGCGCAAGCCATTCATCGTGAATGGAAAGCCGCGATCAGCCGCGCCGATGCCAGGTGACGAAGGTATAGGGGTGCTCGTTCTCGGCATCGGCGGGGTGGTGGTCGTTCATGCCGGCCTCGAAGGCATCGCGCTCCCAGTCGGGAAAGAGCGCATCGCCCGATGGCTTGGCATGCACGACCGTCAGCTCCAGCCGGTCCGCCAGCGGCAGGGCCTGCCGATAGATCTCGGCACCGCCGGCGATTACGACCGAATCCGCCCCGCTCGCCGCAGCCAGCCGCTGCCCGGTCTCCAGCCCCTCGTCGAGCGAATGGGCGATGCTCACGCCATCCGCGGCAAAGCCGGGATCGCGGGTCAGGACAATGATTTCGCGCCCCGGCAGGGGCTTGCCGATCGAGAGGAAGGTCTTGCGCCCCATCAGCACCGGCCGCCCCAGGGTCAGGCTGCGGAAGCGCTTGAGATCTGTCTTCAGGCGCCAGATCAGCCGGTTGTCGTCGCCGATCACTCCATTGTCGGCGACGGCCGCGATCACAACGATCGGGCGCTTTTCCATGGTTCAGCCCTCCGCGCCCAGTCGCACCAGCGCCTCGCCCTCCAGCCGCTTCACGGTCCACTCGTCCTGTGCCTTGGCGCCGAGAGCCCGATAGAAAACGCGCGAGGGCTCGTTCCAGTTCAGCACCCACCAGGCGAGGCGCGGCAGTTTCTCCGCGACACAGCGCCGCGCCAGTCCCGCGATCAGCGCCTTGCCGATGCCGCGCCCGCGCTGATCCGGCCGCACGAACAGGTCCTCCAGCCAGATGCCGTGCCGGCCCGAGAAGGTCGAGTAGGTATAGAACCACACGGCGAAGCCGACCGGCTCGCCCTCCCACTCGGCGATGTCGCAGAACGCCTTCGGATTCTCCCCGAACAGGGCTTCCGCGATATCGGCCTCGGTCGCGACGACCTCGTGCAGCAGCTTCTCGTATTCTGCAAGTTCGCGGATGAAGCCGAGCACGAGCCCGGCCTCGCCGGGACGCGCGGAGCGGATGGAGAGGGTCATACTGCGATCGGAGCCTTGATGCCGGGATGCGGATCGTAATCGGAGATCGTCACATCCTCGAACTGGAAATCCTCCAGCCGCGTCACCGCCGGATTGAGCGTGAGTTTCGGCAGTGCGCGCGGCTCGCGCGAGAGCTGCAGCCGGGTCTGATCGAGATGGTTCACATAGAGGTGAGTATCGCCGAAGGAATGCACGAAATCACCGACGCCGAGGCCCGTCACCTGCGCCACCATATGGGTCAGCAGCGCATAGCTCGCGATGTTGAAGGGCACGCCGAGGAAGACGTCTGCCGAGCGCTGGTAGAGCTGGCAGGAGAGCTTGCCGTTGGCGACGAAGAACTGGAACAGGCAATGGCAGGGCGCCAGCGCCATCTTGGGGATGTCGGCCGGGTTCCAGGCGGAGACGATCAGGCGGCGCGAATCCGGGTTGCGCCGGATCTCGCTCACCAGCCAGGCGATCTGGTCGATCACCTGCCCGTCGGGCGCGGCCCAGGAGCGCCATTGCCGGCCATAGACCGGGCCGAGATCGCCATTCGCATCGGCCCATTCGTCCCAGATCGTGACGCCGTTCTCCTGGAGGTAGCGCACATTGGTATCTCCACGCAGGAACCAGATCAGCTCGTGGATGATCGATTTCAGATGCAGCTTCTTGGTCGTGACCAGCGGAAACCCTTCCGACAGGTCGAAGCGCATCTGATGGCCGAAGACGGCGAGCGTGCCGGTGCCGGTGCGGTCGTCCTTGCGGACGCCCTCGGTCAGGACGCGTTGGAGCAGGTCGTGATACTGGCGCATGGCGACTCTCTGGAAGGCGCGCGACTATAGCGGCTCGCAACCCGCTTGGCCCGCCCGGCCGGCAGGCATCCCCAGCCTTTCAGGCAGATCCTGCCAGCCTGTGGCGGTAGCCTTGCCGCCTCACGCAAACGCGACGAACCGTGAGACGGCCTCTCCGCAAACCCGCCCCAATCCGCGCCACTCATCGCACAACTGATTCATCGCGTTTGATTCATGGGAACAGTCGATATGCCGACCCTGAACGCGCCCGGCCGCCTGCTGGCGGCCCTCGCTCTCAACGCCCTGATCGCCTTGTCGGCGCATGGCGAGGAAACTTTCGCGGATGCGACGATCTCGGAGCAGCAGGCCCGCGACATCGCCTGGAGCGCCGGCCTCGTCCATGTCGAGGAAATCGTCCGCCTCGACGATCGTTGGGAGGTGGCAGGACGCACCGCCGAGGACGACGAGATGAACCTCGATATCGACATCAGAAACGGGCGCATTCTCAACTGAGGGCGCTATCCCGTGATCTTTCGCGAAAAAGCGCGAGAACCCTTTCCCAACGCCGCAGGCTTCCCTATATTCGCCGGTGCCGCTCGCAAGAACGGCTATGGCGATAAACGGATCTCGAAATAAGCCTTTCGGACCCGGGGGCAGTACCCGGCGCCTCCACCAAAGCCCTGCTCCGGCAGGCGGCCTCGCGGTGAACCTGCAGGGCTTTGGCGGGGGCGAAACAGGATCGACGAGGGTGTAAAGGTTATCCTTTTGCTCGGCATGGTTCCGCCGTTATCGGGCCAAAGCATAGTTGCCAACGACAACAATGCTCGGGTTGCTGTCGCCGCGTAAGCGGTGCTGGTTCCCAAACCAAAGCCCTTGCGCTTAGCCGCGTAAGGCGGGGCTCGGAGGCGCCTGGCAACAGAAGCCTCCACTTCTTTTTCTGACGGCCTGCCGGCTGTTCCCGCCGGACCTGCAAGCGGAAACCACGACTCGATGTCCAAGGATGTTCTTCGTTACGATCTCATGGTGCAGGACGCGCTGAAGGGCGTGGTCCGCAAGATCCTGACGGAGGCCGCGCGCGACGGGCTGCCGGGCGAGCACCATTTCTACGTGACCTTCCGCACCGGCGCGCCGGGCGTGCGCCTGTCGCAGCGCCTGCGCGAGAAGCACCCCGACGAGATGACCATCGTCCTGCAGCATCAGTTCTGGGACCTCAACGTCGGCGAACACTCCTTCGAGGTCGGTCTGTCCTTCTCCGGGGTGCCGGAACGGCTGCTGGTGCCCTTCGACGCGATCTCGACCTTCTTCGACCCTTCCGTCCAGTTCGGCCTGAAATTCGAGGCGCAGGACCTGGCCGACGACACCGTCGCGCAGGAAGCGGAGCCCGCCGAGGCACCGCCCGCGCCGGCCAGGATCGTGCCGGCTGCCATTCCGGCTACGAAAGGCAAGGCACCCGCCAGCGAGCCCGCCCCCGCATCCGCGAAATCGGAACCCTCCGCCGAGGACGATGACAACCGGGGCAGCGCCGAGGTGGTCAGCCTCGATTCCTTCCGCAAGAAGCCCTGACGGCGGCCGCGATGACCGAGACGCGCACAGAAACCGATTCCTTCGGCCCGATCGCGGTGCCGGCGGATCGCTACTGGGGCGCGCAGACCCAGCGTTCTCTCGAGAATTTCCGCATCGGCGGCGAAAGCGAGCGCATGCCGCTGCCGCTCGTCCATGCGCTGGTGCTCGTCAAGAAGGCCGCAGCCCATGTCAACGCCAGGCTCGGCCTGCTCGACCAGCGCGTCGCCGGCGCCATCGCCCATGCGGCGGACGAAGCGCTCGCCGGCAAGTTCGACGGGCATTTCCCGCTGGTGATCTGGCAGACGGGTTCCGGCACCCAGTCGAACATGAACGCCAACGAGGTCCTGGCCAACCGCGCCAATGAACTGCTCGGCGCGGAACTCGGCGCCAAGAGCCCGGTCCATCCCAACGACCACGTCAATCGCGGCCAGTCGTCGAACGATTCCTTCCCGACCGCGATGCATATCGCCGCCGCGCTTGAGATCACCCGCCGGCTGCTGCCCGCGCTGCGCAGCCTCGAAAAGGCGCTGAACGCCAAGGCTGAGGCTTTCAGGCACCTCGTCAAGATCGGCCGCACCCATCTGCAGGACGCGACCCCGGTCACGCTCGGTCAGGAATTCTCCGGCTATGCGATGCAGCTTCATCTCGGCATCGGCCGGATCGAGGCGGCTCTCGGCGGGCTCTATGCGCTGGCGCAGGGCGGCACCGCCGTCGGCACGGGTCTCAACACCCATCCCGATTTCGCCGCCTTCTTCGCCAGGGAGATCGCGACCCTGACGGGACTGCCCTTCCGCAGCGCCGACAATAAATTCGAGGCGCTGGCGAGCCATGGTGCGCTCGCCGCCGCCCATGGCGCGCTGGCGGCGCTGGCCTCCGACCTGTTCAAGATCGCCAACGACATCCGGCTGATGGGCTCCGGCCCGCGCTCGGGGCTGGGTGAAATCAGCCTGCCCGAGAACGAACCGGGCTCCTCGATCATGCCGGGCAAGGTCAATCCGACCCAGGCGGAAGCGCTGACCATGGTCGCGACCCAGGTGCACGGCAACCAGGCGACGATCGGTTTCGCCGCTAGCCAAGGCCATTTCGAGCTCAACGTCTTCAAGCCGGTGATCGCCGCCGCCTTCCTGCAATCGGTGCGGCTCCTCGCCGACGCTGCCGAGAGCTTCCGCGTCAACTGCGTCGAAGGAATCGAAGCCAACGAGGCGCAGCTCAAGGACCTGCTCTCGCGCTCGCTGATGCTGGTGACGGCATTGGCCCCGGCAATCGGCTACGACAAGGCCGCCAGCATCGCCAAGGCCGCCCATCACAACGGCACGACGTTGCGCGAGGAAGCGCTCAAGGCCGGCGTCGATGCAGAGCTCTTCGACAAGACGGTCAGGCCCGAGCTGATGCTCGGCCCGCACTGACGGAGGGCTCGCCGGTGGCCGAGATCATCAATCTCCGTCAGGCGCGCAAGCAGAAGGCGCGGGCCGAAGCTCAGAAAACGGCCGAGCAGAACCGCATCTCCTTCGGCCGCACCAAGGCCGAGCGCAGGCTGACCGAGGCCGAGCGCGACAAGGCAGCCCGCCATATCGACGGGCACAAGCTCGGCCGAGACGAACCGGAGCCGGCATGAAGCCCGAGCGCAAGCGCTCGCTCAGCATCGCCGGCCATCGCACCAGCATCTCGCTGGAGGCGCCCTTCTGGGAGGCGCTGAAGGAGATTGCGGCCGACGAAGACCGCCCGATCGCCGCCCTCGTCGCCGAAGTCGATTCCGACAGGGGAGAGCTGAATCTCTCTTCAGCCCTGCGGCTCCATGCACTGGCGCATTATCGGAAATTGGCTGGCAGCGCCTGAGGCGGCGCGGATGACTGCCGGCCATCGACAGCCCAGCGCACCACCGAAAAACCCCATTCCGTTTCAGCCGCTTGGCGTAAGATCCGGAATCAAGTTGCGAAGCCGTTGAATCAAACCCTCAACGCGCGGGAGCGCTGCGCGGCTGTGGCAGAGGCTGGATCTGCATCGGCGGCGGCAATGGCGAGACGCCCCCTGTCGGCGACTGCACCGCCCCTTCCGGCAAACTGCTGCGCGGTGCCCCCGGCAGCACGAGCGGGCCCGGCTGCGGTTGGGGCTGAGCTGGCGGAGCAGTCGGTTGCGCGGCCGCCCGTTCGGCGGCCGCGCGAGCGCGTTCTTCGGCTTCCGCCCGGCGTCGCGCTTCCAGCTCGGCCCGGGCCTGCTCGGCACGCCGCAAGTCCTCGGCACGCTTTTCCTCGGCCTGCCGGCGCTGCTCCTCGATGCGCCGCGCCTCTTCCTGGCGCTTCTCCTCGGCGATGCGGGCTTCTTCCTGCGCCTTCAGGAACTCACCGAGCTTACGCTCGTTCTCGCGCATCTCGCGTTCGGCCCGCAGGCGCCGCGCATGCATCGCCCGCTCGCGCGCATCGGCCTCGAAGGCCTCGACCCGCTCGATCTCGCGCGCCAGAGCCCGCGCCGCCACCGTGTTCGAGAGCGCGCTGACATCGCTCTCGCGCCGCAGGTTCGAGAGCGGGCCGCGCCAGGCAATGCCGATCTGCGGTGCATCGCCCGGCCAGCCCTTCGGCAGGGCGCCGAGCGGCCTCAGGCCGAGCCTGAGATCGGCGGTCAGCGCGCGCAGGTCGAGGATGCCGCTCGCCTCGGCGCGCAGGCCGTTGCGCTCGAAGGCGAAGGGCTGGAGCCGGATCAGGCCGCCAGCGAGCGTGAAGGGCAGCGTGACGTCGCCGAGCGCCCAGGCATCCTTGTCCAGCGCCTCGCTGAGCCGATCCTGCAGCCGCGACGCATCGCTCTCGGACGCATCCTCGCCGGTTCCTGCGATGATCCGCTCATAAGCCTTCGGATCGAACCGGGAGAGGCGCGTAGCGCTCAGCGCGAGGCTGCCTGCCCCGCTCAAGCCCGCCACCAGCCGCGCCGGCGTCTCGCCCGATCCACCGAACTCGACCTGCCCCGAAGCCTTGCCGCCGACGGCCCCCTTGGTGAATTCGCCGAGATCGACCGCCATCAGGCTGAGCCGCCCGTTGAGCTGGGCCAACCCACCATCGCGTCGCAGACCAAGCCGCCCGGCCACCTGCCCGCCGCCATAGCTGCCGCGGATATCCTCGATCCTGAGTCCGTCCTCGTCCGAGCGCAGCATGAAGCCGGCATTGCGGATCGTCCCGCCAT
This sequence comes from Allobosea sp., assembly GCF_017308015.1. Classification (GTDB taxonomy): domain Bacteria; phylum Pseudomonadota; class Alphaproteobacteria; order Rhizobiales; family Beijerinckiaceae; genus Allobosea. The sequence goes on from NZ_JAFKFW010000003.1 coordinate 202,410, forward strand.
CGAAGGCGGCAAGCGTCCCGGCCTCCACGGCAATATCGAAATCAGGAAATCCCGACACACGCCCGAAGCGTCCGGTCGACCAGAGCGCATTCGGCGTCGCCGCCACCTGCCCCAACGCCGCCACCATCAACGAGCGAATATCGGCGGCCGGAACCGCGATACGTCCGGAGGCGCGTCCCTCGCGCGGCAGCAGCAGCGAACCGTTCACCGCCATGCCGTCGAGATGGGCCGTGATCTCGTCGAGGCGGATCGCCTCCTCGGCGATGGCGAGCCGCGCGGACGCGTCGATCACGCCGTCCGGCAGCAGGCGCGCCGGCCCTTCGGCGAGGATCTGCCCCGGCCCGTCCGCCTGCAAGGTCAGGCGAGGTCCCTGCCCGCCATCCTCCACGACGATCGACAGCCCCTGCCCGGCAAGGGAGCCGGTGACCTTCCCGCGGGCCAGATCGAGATTGAACCGCCCCGCCCCGCCCTGCTGCGGCAAGGGCAAGCCCAGGGCGGCGAAGGCCTGCCGCCGGTCGTTGAGTTCGAACCCCAGTGCCGCCCGGCTCCAGTTGCCGGCACGGTCGAGCCTTCCGTCGAGCTTGAGCCGGCCCGCCACTGCCGTACCCTCTGCCGACAGGCTGGTCTCGCCCGACGCGGCACGTGTCAGCCGAAAGCCGGTGTCGAGCCGCGCGAGCCCTTCGCCGGCGCGCTGGAATGCCTGGACTGCCGCTTCCGGCAGGACAGGCCCGGCCAATGCCGTCAGCGTCTCGAAGCGCGGCGCCCGGACCCGCCCGGAAATTTCACCCCCCTCCGCCAGAAGCGCACCGGCTCCTGTGACGGCGACGCCGCCGAAGCCATCGACCGAAAGCCGGCTCAGGCGCCAGATATCGCCCTCGCGCCGGAGGTCGAGATTGGCCGAACCCGGTGGTGCGTTGCGGAAGCGCAGGTTGGTGAGCGCCAGATCCAGCGCCACGTCGCGCTGCCGGAGCAGGCCGGACAGGCTGTTGCCGGGAGGAAGCGTATCGAGCGAGAGCCCGTTCACCGCTGCCTTCGCGGCGATGCGGTTCGGCGCGATTTCGCCGGAGGCATCGAGGCGCAGACCCGACGACCCCGCGACCAGCAGGCGCTGGAATCGGCCTCCAGTACCCGTCCAGGCGCCGATGATATCGGCATCGATCCGCCCGAGCCGCGCGATGAAATCGGCCAGCGCCGGATCGAGCCCCGCCCGCGACAGCACCAGCCCGACGCGCCGCGCATCCTCGGCCTTGAGGTTGAGCCGGCCCGAAACGCCTTCGGCATTGAGATTACCGCTCGCACCCAGCAGCGCGCCGGCCACACGCACGGAGGCGGAGGCTTCGCTCAGCCCCCCGTCATGCAGATGCCCGCGCAGGGCGAGCGTCGAGAAATCCTCGCCGCGCCAGATCAGTTGGTCGAGATCGAGGCTGACATCGAAGGCGCCCGGCAGCCCCTGCAAGGCGCGCTCGAAACCCTGCCTTTCGGCCAGTGCCGTCGTCAGCGCATCGGCATCGAGCCGGCGTGCGCGGAGCGCCAGCGAACCCTTGCCCGTGCCGGGGAGATACTGTCCCTCGCCTTCCAGCCGCGCCGCGCCGCCCGCGAGATCGAGCGTGAGCCCGGAGAGATCGAGCTGCCGGCTGCCGCCCTTGACACGCCCGGTCAGCGCGACGGCACCGCCCGGCGAGAGATTGAAGGTCCCATCGAGTTCGGCTCCGAACCCCTCGGCGCCCTTCGGGAAAAGCAGTGCCCCGTCGAAGCCTAGCTGCAGATCCTCGCCGGTGAGATAGGCCTTGGTCCGCAGCCTTCCGTCAGCCTCCATCTCGCCGGTCGTGACGCGCAGTGAAGCGCCCGCGACCTCGCCTTCGAAGCGCCAGGGGCCGGCGAAGCTCACCGCCGACATCTCGGCGGCGATCGGCGAGAGCATGACGCCGGGCTTGCCTGCCTCGCGCCAGATCAGTGTCGAGCGGCTGATCGTCAGGCGGTCGAGTCTCGCCCCGGCCGGAATGCCCGTGCCGCTCCGCTCGGGCAGGCGGATCGTGCCGGCCTCGTCCTGCAGGAGTGAGATCGCCGCGCCGTCCAGCCGCGCTTCCGAGAAGCGGAACTCACCCCGCGCCAGTGCCGCCAGAGCCAGCTCCACAGTCGCATGTTCGGCGCTGGCGGAACTGGTCGTTCCGTCGCCCGGCCCGATCCGCACATCGTCGAGCGCGATGCGCGGCGACGGCAGCAGGCGCAGGCCGATACCGCCGCCGACCCGCGCCTCCACGCCGAGCGCCTCGCTCAATCGGGCTTCGATCTGCGGGCGGTAGCTGCGCCAGTCGACGAAGCCGGGGCCGATCAGGGCCGCCAGCAGCGCCAGCACCAGCAGACCGGCCAGAACTGTCAGACTCTCACGCAAATTCCGCTGTATGCCCCTGTCGCCATGGTGGAACGGCGTTGCATTTCAGCCTGCCGTCCCCGCGACCGAACCACGCCGCCATTCCGGACTGCCGGAATGAAGGCCCCGTTTCGTCGCAGGGACGGCCAGCGCCGGAATATCCCATCCTGCCCGCAAGTCGCGGCGAGATCACGACATTTCGGCGAAGCAAGCCAAAGGCGCAAGCCGCAACGAGGTCACAGGACGACGATTTTGCCGGGATTGAGGATGTTGCGCGGGTCGAGCGCACGCTTCAGCGTGCGCATCACCGCGAGCGCCTCGGCCCCATGCTCCTGCTCGAGATATTTCATCTTCTTCTGGCCGACGCCGTGCTCGCCGGTGCAGGTGCCGCCCATTGCGAGCGCCCGCTTCACCAGCCGGTCAATGAAGCCTTGAGCCCGCTCGACCTCGGCCGTGTCGGCAAGATCGACCAGGGGCTGCGTGTGGAAATTGCCGTCGCCGACATGGCCGGCGATCGGCGCGATCAGGCCGGAGGCCTCGATATCGCGCTTGGTCTCCTCGACGCATTCCGCCAGCCGCGAGATCGGCACGCAGACATCGGTGGCGACCGAGTCGAAGCCGGGACGCAGGGCCTTGGCCGCCCAATAGGCGTCATGGCGCGCCTGCCACAGCTTGGATCGATCCTCGGCCTTGGTCGCCCATTCGAACGGGCCGCCGCCGAACTCCGCCGCGATCTCGCCGAAGCGCTCGGACTGCTCCTTCACGCCGGCTTCCGTGCCGTGGAACTCGACGAAGAGCATTGTCGTCTCTGCTAAGCCGAGCTTGGCGTGCAGGTTGACGCCGCGGATCATCACGTCGTCGAGCAGTTCGATGCGCGCAACCGGCAGGCCGGTCTGGATTGTCAGGATCGTCGCGTCGCAGGCCGCCTTCACCGAGGGGAACGGGCAGACGCCGGCGGCGATCGCCTCCGGGATGCCGTGCAGCTTCAGCGTCACCTCGGTGATGATGCCGAGCGTGCCTTCCGAACCGACGAGCAGGCGGGTGAGATCGTAGCCGGCGGAGGTCTTGCGGGCGCGCGTCGAGGTCCTGACGATGGAGCCGTCGGCCATCACCGCGGTCAGCGCCAGAACGTTGTCTTTCATCGTCCCATAGCGGACGGCATTGGTACCCGAGGCGCGCGTCGCCGCCATGCCGCCGAGCGAGGCATCGGCGCCGGGATCGATCGGAAACATCAGGCCCTGGTCGCGCAGATGCTCGTTGAGCTCCTTGCGGGTAACGCCCGCCTCGACCACCACATCGAGATCCTCGGCATGGACCGCGATGATCCGCTTCATCTGCGACATGTCGATGCAGACGCCGCCGAAGACCGCATTCACATGGCCCTCCAGCGAAGTACCAGTGCCGAAAGCGATGACGGGCACGCCATGGGCGGCGCAAAGCTTCACGATCTGCGAGACTTCCGCCGTGCTCTGCGGGAACACCACCGCATCCGGCGGCTGGTTCGGGATCCAGGTCAGTGTATGGCCGTGCTGCTGGCGCACGGCGAGGCTGGTGACCAGCCGGTTGCCGAAGCTTGCGGCCAAGCCTTGAGTCACCGCCGCGATCGCCTCCGGCGAGGGCGGCAGCACTGCGGCCGGGACAGGGCTGTCATGAGGAGCGGCGGCAGGCAGGCTCATTGTCAACATCCGGTTCTGGCGCTTAGATTTGGAACAGATCGGTTTCGCAATTGGTTACGCTTCGACATGGTCCTGCCATACTGGCCGGACCATGATGCTGACGCCGCTTGCGAGCGATGCATACTAGATCAAGCGACCATGAGATGGGCAGCGGCAATATTGCGGCCGTCCCTTGAACCAGGCGCCTGTCAGGGAGGCGAAGGTGCAACACGATACCCGCGCCCCGGCGCTGTTCTTCGCGCCCTTCGTCTCCTCGGCGATGCGGGTCGAGCCTCAATGGATCGACTATAATGGCCATCTCAACATGGCCTATTATCATGTGCTGTTCGACCGTGCGGTCGACGAGGTCTTCTCGCTGGTCGGCCTCAGCCGCGACTATGCCGAGACGCGCCACGCCTCAACCTTCGCGGCCGAGTGCCATGTCCTCTACAAGCGGGAACTGACCGAGGGGGACCTCGTCCGCATCACCGCGCAGCTCATCGCCTTCGACGACAAGCGCCTGCATTATTACCTGGAGATGCGGCACGCCAACGAGGGCTGGCTCGCGGCGACCAGCGAAAACCTGTCGCTGCATGTCGACATGGTCCACCGCAAGGTCACGCCCTTCCCGGCCGACATCCTCGCCAACATCGCCCTGATGAAAGCAGCCCACAGCATGATGCCGCTGCCGGCCACGATCGGCCGCATCATCGGCATGCCCAGGAAATCGGCGATCCGGGTCGATGAGACCACCGACGAGCGCGAGACCGAGACGGCGACCGAAACCCGGCACTGAACGACGATCATCTCAGGGATCGTCGTCGGGGATCTTGAGCTTGTGCCCGCACGCCTTGCAGTAGACCGCGTCCGGCTCATGCCGCTGCAAGGCGCATTCGGGACAGGGGAACAGCACCTTGTTCGGCCGAAACAGCGCCTGCGCCAGGCGCACGAACAGCGTGATCCCGACGATCATCACCACGATCGAGGTCAGCTTGCCGGCGACACCCGGCAGGGTCACGTCGCCGAAGCCGGTCGTGGTCACGGTCGCCACCGTGAAATAGAGCGCCTGGACATAGCTCTCCAGCCCGCCTTCCTGCCGGAAGAAGAAGGTGTAGACGAAGCCGGTCACCACGAAGAGAAAGGTCGCGATATTGCTCAGCGCCCGGACCACGTTCTCCCATTGGCGGAAGCGGGTCTCGCGGAACTGCGCCCAGACGATGCCCTTATGCGAGAGTGACCACAGCCTGAGGATGCGCAGGAAGCCGAAATTCTCCAGCCATTGCGGCGCAAGCAGCGTCAGCAGGATGAAAAGATCGAGCAGCAGGGTCGGCTGGCGCAGCAGCCGGAGCATGTTGGTCGAAGCGAGCAGACGCGCAGCGATCTCCGTCACCATGATCACCGCGACGGAATAGTCGATCCAGAGGAAGGCCGCGTTCTCCCGGAGCAGCGGCGTCAGGATGAAGAAGGCGATGATCAGGAGATCGACGACCGTCGTCACCGCCTGGAAGCGCAGCGCTGCCGGCGAGCGGCCGTGATAAAGCTGGCGCAAACGGCTCCGCAGGGCTTCGAAGCGGCTCTGATCGGGCGGGGCGTCGGCGGCATCCATCGCCGCCAGCATAGGCGTTAAAGCATCGCCCCGAAAAGTGCGACGCGGTTTTCGGGCAAAGCCGATGCAAGAACAAAAGACCCGCGCACCGCTATGCCGCGTCCCGTTGCCGCGTCGCCACCGCATGGACCGCATAACCGCGATAGGCCACGCCGGTCCGGCAATCGGCCCCGGCCGCTTCCGCCATGGCCTGCACGACCTCGGCCAGATCCTCGCGCGGCGTGACATGGAACAGCGCGAGCCAGCGCAGCAGCGCCACCTTGAACGGCGCCGGCAAACCCGCCTGATCGCCGAAATCGACGATATGCAGCGAACCGCCCGGAGCGAGACGCCGCAGAGCCTCGACGACGACGCCCTGCCAGGGCGGGATCATCGACAGCGCATAGGAGATCACGATCCGGTCGAAACCGGCGCGGCCAAACAGCGCCTGCGGATCGAAGCCGGTGGCATCCGCCTGCGCGAGCCTGATCCGCCCCTCAAGCCCGGCCTTTGAAACCGAACCTTGCGCCGTCGCCAGCATCGCGCTGGAAACGTCGAGCCCGTAACAGGCGCAATCCGGATGGCGCCGTGCGATCCGGATCAGGTTGCGCCCGGTGCCGCAGCCGATCTCCAGCACGCTTCCGCCTTTCGGCGGCTGCAAGCCGTCGATGAGCTGGTCGCGGCCGAGCAGGTAGAACTTCCGGCTGGCATCGTAGAAATGGCGCTGGTGCCGGTAGATCCGGTCCATCAGCCCGGCGGCCGAGCCGGCCGGCGCCTCTGCGGCGCTCACCGGGCGGGCTCCTGGAGCACATAGAGATGGAAGCCGCCATAGATCGCCGAGCGATCCTGCCGGCAGAGATCGCGGCTCTTCGCCTCCTCGTAATGCCACTGGCCGAGGATCGCAGCCGGGATACGGCCCGGCAGCAGGCGCTCATCGGCGGCGGTGCGGAAGATCACCCGCGCACCCGGCCGGGCCGTCCGCGTGATCTGCGACCACAGCGCCGTGAGATCGGCGTCGTTCATCCAGTCCTGCGCGTCGAGCAGCACATAGGCATCGCAGCTCTCCGCCGGCTGCTCTTCCAAGCAGGCCGTGACCGCGCTCTGGCGATACGAGACGCCCGAAGCACGCTCCTTCACCGCCGCGAAATGCTGCGGTTGGAGATAGGGCGGGAAGGCCGCGTCCGGCCCCTCGCCATAGCGCCGGCCGAAAGCCTGCTGGGCGAAATAATTGTCCCTGAGGTCGAAATCGCAGGCGAGGCGCTCGAGCCGGAGCTTCAGCGCGCCCAGAATGCCGTCCTCGCCATCGGCGGCCAGCGCCTTGTATTGCGCCGGCGGAATGCCGAGACCGTAGAGCGAGGCTGGCTGGCGCACCAGCCAGCGCACCAGCCTGCGCTCGAAGACCGGCGCGAGATGCCTGTCGTAGAGCGCCCGCTGCTCGGCCAAGTCGCGCGCCGCCAGCATCGCCTTGGGATTGCCGCCGAGCAATCGCGCCAGCAGATGCCCAGTGCCGATGAAGCGCCCGAGCAGGCCGTAGCGATGGAAGCCTCGAGCGAAGAGATTGATCCGGCGGCGCCCGTTCAGCCCCCGCCCCTCCCAGTAGCCCCGCGAGACGGCGTCGAGATGATCGGCGATCTCGCGGTCGTAGAGCGTGACATTGGCGCTCTCATTGGCTCGCCCGAAGAAGCGCAGGAAATCTTCCTGCTTCTCCATCCGCGCCAGCGCCGCGAGCTTGAGCCGCCCGAGCGCGATATGAGTGGCGTTGAGGTCGACGGCGCTGACTCGGATCGGCGCCGCCGTCAGATAGGACAGGATGTTGCAGGAGCCCGACGCGATCGCGACGACATGATCGCCGGCCTTGAGCTGAAGCGCCGCCATGTCGACGACCGGGTCCTCCCAGATCTGCGGATAGACCAGCCCCGAGAAGGCGCGCGCGAACAGCCATTCCAGCATGCCGGCCTTGGAGAGCGTCTTGCTGCGCCGGACGGCCTGTCCCAGGCCCGAGCTCGTCATGCGGCGGGCCGCGCGCGCCGTTTGCGTCGCCTGTTGCGTCACAGGTTTTCCTCCCTTTGCGGGTGGCCGGGCTGCTAGAGGAGTCGCGTGACGGTCCGGTGACGATGCCAGGGGAGTGCCCACGGCTTCGTGAAAAAGCTAACCGGCGCGGGGCTGAAATCAGACGCGGGAAACGCCATATTGAGGCTAAGAGAGCCAATGAGGCGCCTCCCGCTGACAAGGAGATCGCAATGGGTCTGATGAGCATGTTCGGCGAGCCGAAGGAACAGGACGAGAGCTTCCCTTTCCGACTCTCGGACGCTGAGTGGCGCGCGCGGCTGACGCCGGAGCAATATCAGGTCCTGCGCGGGCACGGCACGGAGCGGGCCGGCTCCTGCGCTCTGAACTACGAGAAGCGCGCCGGTACCTTCTCCTGCGCCGGCTGCGGCCAGAAGCTGTTCCGGTCGGGCAAGAAATTCGAGAGCGGCACCGGCTGGCCGAGCTTCGACCAGCCGCTGGAAGGCGCGGTCGAGACCAGCGAGGATCGTAAGTTCGGCATGGTCCGCGTCGAGGTGCATTGCGCGAATTGCGGCGGCCATCTCGGCCACGTCTTCCCGGACGGCCCGCCACCCACCGGCCTGCGCTACTGCATCAACGGCGTGGCGATGGATTTCGAGCCGGAAGCGGCCTGATTATCACTTCGTTCCAACAAAAAGGCCCGGGTACCCCTCTCTCGGAGGGAAAGGGGTACCCGGGCTAAAAGAGTCTAGTTCACCAGCGGAACCGCCCGCCGCGCCAGCGCCGCCGCATCGACGCCCAGTGGCAGGTCGCCGAACTGCCCTGACCAGCCCCCCCCAAGCCGCGTCGCCATGAAGGCGTCCGCCGCGTCTGTCGGCGCGAAGCGCAACAGCAGCGAACCCTGCAGCATCAACGCCAGCTTCTCGGTCAATCGCCGCGCCTGCCCCTCGTTGCGCATCATCTCCGGCAGATCGCCCTCCAGCCGCTTCAGCGCCGCATCGTAACGCCGATCCGTTCCTGCAGCGGCCATCAGCTCCGCCCGCAGCACGTCGACCGCCCCCTCATCGCGCGCCAGCGAGCGCAGCACGTCGAGGCAGATGACGTTGCCCGAGCCTTCCCAGATGGCGTTGAGTGGCGCCTCCCGATAGAGCCGCGCCATCGGGTTCTCCTCGATGAAGCCGTTGCCGCCATGGCATTCCAGCGCCTCGGTGACGACGGCCGGCGCGCGCCGCGTGATCCAGTACTTCGCGATCGGCGCCCCGACCCGCGCCAGGAGCCGCTCGCTTTCGGACACCTCCTGCCGATCGAGCGCCGCGAACAGCCGGAACGCGAGCCAGGCAGCGGCCTCCGCCTCGATGGCGATATCGGCGAGCACGTTCTGCATGATCGGCTGGTCGATCAGCGCCTTCTGGAAAGCGCGGCGATGCTGCGCGTGATGCGCCGCGAGCGAGACCGCCATCCGCATCAGCCCGGAGGACGCCGCCGCGATATCGAGCCGCGAATTGTGATTCATCGACAGGCCAGTCCGGATACCCCGGCCCGGTTCGCCGATGAGGTGGCCGATCGCGCCTCTGAACTCGACCTCGGAAGAGGCATTGGAACGATTGCCGACCTTGTCCTTGAGCCGCTGGATCGCGATACCGTTGCGCCCGCCGTCCGGCAGCCAGCCCGGCACGGCGAAGCAGGAGATGCCCTCGGCCGTGCGCGCCAGCGTCAGGAAGACGTCGGAATGCGGCACCGAGAAGAACCACTTCCGCCCATGCAGCGAGAAGGTGCCGTCGCGATTATCCTCGGCAGAAGTCTGAGTCTGCCTCAGATCCGAGCCGCCCTGCGTCTCCGTCATCGCCGTGCCGACGGTCGCTCCCGTCTTGAGGTGGGCCGGTCCCTGCCGCGGGTCATAGCGGTCGGAGGTGACGAGCGAGCCCCATTGCTCCCACACGGCCGCATCCGGTTTCAGCACCGGCACGGCGGCATAGGTCATGCTGATCGGACAGCAGATACCGCTCTCCGCCCCGTACCAGAGATATTGCAGGGCGGCGCGAGCCACCTGCGCGCCGGATTCCGGCCGGTTCCAGGCGAGCGCATGCGCCTCCTGCCCGATGGCGAGCCCCATCAACTCATGCCACGCCGGATGGAAGGCGATCTCGTCGATCCGGTTGCCGAAACGGTCGAAGGCTTTCAGTTCAGGCGGGTAACGATTGGCGAGATAGGCCAGCTCCTGCACCCGTGCCGAACCGACCGTCCGCCCCGCCTCGCTCAAGCGTGCGCGCGCCCAGTCGGCTCCGAAGGCCGAGACGATGCCGGGCAGCACCGGATCGGCGGCGAAGGCGTCGTACTCCGCCAGCACCGGCACCTGATTGGTGACCTCCCAGCGCGCCGTTTCGCCTAGCTCAGCCATTGCTGCCACCTCCCTGTGGAACGGGATATAAAATGATCGCTCCGGCAGGGCGCAATCCTGACGGCGACGCCCTATATTCGCCGGAGAACGAATCACGCACGAGCAGCGCACACCCTTGTCCGACGCAGACCCCTTTTCCGCTCCCCCGCCCCGCCCCGGCGGCCTCGCCGCGCGCGCTGCCGCGCAGCCGGCGGCCGGCTATCTCGCGGGGCTGAACCCGGAGCAGCGTCAGGCGGTCGAGGCGACGGAAGGCCCGGTTCTGGTGCTGGCCGGCGCCGGCACCGGTAAGACCCGCGTGCTGACCACCCGCATCGGCCACCTGATCTCGACCAGCCGCGCCTACCCGTCTCAGATCCTCGCCGTCACCTTCACGAACAAGGCGGCGCGCGAGATGAAGGAGCGCGTCGCCCATCTCGTCGGCCCCGTGGCGGAGGGCATGCCCTGGCTCGGCACCTTCCATTCGATTTCGGCCAAGCTCCTGCGCCGCCATGCCGAATTGCTCGACCTGCGCAGCGACTTCACCATCCTCGACACCGACGACCAGATCCGCCTGATGAAGCAGGTGATTCAGGCCGAGGGCATCGACGAGAAGCGCTGGCCCGGCCGCATGCTGGCAGGCTTCATCGATAGCTGGAAGAATCGCGGTCTCGCGCCCAAGGATGTGCCCGCGGGCGAAGCCGCCGTCTTCGCCCATGGCAAGGGCGGCAAGCTCTATGCCGCCTATCAGGAGCGCCTGAAGGCGCTGAACGCCGTCGATTTCGGCGATCTGCTGCTGCACTGCCTGACATTGTTCCGCGACTATCCGGACGTGCTCCAGACCTATCACGACCGCTTCCGCTACATCCTCGTCGACGAGTATCAGGACACCAACACGGCCCAGTATCTCTGGCTGCGGCTGCTGGCGCAGGGCCGCCGCAACATCTGCTGCGTCGGCGACGACGACCAGTCGATCTATGGCTGGCGTGGCGCCGAGGTCGACAACATCCTGCGCTTCGAGCACGATTTTCCAGGTGCGACGGTGATCCGGTTGGAGCGCAACTACCGCTCCACCGGCCATATCCTCGCGACCGCCTCGAAGCTGATCGCCCGCAACGAAGGCCGTCTCGGCAAGACCCTGCGCACCGAAGACGCGCTCGGCGAGAAGGTCACCATCACCGGTGCGTGGGACAGCCAGGAGGAAGCGCGCCTGATCTCCGACGAGATCGAGGCGATGCAGGCCAAGAAATACAATCTCGCCGAGGTCGCGGTGCTCGTGCGCATCTCCGCCCAGATGCGGGAGATCGAGGAACGCTTCGTCCAGGCCGGCGTGCCTTATCGCGTCATCGGCGGCCCGCGCTTCTACGAGCGCGCCGAAATCCGCGATGCGCTCGCCTATCTGCGCTGCGTGGTCTCAGCCACCGACGATCTCGCCTTCGAGCGCATCGTCAACGTGCCCAAGCGCGGCCTCGGCGATACGACGGTCCGGCTCCTGCACGAGCACGCCCGCGCCACCGGTTTCTCGCTGATGCAGTCGGCCCGCGCCGCAGTCGAGAGCGACGAGCTGAAGTCCAAGGCTCGCACGTCGCTGCGCGAGCTGGTCGAGGCCTTCGGCCGTTGGCAGGCCAACGCCGAGAACATGCCCCAGGGCGAGCTTGCCGAGCTGGTGCTGGAAGAGTCCGGCTATACCGAAATGTGGAAGAAAGACCGGTCGGCCGACGCCGCCGGGCGGCTGGAAAACCTCAAGGAACTGGTGCGCTCGCTCGACGGGTTCCCCGACCTGCCCGCCTTCCTCGAGCACGTCGCGCTGGTGACGGACCTCGCGGACGGCGAGGCCGAGGCGCGCGTCTCGATCATGACCCTGCACGCTGCCAAGGGGCTGGAATTCGACACCGTCTTCCTGCCCGGCTGGGAGGAAGGCCTGTTCCCGAACCAGCGCGCCCTCGACGAGAGTGGCCGCGCCGGCCTCGAGGAAGAACGCCGCCTCGCCCATGTCGGCCTCACCCGCGCCCGCAAGAAGCTGAAGCTCTATTTCGCCTCGAACCGGCGCATCCACGGCCTCTGGCAGACCAGCCTGCCCTCGCGCTTCATCGACGAACTGCCGGAGGAACATGTCGAGGTCGAGCAGGCCCCGACCAGCTATAGCCAAGGCGGCTACGGCGCCTCGCGCTTCGACCGGATGGAGAGCTTCGGCTCCAGCTACAACACGCCGGGCTGGCAGCGCGCGCAGGAGAACCGGGCGAGGAATGGCGGCGGCAGCGGTTTCTCGGAAAGCGGCCGCGGCTTCGGCCAGGGCAATTTCGGCGGCGGCTCGCGCCAGCGCGGTCCGCTGCTGATCGAGGGCGAGCTGACCGCGAAATCATCCGGCGAATCCGCCTATGGCGAGGGCGCCCGCGTCTTCCACGTCAAGTTCGGCCCCGGCTCCGTCGCCAGCGTCGACGGCAACAAGCTCACCGTCGATTTCGACAAGGCCGGCCGGAAGATGGTGCTCGACTCGTTCGTGCAGAAGGCGGGCTAGCAATTATGCCCCGCGACGCCAGAGAGATAGCCAATATAATACTTGATAGATCGGAATATTTAAATTTACATATCTCAAATCTATCACTTAATAAAATATTATACTTTGTAAATGGCGTGAATTATAAATTCACAAATGAAGATCTATTAATGGACAGATTTGAAGCTTGGGAGTATGGGCCTGTAATTAAAGAGATATACTATCAATTCAAAAAACATGGCTCCGAGAGAATAACAAGCCGAGCAACAACCACAGATTTTTTGACTGGAAAAACAGAGATATTTCCAAAAACAATAACCAGCGATGAGTTAGATCGGATTTTGCCAGTCATTGATTTTTTTTCCCGCGTTCCCTCTGGAAAGCTTGTGGATTGGAGCCATATGGAAGGCTCGCCATGGTACGAGACATGGCATCATGCAGGGCGATTGAATGTTGGGATGAAAATCTCGAACGAGAGTATGAGGGCCTATTTTAGGAGTTCGTGGTCAAAAGCGGGAGCATGAATTGGCCAATTTGAAACTTCCGACTGTTCAGCATTTCTCGACACATTGCGGCGGAACTGTTGCCGACATCCGAAAGAGGATTGAGAAACGAGCCGGCGGCGGAAGTGGCATCAGCTATGAAACGCTTCGGACACAATGGCTTTTCGATCGATTCCAACTGGGAATTGACGCCGAACAGATCGAGAAAGCTATCAAAGCCACTTTGAAACCTAAAAACGCCAAACATAATTTGGCTGCGCTTCAGGCGTTATCAAAATATATCAAAGAGAACTCTTTTTCTGGAGCGATCCGCGTCGATCCTCGGCTGTTCCCCATCGGACGCGGCCTGTATGTTCCAGTCAATCCTCCGTTTGTTCTGATTGACGCTAGGCGCCCCCGATTGTTTTGGCCAAGCTTCTGGAAAACACCCGGGAAATTGAATGGCATCCCAGGGAGAGTTTTTATATCAATCCTTGAACGAGAGATGTTCGGCCGTTCAGATTTTAGATCACTCGACCTTGATTTTGTTGACCTCTCTTGCCCAACTGGAAGCACAACTCGTGGCGCACGAGTGTATAATAGAAAGGACTTTCATAGCCTTTCAGACAAAGAGCTAGCACAAGAGCTTGAGAAATTCGTAGAAGCTTATTTCCTAGCAAAGGAGCCTGTTTCCAAAGAGCGAGCAGATTCCGAACGGCCCACTCAGTCTCCAGGCAGCGACCTGCCACTTTTTCCGGAAGGTTAGGCCCAGCGCTAAGATGGGTTTCTACGTCGCCATCATCGAGGATGCCGGCCCTGACCATGCCGTCGGCGTCTGGTTTCCCGATCTGCCCGGCTGCTTCGCGGCCGGCGATACGCTGGATGAAGCCTTGCTCAATGCTCCCGAGGCAGTTGCACTCTGGATCGAAGCTCAAGGCGGTTCAGCCCCCCGCGCCCGGACGTCCAGCGAATTGCGCAGCGATCCAGAGACTTCCGCAGACATGGCCGCACACGCCATAGCTCTGATCCCGGCACCCGGCCTATCGCTGCAGCCAGCAGCGGAGTAGAAGCGGCTCGTCCCTGCCGCAGCTTCAGCGATCCGACCGACCATGCCTCCCGAGATCACCCTCACCGACGCCGAAGACGACGCTTTCCGCAAGCTGCTCGGCGAAGGCCTGAAAGACTATAACGACGCGGCGATCGGCCGGCACGATCGCCAGGAACTGCAGATCCGCATCAGCGATCCGGAAACGGGGAAGCCGATCGGCGGGCTCGCCGGGCGCACCTCGCTCGGCCTGCTCTTCATCGATACCGTCTACCTGCCGAAAAGCCTGCGCGGCACCGGCATCGGCAGCCGCATCCTCGCCATGGCCGAGGAGGAAGGCCGCAGGCGCGGCTGCAGCAAGGCCGTGCTCTTCACCATCAGCTTCCAGGCGCCGGAGTTCTACAAGAAGCTCGGCTGGCAGGTTTTTGGCGAGATCGCCCCCAAGCCGCCGGGCGCGACCCGCATCTACCTGACCAAGGACCTCTGAGCGCTCAAGCCCCGCCTTCCCGCTCGCGGAACGCTTTTCGCGCTGCCGAAACCTCGGCGTAGTAGGTCTCGGCCCAGGTCCAGACGCCGCAGAAGGCGGCGCTGAGTTCGCGCCCCAGCTCCGTCAGCGTGTAGTCGACATGCGGCGGGATCACCGGATGGACGGTGCGAATGACGAGCCCGTCGCGCTCCATCTCGCGCAGCGTCTTGGTCAGCATCTTCTGGCTGATGCCGCCGACGATACGGCCGACCTCGGTGAAGCGCAGCGTGCCGTGCTCCTCCAGCGCTTCCAGCACCAGCATCGTCCATTTGTCCGCCACCTGCGCGATGACCTGCCGCACCAGCGACTCCACCGCCGGACTGACCGGCGGGATGGCCTCGCTGCGCTGATGCATCGCCGCCATGGCGGCCCGGATCGCCTGCATCGCACACTCTCCTTTTGGTGCGTATGGCACTTCCAAGCGCCTTCTTTCCATTGAAGAGTATGGGCGCCATCTCGTCTCGCGCAACCACGAGAGGGTCTTGCCATGAAAATTTCCGGAAACACCATCCTCGTCACCGGCGGCGGCTCGGGCATCGGCCGGGCGCTGGCCGAGGCGCTGCACGCCAAGGGCAACAAGGTCGTCATCGCCGGGCGCCGCGAAGCCGTGCTCGATGCGGTCACCGCCAACAATCCCGGTATGGAATCGATGCTGCTCGACATCCAGGAAGCGGCCGATATCGCTGCCTTCGCTCAAAGGGCCGCCGAGCGCTTCCCGAGCCTCAATGCCGTCATCAACAATGCCGGCATCATGAAGCCGGAGAACGTCCCGGCCGCCGACAACCTCGCCATCGCCGAGGAAACGGTCGCGACCAACCTGCTCGGACCGATCCGCCTGACGACGGCGCTCCTGCCGCATCTCCTGAAGCAGCCGCGCGCCGCGGTGCTGACCGTCTCGTCGGGCCTCGCGTTCGTGCCGCTGGCGGCGACCCCGACCTACAGCGCGACCAAGGCCGCGATCCATTCCTGGTCGATCGGCCTGCGCGAGCAGCTCAAGGGTACATCGGTCGAGGTCATCGAGATCGCACCGCCCTATGTGCAGACCGAGCTGCTCGGCCCTCATCAGGCTGTCGATCCAGCCGCGATGCCCCTCGCCGATTTCATCACGGAGGTGATGACGATCCTCGAAACCCAGCCCGAGGCCACCGAGGTCATCGTCGAGCGCTGCAAGCCGCTGCGCTTCGCCGAGGCGACTGGCACCTTCGGTCAGGTCTTCGCGGCGCTGAACGCGCAGCGCACCTGAGGCGGGCGCTCCTCACGCCACCGCAGCCATGTTCGAAGCGCAGACAGCCCGATTCCGGCCCTGCATCTTCGCACGGTAGAGCTGCGCGTCTGCTTCGGCGATCAAATGCGCGAGCATCATGCCGCCGGCCCAGCCGGCGGCACCGATACTCACGGTCAGGCTGACAGCCGCGCCACCCGGCGTCTCGATCCTGAGGCGCCGGACAGCATCGAGTATCCGTTTGGCAACGGCTCTTGCCTCCGAAAGGTCGATCTGCGGAAGGCAAACCGCAAACTCCTCGCCTCCGAGCCTGCCGGAGAGGCCACCCTCGCCCACCGCTTCCACGATCGTCCGCGCCAGCCTTCGCAAGGCGTCGTCGCCGACCGGATGGCCGAAGCGGTCGTTGACCTGCTTGAAGTGGTCGGCATCGATGAAGAGCAGCGTTCCTTCGCCGCCAGCGGCCACCGCTTTCTCCAGCTCCGCAAGGAAGCTTTCGCGGTTCAGCAGCCCGGTCAGGCCATCGCGGCGCGCCCTTTCCAGCAAGGCCTCATGCGTCGCCGACAATTCGTCATGCAACCGCGCGATCTCGCCATGTGCGTCCTTCAGGCGCTGCGCCTGCCGGAACTGCCAGGCGCTCGCCGGCCAGGCGATCAGGAGCGGGCAGAGGATGCACATCAGCCAGGCAGTGCCGTCCACGACTCCGCCGAGCATCGGGACCACCGTCAGCGCCAGAGCAAGCGAAGCCGCGATCGACAGCAATGTCGCGAGGCTTGCCTTCAGAATGATCGCGCGTGTCGAGGCCGTCATGCCCCGCGGGTAGCAGCGAATACTGAACGGGGGGTTTAGCAGCGCCGCCCCGGCCATTTCCGATGACAGCGGCGGGGGCGCCTGCTAAGCCGGCGCCATGCGTGAAGGCCTCCTGCCAGCGACGGTCGCGACCGTCCTCGAACTTTCCACCTCGGGCGAACAGGCCCGGGCCCTCACCGAATTGCTGGGAGAGATTTTCGACCCGACCGAAACCGCGATCTCGGCCTTCGAGGTCGAGGACGGGATCACCACGCTGTCGCTGAACATCCCGTGGAAGGTCGAGATCTATTTCGCCAATCCGCCCGACGAGGACGCGGTGCGCGATCTGCTGCGCCCCATCGTCGGCGAACTCGTGGACATCACGCCCTTCACCACGGTCAACACCAAGGACTGGGTCGCCAACAGCCTGGACGGGCTGAAGCCCGTGCGCGCCGGCCGCGTCCTCGTCCATGGCGCGCATGACCGGCACGTGGTCCGCACCAATGACGTTGCCATCGAGATCGAGGCCGCGCTCGCGTTCGGCACCGGCCATCACGGGACCACCGCCGGCTGCCTGCTCGCGCTCGATGCCGAGCTGAAGAAGCGCCGCCCGCGCCATGGCATCGATATCGGCACCGGCACCGGCATTCTCGGGCTGGCGCTCGCCAAGCAGATCAAGCGCAAGGTCGTCGCCGGCGATATCGACGCGGTCGCGGTCGAGGTCTCCGCCCATAACGCCCGGCTCAACCACGCGCCGAACGCGCTCGATCTCTATGTCGCGCCGGGCCTGCGCCACGCCAAGGCCTGGCGCCCCGGCCATTTCGATTTCGTCTTCGCCAATATCCTGGCCGGCCCGCTGAAGCGGCTCGCCCCGTCGATCGCGCGCGTGCTCTCGTCGAACGGCACGCTGATCCTGTCAGGCCTGCTGGCGATGGACGTCGCCGGCGTCGTCTCGGCTTACCGGCATCAGGGCGTCTATCTCGCCAGCCATTCGTTGCGCGAAGGTTGGGCGACGCTGGTCATGAAAAAAGGCGGCGCAGCCCAGAGGCCACGCCGCCTTGTCTGACCTCCTGCGCTTCCTCGGGGAAGCGCGAGGCCGTTACGCGTTCGGCTCAGAAGCCGATATAGCCGTACTTCTTCTCGGCATCGGCCTGCAGGCTGCGGGCATCGTGCCAGACGGCGGCGGCGAACTTCGCGGCATCGGCGATCTGTTCGTAGATGTGCTTGATGATGGCGATCATGATGAAGGTCCTTGAAGGTTGCCTGCTGCGCGGCGCGAGGCCGCGGCGGCATGAATTCAGCGGTTGAAAGGCAGGGAGACGTCGCTTGACAGCGTCGCGGACGGGTAGCCGCCCAGCACGATCTCGGCCTCGTTGACGAGGAGGTTGCGGGCGCGCAGTTCGCGAGCTGCTGAGCGCTGGCGGCTCGCGACGAGCGCGGCGTAGAAGCGTTGCATCAGGCCAGGCTTGCTGGCGCGGGTTTCGCCGCGGGTCCGAGCCGATACAGGCAGCAGGTCGGCATTATCCAACACGTAAGTCATGGGTCCATCTCCGAAAAACGAAGGACAGTCCCGGTCGCTTCCTCGTTCTCTTATGCGACCAAGGTGGGGTCATTTCGCACTTGCGAGAAGATATGTTCGCATATGCAAGATATGCAGAAAACGCATGCGATCCGTCCATATCCATTAATGTTTGCGCAGATTGCATAACCAATCGGCACAATGCGGAGCAGGAAGGCTGCCCCGTCCCACGGAACGGGCAGCTCGCGGCCGACGCATTTGCGCTGGCGCTTTCGCGAACGCGAGGCAACGATGCCGCGACCCAAGCCGGACCCCGCCATGACCGATTCGATCCTGCCGACCTGCCGTTTCCAGTCCTTCTCCGAGCCGAGCGATCCGAAGCTCGTCGCCGGCCGCGTCGCCGCCCTGCGCAAGGCGCTGGCAGCGCAGGGACTCGACGGCTTCGTCATCCCGCGCGCCGATGAGCATCAGGGCGAATATGTCCCGGCTCACATGGCCCGCCTCGCCTGGCTGACCGGCTTCACCGGCTCGGCCGGCAATGCGGTGGTGCTGTCCGACAAGGCGGCGCTGATCGTCGACGGCCGCTACACCATCCAGTCGGCCGAGCAGACCGACACCACCGTCGTCACGCCGGCCCGCATGGAGGAGACGCCGCTGGAGCGCTGGGTCGAGCAGAACCTGCCGGCCGGCGGCAAGCTCGGCTACGATCCCTGGCTGCATACGGTGGACGGCCTCGCCCGCCTCGAAAAGGCAGCGGCCGCGGCCGGCGGCAGCCTCGTCGCCGTCAAGGCCAATCCGGTCGACGCACTCTGGAGCGACCGCCCTGCCCCGCCGGCCGCACCGATCAAGGCGCATCCGGCCGCCTTCGCAGGCGAGGACAGCGCCGCGAAACTCGCCCGTATCCAGAAGGCGCTGACAGAGGCCAGGGTCGACGCACTCGTCGTTTCCGATCCGCACGCGCTCGCCTGGGTCTTCAATATCCGCGGCGGCGATGTCGAGCACACGCCGCTGCCGCTCGGCTATTCCATCGTCCCGCGTGAAGGCCGGCCGACCGTCTTCCTCGCGCCGGAGAAGATCACCAACGAGGCCGGCGATGCGATCGGCGCCGTCGGCGAGATCGCGCCTCCGGCCGAACTCGACAAGCAGATCGCGAAACTCGGCGCGGCCAAAGCCAAGGTCCGGCTCGATGCCGCGACCGCCGCTTCGGCGCTGGCGACCCTGATCCGCGACGCCGGCGGCACGCCCGATGCGGGCTCCGATCCGATCGCGCTGATGAAGGCGCGCAAGAACGAAGCCGAGCTGGATGGCGCCCGCAACGCCCATCTGCGCGATGGCGCCGTCATGGTGCGCTACCTGTCCTGGCTGGCACGCGAGGCGCCGAAAGGCGGCCTCACCGAGATTGACGCCGTCGCCGCGCTCGAGGCCGAGCGTTTGAAGACCGGCCTGCTCAAGGACGTCTCCTTCACCACCATCGCCGGTGCCGGCCCCAATGCGGCGCTGCCGCATTACCGCGTCAGCGAGGCGAGCAATCGCAAGCTGGAGCCGGGCATCTTCCTGGTCGATTCAGGTGGCCAGTACGAGGACGGCACCACCGACATCACCCGCACCATGGTGATCGGCACCCCCACGGCCGAAATGCGCGACCGCTATACCCGCGTGCTCAAGGGGCATGTGGCGATCTCGCGGCTGGTCTTCGTCAAGGGTACCTCGGGCGCGCAGCTCGACGCCTTCGCCCGGCTGCCGCTCTGGCAGGGCGGCTTCGATTTCGATCACGGCACCGGCCACGGCGTCGGCAGCTATCTCTCGGTGCATGAAGGGCCGCAGCGCCTCTCCAAGCTCGGCACCACGCCGCTGGAGCCGGGCATGATTCTCTCCAACGAGCCCGGCTACTACAAGCAGGGCGAATACGGCATCCGCATCGAGAACCTGATCGTCGTCGAGGAGCGCCGGATCCCCGGAGCCGAGCGGACGGTCTACGGCTTCGAGACGATCACCTGGTGCCCCTATGAGCGCGCCCTGATCGAGAAGGACATGCTCGATGCCGGCGAGATCGCCTGGATCGACGCCTATCACGCCAAGGTCTGGGAAAAACTCTCGCCGCAGGTCGAGGGCGAGGCGAAGGCGTGGCTGGAGCAGGCCTGCCGGCCGCTTTAGAACCCCACGTCATCGTCGGGCTCGTCCCGACCATCCACGTCTTCGCTGGTCGAAGGTCGCGTTCAAAACGTGGATACTCGCCACAAGGGCCAGCATGACGGCGCGCTTGCTAGAGCACCATCCTGAACCCAACCACCGCAACAACCCCGACCGCGACCACGCCCAGCAAGGGCAGCCGCGTCGCGGCGAGTGCCGTCACCGCCGCCGCCGCCGTCTCCGCCCAGCCGGTCGCAAGTGCGCTCGGCGCGATCACCGCGATCAGCACAGCCGGCGGAATCGCGTCGAAAGCTGCCTGCGCGCGCGGCGAGAGGCTGAGTCGCCCGGCCAATGCCAGCCCGGCGACACGCGTGAAATAGGTCACGATCGCCATGCCCAGGAAGGCGAGAAGATTGATCGGATCGACGCTCACGCCTCGGCCTCCTTGGTGACCGGCTGCTCTTCGCTGCCCGCCGCGAGCCACGCCGCAAGCAATCCGCACAGAGCCCCCGCAGCGACATGCCAGGGCGGCCCGACGAGCCGATAGGTCACGGCCGAGGCGATGCCGGCCGCAGCCACCGTCCAGAACGTCACCCGTCCCTTCCAGAAAGCGGCGACGAGCGCGATGAACAGCGCCGTGAAGGCGAAATCGGCGCCGAGCCGCTTGGGGTCACCCAGCACGGCACCGATCATCGCGCCGAGCGTAGAATTGATCAGCCAGCCCGCGACGAAGGGGATGACCATCGCGAACCAGTAGGCCGGCGTCAGGCGGTGGGTGCGGGCGCGCTTCTCGGCCAGCGCCCAGTTCTCGTCGGCCATGTAGTAGAGGCCGAGGAATTTCTGCCAGCGGCTGAAGCCCTGCAGCTTCGGCGCAAGAGAAGCCCCCATCAGCACATGACGCGCATTGATGAGCAACGTCGAGAACACCAGCGCGGCGACCGGCGCGGGGCTCGCCCAGAGTTCGATCGCTGCGAACTGCGCCCCGCCGGCGAAGACCATGAGGCTCATCAGGAAGACTTCGAGGGGCGAGAGCCCCTTGCTGGCCGCGACCGCGCCGAAGAGCAGCCCGATGGGCGCCGCAGCCACCGCAGCCGGCCAGATATCGTTCAGGCCGCGCCTGATGTCGTCGCGGATCGTGGACATGCAATGGGTTCTTTCGAAGAATGTGCCGGTCTCAGGCGGCATGCGCCGCGCGGAAGGCTCCGGGCGTGACGCCAAAGCGGGCCTTGAAGGCACGGGTCAGATGCGGCTGGTCGCAGAATCCGGTCGCCGCCGCGACCTCGCCGGGCATCTCGCCGCGCCGTAATCGCTCGCGCGCTCGCCGCACACGGACATCGACCAGATAGGCATGGGGTGTCAGCCCGGTTTCGCTCCGGAAGGCGCGGATCAGGTGGTGGCGCGGCAAGCCGGTGAGCCGTGCCAGATCGGCCAGCGACAGATCCTCTTCATAGCGGGTCTCGAAGACTTCGCGGGCCCGAGCAACGGACCCGCTCTCCACGCCCACCGGCCGAGCGGCGAGATCGGCATGATGCGTCAGGCAGCGGGCATAGAAGCGCAACAGCATTTCCTCGCCAGCCAGTTGGTCCCCGCCATCCTCGATCGCACGATGAGCAGCTGCGAAGAGCGCCGCGCCCTCGGCATCCTCGACCAGAGGCTGTGGAAAGAACGGCGTCCCGATCGCATCCCGGCCACTCAGTGAAGCCGCCACCTCGCGGATCAGCCCGACCTCGGGATAGGTCATGCGGTAGCTGTAGCCCGGCCCATAGGGCTCACCGTCATGCGTCTCGAGCGGATTGACGAAAGTGATCTGACCCGGCCGCGCATAGTGACGCACGCCGCGGACCCGGAAGGTTTCGCAGCCAGCTTCGATGGCGCCCATGACATAGCTGTCGTGCTGGTGCGGCGCGTACGCGTGGCTGCGGAAGGTTGCGGCAAGGCAATCCAGCCCACCGAAGCGTGCGGCTGGAAACAGCTTTGCCCGCTCGCCGGCGACGAGCGTTTCCAAGCCTAATGTCTCAACGTGGGTGACTGCTTCCATGGTGCAAGCATAGACCCTCTCGCCCCGTTGCTGTCTTGAAGAAAAGTGATCGGGCACATCACGCGCCCGATCGGTTTTGCCGCTCTCGACAGAGCCTTAGAGAGCGTGTGCGGCGGCTCCTGCCCCGACACGCTCGGGGCTCCTGGAGCCCAGCAGCAGCACGCCTGCTCCGCCGACCAGCGTCGCGACGGTTGCATAAGCGATGACTCCGAGCGTCCCGAAGCCATCGACCAGCAGGCCGCCGAAGACGGCGCCGCTCGCGATCGCGATCTGGAAGGCCGCGACGATCAGACCGCCGGCCGATTCGGCCTCATCTTCCGGCGCGACGCGCACCAGCCAGGTCTGGAAGCCGACCGGCAACGCGCCGAAGGCGAAGCCCCAAAGCCCGACCGCGATGGCCGAGGCAAGCGGCGACGCACCGACGAAGAGCAGGCTCACGCCCACCAGCGCGATCAGGAAGGCACCGAAGACAACCGAGGCCTTGGCGCTGCGTGCCGTGATCGCCCCGCCCGCGAAATTGCCGAAGAAGCCACCGACGCCATAGGCCAGCAGGACGAACGAGATCGCTTCGACCGAAAGCCTGGGGATCTGCTCCAGGAAGGGGCGAATATAGGTGAAGCCCGCGAAATGGCCGGAGATCACCACGACGATGCCGGCGAGCACGAGCGCGATGCTGGGCTGGCCGAGCAGGCGGAACAGCGTGCGGATATCGGGCGAGCCGCGCGCCGGCAGGCGCGGCAATACCGCGATCTGGACGACCAGCGCCGCGACGCCGACCAGCGCCGAGAGCCAGAACACGAAGCGCCAGCCCATCACGTTGCCGAGATAGGCGCCGATCGGCGCAGCGCTGACAGTGGCGAGGGAGACCCCGGCGAAGATCAGCGACATCGCCTTGGGCAAGGCGCGGGGCGGCACGAGCCGCATCGCGGTCGCCGCGACCATCGACCAGAAAGCGCCGAGCCCGATGCCGAGCAGCACGCGGGCGAAGAGCAGTGTCGGCAGATTGGTCGCCACGGCGGCGATGATGCTGGACACGATCAGCAGGCCGGTCAGCGACCAGATCACGATGCGCCGGTCGATACCGCGTGTCACGATGGCCGCGGCGAGGCCGGCGATGCCGCCGACGACCGCGGTCGCGGTCACCGCCTGCCCGGCGGCGCCGACGGAAACGCCGACATCGGCTGCCATCGGGGTCAGCAGGCTCGCCGGCAGGAACTCGGCCGTGACGAGGCCGAAGACGCCGAAGGTCAGGGAGGTGACGGCGGCCCAGGCCGGCTTGTCGCGGGCCTCCTCGGTGCTGTCGTCGAATTCAAGGGCAGTGGCGGACAGGGAATCTGACATGGGGTCTCTCCATGAGGTCGCCGGAAGATGGGCGTGGCCCCGTGGAGTTTCCATGCTATATCATCCGCATATCATGACCGTTCGTCCAGAGTTGCCATGACCGCTTCTGCCGACCACCTGACCGAGATGCTCCGCGGACTGAGGCTCGACGGCGTCGATTACAGCCGCTGCCAGTTGGCTGCGCCCTGGGGCATCGTCTACCCGCCGACCCAGCAGGCCTATTTCCATTTCATCTCGCGCGGCGGCTGCTGGTTGAAGACGCCGGCCGGTGAATGGCTGGAGCTCGCCGATGGCGACACCGTGCTGCTGCCCCGCGGGGGCGGCCATGTCCTCGCCAGTTCGCCCAAAGCCCTCGCTTCGCCACCCTGCGAATGCCGGGTGCTGGAGGCCTATGGCAATGTCTTCGATGTCAAGGGCGGCGGCACGGGCGAGCATATGCTGCTCTTCACCGGCCGCATGACCTTCAATGTCGATCTCGACCACCCGTTGCTGCGCCTGATGCCGGACCTGATGCGGATGAGCGATTTCATCGCCGACGAGCCAGGCCTCCCGCATCTGCTGGAGGCGATGGGCCGCGAGGTGATGCTGGACCGGGTCGGAGCCGGCGGCATCCTCGCCCGCCTCGCCGACGTGCTGGCGGCGGCGATCATCCGCGCCTGGGTCGAGCGTGGCTGCGGCGCCGCCAAAGGCTGGGTCGCGGCGGCGCGCTGCCCGGTGATCGGCAAGGTACTGGCCGCGATCCACGCCCATCCCGAAACCGACTGGACCGTGGAAAGCCTTGCCGAACTGATGGGCGCCTCCCGCTCCGGCTTCGCGGAGCGCTTCGCCGCGGTCGTCGGCGAGACGCCGGCCCGTTATGTCGCGCAGGTGCGGATGCATCAGGCAAGGCAATGGCTCGCCCGCGACAAATTGCGGATCGCAGTGGTGGCCCAGCGCCTCGGCTACGAGTCGGAAGCCTCGTTCAGCCGCGCCTTCAAGCGCATCACCGGGCTGGCACCGAGTCAGGTCCGGACGGCGGGCGAAGCGCCGCCCATGGCGATGTTCACGCCGGCAGCGGAAGCGGCGGAGTAAATATCCGCCCTCTCCACGCCGTCATCCCGGACAAGCCGCGTAGCGGCGGCGATCCGGGATCCATTCCGGAGCGCTCCCGATAATGGTTCCGGAATGGATCCCGGGTCTTCGCTTCGCTCCGCCCGGGATGACAGCGGAGAATGGACAGTTACCTACCCACCCACCAGATCGAACCAGCCGGCTTCGTCGATCACCTCGACGCCATGCTTGGCGGCATCCTTGAGCTTTGACCCCGCTCCCGGCCCTGCCACGAGCAGGTCGGTCTTCGACGAGACCGAGCCCGCGACCTTGGCGCCGAGCCGCTCGGCCATCGCCTTGGCCTCGTCACGGGTCATCCGTTCCAGCGCGCCGGTGAAGACGACGATCTTGCCGGCAACGGGGCTGGCCGAGGCGACCGCCTCCAGCGGCTGCGGCGAGACTTGCTTCAGCAGCCGATCGAGCAGTTCCTCGTTATGCGGCTCGCCGAAGAATTCGACGAGCGCCTCGACCACGGTCGGGCCGACGCTGTCGATGGCGTCCAGTTCCTGCCGCTCGGGCGAGGCTTCGTCGGCAGCGGCGATGCCCGCCGCCCGCAGCACCTCGAACGAACCGTAATGCCGCGCCAGCAGCCGTGCCGTCGTCTCGCCGATATGGCGGATGCCGAGCCCGAAGATGAAGCGGTTCAGCGGCGGAGTACGCCGGTCCTCGATCGCATCGAACAGCTTCTTGGCGCTGACCGCGCCGAAGCCTTCCTTGTCCTTGAGCTTCTTGAGATTGGCCGCATCGCGCGCAGCCAGCGTGAAGATATCGGCGGGCTCCCGCACCGGCAGGTCGGGATCGCCATGGAAGAATTCGATCTGCTTGTCGCCGAGCCCGTCGATATCCAGCGCATCGCGCGAGACGAAATGCTTGAGCCGCTCGACCGCCTGCGCCGGGCAGATCAGGCCGCCGGTGCAGCGGCGGATGGCGTCTTCCTTGCCGGAACGCGGATTGAGCTCGCGCGTCGCGTGGCTGCCGCAGGCCGGGCAGAGCGTCGGGAACTCATAGGGCTTCGAATCCGCCGGCCGCTTGGCGAGGTCGACCGCCTCGACGCGCGGGATCACGTCGCCCGCCCGCTTCACCGTCACCGTGTCGCCGATGCGGATATCGGTGCCGTCGCGGATCGGCAGGCCCCTGGAATCAAAACCGCGGATATAGTCCTCGTTATGCAGCGTCGCATTGGTCACGACGACGCCGCCGACAGTCACCGGCTTCAACCGCGCCACCGGCGAGAGCGCGCCGGTGCGGCCGACCTGGATATCGATCGCCTCCAGCACCGTCGTCGCGAGCTCCGCCGGGAATTTATGCGCGATCGCCCAGCGCGGCGCCCGCGAGACGAAGCCGAGCCGCGCCTGCAGCGCGAGCTCGTCGACCTTGTAGACCACACCGTCGATATCGTAGCCGAGCGTCGCACGCTGGCTCTCGATCAGGCGATACTGCGCGATCAGCTCCGCCACGCTCTCGCAGCGCTTCATCAAGGGGTTCGTGCGGAAGCCCCAGCGCCGGAACGCCTCGACCACGCCCCATTGCGTCGACGCCGGCAGAACCGGCATCTCGCCCCAGGCATAGGCGAAGAAGCGTAGCGGCCGTGAGGCAGTGACGCTGATATCCAGTTGCCGCAGCGAGCCCGCCGCCGCATTGCGCGGATTGGCGAATTCGGGCAGCCCTTTCTCGCGCTGGCGCTCGTTGATCCCTGCGAAATCGGCATGACCGAGATAGACCTCGCCACGGACCTCGGCGATCTCCGGCACATCCGGCCCGGCGAGCGTCCCGGGAATTTCGGAGATGGTGCGGGCGTTCAGCGTGACGTCCTCGCCCTCTTCGCCGTCGCCGCGCGTTGCGGCCGCGACCAGCTCGCCCTTCTCGTAGCGTAGCGAGAGCGAAAGCCCGTCGATCTTCGGCTCGGCGGTGAAGGCGATGCCGTCCTCCTCTTTGCGTCCGAGGAAGCGGTAGACCCGGCCGACAAACTCCGCGACGGCCTCGTCCGAGAAGGCATTGTCGAGCGAGAGCATCGGCACGCGATGCCGGATCTTGGCGAACTTGCCGGACGGCTTGGCGCCGACCTTGCTGCTGACACCGCCCTCCAGCGTCAGCGCCGGAAACGCTTCTTCCAGAGCGACAAGCCGGCGACGCTTCGCGTCATAGGCAGCATCGTCCATGATCGGCTGGTCGTCCTGGAAATAGGCGTCGTTGGCAGCCTGCACCTCGGCCGCGAGCAGCTTGTGCTCGGCTTTCGCCTTGCGTGGCGTCAGCTCCGCGATCGGCGTTTCGGAGGGGGCGGAATCTTCGGCGTCGCTCATGGCAAACCATTAGGCGAGATGCGCGTGACGAGAAAGGGCAGCAGGCTTTGCTGCGAGCGCAAGGCGGTGTCGCCTCGAAAGCCTGCGACAAACCGGGCATTCGCGGGTATAATTTCCAGGCTGGGAATTGGAAGCTCGACGCCGCAGGCCGTTGACGCCAAGGATCAAGTCGACAGCCACTGGGCGAACCGGGCCGGAACCGGGAGACACGCCATGGCCAATCTCGACGGCACAGTTCACGATATTGTCTCGCTCACGCAGCCGCGCATCAGGACCATCACCACGCGGGACCTGAACGAGGCGCTGCTGCGCGGCTGGGAGGATTTCAAGGCGCAGCCGAGCCACCTCGTCTTCATCGCCCTGATCTATCCCGTTGCCGGCATCCTGCTGGCGCAGCTCACCGTGAGCTACAACATCTTCCCCCTGCTCTTCCCGCTGCTTTCGGGCTTCGCGCTGCTCGGCCCCTTCGCCGCGATCGGGCTTTACGAGATCAGCCGCCGCCGCGAAAAGGGCATCGACTCATCCTGGATGCACGCCTTCGCGGTGCTGCGCTCGCCCTCGATCGGGCAGATCGTGCTGCTCGGGGCGATGCTGACCGGGATCTTCCTCGGGTGGCTCTTCAGCGCCTGGTTCCTCTATCGCGGCCTGCTCGGCTTGCCCGCCGATGTCTCCACCGCCGATTTCCTGCGCGCCGTGTTCACGACGGCTGACGGCTGGATCATGATCGTGATCGGCAATGCGATCGGCCTGCTGCTCGCCATTCTCGCCTTCTCGATCTCGGTCGTGTCGTTCCCGCTGATCATCGACCGGCATGTCGATGCGCCGACGGCGATCCGCGCCTCGATCGCCGCCGTCGAGGCCAATCCGCGCGTGATGATGATCTGGGGCCTGATGGTGACCGGCCTCCTCGTGCTTGGCTGCCTGCCGATGCTGGTCGGCCTGATCGTGGTCATGCCGGTGCTCGGCCACGCTACCTGGCATCTCTACCGCAAGGTCGTCGCCTGAGCCTTCCGAACCATCGCCGGCATTCTCGGGCGGAACGCGGCTTCGACCCGAGGATATCACGAGAAGAGTAGCGGGTTTCCGGAATGCTCGGGTCAGGCCCGAGCATCGCCAACGCGTCCATGCCGGCACCACCCCGGGGCCCCGGCGGGAACCTTTGAACCCCGAAACGGGTTCACCTCCTGCCAGATCGAGCCGCACGGCTCTGTTCCATCAGGGGGCTTTCATGAACAACGTCATTTATATCGTCGGTCTCATCGTGGTCGTGCTCGCCATCCTCTCCTTCCTCGGCCTGCGCTGAGAAACAGGAGCGAGAGCCCGCGCCATTCGCCGGCGTGGCTTGAATCCCAAATCATTTCCGACAGCCGCTTCGTCATCCCGGGCTTGTCCCAGAAGCCGTCCTCAGGCGCTTGCACCTTATGACGGTTTCCGGGCCGGCGCGGTTGCGCGGCTCGTCGGGGATGACGGCGACTTGTTATAAAGGCTGAGGCTCAGCCGCGCGGGCCACCGCGCGGCTTGCCCTTGCCGAAAGGCTTGGCACCATCCGGCCTGCCGGCGAAAGGCTTGCCCTTCCCTGCGAACGGCTTCTTGAAACCGCCCCCGGGCTTGCCATCGTCGCGGCGCGGCGGGCGTGCCTCGTCGCGTGGCGGGCGGCCTTCCGCACGATAGGGCTTGCGCTCCTCGTCACGCGGCCCGCGCTGGTCGCCGTCGCGCGGCGGAAAGCGCTTGCGCGGCCCCCGGTCCTCGCCGGCAGCCGGCTCGTCGCCCCAGCTCCTGCGCGGCGCAGCCGGGCGTTCGGCCTTGTCGGCGAAGGCCTTGGCCGGACGACGTTCGGCTTCGGTCGTGGGCTCGATCACGATCTTGTCGCGATCCGGAATACGGACCGCATCGTAGAAGCGATCAGCCACGTCGGCATCGATCTCGACCTTGGTCTCGCGGTCGAAGATGCGGATCGCGCCGACCTCGTCGCGCGTGATCCGGCCGCGGCGGCACAGCATCGGCAGAAGCTGGCGCGGGTCGGCGCCCTGCTTGCGGCCGATATCGAGGCGGAACCAGACGGTGTCGCCACGCGGGCCGGCGGGCTTGCGCGGACGCTCGCCATCCTCGCCCTCGTCGCGCCCGGCGCCGAAGGGGCGGCGCTTGGCAGCATAATCCTCATTCGTGCGAGCCGGGCGGCGCTCGTCGCGGCCGAAACCGGGATCACCCACCTCTTCCGCCGCCGGCAGGCGGGCGCGATACAGCCGCACCAGGGCAGCGGCGATATCGCGCGCCTCGCGGCCCGCCATCAGCGCATCGATCATGCCGGCATCATCCTCGGAGCCGTCGCCATTGAGCAGCGGATCGGAGAGCAGGCGCTCCTGATCGAGGGCGCGGATCTCCTCCTCGGTCGGCGGGCCGATCCATTCGGCCTCGACCTTGGCTTCCATCAGCAGGCGCTCGGCCTTGCGGCGGCGTGACTGCGGCACGAGCAGGACGCTCGTGCCCTTGTTGCCGGCGCGGCCGGTGCGGCCCGAGCGATGCTGCATCACCTCGGAATCGTTCGGCAGCTCGGCGTGGATGACGAGGTCGAGCCCCGGCAGGTCGATGCCGCGCGCCGCGACATCGGTCGCGACGCAGACCCGCGCCCGGCCGTCGCGCAGCGCCTGGAGCGCCGCGTTGCGCTCGTTCTGGCCGAGTTCACCCGACAGCGCGACGGAGGTGAAGCCGCGCTCCAGCAGGATCGCCTCGAGATGGCGCACGGCATTGCGGGTGTTGCAGAAGACCAGCGCCACCGGTGCATTGTGGAAACGCAGCAGGTTGACGACGGCGAGCTCGGCTTCCTTCGGGAAGACGCGCACGGCCTTGTAGGCGATGTCGGCATGGCCACGCCGGGTCGCTTCCACCTCGATACGCAGCGCGTCGCGCTGGTAGCTCTGGGCGAGCTGGACGATCGCCTTCGGGAAGGTCGCCGAGAACAGCAGGCTGCGGCGGCTCTCGGGCGCCGTCTTCAGGATGAATTCAAGATCGTCGCGGAAGCCGAGATCGAGCATCTCATCGGCTTCGTCGAGCACGACGGCCTTGAGCGCGGAGACGTCGAGGCGGCGGCGCTCGATATGGTCGCGCAGGCGGCCGGGCGTGCCGACCACGATATGCGCGCCCTCGTCGAGCAGCATCGCCTCGCGGCGCGGGTCCATGCCGCCGACACAGGAGATCACCCGCGCGCCGGTCTGGGCATAGAGCCAGGCGAGTTCGCGCTGCACCTGCAAGGCGAGTTCGCGCGTCGGCGCGATGATCAGGGCCAGCGGCTCGGCGGCAGGGCCAAGCTTCTCGGCGGTGCCGAGCAGGGTCTCGCCGATGGCGAGGCCATACGCGATGGTCTTGCCGGAGCCGGTCTGCGAGGAGACCAGCAGGTCGCGCCCGCGGGCGGCGTCTTCGAGGACGGCGCTCTGCACCGGCGTCGGGTCGGAGTAATTACGATCGGCGAGCGCGCGCGCGAGCGGCGGGCTCGTGAGAGAAAAAGACATGCGATAACGGCCTAAGGGTTGCGGCGTAAGATGAAGGAACGGCGCGAAGCGTGGGCGATGGGTTCAGGCGGCACTAGACGATCGGACCGAAAAGTGGAATTCACCTTTCAGAGAATCCGATGCCAAAACAAATAATTAGACCGCCCCCCAAGGCGCCCCGAGGGACGCATGGCGATCTAACGGGCAGCTGCACCATCGGATGAGAGCGGCTCATAAAGCAAAGCGCTACAAAAGGAAATGCGGCATTCCTGCGCCTCGCGCAGGGCTGAGTCGGGCCGGACGCGCACGATACCCGAAGCGGAGAACATCATGGTCCAGCATTCCCGCCGCGTCGGCACCTACGAGATCTCGGTCCTGCATGATGGCGTCTTCGAGGCGCCGCTGGACGTGCTGATCCATGCCGATGGCGAAATCGCCCGCGACGGTGCTATCGCGCGCTGGGGCAAGCCGAAGGTCAGCATCATCGTGAACTGCTTCGCGTTGAAGGGAGCGGATGGGATCACGCTGGTTGATGCCGGCACCGGCCCCTCCTGGGGCGCGGCGATGGGCCATGCGCCTGCCGCGATGGCCGCCACGGGGATCGTGCCCGAAGACGTGTCCCGCGTCCTGATCACGCATCTCCATGGCGATCATGCGCTCGGCCTGTTCGACGGCGACAAGGCACGGTTTCCGGAGGCCGAGATCATCGTACCCGAGGCCGATTTCGGCTTCTATGGCGACGACGCCAATCGCGCACGGACCCCGGATAAGAAGCAGGGCGCCTTCGCCATCACGGTCACGCTGAAGAAGCTCTATGCCGGCCGCATCCGCCCCGCCCCGGCGGGTAAGGTTCGGCCCGGCATCAGCCTGATCCCGCTCCCTGGCCATACGTTCGGCCATAGCGGCTATCTCATCGAGGGCCAGGACGAGAGCCTGCTGCTCTGGGGCGATGCGCTGCATCTTTCCGATCTCCAAGCCTGCGACCCGGATATCGGCTTCGTCTATGATTTCGACGCTGCGACCGCGTTGGCCTCCCGTCGCGGCATCCTGGAACGCGCCGCGCACGAGAACTGGCTCGTCTCCGGCGGGCATGTCGACGGCTTCAGACGGGTGGCGAAGAAGGGCGCGGGCTACGAATTGCAGCCGGCCTGAGCTCTCAGCCGCGCAGCCCCGCCGCCTGCAGCAGGCGCCCCGCGGCCGCTCGCGCTTCCTCGGTGATCGAAGCGCCGGCCAGCATCCGCGCGATCTCCTCGCGCCGCGCCTGATCCTCCAGCGCAGTGACGCGCGTCACGGT
This sequence comes from Allobosea sp., assembly GCF_017308015.1. Lineage (GTDB taxonomy): Bacteria > Pseudomonadota > Alphaproteobacteria > Rhizobiales > Beijerinckiaceae > Allobosea. The sequence continues at coordinate 234,156 of NZ_JAFKFW010000003.1, forward strand.
GCGCGACGCCTCGCCCTCCTCCGCCGATTTGGCGATCAGGAAGTGCTGGCCGGCCTTGGCCGCGACCTGCGGCGCATGCGTCACCGAGATCACCTGCACCCGGCCGGCAAGCCGCGCCAGCCGCTCGCCGATCGCGTCGGCCACCGCCCCGCCGACGCCGGTATCGATCTCGTCGAAGACCAGAGTGGGGGCCGAGCCGCGCTCGGCCAGCACGACCTTGAGCGCCAGCATGAAGCGCGAGAGCTCCCCGCCCGAAGCGACCTTCATCATCGGCCCCGGCCGCGTGCCCGGATTGGTCTCGACCCAGAACTCGACCTTGTCGAAGCCTTCCGGCCCGCGCGCATTCTCGTCGCTGTCGATCCGCGTGATGAAGCGTGCCCGCTCCAGCTTCAGCGGCGGCAACTCGGCCTTCACGGCCGCATCGAGGCGTGCTGCAGCCGCCTGCCGTGCCCTTGAGAGGGCTTGCGCCAGCCCGACGAAGGCCGCTTCGGCTTCGTTCAGCTCGGCTTCCAACCGCGACAGCGACGATTCGCTCTCGTCGAGCGCGGCCAGATCGCTCGCCATCGTCGCCGCCAGCACGGAGAGCCCGTCCACCGGCACGTCGTATTTGCGGCCCGCTGCCCTCAGAGCGAACAGCCGCTCCTCGACGCGCTCCTGTTCGCGCGGGTCGTATTCCGCGGCCCGCGTTGCCGCGGCGAGCGCCTCGCCGGCCTCCTCCAGCGCGACGATCGCGGTGTTGAGCGCCGCGATCGAGGGATCGACCAGCTCCGGCGCCTGGCTCGCGCGGCGCTCCAGCCGGCGCAGCACCGCGGCGAGCGTCGGCACGGCGGAGGATTGCCCGCCGACCGCCTCATAGGCCTCGTTGAGGTCGCGCGCGACCTTCTCGGCCTGCATCATGCCCTGGCGGGTGGCGGCGAGTTCGTCCTCCTCGCCGGCCTGTGGCGCGAGCTTGGCGAGCTCCTCCACGGCATGGCGCAGGAAACCCGCTTCCTTGCGCGCCGCTTCCACGCGCAGGCGTTGCGACTGCAGGGCCTGCCGCGCCCGCTTCAACGTCTCGCTAGCGCCGGCGACCGCTTCAGCCTGCGCCTCCAGCCCGCCGAAGCCGTCGAGGATCGCGCGGTGCTGGGCCGGATCGGTCAGCGCGCGGTCGTCATGCTGTCCGTGAATCTCGACGATCGCGGCACCGACCATGCGCAGGATCTGCACGGAGACCGGCTGGTCGTTGATGAAGGCGCGAGTGCGTCCGTCGGCATATTGCACGCGGCGCAGGATCATGTCGCCGTCGGTGTCGATCTCCTGCGCCTGCGCAAGCCTGCGGGCGGGATGCGTCAGCGGCAGATCGAAAACCGCGCTGACCTGGCCCTGTGCCTCGCCATGGCGCACGAGCGAGCCGTCGCCGCGCCCGCCGAGCGCGAGCGCGAATCCGTCGAGCAGGATCGACTTGCCTGCGCCGGTCTCGCCGGTCAGGACGCTCAGCCCGTCATGGAAGCCGAGATCGAGCCTGTCGATCAGGACGATATCGCGAATCGAGAGCTGCGCCAGCATCGGCGCTCAACCCTGTTTCCGGATCTGGCAGGGTCGCCGGTAGCCCGTCATGCGAGGGGCGTCCTCTCTCGTCAGAGACGGCTGACCCCGAGGAAGCCGCCGACCGTGCGCGAGAAGCCTTGGAAGGCGCGGCTGATATAGGAGCCGCGATCCTCGCGAGGCTCCAGGCCGCCGCTCTGCAGCAGGACATAGGCGTCCTTGTACCACGGGCTGTCCGGGAAGTTGTGCCCGAGCACCGCCGCCGCCGTCTGCGCCTCGTTGGTGATGCCCATCGCCATATAAACCTCGGTCAGGCGCATCAGCGCCTCCTCGACATGGCGCGTGGTCTGGTACTTGATGATGACTTCGCGGAAGCGGTTCACCGCGCCGGTATAGTTGCGCTTCTCCAGATAGTAGCGCCCGACATTCATCTCCTTGCCGGCGAGCTGGTCGCGCGCCACCAGAAGCTTCTCCTTGGCGTCGAGCACATATTCCGACTTCGGATAGGTGGCGATGAGCTGCTCCAGCGCCTGGATCGCCTGGGCGGTCCGCTCCTGATCGCGGGTCGCGTCCGGAATCTGGTTATAATAGGACATCGCCAGGATGTACTGGGCGTAGGCCGCATCGGGGCTCGCCGGGTTCTGGGCGATGAAGCGCTTGGAAGCGGTGATCGCCTCCTCCCATTTCGACGCCTGGAAATTGGTATAGGCCGTCATCAGCAGGCCCTTACGGGCATAGGGCGAGAACGGCGCGGTCTTGTCGATATCCTCGAATTTCTTCGAAGCGCCTTCGCTGTCGCCGTTCTGCAGGCGGGCCAGCCCCTCGTTGTACAGCTTGTCGGCCGGCGTCGGCGGCGTCAGGTCCGGCTTGTAGACCTCCGGCCTGTCGAAGGGATTGAGCGAAGACAGGGTATCACAGCCGCCGAGCAGCAAGGCGGCGCCCAGCGCAAGAGCGATGCCCCTGCGCGGCGAAAGACCGCGATGGATTGCCGGAAGGCTTTGCCGCGTCACGCTCACGTCGTCCGTCCTCTTTCGATCGTCCCTCAGGCATCGGACCCAAAAGTGGAAGCCACTTTTCGGGATAATCCGATGCTGAAACCAAGAACCGGATCGCCAGTTTGCGTCTGGTAGGACGCAGGCGATCCAGCTTCCGGGAAGCATGCCTTACCTCAGACGCTTCCGCCGCGCCACTGCCGAAAACCGGTTATGACGGGATTCCGCATCGCTGCGGCATCTGGGACAAAAACCCGGCGATTGGAAGGCGAGGCAGCATCTCGCCGGATTTGACTGGGGGAACCTAGTGCAGATCCGGCGCGAAGGCAGCCGGAGCAGCCGCCGCCATCTGCACGGCGCGCGGCGCCGCGAAGACCGGCTGAGATTCGACGATCGCGAAATTCGCACGGTCGGCGAACAGCGCCTGGAGGATCTGGACGTTCATCCGGTGACCGCCGCAATAGGAGCGGAACTCGCCGATGATCGGATAGCCGGCAAGCGCGAGATCGCCGATCGCGTCGAGCACCTTGTGCCGCACGAACTCGTCGCCGTAGCGCAGCCCCTCGGGATTGATCACCTTGTCTTCGCCGACGGCGACGGTGTTCTCGAGCGAGGCGCCCTGGGCGAACCCCGCCTTCCAGAGCTGCTCGACATCGCGCATGAAGCCGAAGGTGCGGGCCTTCGAGATCTCGCTGGCATAGGCCTGCGCATCGAGGTCGAAGATCTTGCGCTGGCGGCCGATCACGACGCTGTCGAAATCGATCTCGACGTCGAGGCGGAAGCCGTGCTCGGCCGGGGCGAGCTCGGCGAAGGCGCGGCCCTGCTCGATGCGGACCGGCTGGAGAACCTTGAGATAGCGGCGCGGCGCGGCGAGCGTCGCCATGCCGGTCGCCTCGATGGCGGCGACGAATTCGCGGGCGCTGCCGTCCATGATCGGCATTTCCGGCCCGTCGATCTCGACCAGCACATTGTCGAGGCCGAGGCCGGCGCAGGCCGACATCAGATGCTCGATCGTCGAGACGGAAGCCGGGCCGCGGTCGCCGATCACGGTGCAGAGTTCGGTGGCGCTGACCTTGGTGTGCTTGGCGTGGATGAGCTGGGGCGGCATGCCCTCGATGCCCGTCCGCAGGAAGACGACGCCGGAATTGGCGCTGGAGGGCTTGAGGCAGATGCTGGCGGGGGCGCCGGAATGAACGCCGATGCCGGTCAGGGTCACGGCTGCCCGCAAGGTCGTCTGCCGATCGAAGGTCATTCGGTTATCCAATCCTGACCACCGGGTTCAGCCTGCTCTCCGCCGGAGCGAAGGTGGCACGGTCCGGCGATGTCTTTCCAAGGCCGGCACCGGAGCAGACCCGGCGCGCTGTCGTTCTGATGCGCCGCAAGATAAGCTTTTGGGGCCGCCTCTCAAAATCACGCTTTCTTTCGCTGTGTTACAGCGCTTTCCAGGCGGATCGCGCCATATAAAGCGCTGAAAGATAAACATTTTCTAACAACGAAAAACCCGCCGCGGAAGAACCGCGGCGGGTCTTGTTACAGAGCCGTCGAAGGCTCGATCCCGTCAGTTCGCCTGGCGGCGCAGGAAGGCGGGGATTTCCAGATGGTCCTCCTCGCTGGAACGAGTCGGAGCGGCGCGGCCATGCGGGTCGAGCTGGCCCTGCGCCGGGCGCGAGGCCGGCTGCTGCTGCACGGGGCGGCGCATATACTCGGCATGCGCTGCGCTCGGCGCGGCCGCCTGCGGCATCGGGGCCTGCGGCATCTGGCGGACGGGTGCCGGGGCCGGAGCCATCTCGGCCTCCTCGTCCTTGCGACCGCCGAAGCCGACCGAGGCGAGGCGCTGCATCAGCGACATGCGCTTCTGCTCGACGGCGCTCGGGGGCTGCGGCGCAGCCTGGGCGCCGCGATGGGCGTTGAGCTGAGCCTGGCCGGGAGCCGGCAGATCCTCGACGCGCGGCATGCGGGTCGGGCGGACGACCGCGCGTTCCGGCATCGGCGGGATGAAGCTCTCGTCGAAATGCAGGCTCGGCTCGGCATGATGGACGGGCTCGGGCGCCGGCGGAGCGGCCATCACCGGGCGCGGCTGCACCGGCTCGATGCGGATATCCTGCGCGACCTGGGCGACCGGAGCGGGCTCCGGCATCGGTGCGGGGACGACGCGGGCCGTCTCGATCACGGGCGCCGGCGGGGCGACCGGGCGGGCGGTGGCGACCGCGGCGTTGCTGCGCAGGCGGGCCTCGGCCTTCAGGCGCTCGGCGACCTGGGCGATGCGGGCCTCGGTGTCGTCGTTCTCGACCAGAGACGAGATCGGCTTGTCGATGCCGGTCGCGACGACCGAGACGCGCACGGTGCCTTCCAGCGATTCGTCGAAGGTCGCGCCGACGATGATGTTGGCCTCGGAATCGACCTCCTCGCGGATGCGGGTGGCGGCCTCGTCGACCTCATAGAGCTTCATGTCGCGCCCGCCGGTGATCGAGATCAGCAGGCCGCGCGCGCCCTTCATCGAGACGTCGTCGAGCAGCGGGTTGTTGATCGCGGCCTGGGCCGCGGTCAGCGCGCGCTTCTCGCCCTGCGCCTCGCCGGTTCCCATCATCGCCTTGCCCATGCCGCGCATCACGGCGCGCACGTCGGCGAAGTCGAGATTGATCAGGCCGGGCCGGACCATCAGGTCGGTGATGCAGGCGACGCCCGAATAGAGCACCTGGTCGGCCATGCCGAAGGCATCGGCGAAGCCGGTGGTCTCGTTGGCGACGCGGAACAGGTTCTGGTTCGGGATGACGATCAGGGTGTCGACCGCCTCGTTCAGCTCGCCGATTCCGGCCTCCGCCATGCGCATGCGGCGCTGGCCTTCGAACTGGAACGGCTTGGTCACGACGCCGACCGTCAGGATGCCCATGTCGCGGGCGCCCCGGGCGATCGCGGGCGCGGCGCCGGTGCCGGTGCCGCCGCCCATGCCGGCGGTGATGAACACCATGTGGGCGCCCGCCAGATGGTCACGGATCTCGTCGATGACCTCTTCGGCCGCCGCGCGGCCGACTTCCGGCTGCGAGCCGGCGCCGAGGCCCTCGGTGACCTGCAGGCCCATCTGCACGATGCGCGAGGCGCGCGACAGGGCGAGAGCCTGTGCGTCGGTGTTGGCGACGACGAAATCGACGCCGTCGAGGCCGGCCTCGATCATGTTGTTGACCGCATTGCCGCCAGCGCCGCCGACGCCGAACACCGTGATCCGGGGCTTCAGTTCCCGGATGTCCGGGGCTTGCAGATTCATCGCCATGGTTGCCTCTTTTGATCCCTTGTCCGGCGCCTGGCGGGAGCCGTCCCGATTGCTACGTTTGACGCCGTGGCCCGCCCTTTCGAACGGACCCTACTCACTCAATTCTCGACCCTGGCTCGCGCCGGGGTCAGAAACTGTCCTTCAGCCACCGCCCGACACGCGAGAAATAGCCGTCCGTCCCGGTCATCAGCGAGCGCCCGCTGATGGCGCGCGGCTCGAAATGCTCGACATGGGCGACCTGCGGATAGACCAGCAGGCCGACTGCCGCCGCGAAGGCCGGGCCCTTGCCGGCTTCCGGCAAACCCTTGATCCCGAGCGGGCGCCCGGTGCGGACCTGGCCGCCGAGGATGCGCCGCGCCACTTCCGGCAGGCCGGTGAGCTGGCAGGCGCCGCCGGTGAGGACGACGCGCCGCCCGGCCTGGGCCGAGAAGCCGGCATTGTTCAGCCGGTCGCGCACCAGTTCGAGGATCTCCTCGACGCGCGGCTTGATGATCCTGACCAGATGCGACTTGGCGAGATGGTTCGGCATGTCGCGCTCGTCGTCGTCGACCTGCGGCACCGCGATCATGTCGCGCTCGTCGGAGGCGCTCGAAATGCAGGAGCCGTGCAGCGTCTTCAACCGCTCGGCCGCCGAGACGCGGGTCGAAAGGCCGCGCGCCACGTCCATGGTGATGTGATTGCCGCCGACCGCGATCGCGTCGGCATGGACGAGATGCCCGCCCGAGAACACGCCGAGCGAGGTCGAGCCGCCGCCGAGATCGACGAGGACGACGCCCATCTCCGATTCGTCGTCGACGAGGACCGAGAGGCCGGAGGCGTAGGGGGTCGCGACCACCGCCTCGACTTCGAGATGGCAACGCTCGACCGCGAGCATGACGTTGCGTGCCGCCGCCGCCTCGCTGGCGACGACATGCATGTCGACCGAGAGCTTGCCGCCGATCAGCCCGCGCGGATCGAGCACGCCCGGCACGCCGTCCAGCGCATAGCCGGTCGGCAGGGCATGGAGCACGGCCTTGCCGGGGCGCAGGGCGTGGGTCGCGGCAGTCGCGAGCACGCGCTTCACATCGGCATCGCCGACCGAGCCGGAGCGCAGGTCGACGCTGGCGGCATAATGCTGCGAGCCGATGCGCCCGCCGGTCAGGTTGACGATGACCGACTGCACCTCGACCTTGGCCATGCGCTCGGCCGCATCGACCGCAGCCCGGATGGCGCGCTCGGCGCTTTCGAGATCGACGATCGCGCCGCCCTTCAGGCCGAGCGAGCGCTGGTGGCCGATGCCGATGATGCGGGCGACATGGGTGCGCCCGCGCAGCCGCTCGTTGGTCTCGGCCGGGCTGAGCTCGGCGATCAGGCAGACGACCTTGCTGGTGCCGATGTCGAGAATCGACAAGGTCGCGCTCTTGCGCGACGACAGCGGACGCATCCGGGGAGTCAGGCCCTGGGAGGTGACGTGGTTCACGCCTCGCCTCCCTTCTTCTTGGCCTTGCTCTTGAGCTGGTCGGCGCGTGCCGCGGCCGCCTCCTCCGAAAGCCGCATGGTCACCCGGTCGGGCTGGCGCAGATCGATGGCGAGCACGTCCTTCTCGAGGATGCGGTAATCGCTCTCCAGCGACACGAGGCGCTGCACCGCGGCCTCCGGCTTGGTTTCGGGCAAGCGCACATCCATGCCGTTGTCGAGTTTCAGGTTCCAGCGGCGCCCGGAAACGAGCGTCGCGGCGCGGATATGCTGGGCGAAGGGACCGGCCTTGCTGCGCAGAGCCAGATATTCGGCAGCACGATTATTGGCGTCCTTGCCGACGACCAGCGGCAGATAGGCGAAACGACCGTCATCCATCTTGTCGATCACCGTGCCGTCGGCCGCGATCACGAAGAGCTCGCCCTTCACCTGCCAGAGCGCATAGGGCTCGCGCTCGGTGAGCGCGATCGAGACCTCGCCCGGATAGAGCTTGCGGACGGCGGCCTCGCGAATCAGCGGCGTCGCCTCGAGCTGCTTGCGGGCCTCGTCGGCATCGAAGAACACCAGCGAGGTCTTCGAATCGATGCCGGCCGCGACCAGGACCTCCTGTTCGGACAGCCCCGCGAGGCCGGAGATGGTGATGCGGTCGATGCCGAAGCCGAGCGCCCGCGCGAACATGTGGCGCGGCTCACCGTAGTTGTCCTGCATGGTCTGCCAGTGGCCGCCGAGCACGAAACCGCTGCCGAGGCTGAGCGTGAGGAAGCCGAGCGCCAGCCAGGTGCCGAGGCCCTGCGGCAGGCGCTGTGCCAGCGGCACCGCGATGGCGCTGCGGCGCGAGCGGCGCATCCAGCGGCTCTGGCGCTGCTCGCCCACCAGCAACTGGGGGGCGGCATGTGCGACCGGGAGCCGGGAGAGTGGCCGGGCAGGCGCGAAACGGGGCATGGCAACGGTTTTCGCCGACATCGCTTTCACCGATCGAGGGAGGCGTCCTCCACCATCCATTTGACGAGCTCACCGAAATCCAGGCCCGCATGGGCAGCCAACTCGGGCACCAGGCTGGTTTCGGTCATACCGGGCTGCGTATTGACCTCCAGCCAGACGAGCGTGTCGCTCTCGTCGTGGTAACGGAAGTCAGATCGGCTGACGCCCCGGCATCCGATTGCTTGATGCGCCGTTAACGCACACTCTTCGATCTGCTGGTAAATTTTCGGTAAAATTTGAGCCGGACAGATGTGGATCGAGCCGCCTTTCGCGTACTTCGCGTCGTAGTCGTAAAACTCGCCGGTTGCGGCTTGTATTTCGGTCACACCGAGGCTGCGGTCGCCCATCACGGCGCAGGTCAGTTCGCGTCCGGCGATGAAGGTTTCGGCCAGCAGCATCTCGCCGCAAGGCCAGTCCGGCCGGGCGATTTCCTGCGGCGGATGCTCCCTGTCCTTCTTCACGATCACGACGCCGACGGAGGAGCCCTCGTCGATCGGCTTCAGCACATAAGGCGGCGGCAGGACATGCTTCTTGGCGGCCGCGAATCGCGAGACGTTGACGCCGTGGGCGACCGGCACGCCAGCCGCCTTCACCACCGTCTTCGCCCGGTCCTTGCGGATTGCCAGCGCCGAGGCGAGCACGCCGGAATGGCTGTAGGGAATGCGCAGGATCTCCAGCACGCCCTGAATCGTGCCGTCCTCGCCGAAGCGGCCATGCAGGGCGTTGAAGGCGACATCGGGCTTCAGCTTCGCCAGCACCTCGGCGATGTCGCGTTGCACGTCGACGCGGGTGACGCGGTAGCCGACGCCCTCCAGCGCCCGCGCGCAGGCCGCGCCGCTGTTGAGGCTGACCTCACGCTCGACGGACCATCCGCCCATCAGCACTGCAACATGTCTGGTCATCGACGCTTCGCTCCTGCGATGCGTCCAACCTCGTTAAACTTGGTTAACGGGGAGTTAACCATGACGGGCATGGCGTTCAGAGGGGGCGTCGGCGCCGCCTCTGAACCCGCGTGAACTCCGCTACGGCCGGGCCTCGCCGATCTTGGCGAGGAGGCGCCTGAGTTGCGCCCGCTCCTCTCCCGAGAGCGCACTGACCAGCCGCTCCTCGGTCGCGACATGGCTGACGACGATTCGGTCCGCCAGCGCGAAGCCGGTCTCGGTCAGCACGATCCTCAGCGCCCGGCGATCGGAAGGGTCGGCCTGCCGCTCGATCAGCCCGCGCTTCTGCAACCTGTCGAGCCGGTTGGTCATCGCCGAGGTCGAGATCATCATGTCCTCGGCCAGTTCGGAGGGCGACAGCGCCCGCCCCCTGCCCTGCCGCCTGAGCGTCAGCAGCACGTCGAACCCGGCTAGATCAAGAGTGTCTCCGGCGAGGTTGGCGGAGACCCCGTCACGGACGCGATCGGCCGCACGCCAGAGATCGCCGCAGACGCCCATGACGCTCGTATCGAGATCGGGCCGCTCCCGCCGCCATTGCGCCAGGATGGAATCCATCGAGCCGCCCTGCACGTCCCGGCGCTCTTGACTCATTTTAATGCCCCGCCTAATTACACGACATCAAATAATTTGATATCAAAATATCTGACTTCGAATCACAATATCACCCGCCCCCTTGAGGGCAAGCTGCGCGGACATCCTGTCATGGAACAGAGGATCGCCAATTTCCCGATCGATCCGGTCTTTCTCGACCGCTGGTCGCCCCGCGCCTTCCAGCCCGAAGAGATCGATCAGCACGCCCTGCTGACAATGCTCGAGGCCGCACGCTGGGCGCCTTCCGCCTTTAACGAGCAGCCCTGGCGGTTCCTCTACGCCCTGCGCGGCGACGCGCACTGGCCGGAATTCCTGGCCTCGCTCGACGATTTCAACCGCGGCTGGGCGCAGAACGCGGCGGCGCTCGTCTTCGTGTTGTCGGATGCCGGCGCCGCTGCGGCCGATGCGCAGGCGCGATCTCCGGCGCTGCGCAGCTTCGACACGGGCGCGGCCTGGTCGCTGCTCGCCCTTCAAGCCACACGGCTCGGCTATCACGCCCACGCCATGGCGGGGCTCGAATACGATGTCGCGCGCCGCAACCTCGCCGTGCCCGGCCGCTTCCGCATCGAGATCGCCGTCGCGATCGGCCGCCGCGGCCCGCCCGACCTCCTGCCTCCGGGTCTCCGCGAGCGCGAACAGCCGAGTCTGCGCCGTCCCCTCGCGGAAACCGCCTTTGCCGGCCCTTTCCCCGCCTGACAGCCCCGTGACCATCATCCCGCTTGGGAGCCCGCCATGTCGCTAAGCCTCAACAGAGTCCTGCTGACGACGGTCCTCGTGCCCTGCATCTGGGGCACGACCTACATCATCTTCACCCAGACGCTGCCGGTCGATCATCCGCTGCTCGTCGGCGCGCTGCGGGCCCTGCCCGCCGGATTGCTGCTGATGGCGCTCGGCCCCGGCCTGCCGCCGCGCGACAAGCTGCTGCCGCTGGCGGCACTCGGCCTCGCCAATATCGGCATCTTCTTCGCCTTGCTCTTCGTCAGCGCGGCGCGCCTGCCCGGCGGACTTGCCGCCACCGTCGGCTCGACCCAGCCCCTGATCGTCGGCCTGCTCGCCTGGCCCCTGCTCCGCCGGCGTCCGGGGCGCGGGCAGATTCTGGCAGCGCTCGCCGGCCTCGTCGGCGTCGCCCTCCTGGTGCTCGATCCGCATGCCAAGCCCGATGCGCTCGGCATCGTCGCCGGCCTCCTGAGCGCCGCCTCGATGGCGACCGGCACCGTATTGATCGAGCGCTGGGGCAAGATGGGTTCGCCGCTCGCGATCGCGGCCTGGCAGCTCACGCTCGGCGGCCTGATCCTGTTGCCGGTCGCGCTGATCGTCGAAGGCCCGCCGCCGCTGCCGAGCGCCCTGAACGGGATCGGCCTGACCTATCTCGTGCTGGTCGGCACGGCCCTGAGCTATTGGCTCTGGATCAGGGGCATCACCACGCTGGGCGCCGGCGTCGCCTTCCTCGGGCTGCTCAGCCCGACCATGGCGACGCTTCTGGGAGCGCTGCTGCTGGGCGAATGGCTGAGCCCGCTCCAGTTCCTGGGCATCGCGATCGTGCTCGGCTCGACGATCGTCGGGATGGTCCTCTCGCGCCGCCGCGCCTCGGCAGTGACGGCTACGCCGCAACCCCGAGCCGCTTGATCTCCCACTGGAGCTCGAAGCCGGAACTCTCCTTGACCCGGCGGCGAACCTCCTCGCCGAGCCCCTCGATATCGGCGGCCGTCGCGCCGCCGGTGTTGATCAGGAAGTTGCAGTGCATCTCCGAGACCTGCGCCCCGCCGACGCGCAGGCCACGGCAGCCGGCGGCGTCGATCAGCTTCCAGGCCTTGCCGCCTTCGGGATTCTTGAAGGTCGAGCCGCCGGTGCGCTCCTTGATCGGTTGCGCCGCCTCGCGGGCGGAGGTCACGCGGTCCATCTCGGCGAGGATTTCCGCCTGATCGCCCGGCCGGCCCTGGAACAGGGCGGAGGTGAAGATGATGCCGCGGGTCGATTCCGCGCTGTTGCGATAGGTGAAGCCCATTTCGGCATGGGAGAGCGTCACGATCTCGCCCTTGCGGGTGACGCCGCGCGCCGAGACCAGCACGTCGGTCGTCTCGCCGCCATGGGCGCCGGCATTCATGCGTAGCGCCCCGCCGATCGAGCCGGGGATGCCGCGATAGAAGGCCAGCCCGTCGAGCGAGGCATCGGCCGCGGCGCGAGCGACCTTGACGTCCGGCACGGCCGTGCCGGCACGCAGCCGGTCGCCGCTCTCCAGCGCGATCTCGCCGAAAGCCTTGCCGCCGAGTCTGACCACGACGCCGGGAATGCCGCCATCGCGCACGATCAGATTGGAGCCGAGGCCGATCACCGTGACCGGAACGTCCTCCGGCAGCTTCGACAGCAGATAGGCGAGGTCGTCGTCATCAGCCGGCGTGAACAGGATCTGCGCCGGGCCGCCGACACGGAACCAGGTCAGGCCCGAAAGCTCCTGATTGGCAAGAAGCCGGCCCCGCAGGTCGGGAGCCGAGGCGCGGATATCGGAAGAGAGGTCTGCGAAGGGCATGGCGTCGCTTTAGAGCATGATGGTCCGGGACGAAACTGCCCGTCATGCTCGGCTCAGGCCCGAGCATGACGGCGCAATTGCGGCGTGTCCGGCTTACCCCTTCAGCGCCGCCAGTTCCCCCGGCAGCGCGTAGGCCCATTGCGTGATGTTGCCGGCGCCCAAACAGACGACATAGTCGCCAGGCCCCGCCAGCTCCGCCACCATGCCGGCGAGCTTGTCGGAAGCTTCCAGCGGCAGTGCATGGCGGTGGCCCCGCGCCCTGATGCCGGCGACCAGCGAATCGCGGTCGGCGCCGGCGATCGGCGCCTCGCCGGCCGCATAGGTATCGGCCACGATCACCGTGTCGGCATCGTTGAAGCAGGCGGCGAAATCGTCGAACAGGCTCGACAGGCGCGTGTAGCGATGCGGCTGGACGATCGCGATCACCTTGTTCTTGGTCGAGGCGCGGGCGGCCTTGAGCACCGCGGCGATCTCGACCGGATGGTGGCCGTAATCGTCGAAGATCAGCGCGCCATTCCACTCGCCGGTCTTGGTGAAGCGGCGTTTCACGCCGCCGAAACCGGCCAGCGCCTCGCGGATGCGCGGCACGGGGATGCCGAGATCATAGGCGACCGCGATCGCAGCCGTGGCGTTCAGCGCGTTGTGATGGCCGGGCATCGGCATCACGAGGTCGCGGATCACCTCGTCGCGGCCGGTCTTGCGGTCGCGGATCAGCAGCGTGAACCTGGCCTGCCCGCCCGAGAGGTCGATGTCGATCAGGCGGAAATCGGCCTGCGGGTTCTCGCCATAGGTGACGACGCGGCGGTCGGTGATCTGGCCGACGAGCCCCTGCACGGTCGGATGGTCGATGCACATCACAGCGAAGCCGTAGAACGGCAGGTTCTCGACGAAGGAGCGGAACGCCGCCTTGATCGCGTCGAAGGTGCCGAAATGGTCGAGATGCTCGGGATCGATATTGGTGACGATCGCGACATCGGCCGGGAGCTTCAGGAAGGTGCCGTCCGACTCGTCGGCCTCGACCACCATCCAGTCGCTCTCGCCCATGCGGGCATTGGTGCCGTAGGCGTTGATGATGCCGCCGTTGATCACGGTCGGGTCGAGCCCGCCCTTCTCCAGCAGCGTCGCGACCAGCGAGGTCGTGGTCGTCTTGCCATGGGTGCCGGCGATGGCGACACAGCTCTTCAGGCGCATCAGCTCGGCCAGCATCTCGGCGCGGCGCACCACCGGCAGGCGCTTCTCGCGCGCGGCGAGCAACTCCGGATTGTCGCGCTTGATCGCGGTCGAGACCACGACGACCTCGGCCTCGCCGAGATTCTCCGCCTTGTGGCCGACGAAGGTGGTGATGCCCTTGTCGGCGAGGCGCTTGACGTTGGCGCCGTCGGAGGCGTCCGAGCCCTGCACCTTGTAGCCGAGATTGTGCAGCACCTCGGCGATCCCGGACATGCCGATGCCGCCGATGCCGACGAAATGGATGGAGCCGAGCTTCGGCGGCAGCTTCATGGTCCTGGAATCCTGTCAGTTCGAAGATTGAGCCGTCGCGATCACGAGATCGGCCAGGCGGTCGGCGGCGTCGGGGATGCCGGCGCTCTTCGCGTTTGCCGCCATCGTCGTCAAGTGAGCGGGCTGCGCGATCAGCTTGGACAATTCGGCGGCAAGATGGCGCGGCGTGAAGTCCGGCTGGAGGATGCGGGTCGCCCCGCCTGCGCTTTCGAGGAAGGCGGCGTTGGCCGCCTGATCCTGGTCGAGCGAGCCCGGCAGCGGCACCAGGAGGGCCGGCCGGCCGATCACGGTAAGCTCCGCCACGGTCGAGGCGCCGGAGCGCGCGATGACGAGATGCGCCGCAGCCATCTGCGCCGGCAGATCCTTGAAGAACGGCGCGATCGTCGCCTTGACCCCGAGCTTCTCGTAGATGCCGCGCACCCGCTCGTCATCCTCGGGCCGCGCCTGCTGCACGATGGTGAGACGCGCCCTCTCGGCATCCGTCAGCAGCTGGATCGCCGGAGGCACGATATCGGCCATGATGCGCGCACCCTGGCTGCCGCCGAAGACGAGCAGTCGGATCTTGCCCTCGCCCGGCCAGCCATAATCATGGCCGGCGGCCTCGATCACGGCCGGGCGCACGGGGTTGCCGACATGGCGGCACTTGGCCTGCTGTGCCTCGCTGAGGCCGCCGACCTTGGCGAAGCCGGTCGCGATCACATCGGCGCGGCCGGCCAGGAAGCGGTTGGCACGGCCGATCACGGCGTTCTGTTCGTGGATGAGCGTGCGCACCCCCGCAAACGAGGCGCCGAGCACCGGCGGCACGGTCGGATAGCCGCCGAAGCCGACGACGACGGCGGGTTTCACCTGCCCGATGATCCGCCGGGCCGCGAAAGTGCCCTTGGCAATGGCGAAGAGCGCCTTGGCCTTCTGCAACGGCGAGCGGCCGGACGGCGTCGCCGCCGGCACGGCATGCACGGCCTCAGCCGGGAAATTGCCGGCGAATTCGGCGGCGCGCGTGTCGGTCATCAGCACGACGCGCATGCCCTTGGCATGCAGCGCGTGGCTCAGCGCCTCTGCCGGGAAGAGATGGCCGCCGGTGCCCCCGGCAGCCAGCATGACGAGCTTGCCCGTAGCCATGGCATCAGCGTCCGAAATCGACGGCGCGCGGCCGCCGCCGGGTCAATGCCAGCAGGAATCCCGTGCCGACCGCGAGCGAGAGCAGCGACGAGCCGCCATAGGAGATGAAGGGCAGCGTCATGCCCTTGGCCGGCATCATGTGCAGGTTGACCATCATGTTGATCGCGGCCTGGATGCCGAAGAGCAGGGCCAGCCCGGTGACGGCGAGGCGGATGAACGGGTCCTCCGCCTTCTGCGCGACGAACAGCGCCCGGATGACGATGATCGCGAAGAGCGCGACCAGCAGCATGCAGACCACGATGCCGAACTCCTCGGCCGTGACCGCGAAGATGAAATCGGTATGGGCGTCCGGCAGGATGCGCTTCACGGTGCCCTCGCCCGGGCCTTTGCCGAGCCACCCCCCCTGCGCGAAGCTCTCCAGCGCCGTATCGACCTGGAAGGAATCACCCGAGCCCTTGTCCATGAAGCGCTCGATGCGGGCGCGGACATGCGGCACCAGTTCATAGGCGACGACGATGCCGACGGCGCCGATGCCGCCGAGCCCGATCACCCAGAACCAGTGCAGGCCAGCGACGAAGAACAGCCCGCACCAGACGAGGCTGACCAGCATGGTCTGGCCGAAATCGGGCTGCAGGACGAGCGGCACGATGGTGACCGGCAGCAGCAGCAGTGCCAGGATCGTGCCCGGCAGGTCCGGCCGGCGCGTGCCCTCGGCGAAGGCCCAGGCCGCCATGACGACGAAGGCGGGCTTCAGGAACTCGGAAGGCTGCACCGAACCCAGCGGGCCGAGCGTCAGCCAGCGCTTGGCGCCCTTCACCTCGACGCCGAAATAGAGCGTCGCCACCACCATGGCGAGCGAACCGAGATAGATCAGCAGCGCGGCACGGCGGACCTGGCGCGGCGTCATCAGCGACACCCCGAGGAAGATCACCAGCGCACCGACGAGATAGGCCGCCTGCCGGTTGACGAAATGGAAGGTCGAGAGGCCGAGCCGCTCGGCCACCGGCGGCCCGCCCGCCATCAGCAGCACCACGCCCGACACCATCAGGGCGACGAGCGCGGTCAGGATGAGGCGGTCGATCGACCACCACCAGCGGCCGCTGAGAGAAGGTTCCGCGCGCGAGACCATGACGGGCATCCCATCGACAAATTCCGCGCAGCCGAGGCCGCGCTTGCATGACGAATCACTCTGTCAATGAATGGTTAACCGATTGATTCCGATGCGCTGGATCGGTCGTGCCAGCGCGTCGCGATCCACAGCGGCGCATGGCTTTCGCGGCCGCTGCGAGCCGCCTCGATCAGCCCCTCGCCTGAAATCGGATTCGCGCTGCCGAGCGAATGCAGAGACCGCTCCTGACACGCATTGTCGTCCCCATGGGAGGAGTTGCACCCGTCCCGAAAGCGAAAGGACTGATCATGGCCATCGCCAAGAACACGATCTGCCTGTGGTACGACAAGGATGCCGAGGCTGCCGCCCGCTTCTATGCGCAGACCTTCCCGGACAGCGCGGTGAAGGAGGTTTTCCGCGCCCCGACCGATTTCCCCTCGGGCAAGGCCGGCGACGTGCTGACCGTCACCTTCACGGTGCTCGGCATCCCCTGCCTTGGTCTCAATGGCGGACCGATGTTCAAGCACAGCGAGGCCTTCTCCTTCCAGATCGCCACCGAGGATCAGGCGGAGACGGACCGCTACTGGAACGCCATCGTCGGCAATGGCGGCCAGGAGAGCGAGTGCGGCTGGTGCAAGGACAGATGGGGCCTGTCCTGGCAGATCACGCCACGCGTACTGAGCGAGGCGCTCGCCGCCGGCGGCGAGGAGGCAAAGCGCGCCTTCGCCGCGATGATGACGATGCAGAAGATCGACGTCGCGAAGATCGAAGCCGCCCGGCGCGGCTGAATCTACCGTTTGCCTCCGAAGGGCTCAAACCCCGGCAGTCCTGCGACCAGCTTGCGGAATGCGTCGCCGCGCACCTCGAAATTCGGGAACTGGTCGAAGGAGGCGCAGGCCGGCGAGAGCAGCACGGCGATCTCGCCCTCGCCCGTCGCCGCAAGGGCATCGCGTGTCGCATCGGCAACCGCCTTGTCGAGCGTGACGCTGCGCTCGTAGACGACGCGCCCGTCATCATCGAAGGTCGCGGCGAAGAGGTCGCTCGCGGCCCCGATCAGATAGGCTCGGGCAATATTCGGGAAGTAGCGCCGCAAGCTCTCGATGCCGCCATCCTTGGCCTTGCCGCCGAGGATCCAGAAGATGCCGTGGAAGGAGGTCAGCGCCTTCTCGGTCGAATCCGCATTGGTCGCTTTTGAATCATTGATGAAGACGACGCGGCCGATCCGGCCGAGTTCCTCCATGCGATGCGCCAGGCCCGGATAGGTCCTGAAGCCCGCCGCGATCTCTTCAGCCATGAGGCCCAGCGCCGAGCAGGCGGCAAAGGCAGCCGCCGCGTTCTGCGCATTATGCGAGCCACGTAGCGAACCGATACCGGCGAGATTGGCGACGACGCGCGGCTTGCCGTCCTTGACCTCGACGATGCGGGTGTCGAGCCGGCCCTGATTGGCCGTGACCCCGGCGAAAACCCCTTCGTCGAGCGGCTGCTCGCCGCTGATCCTCACCAGAGGGCGGCCTCCGGCGGCCCGGCGGCGCGCCATCTGCTTCGAGGCGTCGTCATCGACCCCGACCACTGCGATATCGGCGGCCGCGACCAGCCGCTCCTTGATCGCCGCGTAGTTCTCCAGCGAACCGTGCCGGTCGAGATGATCCGGCGTCAGGTTCATCTGGATGCCGACGGTCGGGTTGAGCGAAGGCGCAAGGTCGATCTGGTAGCTCGAGCACTCGATGACGTGGATACGGTTCGCGGCAGGCGGCTCCAGCGCCAGCACGGCGGTGCCGATATTGCCACCCATCTGCACGTCGCGTCCGGCTTCCTTCAGCACATGCGCGATCAGCGCCGTCGTCGTCGACTTGCCGTTGGTGCCGGTGATGCAGACGACGGGAGAGCCCGGCGCGGTCTTCGCCCGCTCGAGGAAGAACAGTTCGACATCGCCGATGATCGCGACGCCGGCGGCCTTGGCCTTGCCGACCGTCCAGTGCGGCTCGGGATGGGTCAGCGGCACGCCGGGCGAGAGCACGAAACCCGCGAAACCCGACCAGTCGGCATTCGCGAGATCGACGACGGCGATGCCCTCGGCCGCCGCCTTCTCCCGGCTCTTCTCGTTGTCGTCCCAGGCCGCGACCGCGGCACCGCCCGCCTTGAGCGCGCGCGCCGTGGCGAGCCCGGAGCCGCCGAGGCCGAACAGGGCGACCTTGCGCCCGGCGAAGACCGTAACCGGGGTCATCTCAGCGCAGCTTCAGCGTGGCGAGGCCGACCAGTGCCAGCACCACGGAGATGATCCAGAACCGGATCACGACCTGCGGCTCGGTCCAGCCCAGCTTCTCGAAGTGGTGGTGGATCGGCGCCATCAGGAAGACGCGCTTGCCGGTGCGCTTGAACACGAAGACCTGGATGATCACCGAGAGCGCCTCGACGACGAAGAGGCCACCGACGATGGCGAGCACGATCTCGTGCTTGGTCGCGACCGCGATCGTGCCGAGCAGGCCGCCGAGGCCCAGCGAGCCGGTATCGCCCATGAAGATCTGGGCCGGCGGCGCGTTGAACCAGAGGAAGCCGAGGCCGGCGCCGATCACCGCGCCGCAGATCACCGCGAGCTCGCCCGCGCCGGGGATGTGGTGGATCTGCAGGTAGTTCGCGAAGATCGCGTTGCCGACGAGATAGGAGATGAAGCCGAAGGTGCCGGCCGCGATCATCACCGGCACGATCGCGAGCCCGTCGAGCCCGTCGGTCAGGTTCACCGAATTGCCGGCGCCGACCACGACGAAGGAGGCGACCAGCGGGAACAGGATGCCGAGCGGGATGATCGCTTCCTTGAGGAAGGGCATCGCGAAGCCCGAGCCGATCGCCGGGGGCTGCGTCTGCATGACGAAATAGCAGGCGATCAGCGCGACCACGACCTCGATGGCGATGCGGGCCTTGCCCGAGAAGCCCTTGTGCGACTGCTTAGTCACCTTGAGATAGTCGTCATAGAAGCCGATCGCGCCATACGCCGCGGTCACGCCGAGCACGATCCAGACGTAAGGATTGCGCAGGTTGCCCCAGAGCAGCACCGCGACGAAGAGCCCGGTCAGGATCATCAGCCCGCCCATGGTCGGCGTTCCGCGCTTGGCGAGATGCGATTCCGGTCCGTCCGTGCGGATCGGCTGGCCCTTGCCCTGCTTGATCCGGAGCCAGGAAATCGCGGAAGGGCCGAAGAAGAAGACGAAGAGCAACGCGGTCGCGGTCGCTCCGCCTGCGCGGAAGGTGATGTAGCGGAAGACGTTCAGCACCGGGAAGGTGCTGGCGAAGTCGGCGAGCCAGACGAGCATGCTGCGGGGTTCTCTTGTCTATCGGTCTTCGGCAGGCACGGCAGGAAAACGGGCGAGGATCGCCTTGACGATCGGACCCATGCGCGTGCCCAGCGATCCCTTGACCGTGACGGTGTCGCCGCCGCGGATCGCATCGAGCACGAGTGGCTCCAGCTCGCTCGCGGAGGCGGCATAAGCCCCTCGCATGGCGGAAGGCAAGCTCTCATGCAGTCCTTTCATCAAAGGACCACATGTGAAGACCTTGTCGATTCCGTTGGAAACCAGCGGCTCGGCCAGTCCGCGATGCAGTTCCGGCCCGGTCGTTCCGAGTTCCAGCATATCGCCGAGCACGGCGATGCGCCGGCCGCGACCCTCGACCGGGAGGCGGCCGAGATTCTCGATCGCGGCACGCATCGAGGCGGGGTTGCCGTTATAGCTTTCGTCGAGCAGCGTGATCCTGCCGCCCGGCGCCTGTAGCACCTGCCGGGCGCCACGCCCGGCCGGCGGCGTGAGATCGCCCAGCGCCAGAGCCGCCAGCGCGAGATCGGCGCCGAGCGCATGGACGGCGGCGAGCACGGCGAGCGAGTTCAGCACGATATGCTTGCCCGGGCTGCCCAGCCGATAGGTGACCGGCTCCCCGCAGACGCGGGCCTCGACCACCGACATGTCGGGTTTCAGCGCACAGGAGATCAGCTTCACATCGGCATCGGGGCTTTCGCCGAAGGTGATGATCCGCCCGGCCGGACCGGATTTGGCGATATCGCGCAGCAGTTCGGATTGCGGGATGTCCGCGTTGACGATCGCCGTGCCGCCTTTTTCGAGTTCCCAGTAAACGCCGGCCTTTTCCTCGGCGATCCCTTCGAGCGAGGCGAAGGCGGCGAGATGTACGGGCTGGATCGTGGTGACGATGGCGACCTGCGGACGCACCATCCGCGCCAGCGGCACGATCTCGCCGGGGCTGTTCATGCCGATCTCGTAGACGCCGTAAGCAATGTCGCTGGGTGTCCGGCACAACGTGAGGGGCACGCCCCAGTGGTTGTTGTAGGAAGCGACCGGCGCATGGGTCTTGCCCTGGCGGGAGAGCACGAGGCGCAAAGCCTCCTTGGTGCCGGTCTTGCCGACCGAGCCGGTCACGGCGACGATTCCGGCCTTCAGCTCGGCGCGACGTGCGGTGCCGGCATGCTCCATCGCCTTCAGCACGTCCGGCACGATGGCGAGCGCGCCTGCGCCCTCGAACTCAGCCGCATGCGCCTCGTCGACCACGGCGAGCGCTGCGCCCTTGTCGAGCGCGCCCTTGACGAAATCATGCCCATTGCGCGCCTCGCCGGTGATGGCGAAGAAGACATCGCCCGGCTCCAGCGTGCGGGTGTCGATCGAGGCGCCGGTCACGACCGGCGGCACGGCGCCTTCGGCCCGCGCGCGCAGCGCTGCGATCAGCTTGTCTCCGGTCCAGAGCGGGGCGCCCATTTACGTGATCTCCGATAGCGCGCTTTCCGCCCGGCAGGGCGAGCAGAACTCGTGCAGAACCCAAATCTGAAGCATGGGACTAGTTCCCATGCTTCAGCGCCTTGCGGACCACGTCATGGTCCGAGAAGGGCAGCGTCCGGTCACCTATGATCTGGCCGGATTCATGGCCTTTTCCGGCCACGACCAGCAAATCCCCAGGCTGCAGCATCTTCACCGCGGCGTTGATGGCTTCCTCGCGGTCGCCGATTTCCTGGAGCTTGGGCGAAGCGGCCATGATCTCGGCCCGGATCGCGGCCGGATCCTCGCTGCGCGGATTGTCGTCGGTGACGATGGCGATATCGGCCTTCTCGGCCGCTATCGCGCCCATCAGCGGGCGCTTGCCCTTGTCGCGGTCGCCGCCGCAGCCGAAGACGCAGATCAGTCGCCCGGTCGCATAGGGCCTCAGCGTCGTCAGAACCGCCGCCAGCGCATCGGGCTTGTGGGCGTAATCGACGACGACGAGCCCGCCATTCGTCTCGCCGACACGTTCGAGCCGCCCGGCGACCCCCGTCAGCCCGGAGATCGCCTCGAGCGATGCAGCCTTGTCCTCACCGGTGGCGATGGCGAGCCCGGCCGCGACCAGCGCATTGCCCGCCATGAAATCGCCGACCAACGGCAGCGCGACGGATAATTCGCGTCCGTCGAAACCGACCGTCAGACGCTGCGAGAAGCCGTCGCGCTCGTTGCGCAGCAGGGTCAGGGTCTCGCCCTTGCGGCCGATGCCGATGATCGGATGCCCGCTTTTCGCCGCAGCCTGCGCTGCCTCCTCCGCATAGGGCTCGTCGCGATTGATCACGACCGGCGCGCCATCCGGCAACAGCTCCCAGAGCCGCAACTTCGCGGCCAGATAGTCCTCGATGCTGGGATGATAATCGAGATGGTCGCGCCCCAGATTGAGGAAGGCGCCGGCACTGAGCCGCACGCCGTCGAGCCGCCGCTGGTCGAGCCCGTGCGAGGAGGCCTCCATCGCCAGATGCGTGACGCCCTCTTCCGCAAGCTTGTCGAACGAGGCGTGCAGCGAAAGCGGGTCCGGCGTCGTCAGCGAACCGTAATCGGCTCCCTTCCGCGTCACCACCCCGATCGTGCCGACGCTCGCCGCCTCGCGGCCGAGCGCCTGGAAGATCTGGCGGGTGAAATCCGCCACCGAGGATTTGCCGCTGGTGCCGGTCACGGCGACGATGGTCTTCGGCTGACGCGGATGGAGCTTCGCTGCAGCCAGCGCGAGCGCGAGACGGGGATCGGCGACCTGCGCGAAGGCGACGCCGGCCGGCAGATCGGCCGGGCGCGGCCCGCCCGAGACGATGGCGACCGCACCATGCCCGACCGCGTCCATGATAAAGCGCGCGCCATCGGCCTTGGCGCCGGCGAGCGCGACGAAGACGTCGTCGCCGGTCACCTTGCGGCTGTCGAAGGCGACACCGTGCACCGGTTGGCTGGCGGCCTCAGCTTCGAAAAGCTCGGGGAAGAGGTCTCCGAGACTGTATCCGGTCATCGTCATGGCCACCGTTATAGGTCGAGATCAACGCGAACCCCAGGCGCCGAGCCGAGCCATCAGCGGGAATGGCGAGGATGGCGGGTCGAAGCGCGGGTTGAGTCCCAGGATCGGCGCAGCGCGCTCGATCACCTTGCCCGTCGTGACGCCGGCATTCCAGGCGGCGGTCGAATAGCCGCCGCTCTCGGCATAGCCCTTCGGCTCGTCGTAGATTGCGAGGAACAGATATTTCGGCTTGTCGGAGGGGGCAATCGCCGTGAACGTCGTGAAGTTCTTGTTCTTGGCGTAGCGGCCGTTGATGACCTTCTCGGCCGTGCCGGTCTTGCCGCCGACGAAGTAGCCTTCGACGCTCGCCTTGCGGGCCGAGCCCTTCTCGCCGTTGAGCCACATGATGTAGCGCAAGGCCTCGGAGGTCTCGGGCTTGATGACCCGCGTCGAGACCTGGCGTGCCTCCTCCTCGGAGCGCTTCAGGAACGTCGGCTTCATCAGGTAGCCGCCATTGACCAGCGCCGCCACCGCCGCCAGCGCCTGCAACGGCGCGACGGCGAGGCCGTGGCCGAAGGCGATGGTCGCGGTGTTGATCTCGCCCCAGCGCTGCGGAACGATCGGCGCCGCGCTTTCCGGCAGCTCGGTCGTCATCCGGTCGAGCTGCATCATCTTCTTCAGGAAGGCCTTGTGGCCCTCGACGCCGACGGCCAGCGCCATCTTGATCGTGCCCATGTTCGAAGACTTCAGGAAAACCTCGGGCACGGTCAGCGTCCGGCCGGTGCCGTGGTACTCCTTGATGACCTGGCGGCCGAACCGCATCATGCCGCCGGCGGTCGAATAGCTCGAATTGATGTTGGCCTTGCCGGAATCGAGCGCCATCGCGATGGTCAGCGCCTTGAAGGTCGAGCCCATCTCGTAGACGCCGACATTCATCCGGTTGATCCGGTCCTTCTCCAGCGCATCGACCGGGTTGCCCGGATCGAAATCGGGCAGCGAAACCAGCGCCAGCACCTCGCCGGTATTCACGTCCATGATCGCACCGGCAGCAGCGATCGCCTTGAACCGCTCAAGGCCTTTCGACAGTTCGTCGCGCAGCAGGTGCTGGACCCGCAGGTCGATCGACAGCTTGACCGGCTTCAGGTCGGAGGCCTCGGTCGCGAGGCCGGCGCCGTTCAGGTCCTGCAGCCCTTGCGAGTCGATGTATTTCTCGATGCCGGCGATGCCGACATTGTCGATATTGGCGAAACCGAGCACGTGGGCTGCGGCATTGCCGTTCGGATAGACGCGCTTGTTCTCGGGCACGAAGCCGACGCCGGGAATGCCGAGCCTATGCACTTCCGCCTGCTGGCGCGGCGTGATCTCGCGCTTGACCCAGACGAAGCCCTTCTTGGTGCCGAGCTTGTCGCGCAGGTCCTTGGCGTCGAGATCGGGCAGCACGGCCGTCAGCAGCTCGGTCGCCTCGTCCTTGTCGAGAATGCGGCGCGGCTCGGCGAAGACCGAGACCGTGCGGATATCGGTCGCCATGACCTCGCCGTTGCGGTCGACGATATCGGGCCGGGCGGCGGAGATGGCGTTGGAGGTGGCACGGCGCAGGCCGACCTGCTCGTTCGGCGCGACCCCGAGATAGACCAGCCGGCCGGTGATGGCGAGGAACAGCGCCGAAAAGCCGAGGATGACGAGGCCGACGCGTGGCTCGCTCTTCTCCCCGCTCATGCGGAAGACGTCGCGCAGCCAGGCGAGGCGCCCGCGCCTGACCGCGATCCCCTCCGTTCCCGCCTGCTCCTCCACCGGGACCTCCTGATCGATCGAGCGGCTCATGGCATGGCTCCCGGCGTGGTCGCGCCCGCCTTGGTGGTCCTGGGCGTCTCGGTCGGCAGTCCCAGGCCGAGATCCTCGAGCTTGCGGCCGATGGCATCGACCTTGGGGCCGCGGTTCGGGATGTCCGAGGGCTTGACCACCTGCGTCACCACGAAGGGCTGCAGGTCGAGATGGCGCTCGGCCAGCATCTGGACGCGGTCGGGCCGATTGAGGAACTGCCACTCGGCCTTGAGCACGGCGATGGCATCGCGCTCGCGCTG
Source organism: Allobosea sp. (assembly GCF_017308015.1). Lineage (GTDB taxonomy): Bacteria > Pseudomonadota > Alphaproteobacteria > Rhizobiales > Beijerinckiaceae > Allobosea. The sequence goes on from NZ_JAFKFW010000003.1 coordinate 258,513, forward strand.
GGTCTTGGACTTGAGCTTCTTGAGATGCTCGGTCGCCAGCGTCGTCTCGTACTTGATCGAGTAGGCATAGACTGCCGAGGAAACCAGCGCGCCGATGGCGATGACATGCAGGAGCTTGATCACGCTCAGGGCCTCCGGCGCGGCTGCGGGTCGGGGACGGTGGAGAGCGCGACGAGCCCGGCATCGGCCCGGCGCGACGGCGCATCGTTGCGTTCGGCGGCGCGCAGCTTGGCCGAGCGCGCCCGCGGATTGGCCCGCATCTCGGCTTCGGACGGCGCGACGGCACCCTTCTCGACCAGCCTGAAGGTCGGCTGTGCCGCGGCCACCGCCGGCGCATGGCGCGAGCCCGCCGGCACCCGGCCGGAACGCTCGGCGAAGAACTGCTTGACGATGCGGTCTTCCAGGGAATGGAAGGTCACGACGACGAGCCGCCCGCCGGGCTTCAGCACGGTCTCGGCCGCATGCAACGCCCTGACCAGCTCGCCGAGTTCGTCATTGACGGCGATACGCAGCGCCTGGAACACCCGCGTCGCCGGATGAGCTCCGCCGGGCTCGCCGCGCACGATGCCGGCGACGAGATCGGCCAGTTGCTTGGTGGTCGTGATCGGCGCCTTGCGGCGCGCCTCGATCACGGCCCGCGCCACGGCCCGCGAGCGACGCTCCTCGCCGTAATGGTAGAAGATATTGGCAAGCAGCCCTTCCTCGGCCTCGTTGACGAGGTCGGCGGCGCTCTGCCCGGCGCTGCTCATGCGCATGTCGAGCGGCCCGTCGAAGCGGAACGAAAAGCCGCGCTCCGCCTGATCGATCTGCATCGAGGACACGCCGATGTCGAGCACGACGCCGTCGAGCGGCACCATCCTGAAGCGCTCCGCTTCCTCGGCGAGCTCGCCGAAATTGGCTTGGGACAGCGTCAATCGCCCGGCCATCGCCGCGACGAGATCGGCCCCGCCGGCAATCGCCGAGGGATCGCGATCGAGTCCGAGCAGGGTCACGTCGGGCGCGGCATCGAGGATAGCGCGCGAATAGCCTCCTGCCCCGAAGGTGCCGTCGAGATAGCGCCCCCCGGCCTGCGGCGCGAGCGCCTCCAGAACCTCGGCGAGCAGCACGGGCACATGACGAGCCGGCCCGCCAACGGCTCCGCTGGAACGGTCGCCATGGCCTGTCATGCGACCGAGCCTCCCGTTGGAATCGTCAAGCCGCCGAGCGTGCGCTTCACGTCGCGCAGACGCGTCCGCGCCGTCTCGAGATGCGCGCGGAACCGCTCCGGCTCCCAGATCTGGAATTTGTGGCCATGCCCGACGAAGGTCACGGAATCGCCGATGCCGGCATGCGCCTTCAGCGCCTCGCTGAGCACCATGCGCCCCTCCGTGTCGATCTTCAGAACCTCCGAGGTGCCGTTCAGGGCGGTCGAGAGGAGCTCCCACTCGTCCGAGAACGGCGAGAAGCGCGCGAGGATATCGTCGATCGTGGAGCGCAGCGCGTTGCCGCCGGCATCCAGGGCCGGCAGGTCGAGCGACTGATGGACATAAAGGCCTTCGTAGCCGTCCTTCGCCAGCACCGACCGGAAGCTCGATGGAATGGAAACGCGCCCCTTGGCGTCGAGCCGGTTCGTGAAATTCGAGACGAAGCGGTCCGTCAACGCCGCCTCCCGGCCTGCTCTTCAAGGCGCCACCGCTGAGATGGGCAAGCGGCGAAAAGTCCCCCCGTCGAAGCGGACAAGGCACGCCTGCAAGCCAAATTCCGCGCGGCACACGGAGCCTGACCCTGGGATTGCCTGCCGGCTTCGACGGGATGATTTGGGATAGCATGGGCCTTCATGGGCGTCAATGGAATCGCAGGCGCGCAGACGCACCTGCCGGGGCTCTCCGGCATCACAGCTTGTTAAGGTTAAGTATCCGTAAGCACGTGCAATTCGCCGCCACCCCGCCTGCTCGACCGGCGGCTCGGCACATCAGCGCAGTGAAAAAATTTTACGAGAGCAGGCCGTCATTCCCGGCGAGCCAGCCAGCCCCCGCCCGGGAACCGGGCAAGCAGCCCCTTGTCATTCCGGCATGCGCGACAGACGCGAACCCGGAACCTGCGGCTGGACGAGACATTGGATGTGCGGCAGCAATCGGCGCACCCGGTCGCAGGTTCCAGGCTCCTCGCAGCGCGAAGCCCCGGAATGACAACGGCGCCGCCCCCGGCAAAAACGTCCGCTCAGCCCTCGCGAGACGAGGCCAGCAACGCATCGCGGACGAGATCGAGATGATCGCGCAATCGCGCAGCATCCCCGGCCGTTCCGCCGAGCGCCTCACCGATCGCCTGCTCGACGCAACGCCCCTCCTCGCGCAGCCCCTCGCCCTTCTCTGCGAGATGAATGCGCACCTGCCGCTCGTCGCGGGGATCGCGCTCGCGTCGGATCAGGCCGGAGGCTTCGAGCCGCTTCAGCAACGGCGTCAGCGTGCCGGAATCGAGCATCAAGCGCTCGCCGAGCTCTTTCACCATGAGACCGTCCTGCTCCCAGAGCACGAGCATCACGAGATATTGCGGATAGGTCAGCCCGAGCCCGGACAGGATCGAGCGATATGCCCGGTTGAAGGCATGGCCGACCTGATAGATCGCGAAGCAGAGCTGTTGCTCCAGACGCGGCATCCCCTCTTCGGCCCTGCCCTGCTTCGCCATCGCGCCCTCGTCGATCACCTTGCTTCACGCAAAACCGAAAGCGGCCTCACAATCAACCGCCCTCTGCCTCACTCGAAGTTAATTGTTGACTATCTAATTGTGCACAATATAAATAGCGACGATCAACCCGCCAGCAAGGAGACAGATCATGAAGGTGCTCTACACTGCCCATGGTTCCGCCACCGGCGGCCGCGAGGGCCAGGCCGCGACCGATACCGGTAACGTCAAGCTCGTGCTGAACACCCCCAAGGAACTCGGCGGCGGCGGCGGCGAAGGAGCCAATCCCGAGCAGCTTTTCGCCATGGGCTACTCGGCCTGCTTCCTCGGCGCGCTCAAGTTCGCCGCCGGCAAGGAGAAGGTGAAGATTCCGGATGACGCGAAGGTTTCGGCCGATATCGGCATCGGTCCGCGCGACGACGGCCAGGGCTTCGGCATCACCGCCAAGCTGACGGTCTCGGTCCCGGGCATCGACAAGGCCACGGTCGAGGACCTCGTGAAGAAGGCTCATGTGGTCTGCCCCTATTCGCACGCGACGAAAGGCAACATCCCGATCGAGACGACGGTGGCCTGAGCACCACCATCAACCCGCACGCGCCGTCATCCCGGACGTAGCGAAGCGGAGATCCGGGATCCATTCCTGAACCTTCCTCGGAAGCGCTCCGGAATGGATCCCGGGTCGCCCTTCGGCCGCCCGGGATGACGCGCTTTTTGGGAATAGCGTCGAAGCGTTGGGAAGTGAGGTGCCAGTCGGCCTGTAAGCCGGGTTCTGGATGGCCGGAGGATCGCTCCCCCGACGTGACGGCCATTCCTCTGGGACGCGTATTGCTGCGCGCCTCGAGCAACCAACCCGGACGACAAGGCACAGAAACCTGCCCCTGCCCGCCTGCGCGGGCAGCATCGTCCCTATTCGGTTTTGCTCCCGGTGGGGCTTGCCATGCCGTCCCCGTTGCCGGGTCCGCGGTGCGCTCTTACCGCACCTTTTCACCCTTACCCTGCGAGCGGCAGCCGAAGCTCCCGGCGCAGGGCGGTTCGATCTCTGTGGCGCTTTCCCTGGGGTCGCCCCCGCCGGACGTTATCCGGCACCGTGTTTCCGTGGAGCCCGGACTTTCCTCCCTCGCGAGCGAGAGCGGCCGTCCGGCCGACTGGCGAGGGGGAGATGCGCGCTGGCGCGGCCGGCGTCAAGCGGAACCGCGCCCAGGGACGACAAGTTAGATCAGTTACGGGCGGTGATGGTGCGCACCTTGGCGCAATAGGTGCGGTTGGCGCCGCTCATCCGGGTCGCCATATGGCCGCTCTGGTACTTCATGATCGTGCGGCAGGTGTCGCCGCCAGCCAGCTTGTAGGCCAGCGCCAGGTACTTCATGCCGTAGCGCGCATTGGTCTCGGCATCGAGCAGGCCGCCGGGGCCGCCGGAATAGCCCATGCCGCGCGCCGTCTGGTGCCGGATCTGCATCAGCCCGTAATTGCCGGCATGCGAGGCACGCGGATTGTAGCGGCTCTCGACCCGGACGACGGCATCGGCGAGCGAGAACGGCACGCCATTGGCGGCAGCATGGCGCGCGACGATCGCCTTGATGCCCTCGGAACCGGCCGGAGCGGCGAGCGCGCGGCTGGCGCGGGTCTCGGTCTTGTCAGACTCAACCTTGGCGACGCGGGTCGCTGGCTTTGTCTTGGAAGCCTCGGCCTGGACCTCTTCGCCCTTGCCTTCGGCGGCCTTGGCGCGGGCGATCTCGGCGTCGCGGAGAACGATAGCTCTGGGGTCCGTTTCCGCGTTGACGAAATCCTCGGCCAGGGCAACCCCGGAGAGGCTAATCAGGCACGCAGCCGCGAGACCACCACAGATATATCGCATGTCGAATTAAACCCCATTGAGCCATGACTGGCCGATGGGGGCGCTCAACTGATGGTCGAATGTGTCGATAATCTGGCATATTCAACAGGAAAACGCATAGAAATTAGCGTAAACAGGAATTTATTCTATATTTAACTATTCAGTATTCATATGTATTCGGTCGTTCGAAAAACTTCGCCGGCTCCTCGCCCCCGGGCACGAATCAAGCAGGCGAATCAGCTGCCGCATTTCAGCCATATTCCGGGCCGGAAGTGCTTTTTTGGCGCGGCAGGCCGTCGCACCGGGCGCTCTTGCGCGAGCCAGCCCCCTTCTCCCATCATCGCGCACTCAGATTCACCGGGATCGGTTTTGTGATGGCTTCCTCTTTCTGGGGCGCTCTGGGCGGCGGCGGGCTCGGGCTCGTGATCGGCGGGCCGCTGGGCGCGCTCGTCGGTGCGCTCGCCGGCCATGTCCTGGTCGATCGCGAGGGCGCACCCTTCGGCCCGGCGCCGCGCGAGCTGGTCTTCACCACGGGCCTCGTCGCGCTCGCCGCCAAGATGGCGCGCTCCGACGGTGTCGTGACCTGCGATGAGGTCACTGCCTTCCGCCGCATCGTGGAAGTCCCGCCCGACCAGCAGCAGCGCATCGAATCCCTGTTCGACCTCGCCAAGCAGACCAGCGCCGGCTTCGAGGCCTATGCCACGCAGATCGCCGGCGCTTTCAAGGACGAGCCCGCCCTGCTGGAAGACGTGCTCGACGGCCTGTTCCTGATCGCCGCCGCCGACGGCGCGATCCACGAGGCCGAGCATGCCTATCTCCAGGCTGTCGCCGGCATCTTCGGCATCGCCGAGAGGGATTTCGCCCGGATCGAGGCCCGCCACGCCCGCCGGCCGGACGATCCCTATCTCGTGCTCGGCGCCAGCCGCGAGATGGACGACGCCGAGCTGAAGCGCCATTACCGCCGCCTCGTCGCCGAGACCCATCCCGACCGCGAGATCGCCCGTGGCCTGCCGGAGGAGGCGGTCGCCATCGCAACCCGCCGCATCGCCGCCATCAACGCCGCGTGGGACGCGATCCAACGGGAACGCGGCATGAGCCGCAATCTCGCGCCCGAACCCGTTTGAACTCAGACCTCTCCGAAAATACGCGGGTCATCCCGGACAAGCCGCGAAGCGGCGCTGATCCGGAATCCATGCCTGAACCGTTCCGGCATGGATCCCGGGCCTCCCTTTGGTCGCCCGGGATGACGCCGCGTTTCCATTGCAATCGTACAATGCGCTAAAGCCCCCTGCATGACCGAGATAGCCACTCCCGACAGCCGCTTCGCCTCGAAAATCTTCCCCTCGCCCAACCATGGCGAGCGCAAGCATGCGGACGGGACGCCGGGGCGCCGGCCGGATATGCTGATCCTGCACTACACCGGCATGCCGGTGGCGGGCGAAGCGCTGCAATGGCTCTGCAACCCGGTCGCGCAGGTCTCCTCGCATTATTTCGTCTTCGAGAACGGCCATGTGCTCCAGCTCGTGCCGGAGGGCCGGCGCGCCTGGCATGCCGGAGCCTCGCACTGGGCCGGCGAGACCGACATCAACTCCGGCTCGATCGGCATCGAGATCGCCAATCCCGGCCATCCCGGCGGCCTGCCCGATTACCCGGAAGAGCAGATCGCGGCGACGCTGAACCTCTGCCGCGACATCTGCGAGCGCTGGTCGATCCCGCCCGAGCGCGTGCTCGCCCATTCCGACATCGCGCCCGGCCGCAAGATCGACCCCGGCGAAAAATTCCCGTGGCGGCGCTTCGCCGAGGCCGGCGTCGGCCTCTGGACCGAACCGGCGCCGATCCGCGGCGGGCGCTTCTTCGCCCGCGGCGAGAGCGGCCAGCCGGTCGAGGCGCTGCAGGCGATGTTCGCCATGCTCGGCTATGGCGTCACCGTCGACGGCATCTTCGACGAGAAGCTGGAGGCGGTCGTCGCCGCGTTCCAGCGCCATTGGCGCCAGGAGAAGGTCGACGGCGTCGCCGATTCCTCGACCATCACGACGCTGCGCGACCTGCTCGCCGCCACCCAGGGCGCCCGCACGGCCTGACCGGCGGCTAAGCCAAAGATTGCAGGAAGTTAACTCGCCGGACGGCTCGCTTTCTGGCAAGCTCTCCATCGGCCGCGCCGAGGCGCGGGCCGAATGGGGAAACGACCTTGCGCAAATGGCTGATCGGAACCGGGCTGTTCGTTCTCGCGGCGGCCGGTGGCTATTGGGCATTGCGCCCGGCTGGCGGCAACGCCAATGAGCCGCCCTATCGTACCGCCACGCTCGATCGCGGCCGCATCACCGCCGCCGTGCGCGCCACCGGCACGCTGACGCCGGTCACCACCGTCCTCGTCGGCTCGCAGTTATCCGGCCAGATCGTCGAGCTCCTCGCCGACTACAACACGCAGGTGAAGGCCGGACAGGTCGTGGCCCGCCTGCAGAGCGACCAGATCCGCACGCGCCGCGACGCCGCCCAGGCCGATCTCGAACAGGCCAGGGCCGATCTCGTGGTCAAGAACGCCCAGCTCGAACGCGCCCGGGCCGCGCGGATCAAGGCCGATTCGATCATCCGCGATCTCGAAGCCCAGCGCACCCGCACCTCCGCCCAGCTCGCCGATGCGAAGCGCACCTTCGAGCGGCAGGACCAGCTCTTCAACCGCAGCACGGGCTCGCAGCAGAACCTCGACACGGCCCGCACCCAGGTCGAGGTCCAGACAGCCTCGCTCGCCTCGAACGAGGCCCAGCTCGCCTCGGCCCGGACCGAGCTCAAGGGGCTCGATGCCGATATCCAGCTCGCCGAAGGACAGGTTCAGGCCAGCCAGGCCCTGATCGGCAGCCGCGACGCCAAGCTCCGGGACATCCTGATCGATCTCGAACGCACGCAGATTCGCTCCCCGGTCGACGGCGTCGTGGTCCAGCGCCAGGTCGATCTCGGCCAGACGGTTGCCGCCTCGCTCTCCTCGCCGACCCTGTTCCAGATCGCGCAGGACCTGCGCACCATCGACATCTACGCCAATATCGACGAAGCCGATGTCGGCCGGCTGAAGCCCGGACAGCCGGTCTCCTTCACCGTCAACGCCTATCCCAACCGCAATTTCCAGGGGCGGGTCGAGATGGTCCGGCTCGGCGCCCAGACCATCCAGAACGTCGTGACCTATACCGGCATCATCCGCGTCGAGAACCGCGACATGGCGCTCCTGCCGGGCATGACCGCCAATCTCCAGGTCGTGACCGAGGACCGGCCGGATGCGCTGCGCGTGCCCAATGCCGCCCTGCGCTTCCGCCCCGTCGGCGCTGCGGGGGCACCGGCAACGGCAGGCACCGGCCCGGTGGCGCTTCCGGATGCCGGCGAGCGAGCACCGCGAGCGGCCAACGCCCTGCGCGAGCGTATCGAGACAGAGTTGCAGCCGACGCCGGAGCAGAAGCAGGCGATCGCCGGGATTCTCAAGGAGCGCCGCGGCAATCGCGAAGCCATGGCCGGACTCTCGCCCGAGGAACGGCGCGCGGCCTTCCGCACGGCGCGCAACGAGATCGTCACGAAGATCGGCGCCGTGCTCGATCCCGAGCGCCGGGCCAAATTCGAGGCCATCATGCAGGAAGGCCGCGGGGCGCCGCGTCAGGGCGTTCCGGGGCGCGTCTATGTCCTCGACGAAGCCGGCCTGCCGAAACCGGTGCCCGTCACGCTCGGCCCGACCGATGGCGCCTTCACCGAACTGCTCGGCGGCGAGGTCAGGGACGGCGCGCAGGTCGTGACCGGCGGCGGCCCGCGCCTGACCACCACACCCGAGCCGACCGCACCCCGCCCCCGCGGGCCGCGGCTGTTCTGAGGGTAACGCAGTGAAATGTCTTGAAGGCAACGCCTATGAAGACATCCGCGGGATCCCCTCTCCCGGATGGGAGAGGGGTAGGGGTGAGGGCCCGCGCTTTCAGGACCGGCGCGACGCCACAGCCCCGCGTCTTTTGCGGACGAGGCAGGCCCTCATCCCTGCCCTTCTCCCACACGGGAGAAGGGTTCCCCGCGCTTGTTCGTCCAACGCATGGCAAGCCCTGACCAATATCGGGGCGCGGCAATGCCCCTGATCGAAACCCGCGACCTCTCCCGCGTCTACGATCTCGATTCCGGTCGCGTCACGGCGCTGGACCGGGTTTCGCTGGCGATCGAAGCGGGCGACCTCGTCGCGGTGATGGGCCCGTCCGGGTCGGGCAAATCGACCTTCATGAACCTGATCGGCTGCCTCGACCGGCCGAGCGGCGGCCATTACATGCTCGACGGCGTCGCGGTCGAGACCTTGTCGGGCGACGGGCTGGCGGAACTGCGCAACCGCAAGCTCGGCTTCGTCTTCCAGCAGTTCAACCTGCTGCCGCGCATCGACGCCTGCGCCAATGTCGAACTGCCGATGGTCTATGCCGGTGTCGCCCGCGCCGAGCGCAAGCGGCGCGCGCTTGCGGCGCTCGCCCGCGTCGGCCTCGCCGAGCGCGCCCATCACCGTCCGATGCAGCTTTCCGGCGGCCAGCAGCAGCGCGTCGCCATCGCCCGCGCGCTGGTCAACGAGCCGCGCCTGCTCCTCGCCGACGAACCGACGGGCGCGCTCGACAGCCGCACCGCTCTCGAAATCCTTGCGCTGTTCCAGGACCTCAACCGCGAAGGCGTCACCGTCGTCCTCGTCACGCATGATGCCGAGGTCGCCCGCCACGCACGCCGGCTGATCCGCTTCCGCGATGGGCACCTGCTCAACGACATCAGGCAAGAGCCGGCCGACGCTCGCGCCGCGCTGGCCGCCTTCGATGCCGGGATCGGCCTGCCGGAGGCCGCGGCATGAGCCTTCTCGAAGCGATCCGCTCGGCACTGTCCGCCATCGGCGCCAATGCGTTGCGGTCTGCCCTGACCATGCTCGGCATCATCATCGGCGTCGCCGCCGTCATCGCCATGGTCGCGATCGGCGCTGGCGCCCGCGAGCGCGTTACCGGCCAGATCAAGTCTCTCGGCGCGAATCTCGCGATCATCCAGTCCGGCAACGTCACGCAGGGGGGCGTCAGGCTCGGCGCCGGCGCCTCCTCGACGTTGACCGACGAGGACGCCGCCGCGATCCTCAAGGAGGTCGAGGACGTCACGGCGGCAGCACCGGTCCTCGTCACCCGCGCCCAGGCCGTCTATGCCGGCGCCAACTGGTCGACGCAGATCACCGCCACCGATCTCGACTTCTTCGCCGCCCGCGAATGGGAGATCGGCGCCGGCCGGCTGTTCGAGCCCGAGGAATTGCGCAAGGGCGAGATCGTCGCCGTGATCGGCCAGACGGTGGCGCGTAATCTCTTCGGCGAGGAAGACCCGCTCGACCAGCAGTTCCGCATTCGCAACGTGCCCTTCAAGGTCATCGGCGTGATGGCGCCCAAGGGTCAGTCGGCGCTGGGGCAGGACCAGGACGACGTCATCTTCGTGCCGCTCGACACCGGCCGGCGCCGCATCGTCGGGCGCAACTATGCCCGCGACCGCTCCGTGCAGAGCATCATGGTCAAGTTCGCCAGCGAGGAGGCGATCACGCCCGGCATCGCCGAGGTCTCGGCACTGCTGCGCCAGCGCCATCGCCTGATGGAGGATCAGGAGGACGACTTCATCGTCCGCAATCTCACCGAGATCGCCAATACCGCGACGGCCGCCGCGACCACCCTGTCCTGGCTGCTGGCCGCCGTGGCCGCCGTCTCGCTCCTCGTCGGCGGCATCGGCATCATGAACATCATGCTGGTCTCGGTGACCGAGCGCACCCGCGAGATCGGTCTCAGGCTCGCGGTCGGCGCCCGCCAGAGCGCGGTTCTGACCCAGTTTCTGATCGAGGCGACGACGCTCGCGACCATCGGCGGCGCCGTCGGCGTCGGGCTCGGCATCGCGGCGGCGCTGACCATCGCCCATGTCGCCGGCTGGCCCTCGGTGATCTCGGTTCAGACCATCCTGATCGCGGTCGGCGTCTCCGGCCTGATCGGCGTGTTCTTCGGCTTCTACCCGGCGCGCCGTGCCGCGAGGCTCGATCCGATCGAGGCGCTCCGGCGCGAATGACGCTGGGCATTTCCCCGCGCATCGCAAGGGTCGCTTAACGCTCGAAGCCTAGGCTGCCCGCATCGGTCGGCCAGCAGGAGAGCGTCGTGAACAGCCAGCGGCTCGTCGCAGCCACCAAGCTCCATTACGACAACGCGCTGGCGCCCGCCGCGCTCGGAGCCTGGGAATGTCATCTGGCCAATGAGACGCTGAGCTGGACGGATGGCGTCTACGACCTGTTCGGCCTTCAGCGCGGCAGCGAGATCTACCGCAGGGAGACGCTGGACCTGTACGAAGAACGGTCCCGGCGCGAGATGGAACAGCATCGCGGCAACGCAATTCGCACCGGACAGGGCTTTGCGCTGGATTGCCGGATCAGGGCGGCCAGCGGCGAGAAGCGCTGGATGCGGCTGATCGTCGGTGTCGGCTATCAGCATGGCCGGCCCACCCGCATCTTTGGCTCGAAGCAGGACGTCACCGCCGAAAAGGGGCTGTGGAGCAGCGTCTCCAGCCTGGCGCGCGCTGAAGCCACGTCGGGGCTCGCAGCGCGCCGCAGTTTCACCGACGCTCTCAGACGCTTCCGGCATGAACAGGGCGGCAAATCCGACCGCCTCGCTCTCGCAATCTTCGAGATCGATCGCTTCCCGACGCTCCTCGAAAACCACGGCCGCTCTGCCGGCAGCAATGTGATCCGCTGCCTTGGCGAGCGGCTGCGCCGGCTCTTCCCCGATGCCTTGGTCATCGACCAGACTGGTCCCGGCAGCTTCTCCCTGCTGCTGCCGATGCCGGGCGACAAGGGCTATCTGGGGTCGATGCTCACCGGTACGCACAAGTTGCTGTGCCGGCCGATGTCGAACGGCAACCTCATCATCGATATCACGCTCTCGGTCGGTGCCGCCCTGCTGACCCCGGAACGCCATCGCGAACAGAGCGAGATCTTCACGGAAGCCGAGGCGGCGCTCCATGTCGCGGGCCTCGCCGGCGGGGATTGTGTCCGCGTCTTCGACGGGCCGGTGGCGGTTGCGAGCCTGTCGGCCCTCGCGGGGTAGCGGTCACCGGGTTCCGACAGAGCCCGGCGTCATGCCTGACCGCTCCGGACTGATGGGGCTGCCTCGCAACCTCACAGGGCCCGCGTGAAGACGGTCTGTCCGTCGAGGCCACGACCCATGTCGCGCCAGCCATGCTCGCGATAGAAGCGCTCCGCCCGCGTGCCGGCGCCGGTTTCGAGCCAGGCCTGAGCGTGGCCCGCTGCCCTCAGCCCGGCGAGTGCGGCATCGAGCAGGGCACGGCCGTGCCCTCGCCCCTCCCGGGCCGGATCGACGAACAGGGCCCAGATCAGGCCGGTCTGATGATTGGCGCAGGCGAAGCCGACGATCTCGCCAGCGTTTTCCGCGACGAGGAAGATCGCGTTATCGCGATACCAGGCGACGTCTTCGTCCGTCACCTTCGAGGGATCGCTGAGGATGTTCTCGCGCACGCCCATGCGGATGGCGAAGATGCGCGGCTGGTCCGCCGCCACCGCCCTGCGGATCAGCGTCGTCTCGTCGTTCGTCACGGATACTCTCCATCGCTGCGGCAGGCGTGATGCCCGCCGCGGCGCTGGAAGGCAACTACTCCGCCGCCTGCAGGCGATAGGCGGCCGTGTCGTAGTTGAGGATCGGCGCCAGCCAGCGCTCGACCTCCTCGATGCTCATACCCTTGCGCTCGGCATAGTCCTCGACCTGGTCGCGCTCGACCTTGGCCACGCCGAAATAATACGCTTCGGGATGCGCGAGATAGAGCCCGGAGACCGAGGAGCCCGGCCACATCGCAAAGCTCTCGGTGAGCTTGACGCCGACGCGACGCTCCGCCTCCAGCAGCCGGAACAGCGTCTCCTTCTCGGTATGGTCGGGCTGCGCCGGATAGCCCGGCGCCGGGCGGATACCGCGATATTCCTCGCGGATCAGCTCG
>NZ_JAFKFW010000039.1 GCF_017308015.1 Allobosea sp.
CAGGAACCCTGAGCCCGTGATTCCGAACGACATCAAGATCACCCCGCAGCTCGTCGCCGAGCACGGCCTGAAGCCGGACGAGTACCAGCGCTTCCTGCATCTGATCGGCCGCGAGCCGACGATCACCGAGCTCGGCATCGTCTCGGCGATGTGGAACGAGCACTGCTCCTACAAGTCGTCGAAGATCCATCTGAAGACGCTGCCGACCAAGGCGCCATGGGTGATCCAGGGACCGGGCGAGAATGCCGGCGTCATCGATATCGGCGAGGGCACCGCCATCGTCTTCAAGATGGAAAGCCACAACCACCCGTCCTTCATCGAGCCCTATCAGGGCGCGACGACGGGCGTCGGCGGCATCCTGCGCGACGTCTTCACGATGGGCGCGCGTCCGATCGCGGTGCTCGACGCGCTGCGCTTCGGCTCGCCCGATCATCCGAAGACCCGCCATCTCGTCTCCGGCGTCGTTGCCGGCATCGGTGGCTATGGCAATTCCTTCGGCGTGCCGAATGTCGGCGGCGCCACCGGCTTCCACACGCGCTATGACGGCAACATCCTCGTCAACGCCATGGCGGTCGGCATCGCCAAGGCCGACGAGATCTTCTACGCCAAGGCCTCCGGCGTCGGTAAAGCGATCGTCTATCTCGGCTCCAAGACCGGCCGCGACGGCATCCATGGCGCGACGATGGCCTCGGCCGAATTCGACGACAAGTCGGAGGAGAAGCGTCCGACCGTGCAGGTCGGCGACCCCTTCGCCGAGAAGCTGCTGCTCGAAGCCTGCCTCGAGATCATGGCCGCCGGCCATGTCGACGCGATCCAGGACATGGGCGCCGCCGGCCTGACCTGCTCGGCCGTCGAGATGGGCGCCAAGGGCGATCTCGGCGTCGAGCTCGACCTCGACAAGGTGCCCTGCCGCGAGGAGGGCATGAGCGCCTATGAGATGATGCTGTCGGAGAGCCAGGAGCGCATGCTCATGGTGATCAAGCCCGGCCATGAGGACGCCGCCGAGGCGATCTTCAAGAAATGGGGCCTGGACTTCGCCGTCATCGGCCACACCACCGACACGCTGCGCTTCGTCGTGAAGCATCAGGGCGAGGTCATGGCCGACCTGCCGATCAAGGAGCTCGGCGACGAGGCTCCCGAATACGACCGGCCCTGGATCGAGACCGCGCCGCAGCAGCGCATCGCGGCCGAGAGCGTGACGCCGCCTTGCAGCAATGCCGAGGCGCTGAAGAAGCTGATCGGCTCGCCGGACCTGTCCTCCAAGCGCTGGATCTGGGAGCAGTACGACACGCTGATCCTTGGCAACTCCGCGGTGACGCCGGGCGGCGATGCCGGCGTAATCCGCATCGAGGACGGGCCGAAGGGCCTGGCGATGACCGCCGACGTGACGCCGCGCTATTGCGAGGCCGATCCGTTCGAAGGCGGCAAGCAGGCGGTCGCCGAAGCCTGGCGCAACCTGACCGCGACGGGGGCGACCCCGCTCGCGATCACCGACAATCTGAATTTCGGCAATCCCGAAAAGCCGGAAGTCATGGGCCAGTTCGTCGGCTGCATCCGCGGCATCGGCGAAGCCTGCAAGGCGCTCGACTTCCCCGTCGTCTCCGGCAACGTCTCGCTCTACAACGAAACCAACGGCATCTCGATCCTGCCGACCCCGACCATCGGCGGCGTCGGCGTCATGGCCGACGTCACGAAGCATGCGACCGTCGCCTTCAAGACCGAGGGCGAGGCGATCATCCTGATCGGCGAGACCGCCGGCTGGCTCGGCCAGAGCGCCTATCTCGCGACCGTCTGCGGCCGCGAGGAGGGCGCCCCGCCGCCGGTCGATCTCGCGATCGAGCGCCGCAACGGCGATTTCGTGCGCGGGCTGATCGCGGGTAGCAAGGTCACGACCTGCCACGACCTGTCGGATGGCGGTCTGGCCGTGGCGCTTGCCGAGATGGCGATGGCCAAGGGCATCGGTGCCACGATCGAGACGCTGCCGGCGGGCCCTGCCCATGCCGCGCTCTTCGGCGAGGATCAGGCCCGCTATGTCCTGGCGGTTCCGGTGGCCCAGGCCGAGGCCGTGATCGCGGCGGCGAAGGCTGCCGGCGTGCCGGCGCTCGCCATCGGCAAGACGGGCGGTGCTTCGCTCAGCCTTCCGGGCGAGCCCGCTCTGGCGATCGCCGATCTCCGCAAGATTCATGAAGACTGGCTGCCGTCCTACATGGCCGGCAAGGCGGCCTGAGGAGTTCGACCATGGCGATGGACGCGCACGAGATCGAGCGCATGATCAAGGCGGCGCTGCCGGATGCGGCGATCGAGATCAAGGATCTGGCCGGCGACGGCGACCACTATGCCGCGACCGTCGTCTCGGCCGCCTTCAAGGGCAAGACCCGGGTGCAGCAGCACCAGATGGTCTATGCCGCGCTCCAGGGGAATATGGGCGGCGTGCTGCACGCTCTTGCGCTGACGACCAGCGTTCCCCAAGATTAGAACGATACCATCCGGCGGGCCTTGAACCCGCTTCAGGAGAGAGACGATGTCCGACGTCAATGCCCGCATCGAAGCGGAAGTGAAGAACAACGACGTGGTGCTGTTCATGAAGGGCACGCCGCAGTTCCCGATGTGCGGCTTCTCCGGCCAGGTCGCGCAGATCCTCGGCTATATCGGCGTGCCTTATAAGGGCGTGAACGTGCTCGAGGACCAGGAAATCCGCGAGGGCATCAAGGCCTATTCGAACTGGCCGACGATCCCGCAGCTCTACGTCAAGGGCGAGTTCGTCGGCGGCTGCGACATCGCTCGCGAGATGTTCCAGGCCGGCGAATTGCAGGCGCTCTTCGAAGAGAAGGGCATCGCGGTGAAGCAGGCGAGCTGAGGCTCGCCCTGCTTCCGTCCTGGCCGGCGGCAGCGTCTCGAGCGCGCCCTATGCCTTTGTTTGCCGCTTCGCCCATTCGGCATAGAGATCCGGGCCTGAAACCGGCCTGACCGGAAGGTAGCGGATCTTCATCGACTGCTCGGCAAAGGGCTTTGCCAGATCGGCATAGATTGCCGCTGTCGAGAGCCCGTGCGGCGCGCCATCGTCGTTGGAATAGGCGTAATAGACTTCGCCTATGCCGGCGAGGCGCATCGCGGCCATGCACATCGGGCAGGGATGGCCACTGGCATAGACCGCGCAGCCCGCAAGGCTGGGTGAGCCGAGTTTTGCGCTGGCGGCGCGGATCGCCGTCAGCTCGGCGTGGGCGGTGGGGTCGTTGGTCTTCAGGATCTCGTTGACGCCGGTGGCGACGACTGCGCCATCCTTGACGATCACAGCGCCGAAAGGACGGCCGCCGTTTTCCAGATTGGCGCGTGCGAGTTCGATGGCTTCGCAGAGAAAGCGTTGGTTGTCGCTCATGATGTTCTCATCCTGTGCACGTTCAACGTCCGGGGAGGCTCGCAGGATCCTCACACCGCCACGCATGGCGGGTGCGGCTTGCGGAGACGTTCGGTCGAGGCCGGGTATGTCGCGAGCATTCTCTGCGGCCTGACAGGCCGGCGCACCAGTTCACCACCGCAATTCGGACAGGTGCCGGCGAAGCGTGTCTCGACGCAGTCGCTGCAAAACGTGCATTCGAAGGTGCAGATCAGGGCGTCGCGCGAGTGCGGCGGCAGATCGCGGTCGCAGCATTCGCAGTTCGGGCGCAATTGCAGCATGACGTCGTCTCCTTCCGGTGGTCG
>NZ_JAFKFW010000037.1 GCF_017308015.1 Allobosea sp.
CCGCGAATTCGCGGATGCCGTAGGGATGCTCTACGAGGCCGCGGCCGTGCCCGAAATGTGGCCCGGCACGATCGCACGCCTTGCCGAAATCGCCGGCTGCGCGGGCGGGCTTCTCTTTACCCATGCCGACGGGCACACCAACTGGGTCACCTGCGAGGCCTTCGGGCCCGTTTTCCAACGTTTCATGGAAGAGGGCTGGATGGAGCGAAATGCCCGCATGGCCGGGCTGCTTGCTCATGGCGGCACCGGCTTCGTCAATGACCACGACCTGTTCAGCGACGAGGAACTGTCGCGCACGGCCCTCTACCAGGAGTTCCTGCTACCGCAGGGCTATGGCTGGGGCACGGCGACACATGTGCGCGCGGCTTCCGGCGAGAACATCGTCTTCACGCTCGAGCGCAACTACGACCAAGGTCCGGTCTCACGCCGGGAGATCGAGATTCTCGACGGTATCCGGCCACATCTGGCCCGAGCGACGGTGCTGGCCTCCAAGCTTCGGCTCCAGCGCGCTCAAGCCAGCCTTGATTCCTTCCAGGCGGCTGGCGCGCCGGCCGCCCTGATCGGGCGTGGCACGGCGGTGCTTGCGACGAACCAGCGCTTCGATGCTTTGACGGGGCAGGTCGTGGCGCGCGCGATGGGGCGTATCGCCCTCGCCGACAAGCGGGCCAACGCACAGCTTCAGGACGCTCTGGTCCAGCTCTACCAGGATACCCTGAACGACCGGCGCTCGATCGTCGTACCGCATCTGGAGGACCGCGCGGCTTTCATTCTCCATATCCTGCCGATCCGGCGGCAGGCGCAGGATGTCTTCTCCCGCTCCGAGGCCATCCTCGTGGTCACCACATCGGAACGCCCACTCAATGTCGATGCCGCGATCCTCTGCGAACTCTACGACCTGACCCGCGCCGAAGCTTCCGTCGCCAACAGTTTGCTGGGAGGATTGTCAGTCGGCGAGATCGCCGCATCCCGCGGGGTCGGCCGCGAGACGGTCCGGGGCCAGATCAAGCGCGTCCTGAGCAAGACCGGCGCGCGGTCGCAGGCTGACCTCCTGCGCCGGCTGGCGCCGCTGTCGGCTGTTCCAGCGTAAACCGCCACATCCGCCGCCGCGGATTCGAACTTCGCCCCTGACTATCGTCAGGAAGCGCGCAGCTTGCGAACGATATTCGCCGCGCGCCGGATTGCAGTGATCGCAGCGCCAGTACCGATCAGCCAGAGCGCTCCGACGAGGACCTGATTGTGGCCGCTCCAGAGCGGCTCCGCCAGCGACAGGACAGCCGCAGCCGTGATCACCGCCATGCGGTGCTGCTTGGCCATCGGCCCCGAGAAATCGGCTGGCAATCCGCAATTGCGGCCGAGCTCGCGGGTATAGGCGGTCAGCACAGCGAAGGCCGCAGCAGCCCAGCCCAGGGTCGGCACGCCCGCGCCATAGCCGGCACCGACGAGGATCAGGATATCGGCAACGCGGTCGGGAAACTCGTTCCAAAACGGCCCGTCCGGCGCCTGCTTGCCGCCTTCGATCGCGACCATCCCGTCGAACAGATTGCAGAGCAGCCGGAACTGGCAGAACAGGGCCGCGAGCAGGAGCAAGGCAACGCGGGAGCCGCCTGTAGCCGTGCCCGCCTGCCAGAAGGCGATGCCGGCAGCGGCGGCCATCACCATACTCGCCATCGAGATCTGGTTCGGCGTGACGGAGGCCGTGCTCAACTTGCGCGCGACGGCGCGAGCCCAGCCGGAATCGCGGCTGGCGAGCGGGCGGCGGTTCTCGTCCTGCGCCATGTTCAGGCCTTCCGGATGCGCCAGAGCGAATAATTGTAGAGCGCGGCGTAGCTCGTCGCGACGGTGAGCGGCACGGCGATGGTCTTCAGTATCTCGGGCGTGCCGCCGATCGTGTGCAGGATCGTCAGCAGACTCGCGGAGACGAGGCCGGCGATCACCGGCGGCGCCAGCAAGGCGGCAAGGCCAGAAAAGCGGTCGGCGAGAAATTCGATCGCGCGTTTCAGGACCAGCGTGATCATGGCCGAGATCGCGCCCTGCAGCAGGCCGGCATAAAGCGGCGCCGGCATCGGATGGGTACGGTTGGCGAAGGCCGCCCAGCTCCCCATGGCGATAAAGGCGAAGCCGATATGGACGATACTACTTCGCATCAGGCGCGCGAACGGGCCGCTCATACGGCCGACCAGCCGTAGCGGACGAGATGGAAGAAGATCGGTGCGGAGAACACGACCGAGTCGAGCCGGTCGATGAAGCCGCCATGGCCGGCGATCAGGTTGCCCCAATCCTTGACGCCGCGATCGCGCTTGATCGCGGACATGACGAGCCCTCCGAAGAAGCCCATGAGGACGATGACCAGCGCGAGGAAAGCCGCCTGAAGTGCTGAGAACGGCGTCATCCAGGACAGACCGGCACCGACTGCGGTGGCGCTCAACGCCCCGCCGACGAAGCCCTCGACCGTTTTGGAAGGCGAGAGTTTCGGCGCGATCCTGGTGCGGCCGATGAGCTTGCCCCAGACATATTGCAGGACGTCACTGATCTGCACGACGATGACGAGGAAGGCTATCAGCAGAACGTTGCGGCCCTCGTAGCCGGCGATATCGAGGCTGAGCAGCGCCGGCACATGCGAGGTGGCGAAGACGCAGATCATCATCGCCCATTGCACCTCGGCAACACGGACGAGGAAATGCTCGGTATCGCCGCGTGCCGCCGCGATGATCGGCATCAGCAGGAAGGCGTAGACCGGGATGAAGATCGAATAGAGCCCGTACCACTCGATCCAGATCAGGTAGTACTGAACCGGCAGCACAACGAAAAACGCCGCGGCCAGCGCCCAATGATCGGCCCGGCGTGTATCGGTGAGCGTGATGAATTCGCGGAGCGCCGCGAAGGAACAGAAGCCGAAGAGCAGGGTCACGCCGGTCTTGCCGCCGATCAGCGCCAAGCCCATCAGCACCACCATGACCCACCAGGCCCGGATGCGATCGTTGAGGTTCTCGACCACGGCATTGGAACCATCGGGCGAGAGCTTGCGCTGCAGGACGAAGCCGATGGTGGAGGCGACGACGAGGACGCCGAGGATGCCGGCGAGTACGGCGACCAGATCGGGATGCGGCATCGTCATGTCGCGTTCGCCTTCGGGGACAGGGCGAGCAAGGCCGCTTCGGCTCTCGCCAGGAAATCCTGCTTGGTTTCGCCCTCGGAAAGACGAAGCGGCGCGCCGAAGGTCACGGTGCAGATCAGTGGGATCGGCACGAACTCGCCCTTGGGCATGACCCGGTTGAGATTGTCGATCCAGGCCGGCACGAGCGCCACGTTCGGCCGCGCCTGGGCCAGATGGAACAGGCCGCTCTTGAACGGCAGCAGCCGCGCCTCGGTGGTGTTGCGCGTGCCCTCGGGGAAGACGATCAGCGAGGAGCCGGCATCGAGCGCCTCGGTCATCTGCGCGATCGGATCGCTGGTGCGGCTCTCGCGATCGCGGTCGATCAGGACGGCATTGAAGACGTCGCGGCCGATGAAACGGCGCAAGGCACCCTTCAGCCAGTAATCGCTCCCGGCAACCGGACGGGTCGTGAAACGCAGCCGCCGCGGCAGCACGGTCCAGATCAGGACGAAATCGCCGTGGCTGGCATGGTTGGCGAAATAGATACGCTGCTCGTCGGACGGCTCGACACCAGCCCAACGCCCGCGAACGGCCGTGATGAAGCGGGCGAAGAAGAGAATGAGCGCGCTCGCCAGACTTGCCGCCGCCCTGCGCATCCCCGTCGATCCCGCCCTCAATTCGACTTTCCTGAGGAGGTAGCGCCTGTTTCCGATCCTGTCGATATCCCCAGCAAGCCAGGGCAAGGCAGCCATTTCGGCAAAGGGACAACCTTTCCCGGACTCAATGCCCGTAGGGATCGGGTGCCGTGCCGTCCTCGGGATCGGCCTCGCGCGGGTCGAAAGCTGCCGACCATGCGCTCAATCGCTCCTTGTCGCTGCCTTCGAAAGCCGCCTGCCTGAGATATACGCGCAATGCCTGCCGCTCGAAACGGCTGCGGGGCGGCTCGAAAGTGTCGGGAGCGAACCCGGCCGCGATAGCCTGTTTGGCTTTTCGCTTAAGGGCAACCTGCGCGGGCTCGCCGAAGCGCTCGAGAAGTGTTTGGAACCCTTGGAAGGCCTCCCTGTCGAAGGCGTGCGGCCGGCCCAACCCGTCCTTGAGCGGGTGCGCCGGTACGAGATGAGCGCAGGGCACGAAGCCCTCCGGCACCGGCTCGGTCGCGGCATGGGTGCGGCCACTGCGCAGGAGTTGGGGCAGCACATGGGTATGCGGGCCTTCGGGGCTGCGGCCATCGGCCGGGGGGATGGGCTGATAGACCTCGCAGCGGCCGAAGCGGGCGAGGAAGACCCGATGCGGGCCGGCCGCGACGATCGCGCCCATGGCGCGATTGCCGGGCTCGAACAGGGAGCGCCCGGCCTCCCCCCGCAATGCCGCGATCAGGGCGGGATCGGCGGTGCGGATGCAGATATCGGCCTGAAGTGTGCCCAACCCCATGTCGAACAGGATGCCCGCCGCATCCTGCGGGCGCAGCGCCCCCGCGTCCGGGCCGAGCTCGGTCAGGACGGTGCGCCGGTTCATCGCGCAGGCCTGCTCGGGCAGGCAGAGCGCGACGCGGTGGTTCCAGCCGCTGCCGACAGCGCTTTCCGATGCATGCAGGCGAACACCGTCGAGCCGCTCGAAACCGATACCACCGCGCGCCGTCGTCACCGAAAGCCGACCGGGTTCGTCCACGATCTCGAACGGCTCGCCCGCGTCGCGCATGAATTCCGCGATGGCGCCGAAGGTGCCGAGATTCCACTGGCTGCCGGCGTCGAGCAGATGATCCCGCAGGAGGCAGAGCACCGTATCGGTTCCGGTCATGAAGTAGTCTTTTCGTTCTCGAGGGTGCGCCAGGGCAGGAGGAAGGGCTCACCGGCATGGGCACCGCGCAGGGCATGGATGCCGAAGACCTGCGCGAGCCTGGCATCGTCCAGGACTGCGGCGGGAGGACCCTCGGCTATCCCCCGACCGTGATCGAGCAGCAGGAGACGGTCGCAGAAGCGGGCGGCCAAGCTGAGATCGTGCAGCACGACGACCACGCCGGTACCTTCACGGCTGATCCGGCGCAGCAGTTGCAGCGTATCGAGCTGATGCTGCGGATCGAGCCCCGCCAGCGGCTCATCCGCGAGGAGATAGGGCGCCTCGACCGCGAGCGCTCGCGCCAGCAGCACGCGACGTCGCTCGCCGCCCGACAGTGTACCGACAGCGCGGCAGGCGAAGCCGGAGACGTCGCAGAGTGCCAATGCCCGCGCGACCGCCTGCCGGTCGGCATCGCCGGCTTCGGCGAAGGGGCGGCGATGCGGCAAGCGGCCGAGCCCGACCAGGGCCTCGACAGAGAGAGCCACCGGCGCCTCCCCGCCCTGGGCCAGAAAGGCGATGCGGCGCGCAAGCGTGGTTCGACCGAGCTCTCGTGCGGTGGCGCCTTCATAGTCGACGCTGCCACCGTCCGCCGGCTGCAGCGCCGTCAGGACACGCAACAAGGTCGTCTTGCCCGCTCCGTTGGGGCCGATCAGGCCGAGCAACTCGCTCGGCCGAACCTGGGCATCGACCTCTTGCAGGATCGGCCTGCCGCCGAGCGAAACCGTGACGCCGGAAGCCGTGATTGCCATCACACGGCCTCCCGGCGCAGACGCTGGACCAGAGCGAAGAGGAAGGGCGCGCCGATCAGCGCGGTGACCACGCCGAGCTTGAGCTCAGGTCGCACCGGCACGAGCCGGACGCCGATATCGGCCGCAAGCACCAGAATGGCGCCACCGAAACCGCTGGCGATCAGCAAGCGACCCGGTCGATGCCCGACCAGCGGGCGCAGCAGATGCGGCACGACGAGCCCGACGAAGCCGATCGCGCCGGTCACCGCGACCGCGCTGCCGACGGCCAGCGCCGCGCCGCCGATCAGGCGCGCCCTGAGCCAGCCGAGATCGAAGCCGAGGCTCGCCGCCGTATCCTCGCCGAGGCCGAGCGCATCGAGCGCCGGCGCCGTCGAGGCCAGCAAGGCCCAGCCGAGCAGCATCAACGGCAGCGCGAGGGCGACATGGTTCATGCTGCGGTCGGCCAGCGAGCCCATCAGCCAGAACACGATCTCCAGCGCCGCGTAAGGGTTGGGTGCGAGGTTGAGCGCGAGCGCGGTCGCCGCTCCCGCGAAGCTGTTGAGCGCCACGCCTGCGAGAATCAGGGTGGTCGTGCTCGCACCGCGGCCGAGCAGGATGAAGAGGATCACGGTCGCCACAAGCGCGCCCGCGATCCCGCCGAGCGGCAAGACCAACGCGAGGCTGGCGGAGAGCCCGCTATAGAAGGCGAGAACGGCCCCGAAGGCGGCGGCGCTGGAAATGCCGATCACGCCCGGCTCGGCCAACGGGTTGCGCAGCAGCCCCTGCATCGCGGCACCCGCCATGCCGAGGCTGAAACCGACAAGCACGCCGAGCAGGGCACGCGGCAGGCGCAGTTCGTAAAAGACCAGTGCCGGCAGACTTTTCTGTCCTGCGAGGAGGTCCGTCACCGCCTCGCCAAGCGGCAAGGGCGCATAGCCCACGGCCATGGAGACAATGGTGAGGGCCAAAACGGCCAGGGCGAGCAGGCCCAGCAGCGGTGCCGGCCTCATGCCGGGTGAAGCGTTCGGCGTCATCGCTTCTCATCCACGGCGCGCACCAGCAATTCGATCGCATCGAGCACGCTCGGACCGGCGCAGGTCCAGAGCCGCGACGGCAGGGCGACGAGCTTCAGGCGGTCGCCGAGCCGCTCGATCACGGGATGTTGCAGGATCTCATGCGCGAGCGACGGGGGGCCGTCCGGCGTCTCGTTCAGGATCAGGACTTCGGCACGGCCGAGCACCACGGTTTCGAGCGCGATCTGGCCATAACTCTCGACGCCAAGCTCGGCCGCGATGTTGACGAGGCCGGCGCGGGTCAGGATCTCGTCGACGAGCGAGCCCCGGCCGACCGTGAAGCCGCTGGGCCGCAGCACGATCGCCCGCAATGGTGGCTCGACCCGCCGCGCCGCCAGCGCCTGCAGGCGCTGCTCGATCCCGTCGACCAGGGCCTCGCCGCGCGCGGGCTCGCCGAGCAGCTTCGCCATCTCCCCGATCTGCGCCTTCATCTCCGCGAGGTTGCGGGGAACGCCAAATTCCCGGACGTCAACGCCGACGCGCCCGAGCAGCGACACCGTCGCGCGCGTCGTATAGGCCCCGGCGACGACGAGGTCGGGCCTGAAGCCCATCACCTCCTCGGCGAGGCCGTGATTGGCCGGGATGTGACGCGCGGCCTCGGCCATATTGGCGTTGCGCGGGTCCTGCGACAGCCAGGTCACCGAGGCGATGCGCGAAGGATCGGCCAGGCGCAGGACCAGCTCATCGGTGCACATGTTGAGCGAGACGATGCGCATCGGCCGCTCCCCCGTGGACGCAGCCGATGCCACCGCGCCCGAGAGCGCGATGGAGAGCAGGCACGCGCCGCTCAGGCGCCGCAGGACGCGGGGCAGGTTCATCCGCCGAAGGCCACCTTGATGCCGCCGAAAGCGCCGAGGCCCGGCACGAGGAAGCCGACCGGATTCTCCCAGCGCTTGTCGAAGAGGTTATCGACCCGCCCGAACACCGTCACCTTGTCGGTCGCCTTGTACTCGGCGGCGAGATTGACCAGCGTCGCCCCCTTCGCGTTCATGCGGCGCACTGAAAAGTCGCGATTGCCGTCAACCCAGGATCCGACATGGATCAACGTCGCCGACAGGCTGAGCCTGTCGATCGGCGTCCAGGTCGCGGTCACGCTCGCCTTGTGGCGCGGCCGGCGCAGCAGTTCCTGCCGCGCGATCTCGTCTTTGGCGAGGGTGAAGGTATAGTCTCCGCGGATGCGGAACTGCGGCGAGATTTCCAACGCCGCGAAGGCCTCCACGCCCCTGGTCCGCGCCTTGCCGACATTGGCGTAGGAATCGCCCTTCGCATTGGTGACGATCAGGTTGTCGATATCGTTCTGGAACCAGGTCGCGCCAACCAGCAGGCGCTTGTCGAACAGAGGCTGCTCCAGACCGACATCCCACCCGCGGCTCTGCTCGGGCTTGAGGTCCGGATTGCCGTGGAAATTGAAGCCGGGGCGATAATCGACGAACAGCTCGTTCAGGGTCGGGGCCTTGAAGCCGGTACCATAGCTCGCCTTCAGCTTGGTCTCCGTGCCCGGCAGGATCATCGCCGGCGCGACGCGCCAGGTCGTGTGCCCGCCATAGCTGTCGTCGACGTCATGGCGGATATTCGCCGCCAGGAAGTAGCGATCCTGGATATTGCCCTGGTACTCGATATAGCCTGCCTTATTGCCGTTGGAGGCGACGAGGCTCGTCGTGTCCAGCCGCTCGCGCTCGTATTGCAGACCCATGATGACGTTATGGCCCTTGGCGACCTCGAGATTGCCGCGCCAATCCAGCTTGGTACGCTCGCCGAGATACTCGGTCGGACGCCCCAGGATACCAATGATCGAAGGCGTCCGCGACGACCGGTCCTGGTTGGAATAGGAGACGCCGAAGGTGTTGACGAAACGGCCGCCGAGCGGGTCCCAGACGATCTCGCCGCGCGTAAAGGCCTGGGCATAGTTCTGGCTGGAGCGATAGGCCGTCGGGCGGCTCGGGAAGCCGGCATCATAGGCCGACAGGAACTTGCCGTCAGTATAGCGGCCGACCCAGTTGAGGCTCAGCGTATCGGAGAGCGCGACGCCGATCCGGCTGGAATAGGTATAGGAATCATAGGCGTTGGGCCGCACCCGCACGCCCCGCGGAATCAGGCCTGGCGGAACTGAATCGGTCGAGTCCGAGCGGGTATGGGCGACATTGAAGGCGTAGTTGAAGCGATCGTCGCCGCCGCTGAAGCCGACCGACTGATTGAAGGTGCCTTGCGAGCCGGCCTCGACGCGGGCCGTCACCTTCGGCGGGCCTTCGCCGCGCTTCGTGATGATCGAGATCACGCCGCCGATCGCATTGGCGCCGTAGAGGCCGCTCTGGGGTCCGCGCAGCACTTCGATGCGCTCGATATCGTCGGTCATCATCGAACCGAAATCGAAGGCGCGGTTCGGCGTCGAGGCATCGTTGGCCTCGATGCCGTCGATGAGCACCTTGACGTGGTTGGAATTGGTGCCGCGCATGAAGACCGAGGTCAGGCCGCCCGGCCCGCCGATCTGGACGATATTGAGTCCCGGCACGGCGGCGAGCGCCTGCGGCAGGGTGCGGCGCTGCTGCTGCTCGATCTCCTTCGCCGTGATCACGGTGACGGAGCTCGCGATCTCGCGCGCCGGGGTCGGCGTGCCCGTGGCGCTGACGACGATCTCGTCGAGCGCAACGGTGGCGGGTCCGTTCTGGGCAAAGGTCGGAGCAGTGGCGCCAGCAATGGCGAGACAGGAGGCGGATAGCAGCAGACGGCTGCGGCCAGCGGCCGGGAGGAAGACGTTCACGATGGAGACCTCGGGCGTTGACGTCAGTGGCACGTCACCGCGAACGCGATCTCCCATCAGCCGCGCGAGAGGCGGCGAACGGTCGAATCAGCGATCGGCGCACCCCGGCCGAACGTGTCCGCGTGTGACCACGGCTGACGGCAGGTCTCCTGGCTCGCGGGTCGGTGCCTTTCGCCGCCTTCCCAGGTCCGAGGCCCCAGTGGCGTCTGGCGAAAGGCTCGCCGCTTACAGTTGCGGGGGCAGCCACGGCATGGGGTGGCTGGCCACCCGCACCGCGTTCCCTTTTGATCCCGTGAGGGAACCGTCGCGCTCAGGCTTATGAGGAGATCGGGCCGGCGTCAAATGAAGGCTCGCCGTCCCGCTGTGCGCGAGGAAACCTGATGCCGCTTTCCGTCACGATGTAGCGCATCGGGATGTCGAAGCCGTGCGGACGAATCGTCGCCATCTCCGCCATCTCGTAGCCGACACCGATCGCGATGGTGTCTGGCGGCAGGGCCGCGAGCGTGCGGTCGAAGAAGCCGCCGCCATAGCCGAGCCGATAGCCGGAGGCATCGAAACCGACCAGGGGCGCGATCACGATCCGCGGGAAGACCGGGGCACCCGCAGCGGGCGCGGGAATGTTCCAGACCCCGCGCTCCAGCCGCTCGCCCTTGCGCCAAAGCCGGAACAAGAGCGGCTTGCCGCGCTCGACCACGACGGGCAAGGCGACGAGGCCACGGCGCTCGCGCAGATCGCGGAACCAGTCGCGCAGGTCCGGCTCGCCCCGAAACGGCCAGTATCCGCTGACGAGGATGCCAGCCGGATCGCCGATCAGCCCGTCCAGATGCCCGATGATCCGGCGCGCGAGCGCGTTCCGGGCGCGCGCAGGCATCGTCAGGCGGGCGGCGATCAAGCGCGAACGCTCCGCGCGCCGCCACTCCGTCAGGCTGGGCTCGATCTTCACCGGCACGGAAGCGAGGGAGGATGGCGCGAGGCCGGAATAAGCGGGATCGACCTCGTGCAGCAGGCAGGGCGGGGATGCATAGTCGTTCAGATCGTCATCGCCGCCGCTCATCAACTTTCGGCCTCCGTCGCCACGACGCGCCAGTCGTCCCCGGGGCCTGCGAGGCGGCGCGCAAAGGTCCAGACGTCAGAACTGCGACGCATAGCCGAGGCCCCGTGGGTCAGCAGGCCGATCGAATCCTGCGCGAATTCGAAATAGGCTCCGGTGAAGCGGATCGCGATCTCCATCTGCTCCGCCTCGATCCGGGCCTCGACGATCTCCGAGGGCTCGATCCAGGCGAAGGCGGTCTCGACCCGCTGACCGCGGATCTCGCGTATGTCGATCGCGGCGCGAAAAATCTCGAAGACCTCCGGCGAAACCAGCCCGCACAGGGTTTCGCGGTCACCCGCGTCGAAGGCCGCCACCACCGTCTCATAAGCCGCCAGCCGTTCCTGCAGAAAGGCCTCGACGGTCACTGCGCTTTCGCGCCGGAGGATGTCGTCGACCCGTCCGGCCAGAGCAGGCGGCATCAGCTTCACTCCCGTTACCGGCATTCTCTTGGCCGGCAGGGCTTCCCCCGCGGCATCGCCGGCGGCATCGGTCTTCCCGGCTTGCTCAAGCGCGCCCAGACGCTCCAGGCACCAGTAGAGATTCCAATACATGCAAGCGAGCCAGATCAGCGAGATCAGCCCTGCTCCGTCGGCATCCTGAGGCATTCCGACCTCCGTGGAACAGCGGCGACGGTTGCCCGAAAGCCGCCCGCGATCCCGGTCGACGCGCCAGATGCGGACAAACAGATCAACGGTTCCGCACGGGTCATGACGGCGCCCGGCCGTGAGACCATTGTGCCCAGTCAGAATATGCAATCAAACGAATTTAACTGGTGATTGAGCGCAGTAAAAATGCACTATCCGGGCAAGGAGACCATGCATGGATACCGAGCTCGCCCGCACCTTCCTGGAGATCGTCCGGACGCGCAGCTTCGTGCGCGCCGCCGAGCAGCTTCATGTCAGCCAGACGACCGTCAGCGCCCGCATCAGGGCGCTCGAGGATCGGCTCGGCCGGCCGCTGTTCATTCGCAACAAGAAGGGTGCGGCGCTGACGCCCGCCGGCGAGCAGTTCCTGCGCTATGCGCCGAGCTTCCTCCAGCTCTGGCAAAGAGCCCGGCATCAGGTCGCGGTGCCGCCCGGTCGGCGGGCCGTGCTGGCGATTGGCGGCGAGCTCAGCCTCTGGCATCCCTGGCTGATCGAATGGCTGCACTGGATGCGGCAGGCCGCGCCGGACGTGGCGCTGCGCGTCGAGGTCGGCGTGCCGGAAAGCCTGACCGGCCAGGTTTCGAGCGGCGCTCTCGATGTCGCGGTAATGTACCAGCCGGAATATCGGCCCGGCGCACGCGTCGAATTGCTGCTGGAGGAAAAGCTGGTCCTCGTCACGACGACGCCGCCCGGAAGTGCCGCGAACGAGCGTCAGGCCTATGTCTATGTCGATTGGGGGCATGATTTCGCGCAGCATCACGAACTCAGCTTCCCCGACGACGGCAATCCAGGCCTTTATGTCAATCTCGGCCCTCTCGCCCTGGACTACGTGCTCGCAGCCGGCGGCTCCGGCTATTTCCGCCAGCGCATCGTCGCGCCGCATATCGCTGCCGGCCGGTTGTACCCGGTGCCCGGCGCGCCGAGCTTCTTCTATCCGGTCTATGCAGTCTGCTCGGCCCAGGCCGATGACGAGCTGGTCGCTCTCGCGCTCAAGGGCCTGCGCGTCATCGCTGCCGCGGACAAGGATGAAAAGGCACCCTGAACCTCGGTACCCATCGCTCCCGGAAATGCTTTATGCTGCCGGGATCAGAAGCAGATAGGCACCCGCTCGATGCTGGCCGACACACTGCCCCCCGCGAGCGTGGGCGTCACCGTCAAACTCTACGACGATCTTTCCTCGGCCATCGTCTCCGGGGAGATCGCCCCCGGCGCCAAGCTGAGCGAGCCGGCGATCGCCCGCCGCTTCGGCGTCAGCCGCGCGCCGGTGCGCGAGGCGATCCGGCGGCTGCAGGAGCGCGGGCTCATCACCTATGTCGCCAATCAGGGCGCGCGCGTCGCCGAGCCGAGTGCAGCCGAATTCCTCGCGCTGCTCGACGTGCGCGAGGCCACCGAAGGCATGGCCGCCCGCCTCGCGGCAGAAAGCATGAGCGACGACGAGATCGCGGCGCTGGAGGCCCTGGTCACCGGGCATCGCGGCGAGATCGAGCGCAACCCGATGGGCGCCTATCTCCAGGACGAGCCCGAAGCGGATTTTCATCGACGGATCGCCAAGGGCAGCGGCAACCCGATCTTGGCCGAACTGCTCTGCGAGCAGTTCTATCCGCGGCTGCGCCTGTGCCGGCGCTTGCATTCCACCGTCCCGGGCCGCGGCCGCGAGGCCTGGCGCGAGCATATGCGGATCACCGAGGCGATCAGCCACCGCGACGGCGAACTGGCCGAGATCCTGATGCGGCGCCATATCCGTGCCGCGCGCATGGCGCTTCAGGCGGCGCTCGCCGCGAGCGAAGCCAGCAAGCCGGGCAAGCGCCGGGTCGCAACGAAGCGCTAGCCTTCTCAGCCGGCGGAAGTCGCGGGCTCGCCTTCGGCACGGTCGCGGCGGCGCAGGCGCGCGATCGCAGGCGGCACCACGAGCACCAGCGCCGCGATCGTCAGCAGCGTCGCCGCGATCGGCGTCCCGACCAGGACGCTCCAGTCGTTCTGGCTGACCGCGAGCGCGCGCCGGAGCTGGATTTCCGCCTGCGGGCCGAGGATCAGGCCGATCAGGGCCGGCGCGATCGGAAAATCATGGACGCGCGCGACATAGCCGACGAGGCCGACGCCGAACATCAGCGCCAGATCCATCCAGGAGGTCGACAGGCCCCAGACGCCGACCATCGCGAAGACGACGATGCCGCCATAGATGTAGTGCCGGGGGATCAGCAGGAGCCTGACCCAGATTCCGACCAGCGGCAGGTTGAGGATCAGCAGGATGACGTTGCCGATATAGAGCGAGGCGATCAGGCCCCAGAGCAGGTCAGGATTGGTCGCGAAGAGCAGCGGGCCGGGCTGGAGCCCGTAGTTCTGGAAGGCGGCGAGCAGCACGGCCGCAGTGGCCGTCGAGGGCAGGCCGAGCGTCAGGAGCGGCACGAGGATGCCGGCGGCAGCCGCGTTGTTGGCGGCCTCGGGCCCGGCGACGCCCTCGATCGCGCCCTGCCCGAACTCCTCGGGATGCGGGGTCAGGCGGCGCTCCAGCGCATAGGAGAGGAAGG
This sequence comes from Allobosea sp., assembly GCF_017308015.1. Taxonomy (GTDB): domain Bacteria; phylum Pseudomonadota; class Alphaproteobacteria; order Rhizobiales; family Beijerinckiaceae; genus Allobosea. Next base: position 13,755 of record NZ_JAFKFW010000037.1, read on the forward strand.
TCGGGATTTCCGTTCCGCCAGCCGGCAGGGCGCCGATCGGAAAGCCGATCACGCTGCCCCGCAGCCAGGGTTTCCAGGATCGCTTCCAGTCCTGCTTCGTCATCCAGCTTCCGCCGGAGAGCGGATTCACGGCGGCGGGCGCGACGCTGTGCCGGCTCGCGACATAGAGCGTCTCGCCGATCGCGAAGAGCGAGACCAGCACGACCGTGAAGGAGATGCCGTCGAGCAGTTCGAGCGTGCCGAAGACCATGCGGGTCTGACCGGTCTGGGTGTCGATGCCGATCGTGCCGAGCGCCAGACCGAAGAACAGAGCGGCGAAGCCGCGCACCATCGAGCGCCCCATCACCACAGCGACCGAAGTGAAGGACAATATCATCAGCGCGAAGTAGTCCTCCGGGCCGAAGACGAAGGCGAGTTCGGCGATGGCCGGGGCGAGGAAGGTGAGCGCCAGCGTGCCGATCGTACCGGCGACGAAGGAGCCGATCGCGGCGGTCGCCAGCGCCGCGGCGCCGCGGCCGCGGCGGGCCATGCGGTTGCCTTCGAGCGCCGTCATGACCGAACCGCTCTCGCCCGGCGTGTTCAGCAGGATCGAGGTGGTCGAGCCGCCATAGAGCGCGCCGTAGAGGATGCCGGCGAACATGATGAAGGCCGAGGCCGGATTGACCTGCGCCGTCACCGGAAGAAGCAGCGCGATGGTCAGGGCCGGGCCGATGCCCGGCAGGACGCCGACCGCCGTGCCGAGCCCGCAGCCGACGAAAGCCCAGAACAGATTCATCGGCTGCAAGGCAACCGCGAACCCGCCGATCAACTGGTTCAGGATGTCCATCGTTCAACCCAATAGCGGGAAGAAGGGGCCCAGGCTGATGCCGAGGCGGGAAAAGCCGAGCCAGGCGAGGCTGGCGATCAGCGCGCCAATCCCGAGATCGAGCATGGTTCGGCGCGAGCCGAAAGCATGCGTCACCAGCGTGAAGGCGAGCATCGCGCTGAACGGAAAGCCGAGCCAGCAGATCGTCAGCAGCGGCACGCCGACACCGGCCAGCGCCATCAGGAAAGCCGGGCGCGAGAACGACGCCTCCTCCTCCTCATCCTCAGCGGAGGATGCCAATTGCCCTTTCAACGCCTGCACGATCAGCAGGAAGCCGAGCAGGACGAGGACGAGCCCGACGGCAAGCACGATCGCAGCCGGGCCGAGACCGACATAATTGGTGGTCGACGCAATCCCGCGCGCGCCGTTGAGCCAGAGCGCGCCCATGATCAGGATCGCGAGCCCCAGCCACCAGGGCCGTCGACCGCCGGCTGCGACGGAATCGTTCTTCATCGACGACATGGCCTTGCCCTGCCCTTTTCGCGACGGATCACGAGCGACGCGCCCATGCGCGCCGCCCGGCATCGACGAAGGCTATTTCAGGATGCCGACTTCCTTGAGCGCGCTGGTCCAGTTCACCTCCTCGCTCTTGAGGAAGTCGTTGAAGGCGTCGCCCGGCAGATAGGCATCCTCCCAGCCTTGCGTCTTCAGCGTCTCCTTCCACTCCTTGGTAGCGTGGAGCTTGGCGAAACGGTCGAGCCAGGTCTTCCTAGCGGCGTCGCTCATGCCGGGCGCGCCGACGAAGCCGCGCCAGTTGCCGACCTCGACCGGGATGCCGGCCTCCTTCAGCGTCGGGGCGTTGAGGCCCTCGACCCGCGTCGGGCCGGAAGTCGCGATGATGCGGATGCGGCCGGATTCGGCGAAAGCGCGGAACTCCGAGGCGCCGGAGATCGCCGCCTTGATCTTGCCGCCGCCAAGCGCGGCCAGAATCTCGCCGCCGGAGAAGGCGACGAAGTTGATCTTGCCGACGGGCGCGCCAGCATGCTTGGCGAGCAGCGCCAGCATGACATGGTCGGCGCCGCCGGCCGAGCCGCCGCCGACGGAGAGCGCGCCGGGATCGGCCTTGAGCGCGGCGATGAAGTCCTGGGGCGTCTTGATCGGCGAGTTCGCCGGCACGGCGATGGCGTTGTACTCGTTGGTCAGGCGCAGCAGCGGCGTCGTGTCCTTGAGCGAGACCGGCGTCTGGTTGGTGATGACACCGCCGACCATGATGACGCCGGTGACCAGCAGGGCGTTGTCGTCGCCCTTGGCGGTACGGACGAATTCGGCGAGGCCGATCGTGCCGGCGGCACCGCCCTTGTTGGTGAAGGAAGCCCCGTCGGTGAAGACCTTGGACTGGGCGAAGGCCGCCATGGTGTGACGCCCTGCCCCGTCCCAGCCACCACCGGGATTGGCCGGGATCATGACCTTCGCCGGCTCGGCCAGGGCCGCGCCGGTGCCGAGTCCCAGGGCCAGAACGCCGGCCATCGTCAAACTCTTCAGCATCTTTCATCTCCTCCCGTTGTCGTTATGCCGCCTGTTTCGGCTGGTCGCTTCTTGCCGCGTCATCCGCGGTTCGGGCGCCGGGTCGCTCCGGCGCCCCGCTGTCCTCATGCGCTGCGCTCGCGCTGCGGCATGCCTTCCGGCGTGATCGTCGCGACGATCGAGGCATCGAGCGCCTCGTAACCGGCGAGCCCGATCGTCTTGTAGAGCTCGGCCCGCGTCTGCATCTGGTCGACCATGGCATGGGTGCCGCCGTCGCGGGCGAGCGCCGCATAGAGCTTCTCCTGCGCCTTGTTGGCGACGCGCAGCGAAGAGACCGGCCAGATCACCATGCGATAGCCCATCGCCTCGAACTCGGAAGCCGTGAAGAAGGGCGTGCGGCCGAACTCGGTCATGTTGGCGAGCAGCGGCACACCGGGAACGCGGCGGGCGAACTCGCGGAACATCTCGGCCGTGGTCAACGCTTCCGGGAAGATCGCATCGGCGCCGGCCTCGAGATAGAGCTTGGCGCGCTCGACCGCGCCATCGATGCCCTCGCTCGCGGCGGCATCGGTGCGGGCGATCACGTAGAGATGCCGGCGGGCCTTCGCGGCAGCGGCAACCTTGGCCGCCATGTCATGGGCGTGGGCGAGCTTCTTGTCGTTGAGATGGCCGCATTTCTTCGGCAGCAGCTGGTCCTCGATATGGACGGCGCCCGCACCGGCCTCCTCGAAGACGCGCACCATATGCATGACGTTGAGCGCCTCGCCATAACCGGTATCGCCATCGACGAGCAGCGGCAGGCCAGAGGCCCGCGCGATCTGGCGGATAAAGAAGGCGACCTCATCGACGGTGATGATGCCGAGATCGGGGATGCCCATCGACGCCGTCATCGCCGCGCCCGACAGATAGAGGCCCTCGAAGCCGGCCATCCTGGCCTGAATCGCGGCCATGCCGTTATGGGCGCCGGGCAGGCGGGCGATGCCGCCGCGCTCGACCAGCGTCCGGAAACGCTGGCCGGCCGGCTCGGACGGAAGCTCAGAGGCGACGAGATAGGGCATGGGCACTCAGTTGCAGTAGAGATCGACGTAGTCGTTGACCGGCATCGCCTCGAGCCGGGCCTGATCCAGCGAGACGTCGAGGATCTGGCGCTGGCGCTTCTCGACGAAGCGGCGGCCAAGATTGGTGCGGAACTTGGCTTCCAGCAGCGGAATGCCGTCGGCCCGGCGGCGCTTGTGGCCGATCGGGTATTCGACGACGAGCTCGGGCAGCACCGTGCCGTCCTTGAGCGTCACCGTCATGCCGTTGGCGATCGAGCGCTTCTCGGGATCGTGGTAGTCCCTGGTGAAGGCCGGGTCCTCGACGCATTCGATCTTGTCGCGGAGCGCATCGATGCGCGGATCGGCGGCAACATCATCCTCGTAGTCGGCGGCGGTGAGGCGACCGAAGATGAAGGGCACGGCGACCATGTACTGGATGGTGTGGTCGCGATCGGCCGGATTATGCAGCGGGCCGCGCTTGTCGATGATGCGGATGCAGGCCTCATGCGTCCTGATCCTGATCGAGGCGATGTCGTCGCTGCTGCGGCCCATCGCCTTGAGCCGATCGTGCAGCGTCATCGCCGCTTCCACCGCAGTCTGCGAGTGGAACTCGGCCGGGTAGGAAATCTTGAACAGCACGTGCTCCATCACATAGGAGCCGTAGGGGCGCTGGAACTTGAAACTCTGGCCGCGGAACGAGGCGTCGTAGAAGCCCCAGGTCTTCGCGGTGAGCGCTGACGGATACCCCATCTCGCCGGTGCGGGCGATCAGGGCGAGCCTGACGGCGCGGCTGGTGGCATCGCCCGCCGCCCAGCTCTTGCGCGAGCCGGCATTGGGAGCGTGTCGATAGGTGCGCAACGCCTGACCGTCGACGAAGGCGAGCGAAAGCGCGTTCACGATCTCGTCGCGGTCGAGTCCGAGCATGCCGGCGACCACCGCGGTCGAGGCGACCTTGACCAGGATGACATGGTCGATGCCGACCTTATTGAAAGCGTTCTCCAGTGCGAGGCAGCCCTGGATCTCATGCGCCTTGATCATCGCGGTGAGCACATCGCGCATCGTCAATGGCGCCTTCCCGGCAGCGACGGCGGTCCGCGACAGCCAGTCGGCGACGGCAAGGATGCCGCCGAGATTGTCGGACGGATGGCCCCATTCGGCGGCGAGCCAGCAATCGTTGAAGTCGAGCCAGCGGATCATGGTGCCGAAATTCAAGGCCGCCTGGATCGGATCGAGTTGATAGGGCGTGCCCGGCACGCGAGCGCCGTTCGGCACGACCGTGCCCGGCACCACGGGGCCGAGCAGCTTGGTGCAGGCGGGATATTCGAGCGCCTCCATCCCGCAGCCCATCGTGTCGATCAGGCAGTTGCGGGCGGTTTCGTAAGCGAGCGCGCTGTCGACGCGGTAATTCAGCACGTAGTCGGCGATATCGACCAGCACACCGTCCGGAGCCGGACGCTCATTGTTGTTGGACATCGCCATTTTAGGCCGTTCCTCGCATCGATCGCTCGCCTTTTCGTGTCGACCAGCATTTATTGTCGACATAAATTGCATCCATACGGCGATTTGACAAGCAGTTCGGGGTCGTTAATCTAAAAGTTGTCGACAATCAAACCGGGAGAGCCAAGAGCCCGGGCAGGCGACGCAAGCCCGCCGCCCACAGGTGGGACCAACAAGACTTTCGGAGGAACGCCATGAGGACAACGATCGCCACCTGCTGCGCGCTGCTGCTCTCGGCAACCGTCCACGCACAGGACTTCCAGCCGCAGAACCCGGAATGCATCGCACCCGCCGCGCCCGGCGGCGGCTTCGACCTGACCTGCCGGCTCACCAGCCGCATGCTGAACGAGACGGGGCTGGTCGGCCCGTCGATCCGCACCACCAACATGCCCGGCGGCATCGGCGCCGTCGCCTATAACAATATCCAGGCGCAGCGCGCCGCCGATGCCAATGTCATCGTCGCCGTTTCGACCGGCTCCTGGGTCAATCTCGCCCAGGGCAAGTTCGGCCGCTTCAGCGAATCCGACGTGCGCTGGCTCGGCGCTATCGGCGCCGATTACGGCGTGCTTGCCGTGCGCAAGGACAGCCGCTTCAAGACCCTCGCCGATGTCGTCGAGGCCCTGAAGAAGGACCCGACCTCGGTGAAGGTCGGCGCCGGCGGCACCGTCGGCAGCCAGGACTGGATGAAGCCGGCACTGGTGCTGAAGGCGGCGGGCGTCGACCCCCGCAAGATGCGCTATCTCGCCTATGAGGGCGGCGGCGAGGCGATCGGCGCACTGCTCGGCGGCCATATCGACCTCTTCCCCGGCGATGCCTCCGAGGTGCGCGGCCAGCTCGAGGCCGGAGAAATCCGCCTGCTCGCGACGTTTTCGGACAAGCGGCTGCCCGGCGCCTTCGCACAGGTGCCGACCGCCAAGGAACAGGGCTACGACGTGCAATGGCCGATCGTGCGCGGCTTCTATACGCCGCCAAAGGCTTCCGAGGCGTCTTACACCTACTGGACGGGGGTGCTGACCAAGCTCAATGCCGATCCGCGCTGGCAGAAGGCGCGCGGCGAGCAGGGCCTGTTCGAATTCAACATGGTCGGCGCGGAATTCGACGCCTTCGCCAAGAAGCGGACGGCCGATTTCCGGACGCTGGCGGCCGAGGTTGGCCTCGCCAAGTAAGGGCTGAAGCCCTTCGCCCCAGCAGCGGGACGGGAGAAGATCATGGTCGATCGCCTGGTCGGGTTGATCTGTGCGCTGCTCGGTGCGGGCGCGATCTGGCATGCGCAGACCCTGCATGTGCCCTTCGCGGCCGATCCGGTCGGGCCGCGCGTGTTTCCGACGATCACCGGTGGCGTGCTGATCCTGGGCGGGTGCATCCTGATGCTGCGCCCGGGACCGGTCGCGATGGAATTCGGGACCTGGCCGCGTGCTCTCGCGGTACTCGTCGCCAGCCTGATCTACCCGCTGCTCCTGCTGCCGATCGGCTTCATCGCGGCCACGGCCATGCTCTGCTTCGTGGCCGCGCTGGCCTTCCACGCCCGGCCACTGCCTGCAGCCGTCTCGGCGGTCGGCACAGCCATCGTCTTCTTCGTACTGCTCGACAAGATGCTCGACCTGCCGCTGCCGCGCGGGCCTCTGGGAATCTGAGATGGACGCATTCGCTGCCCTCCTCACCGGCTTCCAGGTCGCACTGACCCCGCTCAACCTCGCTGTGGCCTTCGCCGGCGTGGCACTCGGCACCGCCATCGGCGCGTTGCCGGGCATCGGCCCGATCAATGCGGTCGCCCTGCTGCTGCCGCTCTGCTTTGCGCTGAAACTGCCGCCCGAGACGGCGCTGATCCTGCTCGCCGGGCTGTATTACGGCAGCGGCTATGGCGGCCGCATCTCCTCGATCCTGCTCAACATCCCCGGCGACCCCGGGCTGGTGATGACCACGCTCGACGGCTATCCGCTCGCCAAATCCGGACGCGGAGCAGCCGCGCTGGCGATCAGCGGCATCGGCAGCTTCGTCGGCGGCACCAGCGCCGTCATCCTGATGACTTTCCTCGCCGTGCCGCTGACAAGGCTCGCGCTCTCCTTCGGTCCGGCCGATTATGTCGCGCTGATGGTGCTCTCGTTTGCGCTGCTCGGCACGATGAGCGAGGGCAAGGCGGTGAAGACCTGGATCGCGGTGGCGCTCGGTCTCCTGCTCGCCATGGTCGGCATCGATGGCGGCACCGGCGTCGAGCGCTTCACTTTCGGTTCGCTGGAACTGCTGGGTGGCATCGACTTCACCAGCCTGACGATCGGGCTCTTCGCCGTCGCCGAGATCCTCTTCCTGGCAGAAGGCATGATCAGCGGCGTGGTCTCCCGCACCGGCAGCGGCGCCCGGCTGACCTTCCGCGAAATCATCTACTGCATCCCGGCGATGCTGCGCGCGACAGGGCTTGGCTTCTTCCTCGGTGTATTGCCCGGCACCGGTGCCTCCGTCGCTTCGGCGATGGCCTACACCGCCGAGAAACGCATCTCGGACAAGGGTACGTTCGGGAAGGGCGATATGCGAGGCCTCGCCGCGCCAGAAACTGCCGACAACGCAGCGCAGACCGGCTCGATGGTGCCGATGCTGGCGCTCGGCATTCCCGGCTCCGGCACGACCGCCGTGATGCTCGGCGCCTTCATGATGTATTCGATCACGCCCGGCCCGCTGCTGTTCACGCAGCGCCCGGAGGTCGCCTGGGGCCTGATCGCCTCGATGTATATCGGCAACCTGATGCTGCTGGTGCTCAACCTGCCGCTGGTCGGACTGTTTGCGCGACTGCTGCTGGTACCGGCCTGGATTCTCTATCCCGGCATCCTCGCCCTGTCCTATGCGGGTGTCTACGCCGTATCGAACTCCGCCTTCGAGCTGATCATCACCACCGGCATAGGTGTCCTCGCCTATATCCTGCGCAAGGTCGGCATCCCGCTGATCCCGCTGATGCTGGCCTTCGTGCTCGCCCGGCTGCTGGAAGACAATTTTCGCCGGGCGCTGTCCTTGTCGGATGGCGGCTACGAGATTCTGTTCTCGACGCCGACCAGCATCGTGCTCTGGCTGCTGGCCATCGTCGCGATCGGCCTGCCATTGATCCGCAAGCCGAAGCTTCATCCAGCCGTGATCGGTGAGGCCGGATAGCCGGGCGCCCGAGCAGCGCCCGGAATCATGGTCAGATCGCGCGGGTGATGCCGCCGTCGACGCGCAGGTTCTGGCCGGTGATATAGGCCGCGTCCTTCGAGGCGAGGAAAGCGATCGTGCCGGCGATCTCGGCGCTGGTGCCGTAGCGCCGCATCGGCACGCCCTGCCGCCGCTCTTCCGTCGCCGGCAGGCTGTCGATCCAGCCCGGCAGGACGTTGTTCATGCGAATATTGTCGGCCGCATAGGCGTCGGCGAATATCTTGGTGAAGGAGGCAAGCCCCGCCCGGAACACCGCCGAAGTCGGGAACATCGCGCTCGGCTCGAAGGCCCAGGCGGTCGAGATGTTGATGATCGCGCCGGCTTTCTGCTTCTGCATGATCGGCGTCACCAGCCGCGTCGGGCGGATGGCGTTGAGCAGATAGGTGTCCATGCCGCGGTGCCAGTCTTCGTCGGTGATGTCGAGGATCGGCGCGCGCGGCCCGTGACCGGCGCTGTTGACGAGCACGTCGATACGGCCCCAGCGTTCCATCGCGAGATCCACCAGGCGCTTCAGGTCCTCGTTCGACTGGTTCGAGCCGGTGACGCCGACGCCGCCGAGTTCGGCAGCCAGCGCCTCGCCCTTGCCGGAGGAGGAGAGAATGCCGACTGCAAAGCCGTCCTGCGCCAGGCGCTTCGCCGCCGCCGCCCCCATGCCGCTGCCGCCCGCGGTGACCAGTGCCACTTTTTCTGCCGCCATTTCATCCTCCTGCTTCGGCCGGTTCCAACCTGAGACGTTCCTAGCATTCGGATCGGGGTGCGACGAAGCGGCCTCCTGCCGCTCAGCGAAAGAAATTTGCACCGGGCCCGCACGATTGCAGCGCTTCTTTCGGCCCATCTGCACTATCCCTTCGACACCCCGTGACGCGAGGCCGCTCCGATGCCCAAGCTCGATCTCGACGCCCTGCAATCCGAGATGACCGCATGGCGGCGTCATCTGCACACACATCCCGAATTCGGCTTCGAAGAGAAGCAGACGGCAGCCTTCGTCGCCGGGAAACTGCGCGAATTCGGCCTGGACGATGTCGTCGAGAACATCGGCGGCACCGGGGTCGTCGGCACGCTCAGGCGCGGTAGCGGCAACCGCGCCATCGCCTTGCGCGCCGATATGGATGCGCTGCGGATCACCGAGCAAGGCGAACACCCCTATCGCTCGCAAAAGCCCGGCGTGATGCATGCCTGCGGCCATGACGGCCATACCAGCATGCTGCTCGGGGCAGCCAAGCTGCTCGCGGAGGAAGGCGGCTTCGACGGCACCGTGCGCTTCCTCTTCCAGCCGGCCGAGGAATGGGGACGCGGGGCGCTCGCCATGCTCGACGACAGACTGATGGAGCGCTTCCCCTTCGACGAGATCTACGGCCTGCACAACATGCCGGGCCTCGCCATCGGGCAATTCCAGACGCGCGCCGGGTCGTTTATGTCGGCCGAGGACAATTTCGAGATCGTCCTGAACGGCGTCGGCGGACATGCCGCCAAGCCCCATGCCGGCCACGAGGTCCTCGTCGCCGCCTGCGCGCTCGTGATGCAGCTCCAGACCATCGTATCGCGCCGCCTGAGCCCGGCCGATATCGCCGTGCTCTCCGTCACCGAACTGCTGACGGACGGCACCCGCAACGTGCTGCCGGGAACGGCGCGCATCCTCGGGGACGCCCGCAGCTTCCGCCCCGAGGTCAGCGCCGAGATCGAGCGCCAGATGGGCATCATCGCGCGCGGCACCGCCGAGAGCTACAACCTGACCTGCGAGATGATCTACACGCGCGAATTCGTGCCGCTGGTGAATGACGCCGCGCTCTCGCTGGAGGCGCTCGCCGCCGCGCGGGCCGTGCTGAGCGATGACAACGTCGCGATCGCGAAAGAGCCGATGACGGGTTCGGAGGATTTCGCCCGCTTCCTGGAGCATGTCCCCGGCTGCTTCGCCTATGTCGGCAATGGCGAAGGCTCGGCGCCGCTGCACAACCCATCCTATGACTTCGATGATCGCGGCCTGATTCATGGCGCGCGTTTCCACGCCGCAATCGTCCGGCACAGGCTGCACGCCCGCTGAGCTTCAGACCCGCAAGAGACCAATCTTTCCCGCTGCCGCGTTTCCGGGGGAGGGTCTTGCAAACATCCCCTGATCTATGGAGCCAAACCCTACGCCGGCCGGCGTAGACATGAGCCTCATCCCGTCCAACCGACGTCGAACGGACTCATGTTTCAACACTCAGGCGCGCTTGCTCATGCGCGCTTCCCCCCCGGCACGCGGCCCGCAGCGCGCTCTTGCCGTTATCCTCCCAGATGCCGTGTCACACATCGCCTTCGACCCGGGTTGCGTCGGTCACGAAGCGGCTGGTCTCGAGGCTGCACGCCGCGCCGAAGCCTTGCCTGGAAGCCGCCCATGGCGCGCAGTTTAGCACGACGCCGGCAAAGCTCATTGACGCAGCGCAAATTCGCTGCTTCATTCGCATAAAGCATCAAGCAATGGAGTTGATGCATGAAAGGGATTGCCATGGCCCAGCCCGCCACCCCTGAGGCGTCTCCCTGGCTCGCCGCCGCCACCTCGGCCGCCGCAAGCTCGCGCAGCACGATTTTCGAGATGAGCCAGCAGGCCGAAAGCGCGGTGATCGACCCGCGCGATCCTGGCGGTTTTCCCTCCGCCTGGCGCCGCGCCGTCGCCGCCCGGATCGCGACCCTGAACGCCTTGCCGGAGCTGGCCACCCACTATCTCTCCGACGTGGCCGACGCGACGCTACGCGGCCTCGCCGATCCCGCCTACGCCGGACGCGATGACCGCGAGCGCGGCGTCATCACCTTCATGGATCGGGTCGCAACCCAGCCGCGCGACGTGCAGGCCGAGGAGATCGAGGCGCTCAAGGCGGCCGGCGTCGCCGAGGCTGACATCGTGCGGCTCTGCGAACTCAACGCCTTCATGAGCTATCAGTGCCGCGTCCTCGCCGGGCTCGCGGCTCTCAAGGGAGCCTCAGCATGAGCCGCGTCGTGCATCGCTTCACCCGCAACGTGCCGGAATGGCAGCCGCGGATCACCCCGGTGGATCTCTCCAAGGCGAACCCCGAGCAGCTCGACGCGCTGAAGGTCACGCCTTCCAACACCAAGGTCTCGGACTACGTGCTGGTACTGGCACATGACCCGGAAACACTGGCCGTGCGCTCGCCGCTGTTCAACGGCATCATGTACGATCCCGGCGGGTTGAGCCGGGCCGAGCGCGAACTCGGGGCGATCGGCGCCTCGATCGTCAACCGCTGCATCTTCTGCGCCGCCGTGCATGCCGCCCGTCACGCGCAGCTCAGCAAGGACACCGCCGTCACCGACGAATTGTTCGCCAATGGCGAGAAAGCCAAGCTCGGCCCGCGCGACCAGGCGATCTTCGATTATTCCGTCAAGCTCTCGCAATCGCCGCCGACCGTCACCGAGGCCGACACCGCCCGCCTGCGCGAGGCCGGGCTGAACGAGGCCGAGATCGTCGATCTCATTCTGTCCACGGCCCTGTTCGGCTGGGCCAACCGGCTGATGCACATCCTCGGCGATCCGGTTCGCAAAGACGGGTGAGATGAGCCGCCTCAAGATACTCGAGGCCTATCTGCAGGTCGCCTCGCTCGGCAGCGTCACGGCGGCAGCGAAGCATCTGGGCGTGTCCCAGCCTTCGGTCAGCCGCATGATCCAGGAGCTGGAGCGCGACCTCGGCCAGCCACTCTTCGAGCGTGTCGGCCAGCGGCTGGTGCTCACGCAGAAGGGCATGGTGCTGCGCGACGATGTCGAGCGGGCATTGGCCGGCTTCGTGAATCTGTGGGAACGCGCCCGCGAGGTGATCGGCGAGGCGGAGCCGCCCATCCGGATATCGGCCGTGTCCTCGCTCGCCTTCGGCCTGCTCACCGATGCCTGGAACGGGGCCGATGCACCCCGGCTCGCGATCGAGGTCGAGAACCCCGATCGCGTGCAGAACGCGGTGATCTCCGGCAACGCCCAGCTCGGCGCCACCAGCGCGCCCCTGCTGCATCGCGACCTCGCGCTCGAATGGCTGGGCACCGCGCCTTGCGTGCTCGCCGTGCCGGAGACCGATCCGCTCGCACAGAGCGAGGGGCCGATCGACCTCCAGGCCCTTTCCGGGCGGGACCTCGTCGGCATGTCCCTGCGCCGGGGTGTCCCGGCGCGCATCCGCGCAGCACTCAACGCGGCCGGCGTCGATGTCCGCGTCCGAATCCGCACGACCTCGACCATGAACGTATTGTCCTTCATCCGCGCCGGCGCCGGCATCGCCATCGTCGAGCCCCTGACGCTGACCGGCAACCCGACGCCCGGTATCCGCATTCTGCCGCTGGCGACGCCGATCCCCTATTGCTTCGGCGTCGTCACCGCGCGCGGCGTCACCATCTCCGACAAGGCCCGCGACCTGATCGCCGCGCTCAAGGCGACGGCCCAGAAGCGGCTCGCCGATTTCACCCTGATTCCACCCGAAGAGCACCAGACGCTCCTCGCCTCGCTGACCAAACAGGAGACGCGGCTGTGACGACGAACCAGGCCGGGTCGCCGGAAGGGCTGGCGGCGCTGAACCGGCGCGTCATCCGCGAACTCGAACTGCTGACCCTGCCGGCCGCGCCCTGGGTGCCGGAGCGGAGCGTGAACGGCGAACCGGTGCTCGACGTCGCGATCATCGGGGCCGGCATGGCCGGGCTCGCTGCGGCCGCGGCCTTCCGCAATATCGGCCTGCGCGCCGTCAATTTCGACCGGCGCCCACAGGGCTTCGAAGGGCCCTGGGCGACGACGGCGCGGATGGAGACGCTGCGCTCGCCCAAAACGCTGACCGGGCCGGCGCTCGGCATCCCCTCGCTGACCTTCCGCGCCTGGTACGAGGCACAGTTCGGCGCGGCCGACTGGGAGGCGCTCGACAAGATCCCGCGCCTGATGTGGATGGACTATCTGCGCTGGTTCCGCGAGGTTCTCGCTCTCGATGTCCGCAACGGCCATGAGATCGCGATGATCCATCCCGGCCCCGAGCATGCGACGCTGGAAATCGACGCCGCCGGCAGGCGCCAGCGCGTCCTCGCCCGCCATGTCGTGCTCGCAACCGGGCGCGACGGGCTCGGCGGCCCGGCCGTGCCGGAAATCGCGGAGAGCCTGCCGCGCGAGCGCTGGGCGCATTCCTCGGATGAGAACGACTATACGCAACTCCGTGGCAAGCGCGTCGCGGTGATCGGCGCCGGCGCCTCGGCGATGGACAGCGCCGGCACGGCGCTCGAAGCGGGCGCGGCCAGTGTCGACCTGCTGATCCGCCGCCGCGACATTCCCCGCATCAACCGCGGCAAGGGCATGGGCCATCCCGGCTCGACCGCCGGCTACCGCCATCTGCCCGATGCCTGGAAATGGCGGATCAACAGTTACATCGCTCGCGAGCAGGTGCCGCCGCCGCGCGCCAGCGTGCTGCGCGTCTCACGCCATCCCAACGCCTTCTTCCGGCAAGGAACCGCGCTGATCTCGGCCCGGATGGACGGCGACGAGATCGTGGTCGAGACCAGCGTGGGTATGATGCGCTTCGACTTCATGATCTTCTCGACCGGGTTCAAGGTCGACTGGGGCAGCAGGCCCTTCCTCAAGGAGATCGCGGCCAGCGCCCGCAACTGGGTCGATCGCGGCGTGCCCGAGGATGCCGAACCCAGCCTCGGCGCCATGCCCGATCTCGGGCCTGCCTTCGAGTTCCAGCCGAAGGTCCCCGGCACCTGCCCCGGGCTCGAGCGCATCCACTGCTTCTGCTATCCGGCGATGATGTCGCACGGCACAGTCTCCGGCGACATCCCCGCGATCAGCGACGGCGCAGAGCGGCTGTCACAGGCCATCGCCTCCAGCCTTTTCCGCGAGGATATCGAGGTTCACTTCCAGCGCGGCCAGGATTATGCCGAGCCGGAAATCTTCGGCGACGAGTGGGTCCCGATCCTGCCCGAACCCGCGAAGGTGCCAGTCTGATGCTCGGGTGGCTGCTCCAGCGCGTCGCGCAGGCGCTGCTCGTGATCTTCGCGATGTCCCTCGTGGTCTTCCTCGGGCTGCATGCCGTCGGCAACCCCGCCGACCTGCTGCTGGCGCCGGACGCGACGCAGATCGACCGGGCGGAACTCGTGGCCAGGCTCGGCCTCGACCGGCCGCTCTGGGAACAGTATCTGAACTTCGCGGGCAGCGCCCTGCAGGGCGATCTCGGCCGCAGCTTCGTCTACAACGTGCCCGCCGTGACGCTGATCCTGCAGCGCCTGCCGGCGACGCTGGAACTTGCTTTCGCCGCGATGGTCTTCGCGATCATCATCGGCGTGCCGCTTGGGCTCTATGCGGGGCTCCATCCCGAGCGCCTGCTGTCGAAACTGATCCAGACCGGGAGCATCCTCGGTTTCTCGCTGCCGACGTTCTGGGTCGGGCTGCTGCTGATCATGACCTTCAGCGTCTCGCTGGGCTGGCTGCCGGCGAGCGGACGCGGTGAGACAGTGCGCGTCTTCGGCGTCGAGTGGTCGTTCCTGACGCTGAACGGCTGGCGCCACCTGCTGCTGCCGGCGATCAACCTGTCGCTGTTCAAGGTCTCGCTGGTGATCCGGCTGACGCGGGCCGGTGTGCGCGAGGTGCTGCCGCTCGACTATGTCCGCTTCGCGCGGGCCAAGGGCCTGCGCCGCGGCCGGATCGTGATGATGCATATCCTGCGCAACATCATGATCCCGCTGGTCACCGTGCTCGGGCTCGAACTCGGCTCGACCATCGCCTTTGCGGTGGTGACCGAGAGCATCTTCGCCTGGCCGGGCTCGGGCAAGCTCATCCTCGACAGCATCAACGCGCTCGATCGGCCGGTGGTGATGGCTTACCTGCTGGTGGTGGTGACGCTCTTCGTCATCATCAACCTCATCGTCGACATTCTCTACCGCGTGCTCGACCCGCGCGTCCGCGAGGAGGCCTCGGCATGACCACGGTTCCCGCCGCCGCTTCGGCCCGCCGCCCGTCGAGCAGCGCGCTCCGCCGCTTCCTGCGCGCCCCTTCCGCGTGGATAGGACTCGGCCTGATGATCCTGCTCGTGATCGGAGCCGTATTCGCACCGCAGATCGCGCCGCAAAACCCGTTCGATCTCGCCGCCATCGACGTGCTCGACGCCCGGATGACGCCGGGTTCGGTCTCGTCGGGCGGAGACATCACCTATCTGCTCGGCACCGACGGGCAGGGGCGCGACCTGTTCTCGGCGATCCTCTACGGCCTCAGGACGAGCCTCACCGTCGGCGTCGGCTCGGCCGCGCTCGCCGGAATCATCGGCATCCTGCTCGGGCTGATCGCGGCCTGGAGCGGCGGCTTCGTCGACGCGCTGATCATGCGGCTCGTCGATCTCATCATGTCGCTACCCTCGATCCTGGTCGCACTTCTGATGCTGGCGCTGCTCGGCAAGGGCATCGGCAATGTCGTGCTGACGCTGGTCCTGCTGGAATGGGCCTATTACGCCCGCACGGCCCGCGCTCAGGCCCTGGTCGAGCGCAAGCGTGATTATTTCGAAGCCGCACGAGGCCTGGGCCTGCCGATCTCGCGCATCCTGTTGCGCCATGTCCTGCCCAATTGTCTGCCGCCGCTCCTGGTCATCGCCGCCCTGCAGGTCGCGCGAGCCATCACGCTGGAAGCGACCCTCTCCTTCCTCGGCCTCGGCGTCCCGGTCACGCAGCCCTCGCTCGGCCTGCTCATCGCCAACGGCTTCCAGTTCATGCTGTCCGGCGAATATTGGATCAGCTTCTTTCCCGGCCTGACGCTGCTGACAGCCATCGTCGCGATCAATCTCGTCGGCGATCGCCTGCGCGAAGTGCTCGACCCGAGGGCGCTGAAATGACCGCGCCGCTGCTCGAAGTCCGCAACCTGCGCACCCGCTTCCGCACCGATCGCGGCGATCTCGATGCCGTGCGCGACGTCTCATTCAGCTTGCGGGCCGGCGAGACGCTCGGCCTCGTCGGCGAGAGCGGCTCCGGCAAATCGGTCACCGGCTTCTCGATCATGGGATTGATCGACCCGCCCGGCCAGGTCGTCGGCGGCGAGATCCTGTTCCGGGGGCAGGATCTGACCAGACTCGACGAGGAGACAATGCGCTCCTTGCGCGGCAACCGCATCGCCATGGTCTTCCAGGACCCGATGATGACGCTGAACCCGGTGCTCCGGATCAGCACCCAGATGATCGAGACAATCCGGGCGCATGAGACGATCGACGACGTCGCGGCGCGCGCCCGGGCGCGGGACCTGCTCGGCGCCATGGGCATCCCGAGCCCGGAAGCCCGGCTCGACGCCTTTCCGCACCAGCTCTCCGGCGGCATGCGCCAGCGCGTCGCCATCGCCATTGCGCTGATCAACAAGCCCGACCTGATCATCGCGGACGAGCCGACCACCGCGCTCGACGTCTCCATCCAGGCACAGATTCTGGCCGAGGTGCAGCAACTGACGCGCGAGAGCGGCACCGCCCTGCTCTGGATCACGCACGACCTCTCGGTGATCGCAGGCATCGCCGACGAGATCGCGGTGATGTATGCCGGCCGCATCGTCGAGCAGGGCAGCGTCGACGCCGTGCTCGACCAGCCGAGCCACCCCTATACGGCCGGGCTGATCGGCAGCCTGCCAGGCGCGAGCGCGCCGGGCTCGATGCTGGTCCAGATTCCCGGCACGACACCCGACATGGTCGACCCGCCGCAAGGCTGTGCCTTCGGGCCGCGCTGCTCGCGCCGCGACGACATCTGCACCAGCCAACCCGCCTTCACGGTGGGCGCGCACCGCTTGCGCTGCTTCCATCCCCTGTCCGGCCTCGCCTCGGCCGCCGAGCTGCCGGCATGACGAAGACCTCCACCCCTGCCGCTCCGGCGCTGGAGACGCGCAAGCTGACCCGGCATTTCGGCCGCCCGGCCGGGCTTGCCGTCAAGCTGCACCTGGCGAAGCGCCAGCCAATCATCCGGGCGCTCGACGGCATCGACCTGACCATCCCGACCGGCGAGTTCGTCGGGCTTGTCGGCGAATCCGGCAGCGGCAAGTCGACGCTGGGCCGCATCGCCGCCGGCCTGCTGCCACCCAGCACCGGCGAAGTCGAAGTATTCGGGCGCACGCCCCAGGGCGACCGCTCGGTGCATCGCGACGTGCAACTGATCTTCCAGGATCCGCAGGCGAGCCTCAATCCGCGCATCCGCGTGGCCGAGGCGATCGGCGAGGCGCCGCTGGTCCATGGCATCGCCTCGCGCGCCGAGATCGACGACTATGTCTGCGCGCAGATGCGCCGGGCCGGGCTCGACCCCGCCTATCGCCAGCGCTTCCCGCACCAGTTTTCCGGCGGCCAGCGCCAACGCATCTCGATCGCGCGGGCGCTGGCGCTGCAGCCACGCTTCCTGGTCTGCGACGAATCCGTGGCGTCGCTCGACGTCTCGATCCAGGCGCAGATCCTCAACCTGTTCATGCAGCTCCGGCGCGAGCTCGACCTCACCTATCTCTTCATCAGCCACGACCTGCGCGTCGTCCAGCACATCGCCGACCGCGTCGTGATCATGTATCTCGGCCGCATCGTCGAGGATGCGCCGGCGGCCCGGTTCTTCGCCCATCCCAACCACCCCTATACGCAGGGCCTGCTGGCGGAGATTCCCGACCTGAAGCAGCGCAGGCGCGTCTATGCCCCGGTGAAGGGCGAAATCCCGAGCCCGGCCGCACCGCCGCCAGGCTGCCACTTCCACCCTCGCTGTCCGGCCGCCTTCGACCGCTGCCGGATCGAGCGCCCGGTCCTGCGCACGATCGCGCCGGGCCATCGTTCCGCCTGCCACCTCAACGACGCCTCCGCGGTTCCAGCCCGCGCGCAAACAGGAGAGATCGCATGACGACCAAACTGAGCACGTTCGCCCTCTCGGCTGCACTGAGCCTCGCGGCAGGCGCGGCCAGCGCAGAAGACCTGCGCATCGGCTTCGGCGATCCGGTCTCGGCAATCGACCCGCAGCTCAACAACCATGCCGGCGACCACTCGGTCTCGCAGCATTTCTGGTCGCGCCTCGTCGCGCAGAAGACCGAGGGCGGCGTGGTGCCCGACATCGCGGCATCCTGGAAGAACCTCTCGCCCAATACCTGGGAGTTCAAGCTGCGCGAGAACGCGGTCTGGACCGACGGCAAGCCGGTCACGGCCGAGGACGTCGCCTTCTCCTATGAGCGCGCCCAGGCCGTGCCAGGCTCCGTCGCCAGCTTCAAGGGCTTCCTGCGCAACGTGGCCAAGGTCGAGATCAAGGACCCGCATACGCTGATCATCACCAGCCGCGCGCCCGATCCGCTGCTGCCGATCAACATCTCCAGCGTCTATGTCGTCAGCAAGCATGTCGGCCAGACCGCCACGACGGACGATTACAACAGCGGCAAGGCGATGGTCACCGACGGCCCCTACGCCTTCGTCAGCTATACGCCCGGCGACCGCATCGAGATGAAGCGCAACGAGCGCTTCTGGGGCCCGAAACCCGAATGGGAGAAGGTCAACTACCGCTATATCGCCAATCCTGCGGCGCGCACCGCCGCCCTGCTCTCGGGCGATGTCGACGTGATCGACAAGGTCTCCTTCTCCGATATCGAGAAGCTGGAGAAGAATCCCAAGGTCAAGGTCTGGTCCTATCCGGGCCTGCGCGCGCTGATCATGCAGCCGAGCTTCAACCCGAACCCGTCGAAATTCCTCACCGACAAGGCCGGCAAGCCGCTCGACAAGAACCCGCTGCTCGACGTGCGCGTCCGCCAGGCACTCAACATCGCGATCAACCGCGAGGCGATCGCCGACCGAGTCGCGCGTGGCGGCGTCACGGTCGCGACGCAGTGGATGCCGGCCGGCAGTTTCGGCTACGATCCCGACCGCTCCAAGATCGACGTCGACCCCAACAAGGCCAAGGCCCTGCTGACCGAGGCCGGCTATCCCAACGGCTTCAAGCTGACCATGCATGTGCCAGGCGAACGCTACCCGCTGGCGCCCGAGACCGCGCAGGCGATCGCCCAGTTCTGGACCCGCATCGGCGTCGAGACGCAGGTCGAGGTCGTGCCCTTCTCGGTCTATTCCGGCGCGGCCAACAAGAACGAATATGCGATGAGCATGATCGGCTGGGGCAACGGCACCGGCGAGGGCACCTATGCGATGACCGCGATCCTCGCGACCGTCGATCCGGCCAAGGGTCTGGGCGCCTCGAACTGGGGCCGCTACAGCAACCCGAAGCTGGACGAGGCCCTCGCCAAGGCCGGCGCCGAGTTCGACGACGCCAGGCGCGAGGCGATCATCAAGGACGCGGTCAAGGTCGTGATGGACGATGTCGGGATCATGCCGCTGTACCACTACAAGAACATCTGGGCGAGCCGCCCGGACCTGAAGGTCGTGCCCTGGCACAGCGACCGCACGGTCGCGATGCAGGTCAGCAAGGCCAAGTAAGGACACTGCCATGCCCGCCGCCTTCTCGATCAGCCCTGCCGTCGATCTGATCGACGTGCCCCGTCGGATCGCCCTCGCCGGGCTGCCGGCGGGCGCGGAGGTGACCATCGCCGCGGAGACCCCGCGCGACGGCCATGTCTGGCGGGCTGAGGCTGTGTTCGCGGCGGGAGCAGACGGCAGCATCGACCTCGAACGCGATGCTCCCTTGCTGGGCGACTACGCGGGCGTCGCGGGAATGGGGCTGATCTGGGCGCAGACCGGTCAAGGCGAGCTGTTCCCGGCCGACCTGTCCCACCCGCTCGAAACAACGCTCACCGCCCGCATTGGCGGTGAGCACGCCGCTACCGGGCACTTCAGCCAGATCCTGATGGCGAAGGGCGTGACGCGGCACCCCGTCGCCGAAGACGGGGTGATCGGAACGCTGTTCCTGCCGGCCGATGCCGGCCCGCATCCCGCGATCATGATCCTCAACGGCTCGGGCGGCGGCATCAACGAGCCGCGCGCGGCACTCTGGGCTTCACACGGCGTGGCCGCGTTGGCGCTTGGCTATTTCGGCGCGCCCGGCCTGCCGAAATACATTTCGAACACGCCACTGGAATATTTCGCCCGTGGACTCGACTGGCTGCGGGCCAGGGTTCGCCCGCTGAACGATTTCATCGCCGTGGCCGGACAGTCACGCGGCGGCGAGCTCGCGCTGCTGCTCGGCGCCACCTTCCCAGACAAGGTCTCGGCGGTGCTGGGCTATGTGCCGAGCGCCTTCGTCCATAGTGGCCAGGCCGCAGCCGACCCGGCTCCGGGGCTCGGCCGCGACGGTCCCGGCTGGACGCTGGATGGCAACCCACTCGTCCATCAATGGCAGGACAACGCCACGGCGAGCTGGAAGCCTTACGATGAAGCGACCGACACGCGCCGCAATGCCGATGCGATGCTGACTGCACTCGGCGACCCCGCCGCCATGGCCCGCGCCCGTATCCCGGTCGAGCGGATCGCGGGGCCGGTCCTGCTGCTGTCCGGTGGCGACGACGGCGCCTGGCCTTCCGATCTCTATTCGCTGATCGTGCAGTCGAGCCTGCTCGCGGCCGGGCATCCGCACGAGGTTCTCTGGAAGAACTGGCCGGCGGCCGGGCATTCGATCCTGTTCCCGCATACACCGGCAACCCGCATCGCCCATCGACACCCGGTCAGCGGCATTGCCACGACGATGGGCGGCACGCCTGCCGCGAATGCCGGGGCCAATGTCGGCGCCTGGGAGACGGCGCTTGCCTTCGTCAGGCGCCATGGCGGGCAGGCAGGCTGAAGCGGCGGCAATCCGATCGGGCGGGGAAGTCCGGCGATCGGCTGGCCGACCGCCTGTTGTGTGCGGAAGAATTTTCGCGTCATGGTCGCGCTGACTTCGCGCCGGCGACACGCTATTGCTGTGCCGGCTTAACATACCTCGGCTCACCGGATCGCGAATGGTTTCTGTAGCGCTGAAGACGGTTTCGAAGACCTGGGGCGGCACCCCCGCCGTCGATGCCATCAGCTTTACCGTCGAGGGCGGCAAACTCGTCGCGCTGCTCGGCCCGTCCGGCTGCGGAAAGTCGACGACACTGCGGCTGATCGCCGGGCTGGAGGAGACCAGCAGCGGCACGATCGAGATCGGCGGGCGCGACGTCACCCATGCCTCGCCATCGCAACGCGGCATCGCCATGGTGTTTCAGAACTATGCGCTGTTCCCGCATCTGAGCGTGGCCGAGAACATCCTGTTCGGGCTCAAGGTCCGCAAGGTCTCGCGCGCCGAGCGCGACGAGCGCCTCGCCCGCGCCGCTTCGATCCTCGGCCTCTCCGCCCTGCTCGAACGCAAGCCCTCGCAGCTCTCCGGCGGCCAGCAGCAGCGCGTTGCGCTCGGCCGCGCCATCGTCGCGGAAGCCCCCGTCTGCCTGATGGACGAGCCGCTCTCCAATCTCGACGCCCAGTTGCGCGTCGAGATGCGCCGCGAGATCCGCGAATTGCAGCAGCGGCTCGGCATGACCATGGTCTATGTCACGCATGATCAGGTCGAGGCGATGACCATGGCCGATCAGGTTGTGCTGATGCGCAACGGCCGGATCGAGCAGGATGCCCCGCCGGACGTGCTCTACGAGAACCCGGCGACGATCTTCGCGGCCCGCTTCGTCGGCACGCCGCCGATGAACGTGGTGCCGCTCGCGACCGTGCACGCGCGCGGCGGCACGCTGATCCCGCCACCGGACATCGACCCGGCCGCTCTCGCCGTCGGAATCCGTCCGGAAATGGTCGAGATCACCGAACGCGGCGTCGCCGCCGATGTCGTCGCCGTCGAATATCTCGGCTCCGACACGCTGCTCGAAACCCGCATCGACGGCCATTCCTTCATCGTCAAGCGCCCCGGCAAGGTGCGAGCCACAGGCGGCGAACAGATCTACATCACGTTGTCACAATCGGCGCTGCACTGGTTCGACCAAGCGTCGGAACGGAAGGTGGTTCGCAACTGAACCTGCCAGAGCGTCGGACGTGCGGACCATCCCAACAAGGGAGAGAGGACATTATGGACAGGCGTGAATTTCTCGGCGGCACGGCCGCCCTTGCGGGCGCGACCGCCCTGCCCGGCATCGCCCGCGCGCAGAGCGCAACCGAGCTCTCCTTCTTCTACCCCGTCGCCGTCGGCGGGCCGATCACCAAGCTGATCGACGCCTATGCCGCCGGCTTCGAGAAGGATAACCCTTCCGTCAAGCTGAAGCCGATCTATGCCGGCACCTATCAGGAAACCATCGTCAAGGCGCTCACCGCCCACAAGAGCGGCACGCCGCCGGCACTCTCGGTGCTGCTCTCGACCGACATGTTCACGCTGATCGACGAAGAGGCGATCGTGCCCTTCGACGATTTCATCAAGACCGACGAGGACAAGAAGTGGCTCGCCAGCTTCTATCCCGGCTTCATGGAGAACAGCCAGACCGGCGGCAAGACCTGGGGTATCCCGTTCCAGCGCTCCACGGTGGTGCTCTACTGGAACAAGGACCTGTTCAAGGAAGCCGGCCTCGACCCCGAGAAGCCGCCGAAGACCTGGGCCGAGCAGGTCGAGTTCGCGCAGAAGCTGACCAAGCGCGACGCCGCCGGCAACACCACGCAATGGGGTATCCAGATCCCCTCCTCCGGCTTCCCCTACTGGCTCTTCCAGGGTCTCACGACGCAGGCCGGCGCGATCCTCGCCAACAGCGCCGGCGACAAGACCGACTATGCCAATCCGGGCGTGGTCGAGGCGTTGCAGTACTGGGTGGACCTGTCGCAGAAGCACAAGGTTCATCCGCCCGGTATCGTCGAATGGGGCACCACGCCGCGCGACTTCTTCGAGAAGAAGGTCGCGATGATGTGGACCACCACAGGCAACCTGACCAATGTCCGCGCCAACGCCAAGTTCCCCTTTGGGGTCGCGGTGCTGCCGGCCGGCAAGAAGCCGGGCAGCCCGACCGGCGGTGGCAACTTCTACCTCTCCAAGAAGGCGACCAGGGCCGAGCAGGAAGCCGCCTTCAAGTTCGTGCGCTGGATCACCACGCCCGAACGCGCGGCGCAGTGGAGCGCCGAGACCGGCTATGTCGGCGTGACGCCGGCCGCTTACGAGACAG
This sequence comes from Allobosea sp., assembly GCF_017308015.1. Lineage (GTDB taxonomy): Bacteria > Pseudomonadota > Alphaproteobacteria > Rhizobiales > Beijerinckiaceae > Allobosea. Next base: position 36,816 of record NZ_JAFKFW010000037.1, read on the forward strand.
AGGCGATGAAGAAATATGTCGCCGACTTCCCGCAGGCGATCGTCGCACGCGACCAGCTTTCGAGCGCGGTGGCCGAGCTTTCGACCCACGAGAACCAGCGCGTCACCAAGGCGCTGAACGACGGGTTGCAGGCAGCGCTGACCGGCACCAAGGCGCCGCAGAAGGCGATGGAGGACGCGCAGGCAGAGGCCGAGCGCATCCTCAAGGCCTATCGCTGATCCTGCCCAGATGACGAACCGCGCGACCGCGACGATCCATGGCTGGCTGCTCCTGCTGCCGGCCATGGCTTGCCTGGCCCTGTTCACGCACTGGCCCGCGGTCGCGAGCTTCATCGAGAGCTTCTACTCGACCCCGAAGGCGCGCCGCCCGGCGCGCTTCATCGGGCTCGAGAACTACCAGCAGATGCTTGCCGACCCGATCTTCTGGAAGGCGATGAGCAACAATCTCTGGTTCGCGCTCGGCACCATCCCGACCTCGATCGCGCTGGCGCTGCTGATGGCAGTCTGGGTCAATGACAGGATCGCGGGCCGCACACTCGTCCGCATGGCCTATTTCACCCCGACGATCCTGCCGATGATCGCGGTCGCCAATATCTGGCTGTTCTTCTACACGCCGCAATATGGACTGCTGGAACAGATCACCGGCCTGTTCGGGGCGCGCTCGACGAACTGGCTGGGCTCGCAGGACACCGCGCTCTACGCCATCACCGTCGTCGCGATCTGGAAGGAAGCGGGCTTCTTCATGATCTTCTACCTCGCGGCGCTGCAGGCGATCCCGCCCAGCCTCGGCGAGGCCGCGGCGATCGAGGGCGCCTCGCGCTGGACCTACTTCCGGCGCATCCAGTTCCCGCTCCTGATGCCGACGACGCTGTTCGTGCTGATCAACGCCGTGATCAACGCCTTCCGCATGGTCGACCATGTCTTCGTGATGACGCGCGGCGGCCCGGACAATGCGACGACGCTGCTGCTCTTCTACATCTATCAGGTTGGCTTCGGCTTCTGGGACACGGCCTATGCGGCGACGCTGACCTGCGTGCTGCTGGCACTGCTCGCGCTCGTCGCCTTCGTCCAGTACGGCTGGCTCGAACGCAGGACGCATTATCAATGAGCGCCCCGACGCAACCCGCTCCGGCCGCGACGCGCAGCGACCCTTACGCGCCGAAGGGCCTGTCGCTGACGCTGGAATCGACCGGCGCGATCCTGCTTGCGCTGCTCTGGGTACTGCCGCTCGCCTATGCCGTCTGGGCGGCATTTCACCCGGCCGAATACACCACGCGCTTCGTGCTGACCGCGCCATTGACGCTCGACAATTTCACGCGCGCCTGGGCGGCGGCGCCCTTCGCGCGCTATTTCCTCAACACCTTCATCCTGGTCACCCTGATCCTTGTCTTCCAGATCGTGCTGGGGACTCTCGCGGCCTATGCGCTGGCCCGGCAGGATTTCTGGGGCCGCGACGTCGCCTTCGTGCTGATCCTGGCGCAGCTCATGATCATGCCGGACGCGCTGATCGTCGAGAACTACCGCACGCTCGCCAAGCTCAACCTGATCGACACGATCCCGGCCATCGCCCTGCCCTATATCGCTTCGGCCTTCGGCATCTTCCTGCTACGGCAGACCTTCAAGACCGTGCCGAAGGAGCTGGACGACGCCGCCCGTGTCGAGGGCGCAAGCCCGCTGCAGGTGCTCATGCGGGTCTATGTGCCGCTGGCGAAGCCGACCTATGTCGCCTATGGCCTCGTCTCGGTCAGCTATCACTGGAACAACTTCCTCTGGCCGCTGCTCGTCACGAACTCGGTGGAGTCGCGCCCGTTGACCGTCGGCCTCCAGGTCTTCTCCTCGGCCGACCAGGGCATCGACTGGGCCGTGATCTGCGCGGCGACGCTGATGACCTCGGCACCGCTGCTCGTCGGCTTCCTGCTGTTCCAGCGCCAGTTCGTGCAGAGCTTCATGCGCGCCGGCATCAAGTAACGGCGCTCCGATGAAGCTGATCACCTGGAACATCCAGTGGGCCCGCGGCGTCGACGACAAGGTCGACCCGCACCGCATCATCCATCATGCCCGGCAGATGGCGGATTTCGACGTGCTCTGCCTGCAGGAAGTCGCGGCCAATTTCCCCGATCTCGACGGCAATGACCGTACCGACCAGTTCGCGCTGTTCAGCGGATTGCTGCCCGGTTTCACCGCGATCGAGGCTGTTGGCGTCGATGTTTCGGACGGGGCAGGCGGCCGCAAGCGCTTCGGCAATCTCGTCCTGTCGCGCTTGCCGGTGGCGCAGGCACTGCGTCACACCCTGCCCTGGGAGGCGGCGGCGACACGCAACATGCCGCGCGTGCTGGTCGAGGCGATGGTCCAGACGCCCTTCGGTCCGGTCCGGGTGATGACGACCCACCTGGAATATTCCTCGCCCGTCCTCCGCGCCGCGCAGGTCGAAGGCATCCGGCAGATCCACCGCACGGCTGCGGCGCGGCAGGCGACGCCACGCCAGCCCGGCCCCCACACCTATGCGCCAACGCCAAACGCGGCGAGTGCGATCCTGACCGGCGATTTCAACATGCGCCCCGATGATGCCGGGATGGCGCAACTGCTCGCACCGTTCGCGGGCGACGTGCCGCCGCTGGTCGATCTCTGGGCAGTGTTGAAGGACAAAGAGCCGCATCCGCCCTCCGCCTTCATCTGCGACCAGACCTATGGCCCGCCCGGCTGCCTTGACTATGTGCTGGCGACACCGGACCTCGCAGAGCGGGCGCGCTCCATCACCTACGACATCGAGACGCGGGCTTCGGACCACCAGCCGATCCTGGTGGAGTTCGATCTGGGATGATCTTCACCCGGCAGGATCACGAGCGGCTCGACGCCATTCTTCGCGAGACGGCGAGGCGCGAGGTGATGCCGCGTTTCCGCCGATTGGCGGATGGCGATATCTGGGTCAAGCAGAGCCCGGTCGATGTCGTTACGGAAGCCGACGAGGCCGCAGAGCGCGTCATCTGCGCCGAATTGGCCAAGGCCTTTCCGGGCGCGGCGCTGATCGGCGAAGAGGCGGTGACGCAGGACCCATCCCTCCTCTCGAAGCTTACCGAGGCGGAGCTCGCCTTCGTCATCGACCCGATCGACGGCACGCTGAACTATGCCAGCGACCTATCGCTCTTCGCCGTGATGGCCGCTGCCATCGTTCGGGGCGAGGTCGTCGCCGCCGTGATTCATGAACCGACGGCCGAGGACAGCGCCATGGCCCTGCGCGGAGAAGGCGCGTGGATGCGTTATACAGACGACACCAGCCGCGACCTGCGCGTCGCCCCGGCTGTCGCGACCGGGCAGATGAACGGCATGGCTGGCTGGCAGTATTTTCCCGAGCCACTGCGTAGCACGCTTCCCGGTCGCTTCCCGGCCTTCCTCGAAGTCGGCTCATTGCGTTGCTGCGGACACGAATACCGGCTGGCCGCGGCAGGGCGCCTGCAATTCCTGCTCTACGGCGTGCTCAATCCCTGGGACCATGCGCCGGGCGTATTGCTCTACAGCGAGGCTGGCGGCCATGCGCGCCTGCTCAATGGCCGGCCCTATGCGCCGACAGAGCGCCCCGCCGGCCTGCTCTGCGCGCCCGACGAGGCGAGCTGGCGGGAGATCAGGTCGATCCTGCTGGACTGAACGGCAACTGCCGCTCAGTCATCCTCATCGCGCTGGCGCGAGCCGTCCGCGAGGATCTCGCGTTTTCCGGCGTGGTTTGCTGGTCCTACGATGCCCTCGTTCTCCATGCGCTCCATGATGGATGCGGCGCGGTTGTAGCCGATCTGGAGGCGGCGCTGGATGTAGGAGGTCGAAGCCTTCTTGTCGCGCAGCACGACC
>NZ_JAFKFW010000004.1 GCF_017308015.1 Allobosea sp.
TGCAGGAGCATCCACAGGCCGAAGCCGTCGGCGCCGGCATTGTTCGAGATCACCGTGATGTTCTTCACGCCGGAATCGCGGATCTCAGGGATCAGGCTCTCGGGGTTGCCCGACAGGCCGAAGCCGCCAGACATGATCGTCATCCCGTCAAACAGCAGCCCGTCGAGCGCAGCCACCGGCCCGTCATAGATCTTACCTGTCATCGTCCCTCCAAGGCGCGGCCTGCCGCCGCGACATGCATTCGCGCCGTGACGGGGCAAGCCGTCTCGGTGGTTCCGGCGTGATCAGAATACGATCGCCAGAGAATGTCCATGGCTGCCGCGGCGTGGACCGCCAGCAGGCAGGGAGGGGCGTGACGATTTCAGGCTGGCCCGGGCCCGAAGCCGATTCAGGCGACGGCCAGCCGCGACCGGGCGGGAACCGGGAAGACCCGGTCATAGGCGAGGTTGAAGAGGAAGGCGTAGACCACATAAAAAACCACGATGGCGAGGTCCATCACGAAGGTCTCCCACAGGCCGAGGCCGAGATACCAGGCCATCGGCGGCAGCAGCAGGACCAGCAATCCGCCTTCGAACAGCAATGCATGCAGCACGCGCAGCGTCAGGCTCTTGCGGGTATGGCCGGCGAAGCGGAGCATCGCGTGGTCGAAGCCGAGATTGTAGACGAAGTTCCAGAGTGTCGCGACGGTGGCCGAGCCTACGCCGATCACGCCCATATGGGTTGCCGGCAGGTCGAAGAGCATGGCGCCGCCGGGGATCACCAACGCGAGCCCGATGATCTCGAACATCACGGTATGGCGAATCCGGTCGGGGAAGGAGCGCATGGACATTCGAAACACCTGTCGTTCCGGTCTTGATTGACGCGGTGCGTTCTATCGTCAAATCTGAGCCATTCAAGTTAGATCTTATCTGGATATCAGATAGATGAATCTGTCCTTCGAGCAGCTTGAGGCTTTTGTGGCCGCGGCCGAGCAGGGTTCGTTCTCGGCAGCGGGGAGGGCACTGCGCAAGGCGCAATCGGCCGTGAGCACGCAGGTCGCCAATCTGGAGGAGGACCTCGGCGTCGCGCTGTTCAGCCGGGCCGGACGCAATCCCGTGCTGACCGCGGCGGGCGAGCGCCTGCTGCGGGAGGCGAAGGTGATCCTGGATCGGCGGGAACACCTGATCGGCGTCGCCAGCAGCTTCGAGAGCCATGTCGAGACGCGGCTCGTCGTCGCGATCGACGAGCTCTATCCGGAACATCTGCTGGGTGCGCTCTTCGCCGATTTCGCGCGGCATTTCCCGCATGTCGAACTGGAGCTGCTGTTCCCGCTGATGGAGGATGTCAGCCAGCTCGTTCTGGCGGGGCAGGCTGATATCGGGGTGATGTGGCGTCAGGAGGCCTTGCCGCCGGAGCTCGGCTTCCAGACGGTCGGCTGGGTGCCGATCAAGCTCGTCTGCGGCAAAGACCATCCGCTGGCCGGTATGCGAGTCGACTGGGAGGAGCTGAAGCGCCATCGCCAGATTCTCGTCGCGGCGCGCGGCGACGGGCCGGAGAAGCAGCGCCTGCGCGTTGCAGCCGAGGTCTGGTGGGTCGAGAGCCACTGGGTGATCCTGCAACTGGTGAAGCAGGGCATCGGCTGGGCCTTCGTCTCCAGCTATGTCATCGCGAATTCGCCGGTGACGGCCGATCTCGTGATGCCCGATCTCCAGTTCGATGATTTCGATCTGCCCGTGGCGCTGGAGATGGTCTGGCACAAGCAGCGCCCCTGCGGGCCGGCGGCGCGCTGGTTGCGCGAGCGCTTCGCGGCGGCACGCATCGGTGCGGCTTGAGCGCCCGCCTATTGATGGAAGGTCCAGAGCAGGCTTTCGCTGAGCTCCTTGAGGGCCTCGACCGCGTCCGGGCGTTCACGGGCGACGGCGGCGATCAGGGCGTCGGCGAGTGCGAAGACCGCCGTCGGCGAGTTCGGCAGCAGGCGGCTGCGGGCGGGCGCGAACAGCGTGACATCGGCGACAGGGGCGAGCGGCGAGGTCGGGCTGTCGGTCAAGGCGAGCAGCGAGGCGCCGCGCTTCTTGGCGAAAGTCGAGAGATCGAGCGTGGTGCGGGAATAGCGCGGCACCGAGATCGCGACGACGAGATCGTCTGTCCGCGCCGACATCATGTGCCGGATGGCGCGTTCCGGTCCGGTGCGCGAGGAGGTGAAGATGACGTCGGCATCCAGATAGAGCGCGAGCCCGTCCTCCAGGAAGGAGGCGACATGGTGGCTGGCGCCGGAGGCGGCGATGAAGACGCGCGGTGCCTTCAGCAGCAGCTCGACTGCCTTCGTCACGGAGACCTCGTCCAGGCCGTCGCTCGCCTCCTGCAGGTTGGCGTTCTGGTCCGCGAGCGCGGCGGTGAAAGTCGCGAAGATCGAGCCGGCTGTCGAGCGGGCTCCGGCGAAGGTGTCCACCGGGTCATGGGCGAATTTCAGGGCCGCAGAGAGTCCGCCACGGAACTCGCCATAGCTGGCGTAGCCGAGCGCCCGGACGAAGCGCGTCACCGTCGCGTTGGACGTGCCGCTGCCTTCGGCCAGGCCCTCGATCGTCATGGTCGCGACATCGAGCGGATGCTGCAGCACGAAATCGGCGGCGCGGCGATGGCCGTTGCTCAGCGAAGGGTAGATCCGGGCGATCCGGTTCGAAAGATCCGTCGTCGGCTTCAGGCCCTGTGACATGCGCGGCTACCCGATTGACGTTCGAAAATTTTCATGTTTGCTACTGGACGAAAATGAAGCTGTCAAAACGGTTCTCAATCGGGAGCGGATTCCATCATGCGTAAACCCATTGTTCTCGCGGCTTTCGCGGCCGCCTGTCTCGCCGGTACGGCGGTCCCGGCGCAGACCCTGCGCATCGCTCTGTCGTCCGAGCCGACGGCAGTCGATCCTCATTACCATGACCTCACGCCCAATAATGCGCTGGCCCAGCACATCTTCGATTCGCTGGTCAGCCAGGACGAGCAGCAGAAGCTGCTCCCCAGTCTTGCGACGTCCTGGCAGAACGACGGCAAGAACCGCTGGACCTTCAAGCTGCGCGAGGGTGTGAAGTTCAGCAACGGCAAGCCCTTCACCGCCGAGGACGTGGTCTTCACCTTCTGCCGCACGCTGAAGAACGAAACCAAGATCACGGATTCCTTCGCCGACGTCACCGGCAACTTCGCCTCGGTTGAGACGCCTGATCCGCAGACGCTCGTCATCACGACGATCGCGCCCGAGCCGCTGCTGCCGAACGTGCTTTCGGGGCTCGGCATCCTATCGGCCGGGATCGTCGAGCATGGTCCGATCGTCTACGACATCGCGAAGAACTGTGGCGTCACCGGCCCCTGGCCGACGGTAACCGGCTTCAACGACGGCACGCTCGCCATCGGTACCGGCGCCTACAAGCTCAAGTCCTATGTGCGCGGTTCCGCGATCGAGCTCGAGCGCAACCCGAATTACTGGGGCAAGGCCGAGCCGTGGTCGACGGTCCGTCTGCTGCCGGTGACCAATGCCGGCCCGCGTCTCGCCGGCCTGCTCGCCGGCGACTATGACGTGATCGAGAACCCCGCGGCGCGCGACCTGGGCCGGATCAAGGACGACAAGCGCTTCGGCCATGTCATCACCCCTTCGACCCGCGTCATCTATTTCCAGCTCGATGTGGCGCGCGACCAGAGCCCCTTCGTCAAGGCGGAAGACGGTAAGAACCCGCTGAAGGATCTGCGCGTCCGCAAGGCGATGTCGCTCGCCATCGATCGTGACGCTATCGTCAAGCGTATCATGGACGGCGCGGCCGAGCCGGCCTACCAGTACCTGCCGACCGGCATGTTCGGCACGCGGCCGAATCCGCCGAAGCTGGCCTATGATCCGGCGCAGGCGAAGAAGCTGCTTGCCGAGGCCGGCTATGCCAAGGGCTTCCAGGTCACGCTCTCGACCACCAACGACCGCTACATCAACGACAGCCAGATCACCCAGGCCGTCGCGCAGTATCTGACCCAGGTCGGCATCAAGGCTGAGGTCGACGCCATGACCCGCGCGATCTATTTCCCGCGCCGCGCCAAGAAGGAATTCTCGGTCGCGATCGGCGGCTGGGGCTCCGGCACCGGCGAGGCCGCGTCGTTCCTGCGCCAGTGGCCGCCGACCCCGAACGAGGCCAAGACCCTCGGCGGCTCGAACTATGGCGGCTACAAGAACGACCAGTTCGACAAGATCATCCGCGAGGCGGTGACTACGCTCGACGACGGCAAGCGCGCGTCGCTGCTGCAGGAAGCCGGCAAGATCGTCGTCGACGACTACGCCTTCATCCCGCTGCACTTCGAAAGTGGCATCTGGGCGTTCAAGTCCGAGCTCGACGTCAAGGGGCGCGCCGACCAGTTCATGCTGGCGATGTCGGTGAAGCCGAAAGCCAAGTAAGCCGCCGGCCGACAGGTCATCGACAAGCCGGGCCGCCCGTCGAGGGCGGCCCGTGAACCATTGAGCGGAGCCGGTCGAGCATCATGACCGCCTATGTCCTGCAACGACTGATCCAGAGCGTGCTCGTGCTGCTCGCGGTCTCGGTCGTGGTGTTCTTCGCCGTCTACGGCATCGGCGATCCGATCGAGCTGCTGGTGTCGCCCTCGGCCAGCGCGGCCGAGCGCGAGGCGCTGATCCGGCGCCTCGGCCTCGATCTGCCGATCTGGCAGCAATATTTCGTCTTCATGGGCAATGCCCTGAAGGGTGATCTCGGTCGCTCCTTCGTGCACGGCGTGCCGGCGATCGAGCTCATCCTCGGCCGGCTGCCCGCCACCTTCGAGCTCGTGCTGCTGGCGATGACGCTCGCGATCGTGACCGGCGTTCCGCTTGGGCTCTATGCCGGACTCGATCCGGAAAGCCGCCCTTCTCGCATCATCATGGGCGGCACGGTGCTGGGCTATTCGCTGCCGAGCTTCTGGAAGGGCATGATGCTGATTCTGCTCTTCGCGGTGGTGCTCGGCTGGCTGCCCACTGCCGGGCGTGGGGAGACGGTTTCCGTCCTTGGTGTCCAGACCAGCCTCCTGACCTGGGATGGACTCAGCCATCTCGCCTTACCGGCGTTCAACCTCGCCATTCCCAACATGGCGCTGATGATCCGCCTCGTCGCCGCAGGCACGTCCGAGGCGATGACGCAGGACTACGTTAAATATGCCCGAGCCAAGGGCGTGAAGCCGCGCCGCGTCGTCGGCCGCCATGTGCTGCGCAATATCCTGATCCCGGTCGTAACCGTGGTCGGCATCGAGTTCGGCAGCCTGGTCGCCTTCTCGACGATCACCGAGACGGTCTTCGCCTGGCCCGGCATGGGCAAGCTCCTGATCGACTCGGTCTATCAGCTCGATCGGCCGGTGGTCGTCGCCTATGTGCTGCTGGCGACGCTGCTCTTCGTCACCGTGAACTTCCTCGTCGACATCCTCTACGCCGCGCTCGATCCGCGGGTGAAGCTGACAGGAGAGATGGCATGAGTGTCGAAGCCAGAGCTCCGACCGTGCCGGCCTATGCCGACACGCCGCTACGCGAAAAGGTGCTGCGGCGCATCCGCAGCCGGCCGACGACGCGCGGTGCCGCGATCCTGCTCGGCATCATGGTCGCGCTGGCCTTGCTGGCCCCTGTCATCGCGCCGCAGAACCCGCATGACCTCGCTTCGCTCAGCGTGATGGACAATCGCCTACCCCCGGGTGAGGCCGGCATGAACGGCTTGACCTACTGGCTCGGCACGGATTCGCAGGGCCGCGACATGTTGAGCGCGATCCTCTACGGGTTACGCACCAGCCTGATGGTCGGCCTCACCGCGACGCTGGGCGCGCTCTTCATCGGCATCTCGGCCGGGCTCCTCGCCGCACAGTTCGGCGGGGTGGTCGATGCCGTGATCATGCGCGTCGTCGACTTCATGCTCGGCTTTCCCTCGATCCTGATCGCGCTCGTTCTGCTGGCTTCGATCGGGCGCGGGGTCGACAAGGTCATCCTCGCCATCGTGCTGGTGCAATGGGCGCAATATGCCCGGCTGATGCGCGCTTCCGCGCTGGTCGAACGGCGCAAGGAATATATAGAGGCTGCGCTTAATTTCGGCCTGCCGACCCGGCACATCATGGTCGCGCATCTCCTGCCGAATTCGGTCGGCTCGGTCCTGGTCGTCGCCTCGATCAGCATTGCCGGTGCGATCACGCTGGAAGCCACGCTTTCCTTCCTCGGCGTCGGCGTCCCGGTAACGCAGCCTTCGCTCGGTCTGCTGATCGCCAATGGCTTCGAGTTCCTGCTTTCCGGGGAATACTGGATCGCGGTCTTCCCAGGCATCGCGCTGGTGCTGCTGATCGTCTCGCTCAATCTCGTCGGCGACCGGCTGCGCCGCAGCTTCAACGTGCGCTCATGAGTGATCTCGCAACCAATCCCCTGCTCGAGGTTCGAGGCCTCAGAACCGTCTTCCATGCGCTCGACGGTGCGTGGCCTGCCGTGGACGGCGTCGATCTCAGCGTCTCGCGCGGCGAGGTGCTGGGGCTCGTCGGCGAGTCCGGGTCCGGCAAGTCGGTGACCGGCTTTTCGCTGGTGCGCCTGATCGATCCGCCGGGCGAGATCGTCGCCGGTACGGTCAGCTTCGGCGGTGAGGACCTGCGTGCCGCGACCGAGGAGCGCCTGCGCGATCTGCGCGGCGATCGCATCGCCATGATCTTCCAGGACCCGCTGATGACGCTGAACCCGGTGCTCAGCATCGGCGAGCAGATGAGCGAGGCGATCCTGGAGCATCGCGATTGCAGCCGCGAGGAAGCGCTCGGCGAGGCCGCGAAGGCCCTGGCCCGCGTGGGCATCTCCTCGCCTGAAGCGCGCCTCAGGCAGTTCCCGCACGAGTTCTCCGGCGGCATGCGCCAGCGCGTCGCGATCGCGACCGCGCTGCTGAACGCGCCCGACCTGATCATCGCCGACGAGCCGACGACGGCGCTCGACGTCACCATCCAGAGCCAGATCCTGTTCGAGGTGCAGAAGCTCGCGCGCGAGACCGGCACCGCCGTGCTCTGGATCACGCATGACCTCGCCGTGGTGGCGGAGCTCGCCGACCGGGTGGCGGTGATGTATGCCGGCCGAGTCGTCGAGATCGGGCCGGTCGACGCCGTGCTCGACGCACCGCGCCATCCCTATACGCTCGGCCTGCTCAATTCATCGGCTGCCAATGTCGCGCCCGGAGAACGTCTGAACCAGATCGACGGCGTCGCGCCGCGCATTGATGCGCGCCCCAGCGGCTGCCCGTTCCGCCCGCGCTGCCCGCGCGTCCAGCCGGTCTGCGCCGAGCGTGATCCAGAAACGACGGGGCAGGATGCGCATAGTTTCCGCTGCCACAATCCGGTGCCGGTGGGAGAAGCGGCATGAGTGCTTCGACCAGCGCCCCGATCATCGAGCTCAAGGGCATCACCAAGCATTTCCGACGCAAGCCGACGCTGGCGGAACGCATCCTGATGGCGACCGGGCGGGGCAAGGCGCCGCCGGTGCTGCGTGCCGTCGACGGCATCGATCTCAGTGTGAAGCGCGGCGAGGTGCTCGGCCTCGTCGGCGAATCCGGCTGCGGGAAGTCGACGCTGGCCCGCGTCGTCACCGGCATCCTGAAGCCGACGACCGGTGAAGTCGTCTACGAGCAGCAGCCGGTTGCCGGCCTGAAGGGCAAGGAGCGGCTCGATTTCCTGCTGAAGGTCCAGATGATCTTTCAGGATCCCTACGCGTCGCTCGATCCGCGCATGAAGGTCAGCCGCATCGTTGGCGAGGCGCTCAGCGTCCACAAGCTCCTGCCCAGGGCGGAGATCGACGGGGCGGTGGACCAGGCGCTGAGCGAGGTCGGTCTCGATCTCGCCTATCGCGAGCGCTATCCGCACCAGTTCTCGGGCGGGCAGCGCCAGCGCATCGGCATCGCGCGTGCGCTGGCCGTGAAGCCGGATTTCCTGGTCTGCGACGAGCCGGTCTCGGCGCTCGACGTCTCCATCCAGGCGCAGGTGATCAACCTGTTCATGGATGTGCGCGAGCGCCACGGCCTGACCTATCTCTTCGTCAGCCATGATCTCGGCCTCGTCCGGCATATCAGCGACCGGGTCGCGATCATGTATCTCGGCCGCATCGTCGAGGTCGGCACGGCGGCGGAGATTTTCGCCGAGCCGGCGCATCCCTATAGCGCGGCACTGATCGCCGCGATCCCGTCTGCGGCAAGGCGCAAGCGCGCCTTCCAGCCGCTCAAGGGCGAATTGCCCTCTCCCCTGGCGCCGCCGCCTGGCTGCCCGTTCCATCCGCGTTGCGAGCAGGCGATGCCGGTCTGCCGCGAGGTCCGGCCGGTCCTCACGGAGATCGCGCCCGGCCGCAGCGCCGCCTGCCATCTGCACAAGGCTCCGGAGGCCGCATGACCACCACGACCCTCAATCCGCCCGTCGGGCGCAGCACGCTGCCCTTCATCGACATCAGCCATCCGGACAAGGCGCTGGAGGTGAATTTCTACCGCCCCGCGCGGCACCAGCCAAACGATCCGGTCATCGTCGTGCAGCACGGCATGCTGCGCAACGGTGACGAGTATCGCGATTTCTGGATCGACGCAGCCGAGAAGCATAACCTGCTGATCGTCGCGCCGACCTTCCCGAACGAGCCTTTCCCGAAAGCCGAGGGCTACAATAACGGCCTTGTCGTCTCCGAAGAGGGGACGATCGCGCCGCGTGCCGAATGGCTCTATGCCGTACCCGCCCGGGTGCTCGATGCGCTGCGTGCCGCCGGCGTGATCGACAAGCCGGTCATCCGCATCTTCGGTCATTCGGCCGGCGGCCAGTTCGTGCATCGCATGTTGGCGACGGAAGGCGGCGCGCTGTTCGAAGCGGCGATGGCCTCCAACCCCGGCTGGTATACGCTCCCGACGCCTGGGCGGAACTTCCCGGAAGGGCTTGGTGGGCTCGGCCTCGACAAGGCGGCGCTCGCGCGCTGGCTCGCCTATCCGATGATCCTGTTCGCGGGCGATCGAGACATCGCCACCGACGATCCGAACCTGCCGTCGCAGGCGGAAGCGCTGGCGCAGGGGCCGCATCGCTATGGCCGCGCCCATTTCATGCTCGATTTCGGCAAGATGGAAGCGGAGCGCCTCGGCGTGCCCTGCAACTGGCAGCTTCTTACAGTTGCCGGCATCGGCCATGACGGGGCGGCGATGTCGCGCGCGGCAGCGTCCTACTGGTTCGAGGGGGGGCGGATTCCGCCGGCCGAAGAGCTCGGCAAGCAGACCGCTCCGGTTCTCTGATCACCTGCCATCCAGCCTCGCCCGGGGTGCGGGCGGGGCCATCGGTGCGCCGCTCAGTGCCGGCCGTGGCTGTGATCGGTCTTCAGGCGCCGTTCGATGAAGCGGCTATAGGAACCCATACCGTAGCTGAACACGGCGTAGACGAGCGCCGCGAAGACATAGCCTTCCAGAACGGCGATGCCCTGCCAGACCGGATCGCGCATCGCCGAGCGCACCGTGTCGAGGAAATCCAGCAGGCCGATGATGGTGACCAGTGTCGTATCCTGGAAGAAACCGATGAAGATGTTGACCAATGGCGGGATAACGATCTTCAGCGCCTGCGGCAGCACGATCTTGCGCATCGACAGCCAGTAGCCGAGGCCCAGCGAGGCTGCCGCCTCATGCTGGCCCTTTGGCACGGCCTGCAGGCCACCGCGGACGGTCTCGGCGATATAGGCGCCGGCGAAGATGATGATCGCGACCTGCGCCCGCAGCAATTTGTCGATGGTCACGCCGTCGGGCATGAACAGCGGCAACATCACCGAGGCCATGAACAGGATCGAGACCAGCGGCACGCCGCGCACCATCTCGATGAAGACGACGGCGATGACCTGGATCGCCGGCAGCTTCGAGGAGCGCGCCAGCGCCAGCAACACGCCGAGCACGAAGCCGAAGGCGAGTCCGACCGAGGAGAGCATGAAGGAAAGCGGCAGGCCGCCCCAGCTCGTGGTGTTGACCACGGTGAGACCGAAGAGTCCGCCATACATCAGCACGCCGCAAGCGACGACGACAGCCAACCAGAGCCAGAGCAGCCGGGACGACCAGAAGCGCGGGATCATCGAGTAGATCATCGCGCCGAGGAACAGCAGCACCGCGAGCGCCGGACGCCAGTGTTCGTCATAGGGGTAGAAGCCGAAGATCATGAAGCGCAGCTTCGCCGCCAGGAACGGCCAGCAGGCGCCGGCTCCGGCGGCGGCCTTGCAGGTCTGCGGGCCGCCTTCGACGATGGCGCGGGTGACGAGCCAGCCCCAGGCTCCCGTGACGAGGCGGTAGATCAGCCAGAGGCAGGCGAAGGTGACGACGGCGTTGAAGGGCGAGCCGATATAGGGCTTGAGCAGCGCGAACCAGCTCCGCGCCGGCCGCACCGGCCGCTCGTCGGGGATGGAAGCCAGCGCGTTGAGTTGGACGGTGTCGGTCATCTCAACGCTCCACCAGCGCGACGCGGGCGTTGTACCAGTTCATCAGAACGGAGATTGCGATCGACATGCCCAGATAGACCAGCATGAAGATGGCGATGCCCTCGATCGCCTGCCCGGTCTGGTTCATCGTCGTGTTCGAGACCATGACGAGATCAGGATAGCCGATGGCGATGGCGAGCGAGGAGTTCTTGAAGGTCGAGAGATAGGAACTGGTCAGCGGCGGGATGATCACGCGCAGCGCCTGCGGCAGCACGACGAGCCGCATGGTCTGGCGGTCGTGCAGACCGACGGAGCGCGCCGCTTCCCATTGTCCGCGTCCGACAGAAAGGATGCCGGCGCGCACGATCTCGGCGATGCCGGCAGAAGCGGAGAGGCCGAGCCCGACGAGCAGCGCGGTGAATTCCGGGGTGACCTGAAGGCCGCCGGTGATGCGGAAACGCCCCTTCTCCGGCCAGTTCACTGCCATCTCGGGCTGGAAGACCAGCATTGCGACGAGCGGCGGGATCGCAAGGGCGATCAGGACGAAGGGCCAGGCCATGCGGCTCTGGCCGGTCGCGACCCGCTTGCGGCGAAAGGACGAGGCGACGATGTAGGCCAGCACGATGCCGAGCACGACGCCGGCCAGCACTCCGGTATGTGCCGGCGACCAGCGCAGCGAGGGCACGATCAGCCCGCCATTGCTGAGGAAGACGTCGGGCAGGATCTGCCAGGCGTCGCGTACCGGCGGGAAGACCGCGACGATCAGCGCGTACCAGAGAAAAAGATAGAGGAGCAGCGGCACGTTGCGCAGCGCCTCGACATAAAGCAGCGCGAGCGTGGAGAGCAGCGGATTGCGCGACAGGCGGGCAAGTCCGACGGCGAGCCCAAGCACCGTCGAGAGGATGACGGCGAAGACCGAGACCCAGATCGTGTTGAGCAGGCCGACCAGGATGGCACGGCCGTAGGTGTTGCCGGAATCGTAGGAGATGAAGGACTGGCTGATGACGAAGCCGGCGGGCCGCGACAGGTAGTCGAAGCCGGTGGCGATGTTTTGCGCCGCCAGCTTCCGCGAGACAGTGTCGAAGAGATAAAGGCCGATACCGACGACGAGCGCGACCGCCACGACCTGATAGAGCACGGCGCGGACGCGCACGTCGTAGAGCAGCCGCACCGGGCTGGAATCTGAGGTTGCCATCGGCTGTTCCGGGCTGGGGACGCATCGGCCGCCCGAAGGCAGCCGATGGTCTCAGGTCAATCGAGGGAACGCACGCTGGGCGAAGATCACCGGAAGGGCGGGGAGTAGATCAGGCCGCCCTTGTTCCAGAGCTGGTTTGGGCCACGGGTGAGGCCGAGGGGGGTCTTCTCGCCGAGATGGCGCTCGAAGAGCTCGCCGTAATTGCCGAGCTGCTTGATCGCGTTATAGGCCCATTTGTTGTCGAGGCTCAGCATCTTGCCGAGGTCGCCGTTGACGCCGAGCAGGCGTTGGATCTCGGGGTCCTTGCTGTTGAGCTGCTCGTCGATATTGGTCTTGGTGATGCCGTATTCCTCGGCCGCGATCAGGGCGTTGACCGTCCAGGAGACGATGTCGCGCCAGTTGCTGTCGTTCTGGCGGACGACGGGCGCGAGCGGCTCCTTCGAGATCGTCTCGGGCAGGATGACGTATTGCTTGGGATCGTTGGCGATGGCGCGCACGGAAGCCAGGTCCGAACGGTCGGTGGTGATGACGTCGCAGCGGCCGGAGAAGAAGGCGTTGCGCCACTCGTCGGGGTTCTCGAAGACGACCGCCTCGTATTTGATGTTACGTGGCTTGAAATAGTCCTCGAGGTTCTGCAGCGTCGTCGTACCCGGCAGGATGCAAACGGCCGATTGCGACAGCTCGGCCGCGCTCTTCACGCCGAGCTTCGTCGAGACCATAAGGCCCTGACCGTCATAGAAGACGACCGGTGCGAAATCGAGGCCGAGCGAAGTGTCGCGCGAGAAGGTGTGTGTCGTCTGGCGCGAGAGCAGATCGACTTCGCCCGATTGCAGGCCCTGGAAACGGACATTGGTGTTGAGCGGGACAAAATCGACTTTGTCCGGTGCGCCGAAAACAGCGGCGGAGACCGCCCGGCAGACATCGGCATCGAAGCCCTGGCGAACGCCCTTGTCGTCGGCGTAGGAGAAGCCGGGGGCCGTCGGTGAGACGCCGCAGAGTACCTTGCCGCGCTTCCTTACGGCTTCGAGCGTGGCTTGCGCCGAAGCCGGCGCTGCGAATACGGAAAAGGCCGCAGCGGCGAGGCCGAATGCGACCATTCTGGTGATCATCTTTGACATGGACGTTCCCCTCGTGCGCGCCTGTATCCGGCGCGTCGACAAGGAGCCTATTGGGGCGTTGTTGCGACCGCAAGAGCGTTTCTGGCCCCGAACGAGGCGGATTTTAACCTTTCCGTCAAAGTTCCGGCCTCCTGCGCCACGGCGACATCATCTCTCGGACCAGGTAAGCGCGGAGCGCACCGGACATCACTCCTGAAGCCCCGCCGCGTCCCTTTCCCGCCGTGAGGAGTTCCGCGGCGTGGCCCGGCCGGAGCCCGGCGCCAAAGCGTGAGTGAGCGACGTGTGTCGCATCGTCTCCCGGTATGAAGAGCATCGGACCATCCAGACTGCGGCTCCCGCCGGCTCCAACACGGAATTGGCGAGTCTCCGGGCCGTGATCAGCGCCGATGCGGGGCTTCTATCCGCGCATCGCGACTGTCGAACTTGCGGCTCGTTTTCGTTCAAGTCCCGGAGAGATCGTGGTCCGGATCGGTTCTGCCTACGCTGCCGCTATCTCGCCCGCGCTCGAGACCAGCGCCAATTGCGATCTCGCAGGCCGCCAGGATGTCACGGCATTGCAGAGTTCCGCGCGCGCGGATATGCCGCCACGGCGGCGGCGCTGGAGGCCGGTGGCGCCCGGTGATAGGCAGGAAATTCGACCACGCCCCGGCGGCGATGAGCGATTCAACGGGGGCTTCATGACTATAGCCGGCTTGCTGGCGCCGTTCAGCGCGGGGCAGGTTTCGGCCTGTATCCTCGTCGTCTTCCTGACGGCGATCATGCGTGGCTATACCGGCTTCGGCTTCGCGCTCGTGGCCGTGCCGCTGCTTGCCGTGATCGCCGACCCCGTCACTGCCGTGCCGATGGTGCTGCTGCTCGAAGTAGCCGGCAGCCTGCAATTGTTGCCCGGCCTGTGGCGCTCGGCACATCTGCGCTCGGTTCTGCTGCTCGTCGCCGGCGCGCTTCTGGCGACGCCGATCGGGCTCTACGGCCTCGCTTCGTTGCCGGCCGACGTGATGCGTCTCGCCATCGCGCTCGTGGTGCTCGCGACGACCTGTGCGCTCGCCGCCGGGCTGAAGGCGAGCCGTGAGCCGGGAGTGCCCGCAACCTTCGGCGTCGGCATCCTCTCCGGCCTGCTCAACGGCGCCGCCGCGATGAGCGGGCCGCCCGTGGTGCTGTTTTATCTCAACGCCCAGACGGCTATGCATGTCGGGCGGGCCTCGATCGTCCTGTATTTCCTGCTCTCCGATGCGGTTGCGATAGGCTTCGCCGGAGTCTCCGGGCTCCTGGTCGCACCCACGGCGCTGCTGGCGACGGTGACCATCCCAGCGCTGTTTCTCGGGCAGGTGATCGGAACGCGGCTGTTCCGTTCCGCCTTGCAGCGACACTATCGAATCGTCGCGATCGTGATCCTGCTCGCGGTCAGCGGCTTCGCCATCGCGCAATCGGTGCATGCGCTTTGGGGCAGCAGCTAGAGCGGATCCGGCCGCTTGCATTTCGGGCCGGGCGGCTATCATACGCGCGTGGCCGAGCAGCCTTCCCGCGCCCGGCACGTCTTGCACGGACATGCGATGAGCCCTTCCGCTCCCGATACCGAGACCCTGACGCCGCGCCAGCGGCAGATCCTCGATCTCGTGCAGGAGCTCGGCTTCACCACGATCGAGACACTGGCCGAGCGTTTCGGCGTCTCGGCCCAGACGGTCCGGCGCGAGATCATTCGCCTGCAGGCCGGCAATTTCCTGCAGCGTTTCCATGGTGGGGCCGGGCTTGCGTCCGGCGGCATCCGCTCGGCCTATGCCCAGAAGCTCACGGTCTCCCCGCGCGGCAAGGAGCGGATCGGCGCCGCGGTGGCCAGGATCGTGCCGCCTGGCGCCTCGGTCTTCCTCGATGTCGGCACCACGGTCGAGGCCGCCGCGCGGGCGCTGATCAACAAGCCCGGCCTCAGGGTGGTGACGGCGAGCGTTTCCGTCGCCCAGATCTTCTGCAACCATGGTGTCTTCGACGTGGTCGTGACCGGCGGTACGACGCGCGGCGCCAACGGCTCGCTCGTCGGTCAGGCGGCGATCGCCAGCATCATGGGTTTCCGCTTCGACTATGCCATCATCGGCCTCGGCGGCTTCGACGACGATGGTGCGCCGATGGATTTCGACCTCGAGAAGATCGCTGTGCGTCAGGCCGCGATGGGTCGCGCCCGACAGAGCCTCGCGCTGGCCGACCGCTCCAAGTTCGATCAGACCGGTACGGCCCGCGTCGCACCGCCCGAGGCGCTGAGTCTGGTTGTCGTCGACGTAGAGCCCGGCCCGCGCCTGCGGGCGAGTTGGGAGCGCAGCGGCACGCGCTGGCTCGTGGCCTGAAGCGCCCCGGTCTCCCTTCAAATCTTTAGCCGACACTCTTGCGTCGGTGATCACTTTTGATCAGGATGGAAGAAATCTTACACGAGCGCCTTCAGGGCGCCGCTGCGTCCAGGGAGGTTGCCATGCTGCGCGCCAAGATCGCGTCCCTTTGCCTACTCGCTTTCGGGATCGGGTTCGCCGGTCCCGCGCAGGCGCAGGATTGCGCCAATCGCGGGACGCTGGATGCACGCTACTGCGACGCCAATCGGGACCTGCTCGCCGATACTCCGACCGATGTGGCGAAGCAGAAGGACCCGGACACGCTGATCTTCTCCTACACGCCGGTGGAGGACCCGTCGGTCTACGAGAACGTCTTCGCCGACTTCCTCGCGCATCTGAGCAAGACGACCGGCAAGAAGATCAAGTGGTTCGGCGCCGAATCCTATGCGGCGCAGGTCGAGGCGATGCGCTCCGGCCGCCTGCATATTGCCGGCGTTGCCAGCGGTCCGACACCTTTCGCGGTCAACCTCGCCGGCTTCGTGCCGATCGTCGCCATGGCCAAGAAGGACGATTCGATCGGCTACACGCTGCAATTGATCGTGCCGAAGGATTCCCCGATCAAGACCATCGCCGATCTCAAGGGCAAGCGCGTCGCCCATGTCGCGCCGTCTTCGAACTCCGGCGATACCGCGCCGCGCATCCTGTTCAAGGAGAAGGGGATCGTCCCCGGCAAGGACTACGAGGTGCTCTATTCCGGCAAGCACGACAACTCGATCATGGGCGTGGTCAACAAGGACTACGATGCCGCGCCGGTCGCCTCCAGCGTGGTCGAGCGCATGGCTGATCGCGGCATGTTCAAGCGCGACGATATCCGCATCGTCTATGAGTCGAGCCCGTTCCCGCGCACGGCCTTCGGCCTCGCGCACGATCTCAAGCCCGAGCTGCAGGCCAAGATCAAGCAGGCCTTCCTGACCTTCGATTTCCTGAATTCGGCGCTCGCGAAGGAGTTCAAGGACACCAAGGGTTTCAAGGAGCTGAGCTATAAGGACGCCTGGGGCGACATCATCCTGATCCAGAGCAATAGCGGCATCACCTATACCCAGGACGGCCTTTCGAAGCTTAAGGGCGATTGATGTCGGTTGTTTCGGGGGCTTCGGCCGGCGGCGCTCCGCTGCTGGCCGTCGCGGGACTGGCCAAGGTCTATCCGACCGGCAAGAAGGCGCTGGGCGGTGTCGATGTCGTCATCGACCGGCCGCAACTCGTCGCGGTGATCGGCTCGTCGGGTGCCGGCAAGAGCACATTCATCCGCTGCATCAACCGGCTGGTCGAGCCGACCGCCGGCAGCGTCAGGCTCAACGGCGAGGACATCGTCGCGCTCGATCGCAAGGGCCTGCGGGCTGCAAGACGCCGGATCGGCATGATCTTTCAGGAATACAACCTGGTCGAACGGCTCAGCGTGATGCAGAACGTGCTCTCGGGGCGGCTCGGCTATACCGGGCTTCTCGCCTCGCTGCGCTATCGCTTTCCTCCCGAGGATATCCAGGCCGCCTTCGCATTGCTCGATCGTGTCGGGCTCGACGGCTATCACAACCAGCGGGCGGATGCGCTCTCGGGCGGCCAGCGCCAGCGCGTCGGCATCGCGCGCGCCCTGATGCAGCGGCCGGACCTGCTGCTGCTCGACGAACCGACCGCGAGCCTCGATCCCAAGACCTCGCGCCAGATCATGCGCCTCGTGCGCGAGCTCGTGGCCGAGCGCCAGACCCCGGCCATCATCAATATCCACGACGTCGCGCTCGCCCGCGCCCATGCCGACCGCATCATCGGCATGAAGGATGGCCTGATCGTCTTCGACGCCGAGGCCAGCGCCCTGACCGACGCGGCGCTGACCCGGATCTATGGCGAGGAAGACTGGTCGACCCCGCAGGACGAGGATGACGAGGCTCCCGCCGCACCGGCAGTCGCCACAGCACAGGTCGGCGCGCTGTCATGACGACAGCTGCCGCCTCCTATCCCAGCCGCTGGCGGGCGCCGAGCATCTTCGGCAGTCCCGGCCGGCGGCTCGTCTTCTGGGCGCTGGTCTGCGTCTATCTGGTCTGGTCGCTCTCGACGCTCAATGTCGACATGGCCCGCATTCTCGCCGGGCTGCCGCGCGCCTGGACGATCCTGGCCCGGATGGTTCCGCCGGATTTCGGCCGCTGGGAGCTGTTGCTCACCGGCATGGTGGAGAGCGTGCAGATCGCCATCGCTGCGACGATCATCGGCGCGGTGCTGTCGATTCCGATCGGCATCGCGGCGGCGGCCAATCTCTCGCCGCGCCCGCTCTATCTGCTGGCGCGCGCCTTCATCGTCACGGGCCGGACCTTCCACGAGGTCATCATCGCGATCTTCTTCGTGAAACTGTTCGGCTTCGGCCCGGTCGCCGGCCTGCTGACCCTCGCTTTCTCCTCGGCCATCTTCCTCGGCAAGATGCTGGCGGAGGATATCGAGAACATGAAGCCCGGCCCGGTCGAGGCCATCCGCGCCACCGGCGCGAGCTTCGGCCAGACCTTCTTCTACGCGGTCGTGCCGCAGGTGCTGGTCAAGACGCTGGGCGTGCTGATCTACCGGCTCGATTCCAACCTCCGGCATTCGACCGTGATCGGCATCGTCGGTGCCGGCGGTATCGGCCAGACGCTCTCGGCCTCGTTCTCGCGTTATGATTTCGATTTCGCCAGCGCGATCCTGCTGACGATCGCGGCGATGGTCGCCTTCGGCGAATGGTTCAGCGACTGGGCCCGGCGGAGGCTGAGATGACGGCGCATCAGCTCCCGCAGGACCGCGCGCCGATGCGCCGCTATCCCGACCATTGGGAACGCTATTCGCCGCGCGAGCGCATCGTGCAGTGGATCTGGCTCGGCGGCATCGCGGTCGCTGCCGCCTGGTCGGTCTCGGCGCTCGACATCGAATGGGCCTTCTTCGCCGATGCCCATGAACAGGCCGCAGACCTGATCGAACGGATGTGGCCGCCGCGCTGGTCCTATCTGCCGCGCATCGTCGAGCCGCTGATCGAGACGCTGCATATTGCAACGCTCGGCACGATGATCGCCATCGTCTTCGCCCTGCCGGTCGCCTTCCTGGCCGCGCGCAACACCACCTACAACCAGGCGACCTGGCTGATCGGCCGGGCCATGCTAGTCCTGTCGCGCTCGATCAACACCGTGATCTGGGGTCTCGTCTTCGTCGCGATCTTCGGGCCGGGGCCGGTCGCCGGCATCTGCGCAGTCGCCGCGCGCTCGGTCGGCTTCATCGCCAAGCTCGTCGCCGAAGCGATCGAGGAGGTCGATGCCGGCCAGATCGAGGCGGTGGAATCGACCGGGGCCAGCACGCTTCAGGTTTATGGCGTCGCCATCCTGCCGCAGATCCTGCCGGTACTGATCGGCACCTCGATCTACCGCTGGGACATCAATGTGCGCGAGTCGAGCGTGCTCGGCTTCGTCGGCGCCGGCGGCATCGGGCTCCTGCTCTACGCTTCGATCAACCAGTTCGCCTGGTCGCAGGCGATCGTGATCCTGATCGCCATCCTCGGCATCGTCATCATCAGCGAGGCGCTCTCGGCCTATGTCCGTTCCCGCATTGTCTGAATCGCGGGCGGAGACCGCCTTTCCCGGCGGCCTCTCGGCCCTCGTCGACCACTATGACGGTTTCCTGCTCGATCAATGGGGCGTGCTGCATGACGGCACGCGGCCCTATCCCGATGCGGTCGCCTGTCTCGAGCGCCTGCGGGCAGCGGGCAAGGCCGTGATCATCCTGTCCAATTCGGGACGCAGCGGGCGCGACAACGAAGGCGTTCTCGCCAGCATGGGCTTCGCCCGCCCGCTCTATGACCGCGTGGCCTCGGCGGGGGACGATGCGCGCGAGGCCCTGCTGGAGCGCTCCGAACCGGGCTATCGCGATCTCGGCCCGCGCTGTCTGCTGCTGGCGCGGCCGGGCGAGGACCATCTGGCGAACGGGCTCGGTCTGACGCTGGTGGATACCCCCGAGGCGGCCGACTTCCTTTTCGTGATGAGCATGGACCCCGACAGCCAGTCGGTCGCGGGCTGGAAGCCGGTGCTGGAGCAGGCCTTGCGACGCGACCTGCCGATGATCTGCGGCAACCCCGACCGCTACCGCGTCCATGCCGATGGCACCTTGCACGAGGCTCCGGGTTTGGCGGCCCTGATCTATGAGGAGATGGGCGGTACCGTTCACTATCACGGCAAGCCGCATCCGCGGATCTATCGGAGCTGCCTGCGCTATCTGGATCGCCCGGCCGGGCGCCTGCTCGCCATCGGAGATTCACTCGAGCACGACGTCGCCGGGGCAGCTGGCGCGGGAATCGATGCCGCCTTCATCGCGGGCGGCATCCATCGCGGTGATCTCGACTGGAGCGAGGACGGTACTGTCAATTCCGAGAGCTGCCGGCGGCTGTTCGCGCGCGAGGGGCTGACCCCGCGTTACGGCTTGTCCTGGTTCGCCTGGGACTGAACGATGTCGGCATCGGATTCAAGAGCTGCGATCTGTTACCGCATCTGACGGGGCAGAACGTCCAGCTTTCGTCGCGCATCATCAGGAACGCCGCCGCCGGCGCGGATCGGTTCTCATCTCCGAGAAGTCGGCAGCCATCCCGACATAATCTCCGGCAGCCATGCGTCGCACTCGCTCGTTCGCAATGCAGCCGGGGTGATGCCGTTGGTCGAGGTGGATGCGGCGCTCGGCCCGGAGCCGACCAATGAAGAAAAAGCTCGCCAGATTCGTCAGGGCGGGCGTCTGCCGGGGAGGGCCCGGCGGGTTCAGTAGACGGCCGTCGCTTCGACTTCGACCAGGAATTCCGGCCGGCTGAAACCGGAGACGATCACCAGCGTCGAGGCCGGCTTGACCGGGCAATCGGCCAGAGCTTCGTCGCGCGCCTTCATATAGGCCGGCATGTGCTTGCGGTCGGTAACGAAGGCGTTGAGGCGCACGAGATTCGCCATCGACAGGCCGCCTTCGCGCAGGATCGCGGCGATGCTCTCGAAACAGATGCGGGCCTGCTCGCCGGCATCCTCCGGCACGCTGCCGTCGCGCGCGATGCCGAGCTGGCCGGAGGTGAGAAGGATGCCCTGAGCTGCAGCCTTCATGCCATGGGAATATTGCCCGAAAGGCGGAGCGAGCGAGGCGGGCATAAGCGGCTGTTTCATGAACTGACGATCCAGGGCGGGAGGCCGCATCAGGTGTAGCTCAAGCAGCGTTGCGACGGAACCGCGTCGAGCGATGGTCGCAGCTTGACGGCAGTGCTCCTGCCGCCGGCCGATCCAGGCTGCAGTTTGCCTTCGATCAAGGAAGCCATCGGCCGAACCGGCTAGTCAGCGGGTTCAACGACAACAGCCCGGAGCTGACCGATGCAGGCTGCGCCATACCGAGACGAACGGCTTCCGCGCTATACGAGCTATCCGACCGCCCCGCATTTCAGCGGGGCTGTCGATGCGGACACCTATGCCGGCTGGCTGAAGGAACTGGCGGCGGGAACCACCGCCTCGCTCTACCTCCATGTACCGTTCTGCCGTTCGATGTGCTGGTATTGCGGCTGTCACACCACCGTCGCGCTGCGCAACGGGCCGATCATCGATTATCTCGCGGCGCTGCGCGGGGAGATCGCGCTGGTCGCTGAAAGGCTCGTGGCTCCGCTCGATGTGCGCCATATTCATTTCGGCGGGGGCACGCCGACCATCCTGGAACCCCAGGATTTCGTCGCCCTGGTCGCCCTGCTGCGGCAGCATTTTGCGCTGCATCCCACGGCGGAGATCGCAGTCGAAATCGATCCACGCCGGCTCGAATCCAGCATGATCGCAGCGCTCGCCGAGGCAGGCGTCAACCGCGCGAGCCTCGGCGTGCAGAGCTTCGATCCCGCCGTGCAGAAGGCGATCAACAGGATCCAGAGCGTCGAGCAGACGGCGGCGGTCGTCACCGGCCTGCGCGGCGCCGGCATCGCGGCCGTGAGCTTCGACCTGATCTACGGGCTGCCGCGCCAGACGCTGCACTCCTGCCTCGATACCGTCGAGCAATGCCTGGCGATGCGGCCGGACCGGTTCTCGATCTTCGGATATGCCCATGTACCCGAATTCAAGAAGCACCAGCGCCGTATCGTCACCGCCGAGCTGCCGGATGGCGAAGCCCGGCACGAGCAGGCCGAGGCCATGGCGCAGCGCCTCGTGGGGGCCGGCTATGTTCGCATCGGGCTCGATCATTTTGCTCTGCCC
This sequence comes from Allobosea sp., assembly GCF_017308015.1. GTDB lineage: Bacteria > Pseudomonadota > Alphaproteobacteria > Rhizobiales > Beijerinckiaceae > Allobosea. The sequence continues at coordinate 21,282 of NZ_JAFKFW010000004.1, forward strand.
GAAGATCCGATGGCGCGTGCTCTGGTGCAGGGTGGGCTCCATCGCAATTTCCAAGGCTACACCACTGATCGCTGCGAGGCGCTGATCGGCTTCGGCGCTTCGGCGATCGGGCGGTTGCCGCAGGGCTATGTCCAGAACGAGGTGGTGATCGGCCGCTATGCCGAGCATATCGCCGACAACGCGCTGCCGACGGCACGCGGCTATCGCCTCAGCGCCGAGGATCGCCTGCGTGCCGAGCTGATCGAGCGGGTGATGTGCGACCTCACGGTCGATATCGACGCTGTCTGCGCACGCCACCAGGCCGATCCACAGATTCTCGAAAGCGCGCTGCAGCGCCTTGGCCAGCTCTCGCAGGAGGGCGTGGTGCGGCTCGACGGCCACCGGGTCTCGCTGCCGGACGAGGCGCGCCTGCTGGTGCGCAAGGTCGCATCCGCCTTTGACGCTCATCTCGACCAGCCGCCGCGGCAGTACAGCCGGGCGGTTTAAGGTGGGTAAGATTTCGCCGACGTTACGCCGTCATTCCGGGTGCAGGCCTGTGACCTGCCCCGGAATGACGAAGAGGTCTGCCGGGATCACTATCCGGCGATGGCGATCTTGATCCCCGCAAGCGTGCACAGCACCGCCGCGTAGCAGATCAGCGCGATCGTCAGCGCCGGGCTTGTTCGATGAAGCCGCATGAAGCCGAGCACGACAAGTGCGGCCTTGATCAGGCTGAGCGTCGCGATGGCGACGCCGCGTGGCGCGGCCGGCAGAAGCATCGCCGCTAGCAGGCTCGCACCGGTGGCGAGCAGCAAGGCGGACAGGATGACGGGGAAAGGAAGGTCATGTGCCGGCATCGTCTCAGCCCAGATAGATAACCGGCAGGATCAGCAGCCAGACGAGATCGACGAGGTGCCAGACCGAGGCGACGGTCTCGACCGATCGCGGCGCGGGACGCCAGGCGACGACGAGCAGCAGGATCGCGACGAAGAGCACATGTGCGAGATGGAAGCCGGTGGTCAGCAGGTAGAGCTCGAACAGCCGGTTCTCGCTCGCGACCAGCGCCGGCATTTCATGGCTTAAGGCGGTCAGTTTCAGGGCGCAGAACGCGAAGCCGCCCAGTGCGGCGAGGATGAGGTTCCGGCGCAGGGCTCGTCCTGATGCGGCCAGAGCCGCGAAGAAACCGCTGGTCAGCAAGGTCGCCGTTGCGAAACCGGCGAGCGGCAGGTCGAGTTCAAGGTGGAAAGCGGTATGCGCCGACGGGTTTAGCCAGGCGATCAGCAGGAAGGCGCCGAGCAGGGCGCCGAAGACGACGAGTTCGCTCCAGACGAGAATCCAGAGCAGGAGTTCCATGCCGCCTTCCGGAACCGGCCTTGCGCCGTCGAGGGTGCGGCTGGCGACCGCAACCGTCATGCCGGCAGCAGCCGGCCGAGGGCTGCGGGCAGCCGGTCGCGCCAGCTGCGCTCGCGGACCAGACGAAAGCCGAGATTGTCGGGCGGCGTCGCCACCGAGCAGCCGCCCGCCTTGGGGTTGCGGATGAAGAAGGTCATCGGCGCGCGGTGCTGGCCTTCGACGACATAGATGCCGCAATTGCTGGTCTCACTGAGCGTGCGGCCTGCCGCATCCTGCGAGACGCGGCGCAGGCAGGTCTGTGTCCATTCCCAGACATTGCCGGCGATGTCGTGGACGCCGTGCTCGTTGGCGCCGAAGCTGCCGACCGGGCGCGGGGCGGGATCGCTTGCCGCCTTGCGGTTAGCCTCGCGCTCGTAGTCGGCGAGCCAGCGCCGGGCTGGATTATAGGCGTCGCCGTCGAGGCCGCGGGCATCGTCGATGAAGCGCGAGCCGGCAGCGTGGGCCCATTCCCGATCGGTCGGCAGGCGCCAGACCGTACCGGTCTCGCGCGTCAGCCACGCGGCGTAATCGCTGGCATCGGCATGGCTGACGCCGGTCGCGGGCAAGTCGCCGCGCGGTGCCGGGCTGTCGAGCCGCTTGCAGGCGCTGGCCGCGATGCAGCGCGCGTAGTCGGCCGCGGTCACCTGATAGCGCATGATCTCGAGCGGTTGCGTGATCCTGACCGTGACGCGGGGCGCGTCGACCGGGCGACCGGCGCGGCTGTATTCGCCGTCGAGGCGGTGCAGCAGAGTCGCGGGTGGCACGATCGTGGTCTGCGGCAGGGGGAAGCTCGGGGTTGGCCGGCGCATCGGCGCGGCCAGCAGAAGGGCGGCGGCTCCGGCGAGGAGCATGAGGCCGAGCGAGGTCGTCAGCCCCGGCAGCGTGGGGCGCAGCGTGGTGGCCATGGTCGGAATCCCTGTCGGGAAGAAGGGCCTCCCCGCCGGATGGCGGGGAGGCGTGGACATGTCAGATGCCGGCAGGCGCCAGGATCTGCTTCATCAGGTCGTCGTTCCACTCACCCTCGACCTTGAAATGGCCGGCGGCGCCGAGCTCGAAGGCCTCGATCAGGTTGTGGTTGACATAGGCGTAGATGCCCGGCTGAAGGAAGGTGTAGAGCGCCGCGCCCGCGCAGCCGCCGGGGATGAACCAGGTCTCCAGGTCCCGTTCCGGCGGGTTGCGGAACTTGCCGGTGGCCCAGACATAGTCGCCATGACCGCCGATCAGGTGAGGCCGCGTGTCGCGGTTGGCCTGGGAATGCACGATCAGCACGGTCTCGCCGACCTTGGCGGTGAGGGCATTCTTACCCGTGAGTGCGCCGACCTTGCCGTTGAACACGACATGAGACGGGGTCAGCGTGCGCATCGCCTTGACGACATCCTCATGCGACTCGCCGACGCTGGCATAGCGCTTGAACTTGCCGTTCTCGTCGCGCGGCACATAGAAGTCCTGCTCACCGACATAGTAGACCTTGTCGTATTTCAGGGCCTTGCCCTGGCCATCCTTCAGCCCGTCGCGCGGCAGCACCATGATGGCGCCGTTCATGCCCGCGGTGACGTGCCAGGGCACCATGCCAGGAGGGGCGCAATGGTAGACGAACACGCCCTGCCGGGTGGCCTTCCAGCGCAGCACGACCTTCTCGCCGGGGTTAACCTCGGTCAGGCCACCGCCGCCGAGCGCACCGGTCGACGAATGGAAGTCGATATTGTGCATCAATTCGTTGGTTTCGGCGTTAATCAGCGTCAGTTCGACATAATCGCCCTCGTGCACGACCATCAGCGGGCCCGGTACGGTGCCGTTGAAGGTGAAGGCGTAGGTCTCGGTGCCTGCATCGTCGAGGATGATCTTCTTCTCGTGGATCGTCATCTCGAATTCGACGACCTTTGGCCCGCCGGTCGCGATCTGCTCATGCGCATGCACGAAAGGGGGATCAACCAGCTTCGGCTTGACGCGCGGCAGCTTGGCGATATCCGTGGCGGTGGCCTTGGTCATCACGGCCTGCGCCTGGGCCGGCGCGGAAGCCGCCTGGACGATCGCCCCCGCAGCCGCCGCTCCCGCCAGAATGCTGCGGCGGGTCAGTTTGAGCTCTTCGCCCCGTTTGGCCTCTTGGCCCATGGCTTGTCTCCTTGCCGGAAGACCGGAGTTCGACCGGTCATGAGGACTTTAGGAGCCTGGCGAAATCGGTCTTTGTTGCAGCACAACATCTTTGACGATCGTTGCGGGAGCCGTCACTCGGCGGCGATCATCGCCGGCTCCCAGGCTGGCTCATAGGTCAGCGTCACCTCGACCGCCGTCACGCCCTCGACAGCTCCGGCCGCCATGGCGACGGCCTCCTTCAGGAAGCCGGCCAGCGGGCAACCGCGCGTGGTCGTCGTCATGGTGATCGAGACCCTGCCGTCCGGCGTCGCCGCGATCGCATAGATCAGGCCGAGATCGACGACGCTGCGGCCGATCTCGGGGTCGAGGACGTCGCGCAAGGCAATCTCGACAAGCCGCTCCAGACCGGCGTTCATCCGTGCGCCCTCCCGCCGCCATGGCGTACGAGTAGGCGATAGGCCGTGCCGGAAGCATCGAAATTGCCGGCCCATTCGTGCTGGCGCTTGGCCAGCTCCGGAAAGAGAAAGACCGGTTCGCGGGCGAGCAGCGCGAACAGCACGTCGCCGGGCTTGAGATCTTCGAGCGCTTCCAGGATGCGGACCATCGGCTCCGGGGGGTCGAGATCGACGAGATCGAGTTCCTCGATGGGGTCACCCCAGGACAGGGCGGAGGGACTGCTGCCCGCAGCGAGCCCGGTTTCGACCTGCATGCCGGCGACCGGCGAGAACAGGACTTCCCAGTCGCCGCCGCCGAGCGGGCGATCGCTGGCCGAAAAGCCGCGATTGGCCATCACCGAGAACAGAGGGACAGGCCGGAAGGGCGCGATGAGGCGCAGGGATTCGCCCGGCGCAAGCGCCCCGACGGCGTCCATGATCGCCTGGAAAGGTTCCTCGCCAGCCCGCAGCATCGGGCGGACGTCAAGCTCGCGGACGGGCGATTCTTCCGGTTTCGACATGGGCAGGTTTCCTTTCCTCGGCCCGCGCGGCCAGTAGCCGGGGGCGTTCATGCGCCGGCGGCCGGTCGGACGCCTTGATCTGCGACAAGCGGCGGATGCCGATGAGCTCGGTGACGATTCCGGCCGTGCCGGCGAGGCAAAGCGCCATGGCCAGGCGGAAGCCGGTCGATGCGGCGATGGCGAGCGTGGCAGCGGCCAGCCCGACCCCGCCGTAATAGAGGAGGAACCACCAGCCGGTGCGCGGCATGGCGACGAGGTCGCCGACACGCGGCGCCGGGCCGCGCCCGAGGCGGGGCGTATAGGTTTCGAGCCAGGTCACAAAGGAGACGATCTTCACCAGTTGCGCCATCGTCAAGCCGCCGAGCCAGCCGAAGGCGATCAGAAAGACGAGTGCCGCGATCGCGCCGTCGCCGGCATGGGCGATGACGGCGACCGGCAGTAGCGTCAGCCCGAGGCCGAGCGCGCCGAAGGCCGGGATGCTGGCGAGCATGTTGATCTCGAGCGCCTTGCGCCGGCGGGCACGATAGAGCGTGAGGATGTCGCGGGCGTAGAAGAGGCTGGCCAGTATCAGTGCTGCGAGGATCGCGGTGATCCACAAAGCCCCCGGCTCGATACCGGCGAAGGGCGCAGCGAGACCGACCAAGGCGAGGCCGAACCCCAAGCCGGCGAGCAGCAAAACCGGGCGTACGCGGCGCGAGGGCGGCTCCGGCGCCATCATGAACATGACGAAGAGGCGGTAACTGACGCCGACGGCGATCAGCCCGAGCCAGCCGCCGAGGCCGAGCAGGGCGTGAAAGGGCAGGCCATCGGGTAGCAGGGTGACGGTGCCGAGCCAGTCTCCGTGCCCCGATAGCAGTGTCGAGAAGCCGGCGCCGCTCAACGCCGTGGCTGCAAGACAGGCCAGGCCGGTAAGAACGAAGCGTGCGAACAGGGCGACCGGTCGTGCGCTCAGGAGCGTGGCGACCAACATCAGACCGAGCAGGGAAAAGCCGCAAAGCAGGAAGGCAGCGCCCAGCGGGAGCAGGTCGAGCGGCGCTTCGATCCAGCCGGCCAGCGTGGCGAAGCCGGCGCAGAGCAGGGCGAGGCCCGCCGCCAGCATGGCGAGCGCCGGCAAGGCGAGCCGCGGGAAGGCGAGAGGGCTGGAGACCAGAACCGGTACGAATTGCAGGAGCGCGCCGGCCATGGCGAGGCTGAGCCAGCCGATCGCGACGAAATGGACGAGGAGGAGCGTCGCGGGTTCCACAAGGCCGGCGGCGGGATAGCCGATGCCGGCGACGGCAAGCGCCTCGGCCGCGACAAGGAAGGCGAGCGCGGCCGCGAAATAGCTCATGGTCCAGCGGGACAGCGATGCCATCGGCATGGCTGCGGTCTCCCGAATGCGAAGCGGTCAGTGGCCGCAGGTGCAGGAATGGCCTTCGTCATGGCCGCCGCAATCGGCGTCGTGGCCGCTGTCGCCGGTTTCGTTGCGGCCGATTTCGACCTGCCAGATCTCCGGACCCTGCACGATGTAGTCCCAGGAATAGGCGCCCGGATAACGCGCCTCGATCTGCCGGCGCAGCGGCGCCGGGTCGTGGTCGTTGACGATTCTGAAGGCGTCACCGGGGGAGAGCCGCTCCATGATGCCGAAGATAGTGGCATGGCGCACGACCGGCGGGATGGTGCGCACGTCGAGCGGTTCGAGGGGTTGGGTGGTCATGGTTCGGCTCCGGTTGCGGCCCCGATGCGGGCGGCTCTCCAGCCTAGCGAAGGCGCGCCCGCGGCAGTTTGCCCAAACGCAAACAGCGCGGCTTTGCCGGACTCATTGTTCGAGGAAGAGCAGGACGGCGATGGCCAGCGACATCATGATGGCCGCGGCAACGCCGCCCTTCTGCAGCACGCCCATCCGGTAGAGCAGCAGGGCCATCACGATGATCGCAGGTGTGGCGACCACGAGACCCATCTGGGCGTCGGTCATGGCGTTCTCCTCAAGCCGCAAGCGCGCGGTAGATCGCCGGCAAGGCCGCCGGCAGGCGATCGAGCCGGGAGACCACCGCATGGCCGTTGCGACCGAAGAGATGCGGGATATAGGCGCGCGACTCCCGGTCGACGGTGACGGCGAAGACGCAGATGCCGGCGCGGCGCGCCTCGATCACCGCCATGCGCGTATCCTCCATGGCGAAGCGGCCTTCATAATGGTCGATGTCGTTGGGCTTGCCGTCGGTGAGGACGAGCAGCAGCTTGCGCCGGTCGGGCCTCGCCTTCAGACCGGCCGTGGCATGGCGGATCGCGGTGCCGATGCGGGTGTAGTAGCCGGGCTTCAGCGCGGCGATGCGAGCCTCGACCGCCGGCCCCATCGCTTCGTCGAAGCGCTTCACCGTCTCGATCCGCACCCAGTCGCGGCGGCGCGAGGTGAAGGTCAGGATCTCGTGGCGGTCGCCACAGGCGGCAAGGCCGTGGGCGAAGACGGTGAGCGCCTGCTTCTCGACATCCAGAACGCGCAAGTCGTCGAACCAGGAATCGGTCGAGAGTGAGACATCCATCAGGGTCGTCACGGCGAGGTCGTGTGCCTGCGGCCGGCTCGCCAGATGGATGCGGTCGCTGCCGGGGCCGCCGGCGGCGAGATCGGCCTGGCGGCGCACTACCGCGTCGAGATCGAGATCGGGGCCGTCGATCTGGCCGCGCTGCGGCTCCCGCAGCGGGCGCAGGGCCTCGAACTGGCGCCGGACCTGCCGCACGAGCGCACGCGTCGCGGCATCCTGCACCGGAGGCACCAGCTCCTGCTGCGCCATCGCGGCAAGCACGCGGCAATGATCGTCGCGATAGGAGGCGCTGCGGAAATCCCATTCCGGATAGGTCAGAGCGCCGGCCAGTGCCGTCTCGTCCATCGCTTCCGGTGGCAGGTCGAGATCGAAGCGGAAGCGGGAGGCCGGGCGGCCCTTGCGTTCGCTCAGCACCATGTCGTCGAGCTCGTCGGCGGCCTCGGGCTCGTGCTCCTCGCTGTCGTCGGAAGGGCGGTCGACCGCGATCATCTCGGACATCGCCAGGATCGTCTCGAAGCGGTTGAGGGCGAAGGGGCTGCGTTCGCGCCAGTCCTCGGCCGTCTCCTCGCGGCTGGCGGCGTAGGTCTTCGTCTGCTCGTCGGCCCGAGTCGAGGCCGGAGGCGGCTGGTCCTCGTCGCGTCGACGCGTTCGGGCCGGCGCGGCGGTACTCGCCAGCGGCCAGAGCGGTACGCCGAGCGCCGGCAGGTAGCCGGCTGGAGCCCGGTCGAGCCTGTCTTCGGCAGTGATGTGGAGGGGTTTGCCCTTCAGCAGCGCACCGATCAGCGCCTCGACCCTCGCTTCGGTCGCGGGCAGGCCTTCGCGGCGCCGGGTGGCGAGCAGGGCTTCGGCCAGTTGGCGATAGACCGGAGCGAGGCCGGGAAAGGCGGCGAGGACTCTGGCGACAAGGCGCTGCGCCGCAGAGATCAAGGCGAGGTCGCGCTGGAGCGGATCTGTCTCGGTGATCGGTCGTGCCGGCATCGCGGCCATGCAGGCGGCGAGCCAGATATAGAGATCGCGGTTCAGCCCGGTCTCCGGGAAAAGCGCGATCTGCGTGGGCAGTTGTAAGCTGTCCGGTGTGCGCATTGCCTGCGTCAGCCTTTCCTCGCCAAGGCCGACGCGTTGGCGCAGGTTCAGCCGGTGACCGGTCGTGCGTTCGCGGGCGGGAACGATTCGGATGCCGGGCTCGCCGCCGAAACCGCGGAAGCAGACGGCGAGCGTCGACGACATGGCGGCCAGCGTCACCGCGGCCTGCGGATGGTGCGGCAGGCTCGCGGTATCACCGACCAGCCGGTGCCAGAAGCGCCCGACCGTCTCTTCCAGTTCGAGGAAGTCCAGCATCGCAGCCTCCTAGGCGAGGACCGCGCGGGTGATCTCGACCAGCCCGGCGCGGATCTCCGGCTCGTCGGTCAGGGGTTCGATGATGGCGGCCATCACGGCCTCCTGCCTCGGCAGGCCGGCGGCGACCAGGCTTGCCGCATAGACGACGAGGCGGGTCGAAACGCCCTCCTCGATATCCTGTCCCTTGAGCGTACGCAGCCGCCGGGCGAGATCGACCAGCGGGGCGACCATAGCTTCGTCGAGTCCGCTTTCCTGCGCGACGACGGCAATCTCCTGCTCGCGCGGCAGGAAATCGAAACTGATCGAGACGAAGCGCTGGCGGGTCGAGGGCTTCAGGTTCTTGAGCAGGTTCTGGTAGCCCGGGTTGTAGGAGACAGCGACCATGAAGGAGGGCGGTGCGGCCAAAAGTTCGCCGGTGCGCTCCAGCGGCAGGATGCGCCGGTCGTCGGTCAGCGGATGCAGCACCACAGCGACGTCCTTGCGGGCCTCGACGATCTCGTCGAGATAGCAGAGCCCGCCCTCCCGCACCGCCCGAGTCAGGGGGCCGTCGATCCAGACGGTCTCACCGCCCTTGAGCAAATGCCGGCCGGTGAGATCTGCGGCGGAGAGATCGTCATGGCAGGCGATCGTGTAGAGCGGCAGAGCTAAGCGTGCAGCCATATGCGCGATGAAACGGGTCTTGCCCGAGCCGGTCGGCCCTTTCAGCAGCAGCGGCAGACGCCGCTCCCAGGCCTTCTCGAACAGGAAGCGCTCGTTGCCGGAGGCGGTGTAGGCGGGAATGTCGATCGTGTCGCTAGCGGGCGCCGGAATCGGCGGGCGCGGAATCATGTTCATCGCGGGCATCCAATCAATCGGGAGGGCGGTGGCCCGCCGGCCTGCTGACCGGCGGGCGGAAGCGTCATTCCGCCGGTTGAGCGAGGGCAAACGGATCGGCGCTGCGCTCGCGCCCGGGTACCAGCACGGCCCAGACGAACATCAGCGCGGAGATCACCACCACCACGCCAGAGCCGAGCCGAACCCAGTAGAACAGGGCGATCTGGTCCTGCACGTCCATGAAGCCCTGGCCGAGGACGCGCTGGAGATGGACCTGCACGACACCGGCGAAGGTCAGTGCGAATGTCATCACCGACATCGCCGTGCACATCATCCAGAAGCTCGCGATCGAGAGCCACTGGTTGTAGGGCGCACGGCCCTTCAGCTCGGGGATGGCATAGGCCATCATCGCGAGATTCAGCATCACATAAGCGCCGAAGAAGGCGAGGTGGCCGTGGGCGGCGGTTACCTGCGTGCCGTGGGTGTAGTAGTTCACCGAGGAGAGCGTATGCAGGAAGCCCCAGACGCCCGCGCCGAAGAAGGCCATCACCGAGCAGCCGATCGACCAGAGCAGTGCCGCCTTGTTGGGATGGTTGCGGCCGGCCTTCCAGGTCATCTGCACGGTGAAGATCACCATGGTGAAGAAGGGTGCGACCTCAAGCGTCGAGAACAGCGAGCCGATCCACTGCCAGTACCCGGGCGCGCCGATCCAGTAATAGTGGTGGCCGGTGCCGAGGATGCCGGAAAACAGGGCGAGCCCGACGATGACGTAGAGCCATTTTTCGACGACTTCGCGGTCGACGCCGTTGAGTTTGATCATCAGGAAGGCCAGCACTGAGGCCATGATCAGCTCCCAGACGCCCTCGACCCAGAGATGGATGACGTACCACCAGTACATCTTGTCGAGCGCGAGGTTGGCCGGGTTGTAGAAGGCGAACAGAAAGAAGATCGCCAGGCCCCAGAGGCCGAAGAGCAGGATGTTGGTGACCGTGGTCTTGCGGCCCTTCAGCGAGGTCATGGTGATGTTGAACAGGAACATCAGAACAACGACGACGATGCCGACCTTGATCGCGAAGGGCTGTTCCAGGAATTCGCGGCCCTCATGGATGCGGAAGAGATAGCCGACGACCGCGATCGCCGCGGCAATAAAGAACAGCCAGAACTGGATGACCGCGATCTTGCGGCTGTAGAGTTCGGTCTGCGCCTCCTCCGGCAAGAGATAGTAGGTCGCGCCCATGAAGCCGAGCAGCAGCCAGACCACCAGGGCGTTGGTGTGGATCATGCGCACGATGTTGAAGGGCAGGACGACCGACAGCGTATTGGGCAGGACGTAGATCAATCCCGCCACGACTCCGAAGGTGACCTGCGCGACGAACAGCGCGAGCGCGCCGTAGAAATAGAGCATCGCGACGCTCTGGGTCTCATATCTCGTGGTGTTGTAGCCTGGCATGGCTCTCTCCTGTCGCGATGTCTCAGCCGGCATCGTTGGGCGGCCAGTTCTGGGTCTTGATCCGGCTCGTCCATTCCAGGAAATCGGCGAGATCGTTGAGTTCCTGCTCGGTCAGGTTGAACTGCGGCATCTGGCGTCGGCCTTCGATGCCGGTCGGCATCGCCGCCATCCAGGCCTTCAGACTCTCGCGGGCGCCGGCCGGATCCTTGTCGCCGCCATAGCGCTTCCAGAGATTGCCGAGCTCAGGCGCGAAATAGGCGCCCTCGCCAAGCAGCGTGTGGCAGTTGATGCAGGAATTGCGCTCCCAGACATGCTTGCCGCGGGCGACGGCGGGGGAGAGCGTCGCCTCGTCGGTGGACTGTGTCCGCATGAACCAGTGGCTGTGGGCGGTGAGCCCGACGAAGATGGCGAAGAAGAAGATCGATCCGCCGTAAAAGACATTTCGGGCTCCCGCCTTTGTCAGACGTTCGGCCATGCGTTCACCCTTCCGTTGCGCGTGCGCGCCGGCAACGCCGGCTCAAGAGCCCCCGCATGTGAGCGGCGGGGGACAGGGGGGTGATAACGAGGGGCTCGGGAAGTTTCTTTGCGCTTCGGCAAACAGGACGCAGGCGGCGGGTCGCGGTCAGGCTTCCGCTGTCGCGAGGCGCATCAGGGCGGGGATATCGCGCACCAGCAGCGTGCGCCGGCCTCCGATGATCAGGCCATGGCGCTCCCAGCGTGTCAGGATGCGGGAGACATTGTGCAGGGTGGTGCCGGTCATGGCCGCGAGATCCTGCCGGGAGAGCGGGAGATTGATCCGCGTACCCTCCTCCTCAAGACGCCCGGCCCGGTCGATCAGGCGCAGGACCGCATGGGCGAGGCGCCGGGGCACGTCGAGCGAGGCGATCTCCAGAAAGCGCCCTTGCGTCTCCGCCAATTCGAGGCCGAGCGCCTGGATGAGCCCGAAAGGCAGGCCGGGTAGTTCATGCAGCAGCCTCTGCCAGACGGCGAGCGGCCAGACGGCGAGCGTGCTGTCACGCAGGGCGTTTGCCGTGGCATCGTGCCGGATCCGGTGCGGGCCATGGTCGAGCTCGAAGACCTCGCCGGGATGAACGATACGCAGAATCACCGGCTCCCGACCCCAGCCGGATCGCGTCAGCTTGAGGCCGCCCGCGAGCAGGAGGAAGATTTCGCCGGCCGGCTCGCCCTGCGTGAAGGCGCGCTCGCCGGCTGCGAGACGGCGCAGGGAGGCGGCTGCGGCGATGGTCTGCCGCGCGCTTGCCGCAAGGGACGCAAAGAGGGGCGTGCCACGCAGCAGGTCGGGATCGATGCTCATGGTCGTCCGGGCCGGCCCGCCACGAGATGTCCGCGGCGGGCGTTCGAGATGCCGGCGCCGCCCTGCGGTCACGCAGGGACGACGCCATGAGCGGACACTAGGTGAAGCCGTGCGAGCCTTCTTTGCATTATGGCAAAGAGTGCGACGAAAGGCACGGCGATGATCGTCGGCAGCGTCAGTAGGAGCGGGGCATGCCCAGCACATGCTCGGCGAGATAGGTCAGGATCAGGTTCGTGGAGATCGGGGCAACCTGATAGAGCCGCGTCTCCCTGAACTTGCGCTCGACATCGTATTCCTCGGCGAAGCCAAAGCCGCCATGCGTCTGCACGCAGGCATTGGCCGCCTCGAAGGAGGCGTCGGCCGCGAGCATCTTGGCCATGTTGGCCTCGGCACCCGGATTGGCGCCGGCCTCGTAGAGCCGGATGGCCTCGCGGACCATCAGCTCGGCAGCGCGCATGTTGGCGTAGGCCTTGGCGATCGGGAACTGGACGCCCTGGTTCTGGCCGATCGGCCGGCCGAAGACATGACGCTCCTTGGCGTAGGTCGAGGCCTTGTCGATGAACCATTTGGCGTCGCCGACGCATTCGGCTGCAATCAGGATGCGCTCGGCATTCATGCCGGAGAGGATGTAGCGGAAGCCCTTGCCCTCCTCGCCGACGAGATTTTGGGCCGGGACCTTCACATTGTCGAAGAAGACCTCGGTGGTGGCATGGTTCATCATCGTGCGGATCGGCCGGATGGTCAGGCCGTCCTTCAGCGCCTCCCGCATGTCGAGGATGAAGACGGAGAGCCCATCGGTGCGTTTTTGCACCTGGTCGCGCGGCGTGGTGCGGGCGAGCAGCAGCATCAGGTCGGACTGCGCGGCGCGGCTCGTCCAGATCTTCTGCCCGTTGACGATATAGTGGTCGCCCTCGCGGCGGGCGGTGGTGCGCAAGGCCGTAGTGTCGGTGCCGCTGGTCGGCTCGGTGACGCCGAAGGCCTGCAGGCGCAGTTCGCCCGACGCGATCTTCGGGAGGTAGCGCCGCTTCTGGTCATCGCTGCCGTGACGCAACACGGTGCCCATGACATACATCTGGGCGTGGCAGGCGGCGCCGTTGCAGCCCTGGCGCTGGATTTCCTCCATGATGACGGCTGCCGCCGAGAGCGTGAGGCCGGCTCCGCCATACTCCTCGGGGATCAGTGCGGAGAGGAAGCCGCTTTCGGTCAGCGCCGTCACGAACTCCGTCGGATAGTCCATCTCGCGGTCGAGCTTGCGCCAGTACTCGCCCGGATAATCCGCGCAGAGCTTCGCGACGGCGTCGCGGATTTCGGAATGGTCGGAAGCGTGCTGCATGCTGGTCTCGGGGCTGTCGTCAGGCGAAGACCCTAGGCCAGCGCTGGGAGGTTGGGCACCCCTGTTCGTGCTTTCCGAGGATGGGCTGCAGGCGCGATCATGCGCCTGCAGCCTTGTCGTTTCCTGAAACGGATCAGCGCGAGGCGGTGACCACGATCTCGATCAGCGGGCCGCCGAGATCGGCGACGCCGACCGTGGCGCGCGTCGGCATGTCCTCGCCGAAGAAGCTGGTCCAGACCGCGTCCATCTCCTTCTTCAGCGTGAGGTCGGTGACGAAAATCTGGGCGGCGACGATCGCCTTTCGATCGAGCCCGACCTCGCCGAGATAACCCTCGATCTTGCCGAGGATGTTCTGGGTCTGCGGGCCCATCCCTTGCTTGGTGTCGTCGGCGACGACGCCGCCGACGAAGGCGAGGTTGCCGGTCTCGACGACGCGGTTCTGGATGGGCGTGCGGATGGAACGCTTGATGGCCATGGGTCTTCTCCTTTGAAGCTCAGTGGGTCTTGGTGAAGCGGGCGATGTCGAGGCCGTCGATCGGCACGTTCGAGCGGCCTGCCGCGATGATCTCGGCCATCACGGCGCCAGCGCCCGGACCGAGCTGGAAACCATGGGCCGAGAAGCCGAACTGGTGGTAGACGCCTTCATGCATGGCGCTCTTGCCGAAGACCGGCAGGTCGTCCGGCATGCGGGCCTCGATCCCGGCCCAGGCGCGCACGACCGGCGCGCCGCGCATGATCGGGAAAAGATCCCAGACCGTACCGGCGCTGATCGCGAGCTTGCGCCAGTCGAGCAGGGTGACGTTCTCGTCGCGCAAGGGTGTGCCGAGATGGCCGCCGCCGATCAGCACCGTGCCGTTATCGAACTGCTTGAACGAGAGTTTGCGGCCGCGCAGGATCACCACCGGCTTGATGAAGGCCGGCAACGGCGCCGTGATCATCAGCATCGGAGCGATGACCCCGAGAGGCACGGGCTCGCCGAGATCGGCTGCGATACGGTCGGCCCAGGCGCCTGCGGCATTGACGATGCGGGGTGCGAGGAAGGCGCCGGCATCGGTGACGACGCGCCAGTTCGAGCCGTCCTTCTCGACCTTGGTGACGCGAACGCCTTCACGAATGGTCGCGCCGAGGCTTTCCGCCTTGCGCTTGAAGGCCTGCGTCGCGCGCAAGGGAATCGCGGCGCCATCGCGGCGCGAGATCACGCCGCCCGGGCAGGTCTCGGAGACGGCCGGGACGATGGCGCGCAATTCCTTCGCATCGATCAGTTCCTCGTGATGAAAGCCGCGCAGGGTCAGATCGGCGACGCGGGCGCGGCACCCTTCGAGATCGGCCTCGTCCTCGGCGACCAGAACCTGCCCGTCGCTGGTGAATCCGCAATCATCGTCGACCAGCTCGGCGATATTGTGCCAGAGCGCCATCGAGGCGTTGGAGAGCGGGATCTCCGCGACATGGCGGGCAAGCTGGCGCACGCCGCCGGCATTGACGCCGGAAGCGTGGCGCCCGGCGTGGTCCTTCTCGATCAGGATGACCGAGAGCCCGCGCAGTGCGCAGTGCATCGCCGTCGAGCAGCCATGGATGCCGCCGCCGATGACGATGACATCGGCATTGCGACCGTTTCCACTCATCGGATGACCGCCTTCACAGAGGCCTCGGTCTGCGGCAGCGCCGCCAGCTCGGCGAGCGTCACCGGTTTGATCGGCGGGCGCAGGCGGTAATAGCCGGTCTCGGCCGGTGTCGTGCCGCGCGTTTCGGCGATGAGCTCGACCACGGTCGGGCCGCAGAGGCGCCCCTGGCAGGGCCCCATGCCGCAGCGCAGGAAGGCCTTCATCTGGTTGGGACCGGTGACGCCGAGGCGCTTGGCTGCGTCGCGGATCTGGCCGGCGGTGACCTCCTCGCAGCGGCAGACGATGGTCTCGTCCCTGGGGGGCGCCAGGAATTGCGGCGCCGGCTTGTAGAGCAGGTCGAGGAAACGCCGGCCGCGCAGCTTCTTGTCCAGTTCGGCGCGGACCGGCGTCGCCTGCCGATCGCGCTCGGCTTCGTTCAGCTTGCCGAGGCGCGATGCTGCGCCGAAGGCTGCGATCTCGCCGCGGAGCGCCGCGCTTTCCGCGCCGCCGATGCCGGCTCCGTCTCCGGCGATAGCGATGCCGGGCACGGTCGAGCCGAACCAGGCATCGACGCGCGGCACCCAGGCGTGCTGCTCGGTGTCGAAATCATGGGCGCAGCCGGCGGCGTTGGAGAAGTTGACGCTGGGTATCACGCCCTGATGCAGCAGGAGGGTGTCGCAGGCGAGCGTGCCGGTACGGCCGTTCTGCTCGAACTGGACCGAGGCGAGCTTTCCTTCTCCGGTTGCGGTCAGGCTGGTCACGCCGGAGACGAAGCGCAGCTTGCGTCGCGCCGTCAGCATCAGCTTGAGGCCCTTGGCGAGATAGGGCGAGCGCAGGAAGTCCGGGATGGCGCCGAGCGCCTTGGAACGATTGGCCGAAGGCGTCGTATCGAGCACGGCGGCGATCTGGCAGCCGGCGGCCGCGAGCTGTCCTGCCAGCAGGTAGAGCAGGGGGCCGCAACCGGCGATGACCGTGCGCCCCGAGGGAATGGCGCCGGCGGATTTCAGCGCGATCTGGGCGGCGCCCGCCGTCATCACGCCGGGCAGGGTCCAGCCCGGAATCGGGAAGGGGCGCTCCTGCGCGCCGGTCGCGAGGATCACCTGCTTCGCGCCGATGATGCGGGCCTTGCCGTCGAGCGAGAGGCCGAGCTCGAAGGCTCCGGGTGCGGTTTCGTCCGGCCCGATCGACCAGACGGTGCAACGCGGGGCGTAAACGGCTTTCGAGCGTTCGAAGCGCGCGACGATATCGGCACCACGCCAGTAGTCCTCGCCGAGGATGGCGCGGTTCTTGACCGGCGTCGTGGTGACGGCGCGGTAGATCTGGCCGCCCGGTGCGGGGTTTTCGTCGGCGAGCAGGATGGAGAGACCGAGTTCGGCAGCGCGCGCGGCGGCGGAGAGACCTGCCGGGCCTGCGCCGACGACGAGGAGGTCATAGCTCTCGTCGAGCTGTTCGATGCTGGCGATCGGAGTCATTCCGAGGCCTCCGTGAGATGGCGGCGGCCGTGCTGGGTTTCGATGCGCATGCCCTCGGCGAGCGGCACGAGGCAGCCTTGCCGGTTGCCGATACCGTCGATGACGACGAGGCAGTCGAAGCAGACGCCCATCAGGCAATAGGGCGCGCGTGGCGTGTCCGAGACCGGCGTCTCGCGGCAGGCGGTGATGCCGTTGACGAGCAGGGCGGCGGCGACCGTGTCGCCCGCACGCGCCGTCATCGGCCGGCCGTCGAAGGTGAAGCTCAGCGCCCCGCTCGCGGCAAGGTCAGCTATGGGCCGGAACATGGAACCTCCGTGCGGTGAAGCTCGCGACGCTGTCGGGCAAGGTGCCGGAAAGGATCGCCGGAGCAAGCGTCAGGGCATGATTGGCGGCGAGCGTCACGCCGGAATGGCAGGTGACGACGAAGGCGCCGGGATGGGTTTCGGATTGATCGTAAATCGGGAAGCCGTCGGGGCTCATCACGCGCAGCGCGGACCAGGTCCGGACGACATTGAGGCCGGCGAGGCGCGGGAACATCTTCACCGCCCGTTCCGCCATGGTCGAGAGGATCGGCTGACCGACGACGGTATCGAAGCCGCGATCCTCCTGGCTGTCGCCGATCATGACGCCGCCTTCGTCGGTCTGGCGCACCGTGACCATCGGATTGTGCAGGAAGGGCTCGGTCTTCTCGGTGACGATGATCTGGCCCTTGCTCGGCTTCACCGGCGCATCGAGCCCGACCATCGGGGCGAGGCGCGCATTGCCGAGACCGGCGCAGAGTACGACCTTGCCGGCGCGCATCTCGCCCCAGGGGCCGGTGATGGCGAAGCCGCCATCCTTCGGCACGATCGTCTCGACCGGGCTGTTCGGGCGGTAATCGACGCCGCGCCGGACCGTCGCCTCGCGGAGTGCCCGGAACAACTTGAGCGAATTCACATGGCCGTCGAGCGGGGAATAGAGCGAGCCGACCACGTCCTTGCCGATGGCTGGCAGGCGCCGCTTGGTCTCGGCATGGTCGAGCACCTCATAGGGGAAATCGGTCAGGGGCCGGCTGTTATGGAGGCGGCGCATGGCGTCAACGCGCTTGTCGAGCTCCTCCTCCGAGAGGCAGAGCATGAAGCCGCCGGGTTGGCTATGGGCGACGTCGATGCCGGTCTCGCCGGCGAGCGCCGTGGCCAATTCGTGCCAGCTATCGGCGGAGCGGCGCGACCAGAGCGCATAGTCGGGCATGCCGAAGCCCTTGGATTGCACCCAGACCAGCGCGAAATTGCCGCGCGAGGCACGGAAGGCGGTGTCGCCCTCGTCGAGGATCGCGACCTTGGCGCCGTTGCGGGCGAGGCCGAGCGCGATGGCGCCGCCGACCACGCCGCCGCCGATCACGGCGACATCGGGTTCTCTGGGAATAGTGGACACTGGCGTCAGCCTTTTCCGGTTCCGACGAACAGCCGGTCGAGCCCGAACAGCCTGTCCAAAGCCATCAGCAGGATGGCGGTCAGGGCGATCAGGCAGGCGGAGACGGCTGCGATGAGCGGGTCGATATTGTCCTGGATATAGAGGAACATCCGGACAGGGAGCGTGGTGGTCGCGGGCGAGGCGATGAAGACGGTCATCGTCACCTCGTCGAAGGAATTGATCGCTGCGAGCAGCCAGCCCGAGACGACGCCGGGCAGGATCAGCGGCAGCGTCACCCGCCGGAAGACGACGGCCGGGCTCGCGCCGAGCGAGATCGCGGCATGCTCGATGCGCCGGTCGATGCCGTAGGAGGCTGCGAGCACGAGCCTGAGCGCAAACGGCAGGATCACGATGATATGGCTCAGCACTAGCCCGAGGAAGGTCCCGGAGAGGCCGATCTGCGTGAAGAAGCGCAGGAAGGCGATGCCCAGCACGACATGGGGGACCATCAGCGGCGACATGAACAGGGCCGTCATCGCCTCGCGCCCGGGGAAGCGATAGCGGGCGATGGCGAGTGCGGCGGGTACTGCGAGCCCGATCGCAACCGTCGATGACAAGGCAGCCAGCCAGAGCGAATCCCGGAAAGCGCGCAGGAATTCGGGATAGTCCAGGATCGCCCTGAACCAGCGCAGGCTCCAGACCCGGCCCGGCAGCGAGAGATAGCCCTCGGGCGTGAAGGCGACGAGGCAGACCACCACCAGCGGCGCCAGCATGAAGACGACGAAAAGCGTGTGGAACAGGATGGCGAAGGGACCGTTGCGGCTCATTCGAACACCTGCGAATAGCGGCGCTCGACCAGCCGGTTGGTGCCGACGGTCAGGATGACCAGTGCGGCGAGCAGCAGCACGGCGACGGCGGCGCCGAGTGGCCAGTTCAGCGTGTTCAGGAACTCGTCATAGGCGAGCGTCGCCGCGACCTTGAGCCGCCGGCCGCCGATGATCGCGGGCGAGGCGAAGGCACTCGCCGCCAGCGCGAAGACGATGATCGAGCCCGAGAGGATGCCCGGCACGATCTGCGGCAGGATCACGCGACGCCAGATGGTGAGGCGGGAGGCACCGAGCGAGAGCGCGGCGTTCTCGATTTGCGGATCGAGCCGCTGCAGCGAGGCCCAGACCGCGAGGATCATGAAGGGGATCAGCACATGGACGAGCGCGATCACCACGCCGGTCTCGGTGAACATGAATTCGAGCGGCTGACCAATCAGGCCGAGCGCCATCAGTCCGCGGTTGAGCAGTCCATTCGAGCCGAGCAGCAGCGCCCAGCCGAGCGTGCGCGCCACGACAGAGACGAGCAGCGGTCCGAGGATCGCGAGCAGGCAGATGCCGCGCCAGGACGGCGCCATGCGGTTCAGGATATAGGCCTCGGGCACGCCGATCAGGATCGCGAACAGCGTCACCAGCACGGCGATGCGCAAGGTGCGCAGGAAGACTTCGAGGAAATAGCTGTCGCTGAAGATCTCGCGGAAGTTCTTCAGGGTGAACTCCGCGACAATGCCCTTGTACTGGCCCCAGTCGTAGAAAGCGAGCAGCACGGTCATGCCGAGCGGGATGATGACGAGGCCGAGGAAGACGGCGAGCGTGGGTCCGGTCAGCCAGTAGGGCGTCGCGCGGGCGGAGGCGTTCGGGCTCATGAGCCTGTACCTTCCGCGAGGAGCGCGGCGTCGCCGGGACCGAAGCTCAGCCTGATGCTCTCCCCTTCGCCGGGGACGAGCGTGCCGTCATTGTGCCGGATCAGCGTGACCGGGCCGGCGACGCTCTCGGCGGTGAGCAGCCAGTGTGCGCCCTGGAAGACGCGGGATGTAATGCGGGCGGTGAAGCCCGGAGCCCCGTCAGCAGCGAAGCCAAGGCGCTCGGGGCGCACCGCGATGTGGAGCGCACCTGAACCCGCGCCAGCGAGTGGCACGGAAAGAGCTTCGATCGTGACCCGGCCATGGCCGTCGCCGGTTGCCGCCAGGACGTTGGTCTTGCCGAGAAAGTTCGCGACGAAGGCGGTATCGGGCGCGCCATAGACGGCATCGGGGGCGCCGATCTGTTCGACGCGGCCGCGATTCATCACGACGATCCGGTCGGACAGCGCCATCGCCTCGTGCTGGTCATGGGTGACGAGGATCGTGGTCGTGCCGATCGAGCGCTGGATCTGACGCAGTTCTCCTTGCATTTCCTCGCGCAGCTTGGCGTCGAGATTGGAGAGGGGTTCATCGAGCAGGAGGAGCGATGGCCGGATGACCAGCGCACGGGCGAGGGCGACGCGCTGCTGCTGCCCGCCCGACATCCGCCGAGGATAGCGGTCCTCGAAGCCCTTGAGCCCGACCAGCGCCATGGCTTCCAGCGTGCGCTTCTCGCGTTCCGCCTTCCCGACGCCGCGCATTTCGAGGCCGAAGGCGATGTTCTGCGCCACCGTCATATGCGGAAAGAGCGCATAGCTCTGGAAGACGATGCCGAGGCCGCGCTTGTTGGGGGAGACGCCGCCGAGATCGCCGCCGTCGAGCAGGATGCGGCCGCGATCGACGGGCACGAAGCCGGCGATCATCTGCAAGGTCGTGGTCTTGCCGCAGCCGGAAGGGCCGAGCAGCGAGATGAACTCGCCGCGCGCGACCGTGAGGTCGAGCCCTTCGACGGCGACCGCCGTGCCGTAGGATTTGCCGAGGCCTTCGAGAACGAGATGGGACATGGATCCTGCGCGCGTCGTGAAGGAGGTCGCCGAAACACTGCCGTCATCCCGGACCGACGCCCGGAACGACGGCAGTGAGAATCGGAAGCGCCTTACCGCTCGACCTCGCGGTTCCAGCGGCGGGTCCATTCCTCGCGCTTGGCGTTGGCGACGTCCCAGTCGACCGCCTTGAGCGCCTTCACCTCGTCACCATAGGGCAGGCCCTTCCGCTCGTCGGCGGTGAGCGTCACCGTCATATTGGCAGGGCCGAAGCCGGCGCCGGTCGCCATGATCTTCTGGATCGCGGGCGAGAGCATGAACTGGATGAAGGCGTTGGCCTCGGCCGCGTTCTTCGACCCCTCGACCGGGCAGGCGGCCGAGCCGAGCGCGAAGCCACCTTCCTTCGGATAGACGAACTCGACCGGGAAGCCGGTATCGGCGAAGGCCTTGACGCGGCCCGAGCCCCAGACGCCGAGCACGGCCTGGCCGTTCTGGAAGAGCTCGGTCATCTTCGCCGGAGAAGGTTCATAGGCGACGATGTTCGGGTTGATGTCCTTCTTGAAGGCCTCGAAGCCCGGCTCGATATTGTTCTCGCCGCCGCCGCCGATCTGCGCGAAGGCGATCAGGGCGTGCAGGCCATAAGTGTTGTTGATAGGCGGGCTGACGATCTTCTTGCCGTAGGTCTTCGACTTCAGGTCGTTCCACGAGGTCGGGGCCGGCCATTTGTTCTCGTCGAAGATCTTCTTGTTGTAGAACAGGCCGGTGCCGACGAGGCCGAGGCCGACGCCCTTGTTCGACTTGAACTTCATCACCGGCGCGACGTCCTTGTAGACGGGTGCGTCGGCCAGCGTGCCGCAAAAGCCGAGCGCCACCGCCTGATAGGCCGGGCCATCGTCGACGATCGCGACATCAATCTGCTGGTTGCCCTTCTGCGCCTGCAGCTTGGCGAGCGTGTCGGTCGAATTGCCGGCGACATATTCGACCTTGACGTTGGACTGCTTCTCGAAGGCCGGGATGACCTCCTTGCGCATGGTCTGCTCGTAGGAACCGCCATAGCCAGCGACGTAAAGCGTCTTCTGCTGGGCGAAGGCGATGGAGCCCGCGAGAGCGGTTCCAGCGGCAAGAGCGAATGTGATGGCGAGCTTCACGGTGTCCCCTCCTCATTTTTCGAGTGATGTTGTCAGGTTCGGGGCTGTTTTGGAACTGGTCAAATCGAATGTTTCGCGCAGTCCATGCCGAAATGTTATGATGGGGCTGGGGGGAGCCAAATGTGTTGAATCCACGCCAGATCGAGGCATTCCGGACGGTGATCGTGACTGGCGGCATCACGGCGGCGGCCCAGGCGCTCAACGTCACGCAGCCGGCGGTGACGCGCCTGATCCAGGACCTGCAATATGCGCTCGGGCTGCCGCTTTTCGTGAAGCGGGGCGCGCGGCTGGTGCCGACCAACGAGGCACTATCGCTCTATCGCGAGGTCGAGCGCCAGTTCGTCGGGCTCGAGCGCATCGAGAATGCGGCCCGCAACCTGCGCGAGGGGCGTGCGGGTTCGCTACGTGTGGCGGCGCTTCCGGCCTTCAATGTCGGCTTTCTGCCGCGAGTCGTCGGCCATTACCTCGCGCAGAAGCCGGGGCTGGAGATCGCGCTCTACGGCAGCATTTCCTCGCAGGTGGTGGACTGGGTCACATCGGGCTTCTGCGAGCTGGGGTTTGCGCAGATGCCGCTCGATTTTCCCGGGATCGACATCGAGATGTTGCCGCCAGTCGCTCAGGTCGCGGTGCTGCCGACGGGGCACCGGCTCGCGGAGAAGGCGGAGCTCGAGCCGGAGGATTTTTCGGGCGAGCCGTTCGTCTCCCTGGAGCAGTCGACCCAGTTGCGCTATCGGATCGATGCGTTGTTCTCGGCCCATCGCGTGACGCGCTTGACGCGGATCGAGACACCGCTGTCGATGATCGCTTGCGGATTGGTTGCCGCCGGCGCTGGTGTTGCGGTGGTCGATCCGTTCACGGCGGCGGAATATCGCGGCCGCGGGATCGAAATTCGCCCGCTCCGGCCGGCGGTGGTGTTCGACATGGCGATCATCTGGGGTGGCGGGCGCTTTCGCTCCGCCGCCGCTCTGGATTTCGCCGAACGGGTTCGCACCGCGGTCCGAGACTTCGCCGACCAGGAGGCGGAATAGAACGGCCTCCTGCGGCGGGCTGTTGCAGCATTTTCAAGCGAAGCCGGCACGGGTCCCGCGCGAGGGAGGTGCGATGAACAGGAGCTTCTTTACGCGCCGAACTGATGGATCCAGCCGCTCTGGCGCGCTATGCAGCGCTCCCGCTCGTAAGCAGCCAGGACGGTTTCCCGCGCGGCGCGGCGCAAGGGCCGCATCAGTGCAGGGCTGGAGAGGGCTTCGGCGATGCGTTCCGCCAGCGCATCCGCATCATGGAATGGGGCGAGCAGGCCGTTGGCGCCGTCGCGGATCGCTTCCTCCACCGGTTCGGTCTCGGAGCCTACGACAAGGCAGCCGCAGGCCATCGCCTCGAGCAGCGACCATGAGAGCACGAAGGGTACGGTGAGATAGACATGGACGGCTGAGACCTGGAAGAGCCGGACCAGGTTCTCATAAGGCAGCCAGGGAATATGGGCGATCCGGTCGCCGAGCCCGGTCTCGGCGCACATCGCTTCGCGCCAGCTCTTGCCGTCCGAGCGCGGACGCCCGTAGCCCGCGCCATCACCGCCGACCACGACGAAGAGCGCATCGGGCGCGCGCGCCGCCAGGATCGCTGCCGCGCGCATGAATTCCGGATAGCCACGATAGGGATCGAGATCGCGCGCGACGAAGGTGACGACCGGCATCCCCGGCCTCAAGAGGCGACCGTCGGGCAGGACGAAGGAGGCTCCGGCATCGGGGCGGCAGGTCTGCGTATCGATCCCGTCATGGCAGACGGCGATGCGCTGGCGATAGGCGCTCGGATATTGACGACGCTGCCATTGCGTCGGCGCATAGGCTGCATCCAGCGTATCGAGCGCGAGGAGCTGCGCCGCGTTGCGCATGCGCACGCGATGCCGATCGGCCGCGGGCGCCGGCTCGCCGATGCCGAAATCCAGGTCCGAGCCGGTGCTGCGGTAATAATATTCGCAATAGCCGATCAGCGCCGCATCGGGCAGCGCGTCACGGGCGAAGAGCATGCCGCCCCAGCCGATATGGCCGAGGACGACATCGGGCGGGTCACTTCGCTTCAGGCGCTCCATCAGACGCGCCACGGCCTCGCCCGTGCGCAGGTGATATTCGGTGGCTGCGAGCGCGGCGTGCTGGGTCGCGGTCCCGGCTACGGAATAGACGAGTTGATGCACGCCCGGCTGCTCCGGCGCCGGGCGTTCGGTGACCAGCGTGATCTCGATGCCCTCGGCGACGAGACAGCTGATCAGAGCAGCGAATTGACCAGATCCCGCGCGATGAACGAATAGGACATGCATGATGCGAGCAGTACTCCGCCGTAGCGGAGCGCATCGTTCCACCACTGTTCGAGTTGGCGCAGGGTTTCGTGCGTCGTCTTGAGGTCGGTGTCGCGGTTGCTTTCCAGTCGCTGGCCGAACTGGCTGGCCTCGTCGAGAAGGCGCAGCCGCTCGCACAGCATCTGGCCCTTGAGCGAGAGCGAAATGCGGGCCTGACGGCGATCGCGCGGGGAGGCGCCACGGTCGAGATAGCCGCTCTCGACCAGTTGCTTGAGATTATAGGAGGCG
Organism: Allobosea sp.; assembly: GCF_017308015.1. Taxonomy (GTDB): domain Bacteria; phylum Pseudomonadota; class Alphaproteobacteria; order Rhizobiales; family Beijerinckiaceae; genus Allobosea. Next base: position 45,370 of record NZ_JAFKFW010000004.1, read on the forward strand.
TTCGAGCCCCCATAATGGCCGCGGTCCAGCAGATCCCGGACCGCGATCTCGCCCTGTCCGATCGTCATCAGAACCATGACTTGCGATGGCGAGATGTCGTCGATGCCGAGCTTGGCCAGTTCGAGTCTGAGATAGTCGAGGAAGCGCCGGCTGACGCGTTCGACTACCCGTGCCAGGTCGAAAGGAGAGATTCGGCGATCGGGGACCTCTTCGAGGACGCCCGAACCATTTGCCGGATGGTGGCCGTTCGGGGAACTGCCGGTGAATTGCTCGCCGCCGTGCAATTTGAAATGCATTCCTCACCCCATCGGATCGAAAATTGAACTATCCATCTCTTTTGCCTCCATCTGTAGAGATAAGCCTATAGGCAAAGCATACGTTATCTACGTAAGCTGTTAGATAAGATTGTATTTTTCTTTTAATGCGCAGAAACTGTTTCGAAATTCAAAATTTCGCATGTTTTTGCCTTGATTGCTTCATGTTGAGTCGGTGAGCTACGCTTCTAATCTGTCATAATCTTGACACTCCCTCCCTGTCTCGTTGCCGGACCGATGACGGGCTTGCCGCCCGCAATCCTCTCGGACCCAACGCATCCTCATTCTTCGGAGCCTTGCATGAAGGCGGTGAAGCCGGCGCCCGACGCCCTGATCCGGAATCTCCAGCGCTCGTTCGTCGGCGGCCTGAGCTACGCGGCTTTTCTCAGCCTATGCGTGAACCTGCTGCTGCTGACCGTCCCTCTGTTCATGATGCAGGTGCAGGACCGGGTCATCGTCAGCCGCAGCTATGACACACTGACCATGCTGCTGGTGATCGCCGTCGGTGCGCTGGCGCTTTACGGCACGATCGAGTTCATCCGCTCTCTGACATTCCAGGCGATGGCGAGCATCTTCGCGCGAAAACTCAATTTGCCGGCCTTGCAGGCGGCGGTGAGTTCTTCGCTAGAGCAGGGATCGGGGCAGGCGACGCAGGCGATCCGTGACCTCAACGATATCCGGTTCTTCATCGCGAGTTCGGCGATCGCGACGCCGCTCGAGGCGGCCTGGTCGCCGATCTTCCTCGCCGTACTTTTCGCACTGCATCCGGTCTATGGGCTGGTCGGCGTCGCTTCGCTGATCATCCTGCTGCTGCTCGGCGTGCTCTCCGACATGCTGACCCGCCGCATCCTGAAGGAAGCGACCGAGGCTGGCGTCGCCAGCATCAACGAGGTCGGTGCCAGCCTGCGCCATGCCGAGACGATCGAGGCAATGGGCATGCTGCCGGCCCTCGCCCGGCGCTGGCGCGGCCAGCAACTGGCGATGATCGAGCAGCTCGACATGGGCACGCGGCGCGGCAAGTTCATCGCCGCGGTCACGCGCTCCTCGCGGATGACGATGCAGCTCGCGGTCTATGCGACCGGCGCCATTCTGATCATCCGCAACGAGGTGACGGCCGGCACCTTGATGGCCGCCAGCATCCTGCTCGGCCGGCTGCTGGCGCCTTTCGATTCGATGATCACCGACTGGCGGCAATGGGTACTCGCCGCTGCGGCCTGGAAGCGCGTGCGAGAGCTCGTGCTGAGCCGCAGTTCCCAGCGCCAGACCGTGCCGACGCCACCCTGCCAGGGCGACCTCGTGGTCGATCGCGTCATCTATGCGCCGCCGGGGCAGGAGCAGACCGTCATCAAGAGTGTCTCCTTTTCGCTGCGGCCCGGCGAGGTATTGGGTGTCGTCGGCCCGTCCGGCGCCGGCAAGTCGACGCTGGCGCGCCTGCTCGTCGGGGTGCTCCGGCCCAATGTCGGCGGCGTCTATCTGGACGGGCACAGCACCTATCTGTGGGAGCGCGGTTCCTTCGGCGCGATGGTTGGCTATCTCCCGCAATCGGTCTCGCTGCTCAACGGCACGATCGCCGAGAACATCGCCCGGATGCGCGATCCCGACCCGCATGCGATCCTTGAGGCGGCCCGCGTCGCCGGCGTGCACGAGCTGATCGGCCGTTTGCCGCTGGGCTACGACACCAATGTCGCCGACAGCGATTTCAATCTGTCCGGCGGCCAGCGCCAGCGCATCGGGCTGGCGCGCGCGCTCTACGGCATGCCGCGCCTGATCGTGCTCGACGAGCCCAATGCCAATCTCGACGCCGAGGGCGAACAGAGCCTGATCCGCGCCATCGCGGCGGCGCGCGAGAGTGGCGCCATCGTCGTGCTGATCGCGCATCGTCCTTCGGTGATGCAGGTCGTCGACAAGCTGCTCGTGCTGCGCGAGGGCCGCGTCCAGCAATTCGGGCCGCGCGGCGAGATCGCCGGCATGATTACGCCAGGCGGTCGGGTCGAGATCGAGCCGGCAGCCAAGACATCGGCCACGACTGCCCCGGTTCGCGAGGTGAAGGCATGACCGGACGTTCCCTGATCAAGCGCCCCGAGCACGCGCTCACCCTCCAGATCGAGGCGGAAGTCCACGACGAGCACACGCCCAGCCTGCGCAATCTCGTGCTGGCGGGCGTCGCCGCGATCGGCGTTGGTTTTGGCGGCTTCGGAGCCTGGGCGGTGACGGCCCGGCTCGACAATGCTGCGGTCGCCAGCGGCATCGTCGCGGTCGACAGCAAGCGCAAGACGGTCAGCCATCTCGAAGGCGGTATCCTCAAGACCCTGCTGAAGGCCGAAGGCGAGCGCGTCGCCAAGGGCGAACCGCTGCTGCGTCTGGAGGATGCGCGCCAGCGTGCGGAACTGCAGCAATTGCAGGCCAAGCGGATCGGTCTGGAAGCCAAGCTCGCGCGTCTGCGGGCCGAGCAGGCGGGTGCCGTGGCGATCACCTTTCCCGAGGACATCGCGCAAATGGACTCGCCGATCGCGCGCGAGGTTCTGCGGGCAGAGCAGGGCCTGTTCAGGTCCCGCGCTCAGGTCCATGACGGCAAGGTCCATATCCAGCAGCGGGTCATCGAGCAGCATCAGGCCGAGGCCGATGCGCTGAAGGCCCAAATCGACGCCACCGCGCAGCAACGCTCGCTGATCGACGACGAGGTCAGAATCATGGCCGACCTCTACGAGAAGCGCTACGCCAAGCGCAGTCAGCTCGTCGAGCTGCAGACCAAGCAGAGCGAGCTGTCCGGCAAGGTCGGTGAATACACGGCCCGCAAGGCCAAGGCCGAGCAGGCGGTCGCCGGCGCCAATCTCGAAATTCTCTCGATCGGTCTCGAGCGGCAGAACGATATCGGCGGCGAGATCCAGGAATCCCAGCTTATGCTCTCGGAGGTGAGCGAGCGCATCGTTCAGGCCGAGGACGTGCTGCGTCGGCTGGTGGTGACCGCGCCGCAGGAGGGCGTCGTCGCCAATATCCGGATGCGCACGGCCGGTAGCGTGATCGCGGCGGGCGAGGCGATCCTTGATATCGTTCCCGAGCACGAGCCCTTGATCGTCGAAGCGAAGGTCGATCCCCGCGATATCGATGCGGTGCGTGTCGGCTTCAGTACCCGAGTGAGGCTGACCGCGTTCAACTCTCGCCTGCTGCCGCCGCTCCAGGCCAAGGTGAATTACGTCGCGCCGGACCAACTCGTCGACGAGAAGACAGGCGTTCCCTATTTCGTCGTCCGGGCCGAGATCGATCCGGAGAGCCTGCGCGACTACAAGGTTACGCTGCATCCCGGCATGACTGCCGAGGTCATGATCGTCAATGGCGCACGCCGGGCGGTCGATTACCTGCTCTCGCCGATTACCGACAGCTTCAACCGGGCATTCCGTGAGGATTGAGCGAGCGTCAGCAGCGCCGTGGACGGCGGGTTTGTGTATTTCAGAATTTAATTCGATTTTGAAAGTATATACTCCCCATTATGTGTAGATTATTGATTGTATAATAAAGTCCAAATCATGTTGCGTCGCAAAATGATCATAATAAAATTCTTGCTGATCTGTGATCGTTGAGCAATCTTCCTCGCGCCGATCGATAGTCTGATCTATCGAAGGCTGTCGAAAATGTTCCTGGTCTTCTCGTTTCGCGGTGCGGCCGCCGAACGTTCCAGGTTCACCAGATCGCCCAGGAGGTGCCGTATGGCGACGATCGAAGGAAGTGCATTCGACGACTTTTTGATTGGGAGTCGTTTCAGCGACGTGATCCTTGCCGGAGCCGGCGATGACATCGTCAAGGGTGGGGATCAGGTCGATTCGTTGTTCGGCGAGGAGGGCAACGACACGTTGTTCGGCGACGGCGGCAACGATGCCCTGTTCGGTGGCGAGGGTGACGACATCCTCTTCGGCGGGCTCGGCGACGACGTCCTGTCCGGCGATGAGGGCGATGACGCCCTGTTCGGCGGCGAGGGCAACGACACGCTCATCGGTGGCGCCGGCGACGACATCCTGCGCGGCAATGCCGGCGACGATGTCCTGATCGGCGGCGAAGGCAACGATATCCTGCAAGGCGGACCGGGTGACGACATCCTTCAGGGTGGTGCCGGCAATGACGTTCTGCAGGGCGGTGAAGGAGCCGACATCCTCTATGGCGGCGCCGGCGATGACATCCTGCAGGGTGGCGCTGGCGACGACATGCTGTTCGGCGGTGCCGGCAACGACATCCTGCATGGTGGCGCAGGCAGCGACACCTTCGTGTTCGCCGGTGGCGGCGGCAACGACGTCGTCCTCGATTTCGAGGCCGGGTCGGACATGCTGCAGATCGCCTCCGACATCAACGGCACGGGTGTTCACACAGCGGAAGACGTGGCCGCGCGGGCGACCACGGTCGGCGGCAACACCGTCGTCGATCTCGGTAATGGCGACACCCTGACCCTGGTCGGTGTCAGCGCCGAAGACGTTCAGGCCGATCCGAACTCGTATTTCACGGTCGCCTGATCCTGATGCTGCCTCTCGGTTGGCCACAGCGGCCGGTCGAGAGGCTCGCAACTCCCGGAGCGTGCACGCCCCCGGAAAGCGTCCCCGCTTTCCGCAAGCGCTCCGGGATTCTCGATACCGCAGGAACCCCCCAATGCTTTCTCTCGCGCCCGTCGCGATGGCGACGACACCGCCTGCCCAGCTCGAACTCCACCGCCTCGGCGGCTCGGTCTTCCTGCTCTGCTGGACGCTCGAGGCCTCGCCCTTCGGCAAGCCTGCGATCGCGCTCGCGGGCGGCGGCCGGCGCCTGCCGGCGGCCTCGATCTCGCTTGGCTTGCGCGACGGCCGCGAGCGGCTTGCCGTCGCCTTCCGCTCGTCCGGGCACGACAATGTCGTCGCGACGCTCAGCGATCATGGACCGCAGGGCGAGGTGACGGCGGGCTTCGACCCGACGCTGGTCCATGGCCTTGCCGATCCGACCGAGCTGCTGAAGGAGCTTGCTCCGCAGGCGCGCCTGACGCTCGCCAATGCGCTGGTCCGGTCCTGGCCGCCCTTGTTCGGCCTCGCCGCGATCCCGAATTATCTGTCCTTCCTGCGCCAGTTCCTGCTGACCTTGTTTCCCAAGCCCATCGCGATGCAGCCGACCGCGGCGCTGGTCGAGGGGCAATGGCTGTTCGAGACCGCCGTGCCCGCCGATTTCGGCGCCTTGCAGGGCGTCGCGCGCCTCGATGGTGCGGGGCTCACGCGCCTCGATCTCAAGTCCCGCCTCGGCACGGCCGATCGCAGCGGCAAGCGCGAGGTCCATCTCGTGCTGGATGCGCCCCCGAGCCGCGGCGGCGGACTTCTCATCCTGCAGGGCGAGCGTTCGCTGGTGCTGCGCGCGCTGCCCGGCCGGCAATCCGCGCCCTCGCTCGGCCGCTGGTGGGCGGGCAAGGCCGCAAGCCGCGACGGCCTGCGCAACTGGGTCGTCGAGCAACTCGCCGGCCTGTCCGAGCAGGGCCGCCTGCTCTCGGTCGAGATGCAGCGGCGTGTGCCGTTGGCCGTCCAGCATGTCCGCCGCAGCGACGATCTGCCTGCTGCCGAGCTCGACCTTGCCGTCTGCAACCGGGCCGGTCTGCTCATCGGCGGCTGGCTGCGCGATCCCGACGACCTGCTGGAAGAGGTGCTGCTCCATAGCGGCAATGGCGAGCCGATCGCGATGCTCTCCCGCCTGCAGCGCTTTCCCGTGCGGCTGCCGACCGGGGCGGATGGCGAGACGCGCGCCGCTACGGGCTTTGCCGGCTTTGCACCGGATTACGCCGGTGGCGCGCCGGTGCTGCAGCCGCGCTGCGAGATCAAGCTGAAATCCGGGACGACGTTGACATTGCGCCCGCCGGTGCAGCCGGCCGACGCGGTGATGATCCGGGCGCGGGCGCTTGCGGCGATCCCGCCGCAATACCTGACGGCGGAGATGCTGGAGACGACGCTCGCGCCGATTCTGGCCGCCTGTCAGGCGGATTTGCGCGACAATCGGCCGGAGCCGGTCGTCAAGACGTTCGGCCAGCCGCCGGCGCGACCGAAGGCCTCGGTCGTGATCCCCCTCTACCGCGTCTATGATTTCCTGCGCGTGCAAGTCGCTGCCTTCGCCGGCGACCCGTGGTTCACGGAAAATGCCGAGCTGATCTATGTGCTCGATTCACCCGAGCACGAGGCCGAGGTCGCGCATCTCCTCGGCGGGCTCCATCTCGCCTATGGCCTGCCGATGCAGCTTGTCGCGATGCGGCGCAATGGCGGCTTCTCGGCCGCCTGCAATGCCGGCGCCGCGCAGGCGCGCGGCGAAGTTCTCTCCCTCGTCAATTCAGACGTGATTCCATCGGGCAACGGCTGGCTGCCGGCACTGATCGCCAAGCTCGACCGTGGAGCGCGGGTCGGCGCCGTCGGCCCGAAGCTGCTCTACGACGACGGTTCCTTGCAGCACGCGGGGCTGTTCTTCAAGCGCGACAGCAAAGGCACCTGGCTCAACCATCATTACTTCAAAGGCATGCCCGGAAGCTACGCGCCGGCCAATATCGAGCGCCCCGTACCCGGTGTCACCGGCGCCTGCATCGTCATGGCGCGCGAGCTCTACGAAGAGCTCGGCGGCTTCGACGAGAGCTATGTCATCGGCGATTACGAAGACAGCGATCTCTGCCTCAAGATCAGGCGAGTCGGCTTCGGCATCCTCTATGTCCCGGATGTCGCGCTCTATCATCTCGAGCGGCAGTCGATCGCGCGCAGCGTCGATTACACGCGCGGCGCCGCCTCCCAGCACAATGCCTGGCTGCAGTCCCACCGTTGGGGCGCCCAGATCGAGGCGCTGATGCAGGCCTTCGAGATCTCTGGGCCGGAGCTTGCGCTGCCTGCGCCCGCCGTTCCCAGCGAACCCGACCTTGTCCCCCGCTTCGGCTTCAGGAGAGCGACCGCTGCATGACCGCCTTGAGACAGATCGCACCCGAGCCAGTTCCCGCGGAGGTTTCTGCCGGGCCGGAGCTCGACTGGCTTCAGGCCTCGCTGCAGAGCAACCGCTTCATGCCGCATCCACCACCGGATTCGATCTTCGTCGGCGATGGCGATTATCGCGCGATCGGTGCCGAATTCCTCGGTCATTTCATCCGGATCGGCCGGCTGAAACCGCATGAGCGCGTCTTCGATATCGGCTGCGGCATCGGCCGCATGGCGGTGCCGTTGACGCAATACCTCGATCCCGAGCGCGGCAGTTATGACGGCGTCGACCCGGTGATGGAGGGCATCCTCTGGTGCGCCCAGACGATCACGCCAGCCTATCCGCGCTTCCGCTTCCAGCGGCTCGACATCGCCCATCCGCTCTATAATCCGCAGGGCTCGCTGCCGGGCATCGAGGTGCGTTTCGGCTTCGCCAATGCCAGCTTCGATTTCGTGACGATGACCTCGGTCGCGACGCATCTGCCGCCCGAGGAACTGGTGGTCTATCTGCAGGAGGCTTCGCGCCTGCTGGCGCCGGGTGGGCGCCTGTTCCTCACCGCCTTCGCGATCGATGGCACCTCGACCGGCCAGGAGCGCCTCTCGTTCAAGCGCTGGCAGGACGGGCCGGGCTGGTACGCCATCGACGAGGCGCCGCTCGCGGCCGCCGGCATCGACAGCCGCTTCCTGCTGGAGCAGGCGATGGAGGCCGGGCTCGCCGTCGAGGCGCTGCGTCCGGGCCATTGGCGCGGCATCAGCGCGGCGCACTACCAGGATCTGCTGATCGCGACGAAGCCGGGGGGCAAGGGACCGGGAGGCAAGGGACCAGGAGACTTGGCATGAGCCGCCGTATCCTCGTCGTCGCGCATAACCATCCCTCGCTGCATCCCGGTGGCACCGAGATCTTCGCGCATGACCTGTCGCAGGCCTATCGCGAGCAGGGCTGCGAGGTTTTGTTCCTCGGCGCGACCAATGCGATGCATCGCGAGCCGCATCCGGGCACGGCGCTGCAGGCGGTCGGCGAGGACGTTGTGCTGTGGAGCCAGCATTACGACCGCTTCCATATGAGCCAGATCGACCATTACGGCACGCTGCAGGATCTCGCGACGCTGCTGGAGGAATTCCGGCCCGACGTCATCCACGTCCACCATCTCGTGCTGATCGGCGCCGAGTTCCTGACGCTGGCGCGAAGGCTGCTGCCGCAGGCGGCGATCGTGATGACGCTGCACGACTATTATCCGATCTGCCACCATGACGGGCTGATGGTGCGGCCGGGCGACCGCCAGCGCTGCACGGGCTCCTCGCCCTCGGCCTGCCATGGCTGCTTCCCCGAGATCGGCTCGGACCGTTTCCTGCTGCGCGAGCGCTTCATCAAGACGCATCTCGCAGCAGTCGACCGCTTCGTCGCGCCGAGCCGCTTCCTGCGCCAGCGCTATATTGACTGGGGCCTGCCCGGGGAGCGGATCGAGGTCATCGCCAATGCCCGCCCCGCTCAGGACGCCGCGCCGCATCGGTCGGTGAAAGGCCGGCGCGCCAGCTTCGGCTATTTCGGCAATCTCAATCCCTGGAAGGGCGTGCTGCCGCTGTTGCAGGCGGCGCAATTGCTGCGCGCGTCCGGCGAGACCGAATTTTCGTTGCGCATCCATGGCGGCGCGCCGTTCCAGAGCGAGGCCTTTACGACCGCGCTCGATACGGCACTCGCCGGCGCCGCGGGTGTCGTCACCCATTGCGGGCCTTATTCCCGCGACGAGGTGCCGGGCCTGATCGCCGAGGTCGATTGGGTGGTGATGCCCTCGATCTGGTGGGAGAACGCGCCGCTCGTCATCCAGGAAGCGTTCCAGCACCGCCGGCCGCCGATCGTCAGCGCCATCGGCGGCATGGCCGAGATGGTGCGCGACGAGATCGACGGGCTGCATGTCCGGCCGGGCGACCCGGCCGCGCTGGCCCGCACTCTTCGCCGGGCGATGGAGGAGGCCGGCCTCTGGCAGCGCCTCGTCCACGGTATCGCCGAGCAGCCGACGCTTGCCGGCTGCGCCGGCCGCCACCTCGCCCTCTTCGATGATCTCAAGCTCGCGGAGGCCGCATGACAACGGCTCAGTATCAGGACCAGGAGGTCCGTCTTCCTCAGCAAGACAACGAGGTCCGTCTCCCTAACGTCAATCCCGCCCGTCTGAACGGGCGGGTCGATGCCCTCGACGGCAGCCGCCTGCATGGCTGGATCTGGGACGAGGCCCGGCCCGACGAGGCGATCACGGTCAGGATCTCCCGCGACGGCAAGGTCGTCGCCGAGGCCAAGGCCGACCAGAGCCGCATCGACCTGCGCCGCAACGGCATCGGTGACGGCAAGCATGCCTTCTCGATTGATCTCGACGAGACCCTCGTCGCGGCGCGCTCGCGTCTGACGGTCGTCGGCATTTCGCCTGCGACCGGCGTGGAGCTCGAACTGCGCCTGCCGGCGGCGGACGAACTCGCGGCGGAGGCGGCGATCGCCGTGCCGCTGGCGCGCTTCTTCGACAAGGTCGAGATGCTGATCGTGCTCAACCGGCGCGCCCAGCTTGCCCAGAAGGAGCTCAACGAGAAGCTCGACCGCATCGCGGCGCGGCTGGAAGAAAACCACGCGCTGGCCGAGGCGACCAAGGCCGAGACAGAGAGCCAGAGCGAGATCGTGCGCCGGCTCGGCGAGCTCGACGTCTTCCAGCTCCGTTTCGACGGCACCTTGCGCGGCTTTGACGAGCGACTCGACGCGATCCGCAAAGAGGCGCGGGCGCCGCTCCGGCAGGTCACCGTCATTCTCGGCTTCCTCTCGGCGCTCGCCGCGGTGATGTCCTTCGTCACGCTGGCCGTGACCCTCTGGGGAGGCTGAGGCGATGAGCGAGGTCATCGTTCCCGAGAGGACAGCGATCGCGCCGGCGCCGACCGTCTCCTGGACGCCGCTCGGCGAGAACGCGATCCTCGTCCGCAGCCATTGCGACGCCATTCCGGCTAAGGTGCCGGTCGCGGTCGACGGTAATCCGCGCAACCGCGCCCAGACCATGGTGCTGAGCTGGCGCCGGCCCGGCGCCGAGCCCGCGGCAGCGACGGGGTTCCTCTGCCTCGCGCCCGCACCCAGCGTCGATAGCAGCGGCACCGGTGCCCTCCTGATCGGCCGCCCCGGCCGGCCATTAAGGCTGATCCTGGCGCCGAAGCCGCAACCCCTGCAGACCTTCCTCTCCGAGCTGGCCGACGATGCCGGCCAGGCATTCCCGAGCGTGGTCGACGGTCTGCTCGAAGTGCTGCTGACCGGCGCGCCCAATCCGCGCCGCCTGCGAGCCGTGGCGATGCTGCTGCAGACGGTCGCGCGGCCGGGCGGCTTCGTCGAGGTGATGGGCAAGCTCGACGACATCGCGGGGGTGGGCGGCGGTATCTTCCTGCAGGGCTGGACCTCTCATTTCGCCGCTGGGCGCGTGAAGTTGCTGATCTCCCATGGCGGCCTGTCGCCGGCCCATCTCGAAACCGGGACCTTCGAGCGGGACGATCTCGGCGAGGGTGCGCGCGGCTTCTTCGGCCTGCTGGAGGATTGCCACGCCCAGCATCCTAGCGAGATCGAGCGGCTGTATTTCCGCGGCAATGACGGCTGGCGCGCACTCGAGGTCTATGAGCGTTACGTGCTGCTCGAGCCCATCACCGTGCCCGGTCATCTGCGCGACGGCCTGCAGCGCGGCACCGCCCCGCAAGCAACCGCAGACAAGCTCAGGCGCGCCTCGCAGCGCTTCGACGGGCGCGACACGGTCTGCCTGCTGGAGGAGCCGGTGCGGGCCGGCATCGACTCCGTGACGGTGGTCGAGGGCACCGGCGTGCTGATCATCGGCTGGCTGTTCGATCCCGAGCGCCGGGTCGGCGGCGTCACGCTGCGCAGCGGCAGCCAGTCCTGCGCTGTCGATCGTTTGTGGACGCGCGTGCAGCGCGCCGATGTGACGGCGGCCTTCATGGAGGACCCGCGCTTCGGCCCGGCGCTGGCCTCGCGCCGCAACAACCACGGCTTCATCGTTTTCGCGCCGAAGCTGCTGCCCGAAGCCGGCCAGCCGCTGCATCTCGCCTTCGAGGTGCAGGGCACGGGCCCCGCCTTCCTGCCTCTCGAACCCAACCGTGCTCCGGCGCGACGGGCGCTGGAGCGCGTGCTCGGCCTGCTCGACGCGCGCTCCTCGACCGCCAATGCCGTGGTCGAGCGCCAGATCGCGCCGGCCCTGCAGGCGGCCGAGATCGTGCCGCCGCGTGCCGCCGAAACGCTCGATGTCGGCGCCTTCGATCCGGAAGCTCCGCTCGGCCTCGTTATCGGGCTCGATCACCGGCATCGCGAGTTGTCGGCGCTGTTCGCGCTGCTGGCGATGGACCCGGAGGCGCGGCCCTTGCCGATCGTGCTCGCGGCGCCTTCCGAGAGCTTCGACCGTGTTGGCGCCGAGGCACGCCGGCTCGCGCGCTTCTATGGATTGTCGGTGCGTCTCGTCGCGGTCGAGGGCGTCGAGGATGGCTGCGATGCGCTGGAGGCGGGCGTGCGGGCTTGTCGATTCAATACGGTCGCCTTGCTTTCCGGCGCCGCCCAGATCCGCATGCCCGGCTGGCTCGGCCGATTGGAACGGGCCTATCGGGCGCGCGGCGGCCAATGCGTGGCGAGCCCGACGCTGCTTTTCGAGGACGACTCCATCCGCTGGGCCGGGGCCTGGCTAGAAGGCGAGGGCACGAGCCGGCGCATCGCAAACCGCTTCGTCGGCTATCCGCTGGAGGCGGTCGGTAATCTCGGCCCGATGGAGGTCGCGGCCGGCGCCAGCGAATGCTGCGTCCTGTCGCGGGCTGCCTTCATCGAGGTCGGCGGCTTCGCGCGCAATTATTTCACCACGGCGGAGAAGGGGCTCGATCTCTGCCTCAAGCTCCGGATGGCGGGTTCGCCCTCGCTCTGGGTGCCCGATGTCGAGGTCTATGCGGTCGATGACGGCGAGACAGCAGCGGCCCATGCCGGCGCGCTCGCGCAGCTCGCCGATCGCACCAGCTTCGACCGGCGCTGGGCGCTCGCCATCTCCAACATGAAAGGCTGAGGATGCGGATTCTCGTGATATCGCACGGCCATCCTTCGCTCTCGCTCGGCGGGGCAGAGGTGGCATCCTACAACCTGCACAAGGGCTTGCAGGCCGGCGAGGGCGTCGATTCCCATTTTCTCGCCCGCGTCGGCGCGCCGACGCCGCGCCATGCCGGCACGGCGCTGATGAGCCTGCGCCAGCGCGGCAGCGAGCTGCTCTATTACGCCGAGGATTACGACCACTTCCTGATATCGAACCGGGCGACGGAGGAGATCGAGCGCGATTTCGTGCGCGTGCTGCACGACCTGAAGCCCGATGTGGTGCATTTCCACCATTTCATCGGGCTCGGTCTCGAGTGCCTGTTCGCGGTGCGCGATGCGCTGCCGGATGCGCTGATCGTGGTGACCTTCCACGAATATCTCTCGATCTGCCACCATCACGGCCAGATGGTGAAGACCGGTGCCTTCAAGCTCTGCTACCGGGCCTCGCCGACCGATTGCAACGCCTGTTTCCCGGACATCTCGCCGGCCCGTTTCCTAGCGCGCGAAACCTTCATCAAGGGCATGCTGGGGCTGGCCGACCATTTCGTCTCGCCGAGCCGCTTCCTGGTCGACCGCTATGTCGACTGGGGCCTCGATGAGAGCCGCTTCTCGGTGATCGAGAACGGCATCGATGTCGCGAACGTGGCACCTGCGCGGCCATTGCCGGAGGGCAAGGCGCGGCGCTCGCGCTTCGCCTATTTCGGCCAGCTCACGCCCTACAAGGGCGCCGACGTGCTGATCGATGCGGTGACACGCATTCCCGAAGATGTCTGGGGCGAGGATTCGATCCTCCTGGTCTATGGCGGCAATCTCGAACGCCAGCCGCAGGCCTATCAGGACAAGTTCGCCAAGCTCGTGGAGGCTGCCGGGCGGCGCGTGCGCTTCTGCGGCGCCTTCCAGAATCATGAAATGCCGAACCTGATGCGCTCGGCCGACTGGGTGGTGATGCCCTCCGTCTGGTGGGAGAACTCGCCGATCGTGATCCAGGAGACGTTCTTCCATGGCCGCCCGATCCTGGCGAGCCAGCTTGGCGGCATGGCCGAGAAGATCACCGGCGAGGTCGACGGCCTGCATTTCCGGGCAGGCAGCCCAGAGGATCTCGTCGACTGCATGACGCGTGCGCTGACCGAGCCCGGACTTTGGGACCGCCTGCGCGCCGGCATCAAGCGGCCGGTGAGCCATGTCGAATGCGCCGGGACGCATCTTGACCTCTACCGGCGGCTGCTCAGCGAACGCAGCAAGCCTGCGCCCGCGCGGCAGGACGCCGCCGCGATGATCGCCTGAAACCATAACGACATAACAGGGGAGACCAGTCCATGGCCCGCATCCTCGTCATCAGCCCCTCCGGGGAGGTCTATGACCACGACAACGTCCGCTGGTATCGCCATGCCGATCTGCAGAGCCATATCGAGCACTATCACAATATCGGCGACGCCTTCGTCTTCGATTCCTCGCTGAAGCTGCTCAATTTCGAGAAGCTCGACGAATTGCCGATCGACCGCGTCGATCCCGCGATGATCGACCGGCTCAATGCGGAGTACGACTACGTCTTCCTGCGCGGCTCCAACTATGTCCATGCGCAGATGAACTGGGCCAAGGCGGCCGAGGTGCTGCGCCGGCTCAAGCTGCCGGTGATCGCCTTCGGCATCGGCGCGCAGGCCCCGGTCAGCGGCAAGCTCGAACTGAGCGAGGACACCAGGACGGTGCTCAAGCTCATCTCGGATTCGACCGCGTCGCTTGGCGTGCGCGGCACCTATTCAGCGGAGGTGCTGAACGATCTCGGCATCCGCAATGTCCGCATCATCGGCTGCCCGACCGCGTTCCGGAACAATCGGCCGGATCTCGCCATCCGCCTGCCGCCGCTCGACCAGATCAGGAAAGTCGGCGTCACCCTGCGGCGCGAGGTCTCGACGACCTATGCACAGGATATCGGGCGCTATCTCACCTTCCACCGCGATCTGGTGAAAGCGATGGCCGACCGGTTCGAGGTCATGCTGATGTCGCAGGGCGAGGTCGAAGAGAAGAAGCTCGCGCTCGGCACGATCGACCAGAAGGCGCATGCCATGACGGCTTTGCGCGAGAATGCCTGGGCGCGCGACTGGTATCTCGATGAGCAGCTGGAGCGGCTCTACCAGGACAGGATGTTCTATTCCGACGTGGTCGCGGACTACGAGCGGCTGGTGCGCGGGCTCGATCTCGTGCTCGGCTACCGGTTGCACGGCAACCTGATGGCGCTCGCGAACGGCACGCCCTCGATCTACTTCACCTATGACAGCCGCACCGTCGAGTTCGCCGACACCTTCAAGATCCCGAGCGTCGACGTCTTCTCCGGCAAGGATTTCAAGCTGGAGGACTACTGGGATCAGGCGCGCTTCGACTGCTTCAACGCAGCCTACGCCCAGGTCTACGGGCAGATGCGCGAATTCCTCGTCGAGAACCGCGTCGACAACAAGATGGTCGCCCGTCAGGCGGCGGAGCCGGCGCGGAAGGTGGCATGAGGACGGCCCGGCCCCTGCTACAAACCGCGCCCCTCGCTGCGGTGTTGTTGCTGTCGATTTCCGCTGCGCGGGCAGCGGAGATCGCGCGTTACCATGTCGAGATCGCTCCCGGCGCGCAGGAGGAGACGGTCTTCAACTGGTCGAAGGAGCGTTGCCAGGAATGGCACATTCCCGACGCGCCCTTGCGCGCCTACCGGGACGACAAGGGCGAGGTCGTCGCCTTCGCCAGCCACTACCGCAACCGGCCGCTGATCGGCGACCGTCTCGACCGGATCAAGACCTCCTGCTCGATCTCCTTCCAGGCAAAGAACAGCGCCGATGCCAGCCAGTTCAGCGACATGAGCTGGATCGCGGCGACCTGGACGAAGAACGGCCGCGACGTCTATGCGCTGATGCATGACGAGTACCATGCCGACCGGCATAAAGGCGCCTGCCGGTTCAAGGACGGCATGGCCTGCTGGTACAACGTCGTCACGGCCGCGCGCTCGACCGATGGCGGCCAGAGCTTCAAGGTGGACGATCCGCCGACGGTGGTCGCGGCCCCCGCCTTCAGGCAGGAGGTCGGCCAGGGCCGGCATCGCGGCTTCTTCAATCCCTCGAACATCGTCGAGAAGGACGGCGCCTGGTATGCGCTGATCGCGACGACGGGCGGCGAGGGCCAGAAGGGCGGCACCTGCATCTATCGCAGCAGGGATATCACCGACCCCAAGGCGTGGCGCGCCCATGACGGGCAGGACTTCACCATTCCTGCCGTCGATCCCTATCGCGGGGATACCTCGCAGGCGAAGCCCTGCCAGCCGCTCAAGGTGCTGCCGACGGTCGTTGGCTCGGTCACGCGGCACGAGGCGAGCGGGCAGTGGCTCGCGATCTTCCATCTCGGCCCCGATTCCAAGCAGGGCGTCGCGGGTGGGCGCGTCGCCTATAGCTGGTCGAAGGACCTGATGAAGTGGACGCCGCTGCAGACGCTCATCACCCACCCGACCATGTGGAGCAAGGATTGCAGCGATCGCGTGCGCTACTCCTACGGCGCCATCGCCGATCCGGATTCGCCCTCGCGCAATTTCGAGACGACGGGCGATGAGCCCTATCTGTTCATGACCAAGATGCATGTCGCCGACTGCAAGATGGGACCGCAGCGCGACCTCGTCCGCATCAAGGTCCGCATCGTGAAGGAAACACCATGAATGCGCCCGCGCATCATTTCGAAGCCAGCCAGGCCGTGCAGACTATGAAGATCCTGCGCGCGACCACGGAGGAGGTCGTCGTCCTCGTCACCCGCGAGCCGGGCGGCGGCTGGCCCGCGCTGCGGCTGCTGCTCGACGGGCAGGACTATGCGACGATCCATCCCGGCGCTCTCGTCACCGGCGATGCGACGGTGGCGGAGATCGCCATTCCGCTGCCGGCCCTGCCCGAGACGCGGCTGCGCGCGATCGCAGTCGCCGATGCCCGCACCGGCGCCCTCGCGCCCGGCTCGCAACTGCGCCCGATCGCACGCTCGAAGCCGCTGCGGGCGCTGGTGATCTATCCGGCGGGCGAAGTCTATGACCATGACAAGGTGCGCTGGTATCGCGCGCCGCTGGAGAAGCTGTTCTCCGACTATTTCAACATCGGCGACATGATCGTCTTCGACTCGACGTTGAAGCTGCTCGACTATGTCCATCTCGAGCCGATGAAGATCATGAATCCGACCGAGGCGGATATCGAGCGCTATGCCAGCGAGTTCGATTTCGTCTTCGTGCGCGGCTCGAACTTCATCCACGAGAAGATGGAGTGGTTCCGCGCCGTCGAGGTGCTGGAGAAGGTGAAGCTGCCGGTCTACGCCATCGGCGTCGGCGCGCAGGCGAGCCAGAACCGGGCGATCGCGTTGCCGGAGAGTTCGAAGCGCTTCTGGCAGATCGTCGCGGATCGCTGCGCCGCCATCGGTGTGCGCGGCGCCTTCAGCGCCGAGACGCTGGGGCGCAACGGCATCGGCAATGTCGAGGTGGTCGGCTGCCCCTCGATCTTCCGCACCTGCAACCGCGATCTCCAGATCCGGGTGCCGGATCAGCGCGCGATCCGCAAGGTCGCCTTCAGCCTGCGCCGCGAGGCCGACAAGAGCTACACGGTCGATCCCGAAGCCTATCTGCGCAACCAGCGCGCCGCCCTGCTCAAGGTCGACGGGCAGTGCGAGATGGTGATGTCCTCGCATGGCGAGCAGGAGGAGAAGGCCTTCTTCCTGCGCGACGAGGCTGCGCGGGAGAAGGCCGTCGCGGAGTTCGTCAAGACCGGCTGGTGGGATGGGCCGGACGATGCCCGGATGCGCGATATCTACCAGCGCCGGATGTTCACCTTTTTCGATGTCGAGGACTATGATCGCTTCGCGCAGAGCGTCGATCTTGCCGTCGGCTACCGGGTCCATGGCGTGCTGCCGGCGGTCGCGCATGGCGTGCCGGGCGTGCTTGTCGCCTATGACACGCGCAGCCAGGAACTGGCGGAGACGCTGAAGATCCCGGTCGTGCCGGAGGAGGCCCTGGCGGAAGGCGGGTGGCGCGCGGTCTATCGCGAGGCAGCACTGAAGGGGCTCGCGCAATCCTATGCCGCTTCCTACGACCGGATGCGGGGCTTCCTCGACCGCAACGGCGTGCCGCACCGGATGTGACGGGCGAGGGCAGGCAATGAAGAAGGTCGCGGTGGTCACGATGCAGTACAACGAGGCGTTCTACGTCTCGCGCTGGATCGACTACTATGCCGGGCTCGTCGGCCGCGAGAACCTCTACGTCATCGACCATGACAGCGATGACGAGGTCCGCGACATCCTGCAGGGCGTCAGCACCGTGCGCTATCCGCGCGCGGCGCTCGACGATCAGGAGCGGGCGCGCTTCGCCTCGAAATTCGTCGGTGCCCTGCTCGAACTCTACGAGACCGTGATCTATTGCGATTGCGACGAATTCATCAGCCATGACCCGCGCCGCTTCGCCAGCTTCGGCGACTGGCTCGAAGGCACCGATTTCGATTATTCCACCTGCGTCGGCTTCAACGTCATGACGATGCTGAAGGAGGAGAACGCGATCCTGCTCGAGGGGCAGGTTCTGCGGCAGCGTGCGCATGTCCGCTTCGTTTCGCCGATGTGCAAGACGCTGATCGTGCGCAAGCCGATCCGCTGGGGCGGCGGCTTCCATCATGCCAACCAGCCGCCGCATTTCCACGGCGCCTATTTGTTCCATTTGAAATATGCCGATCTCGGTGAGCGCATGCGCCGCCAGGCGCTGACGCGCGGGCTGGATTTCGCGCAGGTTGACCAGGGCCACCACCAGCGCAGCAGCGATCTCGACCTGATGAATACCTACCGCGCCTTCACAGGGCTCGAGCGCCGCGACTGGGAGGATGAGGCGATCGCGTCCTACTGTCGTAGCTTCCTCGACGGAATCAAGCCGTCCGAACGTGGCGGCGAGGTCGGCACGATGTATGTCGCGCCGCTCGACATCGCCGGCACGGAAGCCTGGCGCCTGCCCGAGAGCTTTCGCGGCTTGTTCTGAAGGCCAGCGTGGAAGCGCCTTGTTGGAAGCGCGCTTTCAGCCAGTGGGGTGCAGCCGGCGCCGCGATCTTCCTGACCAACCGGGGAGTCGGCAAGCTGACGCCGGCCGGAGGTGCTTTCGACCCTCCAATGCAATCAGGCGCCCGGAGGCGCCTGAAAGAGCCCTTGGGCTGGTCATGTTCCAGCCCGGCCTGAGCGATCGGCTGTTTTTACTTCGTCGACGTACCGTAGGACTGCCAGCGCTTGAGGAACTCGTCGCGCTTGGCGGCGGCC
This sequence comes from Allobosea sp., assembly GCF_017308015.1. Taxonomy (GTDB): domain Bacteria; phylum Pseudomonadota; class Alphaproteobacteria; order Rhizobiales; family Beijerinckiaceae; genus Allobosea. Next base: position 63,996 of record NZ_JAFKFW010000004.1, read on the forward strand.
TCTTCCTCGTCGATGGCGAAGACCTTTACGCTGTCGATCGCCGGCAGTTCGACATGCTTGGACACGTCGATGTCGCTGCGGCTGGGCCGGCGGAAGGCGTTTTCCAGCAGCGCGATCTGGGCTTCCTTCGACAGCATCAGATCATAGGCCGCCTTGGCGGCGGCGCCGGCCGGGGCGCCCTTGACCAGGACCTGGAATTCCGGCGTCGAGAAGGTGCCCTCTTCGGGATAGAGCAGCGAGATCTCGCGCTGGCCGCCGGCGACATAGGCATAGGCGTTCGACTCGAAGGTCAGTCCGATGGCGTATTCGCCCTGTCCGACGGCGCGCAGCACGGTCGAGGCGGCGCTGGAGACCGTCAGATTCGCCGCGAGAGCCTTGAGGCCATCCGGCCCCATCAGCTTGTCGACGCCCCAGAGGATGGTGAGGGCGGTCGAGCTGTTGGCGGGATCGGCGATGATGATCTTGCCCTTGAAGGTGGGGTCGATCAGGTCCTTCCAGGTCTTCGGCGCCGGCTTCCCGCCGAGCTGGTTCTTGTTGATCATCGCGACCACGAGATGGACGTTCGAAGCGGTCCAGAGGTTCTCGGGGTGGCGCAAGGCCGCTGGAATGGCCGATGCAGCCGGCGAGGCATAGGGCTCGAAGAGCTGTTTGAAGGCGCCCAGCGTATTGGCGCTGGAGCTCCAGAAAATGTCGGCCTGAGGCTTGGCAGCCTCGGCCTCGATGCGGCGCAGCAACTGGCCCGAGCCGCCGGTGATCGTGCTGATCTTCAGGCTGGGCTGCTTCTCCTTGGCGACGCCGAGCACGGAATCGACGGCCTGTGCGTTGTTGGAGGTGTAGAGCACGACGGTGCCCGAAGCGCTTTGGGCAAATGCGGGCGCGGCGGCCATGCCGGCGAGGCCGGCGAGCACGGTGCGGCGGTCGATCAGGTTGGTCATGGTCGTTCCTTTCATTCCGCCTTCCCCTCTGAGCGCGGGCGGCAGGCGGTGCCGGCCCGGCCGTGTTCGGTTCGTTCAGCTCTTCGATGAGAACAGGTCGATCTTGAAGACGCGGGTCGCGACGATGATCGGGATCAGGATCACCGCGACCAGCACGAGGCCATAGGCCGAGGCCTGTGCCATCAGGTTGGAATCGATCAGCTTGTAGATCTGGATCGGCATGGTCTCGCGCCCGCCGGAGTAGACGATGATCGAGGCCGAGAGCTCGGCGACGGTGGTCGTCCAGGTCAACACCGCGGCGGCAGCGACCGCGGGCAGCATCAGCGGCAGCACGACCTTGAAGAAGGTCGTGACCGGCGGCACGCCGAGGCTGATCGAGGCTTCCTCGATCGAATTCGGAATGTTGTAGAGCGTCGAGGACGCGTTGCGGATGCCGAAGGGCAGCCGGCGGACGATATAAGCGAGCACGATGATGCTGGCCGTGCCGGTGATCGGCAGGAAGCCGGTGTTGAAGGACATGATCAGGCCGATGCCGATGATCGTGCCGGAGAGGGCCAGTGGCAGTGCCGTCAGATAGTCGAGCGCGGGCGTCAGGATGTTGCGCTTCTTGACGATCAGGTAGCTGACGATGGCGCTGAAGGTGATGCCGATCGCGGTCGCCGCAGCCGAATAGAGCAGGGTGTTGATCACCGGATCGGGCGCGATCTTCACGAGGCGCTCGACATGGGCTGTGGTCCAGTCGCCCCAGCGCATCACCGGGCCGCGCGAGACGGTGAAGGCGCCGATGACGATCGAGCCGAGCGGCAGCAGCGAAACGATGACGAGAAGTCCGGCAGACAACCCGATGACCAGGCCCGGCAGGCCGCGCAGCTTTTCGGCGCGGGCGCCACGGCCTTGCGTGACCTCGTGGCGGCCGCGCGACACGATCCAGCGCTGCACGAAGAGCACGATCATGACCAGCGCGATCGAGACGGTGGCGAGCGTCGACTGCATCACCGGGTCGGAACCGCCCTCGGCGACGGCGGCCTGATAGGTCAGGACCGAGAGCAGCGGCACGCGGCTACCGAGGATGGTGGCGGTCGCGAAATTGCCGACGACCAGCGTGAAGACCAGCAGCGCACTCGCCAGTACCGAGGGCAGCACTACCGGCAGCATGACGTTGAGGCGCGAGCGGGCCGGCGAGGTGCCGAGACTCTGTGCGGCTTCCTCGAGCTGGACGTCGAAGCCGCGGATGGCCGCGAGCGTGCCGATATAGATGTAGGTGTAATAGGTGAAGGTCATCACCGTGATCAGGCCCGGCCAGCCGTAGAACGTCGGCATGTCGATGCCGTGTCCGCCGAGCCAGCGTGTGATGAAGCCGTTATTGCCGAGCATCATCAGCCAGGTCTGGGCGGCGATGACCTCGGGGATGACGAGCGTGATCAGTGGCAGCACCGCGACGATGCCCTTGCCCGGAAAGTCGAAGCGCGCGGTGAAATAGGCAAGAGGTACGCCGATCAGCGTCGTGGTCAGCGTCACCGCGATGCCGAGCACGACGGTATTGACGATGGCTGCGAAGTATTTGGGATCGCCGGCCAGCGTCACCCAGCCGTTGCGGCCGCCGCTGCCGATCGAGCCGGTCAGGACGTTCAACAGGGGGTAGAGCAGGAAGACGGCCAGGATCGCCAGCGCCAGCGCGGAGAACCAGAACCAGATCGAGCCGAACTGGCGGGTCATGATGCGAGCATCAGCGTACGGGCAGGATCGAAACCGAGGCCGACGGCAGCGCCGGGCTCGAACCGGTCATGCGCGCCGCTCTGCAGGTCGACCGCCAACACGCGGCCGCTGTCGAGCGCGACCTTGTAGCTGGTCTTGCCGCCGAGATACTGGCGATGCGCGATCCTGCCCGGCAGCGTGCCGGCGGTGCCGGGCTCGGCCAGCAGGATGTCCTCAGGGCGGGCGACCAGCGTGGCGCGGCCGGCCGAGACGGCCGCTGGTGCGCGTGCCGTGATTGCGGTGCCGTCGAGTGTGATGGCTGCGGTCTCGCCCGCCTGATGACCGTGTGTCTCGATCTCGACGAGATTGGCGCCGCCGACGAAATCGGCGACGTAGCCGGTGCGCGGCTCGCGATAGATCTGCTGGGGCGTACCGACCTGCTCGAGCCGGCCCTGATTCATCACGCCGATCCGGTCGGACATGGCCAGCGCCTCCTCTCGGTCATGGGTGACGAAGACGGTGGTTATCTTCGCCTCGCGCTGGAGTTCGACGATGGTCTCGCGCACCTGAAGCCTGAGCTTGGCGTCGAGATTGGAGAGCGGCTCGTCCATCAGCAGCACCTTCGGCTGGATGACGAGGGCCCGTGCCAGGGCGACGCGCTGGCGCTGGCCGCCCGAAAGAGCGGCCGGATGGCGGGCGCCGAGATGGCCGAGGCCGACGCGCTCCAGCGCCGCCTGAACCTTGGGCTTGATCGCGCTGTCCTGCTGCTTGCGGGCGCGCAGACCATAGGCGACGTTGTCGAAGACGGTCTTATCGGGGAACAGCGCGTAATCCTGGAAGACCATGCCGATATCGCGCTTGTGCGGCGGCAGATGCGTTACTTCCGTGCCGCCGAAGCGGAGATGGCCGCGCTCGGCCGGGACGAAGCCGGCGATGGTGCGCAGGAGCGTGGTCTTGCCGCAGCCGGAAGGGCCGAGCAGCGTGAAGAAGGTGCCCGGCTCGATGATCAGCGCAAGACCGTCGATGACGCGCTGGCCGCCATAGGCGACGGCCAGATCCTCGATCGCGATACCCATGGCATTCCCCTCCAACTCGAAGCTCCGGCGGATCGGCGCCGTCTCGGAGCGGGTGTTCCATAGTCGGCTTAGCGCTTCATCGCGGTCTCGACGAGTCCCAGCATCTCGCGGTGGCGGGCGGGATCGCCCGCCGCCATGATGCGTTTGCCCGTCTCGTGGGTGATCGCCTGCCCTTCCCAATCGGTGATCACGCCGCCGGCGCCTTCGATGATCGGACGGAAGGGCGCGAAGTCCCAGAGCTTCAATCGCGTGTCGAAGGCAGCATCGATGCGCCCGCTCGCGAGCAGGCCGAAGCTCATGCAGGCGCCGCCCCAGATTCGCCAGGCCGTGGCGGCGCGCATGGTGTTGAGCGCCGGGGTCTCTTCGGCATCGAAGAAATCAGGATTGCTGGCCGAGAGGATGGCCTCACTGAGGGCACCGCAGGCGCGCGTGCGACAGCGGGCTTCATTATGCGTGGTCGGGCGGCCCTTGACCCCGATCCAGCGATCTCCCGTGATGGGGTGGTCGATGACGCCAAGGATCGGTTCGCCCTCCCGCATCAGAGCGATCAGGGTGCCGTAGACGGGCAGGCCGGCGATGAAGGCGGCGGTGCCGTCGATCGGATCGAGTACCCACACGAGGTCGGCGTCGCCGGCGGAGGGAGCTTCTTCCTCACCGATGATGCCGTGGCTCGGAAAGCGGTCAGCCAGCATCTCGCGCATGCGTCGCTCGATGCGGGCGTCAAGCGCGGTGACGAAGCTCTTGTCGGGTTTGATTTCGACGTCGGGGCGTACGGTTGCCGCCTCGCGCAGGATTGCACCGCTCTCCACGGTAAGCTGGAGGGCGAAGGCCAGCCACTCGTCCTCATTGCTCCCGGCGTGCATTCGCCATCTCCGCTCTTTCTGGAGGCGGCTTAGCATTTGTGGATATATGTGACAATGTGTATTTATGTGTAATTCGTTCAGGCCCTGGTTGTGTGTCGGCACGCGCGATGCCAAGAGCGTTTCGGAGGAGGCGACGCATATGTGGCAAGGCGACAGAAAGCAGCGCATCGGCACGCTTCTCGAGACGTTCGGCAGTGTTTCGGTCGAGCGGCTTGCCCAGGAATTCGGTGTCTCGAACGAGTCGATCCGCCGCGATCTCGTTGCCATGGAACGGGACGGCAGGTTGCGGCGAATCCATGGCGGGGCTGTCAGCCTTCCCCGTGAGCAGGATGCATCCTACGGAGCCCGTTCGACTGTCCGGCTGCAGGAAAAGCAGGCGATCGCACTGGCCGCGCTGGCTCTGATCAAAAGCGGCCAGACGCTGTTCCTCGACGGCGGAACCACGACCGCAGCCCTGGCCGAGGAACTGAAGAGCGTTCCCGAGCTCAATATCCTGACGAACTCGCTGCAGGTTGCGACGAGCATGGCCTCGACCCAGCAGAGGATGGGCAGCCGCGTCTTCCTGCTCGGCGGCGCCATTGTGCATGAGCCGCCGGAGACCGGTGGCGCATCCACGATCAACGACATCTACCGCTTCAAGGCCGATCTGGCTCTGCTCTCACCCTTCGGCGTCGACGTGGATGGCGCGGCGACCAATTTCTTCGAGCACACTGCCGAGATCGCCCGGGCCATGGTCGCTAATTCGGCCGGTGTCGTCCTGATCGCCGACCATTCCAAGATCGGCGTCACGAGCCGCGTCCGCTTCTGCGAGCTCGATCGGGTTTCCGCGATTGTGACCGACAGGAAGGCGAGGCGATTGCCGGCTCTGGCCGCACTTTCGAACGTCGTCGGGCGCGTGATCGTTGCCGATGCTTAGAGCGCCCGGCCGAAACGCGCTCCGTCGAGGTTGAGCGGGCCTCCGAGGCGCGTCACACCACGACGAAGCCGTGGGCGAAGGGGTCACGGTCGTCGATGAAGATGGTGTTGTAGCCGGTCATCCGGGCCCAGCCGGCGATCGAGGGGATGATCGCGGGGCGGTTCGCCACCGTCGTCGCAGCCTCGACGCGGCCCTTGAACAGCGAGCCGATGATCGATTCATGCACGAACTCGTCGCCGACCGCGAGCTTGCCCTTGGCGGCGAGCTGGGCCATGCGGGCCGAGGTGCCGGTGCCGCAGGGCGAACGGTCGATCGCCTTGTCGCCGTAGAACACGGCGTTGCGGGCGTGAGCCTCCGGCTTCGTCGCCTTGCCGGTCCACTGGATATGGCTGAGACCCTGGATCTCGGGGTGCTCGGGATGGACGAATTCGTATTTCTTGTTCAGCGCGGTGCGCAGCTTCGGCGACCAGCGGACCAGTTCGCCGGCGGTATGGTCGGCCATGTCGCGGAAGTTCTTCTGGGGCTCGACGATCGCGTAGAAATTGCCGCCGTAGGCGACGTCGACGACGATCTCGCCGAGACCCTCGACCTCGGCCGTCAGGCCTTCGGCGTAGAGGAAGCCCGGTACGTTGGTCAGGCGGACCTCTTCGACGAAGCGGCCTTCCTGGCGGTAGCTGATATCGACCTTGCCGGCGGGTGCGTCGATCGAGAGCTTGCCGGGCTCGCGCGGGGTGATCAGCCCGTTCTCGATGCCCATGGTGATGGTGCCGATCGTGCCGTGGCCGCACATCGGCAGGCAGCCCGAGGTCTCGATGAACAGCACGGCGACATCACAATCGGGGCGGGTCGGCGGATAGAGGATCGAGCCCGACATCATGTCGTGGCCGCGCGGCTCGAACATCAGGCCGGTGCGGATCCAGTCGAATTCACGCAGGAAATGCGCGCGCTTCTCCAGCATGTTCGCGCCTTCGAGGCGCGGACCACCGCCGGAGACGAGACGCACCGGATTGCCGCAGGTATGGCCGTCGATGCAGGAGAAGGTGTGGCTGGCCATGGTCCGACTCTCAGAAGCGCTGCGGTGAGAAGGAAGCGATGTCGATGGCCGGCGGCCGATCCGTCAAGAGGTCGGCGACCAGGCGGGCGGTGCCGGCCGATTGCGTCAGGCCGAGATGGCCGTGTCCGAAGGCGTAGACCACGCGGGCCGAAGCCCGCGCCCGGCCGATCGCCGGCAGGCTGTCCGGCAGCGAGGGGCGGAAGCCCATCCACGGCGTGCCCTCGTCCGGCTTGAGGCCGGGCAGGAAGGCGCGAGCCTTGGCCAACATCGCCTCCGAGCGGCGGAAATTCGGGGGCAGGTCGAGCCCGCCGAGTTCGACGGCGCCGCCGACCCGGATGCCGGTCGACAGCCGGCTGACGACGAAGCCATGGCCGCCGAAGGTGACCTGCGTGCGCAGGTCGAAGGCCCCGAGCGGAAGCGTCGTGTTGTAGCCGCGCTCGGTTTCGAGAGGGATGCGTTCGCCAAGGCTCTTGGCTATGCGATGAGAGAAGGCGCCGGCGGCCAGCACGACCCGTGCGGCCTGCCGTGTCCGGCCGTCACGGTCATGGATCGTGATGCTGTCGCCCACCAACTGCAGGCGTTCGACCTCCAGCCGTTCGATCGTGCCACCCCGGGCGTGAAAATGTTCGGCGAGCGCGATCGTATAGTCCTGCGGGTCGGCGATCGAATACCAGCCGGGGGTGAAGGTGCCGTGGGTGAAGCGTGGAGCCAGGCCGGGCTGGATCGCAGCCATGCCGGCAGCGTCGAGATGGCGGAATTCGATGCCGTGTTCCTCGCGCGCCCGCCAGCCGGGGAGGGAGGCCTTCAGTTCGGCCTCGCTTTCATAGACCTGGAGATTGCCGTCCTTGCGCAGCATGGCGAACGTACCGGTCTCGCGCAGGAAGGGTTCCAGCTCAGCCTTCGACAAGTCCATTAGGGCGGTCTGCGCCGCTGTCGAATGGGCGACGCGGGCCGGCGAGCAGGCTCGCCAGAAGCGGAACATCCAGGGGGTGATCCTGAGGGCATAGGCCGGCGGCACCGAGAGAGGCCCGAGCGGATCGATCAGCCATTTCGGCGCCTTGCGCAGGATGCCGGGCGAGGCGAGCGGCAGGATGTCGGTGAAGGCGAAGGCACCGGCATTGCCGGCGGAAGCGCCCGCAGCCGGCCCGGCCCTGTCCAGTACGACGACCGAAAGGCCGCGCCCCTGCGCCGCGATCGCGGCGGAAAGGCCGACCACGCCGGCGCCTATGACGATGACATCTGGAGTGGCCATCAGCGGGTGCGCTTCGCGGGTGCGTGCTGCAGGTTAAACCCGAACCGGTAACCGGCCGGTGACATCAGCAAGGGGCTTGCCGCCGCGCGACGGAAGGGGTGTCCGCCGCGCGGAGCCTACGTTCAGGCCGCCTGCTTGCGGGCGACGTTGGCCTTTGTCCAGTCGGCATACCAGGCGTCGAACAGCTTGAGCTGGGCCTCGGCATAACCGCGCTGGCTGTCGCTCAGCCCATCGCTCTCGTTGAAATGCAGCGCGTATTCCTTGTCGCCCTTCAGCACCATCATGTGCTTGTAGAAGAGGACGAGATCCGGGCCCTCGTCGAAGGAGGAGAGCACCGCGAGCGCCTGTTCCAGTTCCTGCGCCTGGCGGCGGGCCTCGGCATCGCCGGCGGCTGCGGCCTCCGACAGACGGCAGAGATGGAGTACCTCCTTCGGCAGCACGTTGCCGATGCCGGTGATCGCGCCGGTCGCGCCGCAGTTGACGTAACCGTGGAACACGGTCGTATCGACCCCGATCATCAGAGAGACGTCATCATCGCGGCTGGTGATGTTCTCCGCCGCATAGCGCAGGTCGGCGGCGCCGCCGAACTCCTTGAAGCCGACAAGGTTGGGGTGCTCGGAGCGGAGCGCGAAAAACAGGTCGGCGCGGGTGGCGAAGCCGTAATAGGGGCTGTTGTAGATCACCGCCGGGAGCTCTGGCGCGGCCGCGAGGATCGCCTTGAAATGAGCTTTCTGGGCGGCGATGACCGAGCCCCGCGACAGAATGCGCGGGATCACCATCAGGCCCTTGGCCCCAACCTTCCGGGCATGGGCGGCATGGGCGACAGCGGTGGCGGTGTTCACCGCGCCGGTGCCGACGATCACCGGGACGCCGGCCTTCACCAGCCGCTCGACGCCTTCCATGCGCTGGGCGTCCGTCAGGAGGGGCCAGTCGCCCATCGAGCCGCAATAGACAACCGCGGACATGCCGGTGGCGATCAGTTCCTTGCCCTTGCGCACCAGCGCGTCGAAATCGGGCGTGCGGTCCGTCTTGCAAGGGGTCATCAGGGCGGGGATCACGCCTGAGAAAATCTGGGCCTTCATCTCGCTCTCCTTCTGGCTGCCGTTCCTGCGGAGACCTCGCCACTGCTGCGGCGCGCCCCTCCCGCAACTGATATAGCGGTTTGCATATTATTTGTCGACAAGAACCCGACGGCAATTTTCACAAGGAGATGTCAAGCCGCTCTTTACCGATCATAAGCTTTTGAATTTGCTGAACGATTTGCTCAGCGTGAGCCTTGCCGAGGCGATCGGCCAAGGCGGTGTCACGTGCTATGATTGCGGCGACCATCGCTTCGTGTTCGTCGACGAATTGTTGCGGCAGCCGGTCGTCATAGGACTGGTAATAGAGCCGCAGGAAGCGCCGGCCTTCGTCGAGGAGGCGGCTGAACAGGCTGTTGAAATAGGGATTGCGTCCGGCCTCCGCGATGGCGGCATGGAAGGCCGCGTTGGTCGCGATCATCGCCAGCGCATCCTGCGCCTTCACCGCGGCGGCAAATTCGCCCTGCCGGGCGCGGATCACTTCGAGGTCTTCCGGACGCCGGTTCCGGGCCGCGAGCTGGGTCGTCACCCGATACATCAGGGTCAGCGCGTCGAAAAACGGTGACATGTTGAGGAAGTCGAGATTGGCCACCATCGTCGAGCGGTTCGGCAGCGTGTCGATCAATCCTTCGCCGGCCAGCCTGACCAGAGCCTCGCGGATCGGAGTGCGCGACATCTGAAAGCGTTCGGCGAGCTGGACCTCGTCGATCGGGCTGCCCGGTTGCAGCGCGAGATCGAGGATTTCGTCACGCAGCAGATCGTAGACGAATTTCACGCCCGAGCCGCGCTTTCGCTCCGGGACGGCGACGGCCTTGGTCTTGGTAGCTTTCATGGGAATCCTCTTGTCGACAAGAGGATTACGGGTGGCACGGCGCTTGATCAATCGGTTAGCGAGGGGAGGGCGATGATGATCGCCCTTTCGCGTTCAATCGGGCGGACCGCCGGCGCAGGTGATCCGGCCCTCGCGAGCCGGCACCGAGTACCGCAGGGCCAAAGACAAACGAGCCCGGCCTCCCGCCGATCAATTGCCTTGTTCCAACCCTGCGACGGAGAGACCGGTGACGCCGTGCCTCGCAATCAATTGCGCGACGATGCCGCTTGCGATGGCGGCCGCGACGAAGCTCCTGAGGTAGTCGAGGGCGATGCCGGAGGCCTTGGGCGTGCCGAGCGCCTGCTGGACAGCCATGAAGCGGCCGGGGAGCATGCGCGAGCCCGGCAGCGTCTTCTCGTCCTCGATCAGTTTCGGCCTGAGGCCTGCCAGCGCATCGAGCTTCCGGTCGACGAAATGCCGGTAGGCGCCGTCGAAGCCGGTCCCGGTCACCAATTCGGCAGCCTGGATATTCCGCTCGAGCCAGAGGCCGTAGGCCGTGCGGGCGGCGACCGCGATGCGTCGTCCGGGACGGTCGACCTCCGCTGCGGATTGCAGCGGAGAGCCCGGCGGCACCAGATAAGTCGCTTCGATCTCGGTATAGGCCGGCGTGAAGTCGATCACGGCGGCGCGCTGCGGCTCGGCGCCGATGAGGGCGACATCCCATTCGTCGCGCTCCGCGGCATCCGCGAGCGGGCCGGGCGATTCATAGGGAACGTATTTCAGCGGCAGGCCGAGGCATGCGGCCAGGATTGCCGCCATGTCGGGTGAGACGCCAGCCGGGTCGCCATCCGCCGTGCGGCTGGAGACCAGCAGGAAATTCGACAGGTTGATGCCGGCTCGCAGCACGCCATGGCGTGACAGCGCCCGGCGTACCGCGTCGGGCGGCGTGCCGATGATCGAGAGGATCTGCCGGGTTTCCTCGTTCATCGTCAGGCCGTCCGCAGGGTCTCGGCGACGAGCGCGCCGAAACGCATCGTACCGGTCTTGCCGCCGAGATCGGGGGTGCGGGAGGCGGGGTCGGTCAACACGGTGTCGATAGCCTTGTCGATTGCATGGAAAGCCTGTTCGAAGGCGGGCAGCTTCCGCTTTTCGCCGAGCCACTGCAACAGCATGCCGCAGGACAGGATCATCGAGACGGGATTGGCCTTGTCCTGGTTCTGGATATCGGGAGCCGAGCCGTGCTGGGCCTGGGCGCAGCAATGGGTGTCGCTCGCCATCATCGAGCCGGCGAGACCGAGGCTGCCTGACAGTTCGCTGGCGAGGTCCGAGATGATGTCACCGTAGAAATTCGTGGCGCAGATCACGTCGAAACGCTCGGGATTGCGGACGAGATGGGCAGTCGAGGCGTCGATCAGGAGGTCGTCGAGCTGCACATCGGGGAACTCGGCGGCGACCTTGCGGACCTCACGCAGGAACAGGCCGTCGGTCTGGTGGAAGCTGTTGACCTTGTGGACGGCGGTGACCTTCCTGCGGCGCTTGGCGGCAAGTTCGAAGGCGCGCCGGGCGATGCGGTTCGAGCAATGCGCGGTGATCTTGCGCAGCGAGATCGCCATGTCCGGCGAGGGCATCAATTCAGCCCAGCCGAGATGCATGTTGCGATCGGGATAGAAGCCCTCGGTCGCCTCGCGCATGATGACGAGGTCCATGGTCTTGCCGGGCTTCATGTTCGACTCGATGAAGGGGCGCGTCCGGGCCGGGCGGACATTGGCATAGAGATCGAGGCCGATGCGGAAGCCGGCGGAGACATTGCGTCCGCCCTTCTCCGGCGCGGGATAATCGGCATGGGATTGGGTGCCGAGGATGACGCCGTCGAACTCGTTGCGGGCGCGGTCGAGCACGCTCTCGCGCAGGGTCGTGCCGTGCTTCTCCAGGCTCTTGAAGCCGACATCGTCATACTCGAAGCCGAGGCCGAGGCCGAAGCGATCGCTGGCGACCTCAAGCACCGCCATTGAAGCGGAGATGATCTCGGGGCCGATGCCGTCGCAGGGCAGGACGAGGATCTTCATTTTGGTCTTGCTCCGGCACAGGATATTTCCAGAATTGGCTATTGCATTATATAAAACCAAATATGGGTCAAGATGGTGCCGCACGATTTGCCATCACCCGCACGACCTGCGATCACTCGCGTATCTCAACGGCGCCAGACATGCCCCATAGCCCCCTCGCTCTTCGCATCGCCAACGACATCATCGCGCGCATCGGCATGGGTGAGTTCGGTACGGGCTCGCATCTGGCGACCGAGGCGCTGGCCAGGCGCTTCGAGGTCTCGCGCTCGCCGGTCCGCGAGGCGTTGGCTATCCTCTGTGACCGGGGCGTCATCGAGAACCGGCGCAATCGCGGCTTCTTCGTGCTGCCGAGTGCGGGGTGCAAGGCCGGCGAAACGGGGCTGGAGCCCGTCGACGCCCATGAAGGCGACCCCTATTACGGGCTGGCGGAAGACTGGCTGAAGGACCGGATCGGTGCCGACCAGACCGAGCAGGCGATCCGGGACCGCTACAACCTGACGCGCTCGCAGGCGCAGGACCTGCTGTCGCGCGCAGCCCGCGAAGGCTGGGCCGAGCCGAAGCCGGGCTATGGCTGGAAGTTGCGACAGGTCGCCAAGACCGCTGAGGCCTTCGAGGAAATCTATCGTTTCCGGGCGGTCATCGAGCCGGCTGCCCTGCTTGAGCCGAGCTTTCGCTTCGACCGGACGGTTGCAGCGTCGCTGCGCCGAACGCAGGAGCGCCTGGCCTCGGGGGACCTTGGGGGATTGGCGCCCGCGGCGATGACGGCGGCCGGTGCCGAATTTCACGAAGGCATCATCAGGATGGCCGGCAATCCGATGTTCTTCTACGCGCTGGAGCGCGCCAACCAGTTGCGGCGACTGGCGGAATATCGGCTCAAGGTGAACCCGCAGCGCATCGCGGTGCAGAGCTGCGAGCATTTGCAGATTCTCGACCTTCTCGCCAAGGGCGACAATCTGGAGGCGGCCCATCTGATGCGCAGGCATCTCAGCGGGGCACTCGCCTCGAAATCGCCGGTCGTGCATCCGCGGGCCGATGACGCAGGACGCGCCGCTTAGGCCCTGCACAAGCTCATGAGGATGACAGTTTTTGGGGGGCCAGGATCTGCGTTTTGTGGTTAGTGGTTTTATGGCTTGATAAAACCAATTGTGACCTTTAGGCTCCCGAGTAACGATAAGCAGTGGGAGGAATGGATATGATCGATCGGCGACAATTCATGCTGGCTTCGGCCGCAAGCGTCGGGGCTCTGGCGGGTAGTCTGCCGGCTCGGGCCGAGGGCGTGCCTGCGGGTTATCCCGCAGATTACAAGGCGATACTGGACAAGGCCCGGACCGAAGGCGTCGTCTCGGTCTATACCTCGACCGACGATGTGCAGGGGCGTCCGATCGTCGAGGCGTTCCAGAAGGCCTATCCCGGCATCCGCGTCGATTACAACGACCTCGGCACCAACGGCGCCTATAACCGCATCATTTCGGAAGCTGCCGCCAAGCAGGTCGGCTCCGACGTGGTCTGGACCTCGGCAATGGACCTGCAGATGGTCCTCGTGCAGAAGGGGCTCGCCGAAGCCTACAAGTCGCCGGAGATGAGCCATCTGCCGGGCTGGGCCAATTTCAGCGATACGCTCTACGGCACCACGGTGGAGCCGGTCGGCATCCTCTACAACAAGGCACAGCTCGCCTCGCTCAAGCTGCCGCAGACCCGGGCTGAACTGCTCGCCTTCATGCGCGACAACAAGGAGGCGTTGAAGGGCAAGCTCGCCACCTTCGATCCGGAGAAGAGCGGCACGGGCTTCCTGTTCTTCAGCAACGACGCCAGGACCCGGCCGGACACGTTCGAGCTCGTGAAGGCGTTCGGCGCGACCGAGGGCAAGACCTATGGCAGCTCGGGTGCGATGCGCGAGAAGATCGTCTCGGGAGAGCACTGGCTCGCCTTCAACGTCATCGGCTCCTACGCCATCGAATGGGCCGCGAAGAACCCGGCGCTCGGCTATGTTCTGACCTCGGATTACACCGCCGCCTTCTCGCGCGTGGCCAATCTCTCGAAAGGTGCGCCGCATCCCAATGCGGCCCGGCTGTTCCTCGACTTCCTGCTCAGTGCCGCCGGCCAGTCGGCCCTGGCCTCGGCAGGGGCGCCATCGATCCGCACCGACGTCACCAGCGGCCTGAACCTGACCAGGCTCGGCGAAATGGCGAAGGGCAACCTGAAGCCGATCCCGGTCACCGCCGCTCTGCTGGAGGCGACCGAGCCCAAGAACCGCGCCGATTTCTTCCGCCGCTGGAAGGAGGCGCTGCGCGGCTGAGCCGCGCAGCTCCCCGGGGGATCCGATGTCGCTTGCAGCCCAGGCCCCGCGCTTCAGAGCCACGGTGATCCTGACATTGTTCGCGATGGTCGCGGCTCCGGCCGCGCTCATCATCTACCAGAGCTTCCTGAGTGCCCCGTTCTTCGACGAGAGCGCGCGCTTAAGCCTCGACGCCTATGATTTCATCCTGACGGATCCCGAATTCTACCGGGCTCTCTGGACGACGACGCTCTACGCTGTCGGCATGGTGGTCGTAGCGGTGCCGCTCGGCGGTCTGCTCGCCTTCCTGATCACGCGCACCGATCTCAAGGGGCGGGGCTGGCTGGAGCCTCTCGTGCTGGTGCCGATGTTCCTGTCCTCGATCGTGCTGGCCTTCGGCTATACCGTGGCGATCGGGCCGTCCGGCTTCGTCACGATCGCATTTCGAAGCCTTTTCGGCTCGGCGCCGTGGAGCATCTACACGCTGCCCGGCATCATCCTGATCGGCGGCCTGAGCCATGTCCCGACCGTCTATCTCTATGTGGCGTCGGCGATGCGCCGCCTGCCGAGCGACCTCGAGGAGGCAGCCCGTACGGCAGGTGCGAGTGTCTGGCGCGTTTCGATCGACGTGACGCTGCCGATGGTGCTGCCGGCGCTGGTCTTCAGCGCGGCGCTCAACCTGCTGCTCGGCTTCGAGACCTTCGGCATCCCGCTCGTGCTCGGCGATCCCAACGGCATCCTCGTACTCACCACCTATATCTACAAGGTCAACACGATCTTCGGCGCGCCGACCTATCAGGTCATGGCGGCGGTGACGGTGTTCCTGATCCTGATCACGCTGCCGCTGGTCTTCGTCCAGCGCCGCCTGCTGCGCCATGCCCGCCGCTTCGCTGCGGTCGGCGGCAAGGGCGCACGCACCAATCTCCTCAAGCTCGGCGGCACGGGACAGGCCATCGCGCTCTCGATCATCGGTTTGTGGCTGCTGGTTTCGGTCGCTCTGCCGGTCGGCGGCGTGATCCTGCGCGCCTTCGTCGAGAACTGGGGCGAGGGCGTCCGCCTGAGCGAGCAATTGACGCTGGCGAATTTCCAGCGGGTGTTCGAATTACCGAGCCTGTCGCGCGGCATCCTCAACACGATCCTGCTGGCGGCGATCGGCGGCGCGCTTGCGGTCGCATTCTATCTGCTCGTCGGCCTCGCCGGCCATCGCAACCATGGCAGGACCGGTACGCTGCTCGACTATTCGGTGCTGCTTCCGCGGGCTCTGCCGGGGCTGATCGTTGGTCTCGCCTTCTTCTGGCTGTTCCTGTTCGTGCCCTTCCTGGTGCCGCTGCGCACGACGCTGTTCAGCCTGCTGATCGCCTATATCATCGTCGGTCTGTCCTATGGCCTGCGCATCATTCAGGCGACGCTGCTGCAGGTGGCTCCGGAACTGGAGGAATCGGCGCGCACCGCCGGCGCCACCACCTTCCGCACCTGGCGGGACGTGGTGATCCCCCTAGTGCGGCCGGGGCTCGCCGGCGCCTGGGCGATGATCATGATCGTCTTCCTGCGCGAATACGCCACCGGCGTCTATCTGATGGGCGCGGGAACCGAGGTGATCGGCTCGCTGATGGTGTCGCTGCTGACCTCCGGGGCGATGGACCAGATCGCCGCGCTCTCCTTCATCTCGATCCTGCTGACCGCGATCGGCCTGACGCTGGCCATGCGGCTGGGAGCCAAGATCCATGACTGACCTCGTCGTCGACAATGTCCAGAAATGGCTGGGCGGCCTGCAGATCCTCTCCGGTGCGAGCTTCACCGCCGAGAAGGGCCGGATCGTCGCGCTGCTCGGCGCCTCCGGTAGCGGCAAGACCACGCTGCTGCGCTGCATCGCGGGGCTGGAGCAGCCCGAGATCGGCGTCATCAGGATCGGCGGCACCACCGTCCTCGACGACAAGGGAAAAGTCGCCCTGCCGCCGGAGCAGCGCCAGATCGGGCTCGTCTTCCAGTCCTATGCGCTCTGGCCGCATCGCACCGTGTTCGAGAACGTCGCTTATGGGCTGAAGCTGCGGAAGGCTTCAGCGACGGATATCAAGACGAGGGTCGAGGCCATCCTGGAGAAGCTCGGCCTCGGGCATCTCGCGGCGCGTTATCCCGACCAGCTCTCCGGAGGCCAACAGCAGCGCGTCGCGATCTGCCGGGCGCTGGTCTACGAGCCCAAGGTGCTGCTGCTCGACGAGCCGCTGTCCAATCTCGACGCCAAATTGCGCGAGGAGGCGCGGTTCTGGATCCGCAAGCTGATCCTCGATCTCAAGATCTGCGCGATCATGGTCACGCATGATCAGGCCGAGGCGCTGGCCATCGCCGACCAGGTGTTGTTGCTCAAGGGCGGCAGTATCGTCCAGTCCGGGACGCCGCTCGACATCTACAGCCGGCCCGAGACCTTCTATGCCGCCGATTTCATGGGCACGAACAACGTGCTGAGTGGCCGGCTGGTCGGTACGCCCGGCGGCGATGCCGCCATCGATTGTGCCGGGCTGTCCCTGCCGGGCACCTGGAAGGACCGGGCGGCGCCGGCCGATCCTGATGCCGTGCGCGCGGTGATCCGGATGGAGGCGATCTCCGTCTCGCCGGAGCCGAGCGCCGGGAGTGCCTCGTTCGATGTCGAGGGCTGCATCTATCTCGGCGAGAAATGGGAATACCGCCTGAAGCGCGGCGACTTGCGCCTGCGGGCGCAAGGTCACGAGCCGCTGAGCGCCGCGGTCGCGCATTGCCGGATTCCGGCCTCGGCGACCTGGCTCTACAATCCCTGAGGCGACCTTATGTCCGACCGCATCCGTATCGCGCTCGTCCACGCGACCCCGGTCGCCGTCGAGCCGATTGCCCGGTCCTTTCTGGACATCTGGCCGGAGGCCGACCCGGTCGGAATCCTCGATGACGGTCTGGCTCTGGACCGGGCGGCCGTGGGGGCGCTGACCGACGATCTCGCGCGCCGCATCGTTGCGCTAGGGCAATACGGGCTTTCGACGGGAGCCAGGGCCATCCTCTACACCTGCTCCGCCTTCGGTCCGGCGATCGAGGAGGCCGCGCGCCTGCTGCCTGTGCCGGTCCTGAAGCCGAACGAGGCGATGTTCGAGGAGGCGTTGAGCCATGGCGACAATGTCGGGATGATCGCGACATTCGGCCCGGCCGTCGCGATGATGGAGCAGGAGTTCGCGGAGGAAGCGGCGCGTGCCAAGCCCGGCGCAAGGTTGACGTCCTGGCTCGCGTCTGGTGCGATCGAGGCGCTGCGGGTCGGCGATGTCGACACGCATAACCGGCGCGTGGCCGAGGGCGTAGCGGCGCTCGGTGAGCGCGACGCGATCCTGCTGGCGCATTTCTCGACATCACGAGCGGGCGAGGCCTGTCGAGCACTGACCATGCGGCCGGTGCTCTCCTCGCCGGATGCCGCTGTCAGGAAATTGCGGCGCCTGCTCGGTTGAGATCGTGACGTTGAACAAGAAGGCCGAGTGGACAGGTTTCGAGGCGGCGGGCGAGCGCTTCCTCCGTCTCGATGTCGCGTCGCTGCTCGGCGCGGATTTCCGCCGCCTGCCACATGTGCTGCGAATCCTGTTCGAGAATGCGATGCGCTCGGCCGCCGCGGAAGAGACGGTGCACCTGCCACAGGCGTTTCGCGACTGGCTCGACGAAGGCTCCAGCCTCGTCGAGATCCCGTTCCTGCCGAACCGGATCATGATGCATGACACGACCTGCGGGCCGGCACTGGTCGATATCGCGGCGATGCGCGACGTGCTGGCCGAGAACGGACGCAACCCCGATCTGCTGATGCCGCGCATCCCGATCGACGTCTCGACGGATCATTCGTCAGGCGTGGATTTCTTCGGCCGGCCGGATGCCTTCCAGCGCAATCTGGAGAAGGAATTCGCGCGCAATGCCGAGCGCTACCGCCTGATGAAATGGGCGTCCTCGGTCATGCCGGGCATCCGGGTGCATCCGCCGGGATCGGGCATCATGCACACGATCAACCTGGAGCGGCTGTCGCGCGTCGTCGTCAGCGAGATGCATCAGGGCGATCGCCGGGCTTTCCCGGACGCGTTGCTCGGGACCGACAGTCATACGCCGATGGTCAACGGCCTTGGCGTGCTCGGCTGGGGTGTCGGCGGGCTGGAGGCGGAAGGTGCCTTGTTCGGGGTGCCTGTCGTTCTGCGCATTCCCGACGTGATCGGCGTGAAGCTCATGGGTCGGTTGCGCGACGGCGTGCTCGCGACCGATCTCGCGCTGGAGGTCACCCGCGCGCTGCGGGCCATTGGCGTCACCGGCGATTTCGTCGAGTTCTTCGGGCCAGGGGTGTCGACGCTGTCGGTCGGTGAGCGCGCTGCGATTGCCAACATGGCGCCGGAATACGGGGCTTCGACCGGGTATTTCCCGATCGATGACAGCGCGCTGGCCTATCTCGCGCGGATCGGACGATCGGCGGAGGACTGTGCTCTGGTCGAGGCCTATGCCAGGGCGAGCGGGCTCTGGTTCGATCCCGCAGCCCAGCCCCGCTTCACGCGCACCATCGCCATCGATCTCGACGCGATCGAGGCCAGTGTCGCGGGGCCACGCCGCCCGCAGGACCGGATCCCCTCCGGCAGCACGCGCGCAGCCTTCACGCCGCCCCTTGCCGGAGGCAGCGAAGGTGCCATCCCGGACGGCGCCGTCGTGATCGCCGCGATCACGAGTTGCACCAACACCTCCGATGCCAGCATGCTGGCTGCGGCCGGCATCCTCGCCCGCAAGGCCCGCGCCCGCGGCTTGCAACCGCCGCATTACGTCAAGACCTCGCTGGCTCCGGGCTCCCCGACGGCCGAGCGCTTCCTGCGCCGTGCCGGCCTGCTTGGCGATCTGGAAGGGCTCGGCTTCGGCATTGTCGGCTATGGCTGCACGACCTGCATCGGCAATTCAGGGGCGCTGCTCGATATCGTCAGGAACGAGCTTGGCCGTAAAGGCTTTCGCCCGGTTGCGGTGCTCTCCGGCAACCGTAATTTTCCGGGGCGCGTCCATCCCGATCTCGAAAACGGCTTCCTGGCCTCGCCTCCGCTGGTCATCGCCTTCGCGCTCGCCGGCACGGTCGATATCGACATCACGCGGGAGCCGATGGGCTTCGATGCAGCAGGCAGGCCGGTGATGCTCGGCGAGATCTGGCCGACGGGCGCGGAGATCGACGCGGCCGTGACGACCGGCTGGGACGTGGCCGATTTCGATGCCGCCTATCGCGAGGCCGCGGCCCGCCCGCTCTGGGTCGATCTCGATGCACCGTCCGGGTCGCGCTTCCCCTGGGACCCGGCCTCGACCTATCTGCGCAAGCCGCCCTTCGTCCGGCCGCGAGGGTTGCCTCCGGCGGAGGGGCACGCCCGGCCGCTCTTGGTGTTGGGCGACGACGTCACCACCGACCATATCTCGCCGGCCAACCAGATCCGTCCGGACAGCGCCGCCGGCCGGTACATCATCGCGCAGGGAGGCGATCCGGCCGATCTCAACGTCTTCGCCTCGCGGCGCGGCAATTTCGAGGTGATGATCCGCGGCGCCTTCACCAACCGGATGGCGGTCAACCGCCTGCTGCCGGCCGACGCGCCGGCCGGCCTGACGCGTCACGAGCCTTCCGGCGAGATCGTGCCGCTGACGGAAGCCGCCGAACGCTACGCCAGGGAACAGACGCCGCTCGTGCTTGTGGCGGGCGAGCGCTATGGCATGGGCTCGTCACGGGACTGGGCGGCCAAGGCCGTGGCGCTGCTCGGTGTGCGTGCCGTGATCGCCGCGAGCATCGAGCGCATCCACCGCACCAATCTGATCGGCATGGGCATCCTGCCGCTCCTGCTGCCGGAGGGTGTTCATCCCGATACGTTGGCCATAGGCTCGGCCGACCTCTTCGCGATCGACCTTCGCCCGGATCGGCTGGTGCCGCGTTGCGCTGTGCAGCTGACGATCATCCGTCCCTCAGGCGAGACCGTCCCGATCACCCTGCGCGCGGCGATCGAGACATCGCTGGAGATCACTCTGCTCAAGTCCGGCGGGCTGATCCCGCATGTCCTCGCCGGGCTTCTCAGCAGCCGATCACCTTGAACTCGACGCGTCGGTCGAGCGCGTCGCTGGCGTCGTCCTTGCCGGTTCCGACGAGGTTCTCGCGAAAGCCGCGGCCGGTGGCGATCATGCGGCCGCGATTGTCGGGCGCGCCGGTCAGCAGCAGGTCCATGACGAATTGCGCACGTAGCGCCGAGAGCCGGTCATTCACCTGCGGCAGGCCGGTATGCGAGGTATGGCCGACGATCTCCAGGCAGGCACCCTTCTGGCGCGAGCGTGTCGCGATCTGGCTCAACCACATCGGATAGGGTTCGGTGATCTGGCGGTCGTCGACGAATTGCGTCGTGCCGGGCTTGAACAGCAATTTCACCATCAGGCGGTCGGACGCAAGGCCGTAATCGATCAGGTCGCCGAAGGCGTCGACCATGTCCTCGCGCCGGGCGAGCTTGCTGGCGGCGAGATAGGTGCCGATCCGGACGCGATGCTGTTCGCCGCCCGGCATTTTGCGCGCCGTCCGGTAGAAGGCGAGCGCCTCGCGGAAATGCTGGGTCTCATAGGCGAGGATGCCGTCATTGATCAGCGCATTGGCGGTGAGCTTCTCGACATAGACGGGGTCGATCGGGTCGCCCAGCTTCGTGCCCTGGCAAACCTTGATGTAGGACTCCGTCGCCTGGTCCTTCGCCCAGAGCGGCGAGTCCCGATAATAGGGCGTCGGCGTCGTGTCGACGCCTTCGATGCGGGCGCGGGAGACGCCCTTGGAGACGACGCTGTTGGACTTGAGGTCGGCCAGCGTCAGGCAGATCCGGTAGGCGTCGCGCGGGCCATCCGCCACGCCCTGGTTGTTCACGGCGGTGAAGGTGCCGACCAGCACGACCGGCTTGCTGGCGAGGGCCTCGCTGTCGAAGGGCAGGACGGTAAAGCGCGGGTAGTTCGTGCGGACGAGCTCCATCAACGTCGCCTGCATCGAGCGGGTTGCGGTGGATTGTGCACCCGAGGCGGCGTCGATCAGCGGGTCGATGACCAGCTCGACCTTGTCGCCGGATACCGCCGCTTTGGTGAAGAGATCATCGGCCGCCTTGCGCAGCGCCTCGGCGAAGGGCGTAGGGGTCGGTGGCGGCGGCGCCGTCTGGGCGCTGGCCGATGTGGCACCCGCCAGCAAGGCGAGGCCGACCATGACGATCTTGAAGCGGACCATGTCCGTCATGCCTCACCTCTTCGGCTTGGGCCGGGCTCTATGCCACGGCCAGCTAGCATCAGCGGCACTGCCGCAATTGTTCGCGCGCCGCCGGCGTGAGGTCGCCGAGCTGCGCACGCATCAGGAGTTCGGCGCACTCGCCTGAGGCTCGCCCGCGTGGCGCGACCTCCGGGGGGCGGACCGTAGTGCCCGGCATGGCGACGGGCTGCGTCGAGCGGTTCGGTGGCATCGCGCCGAGCGCGCCGAGCCGCGCCGCCATGGCCTGCTCGAGATTCCGGCGCTCCTCGGCGAGGCGCTGCTTTTCCGCCTCGATTGCCGCGAGTTCAGATTCGCGGCGGGCGAGCTCCTCGGCGAGGCGCGCCCGTTCCGCCTTGTCCTGCGTTTGCGGCGGAGGCGGGGCAGGGGCGACCGCGACAGGCGCGGAGCCCGGAGCCGGTACGGGTGGCGGGACGCCGACAGCGTCACCGAGATCCTTGCGGGCGAGATCGTCGGCAGCCTGTCGCCTGCCCTGTTCCGCCTTTTCGAGTCGCTGGAGCAGGGCGCGCTCTCGCTCGGCGAATTCGCGCACGAGCCTGTCGCGCTCGCTCGAGACGGAGGAGCGGCGCTCCAGCAGATCGAGCCGCGTGCGGGCGTCGATGACGAAGAAGCTCTGCGGATAGCGCTGGATGAAGGCCTGCAGCGCCGTGGCGTCGTCGCTGGCGCGGATGCGGCGCCAGATATCGGCATCGGTCTCCTCGCGGTTGAGATAGAAATCGCCGAGCAGGGAGAGCGACAGTTCCGGCGTCTGGCGGCCGGCAGTCGTGTCGTAGACGCTCTTCTGCACGCGGCGGAACAGCGCTGCAACTTCCAGCCCGGGCTGGTCGATCTCGCGCACCAGCGCGGCGGTGAAAGGACTGTTTCGGCCGGCCCCGTCGGCGGCGACATCGTTTGCCTGCGTGGCATAGGCGATGACCATGCCCTGTGCGCGCTGGACCGGGGCGAGACCGGACGCAACCGAGAAGCCGCGCGTCGCCTGTCGCTTGGCGAGCAGCCCGACGAAGGGGTTGTTGCGACAGGCGTCGAGCACCATGATCTTGACGCCCTTGGCATAGTTCAGGGCGGTGACGACATCGTTGAGTCGGGTCGTCTCGTACTGGACGCCGACCTCGTCCTCGACCTTCGCCTCGACGGGGACGAGATAGTTCTCGCCATTGAACTGGAAGCCGTGGCCGGCGAAATAGAACATCGCGGCGTCCGCATCCTGCGCCAGCCGGGCGAAGCGCGTCAGCGCCGCATCCATGCCGCGCTTGTCGAGATCGATGCCGTCGACCACCTCAAAACCGACCTTGCGCAGGGCGGTGACCATGTCGCGTGCGTCGTTCACGGTATTGGGGAGCACGGGGGCATTGCGATAGCTGGAATTGCCGATGACCAGCGCGACGCGGCGCTCGGGCGGCGTCTCGGCCAGGGCGAGGCCGGACAGCAGCAGGAGGAACAGGCCGCAGAGTCGCGCGACGAGGGTCATGAGTCATGTTCCTAAAGGCTGCGGGCAGCCTCTACGTCATGCTAATGCATGACCCCGACCACCTCCAGAACAAAGCATAGTCCTCACCGAAACGGGATGGTGTTTTGCTTGAAGGCGCCAGTTGGCGCTGGTAGCCTTCGTCCCATCTTCTCGCGGAAGGAAGACGCTGATGCTTCGCATTGCGCCGGCGCTTCTCCTGTTGGGTCTGGCCGTGGCGATCCCATTGGCCGGCGCATCGGCGCAGGAGCGCGCCCGGCAGCGCAGTCCGGCCCCCGCCGCTGCCCGGCTTTCCTTCGTTGGCTTGGCCGACAAGGCGCAGGTTCCCGCCAAGCTCACGGTGCGGTTCGCGATCTCCGGCATGGAAGTGGTTCCGGCGGGGCAGGCGGCCCGCAATGGCGGGCATCACCACCTGCTGATCGACACCGAATTGCCGCCGCTCGACCAGCCGATTCCCAGCGATTTCAACCATATCCATTTCGGTGGCGGCCAGACCGAGGCCGAGATCGCGCTGACGCCCGGCAAGCACACGCTGCAACTGCTCTTCGCCGACCACAACCATGTGCCGCATGATCCGCCGATCGTATCCGAGCGCATCACGGTCGAAGTGCCGGCGGCACCGGCCGAAAAGCCGCGTTCGGCTGCGGCGCCCGGCGCGCGCGTCTTCTTCATCGATCTGCAGGACGGCGCGACGATCCCGAGCCGCGCAAAAATCCGCTTCGGGACGGAGGGCATCACGGTGACGCCGGCCGGGACGGCAAGCCCGAACGGCGGCCACCATCATCTGCTCGTCGACACAGAGCTGCCGGCGCTCGACCGCGAGATTCCCAGCGACTTCAACCATCTGCATTTCGGGCGCGGCCAGACCGAGGTCGAGCTCTCGTTGCCGCCCGGCGAGCATACGCTGCAATTGCTGCTGGGCGACCACGAGCATGTCCCGCACGATCCGCCCGTGGTCTCGCCGCGCATCCGGGTTCGCGTGGTCGGCGAGGCGCAGGCCTCCGTCGCAGCGCCTCCACAGTCACATGCCCATGGTGCCGGCCGCGCCCGCACGGCGTCGCCCAACGATGCCGCGGTCTATTTCGTCTATCCGCGGGACGGCGACCGGATCTATCCGACCTCGACGATCCGCTTCGGTCTGCGCAACATGGGTGTGGCGCCGGCCGGCATCGCCAAGCCGAATACCGGTCATCACCACCTGCTGGTCGATACCGAGCCGCCAGCCTTCGGCGAGCCGATCCCGGCCGATCTCAACCATATCCATCTCGGCGGCGGCCAGACCGAATACAAGCTGACAT
The DNA here is from genome assembly GCF_017308015.1 of Allobosea sp. Taxonomy (GTDB): domain Bacteria; phylum Pseudomonadota; class Alphaproteobacteria; order Rhizobiales; family Beijerinckiaceae; genus Allobosea. Next base: position 88,054 of record NZ_JAFKFW010000004.1, read on the forward strand.
TGCCGAACGGACGGCACACGCTGCAGCTCCTGCTCGCGGACGAAAACCATGTGCCGCATGATCCGCCGGTGATCTCGGAGCGCATCACGGTCACCGTGGCACCGGGCGGCCCGCATGCGAGGAGGCGCCGGTGATCTCGCGAGCCCGCATCGCAGCAGCCGGCCTTTTCGCATTGGCGATCTGGCATGTTGTTCTCCCGGAAGCCGCGGCGCAGACGCCGGCACGCCAGCCGGCTCCGCCGGGGGCGCAGGTCTATTTCCATTATCCGGTCGACGGCCTGAGCGTGCCCGAGCGCTTCACCGTGCGCATCGGCCTGCGCGGCATGGGCGTCGCGCCGGCGGGCATCAATCATGCGCGGACCGGCCACCATCACCTGCTGATCGACACCGATCCCGGCCCGCCCGACCAGCCGATCCCCTCCGACTACAACAACATCCATCTCGGCAATGGCCAGACCGAGGTGGTGGTGACGCTGCCCAAGGGCCGGCACACGCTGCAATTGCTGCTCGGCGACCACAATCATACGCCGCATAATCCGCCCGTGATGTCGCCGAAGATCACGGTCAATGTCCGCTAACTGGAGAGGCTTCCGTCCGCCGATGACCTGGCTGCGCGTCCTGATTGCCTTGGTCCTGCTGCCGCTGCTGGCCGTATCCGGTCTAGCCCAGCAGCCGGGCGAGGCTGCGCGCATCGCCCTCGTCATCGCCAACGAGGCCTATTCGGAGGCGCCGATCGGCGGCGCCACGCAGCAGGGCCGTGCTGTCGCCGAGACCCTGAGTACTGGCGGCTTCGATGTCGTCGCGGTGGAGAATGCCGATCGCAATGCGCTGCGGCAGGCGATCGCCGGCTTTGCCGGCAAGCTCAGGCGAGGCGCGCAGGTCGTCGTGTTCTACAGCGGCCATACCATCCAGCAGCGCAACCGCAATTTCCTGCTTCCGGTGCAGAACGGCGCCGAGGGAGCAGTCGATCTCGACGAGATCGTCGATCCCCTGATCATCGCAAGGCCCGCGAGTGCCCTGATCTTTCTCGATGCCGGCCGCGACAATCCCTGGCAGGGCAAGACGAAAGGGCTGCTGCCGCTCGAACCGATGGAAGGCATTTCCGTGCTGTTCCCGACGGCTCCCGGCAAGGCGCTGCCGAATGGTCCCGACCGTGCCGGCGAGGCCTGGCTCAAGGCGATCCGGACTCCGGGGCTGGAGATGGCGCAGGCGCTGAAACAGGTGCGGGACACGGTTTCGCGCGAGACCCGGCGCAGCCAGCAGGTCTGGCTCTCGGCGGAGCCGCCGAAAGGTCTCGTCGTCACGTCCGTCGCCCGGCCGGTCGCGGTGGCGCAAGGCAGCCGCGCCGTGATTCCGCCGCCGCAGACGCCGGGCGCCACCCAGGATGCCGCCTATGACCTCGCCTTCTGGGAATCGATCCGCAACAGCCGCAACGCGGCGGAATATCGGGCCTATCTCGATGCCTATCCGAACGGGCGCTTCGCCTTGCTCGCCCGCACGCGCGAGCAGGAATACCGCGCGAGCCCAGCGGCACCTGCCGCAACTGCTGCTGCGGTCGCCGCGCCGCCGGCATCGCCCCAGCCAGCCGCCGGTACGCCGCAGCGCGATTGCACGGGCTGCCCGGAACTGGTCGCAATTCCCGCCGGCAGCTTCCAGATGGGCTCGAACGATCTCTACGAGTTCGAGAAGCCGGTGCATCCGGTGACCGTCCGCAGCTTCTACCTGGGCGCGCGCGAGGTGACCTTCGAGGAATGGGACCTGTGCATCGACCAGGGCGGCTGCAATTACCGGCCTGACGATCGCGGGCTCGGCCGCGGCAAGCGGCCGGTCACCGACATCCACTGGAACGATGCCAATGCCTATCTCGCCTGGCTCTCGGCACGGAGCGGAAAGCCCTATCGCCTGCCGACCGAGAGCGAATGGGAATATGCCGCGCGTGCCGGCACCACGACGACCTATCCCTGGGGCCAGAGCCTGGTGAAGGAGCGCGCCAATTGCCTCGGTTGCAACGATCAGAAGCGCGGCAGTGCGGTTCCCGCCGGCCAGTTCCCGGCCAACGCTTTCGGCCTCTACGACATGGCCGGCAATGCGGCCGAATGGGTCGCCGATTGCTGGAGCGAGAATTACCGCAGCGCGCCGCGCGATGGCAGCGCCTACACGGTCGGTGGATGCCGCGAGCGCGTGTTGCGCGGCGGCTCGTTCAACAATGATCCGCGCTATCTGCGCTCGGCTGCGCGTTTCAAATACGAGGCTGATGTGCGCTTCTATACCAATGGTTTCCGTGTCGCGCGCGATCGCTAGCACTCCGCTTCCGCCTGAAAGCGCAGGGGCGGCATGCGTCTCGCCCGCCTTGCAGCGTGTCCCTTCCCGCCGGCAATAAGGACCGGGAATCAATCAGGAAGGGGAGGCCGGCATGGCCAAGGAATTCACCGGCAAGCGCGTGATCGTCATGGGCGGCAGCCGCGGTATCGGCCGCTCGATCGCACTCGGCTTTGCCGCGGGCGGGGCAGCGGTCTCGATCTGTGCGCGCAGCGTCGGGCCGCTGGAGGCGACGCGCAAGGAGATCGAAGCTCTCGGCGTCACCGCCCATGCGGGAAACGTCGATCTCGCCGATGCCGGCCAGATCGAGGCCTATGTGCCTGAGGCCGTGAAGGCGCTGGGAGGGCTCGACATCCTCGTCAACAATGCCTCGGGCTTCGGCCAGACCGACGACGAGGACGGCTGGGCCGCCTCGCTCAGTGTCGACATGATGGCGGTGGTGCGCGGCAGCCATGCAGCGATCCCGCATCTCCAGCCGGGTTCGTCGATCGTCAACATCTCGTCGATCTCCGCTTTGCGGGCGTCCTCGCGCTCGGCGCCCTATGGCGCCATCAAGGCGGCGGTGATGCACTATACCGGCAGCCAGGCGAAGATGCTGGCGCGCAAGGGCATCCGCGTGAACTGCGTCGCGCCGGGCTCGATCGAGTTCCCCGGCGGCTCCTGGGAGAACCGGAAGACCTCCAATCCCGAGCTCTACAATGCGACGCTGGCATCGATCGCTTTCGGGCGCATGGGGAAGCCCGAGGAAGTCGCCGAGGTCGTGCTCTTCCTGGCTTCGGCCAAGGCGAGCTGGGTCACCGGCCAGAGCATCGTCGTCGATGGCGGGCAACTCGTCGGGCCGTAAGCCCGACGAGAACCGCCGGTCCTCGGCTGCAATAGCTCAGGCGCCGGCGGCGGCCACCGTCTCGTTGGCGTGGTCCCGTCCTTCGAAGCTCGCCATCGCCGCGGCGACACCGCCGCTGCGATGCGGCACGCCGGCCGCCGACAGGCCGAGCTCGATCCCGGAGAGCGCGCCGAGCAGGCTGAGCTCGTTGCATTCGCCGAGATGGCCGATGCGGAAGACCTTGCCGGCGACCTTGCCGAGGCCCGAGCCGAGCGAGATGTTGTAGGTCTCCAGCGCGACCTTGCGGAAGCGGTCGGCGTCATGGCTCGGGGGCATCAGCACGGCGGTCAGGACCGGCGAGTGCTCGGCCGGGTTCTGGCAGAGCACCTCGAGCCCCCAGGCCTTGACCGCGGCACGACAGGCTGCCGCGAGACACTTGTGGCGGGCGAAGACGTTGTCGAGCCCTTCCTCCTGCAGCATCGCGAGCGCTTCCTTGAGCCCGTAGAGCAGGTTCGTCGCGGGGGTGTAGGGGAAGAAGCCATTGGCGTTGATCTTCACCATCTCCTGCCAGTCCCAATAGGAGCGCGGCAGCGTGTTGGTCTTCGACGCGGCCAGCGCCTTCTCCGAGATGGCGTTGAAGCCGAGGCCCGGCGGCAGCATCAGTCCCTTCTGCGAGCCGGAGACGGTGACGTCGACCTGCCATTCGTCATGACGGTAGTCGACCGAGGCGAGCGAGGAGATGGTGTCGACCATGAACAGAGCCGGGTGGCCGGCCGCGTCGATCGCCTTGCGGATCTCGGGGATGCGGCTGGTCGCGCCGGTCGAGGTCTCGTTATGGACGACCATGACGGCCTTGATCTTGCGGGCCTTGTCCTCGGCGAGCTTCGCCTCGATCGCGGCAGGATCGGCGGCGTGGCGCCAGTCACCGGGGATGAATTCGACCTCGATGCCGAAGCGCGTGGCGATCTGCTTCCAGAGCGTGGCGAAATGGCCGGTCTCCGCCATCAGCACGGTGTCGCCGGGGGAGAGCGTGTTGACGATCGCGGCCTCCCAGGCGCCGGTGCCGGAAGACGGGTAGATCACCACCGGCTGCTTCGTCTGGAAGACCGTTTTGCTGCCTTCCAGGACGTGCCTGCCGAGCGCGGCGAATTCGGCGCTGCGGTGGTCGATGATCGGCATCGCGATCGCACGCAGGATGCGGTCCGGAATCGGGCTCGGGCCGGGAATGTGCAGAAAGTGACGACCCTGCATGGTGTTGTGACCCTCGTTCGGCATTCGGCCTGTGGCAAGCGATGCGCTGTTGCCGGCTTCATCTTGCCTTCGCTTTTTTGAAGATCAAACCCCGCAAACCGCCCGGCCGTGCTGGGGTGCCATGCGTGAACGGTCACGTCCGGACCCTTGTCGAGCTGGCTCTCCTCCTGCTCTTCTGGGAGTGGTGGACGCTCTGATCGCGGCGCGTCATCCGAAATGGCAGAGGCTGCGGAATGAACCAGACGGCGCTTTCCCGTTCACATAGCCGCAATCTCGGCTTCGAGCGCCGGCTTGCCAGGGGGTTGGAAGGCGAGGTCCGCTTCGATGCCTTCACCCGCGGCCGTTACGCCACCGACGCCTCGATCTACCAGATCCTGCCGCAGGGTGTGGCTTTTCCGAAGAGCGAGGCCGATATCACGGCGGCGCTGACGATCGCGGCCGAGCATGGCGTGCCGGTGATCGCGCGGGGCGGTGGCACCTCGCAGAACGGCCAGCCGATCGGCGACGGGTTGGTGCTCGACATGAGCCGGCATTTCAATGCGATCCGTGACTACGATCCGCAGGCGCGGACCGTTTCGGTCGCGCCCGGCCTTGTGCTGGAGACGCTGAACACGCGGCTCAGGAAGGACGGGCTGTTCTTTCCCGTGGAACCTTCGACGGCGAGCCGCTGCACTATCGGCGGCATGGCCGGCAACAACTCGTCGGGCGCGCGCTCGCTGCGCTACGGCAAGATGGTCGACAACGTTCTCGCGCTGAAGGCGATGTTCCATGACGGCGAGCCATTCGCGCTGGGCGAGGGCGCCGTCAGCGACAATGCCTCGCGGCGCGCCCGCGATTTGATGACTGGCATGATGGCGCTGGCGGAAGAGCACCGCGCGGCGATCGAGGCGATCTTCCCGAAGGTGCAGCGGCGCGTCGGCGGCTATAATCTCGACGAACTGATCGTGCCGCGGCCGAACCTGTCGCATCTCCTCGTAGGCTCGGAAGGCACACTCGCGATCACCACGGAAGCGACCCTGAAGCTCTCGCCGCTGCCGCAGCACCGTGTCATGGGCGTCTGCCATTTCCCGAGTTTCCGCGCCGCGATGGAGATGACGCAGCACATCGTTGCGCTCGGCCCGGTCGCGGTCGAACTCGTTGACAACAACGTGCTGGTGCTAGGCTCCGATATCCCGCTCTTCGTGCGCACGCTCGCCGACATCACCAAGGGACAGCCGAACTGCCTGCTGCTGGTCGAGTTCGCCGGCGACGACCTCGCCGATCTCAAGCGCGACCTGAAGCGGCTCGACCAATGCATGGCCGATTTCAGCTTCCCCGATGCGGTGGTCGAGGTGATCGAACCGGCCCGGCAGAAGCCGGTCTGGGACGTGCGCGAGGCCTGCCTCAACATCATGATGTCGATGAAAGGCGACGGGAAACCGGTCTCCTTCATCGAGGATTGCGCGGTGCCGCTGGAGCATCTCGCCGATTACACTGACGCGGTGACGGCGGTGTTCGAGAGGCACGGCACGCGCGGCACTTGGTATGCGCATGCCTCGGTCGGCTGCCTGCATGTGCGCCCGATCCTGAACATGAAGACCGAAGCGGGCGTGAAGGCGATGCGCGGTATCGCCGAGGAGGCCTGCGAGCTCGTCCGCCGCTTCAAGGGCTCGTTTTCGGGCGAACATGGCGACGGCATCTCGCGCTCGGATTTCGTCGAGCCGATGTTCGGGGCGCCGCTGACCCGCGCTTTCGAGGCGGTGAAGGACGGGTTCGACCCCGACAACAAGCTCAATCCCGGCAAGATCATCCGAGCCCATCATATGGACAACCGCAGCCTGATGCGCTTCGCGCCGGGCTATGCCACGCTGATTCCTGCACAGACCGCGCTCGACTGGTCCGACTGGGGCGGCTTCGGTGGCGCGGTCGAGATGTGCAACAACAACGGTACCTGCCGGAAGATGACGGGCGGGACGATGTGCCCGTCCTGGCGCGCGACGCATGACGAGCAGCATGTGACGCGCGGCCGGGCCAATACGCTCCGGCTCGCGATCTCCGGGCAGCTCGGCCCCGATGCCTTCACCTCGCCGGAGATGAAGGAGACGCTCGATCTCTGCGTTTCCTGCAAGGGCTGCAAGCGCGACTGCCCGACCGGCGTCGACATGGCCCGGATGAAGGTCGAGTTCCTGCACCACTACCACGCGAAGCACGGCCTGCCGCTGAAGGAGCGCCTGATCGCCTTCCTGCCGCGCTATGCGCCGATCGCCGCAAAGCTCGCGCCCTTGATGAACCTGCGCGACCGCATCCCGCTCTTGTCGAAGCTCAGCGAACACTGGCTCGGCTTCTCCGCGCGGCGCTCGCTGCCGGTCTGGCGCAAGCCCTGGCGCGAGGTGGCTGCTCCCGCCGAGGCTTCGGCGGTCCAGGGCGATGGTCGCGACATCGTGCTCTTCGGCGACACCTTCAACCGCTATTTCGAGCGCGAGAACCTGGAGGCGGCGCAGCGCGTGCTGGAGGCGGGCGGCTATCGGCTGCACCGCGTCGCGGCGAAGGACGGAAGCCGACCGCTGTGCTGCGGACGCACTTTCCTCTCGGCTGGACTGGTCGATGAGGCGCGGGCCGAGGCAAGGCGGACGATCGATGCGCTCGCCCCCTTCGTGGCGAAGGGGGCGCGGATCGTCGGGCTCGAACCCTCCTGCCTAATCAGTTTTCGCGACGAGTTCGCGGCGCTGCTTCCGAAGGCCGAGGTGGAGCCTTTGGCGAAAGCTGCGCTGCTGATCGAGGAATTGCTGGCGGCCGATATGGCGGCAGGCAAGACCAGCTTGCCGCTTCAGGATCAGGGCGGGCGCGTCGCGCATCTGCACGGGCACTGCCATCAGAAGGCGTTCGACGCGATGGGGGCGGTGGAGAAGACGCTGCGCGCGGTGCCGGGGCTCGAGGTCAAGCCGATCGAGTCGAGTTGCTGCGGCATGTCCGGCGCCTTCGGCTATGGCGCCAAGACGATCGACGTCTCGCTGGCGATGGGCGAGCTCTCGTTGTTGCCGGCGGTACGCAAGGCCAGCGCGGACGACCTCGTGGTTGCCGACGGCACGAGTTGCCGCCACCAGATCCATGACGGCGCGCAGCGCGAGGCCGTGCATGTCGTGCGGGTGCTGGATGCGGCGCTCAGGCCATGAAGAAGGCCGCGGCCATTCCGAGCCCGATCAGCGTGATGAAGATGCGCAGTGCCAGCATGTTGGTGATGCGCCGTGCCAGATGGGCGCCGATGAAGCCGCCGAACGCGCAGGAGGCGCCGAGCACGAGTGCCGAACGCCAGTCGATCAGCCCCGCGATGGAATAGGTCGCGACGGAGACCGCCGACAGGATAGCCGACATCAGGCTCTTCAGCCCGTTCATCTCATGCAGGTTGGTCAGGCCGACGAAACCGAAGGCCGCGAGCAGCATGATGCCGAGGCCGCCGTTGAAATAGCCGCCATAGATCGAGACGGCGAGCAACAGCAGCAGGGCCGGCAGCTTCGGCAGCCCTCCACCGTTTCGCAGCACGCGGCGCACGAGGGCTGGACCTGCGGCGAAGATCAGGGTCGCGCCGAGCAGTAGCCAGGGCACCAGCGCCGAGAAGGTCTCCTTCGGCGTGACCAGCAGCAGGAGCGCGCCGAGCAACCCGCCGAGCGCGGCCATCGCGACCGTCCAGGCAAGGCTGATCGGCCCGCTGGCGCGGATGTCCTTCCGAAAGCCCCAGGCGCCGCCGATATAGCCGGGCAGCGCAGAAAGCGTCGCCGTGGCGTTCGCCATGATCGGTGGCACGCCGATCCAGACCAGCGCCGGGAAGGACAGGAAGGTACCTCCGCCGGCAACGGAATTCAGCGCTCCGGCAGCCAGGCCTGCGACGACCAGAACGATGTTCGATTCCATGAGATCCCCCTCGGATCGCGGCTGGATTGCCGAAATCGAATAGGTCTGCAAATTGGTCTGCTGGAAAGCGATGGGTCGATCCCTCGATGACAAGACACAGCACGACTGCAATCCTTGCGCGCCTGAGGGCGGTGATCGACGCGCAGGAGACGACGCCCGGCAGGAGGCTGCCAGACGAGCGCACTCTGTCGGCGGCTCTGGGCTGTTCGCGCCAGACCTTACGGCAGGCGCTGTTCACGCTCGAAAGCGAGGGGGCGATCTGGCGCCATGTTGGGCAGGGCACTTTCGTCGGCCCCCGGCCCGACGGCCACCCGATCCGGGAGGCGTTGCTGCTGCAAGCCACCTCGCCGCTGCAATTGATGCAGGCGCGCCTGATCATCGAGCCGCCGATCGCGGCCGAGGCGGCGCGCGTGGCGATGCCGTCCGATATCGATCGCCTGAGGCACATCGTAGCGGAGGGCAGGCGGGCCCGCTCGCGTGCCGAATGTGAAAGGCATGATGCTGCCTTCCATCGCGCCATCGCGGAGATCGCGCGCAATCCGATCCTGCTCGGCCTGCTCGACTATCTCGCGGGTGCGCGCCGTCGTGTGGCCTGGCAGCAGCAATGGGACCGGACCTATCGCCGGATCGGGGCGTCGGAGTTCACCGGCCTTCACTGCGACCAGCACACGGCCGTCATCGATGCGATGGCAGCCCGTAGCGGCTTTCAGAGCGAGGAAGCCATGCGTCGCCACCTCGAGGTCATCGCGCGAGCGATGGAAGCAAGCGTTTAAAGGCAGGCGTTTGGCTGTGCTGCCGCCTGATCCACGTGATATCCCGCAGTTCCGTCAGCCTCGGCCCCCGCAATTTGATCTTCCGCAACGACAACCTGCGGCTATCCCCCGATTCTCGTGCAAAATCGGGGGAAGTGGCCATGCCTATCGCGGATACGCTTCGCCAATGGTGGCGCGCAAGAGCGTTCGAGGCTCTCGACCGAACGACCGTCGCCGAGATGGCCCGGGACAACGCCGTTCCCGAGGCCGATTTCCGCCGGCTCGCCTCCCGTCGCCGGCGCGAGTCAGCGCTGTTGCGCCGGCTGCTCCAGCGTGTCGGCCTCGATCCTGATCTGCTGAGTCGCAGCCAGGCCGGCGTCATGCGGGACATGACGATCGTTTGTGCCGGGTGCCTCATGGCGCATCGCTGCCGGCGCGATCTCGACCGGCACGAAGGTCCGCTGCCGCATGGGCGCTATTGCCCGAACGCGGAGACCATCGAGGCGCTGCAACAGGGCTCGAAGCGGGCATCGTAAATGCCGGTCCAGCCCGCTGGGATTCCCGGCCTTGGGCCAGGCCCGCTCGCCCTTTCCGCTGAGCATATCGCGATCCTGAAACCGGCCTCGCGGCTAGTCATTCCAGCCGATCACCGCGCGCCCGCTCGTGAGATCCGTCACTAGCCGTGCGATGTCGTCGGCCTCCGCCTTGGGTACGGAAACCGACAGCACGGCGCCGGTATCCGTGAAGGCCTGGTCGCTGATCTCTACGCCGGGCAGGGCGCCGAGCCGCGCTCCGACGAGTGCCAGATCGCCGAAGCCGCAAGTGATCGCGACCGAGAGCGTTTCGATCAGTGGTACCTTCCCGGCCTCGCGCAGGCATTGAGCGGCGCTGCCACCATAGGCCCGGATCAAGCCGCCGCTACCCAGCAGGATCCCGCCGAACCAGCGCGTGACGACAACTGCGACGCCATCGAGCTCTTGACCGTCGATGGCGGCGAGGATCGGCTTGCCGGCAGTGCCGCCGGGCTCGCCGTCGTCGTTGAAGCGATAGCGTTGTCCGAGCCGCCAGGCCCAGCAATTGTGATTGGCTGCGGGATCGGACTGCGCGGCGATGAAATCCCTGGCTGCCTCCTCGTCGGCAATGGGACCGGCTACCGCGACGAAGCGGCTTCGCTTGATCTCCTGCCGGATTGTCGTGACTCCGACGAGGGTGAGGCGCGCGACCATGGGTCCGTGTAACATGCCCTGCGCGAGGGGGAACCCGGCTCGACGCAGATGCGGCCAGCCTTGCAGGCCGATATGAGCCATGGCCTGCAGAAGGCGTCTGGCCTGACTGCCGAGAATCGCGTCTGCTCACCCTGGCCAAGTCTGCTGGTCCTGGCCAAGACGGAAACGACCGACCGATGACGCTCGCCCTGCTCAGACGCGCCCTTGAACCCATGACCGTGACGGCCATTGCCGGCTCGCCCGAAACCGATGCGCTGGTAGCGCAAATCCGCTCGGGGCCGTATCGCGGCACGCTCACGCTGCTTCCCGACGGGAACGCTCTTGCCCCGCTGCAGCCTTCCGACCTGCTCATCGCCCCGGCCGTGGTCGCGGAGCAGGTCCTGACCGCTGCAGCAGGGCGCGGTTGTGCCGGGCTTCTCGTGCCCGATGGGGCTGCAGCCGATGCCGGGCGGCTAAGGAGTGCCGCGCGGGCCGCTGGCCTGCGCCTGCTCGGGCCATCCTCGCTCGGTATTGCCGCGCCGCGTCTTGGTCTCAATGCCACGGTCGTCCCCGTGCATCTGGCGGCTGGGTCGCTCGCCCTCGTTGCCCAATCCAATTCGGTGGCGGCCGGAATCCTGGCCTGGGCGGGCAGGCGCGGGATCGGCTTTGCGGGGGCCGTCGCTCTGGGGGAGGGCGCCGATGTCGATATCGCCGACTGCCTCGATTATTTCGGCACGGATCCCTCGACCCGCACGATCCTGCTGGCGATCGACGATGTCGCCGATGCCGCGCGCTTCCTTTCATCAGCGCGTGCTGCCGCACGGCTCAAGCCGGTGCTGGTCCTGAAGCCGCCGCGTTACGAGCCACCCTGGCCCGCGCTGACGCATTCGGCCTTGATCGTAACCAGCGACGCCGCGCATGAGGCTGCCTTCCACCGGGCCGGCCTGCTGCGGGTCAGCGATCTCGACGAGCTGTTCGCGGCGGCCGAGACGTTGGGACGGGCGCGTGCCGCCGATGCCGGCCGGCTTGCGATCGTCAGCAATGGCGAGGGTCTTGCGGCGCTTGCAGCCGCGCGGCTGCGGCAGGCGAGCGGCGTGGACCGGCAGCCGCGGAATCCCGTGATCGTTCGAACGGCGCAGGATTATCACGAAGCGGTCGGTCGCCTGCTGGCGGAGAGCGATGTCGATGCCGTGCTGGCGCTCAACGCCCCGCTTGCGCCGGATGATTCCGCCGATTGCGCGCGTGCCCTGGCCGAGGCCCGCTCGGAAGCGCCCGCGGGCAAGCCGGTTCTGGCGGTCTGGGTTGGCGGCGGCGAAGAGATGGCGGGAATTTTCGCGGCTGCCGGCATTCCTTCTTTCGCGACGGAACAGGAAGCAATCCTCGGCTTCCAGCATCTCACGCGGCATGCGAGCTTGCTCAAGGAGTTGATGGCGACGCCGCCCGTGCTCGACGCGGCCGATCGGCCGGACATCGCGGCCGCCGCCGCGCTCGTCGAGCGGGCAATCGCGCAGGGGCGCGCCTGGCTCGAACCGGACGAGGTCGCACAATTGCTGACGCTGTTCCGGATTCCGGCGCTGGGTTTCGTCATAGCGACGGATGCCGCAGCAGCGGTCGAAGCGTCCAGGGCACAGTTCGCGGCGGGCCGCACCGTTGCCCTCAAAATCGTCTCGCCCGACATCGCGCACAAGTCTGATGTCGGCGGCGTCGTGCTCGATCTCGCCAATGAAGAGGCTGTTCTGAAGGCTGCCGGCCGGATGGCCGAGCGCTTGCGACAACAATGCCCCGAGGCGCGATTGACGGGCTTCATGGTGCAACCGATGGCGCATCGCGCCAAGGCTCGCGAGCTGATCGCCGGCTTTTCCGTCGATCCCTGCTTCGGGCCGGTCGTCGTCTTCGGACGTGGTGGTACGGCCGCCGAACTCATCGCCGATACGCATGTCGCACTGCCGCCGCTCGATCTCGCCTCCGCCGAGAATCTGATCGGCAGGACGCGGGTCTCCCGTATCCTGGCAGCATATCGCGATGTGCCTGCAGCGGACCGGCGCGCGATCGCCGCCGTCCTGGTGGCGCTCGGCAACATCGCTTCGGCGCTTCCGCAGATCCGCGCACTCGACCTCAATCCGATCCTCGCCGATGCCAACGGTGCTGTTGCGGTGGATGCGCGCGTCGTGCTGGAACCGGATCCGACGCGGCGACGCCGGCCTGCGATCCGGCCCTATCCCGACGACTGGACCCTGCAACTCGCACTTGGCGAGCGGCTTTTCCTGATCCGCCCGATGAAGCCGGAAGACGAATTGCTGATCGGGGCGATGCTGGCCCGGGTCACGGCGGAGGACCTGCGTTTGCGCTTCTTCGCGCCGCTGAAGTCGTTCAGTCACGCTTTTCTCGCACGCTTGACCCAGCTCGATTATGCGCGGGAGATGGCCTTCATCGCCATCGAGGACGGTAGCGGGAATGCGGCTGGAGCCGTTCGCCTGCATGCCGACCCCGGCCATATCGAAGCCGAATATGCGATCCTGCTGCGCTCCGACCTCAAGGGCATAGGGCTCGGCCGCGCGCTGATGGAGCTGATCATCGACTGGGCCAGGGCGGAGACGCTGCAGCGCGTCCATAGTCAGGTCCTGGCGGAAAACGGCCCTATGCTGGCGCTCTGCCGCGACCTGGGCTTCGAGATCACGCTGGATCCCGATGATATTTCCGTCAGGCGCGTCGCGCTCGACCTGACAGGCGCCGGCAGCAAAGGGCCGATCAAGCGCCGGTTGCGACGCGGATAGCCAGCATCGAGCTCGGCCCATGCAGCAGCTCCGGCTCCATGACGGGCTTTTGGGGCGCTGCGCGATCAGTCGTCCGATCCGCGCGGCCCCGGATACTCTTGTCGCAGGTGCTGAACTCCGCTGCTCCGCCTCGGCTGAAGCCAGCTCGCCCGCCCGCCCCGCATATGCCGGGGAGGACATCGACGCCGAACGGCATCCCGGCGCCAGTCCTTCGCTGGCGCGTGACACGCGGATTGAGGACTTATGGATGTCGCGTGTGAAGTCCGAAGAGGGAGGCCGCAAGGCAGGGCCGGCCATCGATCGAGCATCCTGCGGGGGCGCTGCCTCGCGTTCCAGCCCGGCTCTGGCCGGCAGCGAGGCTATTCTTGCGATCGAAACCTATCCCGGCTCGATACTCTAGAAAGTCCGCTCCACGAAGAGCTGTGCCGAGCTTTGTCGACCCGAAAGGCTCGCCGCACGGGCATTCGCAGCGATGTCGAGCTTCTGCCAGGCCACGGAACCCTCGAGGCCGAGGCGCAATCCATCGACAGGTGACCAGATCAGGTTGGCCGCCACGCGGTCGATCTGGATCCGGCCCGCCAGCCCGGACGGATTCGGAATGGAGAGCCGGTAACGGCTGAGATAGGCATTGCTCGACCAGTCGTCCGTCCATTCGCGTCCGAGCGAGATCACGCCGGACCAGCCGCGCGTCGTCAGGTCACCGGTCAGGGCCGAGAAAGCCGTGCGCTGATCCAGCCTGGAGCCGATATAGGGGGCTGCGTCGATGGCGCCGGCAAGCTGGGCCGTCAGCGTCATCGACCGCCCCAGGAGGTTCCTCTCCCAGGTGGCGCCGAGGATGCCCGCCCGGCCGAGGCGGGACGAACCGCCGGCGCCCGGTACATCCCGCAACGCGACCGCGCCGTGAAGCGTCAGCCCATCCTGCTCGTAGAGAAGACGTGCTACTCCGTCGGGTAAGCGGGTTCCCGTTGCCGGCAACACCGTGCGCCGGTCGGCTGCGGCGTCTTCGGCTGACAGCGACAGACTGAACTGCTCGGTCAAGTGCCGCTCATAGCCGATCAGCGCGACGGTGCGGCTCGGAATCCGGCCGATGAAGGCGAAGTCACCACCGGTCCAGAAGTCGAAGCGCGAGCCCGTCAGCCCGAATGCGAACGCCCCGAAGGTGACGCTGGCCTCGTTCATGGCGAGCTCGCTGCCGCCCTCGCTGGTCGAGTCCACGGAGAACTCGAACGCGGTCGCGAGATACCGGCCGTCGGCAAGCGTCTGTCCGGTCTCAAGGCGGAATGTCGAACTCAGCGGGAAGCTTCCGGAACTTTGTGGCACCTGTCCGGTTGCCAGCGCCACTGCATTCGCCTTGTAGTCGTCGCGCTGGAAACCGGCATTGACCGTTCCCGATATCGCGATGCAGGTGTTGGAGAGGGGCGAGATGAAGCCGCGTGGGCCGTCGTTCGCCTCGCCCTCCTCCTCGTCGTCATCGTCGCTTGCCGTGGCGGTTTTGGACGCCAGAGGAGCGGCAAACAGCGGCAGCGGATCGGGAGGAGCGATCGTGCAGTTGCGCAGGAACTGGGGCGGCCGGCTCGCCGCTTGCGCGGTGGGACCCGTGAACACGGCGATGCAGAGGGCAGCCAGCGCAACCAGCGGCGCGCCATGGTCGCCAAACGCTATGCGTTCCCCGCTGGCCATGGCGCGCGCATGCTAACGCAGCGGCGGCGCATACAGCACGCCGCCCATGCTCCAGAGCTGGTTGAGGCCGCGCGGGATGCCGAGCTTCGAGCCCGTTCCGAGATTGCGTTCATAGATCTCGGCATAGCTTCCCCCGGCTTTGACCGCCTGGATCGCCCAGTCCGTATCGAGGCCGAGCGCCTTGCCGAAACCGCCCTCGGCTCCGCTGAAGCGGCGCACATCCGGCTTCGCGGACTTGAGCGCCTCGCCGAGATTGGTGCTGGAGATGCCGAGTTCCTCGGCGTTGACCAGCGCGAAATTGACCCATTTCACCACGGTGAACCAGGGGAAGTCGTCGCTGCGCACCACCGGCCCGAGCGGCTCCTTCGAGATCACGTCGGGTAGCACGATCGCCTCGGCCGGCTTGGCCAGCCGGAACCGGTCGCCATGCAGCGCCGACTGGTCGCGGGTCAGCACGTCGCACTGCCCGCCCTCGAAGGCTGCGAAGGCTTCCGCCGCGCTGGGGTAGACCTTCTCCTCATAGGTCATGGAGTTGGCCTTGAAGAAGTCGGAGAGATTGAGCTGGGTCGTGGTACCGGCCTCGACGCAGATCTTCGCCTTGTCGAGCGAGAGGGCAGTATCGATCTTGAGCGAACGCTTCGCCAGGAAGCCCTGGCCGTCGTGATACGAGACGCCGGCGAAAGCGAGCCCGAGTTCGGCCTCGCGGCCCAGTGTCCAGGTCGAATTGCGCGCCAGCAGATCGACCTTGCCGTCCTTCAGCGCGTCGAAGCGCTGACTCGCCGACAGCGGCAGGAAGTCGACCTTGCCTGCATCGCCAAGCACGGCCGCCGCAACGGCGCGGCAGAAATCGACATCGAAGCCGCGCCAGTTGCCTTGTGCATCCTTCTCCGAGAAACCGGTCACGCCCTCGCTGACGCCGCATTGCAGCGTGCCGCGCTGCTTCACGGTATCGAGCGTGCCGGCACCGGCCGGAAGGACAAGGCCGGCGAGAGCCGCGAGGCTGAGACCGCTGCGGCGAATCCAGGAAGCTTTCGACATGTCTGCAGGTTTCCTTTGCGGATCGGCGGAGCCGGCGCGGCCGCTCACAGCGTTGCCTTGTGACGGATGATGACCTTGGTTCCGACCGGCACGCGGTCGTAGAGATCGGCGACGTCGCCATTGGCGAGCCTGAAACAGCCCGATGAAATCGCCTGGCCGATCGTCTCCGGCTGGTTGGTGCCGTGGATACGGAAGACGGTCGAGCCGAGATAGAGCGCGCGGGCGCCCATAGGGTTGCCTGGGCCACCAGCCATGAAACGCGGCAGATAGGGCTGGCGCTGCAACATCTCCGGCGGTGGGCGCCAGTCCGGCCACTCGGCCTTGCGGCTGACCTGGACCTGGCCGGACCAGGTGAAGCCCTCGCGCCCGACGCCGATGCCGTAACGCAGGGCCCGACCGTTGCCCTGTACCACATAGAGGAAACGCTCGGCCGAATGGATCACCACCGTGCCCGGCGCCTCGTTCGAGCGGAAGAGCACCATCTGGCGGGCGTAGGGCCCGTCTGTGATCGTCGCTTCCGCGGTCGAGACACGGCCCGGCTCGTCGCCGACATCCATCGTCTCCTGGATCGCGGCCGGCGGGCGCGGCTGCGCCACGGCCATGCCCGGCAAGGCGAGCAACGCCGCGAGCAGACCCGTGCGGATTCCGTGATTCATCTCATCGCCTCCGTTCAGCCGCAACGACTGTAGATGAAGGTTCCGTAGCGGGCATTCGCATCGGGGTCGACGAAGCGCGCTGTGATTTCCTTCGGCGTCACCGATAGCAGTTCACGATCCTGGGGATCACCTGCCGGAGCCTCGAAACCGAGATAGGTCTTGCCGCCCGGGCCGGCCTTCAACCTCAACTCATAGAGCTTGGGGTCGTCGGCGACATGCATCATCACGCCGTCGCCGGGGCCCTTTGCGATCACATAGGGCTGTTTGCATTGGCCCCGGGCTTCCGCCTCGGTTCGCTTGCGATCCTTATCCGTGTGGAAAGACGCGACGCCCCAGCGTCCCACCAGCGCCTCCCGCGAGATCTTGGCCGGCGCTGGCGCGCTCGTCGCGCTACTCCCGGCGGAGGACTGCAGGCTCTCGCCGCCGCCACAGGCCGCGAGCGCCAGAAGGAGACCGCAAGCCATGATGGCAAGGGCCGGCCGCGGCAGGCTGAGCGGCTCGACAGGGGTCCGTAACATCTTTCCTCCAGGGCGATTGCGGATGCATGAAGTGTCGGGGCGGATGAAGCTGCGGAGTCGGTTGCTCGCGAGCACCGGCTCGGACCCCCGAAGGGTAAGCCTGAACGACCGGCATCCCCGTCGTCAATGGGGTTGGCGGTGCTGGGCTCGCTCAGGCTGCCTCGTCCTGTCCGCTGCGGCGGAGCGGTCGATAAGCGTGCGGGCTCGCGGGAAGCGCCTCGTTCGGCGAACCTGAGCCTTCGGCCTGGTATGGAGTTGGGGACACCCCGATTTTGTGGACGCCCTTGAAGTCATTTCTGGAGTGGCCGATGCGGTGTTTTCAAGCTGAGTATCCGCCTGAGTTCCGGCGGCAGATGGTCGAGTTGGTCTGATCCGGGCGAACGCCTGAAGAGCTGCTGCGGGAGTTCGAACCAACCGCGCAATCCATTGCGATCTGGAACCGTCAGGCTGATCGCGACGCTGACAGGCGCAGTGACAGTGCGACCACGGCCGAACGCGAAGAGCTAACTCGCCTCCGCGATGAGAACCAGCGCCCGCGCCAGGAGTGCGATATCCTGTCAAAGGCGGCAGCCTGGTTCGCGCGGGAGAGCAAGGCGAACCCGAACGGTTTTTCCGGTTCATGAGCGCGCACCAGGCCGTCTTTCCGATCAAGACCATGGCCGGCGTCTTCGAGGTCTCCGCGTCAGGCGATTATGCTTGGCGCGGCAGGGCCGCCTCGGCGCGAGCGACAGCCGACCTCGACCTCATCCGGAAATCCACCCGCAACATGTAGGGCAAGACAACTTGTTGTCGCTCGTGGCGATCGGGAGAGAGCTGACGCTCACCAGCGTGGCGATCACTATCGCGCAATTCCGGGGAGGCCTATCGGCCGGTCGCCAACGAAGTCTTGCAGTTCAGCGCAGTCGGTCCCCGCGCAATGACAATCCTGCATGTCGCCGGCTGCTCGGTCTCGCGCGCTCAATGGCTGGCTGCAACGCCGCCCGAGCGGCCGACCGCCAGGCGTTGATCTGCTCATCGAGTGTTTTGACTTCGCAAAATTGCGATCGAGCGCAACAAGTCGCGTTCCCGCGGATCATGGCAGCCAGTCTGCTAACCGACCGTGCCGCTTCATCTTCGATGCAGGCACCGCGGCTCGCCCGGATGGTGGCCGAGCAATCATCTCGAATAGCTTTGCATGGCCGGTCGTCCCAGGTGGGCTCTGAGTTGGTTGGCCCTTGCGTGAAGGGCTGATTCATATTATCATGATAATATGAATCAGCGTGGAAAGCAAAAAGCTGTCACCAGACGGCGCATCCTCGATTCCGCGGCACGGCATCTGAAGACTGTCGGCCTCACGGGGGCGAGCGTCTCCGACGTGATGGGCACGGCAGGTCTGACCGTGGGTGGCTTCTATGCGCATTTCGGGTCAAAGGAGGACCTCGCCGGTGCCGTAGTTCGCCATACCATGACCGAACGTCGGCTGATGTTTCTGGAGCGGTTTAAAGGCTTGGAATGGGGCGCACGATTGCGGTCCGCCCTGAGAGAATACCTTACTCCGGCCCATCGGGATGACCGGGCCAATGGGTGTCCTCTGTCGATGGCGGCAATCGAAGCCGTCCACACCCCGGCGACGGCATCCGCATTCCAGGAGGAGTTTGAACGCTTTTCCCAAGCATTTGAATCCGGCCAGGGAGCGATCGGAGATCCCGCTCCGCGTGACGCTGCTATCGGCACGCTCGCCCTCATGATTGGGGCAATGATCCTGGCACGAGCAGCAGGACAGAGCGCGGCATCTGACGAAATCCTCGAAGCAACCAATGCCTATGGCCAGGCTGCGCTCGAAGGATTGGCTCGCGCGCAGGGTTCACCACAGGCAACGGCAAAGCCATGAGCTATCGGGATTGGGTTCGTAACAGCCGAGGGGAATGGTACGTCATCGCGCAAGCGGCAATCATGCTTCTTGTTCTCTGCGCGCCGCGCCTGGACGGTTCATCACCCTCGATGAGTTCCGCAGCGACATTGGTCGGCGCTATTCTCTGTATCGTCGGGTTCACGTTCATCGTCCTCGGCTCATTGAGCCTTGGTCGAAGCCTCTCGCCGTTCCCGCGACCGAGGGACGAAGGACGCCTTGTTGAGACCGGAATTTTCTCTCTCGTTCGCCATCCGATCTACACCGGGCTCACCGTCCTTGCGCTGGGCTGGAGCGCCATGTGGACGAGCTTGGCAGCGCTTGCCGCGACAGTCGCCCTCTTCGCTTTCTTCGACTTGAAATCACGGCGCGAGGAGCGCTGGCTGCAAGAGAAATTCGAAGGCTACGGCCGATACAAGTCACGCGTCAGAAAACTCGTCCCTTTCATCTATTGATGCCATGAATACGACCGCTGTTTCCTTGATCGGGTTCGCCTGCTGGCTCGTCCTTCTGAGCTTCGCAGTGGCCTTCTTCCGAGTCTATGTCACCGCGACAACGGCGAAGGCCATCAATAGTTATTCGCCAGATGGTTCGGATCTGCCGGGCTTTGGACACCGTCTGACCCGAGCACGCGACAATTGTTTTGAGACGCTTCCAGTCTTCGTTGCCATCGTCGTCGCAGCAGACCTCCTCGGTCAAATGCAAGCTCTCCATACCCTTGCGCCATGGGTGCTCGCTAGCCGTATCGCGCAGTCGATGACGCACATGATCTCGACGAGCCCACCAGCGATCGTGGTTCGCGCACTCCTCCTGACCGTTCAGCTTGGGATCTACGTCTATTGGATCACCGCACTCCTAGCGGGCCTTGGATGAAGTCGCTTGGTTGAGCACTCCATGCAACCTGCGAACGAAGATCGAAGATACAGGTCAGAGCGATTTGCTGGCCGTCGCCCAGCTCCCAAGGCGTTGCCACGCAGCCAGTACGCGGCTGTCCGGATGATGGCGTGTTCGAAACGCTCAAAGAACTGGCCTACGTCTTGTAGTCGAGCCCCGGCAAGGCTTTCCGGCCTCTTCACGTGGCGGGCTGACAAAGCGGCTTCCAGACCACGCTTGCGGCGCTCCCACCGCTAGGGCGTGTGCCCATGTCCCTTAGTACTGCGAGCGCGGCGCAGTGCTGTTGACACTGCGCCAATCGTCCTCCCGAAAACCGGTCGCTATCGTTGGACATAGCGGCGCAGAATCCTGATCTCGGCGTTGAGCGCGGTTGAACGCGCTTCTGCGCCCAATCGTCCGAACTCGGCGACTGCCTCCAAACGCGCATTCACCTCGCCCAGTATTAGACCATGCACATCTTCCTGAGTGAGTACCCGGCGCTGGCCTTCAGCAGATCCGTCGCCGAAGTCATGACGGTCGACCGATGGGCGCTCCTCTCGGAGCGGCGCGGCTTCGGCGTTGTCGAGCGTGGCAACTAGCTCACGGAGCACTGCCGTCTCGTCTTTGTCTCCCCGCTTCATAGCGGCGCGCAGAGCGCGGCGAAGCTCGGCTTTCATCGCCTCGCCCGCATTCTCGGTCGAAGAACTCATAAAGCCGCTCATGCTACCTATTGCTCCTTATTGTCCCATATTATAGGAATATATAGGTCTTTTGTGGAGTCGTTTTTATGTCGAACATGCTTATGACGGTCGAACAGGCCGCCGAAGAGCTGAAACTCCATCCCAAAACCGTCCTCCGCTACATCCGCGAAAATCGTCTCCAGGCTACGCGGATCGGCAAGGCGTATCGCATCGACCGTTCCAAGCTGGACGCTTTCGCCGGCATGGCGAGCGGGCGCGCACAGCCTCCTCGCGAGGTCCGCGCGACTGTGATCGTCGAGGTTCCGGCCTTTGATGCCGAAGCGGCCGAACGCATGGCAACGTTCCTCGGCGCCGCGGCCCTGGGAGGCGGCGCCGAGACCAGACCGTTGCACTTCAACACGGCCTTCGATCCGACCAGCGGTAATCTAAAGATCGTGCTCATCGCCGCTGCATCCGATGCCGCAAGACTCCTGGAGCTTATCGAGCTGCAACTGGGACTGTCGCGATGAATGATCCTGTCTTTCGCAGCGATACCGATGCGGTCGAAGTCATGCGGGAATACCGCGCCGTGCTCGACCGCTGGCCTGTGCCGAAGCAAGAGATTGAAGTGCTGACGTCGCAAGGCGCGACATTCGTCCTCGCCTGCGGTCCCGAGACGGCGCCTCCGGTGGTGCTGCTCCACGGCGCTCAGGCGAATAGCGCCGCGTGGCTGCCCGATATCGCGCTCTGGTCAAATCGCTTCCGGCTTTATGCAGTGGATATGATCGGCGAGGCGGGACTGAGCGCCCGGGTGAGGCCACCTCTCATCAGCGACACCTACGCGACATGGCTCGAGGATGTCTTCACCGGACTTGGACTTGCCGATGCAGCGCTGGTCGGCACATCACTCGGCGGCTGGCTGGCGCTCGACTATGCCATGCAGCGGCCGTCACGAGTTTCGGCGCTGGCGCTGATCTGCCCCGCGGGGATCGGAAGGCAGAAGAACTTTCTCCTGGCTGTCGCACCCTATTTGCTGCTGGGCGCTTGGGGCAAACGCAAGATTCTTGAAAAGGTGTTCGGACCGCCACCGAAACATCTGCCGGTCGATCTTGAGGCTATCTCGCCTCTCATGGAGCGTATCGGCCGCGCGATCAAACCACGCGTCATCAGGATTCCGCGACTTAGCGATGCGGCATTGGACGCACTTGCGATGCCGCTCCTCGCCATCGTGGGCGGGCGTGACGCGCTTATCGATTCTTATGACACACGCCTTCGGCTCGAGCGGCATGTTCCCAACGCCGAAGTCTGTTTCATTGAGAAGGGCTATCACTTCTTGCCAGACCAATCTCAGCAAGTGTTCGATTTTCTCGTCCGCAACCTACAAGGGGATGCCCAAACCCGTCACGGTTCCAAGTCATGTGGTGCTTCTGATGAATGACGACGAGTTGGCGCGACCTGCCGCCGGTGATGCTCTCCGATTCGACGCCTTGTGCAGCCGCTGGTCGAAGACCGGGTTCATCGTAAACGATCCACTAGGCGGAGCTGCGACGCGCCATCGCGGTGGGAGGTATCGCGCTCACTGCACGATCGTTGCGTATGGCGATCGGCCAGGCGCTGCGGGCGCAGGTTCTCGCGGGATTCTGCGCTGCGGACCTGCAAGAGCGGCTAGTCGAGCGGAACCCTCTATAAGATATTTCCGGCGCCAGCGCCTGAACGGTTAGCTGCCCGGACCAGACGGACGCTTGATGTCGATAGCTCAAGCGTACCCTGACTTTCCATAGCAGGCCCAAGTTGAGGCCCGCCGATGTGGGCGTATGGTGCTAGGGACTTCTCGTAAGAGAGCGGAGGCTTCGGCGATGGGACGGGAAGCGGTCGCTTGGGCGGAGGCAGGAAGCGAAGCAGGTGAAGTACGTGCGCTCCTCGAAAGCGGCGAGTTGGTCCTGCGTGGGGCCGTCCGGCGCCGATTCCCGCGCGATAAGTTGGATCGGGTTCGGGTAGAGGGCGACCTGTTGCGCTTCGACTGTGCCGGTGAGGCCGTCGCTTTGGGGTTGGGCGCCATCGTAGCGGATCGCTGGGCCAAGGCGATCGCAAAGCCGCCGCCCGGCTTGCGCGAGAAACTCGGCCTAGCGGAAGGCGGGCGAGCTGTTTGCTGCGGCGCCTTCGAAGATGCGGCGCTGGAAGCGGCGCTGACGGGTGTCCTCACGGATGCGGTCCAGGAAGCCGACATGGTCATCGCGTGTATTTCTGGGGCGGACGATCTGGATGCTGCGCTTGCCGTTCACAAGACGCGTCCTGCCCTTCCGCTTTGGGCGATCTACCCAAAGGGCAAGGGTGTGGCTTTTGGCGATGGTGAAATCCGCGCAATCCTTCGGGCGCGAGGCTTTGTCGATACGAAGTCCTGCGCGGTCTCCGATCTCCTGACGGCCAGTCGATACGGAATTCGCAAGTGAATGCGAATATCGATCAAAGAAAGAGAGATTGGGGCGCAGAGGCGACCGACATGAGCAGCCGTGTCTGGGAAGCCAAGTGTATAGACCCGAGCGCGATCTCGCGCCGATAGCCAAAGCCCGTTGTGTTGCTCAGCGGTTCAGTTTCAACTCGGGGTCGGCCCGAGCGCAAACATTGCATGATGCGGACACGAGCCTTGAGTGACGCTGGTCCATTGGAACCATGATCTCGCGGGGAACAGCAGGGTTTAAATGAAATTACATTGCTCTGGTGCAAGAATTATCTTCGCTCCGCTCGATTCGGGAAAACCGGAACTCCGCCACAACACGTATTGAGAGAGAGTGCGACAGGGACGCGCCGCCTTCACCGCTGATGATCAGAGCAGCGAGGGGGAGAGCGACATAGTGTCTGCCGCCGGCAAAGCAACATGCCTTGGCGAATGCCAGGGCTGCCGCGATCGAGATGATCGCGCTCGAAGCGACAGCCCTACACCGGCCTTCCACCACCATCGTCCAGGCCAACCGACCTCGGCACGGTGCCGCCCGGCCAGGTCGCGATGGTTAACCCTGCGAAGACGCCGCCGCTCTTGTAACGGTGTCATTTCCGAGAATCTGCCCCGATTTCTGGTGGCTTGTCCCGCCGGAGCGAAGGAGCCGTGGAAGCCCGACGGAACACGATGGTCGAGTAGACACGTTGCGATTGGGCCGGCCGCGAGATCCTCCACGTTGAGCACCGCCAGGTGGCTGGCTGTGCGCCGCTCATCGAAGGCCACGGTCAGGAGCCAGCCCGAGCCTTCCGGTGCGTTCGCCGCGCGGGCGACGAACACCGGCTCGGAAACGCTCTGGCCGTCTGGCGCGCGCCAGCGGATAAAGTCGCCGGTCTCGTGGTCGAACCGCCCGATCCCCCGGTGACAGAGGTCGCCCGTTCCCGGCCCGCCATCGGTGGCGAGAAAAACGAAGCGGTTCTTACGGCCGGTCCAGCGTTCGTCGATTCGCGGATATTCGCCAGGGTGATCCACGAGCCGGCGCTCGGAAATAACCCCGTCGCATCGCGGGTCGATCGTCCAGCGCCAGCAGGCGCCCTGCGAAAGGAACTGCGTGCGTATTGGCCGCGCCGCCGTCGTCGATGCCGGCCACTGCGGGATCGTGATCGCGCGGATCGCTGGTGCTGAAGCGCGCGCGACCGGCCTCCCGCTCCAGTGCCCAGCGGCGCGTGCGAACCCACCGATTGGGATAGCCCGCGCTGCCGGCCCCGAGGCGGAAAGCGTGGATCATCCCCTCGCCCTGCAGTGGATTGTAGATCCCACGGGGCGCGAACTGTGGATTGGGGCCAATGCGGTAGAGTGTGCCGTTCAGCGCCTCTGGCAGCTTTCCTTCGACGATGAGGTCGGCATAGTCGCATTCGAACCTGATCGGCTCGAACGCGCCGGCCAGGAGGGGACTTGGGGAATAGGGTTGGGCCATCGCGCTCTCCTCATTCGGAAAGCCTGCCAACGTAAGCAAAAAAGTTGCTTGGGGAGACTTGTCTTTGATCCGGCGCTCAGCCGGACACCGGCAAACGGCCGTCTTGCAGATTATTTTTTGATCTTTCCTGCACATCGGTAGCAGGCCTTGCGGGCGGCCGGTGCGTCGCGGTCAATCGGAGATGTTTCGATCAAGAGTTGGAGGTCGGCGGTTCATATGACGGTTGGGGCCACCGCAACGTCATGGCGTGTGGCGATTCTGAGAAACATAAATCGGGAGAGCCGTCGCTCGATCCTCAAAGCCACCTCATGAGAGAAGTGGCGCGCCCGACACGATTCGAACGTGTGACCTTTGCCTTCGGAGGGCAACGCTCTATCCAGCTGAGCTACGGGCGCTAACCGTGGAGGCTGGATAGCCGATCCCCGCCGCTTCGGCAATGCGGGATTTTGAATGAGACGCAGTTCTCCGAAGGCGAAGGCCGCACGTTCGAAACGTGTCGGGCATGTCTGAGTTGAGCCCCGTCCGGGCTCAATGGGAGGAACGCTCCCAACACTCGGGCGATATCACGAGAGCCTGTCGAAACTGTCGGCGCGAGCGGCATCCCAGTTGCGGCGATAGAATGCGTGCTCGCAACTGCCTGACACGAGTTCGCCTGGCTCGAGAAAGACATGGAGATCGGAGAACAGGCGAATTTCAGTCGGGCTTACACGGCGGACGAGGTGGTGAGGGCCCAAATCGGACGGGTGGGTCAGGCCAGCTGCCGCCAGCATGTCAGATAAAGCCTTGAGGGTGTTCGCGTGGAACAGGTGGACGCGCTGCGCCTTGTCCGGAACGACAAGCGCCCGCTGACGGATAGCATCCTGAGTTGCGACGCCTGTCGGGCAACGATTGGTGTTGCAGGACAGTGCCTGGACGCAGCCTAAAGCAAACATGAAGCCGCGTGCCGCGTTCGTCCAGTCTGCGCCGATTGCGAGCGCGCTGGCGATGTCAAAGGCGCTGACGATCCGCCCTGCGACTCCAATTTTCACCTTGGTGCGCAGGCCCGCGCCGATGAGCACGTTGTGAACGAACAACAGGCCCTCGCGCATTGGCAGCCCGATATGGTCGCTGAACTCCACCGGCGCGGCGCCGGTGCCGCCCTCCGCGCCGTCGACAACGATGAAGTCAGGCACGACGCCGCTTTCCAGCATCGCCTTGACAATGCCCATGAACTCCCAGGGCTGGCCCAGGCAAAGCTTGAAACCGACGGGTTTTCCGCCCGAAAGGGTGCGCAACTGCGCGATGAAACTCATCATTTCGAGCGGTGTCGAGAAGGCGCTGTGGTTCGGCGGCGAGATGCAGTCGAGCCCGACCGGGACGCCTCGCGTCTCGGCGATCTCGGGGGAAACCTTTGGCGCGGGCAGAATACCGCCATGGCCTGGTTTTGCTCCCTGGCTCAGCTTGATCTCGATCATCTTTACCTGGGCCTCGGTCGCCTGGCGGGCAAAGCGGTCGGGATCGAAACTGCCATGCTCGTCACGGCAGCCGAAATAGCCGCTGGCAATCTCCCAAACGATATCGCCGCCCCCTTCGCGGTGATAACGGCTGATGCTGCCCTCGCCGGTGTCGTGGCTGAAATTGCCCAGACGTGCGCCGGTATTCAGCGCGCGGATAGCGTTGGCGGAAAGCGAGCCGAAGCTCATGGCGGAGATGTTGAACACCGATGCCGAATAGGGCTGTCGACATTGGTCGTTACCAATGGTGATGCGGAAGCTGGCGGGGTCCGCGGCGGCGGAGGGGCGCGTCGAATGCCCGATGAATTCATAACCCTCGCGATAGACGTCGAGCAGGGTGCCGAAGGGTTGGTCGCCGGCGATCCCCTTGGCTCGACGGTAGACCAGAGAGCGCTGGGACCGCGAGAACGGTGCGGCCTCCTCGTCGGCCTCGAACAGATACTGGCGCAATTCGGGGCGGATCAGCTCCGCAAACCAGCGGATATGGCCGATCACCGGATAATTGCGCCGGATTGCATGTTCCTTTTGGACGAGATCCCGTAAACCGACCAGCGCCAAGGCTACGGCGATCAGGGCCGGCAGCCAGAGCCAATGATATTTGAAGGCCAACGGAACGGTCACCAACGCGGCTGCAAGGCAGAAGGCGAGCGCGGAAAACCGGTTCAGGCGCAAGGTCATGGGCGGTTCGTCCGATATCGGTCAGGTCGTTCGGGTGCCGGGCCGTCGCGCTCGTTCGACCTCAGCGCTTTATCTCGATCTCGATGAAGCTCAGATGCGTGTTCCCCGCATTCTTGACGTCGTGCTTCACCCCGGCCGGGCGGATGTAGCTCTGCCCCGTCTTGACGTCGATCTGCGAGACCGTGCCGTCCACCTCATAGGCCATCGTCGCATCGCTCATGATCACGACGGCATAGTCCATCCCATGCTCATGCCAGCCCGTGGTCGCCCCCGGCTCGAAATCCCAGCGCGTGATCCTGGCGCGCTCGTCGTCGGCGAGAACGGTGGCAACAGCGGGAATGGTGCATTCGAACGGCATCGGCCTGGTCCTCGTCGGTCGGCATAGCTTCGGATATCGGCTTCATGGCAGCCGGGTCTGGCGTCCACGTCAAGTCGTATACCGGGTTCTGCCGGCAGCGGTCACAGTTCCGGAGTGGCGCCATCAACCGTGCGGTCGCATCTCGCGACCGGTCGGAACCAGATCGCCAAGGCGTCGTTCTCAGGGAACGCAACGTGATTGCGCGGGGGGAGCCATGACGAACACGCCAGTTGTCGCCAGTGAAGTCTCGCCGGCTCCCGTGGTGATCGGCGAGATGCCGGATGATGTCTCGACCGTCTTCACGGTCAAGGTGGCTGCGACGCTCGTTTCCGCCGCCGTCATTGTCGCCGCGCTCTATTTCGGCCGCGATATCCTGATCCCTCTGGCCTTCGCCTTCCTGATCGGCTTTGCTCTCAGTCCTGCGGTGACGCGGCTGCGCCGCCTGGGTTTGCCCAAGATTGTCTCGGTCGGGTTGGTCGTGACCTCCCTCCTGCTCTTCTTGGCCGGGCTCGTCCTGGTTCTGGGCGTGCAGGTCCGTTCGCTCAGTGAACAACTGCCGACCTATCAAACGACCATTCGGGCGAAGCTGAGCGACTTGCGGACCCAGCTCAAGGCACCCGGATTCCTCGACGGCGCCATGAGGACAGTCGACGTCGTCCAGAAGGAGGTGGAGACGCCGCAGGACCCGGCGACCGCGCCGCAACGCGTCGAGGTCGTCCCGCCGCCCGGCAGCCAGGTCGAGAACGCCCTGATATGGCTGGGCCGGACGGTCGAGCCCCTGGCGACGGTGGGTATCGTTTTGATTTTCGTCGTGCTCGCCTTGCTCGACCGTACCGACCTGCGTGACCGGCTGCTGCGGATCCTCGGCGGAAACCTGCATCGTTCGACCGATGCGCTGGAGGAGGCGGGCAAACGCATCAGCAAATACCTGCTGATGCAGTTCGTCGTGAATGTCAGCTACGGCGTGCCGTTGGCGCTCGGGCTCTGGCTGATCGGCGTGCCGGGGGCGCTGCTCTGGGGGGTCGTCGCCGCCGTAATGCGCTTCATCCCCTATCTCGGTCCGATGGTTTCCGCGGTATTCCCGCTCGCCCTGGCCTTTGCGGTCGATCCCGGCTGGCACATGGTTCTGTGGGCGCTCGCGATCATCCTGGGGCTGGAGCTGATCAGCAACAACGTCGTCGAACCGTTGCTCTATGGCTCGAGCACCGGACTTTCAGCGATATCCCTGATCGCGGCGGCAACCTTCTGGACCGCCTTGTGGGGGCCTGTCGGCCTGATCCTGTCGACGCCGCTGACAGTCTGCCTTCTCGTGATCGGCAAGAACCTGCCACAATTGCAGTTTCTGGACACGCTCCTGGGGTCGATGCCGGCGCTGAGCCCCGCGACGCGCGTCTATCAGCGGCTGCTTGCGAACGATGTCGAGGAGGCGATCGACATTGCGGATGGCGAGATCGAGAAGAGTTCGGTCGTGGCGTTCTACGACACGATTGGTATCGACGTCCTGCGGCTGGCGCGAGCCGACTATGGCCGCCTCGCCACGGCCGAGCACCGGCTGCGCGTCGCCTCCGGCATGGACGAACTGCTGAGCGAATTGCGGGAGGAGCACCCGGCATCCCCCGCTAACCATCCCAAAGTTGTTTGCATCGGCGGGAAATGGGAGATCGATACCATCGCTGCCGAGATGCTCGCCCATGCGCTGGAACTCGACGGTATCGCGGCTGCTGCGGTTCCAATGGTTGACGCGACCACACGTTCGATCGGCAAGTTGGAACTCGACGACGTTTCAGTCGTCTGCCTGAGCTATTTCAGCCATGAGCCGGAAAGCGCGGCGCGGCAATTCTGCCGCCGCTTGCGCCGACGCTGGTCCAATATCCGGATCATCCTCGTCGTCTGGAGCAGGCCCGCGCAGATTCTTGCCAGCGAGACCTATCGCGAACTGGGTGCCGACGAAGTTGCCGCCTCGATCACCGAGGTCATCGGTCGGACGCGACGTATGTTGCCGCAACTGGGAAACGAGCCGGAGAGGGCCGCCATTCCGTCGAACGACAAGGAGCGCCTCGCCGCCCTGCACGGCACCCGGATTCTCAACCAGGCGCTCCGCGAGGATCTCGACGCGATCGCCAAGAGGGCAGCCGATGCATTCGATGCGGATGTCGCGCTCATCACCGTGA
This sequence comes from Allobosea sp., assembly GCF_017308015.1. Taxonomy (GTDB): domain Bacteria; phylum Pseudomonadota; class Alphaproteobacteria; order Rhizobiales; family Beijerinckiaceae; genus Allobosea. Next base: position 117,009 of record NZ_JAFKFW010000004.1, read on the forward strand.
TCGATCACGACCGCGAGATCGTCATCGGCCAGAACAGGGTTGTTCCGGGTCTTGACCGCGACGAACTCGACCGTGCTGTTCTGCCGCGTGAAGCCGCCATAGGCGGCTACATCGTCGCGGCTGGCGAAAGTCTGCTCGTGTCCGATACCGAGCGCGATCCACGCTTTTCAGATAACCCCGTCGTGAAAGCCTTGCGCCAGCGCTTCTGTGCAGGAGCGCCATTGCGAGCGCCGGACGGATTTGTCCTGGGAGCGTTCTCCATCCTCGATGCCGAGCCTCGGACGATGGACCAACGCGAAATGGGGCTTCTGGAAAAACTGGCCGACGATGTCATGGAATCAATCGGTGAGACCGACGGCGGCAAGAAAGCCGATGTCGACAATGAAACGCCGGGCGAAGCCTCTGCGATAATCGGGCAACAAATTCCGGAATAGAGGCTGGATATCGTATCCACATCTCCTGCGGCGGCTTCGGGCGTGCGGGATTTCGGATGAGGCGCAATTCCCGGCCGTCAAGATCGCATGTTCGAAGCATGCCGGGCACGACGGGAGTGGGGTGTCACGATCGCTGAGGCAAGAGGTTGCTCGGCGATGTCCATGCCGTGTCGTGCACTCCGATCGCGGGCAGGCAGCCGCTCTTTCCATACCAGCCGCCTCCAGAAATTCTGCTTGCATGCAAAAAGACTAAAACCTTCGATCTCAGCCATCGCCGGCTTCATCGAGAGTTTCTCCAAGCAACACCGTACCCGAGCTCCCTGTGGGTAAGCTGGAGTTAAGTGTCGCTTCCTACTGTGTCCCCGCGCGGCTCCGGGGGGCCGTTTTAAAACGGCTCCAAGCGGGAAGAGCAGCATGGATAAGCAGCAGATTTGGGATCAGGTGCGGTCGCAAGCCTTGGCCACGCCCTCGATTTACGGAACGGTAGACTTCGATGCGGTACCGGAGCGTTTTGCCGGTTCTGCCGGCGATCTGAGCGAGTTGCGATCGGCAAGCGAGGCCGAGCGCGCCGGTCTACTTGCGGATGACGGCCTGATGACCCTCATCCGCGCCTATACCTTCATGGGCGATCGCGTGGCTGATCCCTATGCCGCCCTGATGCCGGAATACGGCTTCAAGCGGCTGATCGAGATGCTCGACCAGGCCTGCAGGCACGGCATCGATTCCGTTGCAGATGCTCCGCCGGAACTGCGTAACCTGATCGCGGCGATGGAGACCGTGCCAGACTGGCTGAACATGGCGATGGTCGAAGAAGGTGCACGCGTCGAACGAGCGGCCATGGCGATCATGAGCCCGATCGCCATCCGCGCCGCCTTCATCGCGACCTTTATGAACCGCTACGCGGCGCTCCCGATGGCGCTCACCGGGACGCTTTCGAACGCGAGCGCAGCAAGGCGCGTCAAGGAGACGGCGACCTTCTTCGCAACCTCGGTGCTGCCTGGAGCGCTGGCCCGCAACGGGGAGGGCTTCCGCGCGGCGGCGATGGTGCGCCTGATGCATGCGATGGTGCGCTTCAACGCCATGCGCAAGGGCCGCTGGGACGTCCCGGTCTACGGCATCCCGATCCCGCAGGTCGATCAGATGCCGGCCGGTCTCATCGGGGTCACCATGATGGCTGCCAGCGTGCTGCGCGAAGGCCGCAGCGAATTCACGGCTCAGGAACGCGCTCGTGTCGAACTCAGCCGCTACCGTTGCTACCTGCTCGGCTTGCCGGAGGCCCTGCTGGCGACGACGCCTAAGGAGATCGTGACGCTGATGGCCGCGAGCCTGGCGACACTGCGCTCGGGCTTCGATGACGAAACCTGCGGTAATCTGCTGCGCGCGACGCTCGGCGCCTATCTCCCGCCGGACAATTCCCCGATATCCCGCGTCTTCGACCGAGTGGAAAAAGGGTTCTCGAAAGTGTTTTTCGTCAAGAACTACGCGGGCGGGGATGTTGCGAAGGCGGCAAGCATGGGCGTGGTTCCGAATGCCCTGGACAAGACTTGCTACGGGATCGCCGCGGCGGTGGCCGGCAGCCGCCTCCTAGCTTACAAGCTCGCGATCAACATCCCGATGTTTTCAGCTATGGCGGATCGGCGTCTCGTTGCGATCATCGGCAAGCAGCTTGCCAACTGGGGGCACGCTCATTTCACGACCGATGCAGCTTCCTATCGGCCCAGCGCGCCCTAACCTGCTTCCCGCTTCGGCGATGCGGAAATCTGGAATTTAGCACAGCCCGGTGAGGCAAAGGTCACACACGCCCCATCGGGGCGTGGCGGCCATGTGCAAGATGCTGTCACCGGGCCGGCGAGCCTGCGAGGCACTCGCTCGCGCCGGCGCGAAGCGCGCCCACCGCTGCAGCATACGCGGCGCCCTCGGCGTTCGAACGGGCGCGCTGGCGAGTGGCATGCCGGGCGGGTTTCATAATTGCTAATCAATCGCACTTGCAAATCGTGCTATCTTTCGGCTACCAATCAGTTGTTGCGATTCATTGTCAACAAGGATGGTGCGATGGCCTTTGGCTCACGTAGATCGGCTCTGATCGGTTTGGCAGGCGTTATTGCCGCTTCCGCTTTCGGCAGCGCGCCCGCCGCCGCCGAGGAGAAATTCAAGGCTGTCACGACGTTCACGGTGATCGCCGATATCGCGCGCAACGTCGCCGGCGACGTTGCGTTGGTCGAGTCGATCACGAAACCGGGTGCCGAGATCCACAACTACCAGCCGACGCCGGGCGACATCCAGCGTGCGCAGGGCGCGCAGCTCATCCTCTGGAACGGCCTCAATCTCGAATTGTGGTTCGAGAAATTCTTCCGCAATCTCCGGAATGTCCCGAGCGTGGTCGTCTCGCAGGGCGTCGAGCCGATGGGGATCAGCGAAGGCCCCTACAAGGGCAAGCCGAACCCCCACGCCTGGATGTCGCCGGCGGCGGCGTTGGTCTATGTCGACAATATCCGCGACGCCTTCGCCACGCACGATCCGAAGAATGCCGAGGCCTACAAGGCCAATGCCGAGGCCTACAAGATCCGCATCAAGGCGGCCGTCGATCCGATCAAAGCGGAACTCGCCGCCGTTCCGGCGGAGAAGCGCTGGCTCGTTTCCAGCGAGGGCGCATTCTCCTATCTGGCGCGTGATTTCGGATTGAAGGAACTCTATCTCTGGCCCATCAATGCCGATCAGCAAGGCACGCCGCAGCAGGTCCGGAAGGTCATCGACGCCGTGCGGAAAAACAGGATCACCGTGGTCTTCTCCGAGAGTACGATCTCCGAGAAGCCGGCCCAGCAGGTCGCGCGGGAGACCGGCGCCAGCTATGGCGGCGTCCTTTATGTGGATTCCCTGAGCGAGGCGGACGGCCCCGTGCCGACCTATATCGACCTGCTGAAGGTCACGGCCGACACGATCGCCAAGGGATTGACGCGGTGAATGCTCCCGTCGCCGGAGGCCCGCTTCCGCCCACCGCGGAGGAGGGCACGGGGATTGCGGTGACCGATGCGACGGTCATCTACCGCAACGGCCATACCGCCCTCAGGGATGCGAGCTTCCGCATCCCGACCGGCACGATCGCGGCGCTGGTCGGTGTCAACGGCTCCGGCAAGTCGACGCTGTTCAAGGCGATCATGGGCTTCGTGCGCTTGGCCAGGGGTGACATCCGCATCCTCGGCATGGCGGTGCGCGAGGCGCTGCGCCGCAACCTTATCGCCTATGTGCCGCAGGCCGAGGAGGTCGACTGGACCTTCCCGGTCCTGGTCGAGGACGTCGTGATGATGGGCCGCTACGGCCATATGGGCATGATGCGCATCGCCAAGGCGGCCGATTACGAGGCTGTTGCGAAGGCGCTGGAACGCGTCGACATGAGCGCCTTCCGCCAGCGCCAGATCGGGGAGCTCTCGGGCGGGCAGAAGAAGCGGGTCTTTCTGGCGCGTGCGCTGGCCCAGGACAGCCGGGTCATTCTGCTCGATGAGCCTTTCACCGGGGTCGACGTCAAGACCGAGGACCAGATCATCGCCCTGTTGCGGGAGCTCCGGGCCGAGGGCCGCGTCATGCTGGTCTCGACGCATAATCTCGGCTCCGTGCCGGAATTCTGCGACCGCACCATCCTGATCAAGGCCACGGTGCTGGCCCATGGCCCAACAGCGGAGACCTTCACACAGGAGAACCTGCAGCGCGCTTTCGGCGGCGTACTCCGCCATTTCGTGCTGGGCGAGCCCGGGCGCGGGGGGCAGGCGCCGGTCGGCGTGTTCACCGATGACGAGCGGCCGCTGATCCTGCGTGAAGGCAAGGCATCCCGTCGGGAGGCCGAGACGCTGGGCGGAGAGCGGGAATGATATCCGTCCTGCTGGAGCCGTTCGCCTACGGTTATATGCGCAATGCGATGTGGGTCTCGGCCCTCGTCGGCGGCGTCTGCGCCTTCCTGTCCTGCTATCTCATGCTCAAGGGCTGGTCGTTGATCGGCGATGCGCTCTCGCATGCGATCGTGCCGGGCGTGGCCGGCGCCTACATGCTGGGATTGCCCTTCTCGCTCGGCGCCTTCTTTTCCGGCGGGCTCGCCGCTGGCGCGATGTTGTTCCTGAACCAGAGGACCCGGCTGAAGGAAGACGCCATCATCGGCCTGATCTTCTCCAGCTTCTTCGGCCTCGGCCTGTTCATGGTGTCGCTCTCGCCGACCTCAGTGAACATCCAGACCATCGTGCTCGGGAATGTGCTCGCCATCACGCCGACCGACACGATCCAGCTTGCAGTGATCGGCTTCGTCTCGCTCGCCATCCTGCTCGTCAAATGGAAGGATCTTATGGTCACCTTCTTCGACGAGAGCCATGCGCGTTCGATCGGCCTCAATCCGACGGCGCTGAAGCTGATGTTCTTCACCCTGCTCTCGGCCTCGGCGGTGGCGGCGCTGCAGACGGTGGGCGCCTTCCTCGTCATCTGCATGGTGGTGACGCCCGGCGCCACCGCTTATCTGCTGACCGACCGCTTCCCGCGCCTCCTGATGATCGCTGTCACGATCGGGACGCTGACAAGCTTCACCGGTGCCTATGTCAGTTATTTTCTCGATGGTGCGACTGGGGGCATCATCGTCGTGCTGCAGACGGCGATCTTCCTCATCGCCTTCTTCCTTGCGCCCAAGCACGGCCTGCTGGCCGCCCGCCGCCGCGCCGCCTGCGAGCTGGAGGCCGGCTGATGCCCCTGATCGAGACGCTGCTGTCGCCTTTCCGCTTCGACTTCATGATCAACGCGCTGGTGATTGCGGCGATCGTCGCCGTGCCGATGGCGCTGCTGTCCTGCTTCCTGGTGCTGAAGGGCTGGTCTCTGATGGGCGATGCGATCAGCCATGCCGTGTTTCCCGGCGTGGTCCTCGCCTATATCCTCGGCTTTCCCTATGCGATCGGCGCTTTCGTCGCCGGCATGATCTGCGCCACTGCCACCGGCTTCCTGAAGGACAACAGCCGGATCAAGCAGGATACGGTGATGGGGGTGGTCTTCTCCGGCATGTTCGGGCTCGGCCTCGTGCTCTACGTCAAGATCCAGTCCGACGTGCATCTCGACCACATCCTGTTCGGCGACATGCTTGGCGTTTCGGGCGCCGACATTGCGGGCGCTGCTGCGATCGCCGCGTTCACCACGGCGGTGATCGCCGTCAAGTGGAAGGATTTCCTGCTGCACGCCTTCGATCCGGCGCAGGCACAGGCGATCGGCCTGCGGGTGAGGCTGCTGCACTATGGCCTGCTCGGCCTGATCTCACTGACCATCGTCGGCGCTCTGCAGGCCGTCGGCATCATCCTCGCCGTTGCCATGCTGATTGCACCCGGGGCCATCGCCTTCCTGCTCACGCGACGCTTCGCCACGATGCTGCTGGCATCGGTCGCGATCGCCGTGGCCGGCTCATTGCTGGGCGTCTATCTTTCGTTCTTCCTCGACAGCGCGCCGGCACCGACGATCGTGCTGCTGCTGTCCCTCGTCTTCGTCTGCACACTCCTGCATGCGAGCCGGAGAGTGCCGGAAACGTCAACCTAGACGCATAGCCCACGCTTTTGGGTGTCAGGCCCGCGCCTTCGACGCTGTGGGCATCTGTTGCCCGTCGAAGAAGCACTCGCAGGCCTCCGCCACGCGTGCGACGGCGGCGTCACCGACATCGAGATGCGTCACCCAGCGCAGGGTGCCGTAGCGCCCGCTGACCGCGATGCCACGTTCGCGCAGGAAGGCGGCGAAAGCGGCGGTATCGAGCCTCTTTGGGGACATGAACACCATGTTGGTGCGGGCCGACCCGGCGCCGAGCTCCGGGAAGCGCCCCAGAACTTCGGCGAGGACTGCGGCGCGCCGATGATCCTCGCCGAGCCGGGCGACATTGTGCTCCAGCGCGTAGATGGCAGCCGCCGCTATCACGCCGGTCTGGCGCATGCCGCCGCCCAGCATTTTCCGGATACGACGGGCCTTCGCGATGAAATCCCTCGGGCCGACGAGGATCGATCCGATCGGGGCGCCGAGGCCCTTGGACAAACAGAGCGAGACGGTGTCGAACTGCCCGGCGATCCAGGCGGCGTCGCGGTTGCTTGCCGCTGCGGCGTTCATCAGGCGGGCGCCGTCAAGGTGGGTTGCGAGACCGCGCGAGCGGGCGAGCCCGGTCGCGGCCTCCAGATAGGCATCGGGCAGGACCTGGCCGTTGAAGGTGTTCTCCAGCGCCAGCAGGCGCGTCATCGCGAAATGGAAATCGTTCGGCTTGATCGCATTGGCGATGGCGTCCAGTGCGATCGTGCCGTCCGGCTCATTCGGCAGGGGCTGGGGCTGGATCGAACCCAGCACGGCCGCGCCGCCGCCTTCCAGACGGTAGGTATGGGCCATCTGGCCGACGATATATTCCTCGCCGCGCTCGCAATGAGCCATCAGCCCGGCGAGATTGGCTTGCGTGCCGGTCGGGAAGAAGAGGGCGGCCTCCTTGCCGAGCCGCTCGGCGGTCATGGCTTCCAGCCGCTTGGTTGTCGGGCAGTCGTCGTAGACGGCGTCACCGAGCTCGGCGGCGGCCATGGCGGCGCGCATCCCCTCGCCGGGGCGCGTCACCGTATCCGAGCGGAAATCATCCACGATCATCGATCCGATCCTTGCAGGCTGTGCGTTCACACTACCCGGGACGCGCCCGAGCCATCATGCAAAAATGGCAGGGGAGGGCTCAGCATTCCGGCAGGTTCACCGCGAGCCCGCCGAGGCTCGTCTCCTTGAAACGCTCGTTCATGGCCTCGCCGGTCTGGCGCATCGCCTCGATGCAATTGTCCAGCGGCATGAAATGCGAGCCATCGCCGCGAAGGGCGAGGGAGGCCGCTGCCACTGCCTTGATCGCGCCGATGCCGTTGCGCTCGATGCAGGGCACCTGAACGAGGCCCGCGGCGGGATCGCAGGTCATGCCGAGATGGTGTTCCAGTGCGATCTCGGCGGCGTTCTCGATCTGGGCAGGCGAGCCGCCGAGCACGGCACAGAGCCCGGCCGCGGCCATTGCGGCGGCCGATCCGACCTCGCCCTGGCAGCCGGCCTCGGCCCCGGAGATCGAGGCATTGTGCTTGATGAGGCCGCCGATCGCCGCTGCCGTCAGCAGGAAATCGGCGACCTTCTCCGGCTCTGCTCCGATGCAATGATCGAGATAATAGCGCAACACAGCGGGCACGACGCCCGCTGCACCGTTCGTCGGAGAGGTTACAACCCGGCCTCCGGCCGCATTCTCCTCGTTGACGGCCATGGCGTAGACACTCAGCCAGTCGGCGGACGCATGCGGCTGAGAGCGGTTGGCCAGCTTCTCGGCCGCCAGTTGCCGATGGATGTGCGCTGCCCTGCGGCGGACGCGCAAGCCGCCGGGCAGTTCGCCCTCCTTGTTCAGGCCGCGCTCGATGCAGCCGTTCATCACCGACCAGAGCCGGGCGAGACCACGATCGACCTCTTCCGCCGGCTGGAGGTGGATTTCGTTGGCGCGCTTCATCTCCGCGATGGACAGCCCGCTATCCCTGGCCATGCGCAGCATCGCCGCCGCATTGGCGAACGGGTAAGGCCAGGAGGAGGCCTGGGTGGCGGCAGCAGGGGCTTCGCGCTCCTGTGCGGTGACCACGAAGCCGCCGCCGATCGAATAATAGGTCTCGGACAGCAGCTCCTCCCCGGCGGAATCGCGCGCGGAGAAGACGAGACCGTTGGCATGTCCGGGCAAGGGGGGGCCGTAATCGAAGACGATATCGGTCGCGGGGTCGAAGGCCAGCGGCGGCAGGCCGTCATGGTGCAGCAGATGGCTGCGGCCGAGCGCGTCGAGCTGTCTCTCGGCCGCATCGAAATCGAAGGCGGCCGGCGTCCAGCCGAGCAGGCCGAGCGCAACGGCCCGGTCGGTGGCATGGCCCTTCCCGGTGAAGGCGAGCGAGCCATAGAGCGTCGCCCTCACGGCCGCTGCCCGGTGGCACGACGGGGCCCGGCGCAGCAGATCGAGGAAATGTCCCGCCGCCGTCATCGGGCCCATCGTATGCGAGGATGAAGGGCCGATGCCGATCTTGAAGACGTCGAATACGCTCAGGAACATATCCACCCCCGCAGAGTCAGCCCGGAACGCCTCCGTGTTTCCCACCGCGCGGGAGCGCTCCAAGCCGTTGTTTCATGGCATTTTCTTCAAACGAGCCGGTATCCATCTCGCTTGAACATGTTCTTGTCCGTTTTGGAGGCAATCTCAGACGGAGATCGCCATGCCGTCGCGCTGCGGATCGGCTCCGCCGGAGCACAGCTCATCGGTGATCCCGATGGCATGAAGGGCGGCGAAAGGGAATGTCTGGGCGGAGCGCTTGACGTCATATCCAGCAGCCGTGAGTTCGGCGCTGACGCTCCGACGAATGCGGTTGGAGATGTCGATCGTGTTCGACACAGCCATCACACGGGGCGCGGCGACGGCCTCGAAGGGCGACATGCCGAAATCGATCATGTTCATGATGCCTTGCGCAATGGCCGGAGCGATATAGCTCCCGCCGGGCGCGCCGATGACGATGCGGGGCGTCTCTCCGTCGAAGACGATGGTCGGCGCCGCCGAGGAGGCGCGACGCTTGCCGGGCGCGATCGACGCTGCCCGTCCGGGGCGCGGGTCGAAGCGGCTCATCGTGCCGTTGTAGATGAAGCCGAGACCATCCGAGATCGCGCCGGACGGGCTGCCGAGCGTATGGGTCAACGCTACGCAGTTGCCCTCGCGGTCGACCACCGTGACATGAGTCGTCTCGCGCTGCGACTTGTCCAGCCGGTTGATGACAGCGCGTTCGCCGCGCCTGATCGCCTCGGCTTGTTCGGCCGCATGTTCCGTCGAGATCAATCGATCGACGGGGACGTCGACATAGGCCGGGTCGCCCATGAAGCGGTCCTTGTCGATGGTCATGCGCCGCATCGCCTCGGCGAGCAGGGTGATGTGTTCGGTGCTGCCGTGCCCGAGTGCGCCGATGTCGAAATTCTCGAGGATGTGCAGCATCTGCAGCATCGACATGCCGCTGGCCGGCGGCGGGCTGGTGGAGATTCGGTGGCCGCGATAGGAACCCCAGATCGGCTTCGCGACAGAGAGTTCATAAGCCGCGAAGTCGCGCTCGCTGATCAGCCCGCCCTGGGCCGCGAAATCTGCCGCCATGCGGGCGGCCAAGGCGCCATGGTAGAAGTCGTCCGGTCCGCTCCTGGCGAGATGCTCGAGCGTCACGGCGAGATCTGGATTGACCAGCGTGTCGCCGACGCGCTTCGGACTGCCGTCCGGCCGGAAGTAGACCTCGCGACCGGTCTTGCTGTAGCGCAGCTTGTCGCCGGTATTGACCTCGCCGCCGGCGCTCTGGTCCTGGCTCCAGAACCAGTGCATGTGCGGACGCACGAGCACGCCTTCATGCGCCTGCCGGATCGCAGGAGCCATCACGTCGCGCCAGTCCATCGTGCCGAATTGCGAAAGCGCATAGGCATAGCCCTTGACGCTGCCGGGCGTGCAGACGGCGAGATGGCCGAACTCGTTGATGCCGCCCTTGAGCAGGAAAGCGAAGCCGTCCCGCGTCTGGCCGAGCAGATGGGGCAGCCACATATCCGGCGTCGCGGCGAGCGGGGCCTTGGCGTAGAATTCGACGATCTCATGCACGCCGCGGCCGGGCATATAGACCTGCATCGAGCCGAAGCCGCCGATGCCGCACATCAGCGGGTCGACCACACCCTGCATGAAGGCGCAGGCGATGGCCGCGTCGATGGCGTTGCCTCCGCGCTCGAGCACCTCGGCCCCGGCCTCCGCCGCTTCCGGCTGCGGCGCGACAATCATCGCATTCTTCATCGTCACCATCAGTGGCATTCCCTGTCTCTTGGCATCGCCTGCGCTTGCAGGCAGCTTGGCGGCTGCGGCCGTCGATACGGCACCAGCGGCTCTGGATGAAGTGACCAGTCGATTCCGTTCGCGGGGTTCGGATGGCCGCGCGACCATATCGCTCTTGACCGCGGCCGCGGTCTCGCGTCCGGCACGCTGATGCTGTGTCGCGGCCTGGCGTCTCAGTCCGACAATCGCGCGAGAAGCCCGGCGATCAGCCGGGTGCGCCGCGCCAGGCTGTCCACCTCGATATGCTCTTCCAGCGTGTGATAGCCGGCGCCGAGCAGGCCGAGGCCGTCGAGCGAGGGGATGCCGGCCGCGCCGGTAAAGTTCGCATCCGAGCCGCCGCCGGCCGAGGCATGGCCGAGATCCCAGCCAAGCTCGGCCGCGATGCCGCGTGCCTCCCGGTAAAGCGCCATCGTGCCTTCGTCCGGCTCCCAGACCGGGCGGGTGACGGCGCGCTCGACCGTGAAGCCGGTGCCGTCCGCCTCGCGTTGCGACAGGGCGAGCATGCGCTCGACGCCACGATCCAGATCGTCCTGCCGCTTCGCCATGCTGAGCGCCTCGGCCCGGCAGGATGTCGGCACGCAATTGACCCATTGTCCGCCCTGGATCACGCCGACCGAGAAGGTGCAGTCCTCACCCGTCATCGCCTCGATGGCGAGGAGCTGCCGCGCCATCATGCTGATGGCGGAGCGCCCGTCCTTCAGGCGCGAGCCGGCATGACTCGGCCGGCCCTCGGCCGCGAGATTGAACCGGGCGATGGCATAGCGCCCGGTGACGACACCGTCGACCGGCTGGCCGGGTTCCGGCACCAGCACATAGCGGTGGCGGCGAGCCTCCTGCATGATCAGGTCGCGCGTGCCCGGGCTGCCGATCTCCTCGTCGGATGTGTAGAGCACCGTGACCGGCAGCGGCGTCGCGACGCCTGCCTTCGCCAAGGCCACGATGGCCTGGAGGCCCGCATAGGCGCCGCCCTTCATGTCGAGAATGCCCGGACCGTAGCAGCGCGAGCCGTCGCGGCGGAAGGGCAGCTTGGCCAGCGTCCCGACCGGATGCACCGTGTCGAGATGCGACATCACGAGGATGCCGGGCTCGCCCTGTCGCGGATGCGGGAAGGTCGCGCGGACGCAGTCGCCCAGCCCCTTCGGTCCGGGGATGCGGCTGATGACGGCGCCGGCCGCCGCGGTGTCGGCCGCGGCGAGATCCATCATCCGGTTGACGGCGGCGGGATCGAAGGTGGGGCTCTCGCACTCGATCCAGGGGCGCAGGCCCGCGAGGAGAGTTTCGGTGTCGAGCGGCAGGCTGGCGATATCCATCGTGTCGACCTTCAGGCGGCGGCGCGGGTTTCGACGAGCCTTGCCAGCAGGCTGGCACCGACCGGCAGGATGCCGTCATCGAGAACATAAGCCGGGTTGTGCACCGGCACGGTGCCGGCATGGCCGACCCAGGCATAGGCACCGGGCACGACCCGCAGCATGTCAGCAAAATCCTCGCTTCCCATCAGCGGCTTGCCGTCAGTCAACACACCCTCGGGTCCGACGATCTCGGCGGCGACAGCGACAACGGCTTCGGTCTGGGCCTCGTGATTGACCAGCACGTTGAAGATATTGCGGATGTCGACATCGATCGTGACGCCGAAACTCGCCGCCGTGCCGGCCGCGATCTCGCGCATCCGGTCGCGAACGAGCGCGCCGATTTCCGGCGAGAAGGTGCGGATCGTGCCGGCCAGCATCGCCTCCTCGGGGATCACGTTATAGGCTGAGCCGGCATGGATCTGCGTGATCGAGAGCACGGCGGCCTCGCGCGGGTCGGCATTGCGGCTGACGATGGTCTGCAGCGCATTGGCGAGGCTCATTGCCACGACGATGGGGTCGCGCCCCATATGGGGCATGGCACCATGGCTGCCGCGGCCGGTGATCTTGATGTCGAAGAAATCGGCGCCGGCCATGGCAGGTCCCGGGAAGATCGAGATCTGGCCGGGGTCGAGATCGGGCGAATTGTGCAGCCCGTAGATCTCGTCGCAGGGGAAGCGCTCGAACAGATTCTCCGCGATCATGCTGCGCGCGCCGCCGAGCCCTTCCTCGGCCGGCTGGAAGACGAAGACCGCCGTGCCCTTGAAGCCGCGGTTCTCGGCGAGATAGCGGGCAGCACCGAGCAGCATCGTGGTATGCCCGTCATGGCCGCAGGCATGCATCTTGCCGGCGACAGTCGAGCGCCAGGGCAGGTTGGTGATCTCCTGGATCGGCAATGCGTCCATGTCGGCACGCAGGCCGATGCGGCGGCCGGGCCCGCCGGTGCCGTGGAGGATGCCGACCAGGCCGGTCTTGCCGATGCCGCGGTGAACCTCGATGCCCCAGCCGGCGAGCTTCTCCGCGACGATGTTCGAGGTCCTGACCTCCTCGAAGCCGATCTCGGGATGGGCGTGGAGATCGCGGCGGATGGCGATGAGCTCGTCCGTGAAGGACAGGATCTCAGGCAGAACGGGCATGACAACTCCAAAGGCCGGTTGGTTCAGGCGAAGGGCTGGCCGAGGGGCGAAGTGCGCAGGCCGGGCCGCAGCCTACGCCAGGGCAGGGCGGACGGGTCGACCGGCATTGGCCCCGGCGCGGCGCAGACGAGGATCGTCTCCGCGATCGGTTCGAAATCGGCGCGGAAATGCACCGAGCTCTTGTTGACGAGGATGGCCTGCTCTGTCGGCTCAATGCCGACCTGACGGTACATCGCCTGATCGGCCATCTGCGCCTTGCGCGAGCCGACGACGATGCGGACATCGCCGATGCGCAGACAGGCGCTCGGCCCCAGATTCATGCGCGATCCCCCGTAGAACGGACCCGGTGCGACGAAGCGCCCGTCCGACAGCTTCTCGACCACGAATTCGCCGGTGAGCGGGCGATCTCCGGGAATCCCGGAGTTTGCGCCCAGCGACAGCGCGATCGTCTTGCCTTCGCCGGCGGCATGGGCGGCGGCGGCCGCCGCCGCATCAACGATGACGCCGATGGCGGCGCGTCTGGCGCCGCTCTCTACCAGAGCATGTGCCATGCCCATCGTGTCGGAATCGCCGCCTGCTCCGGGATTGTCCTGTGTGTCGGAAATGACGACGGGCCTGGTTGCGGTCTGGGACAGCCGCATCGCCTCCGCCACGCCATCCTCGGGAGAGAAGACCCGCCCCTTGAACGCGGCTTCGCTGGCCATCACGCGGGCGAGGATGGCATCGGCCGCCCGGTTGGCATCGGCCTGCGTTGCGCCATAGGCGAGGACGGTCGCGCCGCAATCGGGGAAATCTGCAGCCGGGAAGCCCGGCAGGAAGGAGAGTGTCGGTACGACCGGGCCTTCGAGCGCGGCGAGCTCCGCATAGATCGTGCGGCACGGCTCCATCGCGGTGGCCTGCCAGGCGATCGGGATCAGGTAGGGCACTTGCCGGAAGGCCTTGGCCGGGCGGGCGCCGGTCTCGATCAATTGCGCCAGCACCTCGGTCGAGCGGCTGCCTGTCAGCGCCATGTCGATATGCGGATAGGTGCGGTAGGCGACGAGCGCGTCGGCCATCGCCATCATCAACGGCGTGACATTGCCGTGCAGGTCGAGGCTGACGACGAGCGGGACGTCCGGCCCGATCGCAGCGCGCACGCGCCGCAGCAATTCGCCCTCGCCGTCGTCGTGATTCTGCGCCACCATCGCGCCGTGCAGGTCGAGATAGACGCCGTCCAGCGGCAGTGCGGCGGTGATGCGCTCGATCAGTTCGCCCGCGAGGGCTTCGAAGGCTTCGCTCGTTACATGGGCCGAGGGGCTGGCCGCGCACCAGAGCGTCGGCACGAGCTTCCAATCGCGGCTGCGGGCGCTGTCGACGAAGCCGGCGGCGCCGACATTGATGTTCTTCACCGCTGCGAAGATCGCCTCTCCGCGCGCCAAAGGCGGCCAGCCGCCGCCTTGCAGGAAGGCTTCCATCCCGGCCATGCTGGGTGCGAAAGTATTGGTTTCGTGCAGAAATCCACCAAATGCGACGCGGCGCGACATCCGTTCCCTCCCCGGTTGCGCCGAGGTAATCACAGGCGGGCGCGCGCTCCAACACGCAAAAGCGCTGGCCCGGCCATCGTCAAATGGCGGAGCGGCGCTGGCTTGGCCGCTGCACGAGGAGGCCGCCGAGATGCCGCATCCGGATCTGCGCGCGCGGGTCAGACCGGGCGGAGAGGGGCCGCGCCGCGTTCTAGAGAAGCAATCTTCCCAGGAAATCCCGCGCCCTGTCCGATTGCGGGGCCGAGAAGAAAGCTTCGGCGCCGGCCGTTTCAACGATCGTTCCTGCGTCCATGAACACGACGCGGTCGGCGACCTGCCGGGCGAAGCCCATCTCGTGAGTGACGCAAAGCATGGTCATGCCCTCCTGCGCCAGTTCAACCATGACGGCGAGAACCTCGCTGATCATCTCGGGGTCGAGCGCGGAGGTCGGCTCGTCGAAGAGCATGACCTCCGGGTCCATCGACAGCGAGCGGGCGATGGCGACGCGCTGCTGCTGTCCGCCCGAGAGCTGGCTGGGATACTTGCCGGCATGGGCTCGCAGTCCGACGCGGTCGAGCAGGGCCATCGCCTTGTGCTCGGCCTCGGCCGCATCGCGCTTCAGCACCTTCTGCTGGGCGATCGTCAGGTTGCCGAGCACCGAGAGATGCGGGAACAGCTCGAAATGCTGGAAGACCATGCCGATGCGGCGGCGCCATTCGGGGAGTCTGACATCGCGATCCCGGATCGACTTTCCCTTGAAGAGAATGTCGCCTTTCTGGAAATCCTCGAGCCCGTTGATCAGCTTGATGAGGGTGGATTTGCCCGAGCCCGACGGGCCGCAGAAGATCACCACTTCCCCCTTCTCGACCGCGACGCTGCAATCGTGCAGCGCCTGGAAATCCTCATACCATTTCGAGACGTTCTTCAGCGCGATCATGACGCCGTCCTGTTCTGAAGAAACCTGACCAGCCCACTCAGGCCGGAGCAGATCGCCCAGTAGACGGCGCCTGCCAGGAGCAGCATCGGAACCAGGGTGCCGTCGCGCTCGCCAATGCTCACGGTGTTGCGGAAGAAATCGCCGAGCGAGATGACGTAGACCAGCGAGGTGTCCTGGAAGATCACGATGCATTGCGTCATCATGATCGGAAGCATGGCGCGAAACGCCTGCGGCAGGATGATGTAGCGCATCGACTGATAGCGGGTCATGCCGAGTGCAGCGGCGGCGTGGAATTGCCCCTTCGAGAGCCCGATGATGCCGGCGCGGATGATTTCCGCGAAGAACGCCGATTCGAGCAGGACGAAGGCGACCATGGCCGAGACGAGGCGGATGTCGACGCTGGGCGAGAGACCGAAGACCGCCCGCAGGATCTGCGGCACGATCAGGAAGAACCAGAGCAGCAGCATGACCAGCGGCACGGCTCGGAACAGTGCGACATAGTATTTGGAGAAGAGTTGCAGGGGCCGACTGCCGGAGACGGCGAGCATCGCCAGGACCGTGCCGCCTGCGATACCGCCGACGATCGCGACCAGAGTGACCTGCAGGGTGACCGCGATGCCGGCGCCGATGATGCTCCTGGCCGCGAGGATGGTGTCCCATTCGAGCGCGAACATCTTAGGCTCCCATCATGCCAGGGAGCCGGATGCGTCGCTGAATCCATTCCATCAGGCGCAGGATGACGATGTTCAGCCCGATATAGGCGAGCGTCACCACGATAAAGGATTCGTAGGGCTGCGCAGTGAAGTCGACGAGTTGCCGGGCCTGGCCGCTCAGCTCGAGCAGCCCGATGGTCGATGCGACGGCCGAGTTCTTCGAGATGATCAGGAATTCGGAGGTCAGGGGCGGCAGGATGCGGCGAAAGCATTGCGGCAGCAGGATATGACGGAACGTTTGCGGCAGCCTGAAGCCGAGCGCCTGCGCGGCCTGCAACTGGCCCGGCGGCAAGGCGGCGATGCCTGCGCGGACCTGTTCGCAGATGCGCGCGCCGGTGAAGAAGCCGAGCGCCAGCACGGACACGACAAAGACCTGGGTGCTTGGGGTGATGCTCTTGATCCAGTCGCCGATTGCCGTGGGCAGCACCTCCGGCACGACGAAGAACCAGATAAAGAACTGCACGATCAGCGGCACATTGCGGAAGAGCGAGACATAGGTCGCGCCGATCGCGTCGCAGAGGCGGCTCGGCCAGGCGCGAAGGATGCCGAAAGCGGTGCCGACAAGGAGGGCGAGCAACCATGCGGCCAGCGTGAGGGCTGCCGTCAGCAGCAGGCCGTGCAGGATCCAGCCGAGATAGGTCGCCCCTTCACCGGTGGCGACCGGCTGCAACAGGACGCCCCAGTTCCAATTGTAGCCCATGATCCACCCAGTCGAGGCGTGACGGCCGGGCCGGAGCACTCCCGCGATTGCATCGCCGAAACGCTCCAACCTTTGTTGTCTAGAGGTATTCGAGCGATCCGGGGACCATTTCGCCCGAAAGCCTCTAGTTGAGGATCTTGTCGTTCGGAGCGGCGAAGAGTGCCTTCATGTCATCCGACAGGGCGAAATCGAGATTGAGTCCGCGCGGCGGAATCGGCGAGCGGAACCACTTGTCGTAGATCGCGACCGCCTTGCCGGATGTCTGCAGCTCCGCGAGGGTCTCGTCGAGCAGCTTCTTGAGTTGCGCATCGCCCTTGCGCACCATGCAGCCATAGGCTTCGCGCGATTGCGGTGTTCCGGTGATGATGAATTCGGAGGCATCCTTCGTCTTGGCGCGTTCGCCGGCGAGGAGAGCGTCGTCCATCATCATCGCCTTGGCGCGACCGGTCGACAGCATCAGGAAGGACTCGGCATGGTCCTTGGCGCTGATGATGTTCATGCCCATGCCCTGATCCGCATTCATCTTGCGCAGCAGGATCTCGGAGGTCGTGCCGGCGCCGACCACGACATTCTGGCCCTTGAGGTCGGGGAAGTCGGTGATGCCGGTGCTTTTGCGCGTGAGCAGGCGGGTGCCGATGGCGAAGAAGGTGTTGGAGAAATCGACCTGCTGCTCGCGGGAGGCGTTGTGCGTGGTCGTCGTGCATTCGAAGTCGATGGTGCCGTTCTGCAGCAACGAGATCCGGTTCTGCGAGGTGATCGGCAACTTGCGGACCTGGAGATCCGGCTTGCCGAGCTTCGCCTTGATCCGGTCCAGGATGATCGCAGTCAGGTCCATCGAGTACCCGACCGGGTTCTTGGCGTCATCATAATAGGAGAACGGGATCGAAGCCTCGCGGTAACCGATCACCACCACGCCGTCATCGGCGATCTTCTTCAGTGTCCCGTCGAGCGGTGCATTCTGGCCGGAAGCGGCGACCGGCATCAGCAACAGCATGACTGCGCTCGCTGCGGCGCCAAGGCAAGTCGATAGAATCGTCTTCATGTCGATGATCCTCCCTCGTTATGCTCCGACGATCGATGAGACGTCGATCACATACATCTGCCGCTCGTGCTCGTGCATCGAGTCGATGCAGACGCGGCGGCCGTCCTGGCTCCAGCGCGGGTGGAGATCGCAGCGGTTCTCCTTGGTGAGCGCGGGATCGGTGTAGAAGCTGCCGATGTCGTAGCGGACGCCCCTGGCGATGTCGTAGAGGATCAGGATCCGCTCGTTGCTGACGGGGTCGGGGTAGGTGTCGGTCAGGAGCCAGCGCTGATCGACCGGCGAATAGGTCATGTGGCCGTTCTCGGTCAGCGCCTCCCGGCCGATCACCGATACCCGAACCGGGTCGGCATCGGCATAGAGATGGTAGTGGATCGAGCCGGCATGCGGCCCCCAGACGATGATGTGATCGTCGTCGCGCCAGAGCGGGTGGGAAATCTGATACTCCGATTTTTCGTAATCGAAGGTGCCGACCGCGCTCGGATCGAAATCATCCTGCAATTGCGGCAGCGGATGGTCCGAGCACTCCAGCAGCCGGATATTGCCGCCGTCGGGGTCCATCGTGATCAGTCGGTGCAGGAAGCAGGTCTCGTCCTCGACCCGCTCCGTCCAGCGATGCAGGAAGAGGACGCGGCTTGAGGACGGGTTGATCTCGATATGGCTGATCCAATGGATCGCCTTGTCCATGGACGGGCGGTGATCGAGCGCCTTGAGATCTGCATAGCTGACGAGGAGCCGCGTCTGGCCGGTCTCGAAGTCGAGGCGGCGGATGCCGTCATCGGCCGGGCAGAGCGGCAGGTCGGTGCGCTGGCCGGCGAGGCCGACATAGCCGATGGTCCTGTGGGTGACGTAGAGCCGCTCGTAGTCGATCGTCAGGGCGTAGCGGCCGTTGGGCGCGGCGACATAGAT
Source organism: Allobosea sp. (assembly GCF_017308015.1). Taxonomy (GTDB): domain Bacteria; phylum Pseudomonadota; class Alphaproteobacteria; order Rhizobiales; family Beijerinckiaceae; genus Allobosea. The sequence goes on from NZ_JAFKFW010000004.1 coordinate 135,593, forward strand.
CGGCGTGTCGAGCTCACGCGAAGCGCCGCTGGCCAGATCGAAGATCACGGAGCCGAAACCGGGATAGGGGCCCCGGCGCCCGCCGGTCCGGACGTTGTAGATCAAGCGTTCGCTGCGCGTTGCATCGAGCCATTGCAACTGGCTGCCCATCTGCCAGTTCCACGCCGTCGTCCGGCCGCAAGGGTGGAAGGCGCCATCGCCTGCCAGATCGAAGAAGCCAACCTCGGCGGCGCTGTCTGATTCCAGCACGAAATCGCGCGCGGCCACGCGCTGGGCGAGCAGGAGGCGGCTGCCCGCGCCCCAGTTCGTCTTGTCGTAGTAGCCGAAGAAGTGATGGCCTGCGCCGCTTCCGACCCGCGTGACCGGGCAGGTTCTCTTGATCGGTTGAACCAGGCTGTGCATCGCCGCCACTGTACTTTCGATATCCGGGCGGAACTGCCCGCAGCGTGTCCGTCGCCTGAAAACGGCGGGGAACATGCGGGAAGACTAGGACCGCCAGAAAATACGAAAAAATTCTTTCTCGAAACATCTGTATACGAAAATGATATGTGTCGACGCGATGCAGACGTCCGGGAGACAGGTTCATGGGCAGGCCGCTGAATTTCCAGCAGATCCAGGTTTTCAAGACAGTCATGGAGACCGGAACGACGACCAAGGCTGCGATCGCGCTCAACACGACCCAACCCTCGATCAGCCGGAAGCTGGCCGATCTGCAGCAGGCGGCCGGCCTGCAGCTTTTCGAGCTGCATCACGGGCGTCTGCGCCCGACGCGCGAGGGGCGACAGCTCTACCGGTCGGTCCGCAAGCATTTCGAGGGGCTGGAGAAGATCGAGACCGTGGTCGGCATCCTCCGGAAGTCCGGGGCCGGCGTGCTGCGCATCGGCAGTACACCGACGCTGGCCACGGGCCTGCTGCCGAAGGTGATCGATCGCTTCATGCAGCGCTTTCCCGGCACCTTCATCAATCTGCAGACGGAGGCGACCCCGCAGCTCGAGGAGCATCTGCGTCAGGAACTGGTCGACCTCGCGCTCACGACAGGGACGATGGACACGGCCCTGTTTCAGTGCACGACGATCACCCGGGCGAGAGCGGTCTGCATCGTTCCCCACGAGCACGAACTCGCGCGCCTGCCGACGGTCGATCTAGCAACGCTCCACCGTTTCAGGCTTATCCTGCTCAACGACTCCGACAACATCGTCATCCGCATGCGCGAGCTCCTGGCCGAGGGCGGCTATCCGGAAGACGTTGCCGTGGAGACCAATTCATCGATCACCATCTGTGCGCTGGTTGCGGCTGGCGTGGGGATCGGAGTCGTCAATCCCTTCATCGCCAACACCTTCGCGGGGCAGTTCGCGATCAAGGACCTCAATCCTCCGATTCCGGTCGAGGTGCTGCTCGCCCAGTCGATTACCATGGCACCGTCGATGCTGACGAAGGCGTTCTCCGAGATGCTGGCCTGCTCCTAGGCTCTCGGGGACAGCACCGGCCTGTGATTTTGCCTCGGCTTTTTCGATGGCCCCAGGTCACTTCTCAGGCCGATGCTCCCTCGCATCGGCCTTCAGGCTGCCCGCAGCGCCATCGCCATGACGCGGTCGAGGATCGTATCGGTCTCGCCCAGCCAGTCTGACATCCGCGCCTCCATGAACAGATCGGGCGCGATGCCGAAGCCGTCATACATTTCCCCGGTCTTCTGGAAGGAGGCCATCGTCGAGAGCCGCACCCGGATGTCGCTGTTCGGCAGGAGGAAGGGAATGCTGTTGCCGCTGCGCCCATTGCTCGCGGAGCCGACCAGCGTGACGTTCCGCCAACCCTTGAAGGTCGAGACGAAGATGTCACCCGCACTGCCGACGCCCCAGTCCATCAACAGATAGACCGGCCGGTCATAATGCAGCTTGCCGGGTAAGGCGCGCAGCACGCCATAGTACCAGTCGGTGAAGCCCTCTTCGGGCACCTGCCACTGCGGATGAAAACCGGCCAGAAAGGCCTCCAGGGCCCGTTTCTCATCGGCAGGCACGCTCGGGTCGGCGCGGAAGAACATCGCCTTGTCGTCGACCTTGAGCTGGTCGATCAGGGTCTGGGCCGGCGTGTCGGCCGGCGCCCTCAGCCGCGCGACGTTATGGATGTACGGGCCGTCCTCCGTTGTCATGAAATAGGGGAAGAGCGCCGACAGGCATTCGCGCGTCCCGCCGCCACATTGCCGTGCGTCGATGATGAGCGCATCCGTTTCGCGCAGAGGCGCCATCAGTGCGTCGATGCGCGCGGCGAGGGCGCTGTCGTTCTGGGAGTAGATGCGGAGATAGCCGATATTTCCGGTCCGAACGCCGCTCTCATCCGGCAGAGGGAGCAACGGGCCGGACGCGTCCTGCGTCTCCAGGAGCGGAACACTGACCATTCGGACCGAGCGGTTGGCGGCATCGCACAGCTCCACGGCGATGTCCTTAGCATCGGCCAGTCCGAGCTCCCGGCGCATGTAGCCGACATGGCGCAGAAGCCGCAGGCCGCGCGCGAGACGTTGCGAGCGCGAGGCGTAGGGACCGCTCGTGATGTCGCCTGCCTTGTCCAGCCATTGAAAGAACGGCAGCCCGTCGATGGACCTGACGAACGGGTGTTCCGCATCGAGCAGGCGCCGCGTCTGGGGGTGATAGGCGAAGGCCTGGTTGTTCTCGACGCCGATTGCGAAGGGACTATGGCCGCCGGGCAGCTCCTGCATCCAGTCGACGACCTGGGCGTGGGAATCGCCGAGATGCTGGACGAGCTTCTGGATCTGGAGCGCGAGATTGCGGACCGAGACCTGCTCCGGCAGTCGCGCGCTCATCGCTGCGATGGCGTGATCATAGGGATAGGCTACGGCAGCCACGTAGGAGTGGCGGTCCCGGATGACGTCGCGCAGCGTTTCCAGGTCCGCCCGCGCCTCCTGGCGCGCGATGACCTTATCGCCGGAGCCGCCGGCGAAGAGCTGGTTGTTCAGGAATGATTCGAAGGAGCTCATGACAACCAATTGCCTCGAGGATCGGTATCGCTGTTCAGCCGGGCGTCGTTACCGCGCGCGCGGATCGAAGGCGCGGCGGACGGCTTCACCGAGCAGCACGAGGGACAGCACGGTGATGGTCAGGATCAGGCTGGGAAAGAGCAGCATATGCGGTGCGCTTGCGAGGTAGGGTTGCGCATCGCTGATGGCCGTGCCCCATGAGATCACCGGGGGCTGCAGGCCCAGACCGAGATAGGACAAGGTCGCTTCCGTACCGACATAGCCTCCGAGCGAGAGCGTCGCCAGGACGAGCAAGGGGGCGACGGCATTCGGCAGGATGTGACGAAGCGCGACCCGGAAGCTACCGGCGCCCGCGGCGCGCGCGGCGTCGACATAGTCGGCACTGCGGGTCTGCAGCACGCTGGCGCGCATCAAACGTGCCTCTGTCGCCCAGCCGAGCAGCGACAGCACCAGCGCCAGGCGCAGCACGCCGCTGCCGGAACTGCCCAGCGTGGCGAGGATGACGATCGCTCCGAGCAGGGTCGGCAGCCCGAGAACGACATCGGTGATGCGGGAGATGACGGCATCGACCACGCCGCCCTTCAAGCCGGCGACCAGACCGAGCGTTCCGCCGATGAGCGTGCTTCCGATCGTCGCCAGCAGCGCCACGGACAAGGAGGCGCGCGCGCCATGGACCGTCCGTGCGAAGACGTCGCAGCCCTGGATGTCGAAGCCGAACCAGCTTCCGTAAGCGGGCGGCTTGCGCGAGTTCAGCAGGATGCAGCGCTGTGGATCGACACTGGTGAACAGGCTCGGCGCGATCGCCATCACGGCGAGGATCGCGAGGATGACGAGCCCGATCCAGACAAGCGGAGACCGGCCGAGCTGCGCCAGTGCCTCACCGGTGAGCGAGCGGCTGCGCCGGCGTGGCTCCGTTCCGGCGCGCGGGGTGGCCTGAAGGAGATCAGTCATAGCGGATCCGGGGGTCCAGGACGGCATAGGAGAGGTCGACAAGGAGATTGATGAACAGGTAGGCGACGACGACCACGGTGACGGCGCCGACGATGGTGATGCCGTCATGGCTCCGGATCGACTGGACGATCAGCCCGCCGACGCCGCTGATGTTGAACACGCCTTCGACCACGACGGCCCCGGCGAGCAGCCCGCCGATATCCTTGCCAACATAGGTCACGGCCGGGATCAGGCTGTTGCGCAGCGCGTGTACGACGACGATGCGCGCCTCACCGAGGCCCTTGGCCCGCGCCGTGCGGATATAGTCGCTCTGCATGGTCTCGATCATCGCCGACCGCGTCAGGCGGGAGAGCGTGACCTGATGCGCCAGCGCAAGGACGATCGCCGGCAGCAGGAGCTCGGCGAAGCTCGTCGGATCGCTCACTGTCACCGGGAACCAGCCGAGCCGGACCCCGAAGACGAGCTGCGCCAGATTGGCGATGACGAAGCTGGGAAAGGCGATGATCCCGAGCCCTACCATCATGGTCGTCGTGTCGAAGGTCTTGCCGGGCCGTAGCGCTGCGAAGACGCCGATCGTGATGCCGAGCAGCACCTCGACCAGCACGGCCAGCAGCGCCAGCCGGACCGTCGCGGGGAAGGCCGCGACGAGCTGTTCCGAGACGTCGCGGCCAGTGAAGGAGCGGCCGAGATCGCCGCGGCCGAGATCGGCGAGATAGTAGCCGTAGCGGACGATCAGCGGGCGATCGAGTTTGAATTCCTCGGTCGCGGCTGCCACGAAGGCGTCCGGGCATTCCCGGTCGCCGCATTTGCCCGCAAGCGGGTCCCCGGGCATGCCCCAGGCCAGGAAGAAGACGATGAAGGTCGTCCCCAGGAACACCGGTATGAACTGCAGAAGCCGGCGCAGGATGTAGCCTGTCATGTCGTCGCTCTTGTTTCCCGGCCGGGGCGGAAGCCCCGGATCAGTCCTTCAGCGACAGCGCCGAATAGTCGATGCGGCCGTTGGCGTAGAGGGTGACGGTGCGCACCTTCGGGGAATGACCGACAGTCATGGCCGGATTCCAGAGCGGCACGCGCGGCATCTCTGCGGTCAGGAGCCGCTCGGCCTCCTGGTAGGTTTTGATCGCGGTTGCCGAATCTTCCTTCGCGGCCTTGTCCATCAACGCGTCGAAAGCCGCGTTCTCGTAGGCGCCCCGGTTGGACGTGCCGTCCTTCGAATAGAGCGGGATCAGGGCGTTGTCGATCGACGGGTAGTCCATCGTCCAGTTCGACGGGAACGGTCCATCTGCCTTGCCGGAACGTGTGAACGAGCGGAAGGTCGCGTTGTCGGAGAGCGCTGAGGTCACACAGGTGATGGAAAGCGTGTTCTGGATGCTGTTGCAGACCGCATCCATCGCGGACTTCACTTCGCTGTCGCCCGCGTAATAGAGCTTGATCTCGCCCTTATAGCCGCCTGCCTTGGCCAGCAATTCCTTGGCCTTGGCCGGATTGAAGCTGCAGTATTCGCCGCAGGCGCCGGGCTCGTAGCCCTCGACGCCGGGCGGCACCCAGCCGGTGGCGGGCTGGCCGATGCCATTGAAGAGAATATCGACGATCGCCTTGCGGTCGATGGCCATCGACAACGCCTGCCGGACCGCCGGCTTGAGCAATTGCGGGTTGGCGTCGGTATAGGGCATGCCGAGCGCCTGGATGTTCGCGCGCGGCTGGACAACGGTGCGGCCGCGCAGGTCGCGCTTCCAGAGATCGGCGACGAGCTTCGAGGCTGGGATTTCGCGCAGCAGATCGAGATTGCCGGCGACCAGATCGTTATAGGCCGCCTCGCGGCTGGTATAGATCCTGAGATCGACCCCCTTGATCGAAGGCTTGGCCGGTCCGGTATAGTCGGCGAAAGCCGCGAGCTTGTAGCCGGAATCCGGCGTGCCGGAGATGAACTGGAACGGTCCGGCGCCGATCGGCTTGCGGCCGAAGGCAGCGGGGTCCGCAAAGAAGGAGTCCGGCATCGGATAGAAGGCCTTGTAGCTGAGCTGGGCCTTGAAGACCGGCACCGGATTCTTCAGCTCGACCTGGAATTCATGATCGCCGATGACCTTGAGCCCGCTCATCCGGTTGGTCGCGGGAACCGGTGGCTTCTCGCCTTTCGGGGCCTTGGGATTGAGGTCGCCATAGCCGATGACGACCGAGAACCAATCGTTGTTCGACTGGCCATTGGGGCCATAGGCTGCCCAATTCCAGGCATCGACGAAGTTCTTCGCCAGGACCTCGGTGCCGTCGTGGAACTTGCGTCCCTTCCGCAATTTGATCGTCCAGATCTTGTTGTCGGTGGTCGTGATCGACTCGGCGACATCCTCGATGATCGCGCCGGTTTTCGCATCCGTCGTCACGAGGCCGGCCAGGATCGGCTGCAGGACGTCGGAACCACAGCTCTCGGTCGTATTGGTCGGGATCAGCGGGCCTGCAGGCGTGCAGGCGGATACGGAAACCCAGCCCGGCTGCGGCGTCTGCGCGTGTCCGGGGGAGTTGTAGGCCATCAAGCCTGCGACGGCGATCGCAGCATGCATTGCCGTGAGGCTGGGCGAAAAACGGCTCTGTTTCATTCTGCTCTCCCGAAGGCTCCAGACCAGCAGCGCGCCATCGCAGCGGCTGCGATAGCGGCGTCTCCGTCGGCCAATATCGACCAGGGCCGCCTGTTGGTGGCGTTCCCCATGGCGTACTTCGAACGATTCTGATTCCGGGGCGGAGCACCGCCCGGAGCCAGAGCGCCGAACAAGGCAAAGGATAGAGCCTGAGAGGGATACGAAAAATTCTTTTCGGAAACACTTCCATGCAGAAATGATATACATGGGACGTTGCGCGCTGGTCCCCGGAAGGTGCGTGCAGGAACCGGCTTCGGACTTTTGGGCTGTGGGCGAGGGCCGGCATGCGTCGGGCCGCACGCCGCTGCAGCGGCACCAGCCACTATCGTGGCCGAACGGTACGTCATGCCCGGATACTCGCCGAGACCTGGGGCGTTACTGTGAATCGCGTCGATGTGATCGGCCTGGCCACGCGAGCGGGTAGATTGCTGTAGGCGCCGCCCGGGGCTGCCTGCAGCTTCGAAAGCGCCTATACGCTGCTCTTCGTCGTGGGCGGAAGAAGGGGCGCATTCCACCCGGAGGATACGACAGGGCGCCTCTCAATCTGGGCGCTGCCGAGCCACGATGGCCGATGCGCGTGTCACGGCTCTCTCGCCGGCATACGTGCTTGGCCGGTCGAGAGTCGGGGCTTGCCGATCGCCGTTCTGGGGATACTGTTTCGTATCCTCAACGGGACAAGAGTTCTTTCAGGATCTGGATTGGATGACGGGGAACATTTTCCCCCTTCAATTTTGCCTGCGATCGACACGAATAGCCGGTCGCCATCGGCACCTCGTCGAGAGAGAGCTCCTTCAACTTCTTCGCCCAGCTCAACTCAAATATCCGCTCCGAAAGGCCTCGGTTCCGCGTTTCGTGGCCGAAGGTTCCCGCCATTCCGCAGCAACCGGCCTCCGCGACGGAAAACGAAAGACCGAGCTTACGGAAAATCGTGCCCCAGTCGCTTATCGAGGCCGCTGCATTGGTCCGTTCCGTGCAATGAGGCAGCAAGCAATAACGCCGGTCCGACGCCAGTTTGTGGCCATCGAGGTGTGGGGTCTGGCCTGCAAGCCACTCTTGCAGCAGTGAAACTTGCGGCACCGCACCGGGCTCCAGCGATGCCGCGTACTCCTGGCGGTAGCAAAGCGTCATCGACGGATCGATGCCGACGAGGGCCACGCCGCTCGCCGCCAAAGCCCTCAGCTCCCGGGCCCGCCTTGTCGCATTCCGCTCGAAGGCGCCGAGATAGCCATGAACGTGGAGCGCTTTGCCGTTCGGCCTCAGCGGAGCGACGTAGGGTCGGAACCCAAAAGCGAGAAGCAGATCGACGAGATCGAGAACGAGTTGCGGTTCGAAGGAGCTCGTAAACGCGTCCTGAACAATCACGACGCTGCGAGCCTTGTCAGCCGCGGACAACGCGGCAAGGTGCTCCGCCCGGGCGATCTTCATTCCACGTCGGTGCAGCTCCCGTTCCAGTGACAATCCGGGAAGGACAGGCAGGGCTGTCAGGCCGAGGCGTGAGAGCGCCGAACGACCGAGACTGCTGCCGACGAGCAGATTGTAGATTGCACCGACCGGCCGGAGCAACGGCAGGAGATGCTCGATGGAGGCGACCAGCGGATCTTTCAACGGCCTCAGATAACGGCCGTAGTAGAGTTCGAGAAACTTTGCCCGGAAGGCCGGAACGTTGACCTTGATCGGACACTGTCCGGCGCAGGCCTTGCACGCCAGGCAGGTGTCCAGCGCCTCCCGGACCCGGTGGGAGAAATCGCCGTCGCTTGCCGAACGCAGGCTGTTGCGCAGGCGAGCGGGCAGCGTTCGCAGTTTCGATGCGCTGCGAAGGTTCAAGGCCTCCTTGCGAGGATCGACGCCGAGCTCGGCCAATCGGCGCAACCATTCGCGGATGAGCGAGGCACGTCCCTTCGGCGAGAAGCGCCGGTCGCCCGTGGCCTTGAACGAGGGGCACATCGCCGAGTCCGCGTCGAAATCGAAACAGGCGCCGTTGCCGTTGCAGTGAGTCGCATTGTCGAAGGCTTCCCGCGTCGGTCGATCGATCTGGCGGTCGAACGATCCCCGCAGCGCGACCTCGTCGATCCGCGCAAGCTCACCACGGCCGGGCGTTGCGATCTTGCCCGGATTCAACTGGTTATTCGGGTCGAACGCCGCCTTGAGGCTCTGCAGGGCCGGATAGAGTGGTCCGAACATCTCCGGCACATATTCGGATCGAACACCCTTGCCATGTTCGCCCCAGAGCACGCCGCCATATTTGCGGGTGAGAGCGAAGACCGCGTCGCTGATCTTGCGGATCAGCGGCTCCTGCGATGGGTCGGAAAGGTCGAGCGCCGGCCGGACATGGAGCACGCCGGCATCGACGTGGCCAAACATGCCGTAGTCGAGACCCTCCGCATCCAGCAGCGCGCGGAACTCCGCGATGTAGTCGGCGAGATGCTCCGGCGGTACGGCGGTGTCCTCGACGAACGGCAGCGGACGCCTCGCGCCATTCACATTGCCGAGAAGGCCCACGGCTCGCTTCCGCATGGCCCAGATGCCTTCGATGGCGTCGCGATCCATCGCGATGGTATGCGCACGGCGCCCGACTCCAGGTTCGGCGGTCAGTCTCGCCTCGATACGCATGATCTTCCCGCGCAGCGCCTCGGGCTCGTCGGCCAGGACCTCTACGATATTGATGCCCTGTGCCGGCCCTGAGGCATCATCGGGAAAGAAGGCCGAGACGCGCGGCCAGATCATGTCGCCGCGCGCGAGCCCGAGAACCCGGCCATCGACGGTCTCGACGGATGCGACACCCAGCCCCGCGAGCAGACGCGCGTCGGTCAGGGCCGAGCCGAAATCGTCATATCGGAGGTTGATCAGCGCCGTATGTCGCGGGATCGGCATCAGGTTGAGTTCGGCCTCGGCGATCAGCGCCAGCGTTCCCTCTGCACCGCAGAGGAGGGCGGCGAGGTTCAGCCCGTCATCCTCGCTGCGCAGATGGTCGAGGTCGTAGCCGGTCAGGAAGCGATTCAGCTTCGGAAAATGCGCTGCGACATGGGGACGGCTCTCACGCTCGATCGCATCGACCTGGCGATAGAGCCGCCCGATGCGATCATCCCTGAGCTGCTCGGCTTTGAGGGCTTCCGGGCCGAGTAGTCGCGCATCCAATTCGGTGCCATCCACCAGCACCGCGTGCAGCGCGAGGACATGATTGCTCGTCTTCCCGTAAAGGCAGGAGCCCTGGCCGCAGGCATCCGTATTGATCATCCCGCCGATCGTGGCACGATTGGAGGTCGAAAGCTCCGGGGCGAAGAAGAGCCCATGGGGAGCCAGGGCCCTGTTCAATTGATCCTTGACGACGCCTGCTTCGACGACCGCCCGCCGCCCTGCCGGGTCGATCGAGAGAATTCGGTTCATGTGGCGCGACATGTCAATGACGATGCCATCCGACAGCGACTGACCGTTGGTCCCGGTCCCGCCGCCGCGCGCGGCCAGCTTGACCGAGGAAAACCGCGGCTCGGCCGCAAGGCGCGCGATCCGCACCAGATCGGCCTTCCCGTGGGGAAACAGGATCGCCTGCGGAGCGACCTGGTAGATCGAGTTATCAGTCGCGTATACGGTGGTGCTCGCCTCGTCGCCGCTGCAATCTCCCTCGAACCCGGCCGCCTTCAGCGCGGACAGAAAGGCGTCCCGCTGCTCGTCGGCCGGCTTCATCGGTTTCAGTGCGGGTATCATGAACACGGCTCCGCGGGATCGTGCTGCAGCACTGGGCGGCCGTCATTTTCCGCGGAAAATCAGTCCCGGCCGCCCCTCGTTTCGACGCAGACCATGCGGAACGCGATCGCTCCGCATGGCCCGATTTCGGCATTCCTTCAGGCGGAGGTCGCTGCGACCTCGGAAAGGGCTTCCTCAAAGCGTGCCAGAAACATCTCGCCGTTCTCCTTCGAAAAGCAGAGGGGCGGACGGATCTTCAGGCAGTTGCCTCTCGGACCGGCCGCGCCGATCAAAATCTGCTTTTCGCGCAATACGTTGACCAGTTTCGCCGTTTCCGCTGACGCGGGCTCGCGGGTCTTGCGATCCTTTACCAGCTCCAGGCCGATGAACAAGCCGGCGCCGCGGATATCTCCGATGAGTTCGCAGCGCTTCGCGAGCTCCTCGAGGCCCGCTCGCAGTTCCAGCCCCCGGCTGCGTGCGTTCGCGATGAGCGTCTCGTCCTCGATGACTTCCAGCACGGCATTGCCGACGGCGGCCGATACCGGGTTGCCGCCGAACGTGTTGAAGTACCGGCTTCTCGCTCCGAATTCGGTCAGCAGTTCCGGCCGCGCAACCACGCCTGCGACCGGGTGACCGTTGCCCATCGGTTTCCCCAACGTGACGAGGTCGGGCACCACGCCATGGCGCGAGAACCCCCACATGCCATCGCCGGTCCGTCCGAAGCCGGGCTGGACCTCGTCGGCGATATAGAGTCCGCCAGCTCTACGGATCTCATCGACCGCGTCGTTGATGACTCCGATGGGATGGGCGAACACGCCGTCGCTCGAAAAGATGCCGTCGATCAGAAGCGCGGCCGGCTTGATGTTCGCGGCTTCGAGGCTGGCGATGGCGCTGCGGACATCGGCGGCGAACCGCGCACGGGCCTGGTCCGGGTCTCCCCGATAGGTATCGGGCGGCGGGACGGTTCTGACGAAATCCCCCAGGGTGACGGCAGCACCGAGAGAGGGCGATGCCTGTGCCAGCGTGACCGTGGTCCCGTGATACGCGGTCTCGGTGATGATCAGCCCTTTGCCGCCGCTGTGCAGGTGGGCGATGCGGAGCGCCAGATCATTGGCCTCGCTGCCCGTGCAGGCGAACATGACCTGGCTGAGCTCGGGCGGGAAATAGCCGAGAAGCTTCTCGGCATAGTCGAGAATTCCGCTGTGGAGATAGCGGGTGTGGGTATTAAGCGTCAGGGCCTGCTCGTGCAGTGCCTTCACGACATGAGGGTGAGCGTGTCCCACACAGGCGACATTGTTGTACATATCGAGATATTGCCGGCCCTGCGCATCATACAGCCAGATGCCTTTCCCCCGCACGAGATGGACAGGCCTCTCGTAGAACAGCCTGTAGGCCGGGCCGAGCAGCCTGGCCCGGCGGGCCATGATCTGTTCGTCGGTTTCATGAGCGCCCTGCGCGGAATGGTTTCTCATCGTCCCCGACATCGTCATTGGCCTGACACCTTGTAGTCTCGGAAATATTCGAGGATTTCGCGCTGCGGACGCGTCGACAGGTGATCCAGCATGCGCGCAGCCAAATCCGTATAGCGCTGGATGTAGGCGATGTTCTCCGGATGGATCGTGGAGCGCCACCCGGTAATCGCGATCACGACTGCGAGGCGGGTCCTGATCAGGTCCGGCAGCAGATCGAACTCGTCGCGCTCGAGCGGCATCGCCTTGTGATAGGCCGCGATCAACGCAGCGGAACCCTCTAGAGGGTCCTCGGCGATGTCGAGCTGGTAGGTTGCGGCGACCGCCACGTTGATCACGAGCTGGCTGTGGATCATATCGCCGAAGTCGATGATCCCTGAGATTTCGGACTCGTTGTCACCGTGGACGAGGACGTTATGGGCATTCGCATCGTTGTGGATGACCTGCCCTCTCAGGCACCGGACCTTTTGCGACAGCTCGTACTCGAAGCGCTCCAGTACCGGATCGGCAACCATGCGGTATTCGCGCCGACTATGCACGAGCAGACCCCGAAGCTTCGCGGCCTGCCGGATGTCCCAGAGCAAGGGCTGCCCGGCGCCCGGATGGAAGAACCCCTTCAGCGCGTTGTCCAGTCGCCCGAGGCACGCGCCGAGGCTGTGTGCCTGACGCGCGGTGCGGCGTACGGTGTGGAGAGGCTTCCCCTTCAGATAGGACAGCACACGCATGGTTCGCCGCCGGGTATCGGGGCCGACGAACTCGATCTCGGTCCCGCCCGAAAGCGTGCGGATGACACGCGGAACGGGGACGCCGGCATCGACCGCTTCGACATGCAGAAGCGCCTGCGTCTGGAAATCCGTGATCTCGCGCGTCTCGTTCGGATTGGCGATCTTGACCAAATATTCGTCGCCGTCGCCGGTTCTGACACGGATGTTCTGATCCCGCTCGCTCGGCAGCCTGAGCTTTTCTCCGGCGATTCCATAATGCTTCAGGATCAGGTCATCGGCGAGCCCGTCGCCGATGACCTGTTCATCCGGCCGGGACAGATCTTGCAGCAGGTCGGCAGTCGTCATCATGAATCTCGCATATCGTTCTGCCGCGATCCGGAAACTGGCGGCGGCTGTTTGCGGCGCACGGCAATGACCGAACCGAGGCCGTCCGGCATGTCCGCAGCTTGGCCGGCGAGCAGCCGAAGCCGCTCCTGGGCGTGCTCGGGCATCGCCACCACCTTGCGTGTGGCGTGAGAGACATGCAGCGAGAGCTGCTCATAGCTCGCCAGAAGCTCACGCTCCTCGCCGCGATACATCTGATGGAAGTAGTGGATGGCCTTGTCGCTGGAAGCGATGACCTGGCTCTCGACGGTCAGCTCGTCGCCGTCACGCGCTTCGCTCTTGAAGATGATATGCGCCTCGGCGGCGAACGTTCCGTGCCCGGAGCGCTTCGCATAGCTCTCGCCGAGGTCGAGCGCGTCGAGCAGGGCGTCGGTCGCGCCGTCGAAGACGAGCGGGTAGTACGCGACGTTCATGTGGCCGTTATAATCTGTCCACTCGGACTTCACTTTGGTCCGCAGACCAATTTTCTCAGTCATGGCTTCATCGGTCCAGGTCGCGCTTGTCTGGGATGTCGGGCGTGCCGAACCGATGCGCGCCGTGAGGGCGCGCCGTGTCGATCCGGCTCTCTGCTTCGGCGTCGGGCAGGCCGGAGAAGCGGATCGCTCTCCGGACCTGTGGACTAGAGGTCGTGCGCGGTGTTCCCGAGGGCCTGTTCGATCGCGCGGGCCCAGTAGAGCAGTTTGGGATCTTCCTTGACGACGCCGATGACCTGCAGGCCGATCGGCAAGCCGCTACGGCTGCGCGATACCGGCAGATTGATCGCAGGGTTGTGCAGCAGCGACCAGATCCGGATGAACGCATTGCTTCCGGTGCTCGTCGCCAATGGTGCCTCGCCCAGCGTCGAGGGCATCACGAGCACATCGAAATCATCCGCCAGCCGTACGAATTCTCTGCGGCAGCGATCGGCGGTGTCGAGAGCTTCCGCATATTGGGCGCTGGTATAGCCCTCGCCGGTGTTGATCTGATCGATCAATCGCTGGTCGATCCGGTGGCTGTGGTATTTTTTGATGTCGGCGTAGTGCCGCGCAATATCGTAGTCCCCGACCAGGTCCTGGACGTCGCCGATATCGTCGAAGATCTCCGGCATCGTGATGTCCGAAACCTTCGCCCCCGCCGAGCGCAGCTTCTCGAGATTCTCCTCGAAGATCGCCCGGCTCTCCGGCTCCATGCTGGCGACATCCTTCGTGCGCCAGACGCTGACGCGCAACGAAGCGATGTCGGGGATGTCCGTACCGAAGCGCGGGTCGCCGGTATAGACGTTCATGAACCTGGTCACGTCTTCGACCGACCGGCAAATCGGGCCGACCACGTCCAGCGGCCGGCCATAGGTGCGGATACCGACATAGGGAATGACGTCGAGCGTCGGCTTGAAGCCGACGGCGCCGTTATAGGCCGAGGGACGGATGATCGATCCGGCCGTCTGCGTTCCCAGTGAGATCGGCACCTGAAAATCGGCGACCGATGCCCCCGAGCCGGCCGACGACGCAGATGGCGTGCGCTCGATGTCGTGAGGGTTTCGACACGGACCGGGGAGAACGGTTGCGTGCAGCGACACGGTGTTCTTGCCGAGAATGTTCATTCCCAGATCGCGACACTGCGCGACGACAGGAGCATCCACACCCGGGCGACGGTTCGGGAAGATCTCCGGATCGCCCCGTTCCGTCGGCATGTCCGCGGTGTCGATCGTGTCCTTGATCCCGAGCGGGACACCGTCCAGCTCACGCGCCCGGCCGTGCTTGTCGAAATTCCTGGCGCGTGCCAACGCGGCGTCGGCGGCGACATGGATCCATGCCTTCACGTCGGCATTGCGCTGCTCGATCCGCTCCAGACAGGCTTCCGTCCAGCGCTCGCAGGTCAGGCTTCCCTCGGCCAGCGCGGCAAGGCCGGCGCTCATCGTCAGCCCGGCGATCTCCGATGCAGGCGGGCGCTTCTTCGGTGAAGCGCTGTGACTGTTCGTACCCGTCATGCTATACCTTCCGATATTCAGTCTCGATCGATGGATGCTAAGCATCCGCTGTCTGCGGCTGCGGATGACGTCCGAGATAGAGTTCGGCCATTTCCTCGTTGCCCAGAAGATCGGCCCCGGTTCCACTGAGGACGATTTTTCCTGCATCGAGGATGTAGCCACGATCACTGAAGGCGAGCGCCTGCCGCGCCCTTTGCTCGACCATCAATACGGCGACACCCATCGTCTTGAGGCGCTTGACCTCCTCGAAGACCTGTCCCGTCAGCGCCGGCGACAGCGCGGCGGATGGCTCGTCCAGCAGGATGAGTTTGGGGCGCGGCAGCAGCGCCCGTGCAAAGGCGAGCTGCTGACGTTCACCGCCCGACAGGCTCTCCGCATAAGTCCCGCGCCGTTCGGCCAGCACCGGGAAGAGCTCGAACATTTCCCGGACGCCCTGCGGGCGGCCGCAGATTTCGCCGGTGAGTTGCAGGTTCTCATAAACCGTCATTGAACCGAAGACGTTTGCTACCTGCGGAACATATGTAATCCCCGACCGGATACGATCTTCGGTGGGTTGCCGCAGGAGCTCCGTCCCGAGGAAGACCGCCGACCCTTCGACACGCGGGAGCAACCCCATGACGGCCTTGAGCACGGTCGACTTTCCGGCTCCGTTGGTTCCTGCGATCGTGACGATCTCGTTCTCGTGCACGACCATGTCGATGTTCGAGACGATATACGTTTCGCTATACCCGGCAGACAGGTTCTTGATTGTCAGGATGCTCATATGACACCACCCATATACGCTTCGCGCACCTGTTCATTCGCCAGAACTTCTTGAGCCGTTCCTTCTGTGATGATCTTTCCACGGTCCATCGCGTACATTCTGGGTACAAGCCGCGACAGTTCCGCGAGGTTGTGCTCGATGATCACCACCGTCAGTCCGCGCTTGTTCAGCTCGGCGATACGCTCCGATAACTCCCCGATCAGGACCGGATTGACGCCGGCAAAGGGCTCGTCGAGGAGAATGCATTGCGGTCCGAGCATCAGAAGCCGGCCGAGCTCGAGCAGTTTCTTCTGGCCTCCGGAGAGCTTGCTCGCCATTTCGTTCTCGACCCGGCTCAGGTTGAGAAAGGAGATGATCTCCCGTGCACGGGCCTCGAGCCTCTCTTCTTCCGCCGCGATCCGTCGCCCCATGAACATGAGCGGGAGGAGCTTTTCCCCGAGCTGGTTCGGCGCTGCGGCCAGCAGGTTTTCCCGGACCGTGAGGTTGCCGAATTCGCGCGGTACCTGGAAGGTGCGCCCGAGGCCACGGCGGACGCGCTGATGGATCGGCAGATGATCAAAGGTCTCGCCGGCGAACGTGATATGCCCGGAAAGTCGCGAGACATAGCCGGTGATCACCGAAAACAGCGTGCTCTTTCCTGCGCCGTTGGTGCCGATGATCCCGACGAGTTCGCCCTTGTTCACGGTGAGGCTGACATCGTCCAGCGCCTTGAAGGAGCCGAAGCCGGCCGTGATGTTCTTGATCGACAGGAGCTCCATCTCAGTTCCTCACGATCGAGCGACCGAACAGACCTTGCGGCCGGTAGAGGACGACGCAGATCAGCGCCATGCCGATCATCCAGATACGAACGCTGGCCAGCTTCACCTCGCTGATGCCGCCGACGAAGTCGCCGATGAAGCGCGAGCCTTCCAGGAACCCGACGAGGATGCAGGTGCCGACGATGACGCCCTTCATCGTGTCCGCACCGCCGAGAACCAGGGCAATCCAGACGTAGAAGGTGACCAGCGGCACGTATTGCTCGGGGCTGATGAAGGTCAGGTAATGTGCCTGAAGGCCTCCGGCCAGGCCGGCGCAGGCGGCCCCCAGCATCAGCGACCGTGTCTTGAACTGGGCCGTATCCTTGCCCAGCGCGCGGGCGGCCGTCTCGTTGTCCCTGATCGCCTCGATCGCGCGGCCGAAGGGGCTCTTGACGAGCTTTCGGAATGCCAGGAACGCGATGATGTTGATCGCCAGAAGGAGGAGCAGGATGCACAGGTCGATCCGGCTCGGCTCGACCCAGCCCGAGAACAGGCGAGGAATCTTCGTGAGCCCATGCATGCCGCGCGTCAGCCACTCCTCGGTTTGCAGGGTCATGCGGACCGCTTCGGAAAAGCCGAGCGTGACGATGGCCAGGTAGTTGCCGCCGAGGCGCAGCGCGATGATGCCGATCGGGTAGGCGCACAAGGTCGCCAGCCCGGTCGCTGCGATCAGGGAGAGCGGTATCGGAACTCCCTTGATAGCCAGAATCGAAGACGTGTAGGCGCCGATGGCGACGAAACCGACGAGGCCGAAATTGCTGAGCCCGGTGAAGCCGTACTGAAGGGCAAGCCCGCCAGCCATGAGCATGTAGATCAGTATCGTGATACCGATCGTGATGACATAGCCTTCCATGATTTCACCTCACAGCTACGATGCGGCCCAGAATGCCCTGTGGCCTAAGCAACAGCACCGTGAGCAAGACAATGAACGCCAGGACGATCTTGTAGGGCGGGCCGACCAGGAGGCTGGCCCATTCCTGGGCGATGCCGAAGATGAGCGCCCCGATCACTGCGCCAACCGGGCTTCCGATCCCGCCGAGAATGACCGCGGCGAACATCAGGATCAGCAACTCGAAGCCGAGTTCAGGAACCACCACCGCCTTCAGACCCAGCAGGACGCCGGCCAGACCGCAGAAGGCACCAGTCAGCATCCACAGTACCAGCATGACCGATTTCTCGCGGATGCCGCTGGTTGCCGCGAGATCCCCATTGTCGGCTAGCGCCCGCATCTTCCGGCCGGTCGGCGTGAGGTGAAGAAGCGAGAACGCCCCGATCAGTGCGACAAGAGCCGCCGCAACCACATAGAGATCCGTGGGCAGGATGCGCACGCCGCCGAAATTCCATGCCCGCGTGATCGGGGTCTGGATCATGTATTGATCGTAGCCCGCGAAGAACGTGATCGTGCACCGGACGACGAATGCGATGCCGATCGACGAGATGAGCAGGGAGATATGCGAACGCCCGGTCAGCCGTCGGAACACCCAGAAGTAGAAGAACAGCGATACGGCGACCGTGACGACCATGGCGTTGAGTGCCGCGATCAGCACCGAACCGCTAAAGAATGCCTGGGATGCCACCGCCGTGTACGCGCCGAGGGTCATATAATCACCCACGGCAGCGTTCGGGAATCGAGCGACGCCGAATACCAGCGTAATCGCCAAGGCTGGAAGCGCTATCAACAGCCCGAGAACAGTACCGTTAATAGTCGCGTCAGCTATTGATAGCCAAGTCATATTCAGATCTTTTGCGAAATGGAGCTTCCGAGAATGGTTTCTCTCAGCTCAAGGTTTCCGTTCACGATCTCGAACACGCCGAAATCCGGAATTGCATCACCGCGTTCGCCGAAATTGACGTCGGACGAGGCGCCGTCGTAGTCGATTTTCTTTCCCGCACGCAGGGCGTCCCGCCCTTCGGCGAACGACGTGACCTTCTGCCCCGGCGGGGTGGTCACTTCCCGGATCTTGCGATTGACATCCAGCGTCGTCGCGCTCGGCCCGGCGGCCTCGACCGCGAGCGCGAGGGTGATGACCATATCGTATGCCTGCGAAGCATACATATCGGCCTCCTTCCCGGTTTTCCTGCGGAATTCGGAGGCGAGATGCTGAAACGCCGGATGCTTCTCCTTGGGCACATGGTGCACGGAGAGCACGCCCTCGAGCACCTCTTTCCCGAGCGCCTTGATCAAACCCTCGTTCGCGGTCCAGCCGGGCATGATGAACTTGCAGTCATATCCGGACTGATACCATTCCTTGAGCAGGATGGAGGCGTCCGGCCGATAGCTGCCGAGCACGATGACATCCGGCTTCGTCGCGAGAACGCTGTTGAGCTCGGTCCGATAGGAGCTTTGGTTGGGTTCGTAGATGACCAGGGAGCTGAGCTTCCCTCCGCCCTGCTCCCATGCATCCCGGAAGTTGTGGGCCTGGCCGACGAAGGTGGAATTGTTGAAGGCCATCACGGCGGGGCGCTTGAAGCCCCTGCGCCTGGCGATCTCCGCATAGGCCCTGGCGAAGACGGCGTTGGAGGCGAAGTAAATCCAGGAAAGCCCTTTGTGATTTTCCTTGGGAATATCCGGCGATCCGCAGGTATTCATCATGATGACATTGGATTCGTCCGTTGTCGGCATGATCGCGAGGCAAACCGCAGAGGACCAGACGCTGATGATCGCCTCGACCTTGTTGATTTCGATCATTTTCTTGGTTGCCAGAAGGCCGGCGTCCGTTCTGGTCTGATCGTCCTCGCTGAACATGACCAACTGCCGGCCAGCCGCCCCGCCCAGCGCGTTTACCTCGTCGACCGCGATCCGTGCAGCTTCGAGCATGTATGGGCCGTAGGGGCCGCCGACCCCCGTCATCGAGTTCAAGGAGCCGATTCTGAACGGCTGCAGCGCCTGAGCACCGGCCGCGAGCGGCAGCGCTGCCCCGGAGGCAAGAGCCAATGAAGACAGCCCGAAATCGCGACGCGATAGCTTGCGGAAATGTACCATTATTTTCTCCCTAGATTTTGTTTATTGATCGGCAGGACGTAAAATTACTGCAAGATTTGTTCCTTGATTGCTTTATGTTCTCCTGTTGCCGGGAGTTATTGAATCACCCTCTCGCTCCTGAGAGTTTCAATCTCGGCCTGAGGAACACCGAAGAGGCGCAGGACATCGTCGGTATCGCGCCCCATCGTGGGGGCCGAGGTCCGCACGCTACCCGGCGTAAGCGAAAGCTTTCCGGGGATGCCGATCATCTTCATGCGGCCGATGGTCGGGTGGTCAACCTCCTCGATCATCCCGCGTTCGATGTAGTGCCTGTCCTTCATGGCGGCGCCGAAATCGTTGATCGGACCGCAGGGGACGCCGGCCTTGTCGCAGCGCTCGATCCAGGTCTGCGCGTCCGCCGACGCCAGCTCTCGCTCCAGAATTGCCTCCAGAGCATCGACGTTGCGCATGCGGTCCATGTTGGTGGCAAAGCGCGGGTCTTCGAGAAGATCCGGCCGGTCGATGACCGCCGCGCACATCTTCTCCCAGGTCCGCTGATTGGCGGCGCCGATGATGATGTAGCCGTTTCCGGTTCGCAGGGCCTGATAGGGGGCAGAGACCCGATGCCGGCTTCCCGTCGCTTCCGGGATGGTGCCGTCGGTGAAGTAGGCTGCAGCCTCCCATGTGAACCATGGCAAACCGCACTCGGCCAGCGAGACGTCGATGTGCTGTCCTTCGCCCGTCTTCAGTTGATGGACGTAGGCGGCGAGGATCGAGTAGGTCGCGGTCAGGCCGGCACCGATGTCGTAGATCGCGATGCCGGACTTGAGTGGCCGCCCGCCGGGCTCGCCGGTCATGCTCATGATGCCGGTCATCCCCTGCGCCACGAGGTCGAAGCCGCCGCGCGTCGCGTAAGGCCCCGTCTGGCCATAGCCGGAGATCGAGCAATAGATCAGGCGAGGATTGATCTTCTTGAGCGATTCGAAGTCGACGCCCAGTTTCTTGGTCACCCCGACGCGATAATTCTCGACGACGACATCGGCCCATTTGACGAGCTTGTCGAAGATATCGCGGCAACGCGCATCTTTCAGGTTGAGGACGATACCCTTCTTATTGCGGTTGATATGCGCGAAGCAGAGCGATTCCCCATCGACGAACGGGCCCATTTCCCGGGAATCGTCGCCCGTGCCGGGCTTTTCGATCTTGATGACCTCGGCGCCGTAATCCGCCAGCACCATCGTGCAGAACGGGCCGGCCATGATCTGGGAAAGATCCAGAATCTTGAGGCCTTGAAGCGGCAATGTCGCAACCTTGTTCATGACTGAGCTGTTTCTCATCTTCCGACGAATACGGGTTTGGATTTGTTCGCGAACGCCGCCCTGCCGATGCGATAATCTTCGCTATCGAAGCAGGCGTAGGCCTCGTCGAACTCGACAGCGGAGACCGGCTCGCTCGACCGGAGTCTTCGGACGAAGGCCTTGTGCCGTCGGTTGACGAGTGGAGCGCCGTTGACGATGCGGCCGACGGTCTCCTCGACGCTCGCGGCGAGCCGGTCGTCGCTGACGACACGCGTCAGCAGGCCCTTGGAGAGTGCCTCGCCTGCATCGAAGATGTTGCCCTCGATGAGAATCTCGAGCGCGACCGAATGCCCGACCAGGGAAATCAGATCCTCGAGCTCGCGGTAGTCGACGGTGAGGCCGATGCGGTTGACAGGGATTCCGTAGCGGCTGCTCGCGGAAGCGATCCGTACATCGCAAAGAGCCGCGATCTCCAACCCGCCGCCGACGCAGACACCCTCGATCTGCGCAACCGTCGGGTGGCGGCAATGCTTCAGCGTATCGGTCATGCGGACCGTGAATTCCGCATACTCGCGGACTTTCGCCTTGCCTTCCCGGTTCTCGCCGAAGTCGCCGATGTCGCTGCCGGCACAGAAATGCCCGCCTGCGCCGCGCACGAGCACGCATCTCACGTCATCGTCGGCATCGAGATCGACCATGATCTCGCCGAACCGCCGGAACATCTCCAGCGTGAGCGCATTACGCTTTTCCGGCCGGTCCAGCGTGACCGTGGCAAGCCCGCGCTCGTCCCGATTCAGCCGGATGGTCATGCCCGCCCCTCCGGGAAGACCTGGCCGTTGCGCAGCACGACCTTGCCGTCGAGCTCGAGCGTGCTGTCGATGAGCACGGTGTCGTAATGCGCCGCTGCCTTGGTGAGGCCGCCGATATAAGCACTCGTCCCGAGCGCGAGCTGGATCGACCCGTAGACGCTCTCGTCCGACAGCATCGTGCCGTCGAGCGTGCATTTCGGGTTCATGCCGACGCCGAGCTCGCCGAGATTGTAGACCAGAGGATCATTGAAGCTCTCGAGCAGTGTGCGGAATGCATCGGCTTCGCGGCCGCCCTCGATCGAAACGGCCATCCCGTCGCGCATCTCGATCCGCACGGGCTCGTCCTGGATCACGGCGACGCCCGGGATGCTGCCGTTGACCACGATCATGCCGTTAGCCGTGCCCTCCACGGGGGCCACGCTCGACTCCAGGCCGTAGCCAGCCGAAATGTCGATCGTGTTGGCGAAGCCGTTCAGCGAGCGCCCACGCCGGCCAGCGATGCTGAGGGTCACATCCGTGCCGAGTGCACTGGTCACGCGCGCCACACTGGCGTTCGTGAATGCCTCCGCCAGCCCGTCAATCTCGGGCCGCAGCGCGTCGAAATCGGCATCCCAGCCGGACGCTCCGAAAAAGCCTGCGCCGTCAGATTCGGGCAGGACGATCACGCGCGCCCCGGCACGCGTCGCTTCCTGCCGGGCGGCAGTATGGGCGATGTTCGCACGGGTCATGCCAACGATCAGGTCGGCCTCCTTCATCGCGGCCGCGGTGATGTCGGAAAGCTGCACTCCATGCACCGCGGAACCCGTCACCTGAAGCAGATGCAACGGCGCGCCAATTTCGTTCAGTGCGATCGCCAGCGGCTCGACATTGTGCTGGGTGTAGAGGTCGTAGATGACGAGAACCTTGGTCGATGCGTCGGCGGCGCCGAGCTTCCTCACGACCTTGCGCGCATTCGCTAATTTCAACAGCGTATTCAACAATTTAACTCCGGGTAGGCCAGGCCGCGGCGCGTCGTCAAGAAGGCTGGAGCGCCTTCCTTGGGGTCGAAGGATGGCAAGTGTGCATTCTGTTGTCAACTCAATCGTACAATGGATTGTACACACTTTGAGAGACAGCGTCGCATCCGCGATTGCCTTCAATGGGCGGACCCGATATTTTGGAGTTTTGATGGACCCCCGAGCTGAACCGAGGACACGCTTGACTGATAAGAAGGCGCCAAAGCCGAGAAAGCCCGCAAGCATCACGGAGGCGATCCGCGACCTTCGCGAAAAAATCTCCACGCAACAGCTCATTCCGGGTAGCCGAGTCCTGGAGCAGGAGGTCGCGAAGAGCTACAAGATTCCCCGCGCCAAGGCTCGGGAAGTCCTTGCGGCATTGGAAGATCGAGGGTTGATCGAGCGCGAGCCCAACAAGGGCGCCATCGTGTCTCCCGTCGATATGGAGACGACCTATCGGCTCTATGAGGTTCGCGAAGTCCTGGACGGTCTTACGGTTCGCCTGGCGGCTGAACGCTCGCGCCCGGAAGACTGGGCTGATATCCAGGAGCTATTCGGTGACCTCTTCGAGAGCAGCCTGCGCGCGGGAGATCTCGATACGCATATCGGGATCATCGAAAAATTCCGGAACCGGATACGCATCGTCGCTGACAGCAACGTTCTCAGTGACATGCTCGACCGGGTTTACGATCGGTCTCGCGTGACCATGCGTCGGGTGGCCCTTCTGCCTGGTCGGGCCGAGCTCGGTATGAAACAGTACCGATCCGTTCTCGAGGCGATCGTACGAGGGGATGGCGAGGAGGCCGAGCGTCGCGTGCGCGAACTGAACCGAAGCGCTCGAGACTATATCACGCGCTTCAAGAACTATGTTCTGTAGTCGTCCGCGAACAGCGGTGATCAGGCGTCATGATGGAATCTGACCGGGAAATCCGTTCCAAGAAACCTCGTTAGATTCAGGTCGCGAAGAGACTCGTTTCGAGCGGATGGGCACCGGATATCGAGACGGGGGCGGCGTTTGCGGCGCCGCCTCCGGAGCCGTTGGAGCGACGGCCGACCATGCCGTGCTCGTTCTTGAGGTTGCCGAGAGCCGGCTCCACCGCGGATCGGTGCCGGATCTGATATCTGAGGCGGCGCTGATGCGCTGCCTTCGGCCCGTTTTGCTGCGATAGACGAGAAATTCCGGCAACTGAGCGCCGTTTTGCGCCTCGGTCACGGATGTGACGGCGCGCGTGGAAACTATCGTGCGGGCCGCCCGAGCCGCCGGTACGCACACGAAGAGCAAGCTGCCATTGCGGTGATCTGGCGGCGGGGGCAGTTCGCGAATTCGTGGGGTTCATGGACCGCCCTTGTCGATGAATACAGTCCTTTGCTGGCGTCGTCGCTCTCCGCCGATGCAGTCCTGGCGCCCGATGCGGGAACGAAGATCGCAGCTTTCGGGCGAATGATCTGCGGAACGAGCTGCAGCTTCAAAGACCCTGATGGCCGAAATCAAACTTGGCGAGGCATGGGGCTGGCCCGCGAGATGTTGCTGCGGTGGTCCTGAAACAAGGTGCGGTCGGGGTTCAGGTGGCGGCGATCTGCCTTCGGGTCTGGGCCGGCCAGGCGATCTCTTCAATTGGGGGAATGGAAGGGGCTTCTGCCGGTTGTGACCCGGCGAAAGCGCTGAGGTTCGGCCGCGAGCGCGAATCCGTCATCATGGCATGCGGTGAGTGGCGGATGTCGGTCCGGCCGGGCTGCGCGCGGCATGTCACGTTGTCAGGGCACGCCGCGACGGCCCCGCCGTCGCCTGGATCGAAGCGATCTGCGAGACCTGTGTCCGCGACGGCTATTGCGATGCACGGGCGCTGCGGGCGCGCAGGCGTGGCCGGCCTGCGTCCGCTTCTGCTTGTTTTCGTATTCAAATCTGAATACAAGTTAAAACTCTGAACTGCGCACATGGCCGCGCAGCAGCCTTTTTCAAGGGAGAGCGATTTTGCGTGCGGTTTTTGTCGATGCGAACGAGACCCTGAGCGCCGTCGCCGAGAAGCTCAGCCGGGCCGGTGACCCCGGCCTCACGATCAACCGCAACCCCTCCGTCTCCTCTCAGGAGCTACCCAGCCTGTTGGGTGACGCCGAGGTTGCGATCATCGACCACACGCATCTGTCGACGGATATTGCGAAGCAGTGCCGCGGGCTCAAGCATGTCGTCTTCCTGGGCACGGGCCCGCGCAGCTACATGAATCCCGACGAGCTCGCGGAGCACGGCATCACCGTGCATATCGTCAAGGGGTATGGCGACACGGCTGTTGCCGAATGCGCCTTCGCTCTGATGTGGGCCGCCGCAAAGGGATTTGCGCGGATGGACCGGGGCATGCGTGCCGGCCAGTGGCTGCGCACCGACGGCGTGCAGCTCACCGGCAAAACGCTCGGCCTCATCGGTTTCGGCGGCATTGCGGCCGAGATGGCGCGGCTGGCGCGCGGCGCCGGGATGAAGGTCATCGCCTGGAACCGGACGCCGCGCAGCCATGACGGCGTCTCGTTCGTGTCGCTCGACACCGTGCTGGCAGAGAGCGACGTCGTCTCGCTGCATCTCCTGCTGACGGACGAGACTCGCGGTCTGGTCACTCGCGAACGGATCGCGGCGATGAAGCCGGGGGCAATCCTCGTCAACACCGCACGCGGCGCTCTCGTCGACGAGGATGCCATGGTCGAGGCGCTCCGGTCGGGTCATATCCGGCACGCCGGTCTCGACGTCTATACGATCGAGCCCATGCCGGAAGGCCATGTGCTGACCACGATGGAGAACGTCACGCTTTCCGCCCACTCCGCGTTCCGGACACCCGAAGCGAGCGACAACCTGATCGGCGCAGCCCTCGACCATTGCCGCCGCATCGCCGCGACAGGTCGATGAGCCGCCCTGGAGACGAGACTGCCATGGCCGACATTATCCGCATCGATCAGAACGCCCGCCGCAGCCGCGCCGTCGCCGCCGGTGGATTGGTCTTCCTTGCCGGCCAGGTGGCCGACGACAAGGCTGGCGACATCGCCCAGCAGACCCGTGAGACTCTGGCGAAGGTCGACGACATGCTGGCGCGGGCCGGGACCGACAAATCCCGGCTCGTCAGTGTCCAGATCTGGCTGAGATCCATGGAGGATTTCGAGGCGATGAACCGCGTCTACGACGCCTGGGTCGTCCGGGGCCAGACGCCGGCCCGCGCCTGCGGCAAGGTCGAACTCGCCGATCCGGCGTACCGCATCGAGGTGATCGCGGTCGCGCTGGCCTAGGAGTCGGTGCAGCCGCAGGGGAGGCTTTCATGGACAAATCCACGCAGTGCAGCGATTTTCGTCCCGCCGGGCGGCTTGGTTCGATCGGCGTTTCCGAGATCCTGAAGATCGGAGCCGCTGCGGCGCGGCTAAAGCGCGAAGGCCGGCCCGTCATCGTGCTCGGAGCCGGTGAACCGGACTTCGATACGCCCGACAACGTCAAGCAGGCGGGCGAGCATGCGATCCGCACCGGCAAGACGAAATATCCGCCGCTCGAGGGCACGCCGGAGCTGAAGGCGGCGATCGTCGAGAAATTCCGCCGCGAAAACGGGCTCTCCTACGCGCCGGACGAGGTGACGGTCAGCTCCGGCGCGAAAGCCATTCTCTACAACGCCTTCATGGCCAGCCTCGACCCGGGCGACGAGGTCATCCTCGCCGCGCCCTATTGGACGACCTATGCCGACATCGTCCGGATCGCCGGCGGCACTCCCGTGGACGTGGTCTGCCGCGAGGAGAACGGTTTCCGTCTCACAGCAGAAGATCTGGAGCGTGCCATTACGCCGCGTACGCGCTGGCTTTTGCTGAATTCGCCGTCGAACCCGTCCGGCGCCGCCTATACGGAGGCAAACCTGCGACCGATCACCGAGGTTCTGCTGCGTCATCCGCATGTCTGGCTGATGTCGGACGACATCTACGAACACCTCGTCTATGACGGCCTGGATTTCGTCACGGCCGCGCAGATCGAGCCAGCGCTCAAGCCACGCACCCTCACGGTCAACGGCGTCTCCAAGGCCTACGCGATGACCGGCTGGCGCATCGGCTATGCCGCAGGACCGAAACCGCTGATCGCGGCGATGGCTGTGGTCCAGAGCCAGATTTCCATGGCCTGCTCCGTCAGCCAGGCCGCGGCCGTCGAAGCCCTCAACGGGCCTCAGGAAATCCTGACCGAGCGCCGCCTCGCCTTTCAGCGCCGTCGCGATCTCGTCGTCGATGCTCTGAACGCGATCGACGGCATCGCCTGCCGCAAGCCGGAAGGAGCCTTCTACACCTTCGCGAGTTGCGCAGGGCTCATCGGCCGCAGGGCGCCCGATGGAACGGTGATCGACAGCGACGCCACCTTCTGTCGCTATCTGCTGGAACAGCACGACGTCGCTGTCGTTCCGGGCAGTTGCTTCGGTCTCGCACCCTATTTCCGGATTTCCTATGCAGCTTCCGAGGAAAGCCTGCGCGAGGCTTGCGCGCGGATCGCCCGCGCTTGCGTGGCATTGTCATGACCTTCCCGAGCAGCGGCAGCCGGCGCCTCGTCGACCTCCTCCGGCGCCAGGGGATCGAGCGCATCACCTGGGTACCCGGCGAAAGCTATCTCGCGGCGCTCGATTTCCTGCATGATGCGGCGGTGGACGTCGTTATCTGCGTACGGGGGAATCCGCGGCCATGATGGCCGAGGCTTATGCAGGCTGATCGGTCTGCCCGGCGTGCCCTCCAAGTCGCGGTCACCGGCGCCGCCGCTTTTCGCATCGCTTGCTTGCTCGAAGTCCCGCCCGACAGCCATTGCGCCACAGTAATCGTCCCGCCGCAGGCGCTGCGGAGACGTCGATGCACTACATCCATTCCTCGATCACTTGGTTTCATGCGGCTGCACCCATACCGTTTCGACTAATCGGCACGTTGCAAGACGGGTTTCGCTGACCGTATAGGGAGATATGTTGCAGCTTGCATGCAACAGCAGGAGGAGTAGTGGAAAGCAATTCCGATAGCGTTGTCGACCGCGTCTACGAGCAGCTCAAGGCGATGGCCGTGAGCTACGAGCTCAAGCCCGGCGAACGCCTCAACGAGGGCGGTATCGCCAAGCGCCTCGGCGTCAGCCGGACGCCGTTGCGCGAGGCGCTGAACCGCCTGAATACCGAGGGTTTCCTGCGTTTCGTTCCGGGAAAGGGTTTCTTTTGTCGGGAACTCGACGCGCAGGAGATCTTCGACCTCTACGAGTTGCGCAAGACACTCGAAGTGTCGGCGGCGCGGCTCGCCATCGGCCGCGCCAAGGACGCCGACATTGATGCGCTGGCCGCTTTCCTCGACCGGACAGGTCCCGATCCCGGCGAGCGCAGCACGGTCGAACTCGTCGAGCTGGACGAGGTCTTCCACGAGGGGCTGATGGCGATGTCCGGCAATGCCGAGATGCTGCGCGTGCTGCGCAACGTCAATGCGCGCATCCGGTTCGTGCGTTGGATCGATATGGATCGCATCAACCGATCCAAGACCCAGGCCGAGCATCGCGCGGTTCTTCAAAGCCTCAAGGCCCGCGACGAGGCGACCTGCATCGAGCTGCTCGAAAAGCATATCGACCGCCGTCTCGATCAGATCACGGCAGCTATCAAGGAGGGCTATGCCCAAATCTACATGCTCGCGAAGCGCCCGCATGCGCCGTGAAACATGAAGCTTCGGGGAATTTAGGCTGGTTCTCCTTGTCGCTCGGACATGCTGAGACGTCGTCGACACCCGGGGGTTCCGAGCTGGCCGCTGCCTGACCGATTGCTGTCTTTGGAGCGCAGCGAGGAGCGTTCTGAGCCACCGGCATTTTCAGGACGATCAGTGTGAGCGGGTTTCGGCCAGCCTCGTCGATGATAGGCGGACGCGTCGTTCGACGGCCCTTTTTATGGTTTGTGCGGACCGGCTCGCCCGGTGCAATCTGCCTGGCGCCTTTGTCAGGAGAGCTGCGCCTTTCGTAGTTTCAGCCGCTGAAGCCGGAGGCATATCTGTTGCACATCGTCGCAACGGTGCCGAACTATCCAGCTTCGGCTATCTGATCGTCGTTTCCAGGGTCATCCGCGCTCACTGCTATGCAGCGGGTACCCGGAAAGGTGCCAGAAGGTTGTGCCTTTGGCCGCCGCCGTCGCGGCTCGAGTGCTGACGCCCCACACGGCCGCCGCCGCTTACAACGCCGATCTCCTCCGCCAGATGGTTGCGAGAAGGGCGCCATCGCCGTCATTCCCGGTACGCTGGCGTGCAGATCTCTTCTCGACGGGCGCCCCGAGGCTCGGCGCCACCTCGTCGCATGCTGCTCCATCGGCAATTGCGGCCCGCGCGGTTTGCGGTATTTCCGCTTTCTCCCGGGTCTTTTGGCGAAGAGCGGCGGGGGGGGCGCCGAGGCCTCTCTCAGAACGTCGCCGGTGTGTTGATCCAGATGACGACTGCCGGGACATCGGCCGTATTGCGCCAGGCATGCGGCCGCACGCTTTCGAAATAGAACGAATCCCCGGCGGCCAGTAAGAAAAACCGGGAGCTGTCGAGCGAGATTTCGATACTTCCGGCGAGTATGTGCAAAAATTCCTCGCCGGCATGGGAGTAGGTGCCTTCGCTCGAAGCTCCCGGCGCCAGCTCAAAGCGATGGCATTCCATCAAGCTCGGCCCGCGCGACAGGGCCTGCACCGTAACACCCGGTGACGTAGGGGGCCAGGTCGCCCACTCTCCGGCCCTCACCAGATATTCGTTGTCGTGATGATCGGCCTGCCCGTTCAAGGCTGCGACTGTTGTGTTGAAGTGTTGGGCCAATTCATGAAGCGACTTGAATGAGACGCCGACCGACGTTCGTTCGAATGTCGATAGCGTGGAGACCGGAATCCCGGTTGCCTGGGAAATCGCTTCAAGGGTCTGATGAGAGGCTTGCCGGAGCCGACGAATTCGCAACCCGACTGGCAGCCCCGCTCCGTCGACCGGCGCAGCTCCGCTTTTCCCGGGAGACGGATTGCCGGCTTTGTCCTGCCCCATGCGCGTCGCGATCGCCGCCGGATTCAGGCCTTTATCGCTCCTGAGCCGGGCAATTTCCTTAAGCCGGGCCAGTTGCTCGACGGTGAACAACCGCTGGCCAGCCTGCGTTCGCACGGGGGTGATCAGTCCGTGCGCCTCCCAGAGACGCAATGTCGAAGTCGATACTCCGGCAATCCGAGCGGCTTCCGCAATCCGAAAATGGTTTGACTTCACATTCATGTCCATGTCGGGCGCTGCCGCCAAGCGGCGCGGCCGAAAATAAGATGCGCATTCAAGATAAACCATCTTGATTTGCTACCGAAAAAATACAAGAATGCATTTCGGTATTCAGGAGATAATGATGACCATAGCGCTCCAAGGGGTGTCAGCAAGCGTGCGGGCCCGCTGGCCTCGTGGCGGCGCCTGGATGGTCGGCGTGGCGCAATCGGCGCTCCTGTCATTTCGGTGCCGCGATGCGGAGCGCGGCGATCTGGCGGCGAGGATGGCTCAGGGCCGGCGCTCAACTGCCGGCTGAGGCTCCGGGCCGCCGGGTCTTGCTCATCGCGCCAGTCGCCGGGACTGGGCGGCAAGTGTGCGGATGGCAGGGCTGCAGGCCGGGTAGGTTGAACCCGTGTTCGGGGGCGGAAATCGCCCACAAAAGGGAAACAAGGCAGAAAAATGGCCGGTCTGGAAATCTCTAACGTAACGAAGAAGTACGCGAATTTTCGCGCTGTTGACGATGTTTCAATCAGCATCAAGCGGGGTGAGTTTCTGACATTGCTCGGGCCGTCCGGTTCCGGCAAAACAACTCTGCTGATGATGATCGCGGGTTTTGTTCAGGCCGATCGGGGAGACCTGACACTCAACGGTCAGACCATTACTCATTTACCGCCGGAGGCCCGCAACCTTGGGATGGTTTTTCAAGGTTATGCGCTCTTTCCGCATCTCTCGGTCTTCGACAACGTCGCCTTTCCTCTCAAGGTGCGAAAGCAATCGCGAGAGGAAATTGCAACGAAAGTCAGGGCGGCGCTCGATCTCGTGCAATTGACCGCGCTGGCTGATCGTTTGCCGCGCCAGCTTTCGGGTGGGCAGCAGCAGCGCGTGGCTCTTGCCAGGGCCCTTGTGTTCCAGCCCCATCTTCTCCTTCTCGACGAGCCGCTCAGCGCGCTCGATAAAAAGCTGCGGGCCGAGCTTCAGGACGAACTCAAGCGGTTGCACCGGAAAGTCGGCCTGGGCTTCATTTATGTGACGCACGACCAGGAAGAAGCGCTTTCCATGTCAGACCGCATCGCGGTTATGCGCAGCGGCAAGATCGTCGAGCATGGTACGCCGACAGATCTCTATGAGCGTCCCAATACCGCCTTCGTCGCGGACTTCATCGGGAAAAGCAATTTCGTGAGCGGGTCGGTCGTCGAGCATCGCGACGGGGGATTCGTGTTTTCCGGTGGAGGGGTCCGCTTCGTCCAGCGGACGAAAGGGCCTGCTCCTGCGATCGGGGCGGGCGTCAGCATCGCTCTTCGCCCGGAGAAGATCGGAGTTCTTCGCTCGGGCGAGACAGCCGAGAACGAACTGGCTGGGACCCTTACGGAATGGAACTATCTCGGTTCGGAGTTCCGCCTCGTCGTCGATGCCGGCCCCTTCGGATCGTTCAGCGTTTCCGTGCCGACCTGGCAATCCGACCTCGCGCCGGAGATCGGCGCGGCGATGAAGCTGGGCTGGAGTGCCGCAGCCGGCATGGTCGTCGCTCAAGACTGATCACGCGACCACCCGATCTCTGAATTCCAACAAAAAGAGGGATGAAACATGGATAAGCATGATTTCGCAGAAGATTGCGTCAATCTGGCAATCGAGCGAGGGGCCGATCCCTCTCGCCGCGATCTGATCCGCAATGCGCTCGCCATGGGCATCGCCCCTGCGGCGCTGACGCTCGCCGGCAACGGCGCGGCTCTCGCGCAGGCCCGCAAGGAGGTCGTTCTCGTCAATTTCGGCGGTGTGGCCATGCCTGCGTTCGAAGAAGCGTTCGTCAAGCCGTTCGCGGCCGAGGGCGGTAAGATCGTGCTGGACGGAAGCGGCGCGTTAAGCGGCAAGATCCTGACCATGGTGCGGTCCAAGAACGTCACCTGGGACATCTGCGATTCCGGCGTGACGTCGCTCGGCGAACTGGGCCCCCATGACGTTCTTGAGGACATCGATTACTCCATCGTCGACAAGAGCAAGGTTTTCCCTGAATTCGCCTATGAAAAGGGCGTGGTGAACTACATGTTCAGCACGGTCATGGCCTGGGATACCAGCAAGATCAAAACCGAGCCGACACTCGCGGATTTCTTCGATACCAAGAAATATCCCGGCCGCCGCATGATGCGGAAGAATTCGCAGGCCATGCTCGAGATGGCGCTCCTGGCGGACGGTGTGCCGAAGGACAAGCTCTATCCGCTGGACGTGAAGCGGGCTTTCGCGAAGATCGCGACGATCAAAAAGGACCTCCTGTTCTGGTCGAGCGGGTCGGACAGCCAGAGCCTGCTGCGTGATGGCGAGTGCGTCATGGGCATGCTTTGGCACACGCGGGCCAACGTCCTGATCGAGGAGACCGGCGGCCGCATCCAGTATACGTTCAAGGACGGATTGCTGCAGCCCGGCATCTGGGTCGTGCCCAAGGGCAACCCGGCCGGCAAGGAGGCCATGCGCGCCATCGCGTCCATGCAGAAGCCGGAAGGTCAGATCCGTTTGCTGGCGGCAATGGGGAACGGCCCGGCCAATCCGCTTGCAAACGCCCAGGTTCCCGCTGAGCTGGCCGCGCGGAATCCGTCTTCGCCACAGAACGCAGCCGTTCAGGTAAAAGTAAACGCCGAATGGTATACGGCGAACCACACCAAAACATATCAAGAATTTCTTGATCTTATCTCGTCGTGATCTTGGTGCCAGTCGGTAGGAAGACTTAGCATCATCGATGATGATGCGGCCGAGAGCTGCAGGGCTTCAAACAGGATTGAATAGATGAGTGTTCATGCCTCGGCCAGAGAGCGGCGAGCAGGATTAAGCCTGCTCGCCGGTACCCATACGCGGTATTGGCTCCTGATCGCGCCGGCCTTGTTCATGCTGTGCGTGTTCTACATATACCCGATCGGCCGCGTGCTCTGGATGAGTGTAACCGTCCCGGCGCCCGGCTTGGGGAATTACGAACTCCTTGCGACCAGCGCATCGATCCACAAGATGCTGCTGACGACGGCGCGGATCACCATGGTGACCACCGTCGTTACGCTGATCTTGGCCTATATTCTGGCTTATACACTGGTGCATTCGTCGCCGCGAACGCAGCGATGGATGTTTCTCGGCATCCTGATCCCATTGTGGATCTCGGTCCTCGTGCGGGCATTCGCCTGGTTCGTCCTGCTGCGTCGGGATGGGCTGATCAATTCCGTTCTGATGTCGAGCGGCATCATCGATACGCCGCTGAGCCTGATCTGGAACGAGACGGGCGTGATGATCGGCATGATTCACTACATGCTGCCGCTGGGCGTGCTGCCGATCTACGCCAACATGCGCGATATCGATCAACGCTGCATCGCCGCGGCTCGTGGACTGGGCGCGAAGCGGTTTGAGGCTTTCCGGAGGGTCTTCCTGCCGTTGTCCCTTCCGGGCGTGGTGGGCGCAGGCATCCTCGTCTTCATCTTCTCGCTTGGTTTCTTCGTGACTCCGGCGCTGCTGGGTGGCGGCAAGACGCTGATGATCGCCGAGTACATCAAGGTTCAGATTCTCGAAGTCGTCCGTTGGGGACTGGGCACGATGCTCGCCGCAACCCTGCTTCTGCTGATCGGCGGGTTGCTGGCGGCGCTGAGCAGGCTGGTGAACCTGCGTAAACTCTTCGGAGCTGGCTGATGAGCACGAACGGCTTTGGCAATATCTCGATCATGACGCGGTCGATGGCGTGGTTGATCGTCTGCTTCCTCGTGCTGCCCATCACCATCGTCTTCGCAGTGTCGGTGACGGACAAGCACTATCTGTCGCTGCCCGAGCAGGGAATTTCGTTCCAGTATTACGAGAAGCTGTTCACTTCCGGCCCCTGGATGACGAGCATTCTGCAGAGCTTTGTCATTGCATGCGCATCCACGGTCGCGGCGGTCCTGCTCGGCACGTTGTGCGCCATCGGCTGCTGGCGCCTGGGCAACCGTGCAAGCGATTTCGTCCGGATGCTGATGCTGGTGCCGATCATGGTTCCCACCATCGTCTATGCGCTTGGAATCTATCAGTTCTGGATCGATCTGCGTCTGCTCGACAGCTATACCGGGCTGATCATCGCGCACATCGTGACGGGGCTGCCCTATGTGGTGATCACCGTCTCCACGGCGCTTGCGGGGTTTGACCCGCGCCTGGAGCAGGCTTCGCTCAGCCTCGGCGCCAGCATTGGCCAGACGCTGAGACTGGTGATCATTCCCAACATCAAGCCGGGGGTGATCTCGGGGGCGATCTTCGCCTTCATTCACAGCTGGGATGAACTCGTCCTGGCTCTCTTCATCGCCGGCCGCGCTGTCTTCACCCTGCCGCGACGCATGTGGGACGGCATCAACGAATCGCTGGATCCGACCATGGCTGCCGTTGCGGCGGTTCTGATCGCGATCACTGTCAGTCTTCTCTGTACCGACGCCTATACACGCTCGCGACGAGCCTAATCGGAACTTGTGAGGTAAATCCAATGTCTGACGAACGCGCTCACGGCGCCCAGAAAACCACTGCGCTCGGCTGGCTCGAACAGAACGCCGATCAGTTGTCCGCCAATCATATGACCATCTGGAATCTGCACGAGCCGTCCTGGCGCGAGTACAAGTCCGCAGCCTGGTATGTCGAACGTCTGCGGGCCGAGGGCTTCACCGTCGAGGAAGGCACAGGCGGCATGCCGACCGCCTTCTGCGCGGAATGGTCCAATGGCGATGGGCCGACGATCGGTGGCTATGCCGAGTACGACGCGGTTCCGGGGACGTCGCAGGCGGCTGTTCCGTACCATCAGCCGCGCGAGGGGGTCAGCCGGCACGCGGCAGGCCATACCGATCCGCATTCCGCGCTCGGCATCGGTTCTTTTGCCGGTTTCCTTGCGGCCAAACATGCGATGGAGCGCCATGGTATCAAGGGGCGGCTGAAGTTCTTCGGCGAGCCGGCCGAGAAGATGTGCGGCTCAAAGCCCGTGCACGCGGCCAAGGGCTATTACGACGACCTCGACGCCGCCATCAGCTTTCACCCGCACTCGTTCCCGGCACTGGCGAACAGCTGCTTCTGGGACACCCACAGCGCGCCCTACTGGAGCCGGATCTACACCTTCGAATGCAACAATCCGGAAACGTGGCAGCAGGGCGCCGGCCTTACCACCGTCACGCATAACCACTCGACCGCGCGTGCACCCGGCGCCATCGACGCCGTCTGCCTCATGTACACCTCGTCGAAATACACGAAGGAATCCATGCTGCCACACCATGGCAGTTGGAGTCTGAACGAATATATCGTTCAGGCAGGTTACGCGGCTGCCGACAACCGCGCGCCGGGTCTCGCCCAGATCCAGTATTCGCTGCGCGCGCCGACGCTCGACATGTGCGAGCGCGTCTTCGAGGTGCTCGACCGCAATGCCGAGCATTGCGCTGCAATGACCCATTGCACGACCTCGGCCGCATGGATCACGCGGACTCGGGCAGGCCTGCCCAACCATGCCATGGCGGAGACTGCCTGGCGCAATTTCGAGGCCGTCGGTGCGCCGCAATGGAACGAGCGGGCGCGTGAGTTCGGGCGCGAGATTCAAAAAAGCCTCGGCGTCGAACCGATGGATAATCCGTTCGCGACGGAGATCCAGACCCTGACCGCGCCCTGGGAAGGCGAGAAGGCGTTCCGCGCCCAGTTGCCGGCCTGGCAGAAGAATCTCGCGGCTGACGATTACGTGGACTACACTTGGCATGCGCCGACGGTCCGGCTCTATGTCGGGCGGCCGACGCTGAAATCTGTCCCCGGCATGCGCTATCCCGACTGGACGCGCCATGCGATGGGCGGCATGCCGGACTGCATCGATCCGATGTGGTCGACAGCCAGCAAGGTGATCGCCATGACGATCATCGATCTGCTCACCGACGGCACGTCGCTGGCCAAGGCCCAGGACGAGTTCAAGCAGCGCACTGGCGGCGGGATCGGCGGATCGAACTGGGTCGCTCCGCTGTTGCCGCGCGATTTCGAGGCCCCGATCCATTACCGCTGGCCCGAATACGTCACAACCGAACGCGGCACCGAATGGACGACGCCGACGGCTGCCGGCTGAGCATCGCCGCCTCTCCCCAATTTACTTCATCAGCACGGAGATTTCGATCGTGTCGATCATTTCGGAACCCGAATACCGCTACAACATGTTGATCAAGCAGTTCGGCTCGCGCGCCGAGCCGGCCTTCCACAGCGAGTCCGAGCAGCTCGGCGTCTGGGGGCGGCACTGGGGCTGCAACAACGACGTCGGCCAGTTGCGCATGGTGCTGATGCATCGTCCGGGTGACGAGCTGAATATCGTCGATCCGTCCAAGCGCCTGCCCGACATCGGCGCCTTCGGCGATCCGGAGAAGGGCTGGTACTGGCGCGGCAACTCGATCCCCGATCTGGCGGCCCAGCAGGCCGAGCATGACGGCCTCGTTGCCGCTCTGCGCGAGGAAGGGGCCGAGGTCGTGTTCGTCGATAAGGCGGCGCCCGGCAAGATGAAGACTGTCTACACGCGTGACAGCGTCATCGCGGTGAATGGTGGCGCCATCGTCACGCGTTTGGGGCCGCCGATCCGCCGGGGTGAAGAACAGCCGGTCACGCGCACGCTGGCAAAGCTCGGCATGCCGATCCTGCGCACGATCACCGGTACCGGCCTCATGGAAGGCGGCAGCTTCGCCTTCCTGACGCCCAAGGTCGCCGTCGTCGCATTGTCCAGCCGTGGCAACGAAGAGGGCGCGCGCCAGCTCGAAGAGGTGCTGCGCACCCAGGGCGTCGAACTCCTGCGCGTCGAGTTGACCGGCTATCGCCTGCATATCGACGGTCTTTTCGTGATGCTCGATCCGGAAACCTGCTTCCTGAACCCCTCGATGCTGCCCTTCTGGTTCCTGGAGAAGCTGACCGAACTCGGTATCCGTCAGATCGAGGTCTGCCCGGACGACAAGACCAGCGTCGTGAATTGCCTGGCTGTCAGGCCGGGGCGCGTTCTGATGCGGGAGGGGCTCTCGGAGCGCACCCAGGCGAAGTTCGACAAGGCCGGGATCTCGATCCGCTTCGTGCCCTACGACAACGTGGCTCTCGGTGGTGGCGGCATCCACTGCTCCACCTCGCCATTGATCCGCGACCCGCTTTGAGACGGGAGGGCCGGGCAAGAATGCCCGGCCCTTTTTCCGATAATCTGGTCGATCGACGCTAAGGAAGAGACATGAACGGCGCGGAAAGCTTGGTACGAACGCTCGTGGCAAGCGGAGTTGACACCTGCTTTGCCAATCCCGGCACATCGGAAATGCATTTTGTCGCCGCGCTCGACCGGGTTGCCGGCATGCGCTGCGTCCTGGGGCTGTTCGAGGGCGTGGTCTCGGGCGCTGCCGACGGCTATGCCCGCATGACGGACAAGCCGGCGGCGACCCTGCTGCATCTCGGCCCGGGGCTCGGCAATGCGCTGGCCAATCTTCACAATGCGCGCAAGGCCAACACCCCCGTCGTCAACATCGTTGGCGACCACGCGACGCATCACCGCCGTTACGACGCGCCCCTGACCTCGGATGTCGAAGGCGTCGCCCGCCCGATGTCGAGCTGGGTCAAGACATCGATGGATGCGCGTTCCGTGGCGCGGGACGGAGCCGAGGCGGTTGCCGCCTCCCTGGCGGGAGCGGGAGGGGTCGCGACCCTGATCCTGCCGGCCGATACCGCCTGGAACGAGTCCGACGGCCCCGCCGCACCAGTGCCTGTCGCGGCCCGGCCCAAGGTCTCCGACGACGCTTTGCGGGAAGCGGTCAGCGCCCTGCGTTCGGGCGAGCCGACGCTCATCCTCGTCGGAGGACGCGCGCAGCGGGCGCGCACCATGGAGCTCGCCAGCCGGATCGCCGAAACCTGTGGCGCACGGGTTCTGGGGCCGACCTCCAACGCGCGCATCGAACGCGGCGCCGGCAGGCCTCGCCTCGACCGGATCTTCTACGTGGTCGGGCGGGCTCTGGAGCAGCTCAGCGACATCCGCCGCGTCGTGTTGGTCGGAACGCAGGAGCCCGTGGCCTTTTTCGCCTATCCGGGGAAGCCTAGCCTCGTGCTGCCACCCGAATGTCAGGTCCACGCCTTCGCCAAGCCCGAAGACGATATTCTCGATGCGCTCGAGCGACTGGCCGACGCGGTGGGCGCGACGGCGACGAGCCCACTCATCCAGCCCCTGAGCCGGCCGGACCTGCCCACCGGTGCGATCACGCCCGAAACCATCGGCGCAGTGGTCGGTGCGCTGCTGCCCGAGAACGCGATCGTCGTCGACGAGAGCATCAATGCCGGCCGCGGCGTCTACCCCGCGACCATCGGCGCTCCCGCCCATGATTGGCTGCAACTGACCGGGGGGTCGATCGGCATCGGCCTGCCCCTGGCTACGGGTGCCGCGGTCGCCTGTCCCGACAGGCCCGTCGTCGCTCTCCAGGCCGATGGGTCCGGCATGTACACGTTGCAGGCTCTGTGGACCCAGGCGCGCGAGAACCTCAACATCACCACGATCATCTTCTCCAATCGCGCTTATGCCAGCCTCGAAACGGAGCTGCACAATGTCGGCGCGACCAATCCCGGGCGAACGGCGCTCGACATGCTCGACCTCAGCCGGCCGGACCTGGACTGGGTGAAACTGGCGGAGGGAATGGGTGTCGAAGCCGCGCGCGCCGATACGGTCGAGAAGCTGATCGATCTCTTCGGGCAGAGCGTCAAAAGGCCAGGTCCCTTCCTCATCGAGGTTCCGTGCTGACCTGACGTCACGCCGCCCGCCAGGATGCGATGCAGTTCGAGGCTGCATCGCATCTAGACGCCGTCCGCATGATGATGGCCGGTCCGATCCACGAGCCTCGACCGTGCCGGTGGAATCGGGTCCAGCGGCTGCCCCGTCGGGCTCCGACATTCGCCCGATTGGAAGCGACCTGTTCGGCGGACCGCTTCAAGAAGCGCAAGCTCGGAAATGCGACGTTTCCGATGCAGATTTGAACCAGGATATCGCGATGACCGTGACGATCGATTCCGACCGCCTCTGGAACAGGCATATGGAGCTGGCACGTTTCGGAGCCACGGCCGGGGGAGGCGTCTGGCGCCTCGCTCTCGACGGGTCGGATCTTGAGGCGCATCGAGCGCTGGCGGATATCGCGCTCGGGCTGGGCTTCAAGCTTTTCCTGGACGACGTCGGCAACCTCTTCATCCGACGGGAAGGGCTGGATCCGCTCCTGCCGCCCGTGGTCAGCGGCTCGCATTGCGACAGTCAGCCCAATGGCGGTCGCTTCGACGGCATATTCGGCGTCCTTGCCGCGCTGGAGGCTCTGCAGAGCATCCAGCAATCGGGCGTGCAAACCCGCCATCCCCTGGAATGCGTCGTCTGGAATAACGAAGAGGGTTCGCGCTTCGCCCCAGGCTGCATGGGCTCGGCGGTCTATTCCGGCGTGATGTCCCTGGAACAGGCCCTGGCCACG
Source organism: Allobosea sp. (assembly GCF_017308015.1). Lineage (GTDB taxonomy): Bacteria > Pseudomonadota > Alphaproteobacteria > Rhizobiales > Beijerinckiaceae > Allobosea. Next base: position 174,670 of record NZ_JAFKFW010000004.1, read on the forward strand.
ATCGGGGACGACGGCGTGCCGCTGCGCGATTGCGTGCGCGCGCTCCGGGAGCTTCTGCCGGAGGCGGAACATCGTCCGCTGGGGACGCCCTTCGCCGCCCTGATCGAGGCCCATATCGAACAGGGGCCGGAACTCGAGGAAGGCGGCATCACGCTGGGCGTCGTTACCGGGATGCAGGGCAATCTGCGCCTGATGGTGGATGTCACGGGCCGAGAGGACCATTCCGGCACCACGCCGCGACGGAGGCGCAAGGATGCGTTCTTCAGCGCGGTCACGATTGTCCAGGCCTTGCGGGAGGCCCTGCATGACGAAAAGGACGTTCTGCGTTTCACCGTCGGCCGGTTCAGCATCTCGCCGAACGCCTGGTCGGTTGTACCGGGGAGAGCCAGCTTTGCCATCGATCTGCGCCACCCGGATCAGGCGGAGCTGGAACGCTGCCATGCGATCGTCATCGAGACCGTGGCTCGTCACGCCGCGCCCTGCGAAGCGACCGTGACCCAAAAATCGAGCGCAATCCCGGTTTCATTCGAAGGGCCGGTACGCGATGCCATCCAGAGGGCGGCCCAATTGCGGCAGATCAGCCACCGCTCGATTTATTCAGGCGCCGGACATGATTCCCGGTATTTCCCTGGCCTGTGCCCCACGGGAATGCTCTTCATTCCGTGCAAGGACGGCATCAGCCACAATGAAGCGGAGTATGCGAGCCCATCCGACATCGCCGCGGGAGCGCAAATCGTCGCTGACGTCATGCTGGAACTCGCCTCGTGAGGGGCTGAACCATGCCGGGGGCGGGCGATCCGCCCAGCCCTGCCGCAAGTCACCACATCCGCGAGCCACGCCAGGCGCGAGGCTTCCCGAATATGGTGACCATCGTCGGCCATGACGCGATGTTCGCAGAAGCATCCCATCTGTCAGCGAGATTGAACGCCCGTGCAAGCTGCCCTCCTACGCCGGAACAGGTCGGGCGTCGTGCGAAACGGCAGCCGCTCCCGGCAGCTGTTTCACGACAGGAGAGCTTGACCCGTGCCCGACAAGACGTCTCGGCCGCTGCCATCGCCGGTCTCCCTGCGCGCCTTCGAAGCACTGGGGCGACTGGGAAGCGTTCGCGCTGCGGGGGATGAGCTGGCTGTCAGCCATACGGTGATCTCGAAACACCTTCGCCATCTGCAAGAGACGCTGGGGGTGGTCCTGATGGCCCAGCAAGGCCGGCGCCTTGTTCTGACCGAGGACGGGCGGCGCTATCATCAGGACATTGCAAGTGCTTTTGCTCAAATGCGGCGTGCAACCCGCGCCTTGCGCGCCAAACGCCCGTCCAAACTCAATATCTGGTGCACGCCGGGCATCGTCGGCAACCGCCTGCTGTCGCGGCTGCCGGAATTGACCGGCCCGCCACGCGACTGGGACATCAATCTCCAGCCGACCCTCGCTCGTCCGGATCTCGCCGGAGGGGAGGCCGACGCGCTCATCACCTATGCGGAAGGGCAGGAGCGGGACGAACGTATTCAGGTCGAGGAGCTGGTTCGCCCGCGTGTCTTTCCAGTGGCCAGTCCCGCCTTTCTGGCAGGAAGGGCGCAGATGAGCATCGAGGATATCGCCCATAGTGCGCTCATCCATGAGGAATCGACGGAGCAATGGGCAAACTGGCTGGCTCTGGCCGGTCTTCGGGAGATTCCGAGCCTGCACGGCCAGCAGCTTTGGCACGCCCATATAGCGATCGAGGGAGCCCGGCTCGGCCAGGGCATCGCGATCGCCAACGACATGCTGGTGGAGGACGAATTGAGAAGCGGCGCCCTGGTCGAAGTCGGGAGCTCCAACATCTACATGGGCAGCTATCGGCTGCTGGCGCTCCGCAAGCGCTGGACCGAACCCACTATCAGCGTGCTGCGTCAATGGCTGCGCGAGGCTTTCCGGGCCGATCCGGCACGGCCCTCCGTCGCCGGCTGATCGCGGCGATCGCGAGATCATGTGCGCAAAAGAGACCGATCCGGCGCTTTAATACTGATTGTTGGGGCAGGGGGCGCCTCCTAGCATGAACCCAACGATCCAGGAGGCCTTCATGCCGACCAATGCAGAACTTCTCGTCCGCCGCAACAACGCCGTCGTGCAGGGTGTCGGCCATGCCACGCCTCTCTTCGCCGATCGCGCCGTCAACAGCGAGATATGGGATGTCGAGGGCAAGCGCTATGTGGATTTCGCCGGGGGTATCGCGGTGCTCAACACCGGGCATTGCCATCCCGCCATCATCGAGGCCGTGCGCGCCCAGCTAGACCGCTTCACGCATAGCTGCTTCCAGGTCATGGCCTATGAGCCGTATGTCGAACTCGCCGAGCGCCTGAACGCGCTGGCGCCGATCGACGGACCAGCCAAGACGGTGCTCTTCACCACGGGCGCCGAAGCCACGGAGAATGCCGTCAAGATCGCCCGCGCGGCCACCGGCCGGGCCGGCGTGATCGCCTTCACCGGCGGCTTCCATGGCCGCACGATCATGGCCTCGGCGATGACCGGCAAGGTGGTGCCCTACAAGAAGGGCCTCGGGCCGACGCTTCCCGATGTCTGGCACGTCCCGTTCCCTGCCACCGGCGGCGACGTGAGCGTCGAGGATGCGCTGCGTTATCTCGGCTTCATCTTCAAGGCGGATGTCGACCCCTCGCGGGTCGCAGCCATCATTATCGAGCCCGTTCAGGGCGAAGGCGGCTTCCATCAGGCTCCGCTGGAGCTGATCGCCAGCCTGCGCCGGATCTGCGACGAGCATGGCATCATGCTGATCGCGGACGAAGTCCAGACCGGCTTCGGACGCACCGGCAAGATGTTCGCCATGGAGCACTACGATGCCAAGCCGGATCTGATCTGCGTGGCGAAAAGCCTGGCTGGCGGATTCCCCCTCTCCGGTGTCATCGGACGGGCGGCAATCATGGATGCGGCAGCCCCTGGCGGCCTCGGCGGCACCTATGCCGGCAACCCTCTTGCCTGCGTTGCGGCGCTGGCGGTTCTCGACATCTTCGAGAAGGAGAAGCTGATCGAACGGGCCAACGCCATCGGCGAGCGGGTGCGCAGTTCGCTCGCGCGTATGGCGCAAGCCAACCACCTCCTGCCGATTTCGGAAGCGCGCGGTCCGGGCGCCATGGTTGCTTTCGACATCATCAAGGAGCGTGGCGGGATCGAGCCGGATGCCGAGGCAACCCGGCGCGTCACCATGCGTGCCCATGAGAACGGGCTGATCCTGCTGTCATGCGGCACCAACGCCAACACGATCCGGATCCTCGTGCCGCTGACTGCCTCCGACGCGATCGTCGACGAGGGGCTGGCCATTCTCGAAACCGCGCTGGCGGCCTGAACCGCACGAATTGGATACCCCATGCTGAACCTCAACGATCCGTCGCTCCTGAAGTCGCAGTGCCTTGTCGATGGAGACTGGCTCGGCGTAGCCGTTGACCCCGTCGATAATCCTGCGACCGGTGCCGTGCTGGCCAAGGTGCCGCATTTCGGCGCAGCGGAGGCCACGACGGCCGTCGAGGCCGCTTCGCGCGCCTTCAAGCCATGGGCCAAAAAGAGCGCGAAGGAACGCTCCGTCATCCTGCGCAAATGGTTCGACCTGATCATGGCGAACCAGGAGGATCTCGCCAGGATCATGACCGCCGAACAGGGCAAGCCGCTGGCCGAGGCGCGCGGCGAGGTGGCCTACGCTGCGTCCTTCGTCGAGTTCTACGCCGAGGAAGCCAAGCGCATCTATGGCGAGACGATTCCCTCTCCTTTCCCGAATTCGCGCATCATCGTGGCCAAGCAGCCGATCGGGGTCTGCGCTGCGATCACGCCCTGGAACTTCCCTGCCGCGATGATCACCCGCAAATGCGCGCCGGGTCTCGCCGCAGGTTGCACGTTCGTCATCAAGCCGGCGCCTGATACGCCACTGACGGCCCTGGCGCTGGCCGAACTCGCCGGGCGCGCTGGCTTTCCCAAGGGGGTGCTCAACATCGTCACCGGTGACGCCAAGGCGATCGGCGGCGTAATGACCTCGCATCCGGCGGTGCGCTTCGTCGGCTTCACCGGCTCGACCCCGGTCGGCAAGCTCCTGATGCAGCAGGCTGCCTCCACGGTGAAGAAGGTCGGGCTGGAACTCGGTGGCAATGCGCCCTTCATCGTCTTCGACGATGCCGATATCGACGCAGCCGTACAGGGCGCGATCATCGCCAAGTACCGTAATATGGGACAGACCTGCGTCTGCACCAACCGACTCTATGTCCAGGCTGGTATCCATGATGCCTTTGTCGAGAAATTCGCCGGTGAGGTCGCGAAGATGAAGGTCGGCGATGGCGCCGAGCCCGGCGTCGTACAGGGGCCGCTGATCAACCAGGCCGCAGTCGACAAGGTCGAGCGCCATGTCGCCGATGCCGTCGCCAACGGTGCCGCCGTCGTGGTCGGCGGCAAGCGCCATGCGCTGGGCCGCACCTTCTACGAGCCGACTGTGCTCTCGGGCGTCACCACCAGGATGCTGGTGACGCGCGAGGAGACCTTTGGCCCGGTCGCGCCGGTCTATCGCTTCGACGACGAGGACGAGGTGGTGGCACTGGCGAACGACACGCCCTTCGGGCTGGCAGCCTATTTCTACACCAAGGATCTCGGCCGGGCCTTCCGCGTCGCAGAGGAGCTGGAATACGGCATGGTCGGTGTCAATTCCGCGATCCTCAGCACCGAGGTCGCGCCCTTCGGCGGAGTCAAGGAATCCGGCCTCGGACGCGAAGGCTCTCTCCACGGAATGGAGGAGTTCGTCGAAATCAAATACATGCTCATGGGCGGTCTCGGGCACTGAAGCGAGGCTCCGTCGTATCGTGCGGTCAGCATCGCTGCCCCCGGCGGGGCGACGGGTTCGCGGATCCGGCCGCCATTCCCGCCTGCAGGATCGTGAATCGCCCTGCACGATGCCGGGACCACCGCCGCGGGCTGTCCACCGGTAGCGGCCGCTTTTCACGAATGCGCTCGCGGAATGGTGCCGAACGGAACTTCCATGTTTGCAGGTAGTGTCATGAATAGAAGCAATCTGGCGATCAACGCTGATCGTCTCTGGGCGGACCTGATGCAGACCGCCCTGATCGGCGGTACTGCCAAGGGCGGCATCCGCCGGCTGACGCTGACCGACGAAGATCGGCAAGTGCGCGACTGGTTCTGTGGCGAATGCCGGGCGCTCGGCTGCGAGGTCACGATCGACGAGGTCGGCAATATTTTTGCCGTGCGGCCCGGCTTGCGCAGCGATCTCGCGCCGGTCGCGATCGGCAGCCATCTGGATACCCAGCCGACGGGGGGCAAGTTCGACGGCGTGCTCGGCGTTCTGGCGGGGCTGGAATGCCTGCGGACGGTGCACGAGGCAGGCTATCGCACCAACGCCCCGCTGATGCTGGTGAACTGGACGAATGAGGAAGGCTCCCGCTTCGCGCCGGCCATGCTCGGCTCGGGCGTCCATGCCGGCGTGTTCGACCGCGCCTACGCCGATTCCCGGATCGATGCGGAAGGGCAAACCTTCTCGGCGGCGCTGGACGGCATCGGCTATCGCGGCTCGGTGCCCGTCGGCCAGATCCCGATCGGCGCGATGTTCGAGTTGCACATCGAGCAGGGGCCGATCCTCGAAGCCGAAGAGAAGACGATCGGCGTCGTGACCGGGGTGCAGGCGATGCGCTGGTACGACATCGAGATCGAGGGCCGCGAGTCCCATGCCGGATCGACCCCTATGGCCCTGCGCGCCGACGCGCTGACCGCGAGCGCCGTGCTGATCCAGGAGATCGACGCCATGGCGCGGGGCCTTCATGACGCCGTCGCCACCGTCGGCACGATCGCCGCCCGGCCCGGCTCGCGCAATGTCATCCCCGGCAGTGTCACGATGTCGCTCGACCTGCGCCATCCCCGAGATGCCGACCTCGACGCCATGGAGCAGGCCGTCGAGACCGCGCTGCAGGACATCACAGGTGCGCGCGGAATGAGCGGTGCCATGACGCGGATCTGGACATCGCCGTCGGTCCGTTTCGACGAGGCCTGCATCGCGGCCGTCCGGCGTGCTGCCGCCAGCGGCGGCCACGCCATGCGCGACATCGTCTCGGGCGCGGGCCACGATGCCGCCTATATCGCGCGCATCGCCCCAACCACGATGATCTTCGTGCCCTGTGCCGGCGGCCTGAGTCATAACGAGGCCGAGAGCGCCACCTACGCGGATTGCGCAGCGGGTGCCGAAGTCTTGCTGCAGGCCGTCCTGGATCTCGACCAACGCCACGCAGACGGGCTGTGAACGGAGCCAATACCGAGATGTCGAATCCTGAGCATTTCTACATCGACGGGCGTTGGGTGCCCGGCGAAGGCTCCGCAACCCTGGCTGTCATCGACCCGTCGACCGAGAAGGCCTATGCCGAGATCGCGCTCGGCAGTGTCACTGACATCGACAAGGCCGTGATGGCGGCCCGCAAGGCCTTCGCCGCCTTTGCCGGCACCAGCCGCCACGAGCGGATGGAACTGCTCGAAGCGATCATCGCGGAATACGAAAAGCGCCAGGACGAGATGGCGGAGGTGATCTCGCGTGAAATGGGCGCGCCGATCAATCTCGCGCGCCGGGCACAGGCGGCGGCCGGCCGTGAGCACCTGTCGCAGGCGCTGGCCGCCCTCAGGAACTACACCTTCGAGACCCATATCAACAACGTGCTCGTCACTCGCGAGCCGATCGGCGTCTGTGGCTTCATCACCCCCTGGAACTGGCCGATGAACCAGATCGCCTGCAAGGTCGGCCCGGCCCTCGCCACCGGCTGCACCATGGTGCTGAAGCCGAGCGAGGTGGCACCGATGTCGGCTCTGCTGTTCAGCGAGATCATGCATGCGGCCGGGGTTCCTGCCGGCGTCTACAACATGGTCAATGGCGACGGCGCCACTGCCGGGGATGCCCTGTCGCGCCACCCGGAGGTCGACATGGTCTCGTTCACCGGGTCTACCCGCGCCGGCATCCTCGTTGCCAAGGCAGCCGCCGACACAGTGAAGCGCGTCCACCAGGAACTGGGTGGCAAATCGCCGAACATCCTGCTCGACGATGCCGATTTCGAACAGGCCGTGACCAGAGGCGTGCTCGGCTGCTTCGGCAATACCGGCCAATCCTGCAATGCTCCGACCAGGCTGCTCGTTCCTGCCGACAGGCAGGCCGAGGTGATCGAGATCGCAGCGCGGGTAGCGGCCACGGTCAGCGTCGGTGACCCCCGCTCCGCCCAGACGACGATGGGGCCTGTGGTCAGCGCCCTGCAGTTCGAGCGGATCCAGCGGCTGATCGAAGTCGGGATCGCCGAAGGCGCGACGCTGGTCGCAGGCGGCCTCGGACGGCCGGAAGGGCTTGAGACCGGCTATTATGTCCGGCCGACCATCTTCGCCGATGTCGACAATCAGATGTCGATCGCCCGGGACGAAATCTTCGGGCCGGTGCTTTCGATCCTGCCTTATCGCTCCGAGGAAGAGGCGGTCGCCATCGCCAACGACACCGTTTACGGTTTGTCGAGCTATGTTACGTCCAGCGATATCGAGCGCGCTCGCGGGCTGGCCCGCTCGATACGGGCAGGCATGGTCCATATCAACGGTGCACCGATCGATAGCGCAGCACCTTTCGGCGGTTACCGGCAGTCGGGGAACGGCCGCGAGGGCGGCGTGTTCGGCTTCGAAGATTTCCTCGAAGTGAAATCCATCTTCGGTCATGGTCGGAGCTGAGCTTCGTCGTAACCCCTCGCCGATAATCGGGCAGGGTTCTGCAAGAAGGGCGCAGACAGTCGGCGTCTCGAGGTAGGGCCGAACGACCGGAACCTGTTGTCCTACCGCTGTTTGCGGCTGGATCGTCGTCATTGCGCTGACATCGGGAAATCAGCGCCGGACGTCGGCATGGTTGCCCTTGCCGGGAACGATGGCCGCGGCAATGCCTTCTGGCCACGCTGCGCTGGCAGGCCCCCTCGCTTCAAAGCTGCGCTGGTGCTCCCGCTTGCGCGGGTCGCGCCGCCTACGGCAACAACGTCGCGAGACTGGCAGATCGGGCTGGCGCCGCTTTGCCGCAATATCTGCGGATTGGCGGCGCTTTCCTCGGCGTCACGGTTGCCCGTGCGCCAAAAAGACATCGTTGTGCCTGGACCTGTCCGACACGGATGGAACCGTCATTGCGACCGCCAGCTTTTTGACCCGCTATCGTAGGACCCCGCGCGCAGGTCGGGGCGGGCCGATACAAGATCGATCTTCTTGATCTTGTTGCCCGGCGTGCGGGGAAATTCGTCGACATATTCCAGGTAGCGAGGCACCTTGAAGCGCGCGAGATTCTTCCGGCAATGATCGAGTATGAGTTCAGGTGGCATGTCGGCCGCTGACTTGCCGCCATCGAGCTTGATATAGGCCTTGATCTCCTCGCCCCGGATATCGTCCGGAACGGGAAGGACCGCTGCCTCCGCAATGCCGGACAGGCTGCGCAGGATGCCCTCGATCTCCAGGGCGGAGACATTCTCGCCACTGCGGCGGATCATGTCCTTGCGGCGGCCTTCATAGTAGAAGAATCCCGCATCGTCGCGGCGGCCCGCGTCGCCCGTTCGGAACCAGCCCTCCGCATCCCGGGCTGCAGCATTGGCCTCGGGGCGGTTGAAATAGCCCAGGAATGTGCTGTAGCCGCGAACCAGGATTTCCCCCACGGTCCCGTCCGGAACGGTGTGGCCATGTTCGTCCGCGATCCGAACCTCCCGAAAGGCGGACGGAATCCCGACAGTGCCGGTTCCGGTGAACATGGTCGCTTCCACCGGCACATAGAGCGAGGAGCCGAGTTCGGTCATGCCGTAGCCCTGGCGGGCGACACAACGGTAACGTTGCTCCACCGCGGCGTAGTTCGACAGGCGGTGGCTGTAGCAGTAGGCGATCTTGAGGCTGTTCTCGCCGTCGTCGGGACGCTCGGGGGCGTTGGTGACGATTTCAGGCAGGCTGCAGAACTCGATATTGAAGGTCTTCACCCATTCCATGAAGCGCGAGGCGCTCTGGCGTCTCGCGACAAAGGCGGTGCCCCCCCCCGTCAGGGACAGCATCAGCATCGCCTGTCCGTCGACATAGTGGAACGGCTGGGCGATGAGGTTTCGCGAGATGGGGAAATGAAGCTGTGCGTTCCAGACCCGGCCGCGCAGCAGCCAATATGATTGCGGAAGTATCGCGCCCTTCGGCAAGCCCGTCGTTCCCGATGTATACTGAATATTGGCGGGATCGCTGAGTGACGGTTGTTCGGGCGGCACGAAATCCTCCCGGCCGGAAGCCTCGATATCCTCCCAGCGTCGGGCGCCGGACCTCGTTCCCGCCAATGCAACCACATGCCCCGCCGGGATCGGCGACACCGGCAGCTCATCCAGCAACGCCAGGTATTTCCCATGGATGATCAGGAACTGGGCTTCCGCATCCCGAATGACGTAGTTGAGTTCACGCGCCGTATACGCCTGGTTCAACGGCGCAACGACCGCGCCGATCCTCAGCAGGGCGAACCAGGTCAGCAGGTAATGCACGTCGGTATCGAGCATGACGGCGACGTGGGTGCCTCGCCTGATGCCCATGCGGTTCAAGCCGTCGGCGAGTTGTGCGGTGCGCCGCGCCAGCGATCGGTAACTGATCTCGATGCCATCGTCGAAGAACGACGCGAAGGCTCGCTCTCCATAGCGGGCGGCGGCGTCTGTGATCAGCGCGCCGACATTGGCGGGAAGTGGCTCGCGTTCGAGACGCCGCATCGCTTGTTCGGACGCCCAGCCGGACGTTTCGAGGCTGGAATTTGCCATGGGAAGGCTCCTTCCTGCGCCCGTCACCACAGCCACTTTCCGGTATCTTCGAAGGTCCAGGTTTCGCTCTCGATCGGCCCAGGGAAGGGCTCGCTCTCTCGGGTGACGCGGATGCGACCGTTGAGCACGCGCGTTCCCATGCGCTGGAAGTGGAACATGGCGTCCCGCAGATCCTCCGGGGTTTCCCAGTCGAAAGGTTTGTAGGAGCGCAGCACGACGCGGAAGCGGCGATCGCCATCCCAGATCAACTCATGGTCCTGCCGCGTCGCGCGGAGCAGCCCGGTAAAAAGCCGGGAGATCGACGCGAGGTCATTGCCTTCGATGCCCTGGTCGGCCTTCAGCTCATGGATGTACTGGATCGCCAGGAGGCGCATGGTCTGGGCCACGATATACGACGTGGAATCCAGCCCGAACTTGGCGATCATGGTCAGGATGGTGCGCGAGACATAGCCCCCGGCGAATTTCGGCCGTGCCTTCAGCTTGCGCTCCTCGGGCCAGAGTTCCGGATCGAGCACCGGCGCCTTGCTGGGATCGAATTCCGGCGTGCGCAGTTCAACCCGGAACACCAGAGCTTCCTCGGGAGCGAGCGCCCGGTCGTGCTCGATGAAGCAGCCCTCGTCGTAGGGGTCGCCTTCCATGATGGTCTTGGTGCGGACATACTGCAGGCCCGGCGCCCCGAGCAGTGCGCCATTGCGGGGATGCCAGGCGCTGCCCATGGTACGGCGCGCATGGCCGGGCAGGGCGAGCATCGCGACGCCGGCATAGGTCCACATCGGGGCCAGATACCGGATCCAGACTTTTTTCGGCGTCTCCTCGATATACTCCATCTTGAGGCCGCCGATGGCGTTCGTCAGGTAGTGGTATTTGGCCGCCTTCACCGCTGGCGGCTCGTCATCCTTGATGCCGAGCCGGCGCAGGCCTTCCAGGAAATGGACGCGCTGGTGGGCCTGGAGCGTGTCGAACCAGACCTGCCGGAAAGACGTGTCACCCTTTTCCCGGAAAATCACTGCGGTCAGTCCCGAGAACATTCGTCCCCATAATTTCTCCGCCAAGAGAGAATCCGCGCGCAATTGCTCGATGGCAGTCATGTCAGACTCTTTCTATCGCATTGCGATAACGACAAGTGTTATTCAATGAAACTAGGTGTCATTCTTTGAGGTGTCAACGCCTGCTCATTCGCAAGTCGCTGAGCCGTTCGGACGCTGAGCGGGATCAGGCTGGCGCTGACGGGTTCACCGGCTTCATGATTGCGGTGGCGGTGGCAACGATCTCACCGGCCTCGTCAGAGATCTCGCCCTCGCAGAAAATCAGTGATCGGCCGCTTTTGACAACGCGGCCCTCGACTGAAACCGGGCCGCGTGCCGCCTTCAGGAATGCGAGCTGCAGGCTCACCGTGACGACCGGCAGCCCGACGGAGCAGCGCGCCGCCGATGCAAGGCCGATATCGAGCAGCCCGCTCAATACGCCGCCATGCAGAAACCCGTGATTGTTTGCCAGGGCCGGCTGTGGCTGCAGCCGCAGCCGCGAGACACCGTCCGCATAGGAGACGGGCTCGATGCCGCAAAGCGATGCAAAGGGGACCTCGGCTCCGAAAATGTTCATGTGGCTTCCTCGGGAGATGGGTGAGAGTTGAAAGGGGAGGCCGAACGGCCCGAGATCTCGTCGCTCAAGCTTGCGATATTGGCGCCGATCGCCGTCCAGCGCCGGGTCAGCAGCGAGGCGGACCAGGTGGCGACGTGCGGCGTCATGATGACGTTGGGCAGCTCATGAAAGGCTAGGCCGGAAGGGCGAGGATGCGGCGCATCGGGCGTCGGATAGTGCCACCAGACATCGAGAATGGCGCCGGCGATCCTACGGGTCTTCAGAGCATCGAAGAGATCGGACTCCACCGTGATGGCCGCGCGCGCGGTGTTGATCAGGACCGCATCCGGTTTCATGTGCGCCAGAGCCGTTCGATCGATCAGGCCCTGCGTCTGGGGCGTCAGTGGGCATGCGAGCAGAAGAAAATCGCTTCTCGCCAGGAGCACGGGAAGCTCATCCGGCAGGAAGCTGGCATCCAGCTCGGCAGAAAGGGCGCGCCGCTTGCGGTTGAGTGTCTCGACCACCATGCCGAAAGCCTTGGCGCGCTTGGCCACCGCGGTGCCGATCGTACCCATGCCGATGATGGAGAGCGTGCGCCCTTGCAGTTCCGGTCGAAGGGGCGCCCGGGCAGCCGATCCATGTGCCCAGCGCCCGGTACGAAACGCCTGGTTCATGGAGCCGATGCCGACGCACCATTCCAGCATCGCCGCCATCACGAACTCGCTCGCGCCGGTTCCGTGCTCATGGAGCGTTCTGACGCGACAGCCCGGGGGCAGGCGACTTCGGTCGATCAGATCGGCGCCGGCCGCCGGCACTTGCAGCAGTTTCAACCTGGGGGCGGGAGGGTGGGAGGCGTCGAGGCACCGTGTCACCAGGACATCGGCCTCGGCATAGGCGGGAGCCACTGTTTCGTAGGAAGCGTCCGAGGGAAACTCCCGTATCTCGGCCGGTACGGACAGATGGCTGCGCAGGATGCGAGCGGTTTCGGCGGGGTCGTGGTCGGACAGGCGCGCGACGTTGTGGATGACGACCTTCATCAAGCTTCGGGGCGCTCGCCAATGCTTGATCCATCGATGGTGCCAGAACCCGGCGGCGCTGGGCGGCGCCTCGAAATGCGGTTGACACTCATCGCAATTCTCGTAACCTCTACGGACTACGACTGTTTCTATCGCATTTCGATGATTGGATCAAGCCATGTCGTACTCTCGTTTCGATGAATCAAGACGCCGCTTCCTCCTTAATGCCGGTACAGGAGCGGCCTCCCTCGCCCTCGCGCCGCTGGCCGGTTCGCGTGCTTTCGCGAACGAGCGGCTGACCGTTGCGGACGCGGGTGGTGAAATCACCCGAGCCAACGACCAGACTCTCTACGAGCCCTTCCGGAAGGAAAGCGGCGTGGCGGTGACCGTGATCGCCCGCGAGCATGAGCCGATCAGCCAGGTGAAGGCTCTTGTGGAATCGAAGTCCTACATCTGGGACGTGGTTGCGCTGACGGCGCAGCAGGCCATGACCCTGGATGCCGAGAACCTTCTTGATCCGCTGGATTGGAACGATCCTCACATGCAGGAGCTCATTCCGGCGGCCAAGCGGCCCAATTGGATGGCGCACTCCACCTATGCCGCGGTACTTGGCTACAATAAAACGAAGTTTGGCACGCAGGGGCCCCAATCCTGGGCCGATTTCTGGAACGTTGAAAAGTTTCCGGGGCGCCGCAGCCTGCGCAAGCATCCGATCGAGACGCTCGAGATGGCGCTGATGGCCGATGGCGTGCCGCTCGACAAGATCTATCCCATCGACATGGACCGGGCATTCGCCAGCCTGGACAAGATCAAGCCGCATATCCACGTCTGGTGGACGGGTGGCGCGCAATCGACGCAGTTGCTGCAGAGCGGCGAGGTCGACATGATTCCTATCTGGAGCGCGCGCCTGCAGACCATCATCGATGGCGGCGCTGCGGCGGTCTCGGTCTGGAACCAGGGGATTTATGCAGCCGACGGCTGGGGTATCCCCAGGGGGACGCCACGAGCCAATGCCGCCCGGCGGATGATCAAGTACTTCGCCAGACCGGACCGGCAGGCCGCCCGCGCGTCCATGCTCGGCAACGGCCCGTCCAACTTGAAGGCATTCGACACGATCCCTGCCGATCGCGCAACGAAGCTGCCGACCTATCCCGACAACCTGAAAAAGATGCTCGCGACGAACGACGAATGGTGGTTCGCCAACCGCGAGAAGGCAATCGAGCGCTTCAATGCCTGGCTGATCACCTGAAGCCCGATCCGGAGAATTGGGACCAAATGAAAATGCAACAGGGGGAACTGCCGCATGCCAAGGCAATTCAAGCGCGGGACACGGCAGTGAAGCTCGATATACGCGGAATCTCAAAGAGATACGGTGCAGTCACGGCTATCGACAATGTTTCGGTTCAGGTCCGTGATGGCGAGTTTCTGACCCTGTTGGGACCTTCGGGTTCAGGCAAGACCACGCTCCTGACGGTGGTCGTCGGGCTGACCACGCCCGACGACGGCGAGGTGCGCATCGACGGCAAGGCGGCGACCTACGCGCCGCCACATGAGCGTGACATCGGCATGGTCTTCCAGAACTATGCCCTGTTTCCGCATCTTACCGTGTTCGAGAACATCGCATTCCCCTTGCGCATGCGCGGTCGGAGCAAGACCGCCATCGCCGCAGAGGTGAAGCGCGTCCTGGACATCGTCGAACTGGGGCATACGGCGGACCGTCTGCCCCGACAATTGTCCGGCGGGCAACAGCAACGCATCGCCCTGGCGCGCTGCATGGTCTATCAGCCGTCGATCATCGTGATGGACGAACCGCTGGGTGCGCTTGACAAGCGGCTGCGCGATACGATGCAGGTCGAGATCAAGCGCCTGCATTCGCAATATGGCATCACAATTCTCTACGTGACGCATGACCAGGACGAGGCGTTGGCGCTCTCGGATCGGATCTGCCTCATGCGCGACGGCGGCATCGAGCAGCTTGGCACGCCGCACGAGCTCTATTTCGAGCCGCGCACGGTATTCGCTGCGAATTTCATCGGCGATTCCAACGTTTTTCACGGCAAGGTGCGAACGGTGTCGGGCGATTCCGTCGTGCTGGAGGTGGCGGGTGGATTGCTGATCGAAACCGGGGCCCCGAAGGCGCCGGTCTCGGCCGGCGATCCGATCTGCGTCATGGTTCGCCCGGAACATGTCCGCTTGATGGATGGCGGCGCCGACGGTTGCAACCGGTTCACCGGACATGTGGAGAGCAAGCTTTTTGCAGGCAGCATGATGAAGGTGTTCTGCCGCAGCGTCGGCGGCATCGGGCTGCAGGCCAAGCTGGCGGCGGCGCGGGACGGCCGCTCGCTGGACAGTGCGCGGCTCGCTCTCGGCTGGAATCGCGAAGACGTGGTCATTCTGGAAGAGGGCTCCGCGTCGTGACCGAAGTTCCTGCCAGCCCATCTCTGACGCAGGCCCGGCCCCGCTCGCGCAGGCCGCTGATGTGGTTGCTGCCCCTGCTGCCGGCGGTCTGCTTCCTGGCGCTGTTCTTCGTCTACCCGGTTGGCGACCTGCTGTTCTTGAGTTTCAAGGACAAGGCCGACGCATTCAGCCTCGATCAGTACAGGTCGATCTACAACAGCCCCGTCTATACCAACGTGCTGCTCATCACGCTGAAGATTTCGCTGATGATCACGGCGTTCTGCATCGTTCTGGGCTATCCGGTCGCCTATCTGCTGGCGAATTCCGATCCGAAGACGCGCGCGCGTCTGGTGATCTGGGTCCTGATGCCGTTCTGGACGAGCTTCCTGGTGCGTGCCTTCGCCTGGATGATCCTGCTCGGCAATAACGGCCCGCTGACCAACGCGGTCAACATGCTGGGCTCCGGTCCGCCGATCAAGCTGCTCTACAACCTCACGGGCGTGATGATCGGCACCGTGCAGGCCCTGTTGCCGCTTGCCATCCTGGTCATGATGGCGGCGATGCAGAACATCGATGCGAACCTCACCCGCGCAGCCTCGACCATGGGCGCCCGCGGCGGCCAGGCATTCTGGCGAATCTATTTCCCGCTCTCGTTCCCCGGCGTTGCCGCAGCGGGGCTCCTGACCTTCATTACCGCGATCGGCTTCTTCATCACGCCCGCATTGCTGGGCGGGCCGCGCGAGACGATGATCGCGCAAATCATCCTCGTGCAGGTCCAGGAACTGCTCAACTGGCGTTTTGCCGGTGCCCTGTCGCTGCTGCTGCTCATTCTCGCGTTCGTCGTGTTCATCCTCTACGACCGCGCGACGGGCTTGTCCTCGCAGGCCAAGCTCGTGCAGACGGGCGCCGTCACCAAGCCCCCCAGCCACTGGACCAGGCTCGGCAATGCCGCTTCGCTCGTGGTTCTGGGTGGTCTCGGGGCGGGCTGCGATCTGATCGAGCGTCTTTGGGAACGGGTCATGCCGCGGCGCAAGGGCAGGCCGCGAGCTCACGCGTCCGGGCCGTTGCGGATCGTGGTCACGATGATCCTTGTCTTCCTCGTCGCTCCGGCACTGATCGTCGTGCCCGTCTCGTTCACGGCTGGAACTTTCATCGAGTTTCCACCGCGCGGACTGTCCCTGCGCTGGTACGAGACCTATCTGGGCTCGTCGGTCTGGGTGAATGCGACGCTGGTATCCTTCGCCGTGGCCTTCGTGACCGGCCTGGCAGCGACGATCCTGGGGACGGCGGCTGCGTTCGTGTTCATCCGGCGTGAGTTTTTCGGCAAGCGCGCCCTCGTGGCGATGTTCATCGCGCCGCTGGTCATTCCGCGCATCATCATCGCCGTGGCGATGTTCTATCTCTTCGCGCGGCTCGGCCTCATCGGCTCGATCGTCGCGCTGGTGATCGGACATACGGTCCTGGCGCTGCCCTTCGTCGTCGTCACCGTCATGACGGTGCTGAAGACACATGACGAGCGCTACGACCAGGCGGCGTTGACACTGGGCGCCACTCCCTTCCGGGCGCTGCTTCATATCACGCTGCCGTTGATCCAGTCGGGGATCATCGCCGCCTTCCTGTTCGCGTTCGTGACGTCGTTCGACGAGCTGACCGTCGCCCTCTTCATCAGCGCGGGAACGGTGACGACACTTCCCAAGATGATGTGGAGCGATCTGATCCTGCAGATGAACCCGACACTTGCGGCGGTTTCCACGGTGATCCTGGTGATTGCGACGGTGATCGTGCTGGCGGCCGAGGCGATCAAGCGCCGGAGCCCCGCCACCTGACGCGGCTGAAGGACGGGCGGGCCACGGCGGCTCCGCCCGGATGGCTGGGAGTGACGCATGACGAACGAACTTCCCCTGCGTGCGAGCGATACCGCAGCGCTTGCATCCTATTTTTCCGGCCTGCCGTTCGAAGCCATTCCGAACGATGTGCTCGATGAGACGCGGCTGGTCATCCTCGACACTCTCGGCTGCGTGATCGCGGCGAGAGGCACGGAGATCGGGCCGGTAACCGCGTCTCTGGCCGAATGCCTGGGTGCCGGTGAACTGGGCGAGGCCTATGCTGTCGCGCGGCTCGCCAACGCGATGGACCTGGACGAGGGGACGCCGTCAGGTTCTCATTTCGGGTGCGGCGCCATCGGGGCGGCGCTTGCCCTAGCCCGCCGTCCGGGCACTCTGGGGCGGGAATTCCTGGCCTCCGTCGCAATCGGCTACGAGATAGGCGGTCGAATCTCGGAGGCGATCGGGCCTTATTTCAAGACCAGCGCGGGAGCGGCGAAATCATTCGCCGATGTGTGGGGTGTAGCAACGCCGGTCGTCTTTGCGGCCGTCGGCGCAGCCTGCCGTTCGCTGAGACATGACGCAGCAATGACGGCCCAGGCTTACGGCTCGGCCGGTTCGGCGACACCGGTGCCGATCGGTGCGAAATGGGCTGGCGAGACGGATTTGCCCAATACGAAATATTGCGATGCCGGCTGGTGCGCGCTGGTCGGCGTCTTCGGGGCGCGTTCCGCCATGCTCGGCTCGAGCAGCCTCGGCGGGATTCTGGATGGCCGGAACGGCCTGCTCGCCATGGTCGCTGCGCAAAACCCGCGCCCCGAGATCCTCACGGCCGATCTCGGTAGCCGCTGGCGGATCAGACAGGTCCTGTACAAGAAATGGCCGTGCTGCCGGTGGATTCATTACCCCCTCACCGCCCTGGCCGGCCTCGTCGAAACGTTCAAGCTGACAGCCGATGAGATCGAGGAGGTGGTCGCGGGCGTGGGCTTTGCGGCGACGTCCGCACGCTTCGCCAACCAGCAGCCAGACAGCTTTACCAAATTCCAGTTCAGTATTCCCCATGCGGTGGCCATGCTGCTGCTCGACGTTCCGCCGGGGCCCGCCTGGCTTTGCCGCGACCTTGCCCGGCATCCGCGCGTGCGCGAGTTGCGGTCCAAAGTGCGGGTCGTCGAACATCACACACCCTGGCAGTTTCCCGATTTTCGCGATGGCGCGGCGGATGCCATTCGCCGGATGTCGAGCGGCGTCCATCTGGCGGCGAGGGGGCGGCGCTTCGTCGCCGAAACGGATTTCGCGTTCGGCGATTCCTACAGCGAGCTGAAATGGGGCAAGGAGGAGGTGATCGCGAAATTCCGGTCCCTCGTCGCCGCGGACCAGGCGGACCGAATCATCGATGCATTGTGGAACCTGGATGCTCCCGGTGCCCTTGCCGATTTGCTGGACGCATTCGACCTGGCCCGGCCGGGCGCCTCTCCGGGCGCCTCGCAGCTTTCGTCGAGAACGACGGAGGTGCTGATCAGGACCTTCGCGTGAAAACCGAAGCTGAGCCAGCCTGGTAAGCGACCAGCCGCCCTGCAGCTTTTGACTTCGCGCGCGAGACAGGCCAATCGAAGGCGTATCGTATTGACGTTGAACAATCGGACGCATTCAGAATGAAGGTCACTTCGCCCGATCGCAATTCATCGCTGTTTGTCGGCTCCGTCGCGAAGGCGTTTCGTATTCTCGCGGCCTTCGATATGGGGCAGCGCGCTCTTCCATTGGTTCAGATCGCCGCGCTTTCGGACCTTGATGTCAGTGCCGCGCAGCGGGCGGTGTATACGCTGGTTGCTCTGGGATATCTGCGCAAGGACGCAAGCACCCGGCTTTACAGCTTGACGCCCAAAATCCTCAACCTGGGTACCAGCTATCTGCGGGCAGAGGGGCTGGCCGGCCGGGCGACACCCTATATTCGCAAGGCAAATGAAGAGGCTGTTGAAACGATCAGCCTACTGGAGCTCGAGGGCACGGACGTCATCCATGTCATCCGCTATGGTGCGCCGGGATCGATCAACGTGCGCATTCTGATGGGGTCGCGCAGCCCGGCCTATACCCAGGCGGGAGGGCGGGCGATCCTGACCTTCATGCCTGCGGATGCGGCGGCAGCCCGCATCGATGAAATCCGCTATGAGCCGCTAACCAAGTTCACGGTCAAGAGCCGTGAAGATCTGGAAGCCCATCTCGCTCAGATCAAGGCGGATGGTTATGCGATCGTCGAACAGGAGCACTCCATCGACGAGGTGAGTTTGGCCGCACCGATCTTTGCCCCGAACGGAACCGCGATCGCTTCGGTCAGCTTTCAGGTGCCGGTGAGCCGATGGGCGGAGCCCCGGCACCAACAGAGGCTCATCCGTATCGTCCTGGACACCGCGAACGCCATTTCGGCGCAGACATGAGAGTTTATCGCGAGTTTCACCGAAGTCGGGCTGCGATGGTTCTGCCCTATGCCAACAGTCGCCGTTTCTGACTGAACCGCTCCTGGTTTCCCGGAGGCCATTTCGTTGGGGTTACGCCGCCATGGCTGGCTCGCTGAGCAGGGCGTAGTAGCGTTCCTCGGCCTCGGCCGGCGGGATATTGCCGATAGGCCCCAGCAGCCCGCGATGGTTGAACCAGTCCACTCATGTCAGCGTTGCGAACGCGACGGCCTCGGTGCTCCACCAGGATCCGCGGCGGTGGATCAGCTCTGCCTTGTCGAGTCCGTCGATCATCTCGGGAGGAGCATTGTCGTCTTGCTCGCCGCGGCGCCGCCTTCTCAGGAGTTGCAGCTTCCGACAAACCCGGGACCGTTCACCAGACCCGGTCCTTCGATTCTGTTTCATCCGCGCTCTCGCATGGCTTCGATGATCCAGAAAACCTCCCTCCGCAAAACTCCTAGACGATCTCAAAGGCGCTGACGTCAGGCAGGCTGTCCTTGAAAACTTCCGTGACGCTGTCCATAGACCTGCCAAGTCGTTCGGGAAGGCTGTATTCTCGATGCGATCGTCCAGAACCGATTGCTGCCATCGCTTCAGGATGCACCGAATTCCCCGCGTTCAACGTGACCGGATCAGGCATTTCTCCAGGACATCATGCTAAAAAATGCTCTGCTGAATCAACGCTATGCGGCATTTCTCGTTGCCGTTCTCGCTTTTGTCGGTTCGCTGCTTGGCTGGCTGGTCTATAGCGGGTGGCTGCTCATTCCGACGGTGGCTGCGGGGGCACTGGTCTTTCTCGGCATGCACGATATGCGCCAGCACAAGCACTCGATTCTGCGCAACTATCCAGTGATCGGGCACCTGCGCTTCCTGATGGAAAGCATCCGGCCGGAAATCAGGCAATACATCATCGAAAGCGACCATGACGAAGTTCCGTTCAGCCGGCAGGATCGCGCGCTGGTCTACCGGCGCGCCAAGGGCGACGAGGACAAGCTGCCTTTCGGCACCTCGGAGAACGTCTACGGTTCCGGCTATGCGTGGTTGACCCATTCAGCCACGCCGATGGCCATTGCCGACACTGATTTTCGCGTCCGGATCGGCGGACCTGCCTGCAGGCGTCCCTATGAGGCCAGCCTCTACAATATCTCGGCCATGAGTTTCGGTGCGCTCTCGGCCAATGCCATTCTGGCGCTCAACACAGGCGCCCGAAAGGGCGGCTTCGCACACGACACCGGCGAAGGCAGCATCAGCCGGTATCACCGACAAGGCGGCGGGGACCTGATTTTCCAAGTGGCGTCGGGCTATTTCGGTTGCCGCAACGAAGATGGCAGCTTCTCTCCCGAACGATTTGCGGAGCTGGCTGCTGATCCGCAGATCAAGATGATCGAAATCAAACTCAGCCAAGGCGCCAAACCGGGGCATGGCGGCATGCTGCCGGCCTCCAAGATCTCTCCCGAGATCGCCGAGGCGCGAGGCATTCCGATGGGCGTAGACTGCCTATCGCCTGTAGCCCACAGCACCTTTTCCACTCCGACGGGGCTGATGAAATTCGTCGGGGAACTGCGTGAGCTTTCCGGAGGCAAGCCGGTCGGCTTCAAGCTTTGCATCGGCCATCGCCGCGAGTTCATGAGTATGGTCAAGGCCATGCTCAACACTGGCATCGTGCCCGATTTCATTGTCGTGGACGGCGCCGAGGGCGGTACTGGCGCCGCTCCCGTCGAATTTGCCAACCGAGTGGGCATGCCGATGCTGGAAGGGTTGACCTTCGTCCACAATACGCTGCGGGGGGCCGGCATCCGGAACCAGATCAAGATCGGGGCGGCCGGCAAGATCGTGTCAGCCTTCGACATTGCCCGCACGCTCGCGCTTGGGGCAGACTGGTGCAACGCGGCGCGCGGCTTCATGTTCGCGATCGGCTGCATCCAGGCCCAGTCTTGCCACACCAATCGTTGCCCGGTTGGTATCGCCACGCAGGACCAGCGCCGCCAGCGCGCCATAGATGTCGGTGACAAGAGCGACCGTGTCGCGCGCTTTCATCGCAACACCATGCACGCTCTCGGTGAAATCGCAGGTGCGGCGGGCCTCAGCCATCCCAGCGACTTCATGCCGTATCACTTCATGTTCAGACAGAAGGACAATGAATTCCTCGATGGCAACGAGGCCTTCCCCTATTTGCCGGAAGGATTCCTGTTGGGAGGAAACGAGTTTCCGGAGCTCGCCGATTGGTACAGCCGCTGGGATCGCGCTAGTTCCGACAGTTTTGCTCCGCCGGAGATTCCACACGGTCCGTTTCAAACGAGTCGAACCTCGAAGGTGATCGACGCCGTCGCATAATCGCCACGACGCGCGGCTTTTGCGACCAGGACATCCAGAATGCCCGAAACGCTGATGAGTGCGATCAGCGGCCGGTTGTTGTCGTCCATCTTGGGTCAGGTCCGCTGCACCGAGCGAATGACGTCAATCGGGGCGGGTGGTCGGATGGTCTTGGTTCCAACCTCGGGGATACATGCTCGGGAAAATGGGTCAGCGCAGTCGGTCCCGTGCTCGGAAATGGTCAGGTTGACCGCCGCGCGCACCGTTGCAAAAATCTGTTTGATCGAACGCGTTGTCAGCTTCTTGGCGATCAGAAAGTCGCGAAGCCGGCCAGCGTCCGCTTGCTTCGAATCGCTCCTGGCAGGGGTGACGAGGCAATCCACGACATATCCGAGATGGCGGTCGGATAGGCATTGAAGCCCTTACCGTTCCCGCCACCCTTGAGCCGACGATAGAGATCACCAGGCTTGGACATGCCGCTGCTAGTGCGGCAGTCTGCGGTGAGGGGCGGGACCCAGGGCAGGACGCGTTCGCGGCGATTTGGGTCCAGACCATCTCCAACTGGATCGGCAAGGCAGCCGCGAGCTTCTGGGGGCGCGTCGGTGACGCGCGTGTAGAGGCAGGCGGCGACGCGCGTCCGAATCCAACTGGGGCCGAAGTAATTTCGAGATCCGGCGCGAGAAGTAAAAGCCGCCACGCTTGACGAAGGTCCGGGGCCCTACTGGCCTACCCTCGGTCTATCCATGGCAAGCAGGCCGCTTGAAAACGGCTTGTCGCCGATAAACTAGACAAGAAAGAAATGGCGCGCCCGAAAGGATTCGAACCTCTGACCCTCAGATTCGTAGTCTGATGCTCTATCCAGCTGAGCTACGGGCGCGTCTCAGAGCGTCATGACGCGTTGCGTCCGGCCTGATGACGGGGGAAATAGCTGGTCCGTTTCGTCTTGGCAACCCTCAAAATCGCCTCGTCATCGAATTGTTGTGATCGCATCCAGGAGCGACCTGAACCGACTCATTCAGGTCGGGGATCGATGGATTGGCCCGGCACTCCGATCGGTCCGCATCCCGGCCGAACCGGGTTGCGCGCAACACGCGGCCACGCACCTGAGCCGGGTCCTGTCGATGCCGATGGATCAGCGTGTCGCGCGGCGCGTGGCGCGTACGACGGAGGGGCCGGAGACGGCACCGGCCGCGCCGCCCACGACAGCGCCCACGGGACCTGCGACGACGGCGCCGGTGCCCGCGCCGACGGCCGCGCCGCCGATGCGCTGTTCCACGGTGTTGCCGCAGGCGCCGAGTGCCAATGTGATGGCGAGGGTCGAGAGGAGCAGGGGCAGGCGCATGAATGGTCTCCGTGTGTGGGCGAGGGTCTAAACGCCGTTCCCTAGCGCAGGTTCCCAAGGATAGAAGTGGATTTTCCTGCGTGCCGGATCGCGATCGCACTTGCGATCCACGGAAAAATCCGTATACAGCCGGCATCGCATCAGTCGTACCATTGAATGGGCGGCGAGGGCCGTTGAGGTCCGCGTCGGAGACTGAAGGTTTTTGACCGGCCCATCTCACACGGGCGGGCCGATGGAGTTGAGACGATGAAGATCCGTAATTCGCTGAAGTCGCTGCGCGCGCGCCATCGCGACAACCAGCTCGTGCGCCGCAAGGGCCGCATCTATATCATCAACAAGGTCCAGAAGCGCTTCAAGGCGCGTCAGGGCTGAGACTTCGCGCGCGGTTTTGCGCGCGGCTGCCTCGGTTGGAATTTCCGGAGAGCGGGGCGCCCATGGCGAGCCCGCTCTTTGCGTTGCGCGCTCTCCCGGCTGTGATTTGACGGCGTGGCCGCTCCGGCTAGAGTT
This sequence comes from Allobosea sp., assembly GCF_017308015.1. Lineage (GTDB taxonomy): Bacteria > Pseudomonadota > Alphaproteobacteria > Rhizobiales > Beijerinckiaceae > Allobosea. The sequence goes on from NZ_JAFKFW010000004.1 coordinate 197,890, forward strand.
GCGGGCATGATCCGTTCTCGCATCGCGTCCGCTGCCTTCGCGCTGCTGCTGGCCTCGGCCGGCCCATTCGCGGTGGATGCGGCATTTGCCCAGCCCGTGCCGCCGTCGCGGCCGGGCACCGTCTTGCCTGAAGACAAGGCCGACAATCCGGTCACGCCCGACAAGTCGCAGCGCGCGCCGGCAGCGACGCTGGAGCGGCTGTTCCAGCGCCTGCACGATGCCGCCACGCAGGAGGAGGCCGAAGGCGTTGCGCGGTTGATCCAGCGGCGCTGGGCGCGTTCGGGCTCCGACACCGCGGATCTCTTGATGACCCGGGCCCAGCAGGCTCTGAAGGAGAACCAGAACGAACTCGCGATCGAACTGCTCGATCGTGTGGTCAGCTTGCAGCCGGATTGGGCGGAGGCCTGGAACCAGCGCGCCAATGCGCTTTATCTGATGGGCGATTCGATCCGCTCCATGCTCGATATCGGTGAGGCGCTGAAGCGCGAGCCGCGCCATTACGGAGCCATGATGGGGCTCGGGATGATCCTGCGCCAGCAAGGTGACGACAAGGCCGCGATGACCGCTTTCCGCAGGGCGCTGGAAATCTACCCGCAGTTCGATGCGGTGAAAAAGGCGGTTGACTCGCTGAAGGTCGAGGTCGACGGCCGCGACGCATGAGCGCTCGGGATGCGCGACGTCATGCCTGGGCTCGACCCGGGCATGACGTGACGGGAAAAGACGTTTTGCTTGGTAGGCGAAGCTGCCTTTGAGCGTCATTCCCGGGTCGAAGCTGGGCTTCGCCCGAGGACGACGCCCTGCCGTTCAAGCCTTCTCGACATGCTCCTGCGCGACGAAGGCGATGCGGACCATGTTGGTTGCGCCCGGAGTCCCGAAGGGCACGCCGGCGACCACGATGATCCGATCGCCGAGTTTGGCGTAATGCTCGCGCACCGCGAACTTGCAGGCGCGGAAGGCCATGTCGCCGGCGTCGCTGGCATCCTTGGTGACGATGGCATGCACGCCCCAGACCAGCGTCAGACGTCGCGCCGTTGCGCGGTTCGGAGTCAGCGCGATCACCGTCGAATTCGGGCGCTCACGGGCGATGCGGAAGGCGGTCGAGCCTGACGAGGTCCAAGCGCAGATCGCCTTGAGGTTCAGCGTCTCCGCGATTTCGTGGGAGGCTTTGGCGATGGCGTCGGCGCCGGTCGCCTCGGGCTCGTTGCGCTGCGATTCGAGGATCGAGCGGTAGGCCGCGTCGTTCTCGACCTCTTCCGCGATGCTGTTCATCATCGTCACGGCCTCGACCGGGTACTGGCCGGCGGCGCTCTCGGCCGAGAGCATGACGGCGTCCGCGCCTTCGAAGACGGCGGTGGCGACGTCGGAGACCTCGGCGCGGGTCGGAACCGGGCTTGTGATCATGCTCTCCAGCATCTGGGTCGCGACCACGACCGGTTTGCCCTTGAGGCGCGCCATGCGGGTCAGGCGCTTCTGGGTGCCGGGCACCTTCTCCAGCGGCATCTCGACACCGAGATCGCCGCGCGCGACCATGATCGCGTCGGAGGCGTCGATGATCTCCTCCATACGTGCCACGGCCTGCGGCTTCTCGATCTTGGCGAGTGCCAGTGCGCGGCCGCGCACGATCTTGCGCAGTTCCGCCATGTCTTCGGGCCGCTGCACAAAGGAGAGCGCGATCCAGTCGACGCCGACCTCGGCCGCGACCTCGGCATCGGCACGATCTTTCTCGGTCATGGCGGAGACCGCGATGGTGGTATCGGGAAGGCTCACGCCCTTGCGCGAGGACAGGCGCCCGCCGACCAGCACCTTGGTCACGGCCTCCTTGGCCGAGGCCTTCTCCACCACGAGGCGCAGCTTGCCGTCATCGAGGATGAGGTGGTGACCGGGCTCCAGCGCGCTCAGGATTTCGGGATGGGGGAGGTGGACGCGCTTGGTATCGCCAGGGGCAGGGTCCGAATCGAGCGTAAATCGCGCTCCCTTTTCCAGCATCACGCCACCGTCACCGCCGAACTGGCCGACTCGCAGCTTCGGGCCCTGCAGATCGGCCAGGATGCCGACCGGGCGGCGGAATTTGCTCTCCAGCCCGCGCAGCATCGCGACCTTGTCGGCCAGTGTCTCGCGCTGAGTGTGGCTCATGTTGATGCGGAAGACGTCGACGCCGGCAGCGAACAATGCTGCGCACATCTCCTCGGTGGAGGAGGCGGGGCCCAGGGTGGCGATGATCTTGATCCGGCGTTCGCGCTTCATTGTTCTTCCCCTGCGACCGGAATGCCCATATGGCTCCGGCCGCGCCCTTTCGCTCGTTCTGGAGCGAGGTATGCCCGTCGCCGGGGCCTCGCTTCCGGTTCTTGTCCGCAGGGTCGGCTGACCCTGCGTCGGTCTTCCAGCTTACGCCGAGACTTTCGTTCGGTGTAACCCGGTCAGGGCCGCGGAACTGCGCTGCCGCCCGTATCGGTGAGCTGGATCGTCCAGCTCTTCTGCTCGCCGGTATCGACCTCGAAGAAGCCGGCGCGGTCGTAGCCGCGGGCCAGGCAGTCCTCGATGCCCCGGATCGTGAATTCCTTGTTGCGCACGCACATGATCGATTTGCCGGTCCATTCGCCGCCCTTGTCGTAGTCGACGGCGTGGACGTAGTAGAAGCGGGCCGCCAGCGTGCCGCGCAGCAATGTCTCGCAACCGCGCGGGCTGATGTTCCACCAGCCTTCGGTGATCCAGCCCTGCGCATCGCGATAGCCGATCGCGACGCCGATGCGGCTCGATGTGGTGTTGCACATGCGTAGATCGGCTTTCGCCGGCGCCACGCTTCCAAGGAAGGCGGCCGCGCAGAAAGCGAGGGGGAGGACCGTTCGAGGGAAGTCCGGCATTCTCACGGTTCGATCAGGATCACGCGGCAATCGTTGACATTGGTCAGCGTCGGTCCCGGCTGCAGCAAATCGCCGAGCGCTTCGAAGAAGCCGGTCGAATCGTTGTCGGCGAGGGATCGGGCGGGATCAAGGCCGATCTCGGCGGCGCGGATCAAAGTCTGGGGATCGACCAGGGCGCCGGCCGGATCGGTCGCCTCGCCGCCGCCGCCATCGGTGCCGTCTGTATCGCCGGCGAGCGCGACGATGCCGGGCTCACCGGCGAGCGCTATCGCCAGCGCCAGCGCATATTCCTGGTTCGGGCCACCGCGGCCGGAGCCGCGCAGCGACACGGTGAGTTCGCCGCCGGAAAGAATGGTGGCGCGCCTGCCTTCGCGTTTCAGACGTTTGGCGAGCTCGGCATGGGCGGCTGCGACGTCGCGCGCCTCGCCTTCGAGATCGGCGCCGAGGTCGAGCACGGCATAGCCCGCTGCTTCAGCTACTGCGTGTGCCGCAGCCAATGCATCGGCCGGGCGTGCGATGATCTGGTACTTGCTGTTCGAGAAGGCGGGATGGCCGGGCTTCGGCGTTTCGTTAGAGGGGTCGTCGAGCAGGGCACGTGCCGCGGGCGGCAGGTCGAGCCCGTAGCGTGTGACAATGGTGCGGGCCTCTTCCGTCGTGGTGGGATCGGCGACGGTCGGACCGGAGGCGATGGCGGTCGGCTCGTCCCCGGGCACGTCGGAGATCGCGAGCGTCAGCAGTCGCGCCGGAGCTGCTGCCAATGCGAGACGGCCGCCCTTGATGCGTGAGAGCCGCTTGCGGACGATGTTCATCTCGCCGATCGGCGCGCCGGAGCGCAGCAAGGCTTTGTTGACCGCCTGTTTCTCTGCGAGCGTCAGCCTGCCGGCCGGGGCGACCCAGTTGGCCGAGCCGCCGCCCGAGAGGAGAACGAGCACGAGATCGTCCGTTGTGGCAGAGGCCGCGAGTGCCAGCGCCTGTTCGGCGCTGTCGATGCTGCCCTGATCGGGAACGGGATGGCCGGCTGCGACCATCGGGATATGCCGTGTGGGTGCAGTATAGCCGTGCCGGGCAACCGCGTGGCCGAGGAGCCGTTCGGGCGGAAAACCTTGATCCAGATAATGCGCTTCGGCCAGTGCGGTCATGCTGCCAGCGGCCTTGCCGGCGGCGAGCAGGATCAAGCGCCCGGTTGTGGGCGGTGAGGGCAGATGCTGAGGCAGGCAGCCCGCGGGATGGGCGCGGGCGACGGCGGCGTCGAAGATCGCGCGTGCGGTCGCGCGCATCGCTGCGATTGCGGTGACGGATTGCGGCACGCCGCGTGGGCTCCCTGTTCTTCGCCGCTTTGCGGCTAGCTCCTTTTACCGTTGTAGGGTGGCTTGGAGGTGCCGTCATCTGCAGTCTGGTAATTTAATCATACTTTTTGAGAGCTGGCTGGCCAGCATGAACCAGCGCTCGGCCATGCGGCATCAGGGCTGTTGATGGGTGGCGGGACTGCGACCAGTTCGATCTTGACGAATGCCCCCCATATGGGCGAACGCTGCCGGCCAATTTCGTATCCGAGAAGGCTATCAGATGGACGATCCGGTTCAGGGCGACCAGCTCAAGAGCATCGTCGAGCGCATCGAGCGTCTCGAGGAAGAGAAGAAGACGATCGCCGACGATATCAAGGAGGTCTACGCCGAGGCCAAGGGCAACGGCTACGACGTGAAGGTGCTGCGCAAGGTCGTGGCGCTGCGCAAGCGCGACCTCGAGGAGCGCAAGGAAGAGGAAGCGATCCTCGACCTTTATCTGCAGGCCGTCGGCGAGACCGCCTGAGCCTCGATGCCGAATGCGGAAACGCCGCCGAGGGACTCCTCGGCGGCGTTTCGCTTTTCAGAGGTGCCATCCGGGCGGCGGGCTTGAGCCCAGGCGCCCGGCACCGGACGATCTCGAACCTGCGCTCAACGATGGGTGCGGAAGCGCAGTGCGTCGTCGATGAAGGTCTTTTCCGCGAAGCCGGCCTCGTTGGAGCCGAAAGGCATCTGGGCCGTGAGCTTCCAGGAGGCCGGGATGTTCCATGCCTTGGCGGCCTCCGCGTCGACGAGCGGATGGTAGTGCTGAAGGCTGGCGCCGATGCCGGCATCGGCCAAGGCGGTCCATACCGCCAGTTGCGCCATGCCGGTCGAATGTTCGGACCAGATCGGGAAGTTGTGCGCGTATAGTGGGAAATTGGTCTGGAGTGCCTGCACCGGCTCCTGATCCTCGTAGAACAGCACGGTCCCGGCTCCGCTCGCGAAGCTGTCGATCTTCTTGCTCGTCCCCTCGAAATCGGCGGCTGGCACGACCGCGCGAAGCGCTTCCCTGGTGATGTTCCAGAACTTGTCGCTCTCCTTGCCGAAAAGGATGACCGCGCGGGAGCTCTGCGAATTGAAGCTGGAGGGCGACAGCCGGATCGCCTCTCTGACCAGGCCATCCACCTGAGCTTCGGAAACCGGCAGATTCTTGCCGAGGGCATATTGCGTGCGGCGCTTCTTGAGTTTGTCGAGCATGTCTTCCTCATCCTGGAATGCGTGTCGCCGGCAAGCCGAGGAGGCCGGCCGGCTTCTCGAAACCCGGCCCCGTGCATCTTTCACGAATGCGGAGCCTGATATCTGGTGGTGGAGAGGTAGTGGTTCACTTCTCGCATCAGAACCCTCATAATCGGAACCAAACTGTTGCTGCAGGAGGAACGCCGATGGCAGGGCTCGATGACATCCGGAGCTTCATCGCCGTGGTCGAGGCTGGTGGCTTCGGCCGGGCGGCGCAGACGCTGGGCTTGGCGAAATCGATCGTCAGCCGGCGGGTGAGCCGGCTGGAGGAGGAGCTGGGCACGCGCCTGCTCAGCCGCACGACGCGCGGCGTCGCCGCGACCGAGGCCGGGCTCGAGTTCAAGGCGCGCAGTGAGCGCATTCTGGCTGAGCTCGACGAGGCGTGCGAGGCGGTCGCGCAGCGGGCGGGCGGCGTTGCCGGGCGCCTGCGGCTGGCCATGCCGATGACCTTCGGCAACAAGCATGTCGCGCCGCTGCTTGGCGAGCTCGCGCAGAGGTATCCGCGGCTCGAAATCGACGTGCAGGCCAGCGACCGCTATGTCGACCTGATCGGCGAGCGTTTCGATGCTGCGATCCGGATCGGCTCGCTCAAGGATTCCAGTCTCATCGCCCGGAAGATCGCGCCGGTCCATGCCACGGTTGTCGGCAGCTCCGCCTATTTCGAGCGGAAGGGACGTCCGGCCATCCCCGCCGATCTCAACGATCATGACTGCCTGCTCTATAGCGGCACGAACGATCAGGACTGGGTGTTCCGGACCGGCAGGCGCTGGACCACGGTGCGGCCTCCAGGCCGGATGCACTCGGATAGCGGTGACACCCTGCTCTCCTGGGTCGTGGCCGGGCTCGGCTTGGCGGTGCTGCCCACCTTCATCGCTTCCGATGCGATCCGTTCCGGTGCGGTCGAGCCGATCCTGCTCGATTATCCGATGCCGACGCGCGCGCTCTATGTCGTGCGCCCGCCCGGCGCCTATGTCCCCGGCAAGGTCAGGGTGCTGATCGATCTGCTGGTCGAGCGCTTCGGTGGCACGCCCTATTGGGACCCCTGCCAGATGGAGGCGCATCAGCGGGGCCTGAGGCTCGACGAGCCGATGAGCAGCCAGCTTATGCCTGCCGTGAAGCCCGCGCATCAAGCGGCGTGATTCGGCGCATCACGCGAATTCGCGTGGCTTTGCGTTTCGGTTTCGGCACTCTCCCGCAGTTGAAACGGAGGTCGCGATGCTGCTCGTCGGAATGCTGGATAGTCCCTATGTCCGCCGTGCGGCGATCACCGGAACCTTGCTGGAGGTGCCGTTCGAGCACCGCTCGGTCTCCGTCTTCCGGCACATGGAAGAGTTCCGGGCGATCAATCCGCTGATCAAGGCGCCGACGCTGGTCACCGACGACGGCATAGCGATCAGCGAATCCCTGCTGATCATCCAGCATTTCGAGGATGTCGCCGGCCGCTCGCTGAGGCCGCTCGACGGCGTGGCGCGCCGACGCGACCTGGCGCTGACCGGTGTCGGCATCGTCGCGGCCGACAAGGCGGTCTCGATCGAGTACGAGCGCAAGCGGCCGGAAGCGCAGCGTTATGCGCCCTGGCAGGAGCGTATCGTCTTCCAATTGCACGTCGCGCTCGACCTGCTCGACGCCGCGGCGAAGGAGGGCGAGTTAACGGCGGGGCCGGAATTGCTGCCGAGCGATATCGCGGCCGCCATCGCCTGGGGCTTCTGCCGCTTCGTGATCCCGGAATTCGCCCCCGAAGAGCGCTGGCCGGCGCTGGCCGAACAGGCGCGAGCCTGCGAGGCGCTCGACGCGTTCAAGACCTGGCCGATCGATCGAGAGTAAGCGTCAATTCTGGACGAAATTCGTCGGCAGCGGGCGGACGGCCGGGCCGCTGAAGGAGCCGGGCTTGGCGTCGACCGGGTCGGTATGGCTGAAGCCCAGCGCCGCGGCGGGGCTCGGGCCGGCGATCGGCGCGCCGGACGGACCGGCCGTCCGGGCGCGGGCGGTCGCAACATTGACCGGCTTGCCGGGAGCGATGCCGGAACGCGAGACCGCTGCGAACAGCGAGTTCAGGCCGCCGCGATCCATCTCGGCGGTATCTTCGGGCTCTTCTGGAACCGGAACGGAGCGTTGGGATGCGGTTGCGAAGCTGATGCCGCCCTCACGCGGACGCACCGGCGGCAACGAGGCGGTGACAAGGCGCCCTTCGGCAGCCTGGGCGAGAGAGGTTTCGGCTGAGCCGCTGCCGCGAAGCGAGGCGATCGCTGCGTCGGCAAGGGCGGTCGGCCGCATTGGCGGCAGCGGGGCGTTGGTTGGCTGGCCGGCGATGACGATTTCGCTCGGGCTGGCCACTTCGCCGGGGCGACGGGGTGGCAGGGAGGCGAGCACGAGCTTCTGCTCGGGCTGAGGCGCGAAGGCGAGGGCGCCGCCGGCTGCGGGCAGCGCGGCGATCTGGACCGGCGCGCCGTCATCCGCGGGAAGCGATAGGCCGCGTGGCCGTGCCAGCGGCAACGGGGCGTCGATCAGTTGCGGTCTGATTTCCTGGAGACCGCGCTGCGGCGCTGCAGCGATGGCAGGCTGGGCCGGAGCTTGCGGGGCGGAAGCAGGCTGCGGCGGAGCGGTGTCGACCTGCGGCGCGAGGCGTTCCGAGCGCTCGCGTGTCAGGGAGCGCATCGCCGGTTCGGCAGGGCGTTGCCCCAGGACGACGGCAAGGCGACCGCCGTCCGGCGAGTTGGCGTCGCCGTAACTGCCGGTATTGGCATAGGCCATGACCGTGGGCTGCTGGCGCGGCGCGGCGCGGCGGCCACGCGCGGCCGGACGGGCATCCGCCTCTTCCTCGTCGCCGCCGAACAGCGAGGCCCAGAGGCTCTTGCGGCCCGACGCGATCACGGCGCCCTCGTCGAGCTCGGCAGCAGCATAGCCAGCGACAGCACCACCACCGGATAGGATCTCCGCCCTGGCGAGCTCATAGCCGGCGAGCGGCTGGCCGTCGGCGGGCAGGTGTACCGTCTTCTCGTCGGGGAAGAGGCGCACGAGCTGATCGCGGGTCATCCGCGGCCAGGAGCGCACCGAGCCGACATCGAGATGGACGAAAGGCGTATGGGCATTGGGGTAGAAGCCGACGCCGCCGCGCTGCAACCGCATGCCGATCTCGCGGATGCGGGCGGTGGGCACGTCGGGCAGGTAGAAGTCCATCGCCTTGCCGAGCATGTGCTGACTGTGCTTGGCAACGGCGCGCGAGCGGCGGCGCAACATCGCGTTGGTGCCGGGCGCGCGATAGGACGAGACGACGTGGAAGGGCTGGTCGGAGCCGAGCTGGCGCTGGACCTCCCAGATGACGTCGAAGAGCCGTGGGTCCATGCGAGTCGGTTCGTCGGTGCGCCAGTCGCGCAGGGCCCAGTTCAGCTTTTCCAGCGCAGCCCCATCGTAGCGGCCGTCACGCTTGAAGGTGACGGTCGTCTCCTCCTTCGTGTGCATATGCCGGATGGTGATGGTGCGGGTATCGCCGTTGGCGGCGGCATCCTGCGTGCCGCGGATGCCGACCAGCGAGGCGACCAGGGCCAGGCCGAGCGCCAGCGCCTGTCGCGCGGTCGGCTTCGTGCCGGACTGCGCCCATCCTGCAAGCGTGGCGGTTGACCTACCCAATCTGTCTGACCCGTCTCGGTGTCTCCGCCGAAGCGGTGCGATAAACGTGAACGAACAGTTGCGGAGAAGCGTTAACGTCTCGTTAGCGAGCCGGCAATCACCACGCCGAGATTTTCATGCTGAAGGTGGCTAAAGACGGATCATGGCGAAAAGGTGCTCGCGCCACGGGCACTTGCGTTCAGCCACCCTGCTGCTCCAGTGCCTGTCGGACCAGCCTGTGGAAACCGTAGATGTCGTCGAAGCGGATGATCTGCCCGTCATCGCCGACGACGATGGTGTTGTAGACCAGATGAATCGGCAGGGGCCGTGACAGGTTGATCCGGCGCTCGCCCGAGCCGATCAACCGTTTCAGACGCTCATGCGTCCATTCCGGGCCGAGCACCTGGTCCGCCAGCGCGAAGGGGTTCTCGACGCGGACGCAGCCGTGGCTGAGCGCGCGGCGCGCACCGGTGAAGAGGCGGCGATTCGGCGTGTCGTGGAGATACACGGCATGCTCGTTGGGGAACATGAACTTGATCCAGCCGAGCGCGTTGCGCTCGCCCGGCGGCTGGCGCACCGAGATGCCGCCGCTCTTGGTGCGGGTCACGACATAGCCGCGCTTGGCGGCGTATTCCGGATCGGCTGCGAGACCGGGCAGGAATTCCTTCTTCAGGATCGAGGGTGGCACATACCAGGATGGGTTGACGACAACGTGGTCCATCACATGCGAAAAGATCGGCGTCGCGGTTTCCGGCTTGCCGATGATGGCGCGGGTCTCGTGCACGACCTTGCCCGAGCGGATGACGCGTACGCGCATCTCCGGGACATTGGCCATGATGTGGTCCGTGCCGAGATCGGGCGGCAGCCAGCGCCAGCGCTCCATCTGGGCGATGATGTCTTCCTCGCCACGCGCGCTCGCCGGCTTGCCAAGTGCGGCGAGCGTGCGCTCGCTCAGGATGCCGTTGGCCGGCAGGCCGGCCTTCTTCTGGAAATCGGTCAGGGCGAGCGCGGTCGAGCGGTCGAAGACCGGCTCCTCGCTGGGGCCCAGGCCGAGGCGGGCGCGTACCAGCGGCACGCGCTCGTCGCGCATGCCGAGCTTGAGCGGCGGGCCGGCGGGGATGCGCACCAGCGGCGTGTCGTCGAGATGCTCGCGCATCTCCGCGAGCTTGGCCTTGAGGCGGCGATAGCCCTCATGCGGCGGATTGTAGGCGGCGAGCACGGCGCCGGCGTCAGGCGCGCCGGCCATTTCCGAGAGCACCTCGGTTGCAGAGGGCAGATAGAGCGTAGGCGTGATCAGCTTCGAGAGCTGGCGCGGGTTGAGCCGGCCGCCGCGGGCGTCGCGGGCATAGAGAACGGCGATGGCCGAAAGACGGATATCGGCCTCGGCGAGCTTGGCCTTGTCGCTGGCCTCGAACACCGGCAGGGCATAGTCGTTCGGGCGCAGCGCGTCCTCGCCGGCGCGGCCTAGCTGCGTCGCGATGCTCTTGCCGGCCTCGTTCCAGCCCTTGGTGCCGACCCAGAAGGGACGATTCTCATTGGCCTGATAGGCGGCGACGATCTCGTTGCGCTCGCGCTCGCCGAGGCGGCGCAACGTCAACGCATCCGGCAGGGCAGCGGCGATCGCGGCGGAGAATTCCGAGCCGGGCGGCAGCTCGACGACGACCTTCGGCACATCCGGCAGCGGCACGAGAGGCTCGACTGTGCGCAACGGACCTGTCGATGGTGCATCCTGCACTGGCTCGGGTGATTTCGCGGCGGGGATCAGGGCCGGGTCCGCGGCCGGCATGTCGATCGCGGGAATGTCGAGCGTGAACGCTTCCTCGGTGGAGTCGAGAGGAGCGGCGGCATCCTGCTTCGCCGGATCCTGGAGGCGGCTGCCGGGCGTCACCGTCCCGGTGACGATCTCGGCATCGGCGGAATGGGCGGATGCGGTCGCAGCGTGCCCTGCGGGGACACGTGGCGCGATATCGGACAGCCTCAACTCCGGCTGCTCGGGCAGCGGAATGCCCAATGTGGCATCGGTGTTGAGAGGGGTCTCGGCGTGGGGCGGGAGGCATCCCAGGATGATGGCCAGGGCGGATGCCGAGGTCAGTTTCGCCCAATGGCGAGGACGCATGGTCGCTATCCCGATTGCTGCCGAACACCGCCATTCCTGCGTGACTCGGCTGGTTGAGACAAGATGCGGCGGCGCAACAGACCGCCCCATTCGGTTAGTCGCAGATCATGCCGCGTCGGTTTCGTCGCCGTTCGATTCGCTCTCGATCAGCCCGTAATCCTTGAGCTTGCGGTAGAGCGTCGAGCGGCCGATGCCGAGCTTGCGCGAGACCTCGGACATGTGGCCTCGGTAATGTGCGAGCGCGAAGGTGATGATCTCGCGCTCGAGCTCATCGAGCTTGCGCATGTCGGAGCCGGCGACGAGGTCGAGCGCGTTGGGATCGCGCACCGGCATCTGGATGATGCGCGGCGGCGGCTCGCCTTGCCCCTCGGAGCGGGAAAGCGGGGCGGGGGCTGGCGGAATGCGGACCTCGTAGCCGTCCATCTGCGCAGCGATCTGCGGGAATTCGGTGATGTCGAGCTCCGGCCCGTCGGCCAGGACCACGGCGCGGAACACGGCATTCTCGAGCTGGCGGACATTGCCCGGCCAGTCATAGCCGGTGATCAGGGCGGCGGCCTCAGCAGTGAGCCCGGTGAGCTTGCGGCCCTCCTCGGCGGCGAAGCGGGCGAGGAAGCCGCGGGCGAGATCGGCGATGTCCTCCCGGCGCTGGCGCAAGGGCGGCAGTGTGATCGGGAAGACGTTCAGGCGGTAGTAGAGATCCTCGCGGAACTCGCCACGCTTCACCTGATCGAGCAGGCTCTTGTTGGTGGCCGAGATCAGGCGGATGTCGACGCGCACAGACTTCTTGCCACCGACGGGGTCGACCTCGCCCTCCTGGATGGCGCGCAGCAATTTGACCTGCGCATCGAGCGGCAATTCGCCGATCTCGTCGAGGAAGAGCGTGCCGCCATTGGCCTCGACGAACTTGCCGAGATGGCGCTCGGTCGCGCCGGTGAAGGCACCCTTCTCATGGCCGAACAGGATGGATTCGACGAGGTTATGCGGGATCGCGCCGCAATTCACGGTGACGAAAGGCTTGCCCTTGCGGTCGCTGGAGCCCTGGATCGCGCGCGCCAGCACCTCCTTGCCGACGCCGGACTCCCCTTCGATCAGGATCGGGATGTTCGATTTCGCCGCGCGCTCGGCCAGCCTGATGACACGCGCCATGTCCGGGCTCTTCGTCGCGAGATCGCGGAAACCCAGCGTGTTCGAGGCCCGGCGCTTGATATGGCGCAATTCATGTTCGAGCGCGCCGAGCTTCAGCGCATTGCGCAGCGAAACCTGCAGGCGTTCGGCCCCGACGGGCTTGACCACGAAATCTACGGCGCCGGCTCGCATGGCTGAAACGACGGTTTCGATCGAGCCGTTGGCGGTCTGGACGATGACGGGGGTCTCGCAGCCGCGTTCGCGGAGCGCCGCCAGCACGCCCATGCCGTCGAGGCCGGGCATGTTGAGATCGAGCACGACCGCGCTGAAACGCTCGCCCTCGGGTGCGCCGAGCAGGGTCAGTGCCGCTTCGCCGTTCTCGGCGGTCGCCACGTCGTAGCCGAAACGCTTCAGCATGGCGTCGAGCAGGCGGCGTTGGACGGGATCGTCGTCGACGATGAGGACGGTGTCTGTCATGGCACCTCGAAAGCCCACGCAATATGAAAGAAATCTTGGCTACCGGCGGAATCGCCTGTTCCGTTCTGGAGCATGGTCGGCCAGAAGGGTTAAGCGGGGTTTAAGCTAGGCGTGTCGCCGAGATGGTGAACGGGCTGCCGTTGATCGGCAGGCCTGCGCCGGCCTAAGGGTGAGGCTCGTTTCAGTGCGCGAAGGTATCGAGCGAATGGGTTTTCATGAGACCGTCCTGCGTTCCGGCACAAAAGCGGGGGCGACGAAGCCGGCGAAGGTGATCGGCGATCTTCCGGAATGGGACCTGACCCATCTTTATCCCGGCACCGAAACCCCGGAGTTGAAGGGGGACCTCGAGCGCGGCCTCGTCGAAGCGCAGGCATTGGCCGGCCGCTATCGTGGCAAGCTCGCGGAACTCGCGGCGGCGCCTGACGGCAGCGAGGCCCTCGCCACGGCGGTGAAGAGCTATGAAAACCTGAGCGACCTGCTCGGCCGGATCGGCGCTTATGCAGGCCTCGTCTATTCCGGCGACACCACTGATCCGCAGCGCGCCAAGTTCTACGGCGACACGCAGGATAAGCTGAACGCCGCGATCACCGAATTGCTGTTCTTCGAGCTTGAGCTGAACCGGATCGAGCCCGCCCTCCTCGCGAAGGTCGCGAACCAGGCGCCGCTTTCGCACTGGAAGCCCTGGCTCGACGATCTCGCCAAGGACAAGCCGCACCAGCTCGACGACCGGACCGAGGCCTTGTTCCACGAGAAGTCGATCACGGGCGCAGCCGCCTGGAACCGGCTCTTCGACGAAACCATCGCCTCGCTGCGGTTCACGATCGATGGCGAGGAGCTGACGCTCGAACTTACGCTCAACAAGCTGCAGGACAGCGATGGCGAGATCAGGCGCAAGGCGGCGGAGGCGCTGAGCCTCGTGTTCCGCAAGGAACTGCGCATTTTCGCGCTGATCACCAACACGCTCGCCAAGGACAAGGAAATCTCCGACCGCTGGCGCAAGTTCGAGGATGTCGCGGATTCCCGCCATCTGGCGAACCGGGTCGAGCGAGAAGTGGTGGACGCTCTTGTTGCCGCGGTGCGCGAGGCCTATCCGCGCCTGTCGCATCGCTACTACCGCCTGAAGGCGAAGTGGTTCGGCCGCGAGGAACTGGATTTCTGGGACCGCAACGCGCCGCTGCCGCAGGTCAAGCAGCGCACGATTCCTTGGACTGAGGCGCGCGAGACCGTGCTCTCCGCCTATGGCGCGTTCTCGCCGGAGATGGCGGCGATCGCCAAGCGCTTCTTCGACGAGCGCTGGATCGACGCCGCGCCGCGCCCCGGCAAGGCGCCCGGTGCCTTCGCACATCCGACGGTACCGTCGGCGCACCCGTATGTTCTGCTGAACTACCAGGGCAAGCCGCGCGACGTGATGACCCTGGCGCATGAGCTCGGCCATGGCGTACATCAGGTTTTGGCGGCACCGAACGGAGCCTTGATGGCGCCGACGCCGCTGACCTTGGCCGAGACGGCTAGCGTCTTCGGGGAGATGCTGACCTTCCGCAAGCTGCTGGATTCGACCACCGACCCGAAACAGCGCAAGGCGATGCTGGCGGCCAAGGTCGAGGACATGATCAACACGGTCGTGCGCCAGATCGCGTTCTACACCTTCGAGCGTAAGGTTCATGAGGCCCGGCGCGAGGGCGAATTGACGCCGGAAGCGCTCTGCGAGATCTGGATGAGCGTGCAGGCGGAGAGCCTGGGTCCAGCGATCCGGGTGTCGAGCGGATACGAGCCCTATTGGTGCTATATTCCGCACTTCATCCATTCGCCCTTCTACGTCTATGCCTACGCTTTCGGGGACTGCCTGGTGAACTCGCTCTACGGCGTCTACCAGAACGCCGCCGAGGGTTTCCAGGACCGCTATTTCGCGCTGCTTTCGGCCGGCGGCAGCAAGCCCTATTCCGAGCTGCTGGCGCCCTTCGGCCTCGATGCGAAGGACCCCGGTTTCTGGCAGATCGGGCTTCGGATGATCGAGGGCATGATCATCGAGCTCGAAGGGATGGAATAAGCCAGGTCGTCATGGCCGGGCTTGTCCCGGCCACGATCGGCTGCGTCAGAACTGCACCCTGAGCCCCACCAGCGAGACGTTGGCGGTGTAGTCAGCGCCCTGTGCCGTTGAGTTCAGGCGCTCGTGGGTGAAGCTCGCGCGGACGGCGAAGGTGCGCGTCAGCCTGTATTCGAGCCGCGCGCCGACATTGGTGTAGTCCTCGCGCAGGCCCTGGCCGTCATACTCGGTGCGGCTGAAATTGGTGAAGCCGGTGACGGTAAGGTTGCGGCGCAAGGCATGTGCCACTTCGAGCGTGGCACGCCGCACGGTCGTGCCGGAAGAGCCGGCGATCGTGGTGTCGCCGAGTTCGGCGCCGCCGCGCAGCGTCACCGTGGTCAAGGGCGTCGCCGACCACAGCACCGCGGCATCGCCGACGAAGCCGCGCAGGTTCTTCAGGCGCGTATCGTCGTATTTGCGATCCTGATAGCCGCCAGAGACCTCGCCGGTGAGCTGCTGGCTGATCTCGAAACTCGAGCCGATGCGTCCGGTCACGCCGTTCGAAGAGCGCATATAGCCGCTGGAATCGCTCTTCTCGTCGAAATCGCGCTGGTCGATTTCGGTCTGGACGAAGGGCTTGAAGCCCGGCGTGACCTCGTAGGCGGCGCGCAGTCGCAGGCCGTACTGCGTCATGTTCCGGTCTTTTTGCGACAGCACGGCGCCGTTCGACAGGCGAGCGTCTTCGTAATCGCTGCGATCGGCTGAGCCTCGCAACGTCAATTGCAGCCGGTTGATGTCGTGGGTGACGCCGGCGGAGGCGCCATACTGATAGATCTGCGGACGACCGGTGACGGCGGCGGTCAGATCGGGCGAGCCCGGCCGTTGCGTGTCGAGCTTGAGGCGTGATTCCAGGAGAATGCGGGTGTCGCGCGTCGCATCGAACCGCAGGTCGAGGCTGCCCTCGGCATCGGGGCGCGAGGCATCCTTGGCCCGGAAGAATTCGAGATAGCCGCCGCGCAACTGGCCCTTGAGCTCGTGCACGTTCCAATCCGACTGGATAGCCAGCTCGCCCTCGTGCCGGCTGTAGGCAGAGCCCTTCGTGCCCGCCGCCGACGTGCGCTGTGGGTTGGTGTCGTAGCCGATCGCGCTTGTGATCGCGGGGCGCAGCGTGATCGAGCCCAGGCGGATGCCGAGGGCTGCATAGGGGTCCTCTTCGCTCGCGGCGCGGCGGCGTGGCGGCGGCGGAGGGGGAGGTGGGGGAGGCATGCTCGTCACCGCCGGTGGCGGCGGGCGGAACTGGCGCTGGGTGACGCCGCGCAGGGCCGGCGCCTGAATGGGCTGGCTTGCACGGGGCGGTTGCCGCCCCGAGACGGCGGAATTCTGCCGCTGGACCAATCCGGCAGGATCGCGGATGGCTTCCGGCTCGGCTGTCGCGGGCGAGAGGACAGGCTGGGGCGTTGCCGGCTGTTGCGCGACATAGGTGGGCGTGCCGGTTCTGAGACTGGCGCGCGGCATCTGCTGCGCCTGTGTCTTCGCGCAGGCGATTGCCAGCGCGGCCAGTGCCGTGCCGGACAGAAGCAGGGTCGTCGCGCGGCCGGACACGGGCGTCGCAGGGCTCCAGATGACAGGTGCGCGGGTGGCGCGCATGGTTAACGGAGTTAGAACGAACAGGGTTAAGGAGCCGTCAACGCGGGCCTTACGCTTCGGCAGGCGGTGGAAATGGCTTACGCAGCCGTGCTACAGCGCCGGCCATGACAGCCGATATCCGTGACTCCGCCCTTCGCACCATTGCCACCGAGCGCGCCGGGCTCGACGCACTTCACGACGCACTGGCGAATGGATTGGGGGGGCCTTTCGCCGAGGCCATCGCGATGATCCGGGCATCGAGCGGGCGTGTGATCGTCTCCGGCATGGGCAAGTCCGGCCATGTCGGGCGCAAGCTCACGGCGACGCTGGCCTCGACCGGCACGCCTGCGCATTTCGTCCATCCGGCCGAGGCGAGCCATGGCGATCTCGGCATGGTCCAGCCCGAGGACGTGGTGATCGCCTTGTCCTGGTCGGGCGAAGCGGTCGAGCTTGCCGCGCTCGTCGGCTATACGCGCCGCTTCCGCGTCGGATTGATCGCAATCACCGCCAATGCGGAGAGCACACTGGGCAAGGAAGCGGATATCGCACTCGTCCTGCCCAAGGCGACGGAGGCCTGCCCGAACGGGCTCGCGCCGACGACTTCGACGACGATGCAGATGGCGCTCGGCGATGCGCTGGCCGTGGCGTTGCTGGAGGCGCGTGGCTTCTCGCGGCAGGACTTCTTCGTCTACCACCCCGGTGGCAAGCTCGGCGCGCAACTCAAGACCGTCGAGAGCATCATGCATCGCGGCGCCGAACTGCCGCTGATCGGGCTCGATACGCTGCTGCCGGACGTCATCGCGATGATCTCCGACAAGGGTTTCGGCTGCGCCGTGGTGAAGGACCTGGACGGCAAGCTCGCGGGCGTCGTCACCGATGGCGATCTGCGCCGCAAGACGGCGATGGCCGGCGGTGTCTCGCTCAGGGCGCGTGATATCATGTCGGCGAACCCCCGCCGCGTCGGCCTCGATACCTTGGCGGTCGAGGCGCTGGAACTGGTCAACCGCAGCCGGATCACGGCGTTGATCGTCGTTGATGCCGAGGACCGCCCGGCCGGGCTCGTGCATGTTCACGACCTGCTTGCCATGGGCGTCGCCTGATCACGCTTGCAAACAGATCGCGTGGGACTATCTGAAGCTATAGAAACTATAGCTTTTCAGGTGATGTCATGACCGCGACCGTCAAGATCGACCGCGTGATGCCGATCGGCGCGCTTGCCGATCGCACCGGGGTCAAGGTCGAGACCATCCGTTATTACGAGCAGGTTGGGCTCTTGCCGCCGCCGGAGCGTTCCGAGGGCAACCAGCGTCGCTATGGCCGGCGCCATGCCGAGCGGCTCGCCTTCATCAAGCATGCGCGCGATCTCGGCTTTGCGGTCGAGAACATCCGCACATTGCTGAAACTGTCCGATACGCCTGGCATGGCCTGCGACGAGGCGCATGCGATCTCGGTCGCGCATCTCGACGAGGTCCGCGACAAGATCGCGAAGCTGCGCTCTCTGGAGAAGGAGCTGGAGCGGATCGCGACGACCTGCTCGGGCGGCGTGGCGGCCTGTGACTGCGCGATCATCGAAGCGCTTGCCGATCACGGGCAATGCAGCCACGCCCATCACTGAAGCGCACGCCGCCCCCGAATTCTGCCTTGCCTCTCGTCTCCGGTTCGAAAAGGCTTAAATAGAGCTCATGCCGGGCGGCGTCGAACGCTGCCTCGCCACGCCAATCCGGGAGGGCGCGATGACGACATGGCCCATGCCGCCAGGGGACAGATTCCGAAAAGGGAACAAAACCCGATTCTGCCGGAGTCAGCGATTCGGCCCCGCTTCGTTCCAGACTCGTTCTTGCGCGGTCCGCTTCTAGGACCTGTTTAAACCCCGTCCACGCTCCCGCCCGCATGGGCGGGCGATTTGATCGGCTCCCTCGCCTTGCTTCCTTTCCGTTCGCTGCCGCCCGCCGCCCGCGCCAATGGCGTCACGGCCGTGCTGGGCCCGACCAATACCGGCAAGACCCACCTCGCCATCGAGCGCATGGTTGCCCATCCGACCGGGATGATCGGCCTGCCGCTGAGGCTGCTCGCGCGCGAGGTCTATCAGCGCGTGGTCGACAAGGTCGGCCCCGAGGCCGTCGCGCTGGTCACCGGCGAGGAAAAGATCAAACCCGAGCGGCCGCGCTTCTGGATCTGCACGGTCGAGGCGATGCCGCGTGATCTCGCCGTCGATTTCGTCGCCATCGACGAGATCCAACTCGCCTCCGATCTCGATCGCGGCCATGTCTTCACCGACCGCCTGCTGAACCGGCGTGGCCGGGCCGAGACCATGCTGATCGGCGCGGCGACGATGAAGCCGCTGATCGAACAGCTCATGCCCGGCGTCAACGTCGTCACGCGCCCGCGCCTGTCGCAGCTCACCTTCGCCGGCGACCGCAAGATCACGCGCCTGGCGCCGCGCTCGGCCATCGTCGCCTTCTCGGTCGAGGAGGTCTATGCCATCGCCGAACTGATCCGCCGACAGAAGGGCGGGGCGGCCGTGGTGCTGGGCGCGCTCTCGCCGCGCACCCGCAACGCCCAGGTCGAGATCTACCAGTCCGGCGATGTCGATTATCTCGTCGCCACCGACGCGATCGGCATGGGGCTCAATCTCGACGTCAACCACATCGCCTTCGCCGCGGACAAGAAGTTCGACGGGCATCATTATCGCAAGCTCAACCCGGCCGAGTTCGGCCAGATCGCCGGGCGGGCCGGGCGGCATCTGCGCGATGGCACCTTCGGCACCAGCGGGCGCTGCCCGCCTTTCGATGCGGAACTGGTCGAGGCGATCGAGAATCACCGCTTCGAGCCGATCCGGCAGATGCAGTGGCGCAATTCCGATCTCGACCTGCGCTCGGTCGGCGGTTTGCTGGACACGCTGAACCTTCAGCCTTCCGAACAAGGGCTGACGCGGGCGCTGATCGCCGAGGACATGACGACGCTGGAAGTTTTGGCGCGGGACCCGGATATCGCGAAGCTGGCGCAGGGACGCGCAGCGGTCGAGCGGCTCTGGGAGGTCTGCGGACTGCCCGATTATCGCAAGATCTCGCCGATGCAGCACGCCGATCTCGCGACAACCCTGTATCTGCGATTGATGCGCCATGGGCGGCTCGACAGCGACTGGTATGCGGCGCAATTGGCAGCGCTCGACCGCATGGATGGCGAGATCGATACGCTCTCGGCGCGGATCGCGCAGGTCCGGACCTGGACCTATGTTGCGAACCGTCCCGACTGGTTGCCTGATCCAGAGCATTGGCAGGGCATGGCTCGTCTTGTAGAGGACAAGCTGTCGGACGCTCTGCACGAGAGGCTGACCCATAGATTTGTCGATCGGCGCACCAGCGTGTTGATGCGCCGCTTGCGGGAGAATGCGATGTTGGAGGCTGAGGTCACCGCGACGGGCGACGTGCTCGTCGAGGGCCAGCATGTGGGGATGCTGCAGGGCTTCCGCTTCACGGCGGATCCGAAGGCCGGCGGTTCCGAGGTCAAGGCGCTGAACCTGGCGGCAATGAAGGCGCTCGGCTCCGAGATCGAGGCCCGGGCGGCGCGCGTCGTGCTGGCCGGCGACGATGCCTTCGTATTGTCGCATGACGGGTTGGTGCGATGGACCGGCGAGCCGGTGGCGCGTCTCACCGCCGGCGAGAAGGTTCTGGAGCCGCGGCTGCGCCTGCTGGTGGAAGAGCATCTCGGCGGTCCCGCGCGCGAGCAGGTCGAGGCCCGGCTCAATCTCTGGCTGAAGAATCACATCACCAAGCTCCTCGGCGCCGTGCAGATTCTCGAAGTGGCCGAGAACGTCACCGGTATAGCGCGCGGCATCGCCTACCAGGCGGCCGAGGCGCTCGGCGTGCTCGAACGCTCGAAGGTCGGCGAGGAGATGAAGGCGCTTGACCAGGAAGGCCGCGCGGCCTTGCGCCAGCTCGGCATCCGCTTCGGCGCTTTCCACATCTATATGCCGGCGCTGCTGAAGCCGGCGCCGCGTGCGCTTGCCGCCCAGCTCTGGGCGCTTAAGCATGGCGGGCCGGAGACGGCCGGGCTCGACGATATCGCGCATCTCGCCGCCTCGGGGCGCACTTCCTTCCCGGTCGACAAGGCCGTGCCGAAGGGGCTCTACCGTGCCGCCGGTTACCGCGTCTGCGGCGAGCGGGCCGTGCGCGTGGATATCCTCGAGCGCCTTGCCGACCTGATCCGCCCGGCCATCGCCTACCGTCCAGGTGTTACGCAGGGGACGCCTCCCGCCGGCGCTGCCGATCAGGACGGCTTCGTCGCTACTGGCGCGATGACCTCGCTCGTTGGTTGCGCTGGCGAGGATTTCGCCTCGATCCTGCGTTCGCTCGGCTATGTCTCGGTGAAGCGTCCGGGGCCTGCGATTACCGTACCGCTGGCGCCGCCGCCGGCCGCGACCGAGCCGGCGCAGCCTGTCGTTGCTGGCGAAGCGGAAGCGGCTCCTGCGGAGGGTGAAGCTGTTGAAGTCACCGCCGAGGCCGAAGGTCCGAGCGAGCCGGCGACGGCGCTGAATGCGGACGAGCTGGCCGAGGGCGAGGCGCCTGTCGTCGAAGCGCCTGCCGTCGAGACGCCGGATACGCCGATCCTGACCGAGGCTGAGCTGGACGTGGCGCGCGAGCCGGTGCCGGCCGACGCACTGGTCGCGCTGCCGAGCGCTGCGGCCGAGGAGACGGTCTCCGGCGAAGCCGCTCCCGATGAGGCCCCTGCGGTCGAGGCCGCGCCGGCCGAGCCCGAGTTGATCGAGGTCTGGCGCCCGCATCGCCATCAGGGCGGACGCCGGCCGGAGCATGGCAATCCACGTGGCCGCCGCGAAGGCGGTGAGCGTCGCGAAGGTGGCGAGCGCCGTGGCGGCGACCGGCCGCAGCGCGAGGGCCGCCCCGGTGGTCCGCGCCGTGACGGGCGGACGGACAACCGGCCGGCTGCTGCCGCGGGCGAGGGGACCCCGGCGCAGCGTCAGGAGCGTCCGCGCCGGGACGACCGGCCGCAGCGGCAGGATCGTCCAGAGGGCAATCGCGGTCCGCGTCCCGATTTCAAGCGTGACGGCCGTCCCGGCGGCCCGCGTCGCGAGGAGCGGGGCGGTGCTGAGCGCTTCCAGCAGACGCCGCGTCCGCGCCCGGCCAATCGCGAGCCCGATCCGGATTCGCCTTTCGCCAAGCTCGCGGCTCTCAAGGCCCAGCTCGAAGGCAGCAAGAACTGAGAGCAGGGAGGCGCGCACGATTTGCAGGACGGTCGTCAGCGCCTCGACAAATGGCTCTGGTTCGCGCGCTTCGCCCGCAACCGCCCGGCCGCCGTGCGCCTGGTGGAGGACGGGCATGTCCGCATCGAGGGACGCCGATGCGACAACCCGGCGCAGGGCATCAAGGTCGGGGTGGTGCTGACGCTCGCCCTGCCGCACGCGACGGTCGTGGTCAGGGTCCTCGGCTTCGCCGAGCGGCGTGGCTCATTCACGGTTGCCCAGCAGCTCTATGAGCGGCTCGACGCCGGCAGCGGCGATGCGTCGCTTGCGGAGACCGGGGACGAGGATTAAATTCCCGCCGTGTCGGCCGGCAGGCGCGAAAACGGGCCCGGGAGCAAAACTTCTCCACGGGGCCTCCCGAATGACAGAACGTTCTGCAAGAGATCACGAGAACGGCCTTGAAACCTGCGCCGGGCAGGGGTTTATGGGGCTGTTTAGAAGTGTTGGAAGGGCCGGCCCATGACCTATGTGGTCACCGAGAACTGCATCAAGTGCAAGTATATGGATTGCGTCGAGGTCTGCCCGGTCGACTGCTTCTATGAAGGCGAGAACATGCTCGTCATCCATCCCGACGAGTGCATCGATTGCGGCGTCTGCGAGCCGGAATGCCCGGCCGAAGCGATCAAGCCCGACACGGAACCGGGTCTCGAAAGCTGGCTGCAGCTCAACGGCAAGTTCGCGGCGAGCTGGCCCAACATCACCCAGAAGAAGGATCCGCCGGCCGACGCCAAGGCGTTCGATGGCGTCCCCGGCAAGCTCGAAATGCTCTCGCCGGAACCGGGTGAAGGCGACTGATCCGACCGGCATTTGCCGGCCGCGCTGCATTAACCAAGACCTCGCCATGCCGTTGCAGGGGAGCGCCGCCCGGCGTTTACCTTTGATTCGGCGTGTTTTTTGTGTTACAAGCTAGTCCCAGTCGAAGTCGTTCCGCATGTCCCTGCGAGATTCCAGCAATCGGGGCGCCCCCAAGAGATCAAAGACGATGAGAGAGCCGGCTTCGGCGCCGGCGGCTTCGATCGTCGTTCTTGGCCGGGGCACAATGAAACAATCGACTAGGGAGCGTGAAGCGGTGCGTTTTCCAAGCGTCGCATCAGGCGGAAAGTCCCCTGCCACCCGGCCGGGGACCAGATCATCACGTGCTCGCGCCGAGCGGGCCGGTCAGGAGTCGTAACGGCATGTCCACTGCGAAGAAAGCTGTTGTGCGCCAGGGTTTCAAGACGGGCGAGTACGTCGTCTATCCGTCCCATGGCGTGGGTCAGATCACGGCGATCGAAGAGCAGGAAGTCGCGGGTTTCAAGCTGGAACTGTTCGTCGTCAGCTTTGCCAAGGACAAGATGACGCTGCGCGTCCCGACCGCGAAGGCCGCCAGCGTCGGCCTGCGCAAGCTTGCCGACGCCGAGTCGGTTGCCAAGGCGCTGGTCACGCTCACCGGCCGTGCCCGAGTCAAGCGCACCATGTGGTCGCGTCGTGCGCAGGAATATGAAGCGAAGATCAATTCCGGCGATCTCGTCGCCATCGCCGAAGTGGTTCGCGATCTCTACCGTTCCGAGGCGCAGCCCGAGCAGTCCTATTCCGAGCGCCAACTCTACGAGGCAGCCCTGGATCGCATGACCCGCGAGATCGCGGTGGTCGACGATGTCACCGAGACCGAGGCGCTCAAGAAGATCGAAGGGCAGCTCGCCAAGTCGCCGCGCCGCGCCGGCAAGGCCGAAACCGAGGCGGAGCTGGAAGGGGACAATGACGACCTGGCGGAAGAAGCTGCCTGAGCGACTTCAGTCTTCGCAATTTGCAAGGAACCCGGCGGGCAATCGCCGGGTTTTTTGTTGAGATGAACGGGATCGCTACGCCGTGCCTGTTCCCACCTTCAGGAAAGTCACCGTCCTTGCCCAGGCTTGCTTGGCTGTCGCGGCGTTGTAGCGCTCGGCGCTGGTGTCATTCATGAAGGCATGGTCGACATCGGGATAGACGATGGCTTCGTACTGGATATTGGCGGCCTTCAGCGCCTTCTCATAATCTGGCAGCATCTGGACGAGGCGGGTATCGCGCGAGGCCTGTTGGATCAGAAGGCGGGCCTTGATCTGCGGTACCTTGGCGAGATCGGGCGAGCGGCCGTAGAAGACCACGCCCGCCGAGAGTTCCGGCACCGAGACGGCGAGGTCGTTGACCGAGCCGCCGCCCCAGCAGAAGCCGACCGCGCCTGTCCTGCCGGTCGCATCCGGCCGCGAGGCCAGGTATTTCAGCGCCGCGCGGCCCTGGGTGACGACCGTCTCGACCGAAAGCTGCGGGAAGAGAGCGCGGGCGGCGTCGGGATCGCTGGGCGTGCCACCGAGGGGGGTAAGGAAATCGAGGCCGAGCGCGGTGAAACCCTCAAGCGCGATGCGGCGGGTGATGTCCTCGATATGAGGATTGAGACCGCGATTCTCGTGGATGACGAGGACCCCGCCGCGCTTGGCCTCAGCCCTGGGCGTGACCAAATAGCCTTTCAGAGCCACGCCATCGAAGATCTGGTCGAACCGGCTCGCGGTGATGCGGGCATCGTCGGGTGCGACCTGCTGAGCCTGAGCGTAGTTCGGCTCCAGCAGGGCGAGCGCGGCTTCCGCCGCCGCCGCGGTGCCGGCGATGGCGAGCAGCCGGTTCATGAAGACGCGACGGTCCAGAGGCTTGTGCGTGTACTCGTCGTAGAGTTCGACGATCCGGCGATCGAGCGCCATTCTTGCCTCCCCTGATCATGGCTTTCCGCAATCATAGCGCCGGCCGCGAGTGATGCAGGAGGGCGTGAGACGGACTCGCGGCCTTGTGAAGGTGGAGGTCTACTCGGCGACGACCTTGTAGCGCTGGCCGGGCGTCAGCGCAGCGTTGCGGTCGAGCCCGTTGAGGAGCTGGAAGAGCTCGCCCGGCCGGTCCTGCTCGGGCATGCGCTCGGCCATGCTGGCGATGGTGTCGCCGGCCTCGGCAGCGACCAGCCGGATCTGCATCGGGCGGACGGCCTGCGATTCCGCAGGCGTCATGATCCTGAAGCTGTCGACGATGCTGCGCATCTGCCGCTCCGGATCGGTGCCACCGCGTGCGGCCAGGATGAAGCGATAGACCCGGTCGCCGATCTGCACGGCGGCGAGCCTGAAGGTCCAGTCGGTGCCGCGGCCGTGGGCGCGCACCGCAGGCTGGCCGGCGATCTCGGTCTTCTCGATGCCGGTGGTCTCGACGCCCTCGATCCAGCCGGCGGCGACATAGGATTCCAGCGTCTGGCCGCTTTTCAGCGTGACGGAATCGAAGCGAAGGGCCTGTGCGCCATTGGCGCTGACGCCAATGACCATGTCCTGCGCGGATTCCAGGCCAAAGCCTTCGGGGGCGCTGAAGCCAATGCGCAGCGCGCTGTTGAGATAGCGCCGGCCCCGGACCACGCCATCACGCGGATCGTCGCCATACGCCAGGCCCTCGACCGCATTGAGCCAGCGATTGGCATCGCGCTCGCCGATGCCGGGTGCACCGATCTGGCGGGCGGCGGCGGTGACGGCGGCGATGCGTTCCGGGGTTTGCGGATGGCTCGATAGGATATCGAGCCGCTTGTCGTCGGCGCTCTGGTTCTGGCCGCTGCTGCGGAAGGCGGTGTTGCGGCCGAGCGTGGCGAGGAAGCGGCTTGCGCCATAGGGATCGTAGCCGGCGCGTGAGATGTTGCGGACGCTGATCTGGTCGGCGGTGAGCTCCTGCTGGCGCGAGAACTTGGCGAGCGAGAGCTTCGAGCCGGCGTTGACTGCCGCGCCGCGCGTGGGGTCCTTCAAGACCTGCGATACGACCCGGCTGACCAGCGCCGATTCCGCTTCCTTCTCGGCGCGCTCGACCGCGTGCCGCGCCGTGACATGGGCAATCTCATGTGCCAGCACCGAGGCGATCTCGGACGTGTCGTTGGCCAGTGCCAGCAGGCCGCGCGTGACATAGAGCCGGCCATTGGGCAGGGCGAAGGCGTTGACCACCGGCGAATTCAGGATGGTGATGTCGTAATGACCGATCTGGCCTTCTCCGGCCTTGGCGAGGCGCTGCACGACCTCGTCAAGAGCGGCGCGGGCGCGTGGTGCGCGGTATTCGCCGCCGAAGGCCGCGAGCAGACGCTGATGTTCCTGGTCTGAGGCGCGCTGGATCGTGCTGATCCGCGGCGCGATCTCGCCTTCGGCGGTCCCGCCCGCCGGCAGCAGCACGCTCTGGTCGCCGAGGCAACCGACGAGCAGCAGTCCGGGCAGCGCGATGGCTGCCAGCCGCTTCGAATGTCGCGAAAGCGATGCTCGCCAGGACTCCAGCATATCCTCAGTCGATCAATTCCAGCGCTGCCCCGGACGCAACCTCGAGCAGAAGGCCGTCGCGTCCGGACAGGACACCATAGGCGCGCAGCCGTTTACCGCCGAGATGGCTCGCGGTCCAGCCGGCGCTCTTGAGTTCGCGCCAGAGGCTGCGCGACAGGACGATCGAGGCAGCCTCCTTGGGGCGGCGGGAGAAATTCAGATAGGTCCGCTGGGAGCGCTCGCCGACCGAGGCGATCCGGCCTTCCAGCATGACGTAACGCCCCTCCTGCGCCTTTACCGCGGCGAGATCATGGCCATTGACCGCCGTCAGCGGCGAAACTTGCGGTGGAGATGTTACTGATTCCTGAACGGGTGCCTTCGGTGAGGCTTCGCAGGGGGATAAGCCGGGTTCGGGCATCGGCAGGGCCGCGCCCTGCCGCATGAGCAGTTGTGCGAGATCCCGCGCCGGTGCGCCCGGCGACGAGGGCGGCACCGACAGCCGTGCGGGCAGGCGCCCCCAGCGGTCGGGCTCTCCGAGAAGGGAGAGGCCGAGCGGGCGCCCAAGGAAGTCGCGCAGACCGGTTTCGAAGCGCGATACCTCCTCCAGGCTCTGACGCGGCGCGAGACCGACGAGCCGAAGCTTGCGGCCGTCGTCCAGCAGCGGATCTCCGGCAGGGTCGAGGCCGGTCAATCGTGCCGTGACTGCGGGGGCGGCCTCCGGAACGCAGCCGGATGCGGCCCGTGCCGGCATGGTGGGAAGGGCTGCGAATACGACGATGGCAAGAAGGGACTTCACCCGCATCGCGATTATGCTACACGGAGTTCCGTGCGTCCCGGTAGCTCAGCAGGATAGAGCAACGGTTTCCTAAACCGTAGGTCAGGGGTTCGAATCCCTTCCGGGACGCCAAATTATCTCATTGAAATCGTTTTCTTATGCCAACTTGCGGCGCTGCCTGGTCCTGATCGCCAGGCTGCCTCGGTCGATCCGCACAGTTTTGGGGCTTTGGCAAAGCGGGTTTCAGCCTTGGTTATGCTGCCGCCGGGATTGGCTGCAGCGCGTTGAAGCAAGCGTGGTCCGGCGTCCGTTCTGACGGGATCAGCCCAGCCGGCCAATCCGGAGCCGCGCTTCGAAGCCGTCTTCCTGCCCCTCCCTCGGCGAGAGCAGTTCGAGGCTGCTACCAGTCCCAGTGGCGATCGCTTTCGCGATGGCCAGCCCGAGCCCGGCGCCTTGCGCCTGCGCGCGGCCGCGCTCGAACGGGTTGAGCAGGCGGGTGAGCAACTCTTGCGGCACGGCGGGTCCTCCATTGGTGACGCGGAGCACGCCATTCACCGACAGAGTCACGCAGACCAGTTCGGAACGCGAGCCGTGCTTGAGCGCATTTTCGATCAGGTTCCGCGCCAGTATCGCGAACGCATCCGGATCGATGCGGGCCGGCACTGGACCGTCGGGCAAGGCCAGTTTGATCCGCCCGGCGCCGCCTGCGTTGGCGGTTAGTTCACCCACGATGATCCGGAGGATCGTGCCGGTGTCGACCGCCTCGGCACCATGGAGGCGGCCTCCTTCCGCCTTTGCCAGCTGCATCAGCTTTTCCGAGAGGTCGGAGAGCCTTCGCAAGGCGGCTTCAATGTCGCGAGCGCGCTTGCGTGCGGCACCATCGGTCGTTTCGATGATCAGTCTTTGTGTCTGTGCCAGCGCGGCCGCTACCGGCGTGCGCAATTCATGCGCCGAGTTGGCGGCAAAGCTGCGCTCTGCCTCCAAGGCGCACCTGAGGCGTTCCAGTAACTGGTTCACCGCCTGTTCGACTGGCCGGATTTCCGAGGGCAGGCCGCCGGCGGCGACCGCGGTCAGATCTCCGGCGCCCCGCAGCTCGATCTCGGAGCGAAAGCGCCGCAGGCTCGTCGTCGACAGGCGCACGACGGCCCATATGCCGATCAGGCTGAGCGGAACGATCAGGGCGAGCGGGCGGGCCAGGCCGACGAGCACATCCCGTGCGACAGCGCGGCGGCGGGCGTGCGGCTCGGCGACGGTGATCGTGATCGTACCCTGCAACGCGGCATCCGAATAGAGACGGTGTGTCGGCGTATCGGAGAAGCCCATGCCGCTGAACGGCGGAAAGACCGCCGGGTCGGCGCTGTGCGAGCGCAGCAGCGTCTGCCCGTCGGCGTTCCGCACCAGATAGGTGAAGTGCTCGTCATGCTCGCGCATTGTCGCGACGCTCTGGCTGGCTGAGTCGTCGCTGTCGCGCCCGATGATGTCGCGCACGGCCAACGGCAGCAGGCGCTGCCCGGTTTCCGCAAGCTCGCTGTCGAAGACCTCATCCATTTGATGGCGCAGATTCTGGGTCGTCACCGCGGCGGCCACTGCCCAGACCAGCGCGATGCTCAGGCCCAGCCAGAGCGACAGGCGCCATTGCAGGCTCTTCGGCGCGGTCATCGCGCGCTTCCCAGCCGATAGCCGATGCCTCGTACCGTGTGGACGGCATCGGGGCCGAGCTTCTTGCGCAGACGGCTGACATGGACCTCGATCGTGTTACTTTCGACTTCGGTACCGAAGGCATAGAGCCGGTCTTCCAACTGGGCCTTGGACATCACCTGGCCAGGGCGCTGGACGAAGGCTTCGAATAGCGCCCATTCGCGCGCGGTAAGGTCGATAAGTCGCCGGCCTTTTATGATCGTCCGTGCCGCCAAATCGATCTGCAGGCCGCCGATCTCGACGAGCGGGTTGGGATTGCCGCTGTAGCGACGTGCCACCGCATTCAGCCGTGCGGACAGTTCCGCGAGGTCAAACGGCTTGGTCATGTAGTCGTCCGCTCCCGCATTGAGCCCTTCGATGCGGTCGGAGATCTGGTCCAGCGCGGTCAGGATGATGACCGGCGTCACGCATCCTTTCCGGCGCAGCTCGCGCAGGAAGGCGATTCCCCGACCGTCGGGAAGCATCAGATCCAGCAGGACCAGATCATAGGCTGCGCTGTCGAGATGCTCGGCGGCTCGGTCGAGGCGGCCGACCCAGTCCACAGAATGGTTGTCGCCGACGATATGGTCGCGCACCGCGGCCCCGAGGATCGTGTCGTCCTCGATCAGAAGAACTCTCATGAAGGCGCAATCCCATCTGTCCGAGACCTGTTGCCTGCGGAACCTGTCAGCTTCCTGAAGGGCCGTGCCCTTCACGCTTCAGCTACGCGTCAGGAAAGATTGTCATCATTCCGGCAGGTGAACGCTGATCAGGGACAAATGCCATGGTGAAGCTGTTCGTCGCGGGCCTGCTGCTCCTTGCCGTCGCAGGGGCGGGCGCCGCGATGGCTGATGACGATTGCGACGTACCCCTCGGACAGTGGCAGCCCCGAGAGGCCGTGCAGGCGATGGCGCAGGCCCGTGGCTGGCAGGTGGACCGGCTCAGGATCGATGATGGCTGCTACCAGATCAGGGGCATCGACGAGACGGGACGGCCTTTCAAGGCCAAGATCGATCCTGCCACTCTGGCGATCGTCAAGATAAAGCATCGGACCCGGAGCGGCGGACACCGGCATGAACGGGCTCCATCCGTCACCACAGAGGCGGCCGAACCATTGGCCCCGGTGTCCCCGAAATCCTTGTTCGACCGCAGCAAGCTGCCGAAAGCCACGGTGAATTGAGCGGGCCGGACTCCGTGTCCCGGGACGCTGCATCCCTTCGTCCAACGCTGGAGAAATGGCCATGTCCGTCGCAACTGCGCGCTATTCGAGAAGTCTGGTCGTCATTCACTGGGTGACGGCCTTCGCTGTGCTGGGCGCATGGCTGACGGCGGAGGGCGGCCGTGAAGTGGTCCGGAACCCGCCTGTGCTGCATTTCTGGCTGGGCCTTGCGGTCCTGGTTCTGGTCGTTCCCCGTCTGATCCTGAGGCTGGCCCAGCCCGCTCCCGATGCAGGCCCGCAGCATGGCTGGCTCGTCATAGGAGCCAGGCTCGGCCATGGGCTGCTCTATCTGCTGCTGGTCGCCTTGCCGCTCACCGGCTGGTACGCCGCTTCGCGCATGGGCGTGTCCGTTCCCTTTTTCGGCCTGCATCTGCCGGTCATTGCCACCCCGGTGCAGGGACGCCCTGGTCTGATCGCCGAACTCCACGAGAGTGGCGGCACCTTCATCCTCATCCTTGCCGGCCTGCACGCCCTGATGGCGATCTGGCACCAGTTCGTTCTGCGCGACGGGGCGCTGCGGCGGATGAGCCTGCGCTGAGAAGGCCGACGGTCGGCGCCTTCGCCTCTCCGGCCCTCCCTGCATCGATCGAGGCGGAGAGAACGAGGGAGGCGCGGCATTTCGGCACGATCCCGGCTCTTCCTGACGCCCGGCTGAAGCCAAAACCGACACGGCGTCAGGAGGCCGTCAGCGCAGGGGCCCAGGTTGATCGTGCCGGATGGCGGGGCGCGGCCTCGCCGGTACGGCTCGATGCTCACGGGCCGGAATATGCGGTTCTCGGGGCCGGGGAAAAGGAGGTCCAGCTACCATGAAGAAGATCATGCCGGCCATCGCATTGGCCACGACGCTCATGTTGCCCGGTCTTGCCGAGGCGCGACCGGTCAAGCTCACCACCACGCTGGCCAATTATGGTGGTGACGGTGCCTATCTCGCATTCTATGTCACGAATGCGCAGGGGGCCTATTCCGGCAGCCTGTGGCTGGCTGGCCGCAAGTCGAAATACTACTCGCACCTGTCGGGCTGGCACCGCGCAACCGGTGGGAACCCCGCCGAGATCAACGGTATCACGGGTGCCAGCGTCGGCGGGGGCCGCACGCTCGAGATTTCGCTCGATCTGGCTGATGCGCTCTTCGACGCAGGGTACGTTCTGCATGTCGATGCCGCCGTGGAAGACATGCGCGACAGTCCGAGCGAGATCGCTATCCCGCTGACGAGCGCGGGCGCGAAAGCGCCGGTCCGTGGCCGGCGCTATGTCTCGAGTTTGGCTTATTCTTTCTGAGCGGTGGCCGGCATGATCCGTGTTGTCCATCGCTGGCCGGGTCTGCTCGCCGGCCTTCTTCTGCTGGTGCTCGGCCTGAGCGGAGCGCTTCTCTCGCTATTCCCGGCCATTGAGCGCCTTTCCTCGGTGCAGCCGGCCGCGCTCTCGACGGCGGAGCTGGCGGAGCGCATCCAGACGGTTCATCCGGAGGTCGAACAGATAAGGCGCAGGCCCTCGGGCCGGATTATCGCCTACTGGTCCGAGAGCGGCGTGCCGCGGGCGGCGGTCATGGATCCCGCGAGCGGCCGGGAGATCGCCTCTGCGGATCCGGATCCGTTCGAGCGCTGGTTGACCAGGCTGCATCGCTCGCTTCTTTTCGGTGATGCTGGCCGCATGCTGGCGGCGGTCGGTGCGGCAGCCATGCTGGTGCTGTCCGCTTCGGGGGCCGTGCTCGTCGCGCGGCGGACTGGCGGCTGGCGGCGCTGGTTCTCACCGTTGCGTGGGCCAGTCGCGGCGCGCCTGCATGTCGAGATCGCGCGGGTCGCGGTTGCCGGCCTGCTTCTGTCATCTGTCACAGCCCTGTGGATGTCGGCCTCGAGCTTCGACCTCCTGCCCGACGGGCCGTCTTCGTCCGTGACCGAGGCCGAGGGAAGCGGCCGGACGGGGATGCCCGTGGCAGACATGGATATGCTGAAGCGGACACCGGTTTCCGAGCTGCGTAGCCTGTCCTTTCCCGATCCGGCGGATGCGGCCGATGTTTTCACGCTTAAGACGGATCGCGGCATGGGCGATCTCGATCAGGGAACTGGCGCGCTGCTGACCTGGAGCGAACCGAGCGCATGGCAGCGCGTCTCGGCAACCGTCTACATGCTGCACACCGGACGGGGCGCCGCCGCCTTGGGGCTGATCCTCGGCCTCATGGCGCTCGGCGTGCCCGCGATGGCCGGGACGGGCTTCGTCCTGTGGTTCGCGGGCTGGCCTGCCCGTCCGCGCATTCGCAGTAATGTCGTCGCCGGGCGCGCCGAGACGATCCTGCTCGTCGGTTCCGAGGGCGGCAGCACATGGGGCTTCGCCGCGACGCTGCATGCGGCGCTCTCGGCATCCGGGCAAACTGTCCATGCCGCTCCGATGTCGACCTTCGAGCCGGCCCGCTACCGGCAGGCGCGGCGCGTCCTGATCCTGGCCGCGACCTATGGAAATGGCGATGCGCCTGCCTCTGCGCGCGGATTTCTCGACCGGCTGAAATCCCTGCCGGGGGCTCCGCCCGCCGCGCTCGCGGTTCTCGGCTTCGGCGATAGCAGTTTTCCCGGATATTGCGCTTTCGCACAGGCTGTTTCCGGTGCGGCGGAGACGGCGGGCTGGCACATGCTGGTTCCGTTCATGACGGTGAACCGCCAGTCGCCGCAGGATTTCGCCCGCTGGAGCCGGTCGCTGGGCGCTGCGATGGGGATACCTCTGAACCTCGTCCATCATCCGGTCCTGCCGGCAGTTTTCTCGCTGAGGCTGGTTTCGCGCCGTGATCATGGGGCAGAGGTGCAGGCTCCGACCGCGATCCTGCGCTTTGCGCTGCCGACGGCGCCATTCTGGCTGCGGTTCACCGGTCGCGGTTTCGGGCGCTTCGTGGCCGGAGATCTCCTCGGTGTTCTGCCGAAAGGCTCTGCCATTCCCCGGCTCTACTCGCTGGCCTCGGGTTGTCGCGACGGTTTCATCGAGATCGTCGTCAGAAAGCACCCTGCTGGCCTTTGCTCCGGCCAGCTCTTCGAACTGCAGCCGGGCGATACGGTCAACGCCTTCTTGCGGCGGAACCCCAGCTTCCATGCCGGCCACGACGCTACGCCCCTCATCCTCGTCGGGGCCGGAACGGGCATCGGGCCGCTGGCAGGTTTCATCCGGGCCAATGCCCGGCGTCGCCCCATCCGCCTGTTCTTCGGCATCCGGCATCCCGAGAGCGACTTTATCTATGGCGAGGAGCTGGAGGGCTGGCGGCGGAACGGGCAACTGCAGCGGCTCGCGACGGCCTGTTCGCGCACACGGCAACCCAGCTACGTGCAGGATGCGCTGCGCGGGGAGGGTGCGGAGATCGCCCGCATGATTCACAAGGGCGCGCGGGTGATGGTGTGCGGCGGGCGCGACATGGCAGCCGGCGTCTCCGCCACGCTCGCCGACATTCTCGCTCCGATCGGGCTGACCCCGGCGCAGCTCCGCGCGGAGGGACGCTATGTCGAAGATGTCTTCTGACCCAGCCCGCAAGACGTTGAGCGGATCCACCATGGGCACACGCTGGTCCGTGCTGTTCTACGCGACCGGAGCCTTCGACCCCGCCCCAGTTCGCAGCGCGCTTCAGGCTGCGGTCGACGAGGTGGACGGGCAGATGTCCAGCTGGAAGCCGGATAGCGACCTGATGCGCCTCAATGCCGCTCCGGTGGGGCGATGGATCGGGGTGCCCGACCGGCTGATGGCGGTGCTGCGGATCGCGCTCGAAATCGGCCGCTCCTCCGTTGGCGCCTTCGACATCGGCATGGGCGACGCCGTGGACGCCTGGGGATTCGGCCCGTCCGGCGCAGATCGAGCCCTGATCCGCAAGGTGCTTGAAACCCCGCGACAGGCCGCATACGGGGTGCTGGAGCTGAATGTCGAGGGCGGCGAGGCGCGCAAGAGCGCTCCCATCGTCCTCGATCTCAATGGCATCGCCAAGGGCTATGGCGTAGACCGGCTGGCGCAGACGCTACGCGCATTCGGCATCACCAGCGGGCTGGTCGGCATCGACGGCGAGATGCGGGCCCTTGGCCTGCGCCCCGACGGCGAGCCGTGGACGATCGCCGTCGAGAAACCCGACCCAACCTCCCGTACGCCGCATTCGATGCTTGTTCTGCAGGACGCCGCGGTGGCGACTTCCGGCGACTATCGACATTGGGTGGACGTCGGAGGGTGCCGCCTGTCGCATACGATGGACCCGCGCCGCGGCGCGCCCCTGACGAGGTCGCCAGCCTCGGTCACCGTGGTGGCGCGGACCTGTGCCGAAGCCGACGCCTGGGCGACTGCGTTGATGGTCCTCGGTGCCGGGGAGGGGGCGGAGCTCGCGCGGCGGCTCGGGCTCGACGCGTTGTTCCTGATGCGCGAGGGCCAAACCATCCGGTCCCGGGCGGTCGGTGCCCTGTTCACAGCTGCCCCGCTCAACCGGGCCGTGCGCTGACCCTCACGAAGCGGCGTGGTTGTCACGATGCCGCGGCGCTGCTGCTTCTCCAGACAGTCGCCGCAGATGTCTGAGTTCGACGAAAGATGATTGGCCGCGTTGTGCGGGCCAGACACCGCAGCGGGAGTGTTCGAGGCCGGCTTGTACGAGCGCCCAGACTTCATAACTATACGCTATATGAAATCGTATAATGATTGGCGATGAGAGGATGCCGACGACGCTGCCGTAAAGATCGCCGACCTGCTGACGGCCACCGGCCGGGCTAGCCAGCCGACGAGCGTCGCGCTGGCGGCTGGCCGTCAAATCCACCAACGACAGTCATCCGGAGCGACCCGGATACATCCCGCACCTGCCGGCTTCAGGTCGAAATCTCACCCTCATGCCCACCATAAACCGTCTCAAAGACGCTGGCCGCGGACGGTTTTCTGTCTTGCCTATGCTCCGCAAGAACGATCAAAAATTCCGCTGAAAGGCTCTCCGAATACGGCCATAACACTCGCATGCATGGTTCTCTATAATTCCAGGATCCAGCACGGTCAGGTTTCCACGCGCGTACGCGATGGCCCCCTCTTCCATCAACCGCGAGCAGGCCCCGTTGACGGTCGCCCGGCGAAGTCCGAGCGCCTCTGAAATCGCGATTTGGGTGAGTTGAAAGGAATCGCCGACAACCCGATCACGCGCATCCAAAAGCCAACGTGAAATCCGCTCTTCCGCACTGTGGAGGCTGTTGCACGCAACAGATTCCAGCAGCTGGATGATGAGGCATTTCGCATATCGCAGCATGGCGCTGCGGACGCAGGGAAACCGGGCGATGGCCTCATCGAGGTTCTCGATGGAAAGCCAGGAGGCATAGCCGGGCACCAAGACCGTGGATCGACTGAGTGCCCCGCCGCCGCCCATCACCAGCGCCATGCCGATGAAACCTTCATAGCCGATCGATGCTTTCTCGACACAGCGTTTGTCACGCATCTCGGCCTGCAGAGAAATCACGCCCTCATGGGGAAATACTGCATGAGTAAAGGTTGCCTCGTTATCGTATATGACCTGGCCCGGCGATAGTCGTCTTGTGATCAGGTGAGGCTGCAGATACGCGCATGCTTCAGGGCGCAGGGAGAGCAGTATTCGATTTCGGATCTCGAAATCACCTTTTAATTTGTCCGCCAAGCAGTTCTCCCGGAAAGGTTGATTTCGGTGCCCTTTGGGCAGCTTATCTCTTTTTTAACTCCGCCTATGTACGATATCGTACAGTTCATGTTCGGTTTCGATCATATCGGCTCATGGACATTGCACGTGACGATGAATGCGACGCCGGAGCCTTTATCTCATGAGTCAGCTTAGGCCGGAAGAGTCCGAAAAGACCCGCAGCCGTGAAGCTTTGCGGACCCCGCCCTCCAGCGTTGCGCGCCCCTTTGCACGAGCGCAAGCCGCGCCCGGCTGCTCCGCCACGCTCTCCTGTTCCGGCTCAAAGCCATGCTCGAGGGATGCTGCTCAAGGGAGCGGCGGCGTCGAAACAGTCGGAAAGCGCCACGAACTTCCGGTAAATTCTGCATTTTCAACCCGTGGGCCGACAATCAGGGGTAAAAATCGAACTCTATTTCAGAAATCAATATTCACCCACGAATTGAACTACAAATTCATACATAAAAACGACAATATATTAAATTCCATTATAAAACTATATAACCGCAAGCGTCATTGATTCAATAATTCGCCGAATCGGCATAGACAATACTTTTTCTCTCCCCTTAATCGCCAGACAGATTTCCCATGCCGCGTTCAGAGCTCTCAAGGCGCCTGGCGGTCCCTGCCGCGGTCGCCCTGCTGATGCTGGTTGCGCCTCTCCTGTGGATCGCAACCGGTCATTACCGCAAGATTACACAAGGCCAAGCGATTCAAGGGCATGTCGAGCTCGCCAAGGTGGCCTCGAGCTTCGTTCATGAACTGCAGAAGGAACGCGGCCTTGCTGCCGGCGTTGCGGCCTCGCAGCGGGACTCGAGCCAGGAGGCGCGCCTCAAGAACCAGTTCCCTGTCACAAACGTGGCATTCGCCGCCTACCAAAACGCTGCCCGGCATGCATTGGGTCCGGATCAGGAGAATTCCCTGGCCGGCCCGCTTGGTGCGATCGATGTGGCGTTCTCCCGGCTGCTCCCGTTCCGCGACGCGGTCCAGCGTCAGATCGCAAAACCCATCGATGTTGTCGGGGTATATGGCGAGGCCATCGCTCCCCTATTCGAAGCGCTGGCCGAGCTGAGTTCATTCACTGATGACGCTGAGTTTGTGCAGCGCCTGCTGGCATACCGGGCCTTGATGATCGCGAAAGATGCAGCCGGCATCGAGCGCGCAACTGGCAGCGCACTGATTGCGGCCGGCCATTTCGATCCAGACCTACACCAGATCTATGTCCATGCCGTCGCGCGCGAAGCCGCACATATGTCGGAGCACAAAGCCGCACTTGGTTCCGTTAAGGGCAACTATGTTTCGTATGCCGCCCGCGAAGCCGATAGCGGCGCCATCGAAGGGATGCGGCGGGCTTTCCGGGAACTGCCCCTGTCGCTTTTGCCGAAAAGTCTCGATGCCGGCGAATGGTGGACGAAAACGACAGCGCGGATCGATCGCCTGAAGGTTCTGGAGGACCAGTTCGCGGACGATATCAGCCGGCACGCGGCAGGCCGCCTAAGGAGCGCGTGGAATGGCTTCGTGGCGACAATCGCCATCGAGTTCAGCAGCTTTGCCATCCTGTCGTTCCTGGCATTCCGCTATGTGCGCCGCACCACCGCGATCATTGCCGCGGGCGAGGGGCGGCTGCGGCGCCAGGCGCGGCAATACGAGAGCATCGTCAATCAACTTCAGCAGATCGTCATGCAGATCGACGGGGACGGCCGCATAACCTTCGTCAACCACGCGTGGGAACGCATTCTCGGCCACTCCGCAGAGACGACGATTGGCCGACCGGTTGCTTCGTTCCTGGAGAGCGGAATCAACTTCAGCAGGATGGAGCCAGCCTTCGATTCCTCTGCATCTTCCCGAGAAGCGCCAGATCATGAGATGCAGTGTCTGACGGCGGACGGAAAGACGCGCTGGCTGGAAATCAATATCGGTCACGATGACGGCGTAAACCAGGACGGCCCATTCCTCGTCACGTTGTCGGACGCAACGGAAAAACACGAGTCTCGGATCAGGGAATCGGCGGTCAATCATGAATTGTCGCTACGTCAGTATGCTCTCGATCAGGCGGTCATTCTCGCCGTAACCAATATCGATGGCACCATAACCTACGTGAACGACAAGTTCTGCAGCATTAGCGGCTATCAGCGGTCCGAGCTTCTCGGGTTTGACCATAGGATCGTCAATTCCGGTGCGCATTCAGCGGATTTCTTCCGCGACATGTATCGGACGATCGCTCGCGGAGCCGTCTGGCGTGGCGAAATCTGCAACCGAGCCAAAGACGGCACCCTGTATTGGGTCGACACGACGATCATCCCCAGACTCGATGATCGCGGAAAGCCGGCAGCATATATGGCAATCCGAGTGGACATCACCGCCCGAAAGGCGGCCGAAGCGGCGAGACAGACGAGTGAGCGGCACGCCAAGCGGAAATCCGCTCAGCTGGAGGCCATTCTCGCGAACATGAATCAAGGCCTATGCATGTTCGACTCCGACAGAAGGGTCGTTCTATGCAACGAAAAATATGCCCGGATGTATGGCCTGCCGCCGGACATCATCAAGGAAGGTATGCCTGTCCAGGAGATCATCAGACTCCGCGTAGACAGAGGCCTATACGCAGGAGGGGATCCCACGATCTACCTGGAAGATCGTGCGGAACCGATATTCAAGGCGTCTTACGAAGTCGAGGAATTGAACGACGGGCGCGCCATCGCAATCAGCCGCCACCCCGTCCCGGACGGCGGCTGGGTGACAACGCACACGGACATCACGGAACGGCATCGTATCGAAAAGCAGGTTGCCTATGCCGCCAGCCACGACACCCTGACCAACCTCGCCAATCGCACCCTGTTCACGGAAGAAATGAAGCAGGCGCTCACGCGCCTGAGGCAGAGAGGCAAAGGATTTGCCGTCTACATGCTGGATCTCGACAAGTTCAAGGACATCAACGATTCACTTGGCCATCCGGCGGGCGACAATCTCCTCAAGCAGGTGGCGCAACGGCTTCGGTCCTGCACGCGTCGCTCCGACACGGTCGCGCGGCTGGGTGGCGACGAGTTCGCCATCATCCAGCGGACGGAGCAGGATCAGCAGAAATGTGTAGCGCGTCTGGCGAGCAGGATCATCGACGCGATCAGCGCGCCCTATGACATCGACGGAAACAAGGTGACCATCAGGGCGAGCATCGGGATCGCCCTGGCGCCGACCGATGGGAGCACGGTCGAGGAACTTGTGAAGAATGCGGACCTGGCGCTGTACAAGGTCAAGGCGGACGGCCGCAACGCATTTCGACTGTTCGAGACGACGATGGAAATCGAGGCGCGGTCCCGCCGCGGCCTCGAATCCGAATTGCGATCTGCGATCTCCCGACGGCAGTTCGAGCTCCACTATCAGCCCTTCGTTCATGCTGGGACGCAGCAGATCGCCGGGTTTGAGGCGCTGATCCGATGGCGCCATCCGCAGCGTGGCCTGATTTCGCCTGCAGAATTCATTCCTATCGCCGAGGATACCGGAGTGATCACGGAGCTTGGAGCATGGGTTTTGCGCCAGGCCTGCACGGATGCGACCCATTGGCCGCCGGAGATAAAGGTCGCGGTCAACCTCTCTCCGGCGCAGTTCAAGAGCGGCAATCTCGTGGAGTTGGTTTCGGGCGCTCTCTTTGAGTCCAAGTTGCTGCCCGGGCGGCTGGAGCTCGAGATTACAGAATCCGTCCTTCTCCAGAAAACCACCGAAAACCTCGAGATCCTAGGGAATCTCCGGAACCTCGGATCACGTATCGTCCTCGATGATTTCGGCATCGGGTTCTCTTCTCTGAGTTATTTGCAGAAATTCTCGTTCGACAAGATCAAGATAGACAAATCATTCGTCGAGGATATTCCAAGCAAAAACTGCAGTATGGCAATAATCAGTGCGATCACGAGGTTGTCGAGAGAACTCAATATCATGACAACTGCAGAAGGCGTTGAAAGAGAAGAGCAGGCCGCGCTGCTCAGGGCTGTGGGCTGCAACTACATGCAAGGATTTCTCTTTGCGCGTCCTCGCTCATCTGTCGAATTGAATTTCAATTCCAAAATATTAAAGCGATCAAAACAGGAAGCGGCTTAAGTATATTTTAATATTTAAGTATCATTATATTAGATATAGATTATAGAAATTCGACTATTTAAGTATTTATTCTCTAATAGATATTTTTTTTAATACTCTTATTATGTGATTATATATTACATATTATTTTTCATCGTAGCGACTCGAATCGATCGATTGGTGGTGATATGAAAGAAGAGGCGGTTTTTGAGTTACCGTGTAACATGTCGATACAATCTATTGCAGAAATACGAAACATATTTTTTGATTTGTATAGAAAAAATAGTAGTATTATTATCGACTGTAGTAGATCTCACTATTATGACATTAGTGCTCTGCAGTTGCTTATCTCCGTGCGGAAAAGCGCAATTACGCAGGGGCTCGATGTCCGCCTCTCTGGCGTAACCGGCACTTTAAGCGCCGCGCTGATGCGCGCCGGCATCCCGCCCGCGCAGCTGCCCGACAGTATTCTCATCAACGGGGTCTGAATGGCATGGCATCAATTCTGACCGTCGACGATTCCCCCAGTATGCGGCAGATGATCAAGCTGGTGCTGGCGCCGTCCGGCCACAACGTCGTCGAGGCAGGCGATGGCTCGGAGGGGCTGGCCAAGGCCAGGGGAGAGCGCTTCGACCTGGTCATCACCGATCTGAACATGCCGGTGATGAACGGGCTGGAGATGATCCGTGGTCTGCGTGCGCTCCCGTCCTTCACCGGGGTGCCGATCGTCTTCCTCACTACCGAATCCGATGACGGCGTGAAGCAGCAGGCCAAGGCCGCCGGCGCGACGGGCTGGATCACCAAGCCGTTCAAGCCGGAACAGTTGCTCGCCGTCGTCGCCAAGCTGGTGCGCGCATGATGGCGCTCGATCCCGCCGAAACCTTCCGACAGGAGGCTAGCGACCTCCTCGACAGCCTCGAGGCCGCGCTGCTCGATCTCGGCCAAACACCGCAGGATGGCGGGCTGATCGATGCCGCCTTCCGGGCGCTGCATACCATCAAGGGTTCGGGTGCGATGTTCGGCTTCGACCGGGTCGCCGCCTTTACCCATGATTTCGAAACGGCCTTCGACCTGATCCGCAAAGGCAAGATCGCCGCCGGGTGCGACATCATCACTATCTCGCTGGCGGCCAAGGACTATATCCGCACGTTGATCGACGATCCCGACGCGACCGATCCGATCATCGGCGAGGCGATCGTCCAGGAGCTCCAGGGCTTGATCGCCGGGGGGGCCGGAGCAAGCCAAGCGATCTGCGCTCCCTCGGCTACCAACGAGGCCGCCACCGCAGGCGCCGATGGCTGGCTGGTCGAG
The DNA here is from genome assembly GCF_017308015.1 of Allobosea sp. Classification (GTDB taxonomy): domain Bacteria; phylum Pseudomonadota; class Alphaproteobacteria; order Rhizobiales; family Beijerinckiaceae; genus Allobosea. Next base: position 238,497 of record NZ_JAFKFW010000004.1, read on the forward strand.
ATCGCTTTCGAGCCGGATATCCTGCGCAACGGCAGCAATCCCCTGGTCCTGCTCGACGATCTGCGCGCGCTCGGTTCCTGCCAGGTCACCGCCCATCTTGGCGCCGTGCCGGAGCTTGAGGCGCTCGATCCGGAGGCCTGCCTGATCTCCTGGACCATCGAGATCCGTGCGGGCTGTTCGCGCGAGGACATCGAGGATGTCTTCATGTTCGTCCGCGACGAGATAAAGCTCGCCATCATGCCGCTCGAACCAGCGGCTTACGAGCCTGTTCCGCCTTCGGCAACGCAGGCCGAGGTGCTGGCGGAGGCTGTCGTCCCGGCCCCGGTGAGGGAGCCGACCTTGGCTTCACCGGAACACGCCGGCGCCGAGAAGGCAGAGTACGTCCGCCGCGCCGAGGACAGGGCCTCGACGGTGCGTGTCCAGGCGGAGCGCCTCGACGAACTGATGGACCGCGTCGGCGAACTCGTCATCGCCCAGGCAAGGCTGAGCCAGCTCGCGAATTCGGGCTCCGACCTCGCGATCAAGTCGATCGCCGAGGAAATCGAACGGCTGGCATCGGGCCTGCGCGATTCCACCATGGGCGTGCGCATGGTGCCGATGGGCTCCCTTTTCGGCCGCTTCCGCCGCCTCGTTCACGACCTCTCCCGCGATCTCGGCAAGCCGGTCGACTTCGTTACCGCCGGCGAAGACACCGAGCTCGACAAGACCATGATCGAGCGCCTCGCCGATCCACTGGTCCACCTGATCCGCAACGCCATCGACCACGGCATCGAGGCGCCCGTGGCCCGTGCCGGAACCGTCAAGCCGGAAACGGGGCGCATCGAGCTCGCCGCCCGCTATGTCGGCGCGCAGGTACTCGTGACCGTCCGGGACGACGGCGCTGGACTGGATACGGCCCGCATCCGCTCCAAAGCCGAGGAGCAGGGACTGGTCGCGCCGGGCGCTCCCCTGAGCGAGCACGAGATCCACCAGTTTCTGTTTCACCCCGGCTTCTCGACCGCCAGAACGATCTCCGCCTTGTCGGGCCGGGGTGTCGGCATGGATGTCGTCAAGCGAACCATCGAGGCGATGCGTGGCACCATCGATCTTGCTACGGTGCCAGGCCATGGCAGCACCGTGACGCTGCGGCTGCCATTGACGCTCGCCATCATCGAGGGACTTCTGATCCGCGTCGGCGAGGGCCGCTACATCATCCCGCTCTCGGCGGTCGAGGAATGCGTCGAGCTGACCGCGGCCGAGGAGGCGCGAGCCCGCGGCCGCAGCTTCCTGAACGTTCGCGGCGATCTGGTGCCATTCCTGAGGCTGCGCGATCTCTTCGACGCAGAGGGCGAGGCCGACCCGCACCAGAAGATCATCATCACCACGACCGGCGACACACGTGTCGGTCTGGTGGTCGATCAAATCATCGGCAGCCATCAGACCGTGATCAAATCGCTTTCCAAGCTCCACGCCGACGTCACGATGTTCTCCGGCGCCACCATCCTCGGCGATGGCACGGCGGCCCTGATCCTCGATGTCGCCCAACTCGTCTCGCTCGGCCAGAATCGCTCCGAGCACGATAAGACGCCGGAGGCGGCATGACGCAGCTCCAGACATCGGACAACGCCGCTCAGGACCCCGTGGCCTCGAGCGGGACCCGCCTGCAGGCGCTGATGGTGGGTCTCGGCAACGAGATCTTCGCGATCGAGGCCGACATCGTGCGCGAGATCATCGACCCGGTCCCCGCCACCCGGGTCGCGGGCGCGCGAACATTCCTGCCAGCGCTGATCAATGTGCGTGGCAACGTCATTCCCCTGGCGGATCTGCGCCTGCGCTTCGGCATGCCTCGACGCACGGACACCACCGAAAGCCGGATCGTCGTCGTCGAGATCGAGATCGACGGCGACCCCGTCGCGCTCGGGCTCATGGCCGACAAGGTCTACGAGGTCACGGAGATCTCGACTGCCGAGGTGCAGCAGGTGCCGCGTCTTGGCCTGCATTGGCGGCCCGAATTCATCCGCTCCATCATCAAGTGGAACGACGAGTTCGTCATCGTTCCCGATCTCGAAGAAATCCTATGTTGAGGCGCTGTAAGGACAGCGCAAGGGCCCTTCACGTTGCTTACCGGGGGGACGAACATGAGAGTGACCATCAAGACCAAGCTGGCAGGCGCCTTCGGCGTGGTTATCGCGTTATCCTTGGCGGCAGGCGGCCTCGCCTATCAGAAGCTGACCGAAATGACCAAAGTGCAGGATACCCTGGTCCTCTTTACCGAGCGGGTCGGTAAAGTTGGAGATATCGCCAGCGCCTTCCAGGATTCCATTCGGGCAGAGAAAAACGCCATCATCGCCGCCTCGGAAAAGGAGGCAAGGGAGTATGCCGCCAGAGCCGCCGAGCGCCGCGCCGCCGCGCTCAAAATCAAAAATGAACTGGTTGCAATTGCGGTGGACGGCGGCAAGCGCAGGTGGGATGCGATGGCACCCAATCTCGAGCGCTTCGGCGCGGTGCAGGATCAGGTTCTCCAGTATGCCCAGTTGAACTCGAGCCATCGGGCCATCGATATCTGGAATGGTGAGGGCCAGGCTGCCCTCAAAGAGTTCAACCAGACGATCGACCAGGCATTGGCTACGTTGGGCACGGCCCAGACGGCAGAGGCAGCCCGGGCATCCCAGGCGATCCAGAACGGCAGGGCCGCGCTCGCCGGCTTGCTCGGCCAGCTCACCCAGAGCTTCTCTGCGCAGTCCGTCGACCAGATCGAGGAGCGCCGGAAAGCGATCGTCTCGGGCCTGGAGGTTGTGCGCACGGAGATGGCGAAAGCGGTCTCGACAGTCCCGTCATCCAACGTAGCCCCTCACACGGAAGCGCTGCTTGGCCTGATCAACCGCGTCTCGGGCGTCGTCGGAGAGGCCGGCACCATCAAGGCCATCACCTTGAGCATGGGTGAAGGGCGAACGGTCAGCAACGCCCTCGTGGCGGCGCTGGACGAGTACAAGATCTTCATCGATCAAACCGCGGCGCAGGCCGCCAAGGAAGCCGGTGAACAGGCGGCCTTTGCCAAGACGCTGCTAGTCGCGATCATCCTTGCCTCGCTGCTTGTCGCCCTTGGCGCCGCGAGCTGGATCGCGTTGAGCATCAGCCGTGGCCTGGCGAGCGCTGCCGGCCTCGCCAACGCCGTCGCCATCGGCGATCTCAGCCAGACCATCACTGTCCGGAGCCAGGACGAGATCGGCGATCTCGTCACCTCGCTGAACACGATGACCACCAATCTCAGCACCACGGCCAGGGTAGCGGACGCCATCTCCAACGGCGACCTGACCATCGAAGCCAAGCGCCTGTCGGACAAGGACACGCTCGGCATCGCGCTCGAGAACATGGTCGACAAGCTGCGCGATGTCGTCGGGCAGGTGACAAGCGCCGCCGAGAACATGTCCTCGGGCAGCCAGGAGCTGTCGGCCAGCGCCGAGCAGCTCTCTCAAGGCTCGACCGAGCAGGCTGCATCGACCGAGGAAGCCTCCTCGTCCATGGAGGAGATGGCGGCCAACGTGAAGCAGAATGCCGAGAACGCCAGCCAGACCGAGAAGATGGCCTCCCAGTCCGCCAAGGACGCCGAGACGAGCGGCATCGCCGTCGGCAAGGCGGTTGATGCGATGCAGACCATCGCGGCGAAGATCAACATCGTGCAGGAGATTGCCCGGCAGACCGACCTGCTGGCGCTGAACGCGGCGGTCGAGGCCGCCCGCGCCGGCGAGCACGGCAAGGGCTTCGCGGTGGTGGCCTCGGAAGTGCGTAAGCTGGCCGAGCGCAGCCAGGCGGCGGCGGCCGAGATCGGAACCCTTTCGGCCGACACGGTCAAGGTCGCTCAGGAAGCCGGCTCGATGCTGGCCAGGCTGGTTCCCGACATCAAGAAGACCGCCGAGCTGGTCGAGGAGATCACCTCCGCCAGCCGCGAGCAGGATGTCGGTGCGGCCCAGATCAACCAGGCGATCCAGCAGCTCGACAAGGTCACGCAGCAGAACGCGGCGGCCTCCGAGCAGGTCTCCGCAACGTCCGAGGAGCTCTCGGCCCAGGCGGAGACGCTGCAGGCCACGATCGCCTTCTTCCGCCTCGACGAAGGCGGCCTGCGCCGAAGCGGCCAGCCGGCGACCAATATCGACAAGGCGGTCGCCCAGCTGCGCGGCAAGGCTGCGACCATGGCCTCGGCGCTCCAGCCGAAAAAGGCACCGGCCATTGCGGCCCGTCCGGCGAAGAAGGTCGCCAATGGCGGCTTCTCCTTCGACATCGAAGACGGCGCAGACCAGCACGACGCGGCCTTCCATCGCAGCTGAGCCAATGCCGGCCTCGCCTCTGGGCGGGGCCGTGCCTGCCGCCCGCACCGAGCCACGCCCTAACCCCGCATCGGGAAATTTCTCATGGCCGAGACCGCCCAATACCTGACCCTAGGCATCGATCAGGAGCTCTTCGGCATCGATATCCGCAATGTCCGCGAAATCCTGGACATGCGCCCGATCTCGAAGTTGCCGCATGCACCGGCCTTCCTGCTCGGCATGATCGATGTCCGCGGCGCCGGCTATCCGATCGTCGATCTGCGCACCAAGCTCGGGCTGCCGCGCGCCGAGCCGACCGAGGCGACCCGGATCATCATCCTGGACGTGCCGGTCAAGGGCCGCACGCTCGGCGTCGGCTTCGTCGCCGATCGGGTCTTCGAGGTCACCAGCCTTGATGCGGACCAGACGGAGGCCCCGCCCGATGTCGGTGGGCGCTGGCAGTCGAACTACATCGCGGGGATCGGCCGCAAGGGCGAAGCCTTCATCGTCGTCTTCGATCTTGAGCGCCTCATGGAGGCGGACGACCTGGCCGTGGCCGACCTCGCCATCGACAGGGCCGCGTGAGAGCGGTGCCGCACATGATGCCGGACCCCTCGGACCACCTGGCCGACAGGCACTTCTCGGCCATTGCCGCAATCATTGAGAGCCGCGTCGGCATCAGGCTGCCTGCAGGCAAGCGCATCATGGTCGAGGGAAGGCTGCGCAAGCGCGCCCGGGCGCTCGGGCTGGCGGGCGCGCGAGGCTACGGCGCCCATCTCTTCGAGGATGGGGGCCTCGCGGACGAGCTCGTCCACCTGATCGACTGCGTCACTACCAACAAGACCGACTTCTTCCGCGAGCCGAGCCATTTCGAGTTCCTGCGCAATGTCGCGGTGCCGCAGCTGCAGCAGCGCAAGGATACGCGCCCCGCGAGCCTGAAGATCTGGAGCGCGGCCAGCTCGACGGGGGCCGAGGCCTACACGGCGGCAATGGTGCTGCAAGACCTCGCCAATGCCGGCGCGCCGATCCGCTTCTCGGTCCTGGGGACCGACATCTCGACGGAGGTGCTGCGCGAGGCCGACATGGCGATCTATCCGAGCGCCTTCGTCGCCCCGGTGCCGATGGCGATGCAGCAACGCTACCTCATGAGATCGAAGGATCTGCGGCAGGACCTCGTCAGGATCGCGCCGGAGCTGCGCTGCAAGGTCCGTTTCGAGCGTCTGAACCTGATGGACGAGAGCTATCCCTTCGACCGGGACATCGATGTCATCTTCTGCCGCAACGTCCTGATCTACTTCGACGGCACGACGCAGAAAGCTGTCATCCAGCGCCTCGTCTCTCACCTGCGGGTCGGCGGCTACCTGATGCTCGGCCACTCGGAATCGATGGCCGGCAGCGGCATTCCGGGTCTCCAACAGGTCGCTCCGACCATATACCGGGCCTGCCCGACAGCGCTCGGGAGGTCAGCAGCATGACCCGCCAGCCGATCCGCGTGCTCATCGTCGACGATTCGGCCTCTGTACGTCAGGTTCTCAGCGCGATCCTGGACGACGATCCCGGCATCGAGGTGATGGGTACGGCGGCCGACGTTCTGGCAGCGGTGCGCCGCCTCCAGAACGAACTGCCCGATGTCATGATCCTCGATATCGAGATGCCGGGCATGGACGGGCTGACCTTCCTGCGCAAGATCATGGTGCAGCGACCGATACCGGTGATCATCTGCTCGACGCTGACCGAAGCGGGCTCGCAGGCGCTGTTCGACGCGCTGGAGGCCGGCGCGGTCGACGTTCTGCCCAAGCCCCGCATCGACACGCGCAACGCTCTTATCGAGACGGCGGACCGGCTGAGGCATGCGGTCCGGGCGGCGGCGCAGGCGAAGCTGCGTCCAAGGCAGGCGAGAGCGCCGGTCGAGCAGAAGCTAACAGCCGACGTCATGATGCCGCCGCCCGTTCCGGGGAGGGTTCGCGGCCAGACCGAGCGCATCGTCTGCATCGGCATTTCGACCGGCGGCACCGAAACCCTGCGGGAGGTTCTCACCGTTCTGCCGCCCACCTGCCCGGGCATCGCCGTTGTCCAGCACATGCCGGAGAAGTTCACCGCTGCCTTTGCTCGGCGGCTGAACGGCCTTTGCACGGTGGAGGTCAAGGAAGCCGAAGACGGAGATGAACTCAGAACCGGCCGCGTACTGATCGCGCCGGGCAACCGCCACATGCTGCTCCAGCGCTCGGGCACACAGTACCGGGTGGCGATCAAAGACGGCCCGCAGGTCTCGCGCCACCGCCCGTCCGTCGACGTCCTGTTCCGTTCAGCCGCCCAATATGCTGGCGCCAACGCGCTCGGCCTCATCATGACCGGAATGGGCGACGACGGCGCCCGCGGGCTCCTCGAAATGCGCAAGGCCGGCGCCTGCACCCTGGCGCAGGACGAGGAAAGCTGCGTGGTCTTCGGCATGCCGAAGGAAGCCATCGAACTCGGCGCGGCCCAGCGCATCGTCCGCCTGGCGCGGGTGCCGCATGAGATAATGGCCTGGCTGCAGGCGGCCGGCAATTCCGCGGCGGAGCCGCGCCTCGCGCACGAAGGGGTGGCTCCACGATGAGTTGCAACGATCACCCACCATCAATGCTGATCGACACGCTCAAGATCGGTGCGCGGCAGATCGACATCACCTTTGCCGAGGCGGGCGAGCGGCTCGGGGCCGGCCTGGCCCGATTCGACAGCCTGAAGGAGCGATTCTCGACGCTGTCCGGTGAGTTGACCGGCGAGGACTTCGCGCGCGCGCGGGCGACGCTCGACGGGTTGGTTTCCGACCTCCGCCGGCTCGGCCAGAACCTCGCGGGGGAAATCGGCAAGTTGCAGGATCTGGCGATGCACGACGCTGTCGTCTCGCAGGCGCTGGAACGCCTGATCCGGCAGATGCGGTTGATCATGATCCTGACCCGCGGTGCGCGCATCGAAGCGGTCTCGATCGCATCGACCGGGAGCGACTTCGCCACATTCACCGGCGAGATCCTGACATTGACGGCCGAGGCGCAACGCACCGTCGAGGCTTGCGCCCGCGATCATGACAGGCTGAGCGCGCTGCTGCGCTCCGCTCTTGGAATGCAACGCGATTTCGAACGCCGCTACAGATGCGCTCTGTCCGCCCTCGCCGAAAAGCTCGAACTGACCCTCGCCGCGGTGGCGGTTCGCCAGCAGAAGAGCGCCGCACTGACGAACGATGCCGCGGTCCATTCCGGCCGGATCGCGATCGCGACCGGAGGTGCGATCATCGCCCTGCAGTCGGGGGACAGCATACGGCAACGGCTGGAGCACGCCATCGCGGGGTTGCAGGTCGTGGACGCGATCGCCGAGGGTAGCGGCCCTGGCGTGGGGCTTGGCGACGAGGCGAAGCGAGCCTGCCGCTTCGTCCTGCAACGACTCCAGTCCAGCCAGCTTCGCGACATTGCGGCAACGCTCGTCGGAGATGCCGATACGATCGAGACCGCGCTGGCGCTGCTCGCCGGGGATACGGCGAAGCTGATCGACCTCATGTGCGTATTCTATGGCGGGCAGGGCACAGAACCCGTCTCCTTCCTCGGAAATCTCGAGGCCGAACTGGCGGAGGCCTCCGAATTGCTCGGCAAATGCGATACCGCGCGCGCTGGCGTCGACCAGGTCACCGATGCGCTGTCGGGCGTGCTCGAGACTTGCCAGCGAACCGTCCCGATCCTGTCGAAAACCGTGTCCGACATCGTTCTGATCGGCATGAACGCGGGACTGCGCGCCGCACGTATCGGCGGGGACGGCCGCAGCCTGGTCGTTATCGCCCGGGAGCTGAAGCAGGCTGCCGACGAGATTGCGGTGGACACACGCCGCCTGACGCCGATCTTCGACCGGATGCAGGCCGTTTCCGGCGAATTCGAGCGCTGCGACAGGCTCGATGCGGCCCGGTTTGCGGCGCTCGAACGGGCGATGCGCAATTCCCTCGCCTCCATACGCGGGACCGGAGAACGACTTGGCGCCACGCTGGACTGGCTGGCCCAGGAGAGCAACGGCTTTTGCGCGGTCATCGCGCAGGCACGGTTGTCATTCTCGAATGTCGGTGCCACGGGCGACCTGATCGCATCCGCGGCCGACCAACTCGCCCATGCTGCTGCGCAGGAGCATATGCCGGAGGCGGATGCGATTGAATGCGTACGGGACATCCTGCTGGAGCAGATCTGGCCGAGCTACACGATGGCGGCGGAGCGCACGATTCACCGGGCGGTCATGGCAGAATGCGGTATCGATCAGGAGTTGGCGCAGCCCCAGCCGCACCAACCGGCTGCGGTGATCGACGAGTTCATCTTCTGAGATTAACCGCCCAATTTTTTGCTGACGCCGCAAGCGTTGCAAGCCGTTGCGCCAACATCCGCATCTCGGACGTTATCCAGGATTGCGACGATATCAACGCCAAGCTCGCCATGCGTGAGAAGGCCGCCGCCTGTCACACACGATAGACTCGCGCCGCGGCGCACCCAGACGACGTCGCCGGTCTCGCTACCGTGGCGGCGCGAAGCCGTGCGGACACGGACGTCGGGGCAACCGCGCTGATGGTTCTCTTCTCTGCCCCGGGAACTGGCCGAGCTTGCAAGGCCGCACCAGTTCCACGCGCTGCTTCTGGTGCGCGAGGGCGAAATCATCCGGCCCTGGACGGTAGGTGTCTTGCTTGGAGATGGCCTACCTGCTGGTGCCGGCCATGTTTTGCGCTGACAACGAGAGTGCAGTTCCGCCGTGCGCTTCGGATCGCGATCCACAACGGGGATCGTTGCGCTCCGTCAATGTGCAACACCCTGAATCGAATATTCATTGGTGTCGGGGGATACGCAATGACGGTCGTGAGCATCGATAACTGGTTGTTGGCCGCAAGGCGGCCGGCCGGGGAGATGTGCGCCAGCCCGGCGGCGTCGGGCGTCGCCGCCATCGCCTCGGCCACGACGTCATCTTACCCTGACTCAGCGGAACGGCCGCCGTGCGGTGCGCATGATCGCTATGGAGCCTGACCGACATGGATGCACCATCCAACCAGCCGGGTATCGCCGGCGGCCTGAGCGCGACGAAGCGGAAGCAGACAGGCATCGTCGGCTGGCGAGCCGTCCGGCGTGCCCTTGCAGGCGCCGTGGTCGCCAGCGTGCTTTTGGGCGCCGGCGTTGTCTACAGTAATCGTCCGGTCGACGTTGAAGCACTTATGCCCGAGCGTGATGTTCCTGTCCGTGTATTCGGACTGGGCACGGTCGAGGCCCGCGTGATGTCCAAAGTCGGCTTCGAGGCTGGAGCTGCGCTGGCGGAGCTCCACGCGGATCACGGCGACCATGTCAGCAAGGGGCAGGTTCTGGCCCGGCTCAGCCTCGGCGAACAGGAGGCCAAGGTGGCAAAGGCAGGCGCCGCACTCCAGATCGCCGAAGTCAACATCATGCGGGCGGAGGCGAATCTGGAGAAGGCGCGTGCCGTTCTTGCGCAAAGGCAGGTTGCCAATCGGCGCAGGCAGGAACTCGCCGGACGTAGCGTCGTGTCGGAGCAGTCGGCCGAAGAGTCCGCCCGGGACGAGGCCGTTGCCAAGGCGGACGTCACCGTCACCGAAAGCGAGGTCGCGAGCAGCAGGGCGCAACTGGCGGACGCTCGGGCGCAGGTCCAGTTCGAAAAAACATTGCTGGGGCACCGGACATTGACGGCTCCCTACGACGCGATCGTCATTGAACGGCACAAAGAACCAGGCACGGTCGTCAAGGCTGGCGATCCGATCTTCACCCTGATCGCAAACGACAGCTACTGGGGCCTTGCCTATGTCGACGAAGCGCGTGCCGGCTTCATAGCGGAGGGCCAGCCGGTGCAGGCCCGCTTGCGTTCCCGCCCGCAGGACGTCTTCACCGGCAAGGTGGCCCGCATCGGGCTTGAAAGCGATCGCAGCACGGAGGAGCGACGCATCTTCATCAGGGGCGACAACCCGCCCGCCCGCGTTTTCCTGGGAGAGCAGGTCGAATTCCTGATCACGGCTGCCACCCTCGCCGAGGCGCTTCTGATTCCGGAGGCAGCCGTCCATGGCTACAACGGCCACGAAGGCACGGTCTGGACGCTCGAGGATGGCCGGCTGAACCGCCGGCTCGTCAGGTTCCGGCATCGCACGGAAGATTCCCGCCTCGAGATCGTCGGCGGGGTGCCTGAGCGCGCGCGCGTGCTAATGCGCGTCGCGCCGGACTTGCGGGTCGGGCGCCGCGCGCAGGTCGGCGAGGGCAAGGGGCCGTGAACCTCGCCTATCGAGACATAAGGCACGGCTTCGGGCGCTTCATCCTGACCTGCATCGGGCTCGGACTTCTGCTTGGTGTCGTGCTGGCCATGATCGGCATCTATCGCGGACTTGTCGTCGATGCGCTGACCATCGCCCGGGCTCCCGCTGTCGATCTGTGGATCGTCGAGGCCAACACGCGTGGCCCCTTCGCCGAAGCCTCGCGCATTCCCGGCGATGTCCGCGAGGCCGTCGCGCGCATTGCCGGCGTGGAATCGGCCGGCGGCATCACCTATCAGACGGTCGAAACCGAACATATGACCGCCAAGCTCAGGCTCTATGTCATCGGCTACGAGCCGACGCGGCCGGGAGGGCCGCCGGAAATTCTCGCAGGGCGGGGTATCGCCCGCAGTCATTACGAGATGGTGGCCGATCAAAGTGCCGGCCTCGCGCTTGGGGATCGCCTTCGCGTCGGCCGGAGCACGTTTTCTGTCGTAGGATTGACGCGCCATCAGGTCAGCTCCGGCGGCGATCCGGCCGTATACATAACCTTGGCGGATGCCCAGAAATTGCAATTCGATCTTGCTCCGCCGGCGGCGCGCATCCAGCAGGCGCGCGGTGCCGTCGGAGGCAGCCGCGACACCGTGAACGCCGTCGTCGCAAGGTTGCAGCCCAATGCCTCGCCGGAAGCGGTGGCCGAAACAGTCCGCCGCTGGAAGCATCAGGCAGCGATCACCCAGGAGGCTCAGGAGCAGATCCTGATCCGCTCCCTGGTCGACCGCGCCAGACGCCAGATCGGGCTCTTCACGTCGCTGCTGCTCGTCGTATCCGCGGTGATCATTGCCCTGATCATCTACACCATGACCATGGAGAAGATGAAGCAGATCGCAACCCTGAAGCTGATCGGCGCCCCGGATCGAACCATTATCGGCATGATCGTTCAGCAGGCACAGGCGCTCGGGTTCATCGGATTTTCCATCGGCGTCACGCTGATCGTGAGCATCAGCGACTACTTTCCACGCCGTGTGATCCTCGAAATCGACAACGTACTCGCGCTCGGCCTCGTCGTGGTCGTGGTGTGCCTGCTGGCGAGCGGGCTCGGCGTGCGCGCGGCACTTCGGGTCGATCCTGCTACGGCACTGGGGAGCTGAGAGATGGCGGTTCATCCGCTCGTGCGATGCGAGCGCATCTCCAAGCATTTCGGCGAAGGCGAGACGCGCGTCGACGCGCTCCGCGATGTGAGCCTGGACGTCTATCCGCGCCAGGTCGTCGCACTGCTTGGCCCTTCAGGCTCGGGGAAGACCACGCTCCTCAATATCATCGGTTGCATCCTCGATCCGTCCTCGGGCGCGATGGAATTCGACGGGGAGACGGTGCTGAGCGAGGGGCGCTGGCTGAAGACCAATCTCAGGCAACTCAGGCTCCACAATATCGGCTTCATCTTCCAGTTCCACAATCTCATCCCGTTTCTCGATGCGACCGACAACGTGGCCCTCGTTCTGCAACTGGCCGGAGAGGAAGCGGGTGCGGCTCGGGCCCGAGCAGTCGAACTGCTCAACTATCTCGAGGTTGGGCACCGCCGGAATGCCATGCCCGCCAAGCTCTCGGGTGGCGAGGCGCAGCGTGTCGCCATCGCGCGCGCCCTGGCCAATCGTCCACGCATCATTCTCGCCGACGAGCCGACGGCGGCTCTCGATTCGAAACGCGCGGGAATCGTCATGGACCTGCTCCGAAAGGTTGCCGTCGAGCAGGAGGCCGCGATCATCGTCGTCACCCACGACGAGAAGATATTCGACTGGTTCGACAGAAAGTTCATTCTGCGCGATGGCCGCCTGGAGACAGACGATGCTGCTTCGGTAGAGCTCGACGCATCTGCAGAGCCTGCTTCCGCGGGTGGAGGGAGGGGGAGGTTCTGAGGTCCCCGTTTCCGGTCGCTACGCCGGTTCCGTGGGGGCTTCGCATCGCACCACGGTGACCGAACAGCCGGCCTCGGCCACGACCTTGGACGAGACGCTGCCGAGATGGCGACGCAGGGCGGAGGAGCCGCGCGCGCCGACGACGATATGACCGATCCGGTTGTGCTCGGCATAGCGCAGGATCGCGTCGGCTGCGCTCACGGCTTCCACCACATGGTAGCTGATCCGTTCCTCGGCGAGGTCGAGCGGGCGAGCCCAGTCCTTCAACGCAACCAGACGCTTGATGTAGAAGGATCGGCCAGCGCTGTCGGCCTGGACGTCTTCGCGCAGAATTTCCGTCTTCAGGACGGTCAGGCAGACGAGGCGGGAATCGGCGCGGGCCGCCACGAGCCGGCCGGTCTCCGCAAGAACGGCGCCGGCCAGCGGATCAGTGCCGTCTGCGAGGTCGACCGCCGCCAAGACAAGCGCCGGACCAGCCTGCCGCCGCCGGGCCGTGGGCGCGCCGGTGAGCAGATGGTCGTCGCGCTTCTGGAAGGCCGAGAGCAGGCGGTCCCACCATGGGCGCGGCGGACCGGGTTCAAGGATCGCCACCTGTTCCGGGTTGCGCAGGTCGAAGGCGACGCGCGCAGCATCCGAATAGCGGCGGCCACGGTCGACCTCTAGGCATTTGCGGATGACCGTATCGAGCCAGCGAGGCACCTTCGGGTTACGGGCGGAAGGCGGCTTCGGCGCATGGTAGAGCCGCCTTTTCATCCCCGCTCGGGTCAAGGGCCAGTCGAAGGGCGGTTCGCCGGTCGCGAGCAGATAGAGGATGCCACCCAGGGCAAAGATGTCGCTCGCAGGGTCGGTTCGGTCGCCGAGTACCTGTTCCGGCGCGATGAAGGCAGGGGAGCCCATCGGGACGTTGCTCTTCTCCGACAGGAGGTCCGGCAGCGCGGCATGGCGGGAGAGGCCGAAATCGAGCAGCACCGCGCCGCGTTCGGCGAGGATGACATTCTCGGGCTTCAGGTCGAGATGCGCGACCTGCTGCTGGTGCAGGCTGGTCAGGGCTATCGCCAGTTCGGCGCCGATGCGCGCGACCTCCTCGGGCGGGAGCGGCGCTCTCTTGACGATCTGCGACAGGCTCTCGCCCGCGACGAATTCCATCGCGATGTAGGGCGTCCGTGCGAGGTCGCCGGAGCGTATGTAGCGCGGGACATGCGGGCCCGACAGGCGTTTCAGGATCAGCTCCTCGACCTCGTAGCCGATAACGGTCGAGACATCCTGGCCGGGATCGAGAAACGGGATCTTGAGCACGACCGGAGCGTCCACATCCGGGTGGCGCGCCCGCCAGAGCGATGCCATGCCGCCGGAAGGCATGTGCTTCTCCAGGGTGAAGCCGTCGAGCACTTGCCCTTCGTGGAAGCGCATTCCGTTCACCGCCCGATAGCGAGCCGCGTGGCGAGGGCCGGCGGCAGTCCTGCCGCCAGCACCTTGCGGGCGGTCGTCTCGGCATCATAGGGCACGCGCCGCATGGTGACGCGGTGCCGATCGAGATCGATGAGCACGAAGCAGGCGGCCGGATTGCCGTCGCGCGGCTGGCCGACGGAGCCCGCCACCACGAGATGCCGGCGCGTCGCGATCAGCGGGGCGGGCTGGTCGTCGAGCGGGCGAAACGCGACGGGCGGGTGGCCGGCGCGCGCATAGAACATGGCGGGGACATGTGTGTGGCCGCAGACAATGAGGCGCGCTCCGGTGGCGGTGAATGAGAGGGCCGCTGCCTGCGCGCTCTGGACATAATGCCAGCGGCCGGGCTCGTCGGCGCTCGCATGGACGTAGAGCCGATCCTCCTCCGCAACCGTCAGGGGCATGCTTGCGAGGAATGCGCGATGATCAGCCGAAAGCTGTTGGCGCGTCCAGCGGATCGCCTCGCGGGCGATGCCCGTCATGCCGCGGTCCTCATCGATGACCGCCTGATCATGATTGCCCCGAACGACATGCGCGCCGCGTGTGGCGTAATCCGCCACCAATTCTACTGCGTAGGCCGGGTCCGGTCCGTAGCCGATGATATCGCCGGCGATGATGATCACATCCGGTGCGGCTGCCGCGACCGCTTCGCGCACGGCGTCGAGCGCCTCGCGATTCGCATGGATGTCGGCGAGCACGGCGAGACGCATCGGTGACGATCAGTTCGCTTGGCGCTGGCGGGACGGGGCGAGAGATTGACGCAATAGACCGGCTCCAGTTGCGTTACGCCGCGCAATCTTGATGCCAGCAGGACGGCAGCGCAACGGTGGGCTGGCCTCTCGAAGATCTTCAGACGATCCAATCACAGGTGCATGTCAAGAATGCGCGGCACCTGCAGAAACGGTTGCATATCGTGATATCGACACAGCCCCTCTCGGCGGAAATCAACATCAAGGGCAGGCCGGTGTCTTTACCCCTTACCGGCGCAAAAGTGCCCGTAGAGCACTGTCATGATCTCATTCACGACAGGATGGGTAATAAAATAATACAGGGTCCGGTGCTCGCGACGGAAATCGACGATACCTTCGGTCTTCAGCTTGGAGAGATGCTGGGACATGGACGTTGGGGGCAGACCGATCGCTGCTATCAGTTCCGTAACGTTTTTTTCACCCTGGGACAGTGCGCAGAGTATGAGGAGCCGGCTCGGATTGGCCAATCCCTTGAGGAAGCCAGCCACCGCCTCGACGTTGTCAGGCTTGATCTGCATCAAATCCATTGCAGGTTCCATTTCACATTTCATGTTTTTCTTATATTATAGAAGCGTGAAATGACAAATGCGCCGGATAGGAGCGGGTTGTGAGCAAGGATTATCGCGCTATCACCAAGGATATTTCAGCCTACACCGGCGAGATCAGGAAGCTGCAACCCGATGCCATGCAGGCCTTCTATGCCCTGTCGAAGGCGGCTGGCGCCGACGGTGCTCTGGACAAGAAGACCAAGGAGCTGGTGGCACTCGCCATCGGTATCACGCAACGTTGTGACGGTTGCATCGGCTTCCACACCAAGGCGCTGGTCAGCCTCGGTGCGACGCGGCAGGAAGTCGCCGAAATCGCGGCGATGTCAGTCTATATGGGCGGCGGCCCGGCCCTTATGTACGCGGCGGACGCTCTGCGGGCCTTCGATCAGTTCAACGAACCAGCCGCAGGGTAATCAAGGTGCTGGACGAGGTGTTCGGCGCAGCCTTGGTTGAGCCTTGCCTCTACCCTGCTCGTGTCAGATCGCAGGACGAGATCGCCGCCTGAACGTTGACCAGGCGGATTTCTGCCTCAAGGAGGCAGCCCACTCCAACTCGAAGCGGCCACAGGCTGAAGGAGAATGGACAATGATCAAGAATGTAGGAGGAATCGATCGCCTGTTGCGAATCGTCGTTGGGCTGGCCTTGGTATCGCTGGTCTTTGTTGTCGATGGCGCAGCGCGTTGGTGGGGGGTGGTCGGGCTCGTTCCGCTGCTGACCGGTCTTTTCCAAACCTGCCCGCTTTATTCAATGTTCGGGCTCAACACCTGTCCGCTCCGGAACACCGACACGAAGGGCTGAAGGGCGCTCCTGTCCGCGTGCTCAGTGCGACATGGCAAGGACGCCGAGCGCATGCGATGCGCAATGTGCTGGCCCATGTTGCCTAGGGCCAGCACACCATCTTCGACACCGCGATATGTCAGGCGCTCACCAGCTTTGCGGGTCGGGTTGCCCCAGATATGCGGCAGATCCAAGTTTCATGCGGAAATATCGACCTCGATATCGAGCAATGGTGCGTATTGCTGTGCGCCGAAAATGTCCGGATCACCGGCGCTGCCACTTGGGCGCAGCCGGTAGATTGTGAATTTGATCGCGCAGGCCGGGTCGTATTCGACGAATTCGGCGATGCGACTCTGGTCGATTCCGTAAAGCGTCGCCACGGTGGCTGGCGTGAGGACCTTGCTGGCCCGCACGTGATCGTAGACGGCGCGATCAGTGAAGATGATGTCGAAGGTGATCTTGTCGACGCCGGCATTCTTGCTGCGGATGGTCTTCGCAAGTTCGGATAGCTTCTTCATGATGAACCGCTCAAACGCCGATGGTTACGGTGTGGGTGGGAAACAGCTCGAGGGGGTCGTCGACCGCCAGAGTGTGGTTGACGGTCCAGCGATAAGCCGGGGAGGCCTTCAGCACTTCGTCGAGCACGAACGCGACGCCTCCGGCGGTTCCTTTCACCTCGGGCAGGCGAGCATAGAAGAGCTGGCGCGTACCGGTCATGCAGACCTCCTCCGCCATCTCCACGGTCGGAGCAACGCCCTGCACGACGATGCAGAGCTCGTGGGCGGGTACCTTCACCGGCTCCAACTCGCCCATTACGCCGTTCTTGCCGAAGACATTGTAGAACAGCTCGTAGGGAGAGTTGCCGAAGCGCTCCGCCGTTTGCTGCTTGGCCCAGGCAATGACCTGATCGATATTCGCGATCGTGTAGGGATCCCGCACCGAGGCGATGCCGACGAAACGTTCACCGGTCTTGCCAGCGCCTTCCAGTTTGACGCGGATACGCTCCGCCGGCTCGAAGCGCTGGCCCGTCACTTTCGTCGTACGCGCATCGATCTGCTCGTAGTGGCAGTTTCGCATGTCGAGGCGCCCGCCGGCGACGAATTCGTCATAGGGATTGGAGCGCTCATACATGGCGTGGCCGGAGACCGATGCGATGGTACAGCGCTGGTCGGGATGCATGGCCGTCACGGTGACGCCAGACCCGGCTACCGCGCCCAGAACCGTTTCCTTCGCGCCATAGGGTTCCGCGCAGAATGAGGCGCATTCAAGCACCTTGCCGAGATAATAGGCATCGGCCTCGCTGGCGCCCCGGTGGAGGGCCGCGGCGGCAAAGATGGCACAATCGCTGGAGCGGCCGCCGATAATGACGTCGCAGCCTTCGTCCAGAAGCTTCATGAAGGGGTGGACGCCCGCCATCGCAACGATCCGTTCCGTGGCGTCGAGCTCGGCCTCGCTCAGGGCATCGCGGCCGTCCAGGCCGAGAACCGGATTGGAGCTGCCCACAGCCTTGCGGACGCGTTCCTTCTCGACCTCGGAATAGAAATAGCCCAGCTTGAACGGCGTGAGCCCGTGCTCGCTCGCGATCTCTCGAATGAGTTCGACATAGCGGTCGACGCGGCTGTTCGTGCCCGTGTCGCCCGACGAACCGATGATCATCGGCACCCCGATGCGACGCGCGGCCAGCAGCATCGCTTCAAGATCCTGCCGCTGCCATGCCTCCGGCGAGGTGCAGGTGTCGGAACCAAGTGGCACCGGACCGATATCGTCGCTTCCCGAATCTGCCGCGATGAAGTCCGGCCCGGCCTCGACGCCGCGCAAGAAGCTCTCCAGCTTCAAGGGCGCAAAACCCAGATGTCCGTTCGGGCAGATGATCTTGATCGATGACATGGCATTCTCCCAGCGGCCTCGCGGCCGGACGCAGGAAGAACTCAAGAACCGTGCCACGATACGCCTTGTGCCAACCCTTTGATTAGGCAATGAATTCCGTCTGATCCGCCGTGATTGGCCCGAACTTGCCGGCCCTGCGCGTGAATTGCACGCATGGTGTGCGCGCTTTGCGCCGCGGCGGTTGGTCAATCGATGCTGAGCTTCAGCATCTGGTGGCGCAGGGCATGCCGGCTGAGGCCGAGTTCAGCAGCCGCTTCGTTCACGCTGCCATTGGCTGCGGCAAGCGCGCTCCTGATGAGGCTCGCCTGATAGTTTGCCGTTGCTTCGTGATAGTTGCGGCGCGGCTCGTCGCCCCCAACGCTGCCCTGTCCTGGTTGCGCGCGATCGGCTCCCTGCACCTCCCGCACAATACGGGCCGGGAGATGTCGGAGCATGATGACATCCTCGTCCTCGAGGATGAAGATGCGCTCAAGCAGATTTTCGAGTTCGCGGACATTGCCCGGCCAGGCGTAGCGCCGGAATATCTCTGCGACCTCCGGCTCCAGCCCGCGAATGACCCGATTGTAGCGGCCGCTCAGGCGGCGCAGGAAATGATCGGTCAGGACGAAGACGTCATCGCCGCGCTCGCGCAGGGGCGGCATATTGATGGCGACGACCTGCAGGCGATAATAGAGATCCTCGCGAAACCGCCCCGCATTGACCTCCGAGAGCAGGATCCGGTTGGTCGCGGCAATGAAGCGCACATCGATCGCGACCGAATCGGTGGCCCCGACGCGACGCAGGCGCTGGGTATCGAGGACGGTCAGCAGTTTCGCCTGCATGACGAGATTCATGTCCCGGATCTCGTCGAGGAAAATCGCCCCGCCATTGGCGGCTTCGATCAGACCGGATTTGCGGGCAACCGCTCCGGTAAAGGCACCTTTCTCATGCCCGAACAGCTCCGATTCCAGGAGTTGGTCGGGGATCGCGGCGCAGTTCACGTCGATGAATTGCTGAGAAGCGCGCGGCGATTGCTGATGGATGAGCCGTGCGATGAGGCCCTTGCCGGTTCCCGTCTCGCCGTAGACGATGACCGCGCGCGCGGCGCTTTTCGCGACGCGATCGATCAGACGCCTGACCTCGACGATCGAGCCGTGTTCACCGATGAGGCCCGCTTCATACGCCACGCGATACCTATTCGAATTGCGGTCGACACTCGAACGAATGCCACGGACTGCTACAGGGTTTGCCCGCCGAAAAGTAGAGGCGCCCCTCGGCGGGTGCAAACACCGAACAGGAGATGGTGTGCGAGTCCCCGTATTCGCCGTGGCGGCACAGCGCTTCCTGTCCCTGCTCCGGATGCGAACTCATGATAGCAACGACCTCGTCGAACGAGAGGCTGCCCGTCCGTTGCCGGAGCCAGGACTGCAATCTGGCGTGACGGCCTCTGGTGCTCCTGACCGCCCTTTCGTCATCGGGAGCCAGCCAGGACGGGCCACATTCCCGGCTGACAAAATGATTGGTCCGCATCACGTAGCGTTCGCTGGTTTCGGCGGACCAGGCCCGGTGTCCGAGTTCGACCGCAGCGCAGGCTCCCGACTTGTCTCCGAGGACGATGCTGCCGCCGCCCGCATGCGAGAGCCCGGCGATCATCCCCAGCGCCTCTTCCACGCTGCGGCACTGCCACAGCAGCCGGGTCATCAGAAAATAACGCAGCAGGCCGGGGCCGTGGTCCCTGGTGGATACATGGGTATCGACCAGAGCCAACCCATGCGCATTCATCCCGCTGGAAAAGGCGCCGGGGCTGCCGAGACTGCCGACGCACAACACCGCTTCGCCTGGCCTGGCCGGGTCACGGTGCAGGAAGACCCGCTGCAACTGGACATGTTCACCCCGGTAGTCCCGGTTCTTCACGACCAGGGGCCCCATGGGGCTGCCCGCGCCCCAGCTCCATGCCGTGCAGCCGTCCTGGGCGAGGTCGGCGAGGAGGCTCATGTGAAGATATGCGAGAACGTCCTCGACCGGCCGGCCGAAGCCATTCGCGACGCCCGCCAGTTCCTGCGCTCCCTCCGGGTCGATCTCGCTCAGCATCACCGCCTGCTGGGCTAGCAGGCCAGCGATTTCGGGCTTTCGGAGCTGACCCGCCGCCGCCTCCAGCCGGCTGTCGATCGCGTTCCGGACGGCCGGTATGAGTTCGGCGGCAAAGGCCGACTGGGCAAGACCGCGCTCATAGGCGCTGCCCTCGAGGAGCAGCGGCGTCGCCGACATCGTTTCGATCATGGGGCCTCGAGCAAGTGACAGGCCGCGGCGCTTTCAGGTCCCCGCGGGCGAAGAACCGGGGCTTCGACACGGCATCGGTCGAATACGAAGGGGCAGCGGGTGTGGAACTTGCACCCTGCCGGCGGCGAGAGGGGGGACGGCAGATCCCCCGACAGCTTCACCCGCTCACTCTTCTGCCGCACGTCGATTCGTGGAACGGAGGACAGCAGCGCTTTGGTGTAGGGGTGTTGAGGAGCCGTCAGCAGGCTCCGGCTCGGACCGGTCTCGACGATTTCACCGAGATACATCACGGCGATGCGGTCGCTGACATGGCCGATCACCCCGATATCGTGGGAAATGAAGATATAGGTCAGCCCGAGTTCGCGCTTGAGGGCCTTCAACAGGGAGATGATCTGCGCCTGCACCGACACGTCCAGCGCCGAGACCGGCTCGTCGCAGACCACCAGGCTCGGGTTGAGGATCAGAGCGCGGGCGATGCCGATGCGCTGGCGCTGCCCGCCGGAGAACTGGTGCGGAAACCGGTTGAGATACTCGCTTTTGAGGCCGACGCTCTCGATCATCGCTACGACCCGGTCGCGGATTTCCGACCGACGCGAAATTCCCTGGATCGCCATCGGCAGGCCAACGATATCGAGGACTGATTTGCGGGGGTTCAGGGAAGCATAGGGATCCTGGAAGATGATCTGCATGCGGCGGCGCAGCGCAGTCATCTCCCGATAAGGCAGCGCCGTAATGTCGGCTCCATCGAACACGATGCGGCCCGAGGTCGGCTCGTGCAAACGCAGCACGATCCGGGCGAGGGTGGATTTTCCGCAGCCGGACTCGCCGATCAAACCCAGGGTTTCGCCGGCCCGAACGGAAAAGCTCACTCGATCGACCGCTTTCAGTGCAAGGACCGGCTCGCGCGCGAGGCGTTGCAGAAGGCTGTTGTTCAGGTGGTAGGTCTTGGAAAGTTGGCTGACTTCGAGCAGTGGAGGCGTCTGCGCTTGGGTCACTGCGAGACCTCCTTCAGACGGGGGATCTCGTCGACCCGCAGGCAGCGGGCCTGGCGACCGGGCGCAACGGCGTTCATCGGGATGTCGCTTTGACACGCAGCCTGACGGAACTCGCAGCGCTCGTAGAAGCGGCACATGCCGCCGAGATCGATCAGTTCCGGTACACGCCCCTCGATGGGGCGGATCGGAGCGTCGAGGTCCGACAACCTGGGGATCAGCCCGATCAGGCCCCGGGTATAGGGATGCCGGGGCTGCTCGATCAGTTGCTGCGTCGGCCCCGTCTCGACAATCTGTCCGGCATACATCACCGCGACCCGGTCCGTATGCTCGGCCACGACCCCGAGGTCGTGCGTGATGAGGACGACGCTCATGCCCAGTTCGCGGCGCAGGTCCCCGATCAGGTCGAGCACCTGCGCCTGGATCGTGACGTCGAGGGCAGTCGTGGGCTCGTCGGCGATCAGCAACTTGGGACGACAGGACAGGGCGATGGCGATCATGATGCGCTGGCGCATGCCGCCGGAAAACTGGTGCGGATAGTCGTCGATACGCCTCTCGGGGGCTGGAATGCCGACAAGCCGGAGCATCTCGACAGCGCGCTGCCGTGCCGCCTCGCGGCGCCCGCGCCCCGGCAGGCCGCCGGCATGGGCGAGGATCACCTCTTCGATCTGCTCGGCCACTCTGAGAGCCGGGTTGAGGGCCGTGAGCGCGTCCTGCATCGTCATGGCGATGTCGCGCCCGCGCAGGCTCCGCCAACCTTCGCTGTCCAGCCTGCGCAGATCGATGCCCTCGAAATGGATCGCCCCCTCTGCGATGTAGCCTGGGGGCCTGACCAGCCCGATCACGCTGGCGAAGGTGACGCTTTTGCCGGACCCGCTTTCGCCGACGATGCCCAGGCACTCTCCCGGGTAGACGTCGAGATCGACGCCATCGACGGCGGTGACCAGTCCCGCGCGCGTCGGAAAGCAGGTCTTCAGGCCACGGATCGAGAGGAGAGGAGCAGACATCTCAGTCGCTGAACTTCGGGTCGAAGGCATCACGCAGCCCCTGGCTGGCGACGTTGATCGAAAGCACAAGCAGAAGAATGGCGATGCCTGGAAATGTGGAGGCCCACCAGGCATCGAGAATGAAGGCGCGGCCATCGGCCACCATGGATCCCCATGACGCCGTCGGGGGCTGCACGCCGAGGCCAAGGAACGAGAGGCTTGCCTCGAGGATGATCACATGGGCCATGCGAATCGTCGACACGACGATGACCGGCGACAGGATGTTGGGCAGGATCTCCCTGACCATGATGTGAAGTCGCGGCGCGCCGACCGCGCGGGCGGCCTCGACATATTCCATCTCCCGTGCAGCCAGTACTTCACCGCGGACGACGCGCGCAGGAACCACCCACTCCTTGTAGACCAGTGCCAGGATGATGTTCTCAAGGCCCGGGCCCATCATCGCCATCAGGGCGATGGCAAAGATCAGATAGGGAAAGCCGAGCAGGATATCGATGACGCGCGAGACCAGAATGTCGACCCAGCCGCGCATATAGCCGGCGGCAAGGCCGAGCGCCGTCCCGACCGCCGTGGCGATGAGCACGACGACGACGCCGATCGCGATCGAGACCCGGGCGCCGTAGATGATCCGGGACAGGATATCCCTGCCGAGGCCATCGCAACCCAGGAGATAGCTCCACTCGCCGCCTTCCATCCAGGCTGCAGGCTGGAGGCGACGCAGGAGATCGTTCTCGTCGGGATCATGCGGTGCGAGCCATGGTGCGAAGATCGCCATCAGGATGAACAATGCCACCACAATGGCCGCCAAAAGAGAGAAACGATCCGCCACAAAGCGGCGCAGGCTCTCCCAGGTCGGCGATCGCGTCGGCTTCTCCGGCGCGAC
Organism: Allobosea sp.; assembly: GCF_017308015.1. GTDB lineage: Bacteria > Pseudomonadota > Alphaproteobacteria > Rhizobiales > Beijerinckiaceae > Allobosea. Next base: position 261,482 of record NZ_JAFKFW010000004.1, read on the forward strand.
CGATAGCGCGGCGGCGTTCACAGGCGCACCCTCGGATTGAGCATCGTGTAAAGCAGGTCCGCGACGAAGTTCAGGAGCACGTAGGTCACCGCATAGAACAACACCGCCGCCTGGATGAGCGGGTAATTTCGGACGAAAATGCTCTCCACCACGAGACGGCCGAGCCCGGGCCAGCCGAAGACCGTCTCCACCACCATGTTCCCGCCGAGCAGCGACCCGGTCTCCATGGCCGCGACCGTGACGGTGGGAACGAGCGCGTTCTTCAACGCATGGCGCCAGAGGACACGCCGGCGCGAAATGCCCTTGGCATGGGCGAAGACGATGTAGTCCGACCGCAAGACCTCGAGCATCGCCGCGCGCTGCACGCGGGTCAGGACCGCGGCCATCGGGAGGGCAAGCGTCAGCGCCGGCAGGATGATATGAGACAGCGCGTTAGAAAAGCAGTCGGGCCGCCCGCGCAGCAAGCTGTCTATGGTCATCAACCTGGTTATCGGCGCGACTTCACAGGCGTAGTCCATGCGCCCGGATACCGGCAGCACCTGCATGTGAACCGCAAAAATCATGATCATGATGATGCCGAACCAGAAACCCGGCAGCGAAATACCGAACAGGGATCCAATCGCGGCCAGGCGATCGATGAACCTGTTCTTGTGAACTGCCGCGAGAACGCCGAGCGGAATGGAAACTGCGAGCGCGATCAGCAGCGCAGCCAGCGTCAGCTCGATCGTTGCCGGCAAGCGCTCGGCGATGACGTCGGTGACGGGGCGGCGATGAAAGAAGCTGAGCCCGAAATCCCCCGTCAGGGCATTGCCGAGGAAAACCGCGAAGCGTTCCAGCGGCGGACGATCCAAGCCCATGTCGTGGCGCATCGCCTGCACCTGCTCGGGCGGGACCTGCTGCCCGGACAACATCACCTCCACCGGGTCGCCAGGCGTCAGGGCCATCATCACGAAGACGATGACGCTGACTCCGAGAAGGACCGGCAGGAGCTGAGCGGTGCGCCCCACGAGCGCCAGAACGTTCATTGCGTTGCCTCCGGCACCGTCAGCCCGCCAGACCGTTCACTTCACGCAGACATCGTGAAGATTGATCCGGCTGTCCGCGCTCGGCTCCCAGCCGCTGACGCGCTTCGACACGCCGTAGATGTCCTGCGGAAGCCACATGAAAATCCACGGGGCCTCACCGTTCACGATGGTCTGCGCCTTCTTGTAGAGATTGGCACGCTTGGTCTGATCGAGCTCGACATCGGCACTGTCGAGCAGCGCATCGACCTCCTTGTTGGAATAGAAGGCGCGGTTGCCGCGTCCTCCGGTGCGAAGCGTCGGCACGAAGATGTCGGACGGATCGAGGGAGCCGTTGCCCCATGAGGTGAACATCATGTCGCCGGTCTTTTCGCCGGCCGGAGCCCATTTGGCCTGCAGCGTCGAAGTTTCGCTGATGTTCACCTTGGCGCGGATGCCCGCCTTGCTCAGCATGCCTGCGATCGCACCCACCACATCCTTGAACGGCCCTTCCGCATCGAGGGTGACATCGACGCCGTCCGGATAGCCCGCTTCAGCCAGAAGCTTCTTCGCCGCGGCCACATCGAATTGATAGGCCGGCAGATCGGAATTGAACCCGAAGGCATCGGGACTCATCACGCCATTGAGAGGGACGGCTGTTCCCAGCAGGACCCTGTCGATGATGAGCGCCCTGTCGACTGCCATGTTGGCGGCCTTTCGAACGCGCAGATCGTCGAAGGGCTTCTTGGACGTGTTGAGCGCGACAAAGAATGTCCGGGTGCCGTTGACCTTCATTACCCGGGTTTTGCCGTTCGCCTCTACCTTCTTCATGTCGTAAGGTGGAAGCTCGTTGATGATGTCGACCTCGCCGGCGAGCAGCGCCGCGACCCGGGAGGCATTTTCGGGGATGACGCGGAAGATCACGCGCTCGACGCAGGCCTTGCCCACCGGCGGAATATCGGTCGCTCCGCCGTAATAGCTGTCATGCCGCTCCATGATCACCGTGTCGCCCTTGCGCCATTCGACGAGTTTGAACGGGCCGGTGCCGTTCGCCTGGGTCGCCAACCCCTGCGGCCCGGCCTTCTCGGTGAAAGCCTTGCTGACCACCTCCTGGACCGGCAGCATGGCGGGCAGGATCGGCCACGGCTCCTTCAAGGTGAAGCGCACGGTCCGGTCGTCGACTTTCGTGATCGATTTCACCGGACCGACGAGGTCTTTCCGAGGGCTGGTCTTCCCGTCGAGAGCGCCTTCCAGGGTCAGGCGCTGGAAGGTGAACACGACATCGTCTGCGGTCATCAACGACCCGTCATGGAATGTCACGCCCGACCGGAGGGTGAAATCATAGGTCACGGGATCGACCTGTTTCCACGATTCCGCCAGCTCCGGCACAATATTCATCTTCGAATTGCGCGTCAGCAAACCATCGTAAAGGTTGCGAATAATGGTTTCGGTGTCGCGATTGCGATGATTGCCTGGGTCGAGGGTCAAGGCATCTGTTGTAAAGCCGACGCGCAGCTCCGTGGCGGTGCCGGAAACCGGCAGCGCCGCAGCCAATGCGAGAACCGTAATCGAAAGCGCCTTGCGAAGCATTTTTCCCTCCGATCCGCGGCCGTGGTTTCTGCCATTCTGAGCGCGGTGAAAACCATTTCGCAATTCGCATGCCAGCGATGGATAGCGTGAATCATTGCGCCAATCGCGGTTATGGCGGCCCACCTGACGGATGATTGTACCTCTTGTGCGTGAATTTCACGCGACCTGTGAAAATTTCACGCTGCACGCGGGTGCTCGCGCATGCCAATTCGGGCCGGCACCTTTGAGACCGATGGAGATTTTCGGGAAAATGGAATTCCGGAGCAGCGCCACTCGAATCTCCATTGGCCATGAGGATGCGGCTCCGCAGGGGCGGAACCATGCAGGCTTTGTGGATGGATGGCGCGGGCATGCGCCCTCTTGCCGACGAGGGCCGTCCGTTGGCCTGTCAGGTTTGCGGCACCTGTCGGGGTGGTGCAGCGAAGGACTATTCGGCCTGCCGGTATCCGAAGCAGCGAACGACCAGGGTTATGGCGCTCCAGATGACCAGACGAAGTGTCATGGCACCCATCGTGCGCATCTCATATGATCCCCCATTCCAGACGTGCCAAAGGAAGAGGACAAACACTGCGGCGGTAGCCAGAGTGATTCCGGCGGAAAGTGTTCGCGCCCATTCGGCTCGACGCCACAACCCGATGCCGGCCAGCACGTAGGCGAATCCCGCCAGGAAGTTGAAACGCAGCACGAAGGGCACCACAGCCCCCATGTCCACGCCGCCAAACAGCGCTCGCCAGCCCGAGACGACAGTCACAGTTCCGAAGATGATCGCGATGACACCGGCGGCTATGATCGCAAATGGCCGGTCCGTTGCGAACTGTCTGTTCATGGCGGACCTGTTCCACCTTGATGGTGTGGGCTTCATTTCGGCAACCACCCTGCTGACGGGGAAACGAGGCGTGAACCTTGCGAGAGCCCGGGCCGAGGTCCCAGCTCGCCAGGTCGCATGGCGTAGTTTTCTCAGGCCTTGTGTGCGCTCCACCCTCAGACGCTTCGGGGAAGTCGGCAGCCGCACATGATTTCCACCCGGTCGGGATTACGCAAGCCGGACTGGCAGCTCCGAAAATCCACTTGCCGGATAGAGCGCGATCGTCGGCGGGCAGCCAGGCACCAAGGTGATCCGGCTGGCGGATTTCAGCAGCTCTTCCATGATCACGCGCAGCTCCAGTCGAGCCAGTTGCGCGCCGGGACAATCATGAATGCCGCGTCCATACAGAAGGTTCTGCGAAGGATCGCGATCAAGACGGAATTCGTCAGGCTGATCGAAGACGGCTTCGTCGCGGTTTGCCGACGCCCAGATGAGGGTGATCCGTTCACCGGCCCCGATCTTGCGCCCGCCGATCTCCACAGGTTTGGTGGTGATCCGCCGATTGGCGATGAGCGGTGCGTGCAACCGCAAGATTTCGTCGATCGCAACCGGTAGGAGATCCGGACATTCACGCAGCCGCTGCTGAATCGCGAGGTCTTTTCCCAGATAGTGAACCAGTATGCCGACGCAGGCGGTGATCGTGCCCAGTTCGCCAACAGTCCAGTTGCGCAGGATGCTGACAATTTCCTCGTGGCTCAGCGGTCTGCCGTCGACCTCTTCCCGCAAAAGATCGGTGGTGATGTCGTCCGGCGCCGTTGCGCCGGCATTGCGCCTCACCTCCAGCAATTCTCCGATATAGCCGTCGAATTCCAATGCGATGGCCGTCATCGCCTCGGTATCCCTCGCCAATGTTGCGTTGTGATTCCGCTGAATCCAGCGCAGCAACGGGTCGTGCAAGCGGCGCGGCCAACCGAGGAAGGCGCACTGGATGCGAACGGCGAAGAGTTGTGCGAACTGTGCGACGAGGTCGATCTGTTTGCCTCTTGGCAGGCTCGAAACGAGTTCGGCCGAGATCATGCGGCAAAGCGGCTCGAAGGCCGAGACATGCGCGGGGGCGAGCCGTCGCTCGATCAACCGGCGATATGTCGTATGCTGCGGCGGGTCCATGCCGCTTGGCACCGACAAGTGGCTCGAAACGGCACTGCTGAAGCCATGATGGTCCTCCAGCGCGCGCACCACGTCCTCATGGCGAAACAGCGACCATCCCAGGTAGTCGCTGTAAGCTACCGGGCATTGATGACGCATCTTGTCGTAAGCCTTGATCTGGTCAGCGAGGACCTGATCCGATCGAGGATTCCAGTCGGGCCGGGTTTGTTCGATTTTGTTGAAAAAGCCTGTGTTGCTGGAAGCTTGAGGTTCTGATTCAGTCGCCCTTGCGGAGGGCGACGCGATGATGGGTGAGCGGACGGTTGCGCAGGAGGCGCTGTTCTACGAGTTCAGCGTTGAGCGGCATGTCCCGGCCAAC
>NZ_JAFKFW010000005.1 GCF_017308015.1 Allobosea sp.
TCTCTCCCCGCCGGGGGGAGATGGACCCGGAACCGAGGCGAAGCGTCAGCGCGACAGGCCGGTTTTCCCGGTCGTCGTTTTGGTCGTGAGTTTCGTCGTCGTCAGACGGACAGTCACAGAGCCAATCCCGAAGGGCTGAAAACTTCGCTATGCGGCGCAACCTCGCGCCACGCCCTGTCAGAACACCGGGAACGGCGAAAAGTCAATCTCCTCCTCATAGCCGGGACCAGGCCGCACGTTAACCCTGCCCGTTGACCTCCCGTTCACGCTGCCAGCCGATTGGCCGGCGCCGGTAACCCGAAGGCTACCCGCGCGGTCCAGCCTGCCTTCCGGAATGAAGATGGCGCGGTCCTTATGCCGCGCGGGAGTACCGGGTTGCGTTTGCGTTCTAACGAGATGATGCAACGGCTTCAGCGCGAATTGCGGCACGGAGTGTCGTGCGCCCGCGCGCTGGGCGGCAGCGCCTGGACTCGGGCCGCAAAGATCGATCTCGTCCCGCTTCTCATCACCGGCGCCGACCGGATCGAAACGGGCTTCCAGATTGCCTGCCGCGTCGGCCGCGGCCTGATGTCGCGCGGCGGCTTAGGTCTGCCCGGCGCGCTTGCCTGGCGCATCGCCGCCGCGCTCGGCGGCGTCAGCCTGACAGCCGCCCTCGTCACCAGCCTTTCGGGAAATGGCGAAGGCCAGCCCCAGCTCGCCAGCCTTGCATCTCCGGTTGCGGCCGCCACCACCCAGACCACCGCCGTCAATCGTAAGCCGCTCCTCGCCTCCACGGAAGCCGACTGGATCGCGATCACCCGACCGATCGCGATCTTTAATCTGGAGGCGCCAGAACTCGGCCGCGAGGCTCCCGCAATCGAAGCTCGACGCAGCCGCGACGGCAGCCGGCGCGAGGACCTTCTGAGCTTTGGCACCTTTGCAGGCGGCGCTCCCCATCTCTCGCTGCGACTGCAAACGGGCGACGGCATCGCCGCCCAATCCGGCTCCTTCACGATCGCACTGGTTCATGCGGCGGCGCTCCGCACCCTCGCCGTCGAGCGTGCCAGCACGTCAGCGGTGATCGAGACGCGCTTCGGCTCGCTCGAAACCGCCGACATCGTCCTTGGTGACGGCACGGAGAGCCACGCCTGCCTCGCCTTCCGTATGGTCGGGCCCGACGCCCCCTTCGCGATGAGCGGCTGGTGGTGCGCCGGCGCCAGGCCCAGCGACCGCCGGCAACTCGCTTGTCTGATCGACAGGCTCGACCTCGCCAATGCCGGCGCCGAGCCTGAATTACGCGCGGCCTTCGCCCGCAGCGAGTTGCAGCGCCAGCCGGGTTGTGCGACGCCGCGCCTCTCGGCGGCAGGCCGCAAGCTCTCCTGGCTCGACGCGAACGGCGCAATGCCCGCCCTGCGCATGAAGACCGCAAATGCAGAGCCGGCGAAGTCGGCAGCGGAACCGCGTCAGCGCCGTACCAGGAAGCCCCGTCGCGAGCGCTAACAAAGTTGTTAACGACGCGATGCTAGTCTTTGCGCCGGTTTTTCCATGCTTACATCGAGTGGATCGGTCCGCTCCCGGAGATTGCCGTCATGATGTCGTTCAAGCGCGTTGCCGCCATCCTCGCCGTCGCTGTCACGGCCTCGACCATCATGGCCAGCATCGCCGAGGCGCAGAGCCGCCGCGGCCCGCTGCGCGTCACCGTGCAGAAGCGCAGCTATCTCGACGCCGGCAATATCGTTCCGGTGGGCTCGCTGAACCGCTATGCCAGCCAGCACATGTCGGCCTCGCCGGTCTATGCCGGCCAGGGCGATCTCTACGGCGAAGGCACCCTGCCCGGCCGCATCGGCGCGGGCACGAACCCGTTCGCGAACACGTTTGCGACACCGCGGTTCTGAGAGACGCTGTTAAGGCACCTTCTTGAAGGGCGCCATTTGAAAGGCACTTGTCATCCCGTGTCCGCGCAGCAGCACTACGTGCCGCAGCGCATGCGGGAAGACACACTTCATTGAAGCGCGCCCTTCATTGACGCTTCTTACTCCGGCAACGCCCTGAGATATCGCACCGGCCGCCCCGGCGCCGCGGCGTTGGCCGCATGCACGATCGCGTTCGCGTCGATGCCGAAGTGACGGTAGAGATCCGCGACCGTGCCGGTCTGGCCGAAATGCTCGACGCCGAGCGCTTTCTGCTTGTGGCCATGGACGCTACCGAGCCACGCTAGCGTCGCCGGATGCCCGTCCAGCACCGAGACGATGCCGCAATCGCGCGAGAGTTCGCCAAGCAAGCGCTCGACATGGCTCGTCGCCTCGTGATTGCCGCGTTGGCGCGCCCGCTCCGCCGCCTGCCAGCCGGCATTGAGTCGGTCCGCCGAGGTGATGGCGAGCAGGCCGACATCGCGCCGGTCTTCGGAGAGCAGTCCCACCGCCTCGATCGCCTCCGGCGCCACCGCGCCGGTATAGGCGATCACGACCGAGGCGTTCGGCCCCGGCTTCCGCAGCCAATAGGCGCCGTCGATGATGGCGCGCTCCAGCTCCGGGGTCATCACCCGGCTCGGCTGCTCGACCTGCCGGGTGGACAGGCGCAGATAGACCGAGCCGCCGGTCTCGTCGCGCAGCCAGGTGCGCTCGTCCGGGTCGCCCTCGCCATCGCGCTGCATGTAGTCGAACGACCAGCGCATCATCACCGCGAGCTCGTCGACGAAGGCCGGCTCGAAGGAGCAAAGCCCATCCTGGCTCATGCCGATCAATGGCGTCGCGATCGACTGGTGCGCCCCACCCTCCGGCGCCAGCGTCACGCCGGACGGCGTCGCCACGACCATGAAGCGCGCATCCTGGTAGCAGGCATAGTTCAGCGCATCGAGCCCGCGTGAGATGAAGGGGTCGTAGAGCGTGCCGATCGGGATCAATCGCTCGCCGAAGATGGAGTGCGACAGGCCCAGCGCCGACAAGTTGATGAACAGGTTCATCTCGGCGATGCCGAGCTCGACATGCTGCCCCTTCGGCGAGAATTCCCATTTCTGCATCGAGGGAATGCGCTCGTCCTTGAAGGTGTCGGCCATCGATGCCTTGGCGAAGAGCCCGCGTCGGTTCACCCAGGGCCCGAGATTGGTCGAGACGGTGACGTCCGGCGCCGTGGTGACGATGCGGTCGGCCAGCGGCCCGCCAGTCTTGGCGAGATCGTCCAGCACCTTGCCGAAGCCCATCTGGGTGGACATCGACGGCTGGATGCCGGCCTCCAGCTTCTCCGGAACCGGCAGCTTGACGGCCGAGAAGCGCCGGCGCCCTTCCGAGAAGAACGGCACCTTGTCGAGGAAGGCCCGCATCTCCCTCTCGGGAAGCCCGAGCCCCTCGAACAGGTCCCATTCATGGCCGGGGCGGACGCCGTTCGCCTTGCGGAAGCCGTCGAGCTGCTCCTTGGTCATCAGCCCGGCATGGTTATCCTTGTGCCCGGCGATCGGCAGGCCGAAGCCCTTCACCGTATAGGCGAGGAAGCAGACCGGCCGGTCATGGTCGATCGCCTCGAAGGCTTCGAGGATCGACGGCAGGTCATGGCCGCCGAGATTGCACATCAGCTTCGAGAGCTCGGCATCCGAGCGCTTCTCGATCAGCGTGGTCACCGGCCCCTGATCGCCGAGATCGTCCATCAGGCGCTTGCGCCAGGCCGCGCCGCCCTGGAAGGTCAGCGCCGAATAGAGCTGGTTCGGGCAGGAATCGATCCAGGCCTTAAGCCGTTCACCGCCCTTTTCCTTGAACGCCGCCTGCTGCAGCGAGCCGTATTTCAGCGTGACCACGTCCCAGCCGAAATTGCGGAACATCGTCTCGAAACGGTCGTAAAGCCCCTCGCGGATCACCGCGTCGAGCGACTGGCGATTATAGTCGATGATCCACCAGGTATTGCGCAGGCCGTGCTTCCAGCCCTCCATCAGGGCTTCGAAGATATTGCCCTCGTCGAGCTCGGCATCACCGATCAGCGAGACCATGCGGCCTTCCGGCCGGTCCTTGGCCCAGCCATGCGCCTTCACATAATCCTGCGTCAGCGACGAGAACAGCGTCTGCGCGACGCCGAGGCCGACCGAGCCGGTCGAGAAATCGACATCGTCGATATCCTTGGTGCGCGAGGGATAGCTCTGCGCGCCCTTGTAGCCACGGAAGTTCTCGAGCTTCTCGCGCGTCTGCAGGCCCATCAGGTAGTTGATGGCGTGGAAGATCGGCGAGGCATGCGGCTTCACCGCGACCCGGTCCTGCGGCTTGAGAGCCGCCATGTAGAGCGCGGTCATGATCGTGGCGAGCGAGGCCGAGGAGGCCTGGTGCCCGCCGACCTTCATCCCGTCCTCGTTCTGGCGGATATGGTTGGCGTGGTGGATCGTCCACGAGGCCAGCCAGAGGATCTTCTTCTCCAGCTCGGCGAGAAACGGCAGGCGCGGATCTGTTGTCATGAATGTGGCCCGAACTCCCAGTGCCGCCGATCATGCACGGAAGCACTGGCAGAACGAGCCAAATTTCCATGCATCACTGGCCGACTTTGGTGATTTCCGCCATGGCGTGCCGGCCGGACAGGCGAAATCACCAATCAGCCCTCCACATGCCTTGTTGCCGGCTCCTTGCCGGCTGGCGCGGCCCGGCTATGTCTGCGCCTCGCTTGTGAGCCGCCGTCGCACCATGCCAGAAACCCGCCACGGAATCGGGCCGAACGACCCGCGCAGGAGGAAGCTTCCATGAGCAACAGCAAGGATGTCTGGCGTCGGATCGACGACAAGGCCCCGGCCTATTTCGGGCTCTCCGACCGCATCTGGCACATGCCTGAGCTGAATTACCAGGAAGTTCGCTCCGCTGCCGAGCACCGCGCCATGCTGGAGAGCGAAGGCTTCCGTGTCACCACCGGCATCGCCGGCATTCCAACCGTCGTCATCGGCGAGGCTGGCGAAGGCGGCCCGGTCATCGCGATCATGGGCGAATTCGACGCACTTCCCGGCCTGAGCCAGGAAGCCGGCAATGCCACCGAAACGCCGATAGAGAAGGGTGGCAACGGCCATGGCTGCGGCCACAACATGCTGGGTTCGGCCTCGCTGCTCGCTGCAGCCGCGGTGAAGGACTATCTCGCGGCCAACAGGCTGAAAGGCCGCGTGCGCTACTATGGCTGCCCGGCGGAAGAAGGCGGCTCGGCCAAGGGCTTCATGGTGCGCGCCGGCGCCTTCGACGATGTCGATATCGCGCTGTGCTGGCACCCGGCCTCGTTCAACGGCGTCAACCGCGCCTTCTCGCTCGCCTGCGTCGAGATCGAGTTCACCTTTACCGGCCGCGCCTCGCATGCCGCCGCCGCGCCCCATCTCGGCCGCTCCGCGCTCGATGCGGTCGAACTGATGCATATCGGCGTGAACTACATGCGCGAGCATATGCCTTCGACGGCGCGCGTGCATTACGCGATCATCAATGCCGGCGGCATTGCCCCGAATGTCGTCCAGGCCACCGCGACGACGCGCCAGCTCATCCGCGCCGCGACTCTCGGTGAAATGTGGGAGCTCGTCGCCCGCGTGAAGAAGATCGCCGAGGGCGCCGCCCTGATGAGCGAGACCACCGTCGCGATCAGGCAGCTCTCGGGCGACGCCAATCTCGTCGGCAACCGCCCGCTGGAAGAAGCGATGCAGGCCAATCTGCAGGCACTGGGCGGCCCCGGCTTCGACGCCGCCGACCATGCCTTCGCCGCCAGGTTCCAGCAGACCCTGAGCCCGCAGGACATCGCCGCCGCCTATGGCCGCTTCGACCTGAAGCCGAAGGACGGCGAGGCGCTCAGCGACGAGATCTACCCGCTGGGCGCCGGCAACGACACCTCCGTCGGCTCGACCGATGTCGGCACGGTGAGCTGGGTCGTCCCGACCGTGCAGTGCCGCACCGCCTGCTACGCCATCGGCACACCCGGCCATTCCTGGCAGCTCGTCGCGCAGGGGCTCGCCCCGGCCGCACATAAGGGGCTGGCGCTTGCGGCCAAGGCGATGGCCGGCGTCGCCACCGACGTGCTGAACGATCCTGCCCTGCTCAAGGCGGCCAAGGACGAGTTCGCGGCCTTTCGCGCCAAAAACCCCTTCGCCAATCCGATCGCCGACGATGTCGAGCCGCCGCTCGACATGGCCGCGCACTGACCAGAACGCGGGTCATCCCGGGGCTCTCGGGTCGCCCGGAATGACCCGCATGTTTCGTTTTAGAATCGGAAAAGCGCTAGCTGCCCTGCGGCCCGGACAATTCGACACGGATCGTCGGCCGGGTTGCCTTGAACTCGGCCACGGCCGCCGAGGTGAGATCGGAAATCGAGTCGGACGCGTTCGACATCAGGCGCAGGATGATTCGCCCCAACCGGTCGCGCGCTTCGGTCTCCAGCTCGGTATCGAGCCTGTCGTCATGCCCGAGCACGGCCCAGGCTCTTGCCTGGACGGCTTCTGCGACGAGCAGTTCCTGGGAGTTCAGTACACCTGGAAAGCGAAAGTTAGAGATAGACATCGGCGATTCAAACATTGCTGGCCAACGGATATAGGGCGACCGCGGTTCCCGGCAAGGCGGAGAGAAAATTCGCAGTCGATTGGGCCGCGCTATCACCTTCGAAACTCCGTGTGACGAGCGCGCTACGAAGCCGGGCGCGGAACCCGGATAAACATAAAATCCAAATTGGACTTATTGTCCAAATTTGCCTTGACCCGCCCCTCCCGGCCTGCACAGATGGCCGCTATAGCCTTGCCGCCACGCGGCAGGTCAGACGCCCAAGGCGGAGGCTCACGTGAAATTCGACATTTTCCAGATGGAGCGGAACCAGACGCTCTTCGAGAACGACGTCGAGATCAACCTGACTGAAAGCGGCGTCCATCCCTGGTCAATCGAGGACATTCTGGGCGAACAGGCCGCCCGCGACCTGCTGAAGCAGCCGCTCGGCTATGGCTGGACCGACGGCCGGCCGGACCTGCGCGCCAACATCGCCTCCTGGTATCACGGCGCAACCGCGGCGAACGTGCTCGTGACCAACGGCTCTTCCGAGGCGACGATGATCGCGTTGATGGCGCTGTTCGAGCCCGGCGACGCGCTGGTCTTCGCCCTGCCGAATTTCATGCAGATTGATGGGCTGGGCCGTGCGCTCGGCTTCGACATCCGACGGCTCGAACTCTCCGGCAACACCGACTGGCAGATCGATCCCGCAGAACTCGACAAGGTCGTTGCCGGCGCCAAGGCGATCGCCGTGACCAACCCGGCCAATCCCACCGGCAGCGTGCTGTCGGCAGCAAGCCGCGCCGCCCTTATCGAAACTGCGAAACGCAACGACGCCTGGCTGCTGGTCGATGAGATCTATCGCGGCGGCGAGATCGACGGCGCCGAGACCGAGACGCTCTGGGGCAGCTATCCCAAGGTGGTCGTCACCTCCAGCCTGTCGAAATCCTTCGCCTGCCCCGGCCTGCGTTTAGGCTGGATCGTCGCACCGGAGGCGATCGTGGCCTCCGCCGCCGAGCGGCAGGACTACACCACGATCGGCAGCGGCATCCTCAGCCAGATCCTCGCCGAAGAGGTGATGCGCCCGGAAACACGCGGCCGCCTGCTTGCGCACGGCCGCGATTTGCTGCGCAGCAATGCCGATCTCGTGGCGCAATGGATGGCGCAACATAACGACTGGTCATGGCGGCGCCCGCAGGCCGGCGGCATGGCCTTCCTGCACTATCCGCACGACATGCCCTCCGAGATTTTCTCGCAGAAGCTGCGCGAGGAAGAGAGCGTCTTCGTCGTGGCCGGAAGCTGGTTCGGGATCGAGAACCATATCCGCATCGGCATCGGCGTACCGACCGAGGTACTGCGTGACGGACTGGCGCGGATGGATCGGTTCCTGGCGCGTCACAGAGGCTGAAGCGCGTTGGGAAGGGCGACGCTACGCGTCGCCCTGACGCCCGATTCCGTCCAGCACCACCCGCGCGATCGCGATATCCTGCACCGCGATCCCCGTGAGGTCGGCGATGGTGATATCGTCATCCGAACCGCGCGCCGGCGCGTCACCAGCCAGCACGGCCCCCAGCTCGACGCAGTCCCCAGCATCGATCAGCCCGACGGCTGCTGCTGCCGCGAACTCGCCATGGTCGAGGCTCTGCTCCAGCGAATCCGCGATCCGCGTATCGGCAAGCGCGACCAATGCCGTATCCAGCTCCTGCTTGCCCGGCGCATCGGCCCCGAGCGCAGTAATATGCGTGCCGGGCCTGATCCAGTCGCCGAGGATGATCGGCGCGGCGGCCGGCGTCACCGTGATCAGCGCATCCGACTGCGCGCAGAGTACCTCCAGCTCCGCCACCGGCTCGATGGTGATGCCCTCCCCTGCGAGATCACGCCGCAGCGCGTCCAACTTCTCCGATGAACGCGCCCATACTGCGAAGATCGGCTCGCGCTCGCGCAACAGATGCGCGGCGGCGCGGATCTGGAACCGCGCCTGCGTGCCCGCGCCGACGATCCCGACCCGGCGCGCATCGGCCCGCATCCCGGCCCGCGTCGCGATGGCACCGGCCAGCGCAGTCCTGAGATCGGTCAGCCAGCCCTCGTCGCGGAGGATGGCGACGACAGTGCCGGTCTCGGCCGAGAGCGCGATCATCATGCCGCTCGTCGTCGGCAGGCCCCTGGCGGGGTTGTCGTAGAACCCCGTCGCGATCTTCACGACGAAGATGGCATTGCCTGCGATATGGCCGAACTTGATATGGCAATCGCCGTTATGCGCGGGGAAGCCGAGATAGCCGACCGGCGGCATCTGCACCTTGCCGGCCGCAGCGGCCTTGAAGCCTTCTTCCAGCGCAATGAAGGCCCGGTCGAGATCGACGGCGGCCTCGATCTCCGCACGCGACAGGTCAAGCATCCGGGGTCTCGTTGGCTTGGTTGAGGTAGTTGTAGACGGTCGCACGGGCGAGCCCGAGAATGCGCGAGATATAGGCGGCGGCATTGCGCCCGCCGAAAGCTCCGTTGGCGGCAAGGTCCGCCACCAGCGCCCGCTTCTCGGCCCGGCTGAGGCTGGTCACGGCAAGCCCGCGGCTTTGCGTCCATTGCTGCACGAACTCGTTGATGCGCTCGTGCCAGTCTTCCTTGAACAGGGCCTGCGGCTTCTCCGTGCCAGCCGGCACCGTGGCGAAGGCCGAGAGCGTCTGCATCAGCGCATGGAACTGCGAGACATCGACATTGATGCAGAGCACACCGATGGCCTTGCTCCCGGCCGAGAGCACGATGCTGATCGATTTCAGCCGCCGCCCGTCCCAGTTCACCTTCTCATAGGGGCCGATGATCGTCTCGTTCGGATCGAAGCCGATCTCGTCGAGCAGGGAAGGTTCGCCCAGCACGCGCTGTGAGAAATTCCCGGCGATATGCACGACGCTCTGCGAGCCGAGATCGTGCAGCACGACCTCGGCATGCGGCCGGAACAGCAAAGCCACCGCATCGCAGACCGGCAGGTAGGGAGCGAGTTCCGGCGTCATGCGCGAGCCTTTAGCGCGGCTGTGACTTGAGATAATCGCTCAGGCGTTCCAGTCCCGCGGAGAGATGCTCGGCCGGCGCGCCGATGCCGATGCGGATATAGCCGTCCATCCCGTAGACATCGCCCGGCAACAGCATGATGCCACGCTCTTCGCGCAAGCGGTGCACGAGCTGCGTCGAGTTCATCGAGTGGCTGTACCTGATGAAGGCCATGCCGCCCGCCTTGGGCGGCACGAAGGAGAAGAACTCGTCGTTAGCCTCCACCCAGTTCGTCAGCAGCGCGAGGTTCTCCCGCAGGATAGTCTTGCTCCGCTGCAGGATTTCGGCGCGCTTGGCCGGCTGCACGACGATGCGGGCGATGTGCTCGCTCAGTGCGCTCGTCGTGATCGAGGTGTAGTCCTTGTTCTGCCAGGCCGTGTAGATGTCCTTGGCCGGCCCGACCAGCCAGCCGATGCGCAGCCCGGGCAGCGCCATCGCCTTGGAGAGCCCGCTGGTGATGATCGCCTTCTCGTAGAGATCAGCGAAGCTCGGAGGCTCGTCGGCCTCCAGCTCCGCGCCCTTGTAGACCTCGTCGGCATGCAGGTAGCAACCCTGTGCACGAGCGATCGCGACCAGAGCATCCATCGTCTCGCGCGAGAGCAGACTGCCGGTCGGGTTGTTCGGATTGCAGATCGTCATCAGCTTGGTGCGCGGCGTGATCGCCTGGCGGACCTCGTCGAGATCGGGCGTCCAGCCTAGTTCCTCTCGCAGCTTCACTTCCTTGACGGTGGCGCCGATGGCCCGCGCCCAGCCCCAGATCTGCAGGTAATTCGGTACGAAGACGACGATCTCGTCACCCGGCTCGATCAGCGACATGACCATCAGGAAATTGGCTTCGGCCGAGCCGTTCGTGACGATCACCTCATCCGAGGTCCGGTTGCGGTAGAGCTTGGCGATGTCCTCGCGCAACTCGACGGCGCCATTGGTCCAGCCATAGCCAAGCTCGACCCCCATCAGCTTCGCGCGCTCATCGGCGCTGAGCAGCTCGTTCAGCGAATAGGGATGGACGCCGCTATCGGAGAGATTGAACTCGACGGTGTTCTCGTAGAGCGACTGGATGCGCTCCAGTGTGAATTCTTCGATCTTCATGCTGCCCATCCCGCGGCGACCGATCCGCCGCACCTCCCGCGAGTATGATGGGCATAGATTGGACGTCAAGGTCGATTTTGGAATTTACAGTCCAAATCACGATTGCTATTCCTTGGCGACCACATCCCAGCCGCTCCCGGAGAGCCCATCATGTCCGACCAGAACCCCGGTGCCAACAAGATGTGGGGCGGCCGCTTCACCACCGCGCCGGCCGATGTGATGCGCAAGATCAATCCCTCGATCAGCTTCGACTATCGGCTCTACCGGCAGGACATCGCGGCATCCAAGACCCATGCCGCGATGCTGGCCCGCCAGGGCATCATCGCGAGCGCCGACAACGAGCGCATCCAGGCCGGGCTCGACCAGATCCGTGGCGAGATCGATCGCGGCGAACTCCAGTTCAGCATCGACCTCGAGGACATCCACATGAACGTGGAAGCGCGCCTCAAGGAGATCATCGGCGAGCCGGCCGGGCGTCTGCACACCGCCCGCAGCCGCAACGACCAGGCCGTCACCGATGTCCGCCTCTGGATGCGCGACGCCATCGATGCTCTCGACGGCACCATCCGCGACTTGCAGCAGGCCCTGATCGAGCGTGCCAGCGAGCATGCCGACACGATCATGCCGGGCTTCACCCATATGCAGGTCGCCCAGCCCGTGACCTTCGGCCACCATCTGATGGCCTATGTCGAGATGTTCGGCCGCGACCGCGAACGACTGGCCGGCGCCCGCCAGCGCACCAATGTCTCACCGCTCGGCGCCGCAGCGCTCGCCGGCACCGCCTTCCCGATCGACCGGCAGTTCACGGCAGCCAAGCTCGGCTTCGCCCGGCCGACCGAGAACTCGATGGATTCGGTCGGCGCGCGCGACCATATCTGCGAATTGCTGTTCTGCTGCTCGATGCTGGCCGTGCATCTCTCGCGCCTCAACGAAGAGATCACGCTCTGGTGCAGTGACGGCTTCCGCTTCATCGCGCTGTCCGACGCCTTCACCACCGGCTCCTCGATCATGCCGCAGAAGCGCAACCCCGACGCCGCCGAACTGGTGCGCGGCAAGACCGGCCGCGTCGTCGGCTCGCTCACCGCCATGCTGGTAATGGTCAAGGGCCTGCCCATGACCTTCATGAAGGACATGCAAGAGGACAAGGAGCCGATGTTCGACGCGCTGGAGACGGTCGAGCTCTGCGTCGCTGCCACCACGGGCATGGTCCGTGACCTGACCGTGCGCCCCGAAGGCATGCGCGCCTTCCTCGATCGCGGCTTCCCGACCGCGACCGACCTCGCCGACTGGCTGGTGCGCGAGGCCGGAATCCCCTTCCGCGACGCCCATCACATCACCGCCCGCATCGTCGCGCTGGCCGAGGCCAAGGGCTGCACCTTGCAGGCGCTCGATCTCGACGCGATGCGCTCGGTCGATGCGCGCATCAATGAAGCGGTCTTCGAGGTGCTGGCGCCGGAGCACTCCGTCCGCAGCCGCCGCAGCTATGGCGGCACAGCCCCAGACACCGTCCGCGAGGCGATCGAGCGGGCGAGGCAGCGCTGGCTGTCCGACAAGCCGATCCAGGGCTGAATTGTCATTCCGGGGCGCATCGCCAACTTTGCGGAAGCAAACTGACGGTCTTTCTGGCTATGGATGACGACGTCGCTTGATTCGAGCGAGCGTGAGGATCGAGCGCGGCGCCATGCAGCTCCGCAGCGGGGAGAGACGATGGAACACGTCTGGTTGCGCGGAGTGGCCGAGAAGTTCGGCATCGACGGCGGGCTGCGGCAGCTCGGCGGCGAATACGATCTTAACTTCCGCGGCCGGACCAGCGAAGGCGACGTCATCGTCAAGGCGATGCGCCCGCAGGGCGAGCCCGCGCTCGTCGACCAGCAATGCGCCGCGATCACCCACGCGCTCGCCGTCGATCCGACTTTGCCCTTGCCTCGCCTCCTCCCTGTCGAAGGCAATCGTTTCTGGCAGACCGTGGCCGACGCCCAGGGCCAGCAGCGCATGGTCTGGGTCCAGCGCGCCTTTACCGGCATTCCGATGGGCGAGGCCGGGCCGCAGCCACCTGTCGTCCTCGCCGAGCTCGGCGCGCTGACTGCGCGTCTCGACCTCGCGCTGCGCGATTTCAAGGTCACCGCTGCCCCGGACGCCGCGAAATGGGACCTGACCGAAGCCGGCTGGGTCAAGCCGCATCTCGACGTGCTGGAAGGCTCGCGCCGCAAGCTCGTGGCGGAGATCGTCGCTGGCTTCGAAGCGCTCAAGCCTGCGCTCGACAAGCTGCCGCGCCAGACCATCCATAACGACCTCAACGACTTCAACATCCTCGTCCAGCCCCGCCTCGGCGAGCCCGCACGGATCAGCGGCCTGATCGATTTCGGCGACATGACCCATGGCCCGCGCGTCTGCGAGATCGCCATCGCCGCTGCCTACGCCATCCTCGACCACGAGACGCCGGAAGCAGCGCTCGCCGCCTTCGTCGCCGGCTATCATGGCGTCTCGGCCCTGAGTGCCCAAGAGATCGGCCTGATCTGGCCGCTCGCCCGCATGCGTCTTGCGGTCAGCGTCGTGAACTCGACGATCGAAGCGAAGGGCCGCCCGAACGACCCCTACGTGACGATCTCGCAGGCACCCGCCTGGCGTCTCCTCGAAAACCCCGCCATCGATGGCGAACTGATGGGCGCGCGCCTGCGCAACGCCTGCGGCCTGCCCGTCACCGACGCCGCCGGCCGCATCGCGAATTGGATCGCCGGACAGCGCAGCAGCTTCGCGCCCGTGCTCGGCCGCGCGCTCGACGGCCTGCCCGTCGGCTCGCTCGGCGTGGCCGAGGCGACGATCCCTGCGAACCCGTTCGAACTGCGCGCCGACGAAGCCCGCAATCTCGGCACCGGGCTCGGCATCACATCCGAGTGGTGGCTCGGCCAGTATGGCGAGCCGCGGCTGGTCTATACCGACAAGGCTTTCCGCAAGGGCCGCTGGCTCGCCTCGAACCGCCGCACCATCCATATGGCCGTCGATATTTTTGCGCCGGCAGGGGAGCCGGTCTGCGCGCCGCTCGCCGGCAAGGTCGTGCTGGCGGAGAACCGCAAGGGCCATCTCGACTATGGCGGCGTCGTCATCCTTGAGCACCGCACGCCCGCAGGCGACGTCTTCCACACGCTCTACGGCCATCTCGCAGCGGACGGCGCAGCGAAGCTGAAACCAGGCCAGGAGATCGCGGCAGGTGAAACCTTCGCCAGGCTCGGTCCGGCCGAGGAGAATGGCGGCTGGGAGCCGCATCTGCATTTCCAGCTCGCGCTGACGCTGGACGGCATGGGCCATGACTGGCCGGGCGTCGCCGATCCCGACGACTGGGCGCTCTGGCAGGCGATCTGCCCGAACCCGGCCGCCCTGCTCAACCTGCCCGACGATGTCGTCGCCTATCGAGCAATCGACGAGGCCGCTCTGCTGGCCGAGCGCAAGGCCCGCTTCGGCGCCAACCTCAAGCTGAGCTACAGGAAGCCTGTCACCTTCCTGCGCGGCTGGCGCCACCATCTCTTCGACGCGATGGGCCGGCCCTATCTCGACGCCTATAACAACGTGCCGCATGTCGGCCACGCCCATCCTCGCATCCGCAAGGTGGCGATGGACCAATTGGCGCGGATGAACTCCAACACGCGTTATCTCCACCCGGCGCCGATGGCGCTGGCCGAGCGGCTGACCGCCAAACTTCCCAAGGAGCTGGAAGTCTGCTTCTTCGTCAATTCCGGCTCGGAGGCGAACGAGTTGGCGCTGCGCCTCGCCCGTGCGGCCAGCGGCGGCTATGACATCGTGACGCCCGATCACGGCTATCACGGCAACACCACCGGCGCGATCGACATCTCCGCCTATAAATTCAACAAGCCGAACATGGGCGGGCGCAAGCCTTGGGTGCAACTCGTCGACGTCGCCGACGATTATCGCGGCCGCTTCCGCCGCGATGACCCCGACCGGGCTCTCCACTACGCACAGCAGGTCGATGGTGCGCTGAAGGCGATCGCGGAACGCGGCGGCAAGGTCGCGGGCTTCATCGCCGAAACCTTCCCGAGTGTCGGCGGCCAGATCATCCCGCCACCGGGCTATCTCGCCGCGGTCTACGAGCGCATCCGCGCCGCCGGCGGCATCTGCATCGCCGACGAGGTGCAGACCGGCCTTGGGCGCCTCGGCGACTATTATTTCGGCTTCGAGCAGCAGAATGTGCGCCCGGATATCGTCGTGCTCGGCAAGCCTTTCGGTAACGGCCACCCGATCGGTGCTGTGATCACCACTCGCGCCATCGCCGAGCGCTTTGCTGAAGGTCCGGAATATTTCTCGACCTTCGGCGGCTCGAACCTGTCCTGCCGCATCGCTGCAGAGGTACTCGATATCGTCGAGGAGGAAGGGCTCGCGACCAATGCGAAGGTCATGGGCGAGAAGCTGCTCACGGGCATGCGAACGCTGATGGCGGATTACCCTTGTGTCGGCGACGTCCGCGGCATTGGCCTCTTCCTCGGCCTCGAACTGGTCACGGATCGCGAGACGCTGGAGCCCGCGACGGATGCGGCCTCCCATGTCATGAACCGTCTGCGCGACATGCGCATCCTCGTCGGGCGCGAGGGGCCGGCTGACAACATCCTCAAGATCCGCCCGCCTCTGACGATCGGCGCCGACGATGTCGAGATGATCCTCGACCGGCTCAGGATCTGCCTGCGCGAGGTCGAAGCGGCGCGATAGCACAGCCGGCAGCGCGTCCTCATCCGCCCGCTGCTGGTACCGCCGGCCCGGCCATGGCATCCTGTGCAGGTGCGGAGGATAGACGATGGAGTTGAAATGGCTGGAAGACGTCCTGAGCCTGTCGACCACGCTCAGCTTCTCGCGCGCGGCTCGTGAACGCAACGTCACGCAATCGGCCTTGAGCCGTCGGGTCAAGCAGCTCGAGGCTTCGCTTGGCTCACCGCTGTTCGACCGCAGCAGCTACCCGATTCGCCTGACGGAAGCGGGACGGACCTTCCTTCCGCGCGCGCAAGAGATCGTCCGGCAGATTCAGGCCGCGCGGCAGGAGCTGCGCCATCTGCACGAGGTCGCTTCCGAGACCCTGACCTTCTCCACGCTGAACACCCTGTCCCTGACCTATTTCCCCGGCCTCGTCCGCCGCATGGAAGAGAAGCTCGGCCCGCTGAAGACGCGGTTCTGCGAACAACGCTCGTCCTTCGACGGCAACGTCGGGCTTCTCGCCCATGGCGAATGCGATTTCCTGCTGACCTACGCGCATGAATGCGTGCTGCCGGATCTCGACCCAGAGCTTTTCATTTATCGCTGCCTCGGCACCGAGCGGGCGATTCCCGTCTCGATCCCCGACGGCAATGGCGAGCCGCTCCACGCCTTCCACTGCGGAGAAGCACCGGTACGCCTGCTGAGCTATGGCAGCTCGACCTTTTTCGCGCGGCGGCTTGCCCTGCTCTTCGCCGAGCGCCCGACCCCGCTCGTCACCGTCTACGAAAACCCGATGTCCGTGGGTCTCAAGGCGATGGTCCTGGCCGGGCGTGGCGTCGCCTGGGTGCCGGAGAGTCTGGTCGTGGAGGAACTGCGAAGCGGCCAGCTCGTGCCGGCCGCCGATACCTCCTGGTACATCTCTGCCGAAATCAGGCTCTATCGGGCGAGACAGCAGAGCCGCCCCCCCGTCGAGCAGTTCTGGGCCGCCACCGCGGAAGCCAGCCAGACGGCGCGCACCGAGGACCCTGGCCGCCCTGTCTTTCCCCGGCTCTGCTTTGCACGCCCAGCCTTCGACAACAGGGAGCCAGGTGTGCCGGCGGTCGTGTGATACGCGCTCAGCCCGGCTGGCGGGCTTCAAGGATCAGGCGCAGCAGGCGTCCGAAAGCGAAGCGGTTCACCTCCGTGCCCTTGATATCGGTGTTGACCCGATGGACGATCACGAGATCGAGCGACGGGATAACGAGGCAATACTGCCCGCCGACGCCCTGGGCGCTGTAGCTGCCGGCCGGCAGCACGACGCCGGGGAAGCCAGCGCCGGAGCGCTCGGTCCACCACATATAGCCGTAGCCGCCGCGCGGCCCGGCATCTGAAAGCGGCAGCACGCTGGTCGCGACCCAGTTGGCCGGCACGACCTGTTCATTCTGCCAGCGGCCCTGCCGCAGGAACAGCAGGCCGAAACGAGCGAGATCGCGCGTCGACATCCGGAACGGATAGGCGGGATGGGCAGAGCAATCATCCGGCTCCAGCCAGCCGTCACGGCGCTCGCCATCGAGGCGGAAATCCTCCAGGCCGAGCGGGCGGCCGATCCGTTCGAGGAAATCGTCATGGATTCCGGCGCCGGTGAGCGCAGTGAAGATCGTGCCCAGCGCATTGAAGTCCCAGTTGTTGTACAACCAGAAGGCGCCCGGCGGCTGCGAATGGCGCTGCGGCTTGATCGACTTCATCCAAGGCGATTCATAGCCTGCGGGATGGAAGATGCCGGAGCGCGCCGTCAGCAGATCGTAGATCGTCGCCGCCTTCTCGCGGTCGCTCAGTCCTTCCTTGTCGTCGATGCCGAGATCGGCGAGCGTACGGGACAGGTCGATCCGGCCTTCCTCCTCATGGATGCCGATCAGCGCGCTGAGGAAGCTCTTGCGGACGGAATGGCACTGGTAGCGATGGGCGAGGTCGCCGCGGCTCGCGATCACGCGTCCGCCCTGTACGATCATCACTGTCGCCGTCGAGATGGTGTCGGCATAGCGCCAGGCCCGGTCGAGCCCCTCGCGCGACCAGCCGGCCGCCTCCGGCGTCACCGCCTCCCAGCCATTTGCCGGCCAATGTTCTCCCGCCAGGGCCTTACCCGTCATGACTGCCTCTTCCATGTCCTGATCCGTCGAATCCCTGCCGCTCACGCGATCGGGCGATAGCCGACGCTCGCCTCGAGAAACTCGCGCGTATAGGGCTCGTGCGCCCGGCCGGCCCGAACATCCTCGGCGCTCATCTGTTCGAGGATGCGGCCTTCACTCATCATCGCGACGCGCTCGCACAGATGCGTCA
Organism: Allobosea sp.; assembly: GCF_017308015.1. Classification (GTDB taxonomy): domain Bacteria; phylum Pseudomonadota; class Alphaproteobacteria; order Rhizobiales; family Beijerinckiaceae; genus Allobosea. The sequence continues at coordinate 17,586 of NZ_JAFKFW010000005.1, forward strand.
CCACCGCGAGGTCATGGCTCACCATCAGATAGGTGAGATCGCGATCGCGACGGAGCTGCTTCAGCAGGTTGAGGATCTCGGCCTGCACGGAGACGTCGAGCGCCGAAGTCGGCTCGTCCAGCAGCAGAAGCTCCGGCTCGATGATCAGCGCACGAGCGATCGCGACACGCTGGCGCTGTCCGCCCGAAAGCTCGTGCGGGAAGCGATAGCGGAAGGACGGCCCCAGACCGACGGCGGTCAGGATCTCGTCGATGCGTTCCTGCGGCCGGTCGAAGCCATGGATCTTCAGCGGCTCGGCCAGCACGTTCTGGACCATCTTGCGCGGATGCAGCGAGGCATAGGGGTCCTGGAACACCATCTGCACGCGCCGGAAGAAGGCCTTGTCGCGCTTGTGCGGCACCTCCCGGTCATGGAAGGCGATGGAGCCGCCATATTCGCTGTTGAGCCCGGCCAGCGCGCGCAGCACGGTCGACTTGCCGCAACCGGATTCGCCGATCAGGCCGAAGGCTTCGCCATGCCCGAGCGTGAAGGAGACATCGTCCACCGCCTTCAGAGCCGAGGCGCCACGGCCGAAGACGACCGAGAGATGGCTCACCGTCAGCGCGGCGGGGCGGTTCGACGCCGGGGTCTGGTTGATCGCGCTCATGCCCGGCTCCCGCTCTGCAAGGTCGGACCGTCCAGCCAGGCCGGATCGCGGCTCGGCACCTGCAGCATGTCGGCCTGCCGGTCTAGCCGCGGCAGGCTGTCGAGCAGCGCGCGCGTGTAGGGATGGCGCGCGTTGCGCAGCTCGCGCGCCGGGATGTCCTCCATGATCCGGCCGGCATACATCACCAGAACGCGATCGCAGAAATCCGCCACGAGATTGAGGTCGTGGCTGATGAAGATCAGCCCGGCGCCGCGCCGCGTCACCAGCTCGTCGAGAATGCTCAGAACCTGGCGCCGGATCGTGACGTCGAGCGCCGAAGTCGGCTCGTCCGCGATGATCAGGTCGGGCTCCGGGATCAGCATCATCGCGATCATGATGCGCTGGCCCATGCCGCCCGAGACCTCGTGCGGGAAGAGCCTGAAAACGCGGGCGGGATCGCGGATCTTTACGGCCTCCAGCATGGCGAGCGCCCGGGCTTCGGCCTCCTTGCCGCCGACCTTGTGGTGCAGCCGGTAGGCCTCTGTGATCTGCTCGCCGACCCGCATCAGAGGATTGAGCGAGAATTTCGGGTCCTGCAGGATCATCGAGATGCGGTTACCGCGGATCGTCCGCATCTGCCGTTCACCGGCGGCGAGCAGGTCGATCCCGTCGAAGGACAGCTTCTTGGCGGAGATCGTCGCCGCCTTCGGCGTCAGCTTCAGGATCGTGCGTCCGGTCAGCGACTTGCCGGAGCCGGATTCGCCGACGATGCCGACCTTCTCGCGGCCGACGCTGAACGAGATGCCGCGCACCGCCTGCACCGTGCGATGCGCGCTCTTGAAGGTGACGGAGAGGTCCTCGACCTCGAGCAGCGGCTTATCCATGGCGCGGATCCAGGATGTCGCGCAGGCCGTCGCCGAAAAGGTTGAAGGCCAGGCTGGTGACGAGGATGGCGAGGCCGGGAATCCCGGCGATCCAGCCATTGGTCAGGATGAACTCGCGACCTGAGGCCAGCATCGCCCCCCATTCCGGGCTCGGCGGTTGCGCGCCAAGGCCCAGGAAGCCAAGCCCCGCCGCGGTCAGGATGATCGACGCCATGCTGAGGGTAATGCGCACAACGACGGAGGGGATGCACATCGGCACGACATGGCCGAGGATGATCCGGAGCGGCGATGCGCCCTGCAGGCGCACCGCTGCAATGTAGTCGGACTTGCGGATCGACAGCGTCTCGGCCCGCGCCAGCCGCGCGATCGGCGGCCAGGCGGCGAGCGCGATCGCGATGATCGCATGGTCGATGCTGGGGCCCAGGGCCGCGACGAAGGCGAGCGCCAGCACCAGGCTCGGGAAGGCCAGGAAGATGTCGACGATGCGCATCAGCACGGTATCGACCCAGCCGCCGAGATAGCCGGAGGTGGTGCCGACGATCAGCCCGAGCGGCGCCGCGATCACTGCCGTCAGCATGGCTATGTAGAGCGTGATCCGCGCGCCGAAGACCAGCCGGCTGAAAATGTCGCGGCCGAGCTCGTCGGTGCCGAACCAATGCGCGGCCGAAGGCCGCTGCAACCGCTGCGTCAGGTCCTGCGCGTAGATGTCGTGGGTCGCGACCAGCGGCGCGAACAGCGCCGTCAGCGCGATCACCACGATGATGGCGAGGCCGAACATGGCGGCGGGATTGGCTCGCAGCCGCCACCATTTCAGCGACAACTGCTGCATCCGTGCCTGGAAGGGCGAGGATGGGACGGGTGCTGCGAGCCAGGCCTTGAGGCCCTGCCCGCCGGCCTGGTCGATGGGTTGTGGTGCCATGGCCATGCCTCAGCGGGTCCGCGGGTCGAAGACCCGGTAGAGCAGGTCGCACAACAGGTTGAGCGTGACGAAGATGACGCCGACCAGAAGCGTGCAGCCGACGACAGCATTCATGTCGCCTGCGAGCAGCGCATTGGTCAGGTAGCGGCCGAAGCCCGGCCAGGCGAAGACGGTCTCGGTCAGCACAGCGCCTTCGAGCAGAAAGGCATAGGACAGCGCCACCACCGTCAGCACCTGCACGGCGATGTTGCGGAAGGCATGGCCCCATACAGTGCGCGCCCACGACAGGCCCTTCACCCGCGCCGTCACCACATATTCCTGCCCGAGCTGCTCCATCATGAAGCTGCGGGTCATCCGGCTGATATAGGCAAGCGAGCTGAAGGCCAGGATCGAGGCCGGCAGAATGATATGTGACACCGCATTGCCGAACATCTCCCAGTTGCCGGCGAGCAGGCTGTCGATCAGCAGGAAGCCGGTGACGGGCTCGAGGTCGAACTCATAGGTGAAGTCGATGCGGCCCGGGCCGCCGACCCAGCCCAGCGTCGCGTAGAACAGCACGAGCCCCATCAGGCCGAGCCAGAAATTCGGCGCGGAATAGCCGATCAGCCCGATGACCCGGACGATCTGGTCGAGCCAGGAGCCGCGATACATCGCCGAGAGCACGCCGAGCGGAATACCGAGGCTGGTACCGATCACGATCGCCACGCTGGCGAGTTCGATCGTCGCCGGAAAGACGCGGGCGATATCCGCCATCACCGGCTTGCCGGTGGTCAGCGCCATCCCGAAATCGAGATGCAGCACGCCCCAGATATAGCGGCCGAACTGGACGTAGAGCGGCTGGTCGAGACCGAGCTGCTTGTACATCGCCTGATAGGCTTCCTGGGTCACGTTGTCGCCGAGCACGGCGACGACGGGATCGAGCGGCAGCAGGCGGCCGATGAAGAAGGTCAACGCCGCCAGCCCGAGCAGGGTGACGGCGAAGGAGGCTAGCGTTCGACCGGAGGCCTTGATCCAGGACGGAAGGATGGTCCGCCCTGGATCGGAGCTCTGGCCGGGTGCCGCGGTGGCGGTCCGGGACATTCAGATGACCTTACTTGGCGGTGCGCTCGTAATAGGTCCGGAAGCCGTTCCAGGTCCACGACTTCAAGTCCTTACGCACGCCGGCGACGCTGTTCATCTGGAACATGAAGGCCATCGGCCCCTTGGCCATCACTTCCTTCTGGATCGTGGCGTAGAGCGCGTCGCGCTTGGCCGCATCGGGCTCGAGCAGGGCTGCGTCGATCTGCTTGTTCAGCTCGAGGTCCTGATAGGCCGAGCGCCAGCTCGGATACTGGGTCTGCTTGGCTTCCAGCCGGTTGTCCGGGTTGAAGACGAGGCGCGAGGCATTGCCGTGAGCATCCGGCACGCCGGTCTGCCAAGCCAGCATCGCCGACTGATACTCACGCCCGCGTACCTTGCTGAAGAGCTGAGCATTGGCCATCCGCTCGAGCGAGAGCTTGACGCCGACCTTGGCCGCATTCTGCTGGACGCTTTGGGCGATCGGGTTCGCATGCGGCAGCGTTCCGAACAGCACGCTCGCCTCGAAGCCGTTGGGATAGCCGGCCTCCGTCAGAAGCTGCTTGGCCTTGTCGAGATCGAGCTTGAAAGGCTGCCCCTCCTTCTCGTCCAAGGCACCGACCGCGCCGAGCTGGGCGAAGCTGGCCCGCGGCACGCCAAGATGGGTCATCACCGTCTTGCCGAGGCCGTCATAGTCGATGAGGTAGCGCATCGCGAGGCGCACCTTCTCCTTGGAGAACGGACCGTCCGCGACGTTGAAGCCCCAGTAGAACAATTGCGGGCGCAGGACCTTCTCGATCGCGATGTCCTTCGAGCCTTCGAGGTCCCGCAGGTCCTCGGGGGTCAGGTCGCGCGCCACGTCGACATCGCCCTGGCTGAGCAGCAGGCGCTGGGTACCGGGCTCGGCGACATGGCGGATCAGCACGCGCTTCAGCGCCGGCGCCTTGCCCCAGTAGTTGTCGTTAGCTTCCAGCACGATCGACTCGCCGGCGTTCCAGCGCGTCAGCTTGTAGGGGCCGACGCAGGCCGTGCGGGTCGCGAGATACTTGTTGCCGAGATCGCTGCCCTGCTCGTTCGCCATCAAGGTCTTCTTGTCCATGACCATGGAGACCCGGTTGGCGGCGATCGCTTGCAGGACCAGCGTCGTCGGATAGGTCTTGTCGAGCTTGAGGGTGAGCGTGTCGCCGCTGCCGGCGACGATGGTCTGCTCGACATTGTCCTTGGTGAAGCCGTACTCGGTCAGCGTCGCGGCATTACCGAAGTTCAGCTTGACCACGCGGTGCAGCGACCAGGCGACGTCTTCCGCCGTGACAGGATTGCCGGACGGGAACTTCGCGCCCTTCTGCAGGTGGAAGGTGATCTCCTTGCGGTCCGGCGAGACCTCCCAGCGCGCGGCGAGGCTCGGCACGACCTTGCGCTCGTCGGCCGGATCGAAATCGACCAGCGTGTCGCAGGTATTCTGCAGGATTTCGTTGGTGACGACCTCGCCGACCTGGGCGGGATCGAAGGTGCTGATCGCGTCGATGTTCCAGGCCATCACCAGCGCGTTCTTCGGCGTGGCCGCGACGGCAGCTCCCGCCCCCGCGCAAAGGGCTGCAGCCGCAACCGCCGAAAGGAGCTTGCCACCGGCGAGGCGTCGCTTGGTTCCGGTCTCGTGGTTCTGGTTGGCCATGATCTCTGTCCCGCTCTCTGGTTTGTTGTTTGATTGAAAACGCGTCGGCCGCCGGGAGCAACCGCTAATGCTGCTCCTGGCGGAGATGTTCAGGCGGCCTGGGGCCGCGGCTTGATCGGCGGCTTCACATCGGCCGGGATCGGGCAGACATACGGCGTCTGCGTCACCCGCTCCTGATGGTCCTTCTTCGCGCGCGCCAGCAGCGTCTCGTCGCTGATCACGTCGACCGCCGTCGCAGCCATGATCTTGGCGGCATGGACCATGCCCTTGTGGGCGGCGGGAGCCTTGCCCTGCGCCGTGATCTGCCAGGAATGGCCGGGCGTGCCGATCGCATGGGTCGCGACCCTGGCCTGGATGGTCGGCACCTTCCAGCTCACGTCGGCGACATCCGTCGAGCCGATCATCGGCACGCCGCGTGTGCCCTGCGGCACGACGAAGTCGCAAAGCGGCGTATTCTCCCGCGGGGCGATGCCGGTCTTGCGATAGTCGTTGAGGATGTCGGCCGGACCGAGCGTCGCCTGGATCTTGGCCGCATAAGCCTTGTCGGCCGCATCGAAGGGCACGGGACCGAGCCGCTCGATGTTCCTGAACATCGCGTCTTCCAGCGGTGTGTTGCCGAGCATGTTGGAGACTGCACTCATGATCGAGATCGAGACCGTGGTCTCGGTCATCAACGCGGCGCCCTCGGCGATCTTCTTCACGCGCTCGTTGAGTTCCAGCATTCCGGCGAGGTCGCGCGCCCGGATGGCATAGCGCACCTTGGCGGAGGCCTGAACGACGTTCGGCGCGATGCCGCCGGCGTCGAGATAGGCATAATGGATGCGCGCGTCGGATGGCGCATGCTCGCGCATGTAGTTCACGCCGACATTCATCAGTTCGACCGCATCGAGCGCCGAGCGGCCGAGATGCGGGGCCGCCGCCGCATGCGAGGCGCGGCCGGTGAACTGGAAATCCATCCGGGTATTGGCCAGCGACATGGCGTCGTCGACCTTGGTCATCGAGGCCGGATGCCAGGATATCGCGACATCGACATCGTCGAAGGCGCCGGCCCGCACCATGAAGGCCTTGGCGGCGCCGCCCTCTTCCGCCGGACAGCCGAAATAGCGCACACGCCCCGGGCGGCCGGTCTTCGCGAGCCAATCCTTCACCGCAGTCGCCGCCAGCAGCGCGGCCGAGCCCAGCATGTTGTGGCCGCAGCCATGACCGTGGCCGCCGGCCTCGACCGGCTTCGGCTCGGCGATATTGGCCTCCTGGCTTAGGCCGGGCAGTGCGTCATATTCACCGAGGATGGCGATGACCGGACCGCCTTCGCCCGCCTCGCCCATCACCGCGGTCGGGATGCCCGCGACGTTCTCGGTGATGCGGAAGCCCTGCTCCTTGAGCATCGCGATATGCTCGCCGACCGAGCGATACTCGGTATAGGCGATCTCGGGCATGCCCCAGACGCGGTCGCTCAGCGCTTCGAAAGGCTGCCGCTTGGCATCGACCAGCTCCCAGACGATATCGGAATTCTGCATGGCTGGTTATCCCTTCCAGAGCACTTTCAAGCGAAGTGAGTACCGTTTCGCGTGAAGAAAATGCGATAAAACAAAGATCTACAGATGCTCGCGCAGGAAACGGGCCACGCCGCCGAAGACGGTGCGCCGGTTCTCGATGCGGGCGAAGCCATGGCCCTCATGCGGGATGCGCACATACTCGACCGGGCGGCCGAGTCCGCGCAACACCGAATAGACCATCTCGCTCTCGCCCGGCGGCACGCGGGGATCGTCGAAACCCTGCGCGACGAACAGCGGCACGCGGATCTGGTCGAGCTTGTGGATCGGCGAGAAGCGGATCAGGTTTTCGCGGTCCGCGACCGGATCGCCATATTCGACCGCGCGCAGATAACGCCGCCACGGCCCGGTCGTCTCCAGCAGCGTCAGGAAATTGGCAATGCCGTAGAACTCGATCCCGACCTTCCACAGCTCCGGCTGCTCGGTGAGCGCCGCCAGCACCATGAAGCCGCCATAGGAGCGCCCATAGACCGCGACGCGGTCGTCATTCACGTCGGATTGCTCGCGCAGCCAGAGCCTGACCGCCTTGAGATCGGCGACGCTGTCCATGCGCAGATGCTTGTCGTCGAGATGGTGGTAGCTGCGGCCATAGCCGGTCGAGCCGCGGACATTCGGCGCGATCACCATGATGCCCTGACTCAGGAAGAACTGCAGGTCGGCCCGGAAGATCGGGGTCCATTGCGCCTCCGGCCCGCCATGCACCACGACCACGGCCGGATAGCCGCCCTCAGGCGCCTTGCCGCGCGGACGATAGACGAAGAACGGCACCTCGAGCCCGTCGAAGCTTTTGGTGCTCGCGACCGTCGGCTCGACGAAGGTGGCCTGATCGAGCCCGGCTTTCGAGGCGTCGGTCAGGCGCTTCACCTGCTTCGAGGCGATGTCGAAGCGCCAGATATCCGGCGACGATGTCGAGCCGTCGACGGGGAAGACCAGGCCCGAACCATCCGGCAGCCAGGCGACGGAGCCGACCGAGCCGGCCGGAAAGCCTTGGACCTCGAATTCCGCTCCGTCAGCGATCTCGCGCACGAAGATGCGGTTCCAGCCGCGATCATTCGCGACATAGGCCAGGCGTTTCTGGTCCGGCGCCAGAGCTACCGCCTCGATATCCTGCCCCTCGCGCTCGACGATCCAGCTCAGCGCACCGTCCGCGGCTGAACGAAAGGCGACGCTGAGAAACTCCCGGCCCTGATCGGTGATGGTGAAGAAGCCGCTGCCGTCCTTCTTCATCCGGTTCGCGGCATAGCGGGCACGGCCCTCGTGCGGCAGCAGGGCCTCGCGCGCCCCGCTTTCGAGATCGAGCCGGAACAGGTCCTGGTCGTTCATCGCATGCGTGGCGTCGGCAACCAGCAACGAACGCCCGTCGGGGAAGAAGGCCACCGCCTCGCGATAGCCGTTGCCCTCGAAAACGCGCCGCGCCGCCCGCGTCGCCATGTCCATCACATAGATGTCCATATGCTCGCGGTCGCGCGCGTTCGAAGCGAAGGCGATGCGCTGTCCGTCCGGCGCCCAGCAGCCCCAGACATGCACGACGGTCGGATCGTCCGTCAGCGGCTGCGGCACGCCGGAGGCACCCGGCACGAGCCAGAGCTGGTGGCGTTCGTCGCCGCCGCAATCCATCGTGAACAGCAGGTCGCGGCTCTTCGGGTTGAAGGCGATCGCGCCGACAGGCTCCGGCATGTCGGTCAGGCGCCAGGGCGCCCCGCCGGCGAGCGGCCGGAGCCAGATCTGGTGCGTGCCGCTCTCGTCGCTGAGATAGGCGAGAAGTTCGCCATCCGGCGCCACCGCCGGGCTCTTGGCGCTGCGGATTTCGAGATAGGGCTCGATACCCAGACGGATCTGACTGGCGGCTTCGTACATGGTCATTCCTTCAGGCCGCGAGGGCCGGCATCGAGTCGCGCAGGCGGTCGGTAGCATCGCGCAGTGCCAGCGACAGGGCCGGCGCATTCGGCGTCGCCGCGTGATTGGCCTCGGTCACGATGGTGAAGCGCGCCTCGGGCCAGGCGGTCTTCAGGCGCCAGGCGGTGCACATCGGGGTCACGATATCGTAGCGCCCCTGCACGATCTCGGCCGGCAGGTGGCGGATACGCGAGACGTCGCGCACCAACTGGCCCGGCTGGAGGAAGGCGCCGTTGACGCAGTAATGCGTGAAGATGCGAGCCAGCGCGAGCGCGGCCTCAGGTTCGGTCAAGGCCGCGACATGCTCGGCATCGGGCAGGAAGGTCTGGGTTTTCCCCGAGAAGCTGCGCAGGGCGACAGCAGCCGCGATCTGCTGCTCGCGATCGGGCCCGGTGAGGCGACGGTAGTAAGCGCCGAGCAGGTCGCCGCGTTCCGCCTCCGGCACGAAATTGGCGAAGGTCTCCCAATGGTCCGGGAAGATCGTGCGCGAGCCGTGGAACCACCAGTCGATCTCGGCACTTTCGGCCATGAAGATGCCGTGCAGGCGGAAGCCGAGGCAGCGCTCGGGGTGGGCCTGTCCATAGGCCAGACCGAGGCAACTCCCCCAGGAGCCGCCTGTGACGAGCCAACGCTCGATGCCGAGATGCTCTCTGATGCGTTCGAGATCGGCGATCAGCGCCTGCGTGGTGTTGCCGGTGAGTTCCGCCGAGGGGGTGGAGCGCCCCGCACCGCGCTGGTCGAAAGTCACGATCCGGAAGGCGGACGGGTCGAAAGTCTTGCGCTGGGCCGGCTTGGTGCCGCCGCCGGGACCGCCATGCAGAAAGACGACGGGAATGCCGTTCGGGTTACCGCTGAGCTCGACATGGAGTTCATGGCCGTCGCCGACCGGCAGGCGCAGGGACTGATAGGGCTCAACCGCCTCGTAAAGGGCGCTGTAGTCGTCTGGCACGCCGGGCTCCGTCGAACCGGAGCGTCGTGACGCTCCCTTGATGCGGGCAGGATGGCACGCCCGAAGCACTGCTGGCCAATGCATTTGGAGCGCATTGTTATGATGATACGGAATAGATTAGTTTCCGCCGGCCTGCAGACCCTGGGCGCGACCTGAGAAGAACAGATCGGACGCCGACAGGCTTCGAATTGTCCCCGCGACCAGCAGCGCACGCATCGCCATAGACTCCTGCTTGCAACGGCAGAAGAAATCGACCTCCCTTCCGGCAGCCGCCCTGTCGGCCGCGACGTTCGGTGCGCCGGGCAGGCCGATCCCGAAGAGCACCAGACTCACAACCCGGCAGCCCGGGGCCTCCTTGCAGATGCACGCTGCGGCGACGCCCCCGGCGGCTCGAACGCGCCTGCGGCAAAGGTCTCGTCGTCCGGCGCGGAGCCGGCAGGGTCGCGTGTGGATCACATGACGGTATGGCTGTACACAGCCATACCGTCATGTCCATTGGCCGGCACCGAAGCATGGTCGAGCAACGCGGACGCTATAGCGCGCGAAGACGACGCGACAGGTGGAATACTCCACCATTCCGCCCGCTGGAGGATTGTTTGCACAAACCCGCCCCTTCCGTTTCCCGCCTCGTGCTGCCCGGCTTCGCCGGGGCACTCCTGCTCGGGCCTTGTCCCGGCCGGCGCCAGGATGCGCTCGATGAAGCTGCATCGCAGACGGCCCTGACGGAAGACCTGTCACGGCTTGCGGATATGGATGCCACCGGCCTGCTGAGTCTCGTGGAAACGAAGGAACTCCCGGGCGGTTTCGCCATGGCCGTCGACGCAGCCGGGCTGGAATGGGTCCATCTCCCGATTCCCGATTACGGCGTGCCCGATGCCGACTTCATGGCCGGCTGGCGCAAGCTCGATCTGGCGCGCCGGCTCCGCGAGGGCGAGAGCTGGGCGATCCATTGCCGCGCTGGCCTCGGCCGCACCGGAACGGTCGCCGCGTTGCTGCTGGTCGAGAACGGAGCAAAGGCAGCCGAGGCCATCGCACAGATCCGTGGCGGGCATGATGCTGCCGCTGTCGAGACCGAGGCCCAGGCCGCCTTCCTGGCCGCGCAGGAACAGAGTGCGCTTCGGCCTGCGTTCGCCCGAGGCACACCCTGAACCAGCATGGCCGTCACGGGGCAGAGACCGTGATGCGCCCCTTCATGTTCGGGTGGAAGCGACAGTAATAGTCGATCGCCTCCGCTTTCTGGAGCATCAGCCGGGCCGTCTTCTTGGCGGGAATCATCACCTCCGGACCACTCTTCACTGTGGCGGTATGGGCGAGGATGTCACGGTTGACCCATTCGATGGTGTCGCCGACCTTCGCGTTGACCTCCGCCGGCACGAAGACCAGCTTATCGACCATCACCTGAATGGTTTCCGCCCGGGCGGGAACGGCGGCCGTGGCCAACATCACGACCATGACAGCCGACAGAGCGCATGTCGCGTCCATCGTCCCGCCCTCAGTGCATCTCGGCAGCGACATGCACCGCATGCTGCTCATGCCCCTGGAAGATCTTGAGCCCGGTCTCCAGCAGCCCCTTGAGCTCGGGATTGCTGGCGGAGGGGATCAGCACGGACTGCAGTGCCCCGTTCACCTGCTGGTGGAAGGCGACCTCGTTGGCGACATAGGCCTTGTCGAAGGCCTTGCCGCGCAGCTTGGCGAGTGACGCCCTGGTCTTGCCGGCGGCATCGGTCAGGGCCCGGCTCGTCGCGTTGTCCTCCGGCTTGACCTTCAGCTTGGCGACGAGGTCGAGCGCCTGCTTGTTGACGGCCTGATGGTCGCGCAGCATGTCCTTGGCGAAGGACACGACCACCTTGTTCCGTGATTTCGCGATGGCCTGCTTCGCCGCCGCGACGTCGATCGCCCCGGCCGTATAGGCAATATGGGCGATCTGCGGGTCGGTCGGTTTGTCGGCGGCCTGCGCAACGGCCGCTGACCCCAGGAATGCCAGGACAAGCGCGAAGCTATACTTGCGAACGGACATGACGCCTCCTTGTTCCGGCCGCGGCAGCGGATCGGAACGCTTTGTTTCATCGACGCTTATTGGATGTCGGCGTGGCCGAAACGTTCCCGCAATTTCAGCCGGAAAACCCAAGTCTCTGCATCACGGCAGCGGTCAGGCGTTCGCAGCGCCGCCCCGCGAAGGGGAAAGCGTCGAGCAGCACCGGGCCGATCTGCTGCTCCAGTTCCTTGCGGATGAGGAGTCGCCCCCGATGCAGCCGGGTCTTGACCGTCTCCGGCCGGATGCCGAGGAGCTCCGCAGTTTCCTCGACGCTGCGCCCCTCGATCACCCGCGCCATGAACACACCCCGATAGACATCGGGGAGGTTGTCCGTCGCGCGCTCGACCAGTTGCAGGATCTGCCGCTGCGCCATCATTCGCTCCGGATCGTCGCCGCTGGTGCTGCCGGGAAAGGGGATGATCTGCGCGGGAACGCCCGGGTCCTCGGCGCGCAATGCCTTGTCCGCCCGCTTCTTGCGGCGCAGGCGGCCCAGCGCCTCGTTGAGGGTGATGCGCGACAGCCAGGTCGCAAGCGTCGCCTCGCCGCGAAAGCTGTCGAGATGGCTGAAGGCCCTGACATAGGCCTCCTGCACCACGTCCTCGGCCTCGCTGTCGTTGCGGATCACGGCCCGTGCGATGCGGTAGAGCGCCTGGTTATGCGTCGTCATGATCGTGCGGAAAGCCTGCGGGTCGCCTGCACTCGCACGGCGGGCGAGATCGAGATCGCCTGCCGAGGCGGAACCTGCATCGCGCACGACGGTCGGAATGGGTGGCATGATCTGTCCTCCTGCCCGCATCGGATGGCGCAGACCGTCAAAGGTTCCCGAGGATTGGCGACAGGACAAGCTATGGCAGGCTGGCGATTGCGGCGCCGGCGAACCTGCTGAAGCCGCTTCTGTCCTATCGCATTTTCTTCACGCGAACCGGTGCCCATTTCGCTCGAAAATGCTGCGGATCGCCGGCCGATCGACAGGCCGAACGCCGCCATGCCAGCATCATCTCCATCGCACGGACTATGGAGGCCGCATCATGACCGACTTGACCCCCAACATTCCGGAAGTCGTGGCCGAGATCGGCGCCCTGTTCGAGCGTTACGAGCAAGCCCTGATCGACAAGGATGTCGATGTCCTCGACGCCTCGTTCTGGAACAGCCCGCACACGATCCGCTACGCCCTGCACGAGAACGGCTACGGCTTCCACGAAATCCACGCACACCGCGTCGCGCGCCCGCCGGGCCCCGGGATCAAGGAGAAGCGGCTTCGGCTGGAGATCCTGACGCTGGGACGCGACATCGCCACCGTGAATCTCGAGTTCAAGGTACGCGGGCGCGATGTGGTCGGCCGGCAGAGCCAGAACTGGGTCCGCTTTCCCGGCCTGGGTTGGAAGGTGATCTCCGCCCATGTCTCGACGATGGAGGGGCCGCGTCTCTGGTAGGCGCGGCGCGGATCTCAGCGCTTGCGGACGAACTCCGTCCGCAGCACGAGCCCCCTGATCGTCTCGTGGCGGCAGTCGATCTCCTCGACATTCTCGGTCAGGCGGATCGAGCGGATGACGGTACCCTGCTTCAGGGTCTGGTTGGCGCCCTTCACCTTGAGGTCCTTGACCAGCACGACAGAATCGCCGTCGGCGAGCACGTTTCCGGCGGCGTCGCGCACCATCGGCACGGCGGCGGCCGCAGCCTGCTTCACTTCCGAGGCCGGGCGCCATTCCCCGGTGGCCTCGTCATAGATGTAATCGTCGTCGGACATGTCTTTCCCGTCTTGCGGCCGGGCGCTCGCCATCGGCCCGATCCGGCGGGGTTACACGATGCCCGGCAATTTCGCCAAATCGGTCGCTACACCGTACCCAACGGCCGTTCGGCCATTTCGATTGCGATGCCAGCGTCGATCGGCGTCTCGTAGGTCATCAGCATATAGCCGAGCACCGAGTAGAACCCGACCGTCGCCATCAGGTCGAACACCGCCTCGCGCCCGATCGCAGCAGCGAGCTCGGCCTCCTGCGCGGGCGACAGGCGCTTGTCGTCGAAGAGCGCATCGACGGCCCGCACGATCAGGCCGTCCTCGCCCTCCGGATCACCGCGCAGTGCGGCGATGCGGGCATCGCTCATGCCGAGCCCCCGCGCCCGGCTGACATGATGCTCCCATTCATAGGGCGAGCCCATGCGATGCGCGGCGCGCAGGATCACCACTTCCGAACGCACCGGCCCGAGCGCGCTGTCCTTGACAACATGCTGTCGCAAAGGCGCCCATGCCTTCAGCAACGCCGGGTGGTGCGCCATCGTCCGGTAGACATTGAGCGCACCGGCAAAGCCGGCCCTCATCTCGGCGATGGCCTCGGGCCAGTCGGCATCGCTGATCGGCGGGCAGGGAGAGGTCGTCATCTGGTGTCTCATGATGGTCGAAGGGGTCGATATCTGGCGCGGAGAACCATGCCGGAATGTCGGATCTTGCCAAGGCCGGCTGCAATCATGCGGTGGTTTCGAAGATGCGGATCGACATCCCTGCCGTCAGCCCCGGACCGCCGCGTCGATCGCGCCGCCGATCCGCTCCACGATCAGGTCGATCTCCTCCGGCGTGACGATATAGGGTGGCGCCAGCAGCACATGGTCGCCATGACGTCCGTCGATGGTGCCGCCCATCGGGTAGCTCAGAAGGCCCCGCGCCATCGCTTCCTTCTTGATCCGGGCATGGATCTTCAATGCGGGATCGAAGGGCGTCTTGCTCTCCTTGTCGGCCACGATCTCGATGCCGCGGAACAGGCCACGCCCACGGATATCGCCGACATGGGGGTGCTGCCCGAGCCCCGCGTCGAGCCCTGCCTGAAGGCGCTCGCCCATCGATCGCACATTCGCCAACATCTCCGGACGCGAGATCAGTTCGACGACCTTGTTCGCCGCCGCAGCAGCCACCGGATGGCAGATATAGGTATGACCATGCTGGAACAGGCCGGAGCCTTCCGCGAAGGAGCGATAGATCCTGTCGGAGAGCAGCACGGCGCCAATCGGCTGGTAGCCGCCGCCGAGCCCCTTGGCGATGGTGAGAAGATCGGGCGCAATTCCCTCCTGCTCGCAGGCGAACAGGGTGCCGGTACGACCCATGCCGCACATTACCTCGTCGAGGATCAGCAGCACGCCGTACGTGTCGCAGACACGCCGGATGCGGGCGAAATAGTCCGCGACCGGGCCGGCGGCGCCGAGCGTCGCGCCAACCACTGGCTCGGCGATGAAGGCGATGACCTCGTCCCCGCCGAGCTCCAATATCTTGGCCTCGAGCTCATCGGCGAGCCGGGCGGCATAGGCCTCAGGAGCTTCGCCGTCCGTCCGGTCGCGATAGGCGTAACAGGGCGAGACATGGTGGGTCTCGGGCAGGATCGGCTGGAACTGCGCCCGCCGCCAGGCATTCCCGCCGGCGGCCAGTGCCCCCAGCGTATTGCCGTGATAGCTCTGCCGGCGCGCGATGAAATGGCGGCGTTGCGGCTGGCCGATCTCGACGAAATATTGCCGCGCCATCTTCATGGCTGCCTCGACGGCCTCGGAACCGCCGGAGACGAGATAGACGTAGTCGAGCCCCTCCGGGGCAAGACCGACCAGCCGCTCGGCCAGTTCCTCGGCGACATCGGTGGTGAAGAAGGAGGTGTGGGCGTAGGCGATGCGGTCCATCTGCGCGCGCATCGCGGCCATCACCTCCGGGTGCCCATGACCGAGGCAGGAGACGGCGGCGCCGCCCGAACCGTCGATATAGCTGCGCCCGTCCGCATCGGTGATATAGACGCCCTGCCCTGCGACGGCTTGTGGCAAGCGGCCGCCGATCGAGCGATGGAGAATTCTGGTCATCTCGGCTTCCCGGATTGGCGCAGGCAGGCTGTCACGGCGGCCAGCCCCATCACCCGCTTCGCCGGGAACATGCCCGCCTCGACGGTCCGGGCGGCACGGTAGGCGACGAACCGATCAGGACACAAGCGACAGCGCCCTCGGCACCGCAACGGCCTGCGTCCCCGCCTCGAAGCGCTCACCCGAACATGACGGCCCTCCATCCTCGCCAGGACGGAGGGACTGCGCGCGAAACGCTCAGGCCACGCGCTTCAGCGCACCGCGCAGCGTCTCGACCATCTCGCCGATCTGGTCCTCCTCAACGATAAGCGGCGGCGACAGCGCGATGATGTCGCCGGTCACGCGGATCAGCAGCCCCTTCTCGAAGCAGTCGACGAAGACCTCATAGGCGCGGGCGCCAACCGCACCGTCGCGCGAGGCGAGCTCGATGCCGGCGACGAGGCCGAGATTGCGAATGTCGACGACATGCGGGGCATCGCGCAGCGAATGCATCGCGTTCTCCCAGGCCTGCGCCAGCGTCGCCGCCCGCGTCAGCAGCCCCTCGGACGCATAGATGTCGAGCGTGGCGAGGCCCGCCGCGCAGGCGACCGGATGGCCGGAATAGGTATAGCCGTGGAAGAGCTCGATCATGCCCTCCGGCCCGTGCATCAGACCGTCATGCACCTTGCGGCTGGCGAAGACCGCGCCCATCGGCACCGCGCCGTTGGTCAGGCCCTTGGCGGTGGTCATCAGGTCCGGCATCACCCCGAAATAATCGGCGGCGAAAGGCGTGCCGAGACGGCCGAACCCGGTGATGACCTCGTCGAAGATCAGCAGGATGCCGTGCTTCGTCGCGATCTCGCGCAGGCGCTGCAGATAGCCCTTCGGCGGCAGCAGCACGCCGGTGGAGCCGGCCATCGGTTCGACGATGACGGCCGCGATCGTCTCCGCGCCATGCAAAGCAACCAGCCGCTCGAGATCGTCGGCAAGCTCGGCGCCATGCTCGGGCAGGCCGCGGGTGAAGGCGTTGCGGGCGGGATCATGCGTGTGGCGCAGATGGTCGGCGCCCGGCAGCTGCGGGAAGACGCGGCGGTTATTGACGAGGCCACCGACCGAGATGCCGCCGAAGCCGACGCCGTGATAGCCGCGCTCGCGCCCGATCAGGCGGGTCCGCGTGCCCTGGCCGATGGCGCGCTGATAGGCGACCGCGATCTTGAGCGCGGTGTCGACCGATTCCGAACCCGAGCCGGTGAAGAACACGCGGTCGAGCTTATGCGCGCCCTCGCCCGGCGCGATGGCGGCGAGCCGCTCGGCGAAATCGAACACGATGGGGTGGCCCATCTGGAAGGCCGGCGCGAAATCGAGCTCGGCGATCTGGTGCGAGACGGCCTCGCTGATCTGCCGGCGGCCATGGCCGGCATTGCAGCACCACAGACCCGCCGTGCCGTCCATGACCTTCCGGCCATCCTCGGTGGCGTAGTGCATGCCGCTGGCGCTGGCGAGCAGGCGCGGCGCCTGCTTGAACTGCCGGTTCGCGGTGAACGGCATCCAGAAGGCATCGAGCGAACGGGCGTTCTGCAGCGTGGACGGCTTGGTGTTGACGGTCATGACGGCCTCCCTTTGTGGCCCGTCAGTGCTCATGTTTTCGTCATCGCAACAAGTCTGTTTCAAGGTAAACCTAATTCCTTGAAAAACTTGAACCGATCTGAATATCGTTGAGGATCGAGAACAGCAGGAACAGGCCCGCGATGAATATCGATGTTGGAGCCCGGCTCAGATATGTCCGGATGCAGCGCGGCCTGTCGCAGCGCGCGCTCGCCAAACAGGCCGGCGTGACCAATTCCTCGATCTCGTTGATCGAGGCGAATGAGGTGAACCCCTCGGTCGGCGTGCTCAAGCGCATCCTCGACGGCCTTCCGATCAGCCTCTCGGAATTCTTCGCCTTCGAGCCGGAGAAGCCGCGGCAGGTGTTCTATCAGGCCGAGGAACTGGTCGAGATCGGCAAGGGCGGCATCTCCTTCCGCCAGGTCGGCGAGAACCTGTTCGGCCGGGCACTCCAGATCATCAAGGAACGCTACGAGCCCGGCGCTGATACCGGCCGCGTGATGCTGACCCATGAGGGCGAGGAAGGCGGCGTCGTCATCAGCGGCCGCATGGAGCTCACCGTCGGGGAGGAGCGCCGCATCCTCGGCCCCGGCGACGCCTATTATTTCGAGAGCAACCGTCCACACCGTTTCCGCTGCGTCGGCCCGGTTCCCTGCGAGATGGTCAGCGCCTGCACGCCGCCGACATTCTAGCTTTTGACGCAGGCCAGCCACTGGGCTGGCTGGGAGCACGCCAAGGCCGAACATCGTTCAGTTTCTGCATAATGATGATCCGAGGATTTTACGGGCCAAGCCGCCCGGACGTCGGGAAGCCGGCATGTGCCGGTCTGGAAGAAGGAGATGCCTCATGTCCGATACCCTCTTGATCCGGAACGTCCGCCCGGCCGGCGGCACAGCGACAGACGTGCTGGTGCGTGACGGGCGCATCGCGGCAATCGGTCCCGGCGCCGCCGGGGCCGGAGCCGAAGTCACCTTCGATGCCGGTGGCCGATTATTGATCCCCGGTCTCGTCGAGGCCCACACCCATCTCGACAAAAGCTTCTGGGGCATGGGCTGGCAGCGCCATACTGCCGGCCCCACCCTGATCGACAAGATCGAGACCGAGCGTCGCAACCGCCGCGAGCTCGGCATCGATGCTGACCGCCAGTCGGGCCGGCTGGTCGCCCAGATGGTCAGGATGGGCACCACCCATATCCGCAGCCATGTCGATGTCGACACCGAAACCGGGCTTGCCGGCATCGAGGGCGTCATGGCCATGCGCGAGCGCCTCAAGAACGTGATCGACGTCGAGATCGTCGCCTTCGCGCAATCCGGGCTGCTGATCCGGCCGGGCACGCTCGACCTGGTCGACCGGGCGATGGCGATGGGCGCGGAGGTCGTCGGCGGCCTCGATCCCTGTGCGGTCGACCGCGACCCGAAGGGCCATCTCGATGCGATCTTCGGCCTTGCCCAGAAATACGGCCGCCCGCTCGACATCCACCTGCACGAGCGCGGCGAGATGGGCGCCTTCTCGATGGAGCTGACCCTGGAGCGCGTGCGCGCGCTCGGGATGCAGGGCAAGGTCGCGATCAGCCACGCCTTCTGTCTGGGGATGCCCGATGTCGACCATGCCCGCCGCCTCATCGATGAGTTGGCGGCGGAGCGCATTGCGCTGGTCACCACTGCGCCCGCCGCCTCGCCGGCCCCGTCGGTCACGGCCTGCCTCAAGGCGGGCGTCGTCATCGCCGGCGGCTCGGATGGCGTGCGCGACAGCTGGAACCCCTATGGCATGGGCGACATGCTGGAGCGGGCGACTCTCGTCGGCCTGCGTAATAATTTCCGTCGCGACGAAGAGATGGAGCTGGCGCTCGACGTCTGCACCTATCAGGGCGCCAAGGTGATGGGCATAGCGGATTATGGCCTCGATATCGGTTGCACGGCCGATCTCGTGATCCTGCCTGGCGAAACCCTGTGCGAGGCCATCGTCGAACGTCCGGGCGACCGCACGGTCGTCAAGCGCGGCAAGATCGTTGCCCGCCACGGCGAACTTGCCCAGCCGATCGCCTGACGAAGCCATCCGCATCACGAGCAGCGGCTCGAGATATAAAGTCTCGCGCCGCCGTTTTCGCGCGGTTCCTATGAATTGATGAGTTCGGCTTCCGCCTCGCGGCCGAGCAGTCTGAGCGACTGCGCCTTGTGCTGGCGGTAGAGCGGGTTTCCGGGATCGGATGCGATCGCGACCTCGATCGCCGCAATCGCCTCCTCATGCCGGCCGAGCGAACGCAGACTGTTGCCCTTGTGGAAGGCGAAGTCGTAGCGGCCGGGATCACGCGCTAGCAATTCATCCATCACCGCGACGGCGGCCTCATGGCGGCCGAGTTCGCGCAGATAGTTTGACTTGTGATAGCGCAGGAACTGTGCCGCCGGCTGCTTTGCGACGCCCGCATCGAAAGCCGCCAGTGCGGCTTCCGGCTGCCTCATCGCCCGATAGGCGTAGGCGACGTAGAAATGGAACTCGATGGCGTCAGGGCTCGCGGCCAGCATCGCCTCGAAAGCGTCGATCGCCCCTTCGTGGCGCCCGAGTTCGTGGAGATAATAGCCCTTGTAATAGCTGAGGTCGGCATCGCCGGGGTATCGCGCCAGCGCGGTTTCGACAGTGGCCAGCGCCTCCTCGTAGCGCTCTGCCTTCTCGGCCTGCTTCGCCTGCCGGATCACGGCTGCGCCCGGGCCGCCCGCGGCCCCCTCGCCGCGGAAGATCGCCAGCACGCGGTGCTGGCCACGCGCCTGTGCATGCTCCAGCGCGGACCTGCCATCGTGATCCCTGAGATGCTGATCGGCGCCCGCTTCGACAAGCGCCTCGACGACATCGCCATAGAGCCTTCCGCCGTCGCCCAGGATGACGGCTTCGAGCAGC
Organism: Allobosea sp.; assembly: GCF_017308015.1. Lineage (GTDB taxonomy): Bacteria > Pseudomonadota > Alphaproteobacteria > Rhizobiales > Beijerinckiaceae > Allobosea. Next base: position 37,479 of record NZ_JAFKFW010000005.1, read on the forward strand.
GCCGACCAGCCGAGATCATTGGTGCGGTCCACCGGAATGCCTGCCGCCAGGCAGACCCGAACGGTACGCAGAAAACCCTTCTCGCTCGATGGCAGAAGCGGCGTACCGCCGAAGCGGTTGACACTGTTCGGATCGGCGCCCGAGGCGAGAGCCAGCTTCAGGATTTCGTTGAAGCCGTTCGCCCCGGCACAGAGATAGGGCGAGAGCATGGTGATGTCGCGGGCGTTGACGTCACCGCCTGCCGCGATCAGGCGCTGCACCACAGGCAGGTTGTTCTTCTGGGTCGCCACCAATAGCGCCGTCCGGCCGGCTGCGTCCTTGGCATCGACCTTGGCGCCCTCGGCGAGGAGGCGCCCGACGGCAACCATGTCCCCGTTTTCGGCGGCAGCAATCAGGGGCGGGCGGGCGAGCGGGGCGTTCATCGGGGCTTCCTGTCGACTGGCGGTGCAACGCCCGGTCCGGCGCTGCGGAGTGCTCGGGCGGCGGTCTTTACTGTACTGGCACGGCCGATCCCCCTCCGCATCACGCGGCCTTCCTCTCACGGGGCGAGGCGATGCTTGAACACCCCGGATCGTGCTCTCGCCAGATAGACAATCGATCCATCGCTCTTTCTCGAAGGCGCGCTCCGGTGGCAGGCCCCGGCATCCGAACGATCTTCTCTCGAGGGGCACCGAGCCGCCATTTTCATCGAATTCGGATAAAAGTGAACCTTCCTACCCGAATTCGCGAGCGAATTATCGCCTTTCACTCCTCCCGCGATGGCGCGCAGAAGCAGTCGGTCTTGAAGCAGGCCCGCCTGACCTAGGGGAAGGAAGACCTTGCCAATCTGTGTCGCCTGCAGCGGCGATACGCTGGAGATCTCGTGCCGCCTGGATGTCCACCGGAAGACGGTTCTCGACAGGCTCGGCGACATCCAGGCGGAAACCGGCATGGATTTCAGCGATGCAGAGCAGATGCTTTTGGTCCGGATCGGCCTCCGGATCCTGAAAATGGAGGAGGCAATCGACGCCGCCCAACGTTATTTCCCGTCACGCACGAAGGAGCCAGGACCGTAGCGCAAACATCGATTGACGCAGCGGCAGAACCCCGGAGATCATCGCACCCCGAACGCCACCAGCCCCGAAGGGAAACCGATGAGCCGCATTTCGGGATACCGTACGATCGCCCTTTCCGCCCTGGCCCTCGTCCTGAGCGGGTCTCTGGCGCTGCCTGCCGAGCCTGTCCGCCTGATCACGCCCGAGGAGGCGCGCCTGCCCTCCGTCGATCCGGGTGCGGCGCAGGAGCGCAACCTGACGCGCGGCCCCGGCATCGATGCGGTCGCGCCGCCCCCGATCGGGGTCAGCGGGACGTTCCGGCTGGCGGTGAGGTTCAAGCCGCGTAACAGTGTCGCGATCGATCCCGAGAGCGTGCGCGTCACCTATCGGCGTCAGCCCGAGATCGACCTGACCGCGCGCCTGAAGCCTTTCGTAACGGCAGGCGGCATCGAGGCGCCGGCCGTGATCGTGCCGCCCGGCAAGCATGTGATCGTCATCGAGGCGACCGACAAGGAAGGCCGGACCGGGCGTAGCCAGATGACGCTGACGGTCGCCGAAGCCAAATGAGCTAGCGAGCGGCCTTCTTCGGCAACAGCGCCACGGCCGGCGCCGCGCCGTAGGCTGCCGGCACCTGACGCCCCTCGGTCTTCTCGGAGACGAGGGCCGTTGTTTCCTGCACGACCGCATCCAGCGCCTTACCCGGCGACGAGAGCGTCTCCAGCAAGGCACGCACGAAGGGACTGTCGAGACCGTCGCCGTCGGAGGCAGTCTTGCCGGGCTGCGTCGAGTGCAAAACGACATTGTTGGGCGCGGGCTGCGGCACGGCCGCCAGCCCGCCATGGATGCGCTCCGGCAGCGCGGCGAGCGGCCGCCCGCCCGTCCCGCGCGACGCCGCCACGGCCTGCGCCTCTGCGAAGGGATCGTCCCGGCAGGCATCCACGATGACGAGCGCGCCGCGCCGGGCCCTGGCCGCAGCAGCCGTCAGATCGCGGAGCGCGAGCGCGTCGCTTTGCAGCGCCTTGTCGCTGTCGAGCGTCGCATCGGTGGGCACGAGATAGTTGACCCCGCCGGTCTCGACCCCGTGCCCGGCATAGAACACCAGCACGACATCGGCCTGCGCAGCCTGCTCGGCGACGACGGCAGGAATCCGGCGCAGATCGGCCTTCGCGACATTCTCCGCAATCTCGATCGCATCGAACCCCATATCGGCGAGCGCATTCGCCATGACGGCCGCATCGCGCCGTGCATTCGGCAGGCTCGACAACTCGGTATAGTCGCTGGAGCCGATTACGAAGGCGATGCGCTTCAGCCCGTCCGGTGAAGCCTTGGCCGGGGCGACGCCGGAATCGAAGCCGCTGCGGAACGGCCCCGTGCCGCGGAAGGCCGGCTGCGAGAGCTGCTTCAGCCGCCACGAAGCGAGGAGGCGCTCCAGCAGCTTCGGCGTGGACCGCGTTCCGGCCAGGATACGCTTGTAGATCGCCTCGGCCTTCGCCTTCTCGCCCTTGACCTCGGCGACCCGCGCCAGACCGAGCGCCACCGCCCAGTTCTTCGGCGCGAGCTTCTCCGCCTCGCGGTAGAGCTTGTCCGCCGTCTCGGGGTCCTTGAGCTTGTCGAGCGCGAGCGCGCCCGCCTGAACGAAGAGATCGGAGCTCGCCAGCGCGGCATCCGCCTTGGGCATGTCTCCGGTCTCGCGCGACGCCGCGATGAGATCGTCATAGGCGGCGCGCAAGTCGCCCGCGCGCAATTCGAGCTCCGACTTGCGCATCAGCGCCAGCCGCCGGAATGGCGGCCCCAATGCCGCCGCACCGTCCAGATCGGTCCGCGCTCGCCGCAGATAACCCAAACGTCGCAGCAGGTCGCCGCGTGCCGACAGGGCCGTTCCGGCTTTCGGATCGAGTTCGAGCGCCCGGTCGAGATCGATCATGGCGGCATTCACGTCGCCGTTGCGCTCATGTTCCAGCGCCCGCTGCACGAAAGGCGTTGCATCCTGCGGAGCGGCCTGCATCGCCTCCGCGACATCCGCCCGCGCTTCGGCGCTGCGTCCGATCGTCTGATTGATCGTAGCCCGCAGCGTCAACGCATCGCCCTTCATCGGCCCGTCCAGCCCGATCGCAGTCTCGACATCAACGAGCGCCGACCGGACCTGCGCCAGGGTAGGCGGCGCATAAGCCACCGAACCGTCCGCCTTCCCTGTCGACGCCATGCCCTTTTGCACGACTTGCAGGAAGCGCATCAGCCCACGGTAGAACGAAGCCTTCTGCTGCTCCACCGTCGGCGTACTGCCGGCGAGCACGCGGCTGCAGGCGGCCTCCGCCGCCGCCAGCTGAGCGGGCTGCAGCATCGCTGTCTTGACGCGATCGTCTGCGCAGGACGCCAGATCGGCAGGCGTCTGCGGCCACGCCGCGCAGGGCAGCGCCAGCGTCAACGCCAATGCGGCGGGCGCGAAACGAAGATGAGGCAAGGCGGATCTCCAGATTGACGCTCGGGAAGCATGCTACCGGGGAGCGTGAGCCCTGGATAGAATGCGCGTCTCATCCAACGGGAAATACCAGGATCTCCTTTCCCGGATCGGCCGGCCCGGGCCTCACGATCTCGAGCCATTGCCGCTCGTGGTCAGTTTCGACACGACGACGCCTTCCCGCTCATGCGCCGGCCGATCGGGCGGCTCTGGGGCTCCTCGCGGCAGCCTCGACCTCCACCGCCGTCGGCAGATCGGCGCCCCGGCGCGTCACCGTGATCGCCGCCGCCGCTGCGGCATAGGCGAGCAGATCGGCGAGAGCCTCGCGATCGAGCCCCGCGATCGCCTCCGGGCTGAGTCGACCGGTGAGGGCAAGCCGTGCGAGGAGCGCGGCGTGGAACGTATCACCGGCTCCGACCGTGTCCTTCACCTCGACCCTGTGGCCCGGCACGGAAACCTGGCCGGCCGCGGAAAAGCCGGTCGCACCCTGCTCGCCCAGCGTGACGACGACGAGACGGGCTCCCAGATCCAGCCAATGGAAAGCGGCTTCCGCAGGGGAGCGCCGCCCGTCCCAGGCGATCCGGATATCCTCTTCGCTGGCCTTGATGATGGTCGCGGCGCGATAGAAGCGTTCGGCCGCCCGATGCCAGACTGCCATGTCGCCGATCGCGGTCGGGCGCAGATTGGGATCGATGCTGATGACGCGCCGTCCTCGCTCCCGCTCGGCCAGCGCCGCGAAGGCCGAGCCGACCGGCTCCACCGCCATCGTATAGGAGCCAAAGGTCAGCGCCCGGATTGCGTCCGGCAGGACGGCCGGCAGATCGGCTGCGGTGAGCGAGCGATCAGCCGCACCCTCGCCGTGGAAAGCGTAACCGGGATGACCATCCCTGTCGGTCGTCACGACCGAGATCGTGCTGAGCCGCTCCGTCCGGACGAGATAGCGATCGTCCACGCCTTCGCGCGCCAGAAGTTCGGCGAGCAGGGTGCCGAAGCCGTCGCGCGAGATGCCGCCGAGGAAGGCCGACTCGATGCCGAGCCGCGCAAGGCCGATCGCAACATTGTAGGGCGAGCCGCCGGCCACGATCCGCGCGGGCATCTCTCCGCCTGTGCTGGTCTCGGCGAACAGATCGACCAACGCTTCGCCGCAGACCAGGATCATGATGACCGACCTTAGCTGTTCGCCCTCACGCGAGCATGTTTCGCGAGGCTATCGGACGAACGGGGCCGCTCCAACCCGAACTGGCGGAGCGGTGCGGGCAATTGCTCAATCCGCGACGGAGACGTCCGGCGCGACCGATCCGATATTGTAGCCTTCGAGCTGGGCTGCCGGCGCGTCGGCGGAGGCGAAGTTCAGGATCGTCGCGGTCCCCGGTGTCACGGGAATGACCCGGGACGGCGGCAGGCCGACGAACTCATGACAAGCCGCGCGGATGACGCCGCCATGGACGACCGCGAGCAGGTCGCCCTGCGCCTTATGCAGCCAGTCCCGGATTCCGGCCGCGACCCGGGCGCGAAAATCGCCCCAGCTTTCGCCTTTGTCCGGCGTGAACGTGCCGGCCCGCCAGGCGTGATAGCGCTCCGGCTGCTCGGCGATCAGGTCGCGCTTCCGGCGCCCCGTCCATTCGCCCATGTCGAGTTCGCGCAGGCGGGCGTCGGACGGCGCATCCGGGTAGCCGATCAGGCCGACCGTCTGGCGGGTGCGGCCGAGATCGGAGGAGACGACATGCGCTGGCAGCAGCGCCCTGACATAGGGCACGAACTCGCGCGCCTGCCGGATACCGCGCTCGGAGAGCTCGGAATTGTCGTGCCCCTGCAGCCGCTGCTCGACGTTCCACAGCGTCTCGCCATGGCGCATCAGGATAAGTCTCATGGATCGATCCTTTCGCCGTCCATCGTGAAGGCGGCATCGGGTGTGCTGGAGAACGACAGACCGACCTCGTCGCCCGGTGTCGCGGTGAAGAACCCCTCGGCCATGCCGGTGAGGCGCAGGTCTCCGACCATGACCGTGACCATCGACTGGCCGGCGATCGGGGCGGCCTCGGCGAAGCGCCCGACGAGCTGGTGCCCGTCATCGACCCGTCCGACGGCGACGTCCTGCGCCCGGTAGAGCAGTTGCACTCGCTCGTGCCCCGCAGCGAACGCGGCCGGAGCCAGCGCCACATCCGCGAAAGCGAACCGGTCCTGCACGCGGGTGACCGGCAGCAGATTGGCTGGCGGCGTGCCGAGGAAGGACGCGACGAAGGTCGTCGTCGGCCGGCGCAGCAGGTCGATCGGCGCGCCGAACTGCTCGACCCGGCCATGGTTGAGGACGGCGACATGGCTGGCCATCGTCATGGCCTCGACCTGATCATGCGTGACATAGACCGATGTCGCGCCCGTCGCCCGGTGGATGCGCATCAATTCGCTGCGCATCTCGATGCGCAGCTTGGCGTCGAGATTCGACAAGGGCTCGTCGAACAGCAGGATGCTCGGCTTCGGCGCGATGGTCCGTGCGATCGCGACGCGCTGCTGCTGGCCGCCCGAGATCTCGGCCGGGTAGCGATCGCGCAGCGCCGATATCCCGAGCAGGGACAGGACCTCGTCGACGCGGGCGTTGCGGTCGGCCTTGGACCAGCGCGCAACCTTGAGCGGCCAGGCGATATTGCCGGCGACCGTCATATGCGGCCACAGCGCATAGGACTGGAAGACCAGTCCCGCATCGCGCGCGCCGGCATCGGCGATGACGCCGCCTGTCCCGCTCGACACCGTGCGGCCGACGAAAGCGATCTCGCCCGCGCTCGGCGCTTCCAGCCCGGCGAGCATCCGGAGCAGCGTGGACTTGCCGCAGCCGGACGGGCCGACCAGTACCAGGAAGGCGCCTCGCGGCACCGAGATGTTCACGTCCTTGACGGCGGCGACGTCGCCGAAGCGCTTCACGAGCTGGCTGATGCGGATGGCGTCCTGCGCCGGGCCGATCGATGCGGGCGCCATCACTGCTTCCACTTCTGCACGCGGGTCTGGATGAGATGCGCCGCCAGCGAAGCCGCCAGGCAGATCACCAGGATCACCAGCGTGATCGCGTTGGCGAACTGCATGAAGCCCTCGGACGCATAGCGATAGGCGACCATGCTGAGCACCGGGGAGGTCGCGGTGAACAGCAGCACGACGAGCGACAGGTCCCTGACCATCTTGACGAAGACCAGGATCGCGCCGGCGAGCAGGCCCCGGATCGTCAGCGGGAAGATGATGAAGACGAGACGGGTGAGCAGCCCCGCACCGGTCAGGCGGGCGCTCTCCTCGATATCGTTGGAGATCTGGCCGAGGACCGAACGGCCCGACTGCACCGCATAGGGCAGGTTATGCGCGGTTGCCGCCAGCACCAGCAGCGCGAAGGTGCCGTAGAGCGACGGCAGCGGCCCGATCGGCGCGCCGAACAGCGCGATATAGGCCGCGGCGAAGGCGATGCTGGGGACCAGCAGCGGCAGGAACGCGAGCTGGCTGAGCACGGTCGCGAGCCACGTCCCCTTGTTGCGGACGATCGTATAGGCCAGCGCCAGCCCGAGCAGCATGGTCGTGAGCGCCACCGTCAGTCCGAGCTTGAGCGTGTTCCACAAGGCCTCGACGATCATCGGGTTGCGGAAGAGGCCGGCCTGCCCCTGGGCGAGGGCGCCGCCACCTTCCCCGATCCAGAAATGCAGCGTCCAGTTGGAGAACAGCACCCCGCCCTGCGGCGCGAGGCTCGACGCTGCCAATACCAGCACCGGCAGCACCGAGGTCGCGAGCCCGATGATGAGCGCGACCGCGAAGAGCGGCCAGCGCCAGGCTCCGAGCGGAAAGCGCTTGATGCGCCCGCCCTTGCCGGTGACGGTGGTGAAAGCCTTGCGGCCGGCGACGAGCCGGTCGCTGCAGAACAGCAGCGCCGCCGAGACCGCGATCAGCAGCAGCGCCAGCACGAAGCCGCGCTCGGTCTCGCCAGTCTCGATCATACCGAACAGCCGGGTCGAGAGCGTCTGCATTCGGACCGGCAGGCCGAGCAGGGCCGGCGCGGCGAAATTCGCCACCGCCCCCGCGAAGGTCAGCGAGGCCGCAGCGACCAGGGCCGGCGTAACGACCGGTAGGACGATGCCGAAGAAGATGCGTCCCCGCCGTGCGCCAGCCATCTGCCCTGCTTCGATCAGGTCGGCACCGACCGAGCTGAGCGCGGCGGCGATGATCGTGTAGGCGAGCGAGAAGTAATGCGCGATCAGGACGATCATGGTCGGTGCCAGCCCCCAGGCCAGCCAGTCCGGCACGTCGAAGCCATTCGCCTGGAACACGCCGGGCGAGCCGCCGAGCCGCTCGTTGCGGAACAGGGTGCCCCAGGCCAGCGCACCAGCGAAGCTCGGAATCATGAACGGCAGCGTCGAGAGCGTCGCTACGAGGCCGCGTCCCGGCAGGTCGGTCAGCGTCACAAGCCATGCGAGGAAGCCACCGAGCAGCAGGCAGCCGGCCGCCACGCCGAGACCGAGCAGCATCGTCGTCGAGAGCGGGCGCCACCAGAGATTGGCCGAGAGCGGGCTGGCGAGCACGGTCGTCCAGGCCTGGAGCCCGTCCGGTGTCAGCGTCGCCAGCAGGATCTTGACCAGTGGCGCCGCGACCAGAAGCGCAATTACCACGGAAAGAAAGAGCGGCAGGACACGGTTGGCGCGCAGCAGCGGCGCGCGCCCGGATACAAGCGCGAGTGAGGTCATGACAGCGTTTCCCGGAGCGAGACCGGCCTCTCCTGTGAGAGAGCCGGCTCGCGGCATCGGCGTTACTGGAGCGAGATGATGAGGTCGTTGATGCGCTTCCTTGCCGCGGCCGTCCGCGCCGGGTCGATGCGCCAGGCCTTCAGCTTGTCGAGCGGGACCGAGTCCGGATCATCCGCGATCGTCTTGCGCGTGGCGTAGTCGCCGGGAACGTTGAACGGCTCGAAGGCAGCGCCGCCGGTCGACGAATTGTCCCCGAACATGAAGTCGATCAGCAGGCGGGCGGCGGCCGGATGCGGCGCCTTGCTCGCGATCGTCAGCACGGCCGGGAACAGGATGCCGTTGGCCGGCTCGACATTATTCGCCACCTGCAGCGCCCAGCCTTCCTTCTTGTTGTCGCGCCGGTCGGAATAGGTGCTGAAGCCGACGGGCGGGTTCTTGCTGGTCTTGTCGCCGACCGCCTTGTTCACGAGGTCGCTGTTGGCGACCAGGATCAGGTCGTTCTTGAACAGGGCGCGGATGAACTGCTCGCCGGCGCCCTTCAGATCCTTGTCGATCGCGATGTCCTTGCCGAACTGGGCCTTGTAGGCCGCCGCCATCTCGTCCGGATGCAGGGCGATCTCGGTCATCAGGTCGAGCAGTTCACCGCGCTGCGCCGGGTCGACCATCAGCACCTTGCCGCGCCATTGCGGGGTGGTGAGCTGCCAGAGATTGGTGACCGGCGAGCCGTTGGGATGCGCGGCCTCGTTATACATCAGGACCTTGGTCGAGAGCCGGTGCACGAGCAGCGGCGCCTTATGCGCGGCGTCGATCTCGCCCGCGACACGCGGCGGCACATAGTTCTGGACCCGGCCGGCCTTGAGCAGCTTGTCGTAGACCACCGGAGTATCCGCCAGATACAGCACGTCCACGGCATTCACGCCCGCCTGCTGCTCAGCTTCCAGCCGCGCGATCTGCTTGACCGAGCTCATGTCGAGGCCGATCAGGTCGATGCCGGGATACGCGCTTTCGAAGGCTTTCTCGATGCGGGCGATCCGGCTCGACAGCGAGAAGATCGTCACGCTGCCTTCCTTAATCGCCTGGGCAACGAGCTGCTCGCGCGTCATCGTGTCGAGATTCTGGGCCGCCGTTCCGCCTGCCGCCAGCAGCATCGCCGGCAACAGCAGAGACCGCGCCAGTTTCGATAGGATCTGCATCCGTCCCTCCCGCTTATCGTTATGTCATTCGAATTCGGCGAACAGGTCCGCGAGCTTCTCCAGCCGGCTCATGATCGGATCCTGGTGTCGCCCCGCGATCGTCATCAGGATGGCGTTGACGATCGCGAAGGGAATGGTCGGCGTCTGGAATTCGCTGCCGGAGCGCCCGCGCGGCGCCGCCAGCAGGAGCTGCGCCTCCGGCTGCATCATCGGTCCGGCGAGGTCGGAGATCAGGAGCGTCGCGGCTCCCGCCTGCGCGGCATGCCGCATCAATGGCTCGTAGCTCGCGGGCTGCTTGCGGAACGCCAGCGTCAGGACGACATCGCCGGGCTTCAGGCTGACCACGCGCTCCGCGATGTCGCGCCCGCGCCCGGACAGGGCGATCGCCGTCATGCCGAAGCGATCCAGCCGCCGCTGCAGGAAACTCGCGACCGAGCGTGCATGGCCCTGGGCGAAGATGAAGACGCGCCCGGCCGCGAAGATCATGTCCGCCGCCTGGTCGATATCGGCCTGCGAGATGCAATGGCTGAGCTCGTTGAGCGCAGCGATCTCGGCACCGATCAGGTCGGCGAGGAAATGCCCGCCCTCGACCTTGGCCACCGAGCGGCGCATGCGGTTGGCCGCGTCCTGTCCTTCGAGAACCTCGCGCTGGAGCTGGTTGCGCAGCTCCGGATAGCCCTTGTAGCCGAGCTTCTGCGCCAGCCGTGTCGCCGTCGCCTCATGGACCTGCGCCCGTTCGGCGAGTTGCATCCCGTTCAGATAGGCCGCCTCCGCCCTGTTCTCGAGCAAGGTCGTGACGAGCCTGCGATCGGCGTCGGTCAGCTTCGCGGAATGCGACTTGATCCGCTCGATGATGCTCATGGCCTTCCCGCAATATTTTTTGCAGGATTAAGCTAGTTCACAATTTCTCCTGCCGTCAACTGGAATTGTAGATCCGAAAGCGATTGCAAAATTCCTTGCAGTGGCTTGCCGGAGCGACTTCACGGCCCGTTGAGCGACATGTTCCAATGGGAAACACTGCCGGCTCTGCGTCCGATTCGACCACGCATGGCGATGCAATGGCAGCTCGGCGCACCGGCATTCGCCTGTGTTTCGATCGAAATCCACCGGCCGAACTGTCAACCTTGCCCGGGGGCCTCGCTCTCGTCGGATGCAGCATCAAGCTCCTGCGGCATCGACCTTGGCGCAGCTTCCCGGTTAGGCCGGGCGAAGCGAAGGAGACGGGCTGTCGGCATGATGGCAGGCCACCAGCCTTTCATCGACGGTCCTGAGCGCCGGCCGCTCGCTCCGGCATCGGCCTGTCGCGGCGGGGCAGCGGCGCGCGAAGGCGCAGCCCTCGAAACGGTCGAACGGGGACGGCAATTCGCCGGCGATCTTCACATGCCGCGAGCGCGCGGCACCATCGATGGACGGCGTCGCGGCAAGCAGAGCCTGCGAATAGGGATGCAGCGGGCGGGCGAAGAAGCGCTCCTTCTCGCAATGCTCGACCACGGCGCCGAGATACATGACCATCACGCGGTCGGCGATGTGACGGACGACGCCGAGATCATGCGAGATGAACAGGTAGGAGGGCGACAGCTCCTCCTGCAGGTCCATCATCAGGTTGAGGACCTGGGCGCGGACGGAAACGTCGAGCGCGGAGACCGGTTCATCGGCGACGACGATCTTCGGGTTGAGGATGAGCGCGCGGGCGATCGCGACGCGCTGGCGTTGGCCGCCTGAGAACATATGCGGGTAGCGCACGGCATGTTCGGGCCGAAGCCCGACACGCTCCAGCATGGCGATGACCGCGTCATGCCGGGCATCCCGGTCGAGCCCGGTATTCACGGCCAGCGGTTCGTCCAGGATATCGCCGATGCGCTTGCGCGGATTGAGCGAGCCGAAAGGGTCCTGGAAGATCAGTTGAACCGAGGGGCGCATGGTCCGCAGCTCTTCCGGCGCCGCCGCCCCGACCTCGACTCCGCCGATATGCAACTGACCTGCCGTCGGCCGTTCGATCATCGTGACCAGGCGCGCCAGCGTCGATTTCCCGCAGCCGGATTCGCCGACCACCGCGAGCGTGCGCCCGGCCTCCAGCGAGAAGCTGACGCCGTTGACCGCCCGCAGCGTGCGGGGCTTCGACAGGAAGCCGGACGACACGAGGTAATCGCGCTGCAATTCGCGCGCTTCGAGCACGACCTCGGGAGCTTCCGTCATCGTCATCGCGGCTGCTCGCTGAGGGGATGATGGCACCGGACCTGGCCGGCATTCAGCCCGACCAGCGACGGCGGCACGTCGCGGCAGCGCGCATCGACGAACTGGCAGCGTGGCGAGAAGATGCAGCCGCTCGGCCTATCGGCGAGGCCGGGAACGGTGCCGGGGATGACGCTCAGGCGCCGCTTGCCGCGATTGCGCTCGGGCAGCGCCTCCAGGAGCGCCGCGGTATAGGGATGGCGCGGGCACTCGAAGAGCGCGCGCGTCGTCTGCAATTCGAATGGCTGGCTGGCATACATCACCATGACGCGGTCGACCGCCTCGGCCACCACACCCATGTCATGGGTGATCAGCACCATCGCCATCCCCTGCTCGCGCTGGAGCTCGGCGAGCAGGCCGAGGATTTCGGCCTGGATGGTGACGTCGAGCGCGGTCGTCGGCTCGTCGGCGATCAGGAGGCGCGGCCGGCAGGCGATCGCCATCGCGATCATCACCCGCTGGCACATCCCGCCCGACAACTGATGCGGGAACGCGTGGATACGGCGCTCCGGGTCAGGGACGCCGACCTTCTCCAGAAGCTCGACCGCCCGTCGGCGCAGGGCGATACGCGCCCCGCCCTCATGGGTCTTCAAGGCCTCGACCAGTTGGAAGCCGACGCTGAAGCACGGGTTCAGCGATGTCATCGGCTCCTGAAAGACCATGGCGATGTCCTTGCCCATGATCCGCTGGCGCCGCGAGGCGCGCAGGTTCCGCAGATCGATGCCGTCGAAGGACATCCGGTCGGCCCGCACCCTCGCCGGCCAGGGCAGGAGGCCCATCAGCGCGAGCATGGTCACGCTCTTGCCGGAGCCGGATTCGCCGACGATGCCCAGCACCTCGCCCCGGTCGAGATCGAGGTCGAGCCCGTCGACCGCCCGGAACGTACCGTCATCCGTGGGGAATTCGACGGTGAGATTGCGGATTTCGAGCAGGGGCATCGCGTCTCTCACCGCTTCAGTTTCGGATCCAGCGCATCGCGCAGGCCGTCGCCGAGAAGGTTGAAGGCGAGCACGGTGATCAGGATGGCGCAGCCGGGCAGCGTCACGACCCAGGGCGCGGCCTGGAGGAAGCTCAACGCCGATGCGAGCATCGTGCCCCATTCCGGCGTCGGCGGCTGGGCGCCGAGTCCGAGAAAGCCAAGCGCAGCGGCATCGAGGATCGCGGCCGAGAAGCTCAGCGTCGTCTGGACGATCAGCGGCGCCACGCAATTGGGCAGGATCGTATCGGTCATCAGGCGCCAGCGGCTGGCTCCCGCGACCCGCGAGGCGACGACATAGTCCCGCGCCGCCTCACTCAGCACCGAGGCGCGCATGAGTCGTGCGAAATGCGGCAGGAAGACCACCGCCACGGCGATCATCGCGTTGGTGAGGCCGGGTCCCAGGATCGCGACGATCACCAGCGCCAGCAGCAGGCTCGGCAGTGCCAGCAGGATATCCATCGCCCGCATGATCAGGAGATCGGCGGTTCCGCCGAAGAAGCCGGCCACCAGCCCGAGCAGACCGCCGCAGGTCAGAGAGAAGCTCACGACCAGGAAGCCGATCAGCAGCGACAGGCGCGAGCCGTGGATGAGCCGGGACAGCACGCAGCGCCCGAGATCGTCCGTCCCGAACGGGAACCGCCATGCCCCGCCCTCCGACCAGACGGGCGGCTGGAGCAGGTGGTCGCGAAACTGCTCCGCCGGGCCGTGCGGTGCGACGATGTCGGCGAAGACCGCGGTCAGCAACAGGAGCACGACGATGGCGAGCCCGCTCATCGCACCGCGGTTGCGGCGCAGCGAGCGCCAGGTCTCGGCCGTCAGGCTCTCGCGCCTGGCGCGTGATGACGGTTTCGTCGTTCCGGTTTCGAGCGCGGCCATGATCAGCGCCCGTGCCGGATTCGCGGGTTGAGCAACCCGTAGGCGACGTCGACGATCAGGTTCACCAGCATCACCAGCGAGGCGATGATGAGCACGCCGCCTTGCAGGACAGGGTAATCGCGCCGTGCGATGGCTTCGACCAGCCATTTCCCGATGCCGGGCCAGGAGAAGATCGTCTCGGTGATGATTGCCCCGCCGAGCAGCACGCCGATCTGCAGGCCGATGACGGTGACGATCGGGATCAGGGCATTGCGCAGCGCGTGGAGATTGACGACGCGCAGGGCTGACAGTCCCTTTGCGCGGGCGGTGCGGATATAATTCTCGCCGAGAACCTCGAGCATGGCCGACCGGGTCATGCGCGCGATCACCGCCAGCGGCAGCGTCGCCAGCACGATCGTCGGCAGCATGAGATGCATGATCGCCGAGCGGAAGGCGCCGCGTTCGTCCGACAGCAGGGCGTCGATGGTCATGAAGCCGGTGACGCTGTCGACGAAATAGGACAGGTCGATGCGGCCGGAGACCGGGGTCCAGTGCAGATTGACCGAGAAGGTCAGGATCAGCAGCAAACCCCACCAGAAAATCGGCATGGAATAGCCGGTGAGCGAAGCCGTCATCATCAGGTGGTCGTAGAGCGATCCGCGTTTCATTCCCGCCAGGATGCCGGCAGGGATTCCGATCAGAACGCCCAGCAGCACGGCGCAGAAGGTCAGCTCGATCGTCGCCGGGAACAGGCTCATGAATTCCCGCAGGACCGGCTGCTGCGTCGAGAACGAGACCCCGAGATCGCCGCGCAGGACGCCTGCGACATAGCCGAGGAACTGTTCCGCAAGCGGCTTGTCGAGCCCCATCTGCCTGAGCAGCGCGGCGTGCCGTTCCGGCTCGATGCCGCGTTCGCCGAGACGCACCTCCACGGGATCGCCCGGAACCAGGCGGATCAGGATGAAGGTTAGGAAGATGATGCCGAAAAACGTCGGGACGATCAGGCCGATCCGGGCCGCAAGATAACGGAGCATGAGCCTCGCCTGCATGGAAGGAGCGGCGGAAGCGCATCCGCTTCCGCCGCGGCGATGGCTGCTCTTACTCGTCGATATCGACGCCTTCGAAGATCGGCGTGCCCAGCGGATGGATCTGGTAGTTTTTCACCTTCTTGCTGGCGACGTGATAGACGATCCCGTGCGCGATCGGCAGCCACGGTGCCTCGGCATGGAAGACCTCCTGCGCCTTCCGGTAGAGTTCGGTCCGCTTCGCCGTATCGGTGATGAACTTGGCCTGCTCGACCAGATCCGAATACTCCTTGCTGCACCAGCGGGCGATGTTCTGGCCGCCCTGACGGGCGGTCGAGCACGACAGCAACACGTTCATGAAGTTGTCGGGATCGCCATTGTCGCCGATCCAGCCATATTGTCCGAGCGTATGCTCGCCGGCCTGGAGGCGCTTGCGGTACTCACCCCACTCGTAGCTCTTGATTTCGGCCTTGATGCCGACCTTGGCGAGGTCCGCCTGCATCATCTCGGCCATCTTCCGGGCGTCGGGGTTGTAAGGCCGCTGCACCGGCATGGCCCAGAGATCGACCGAGAGTTCGCCGACGCCTGCCTCCTTCAGCAGGGCCTTGGCCTTCTCGACATCGTAGGGATAGGGCTTCAGCGTCTCGTTATAGGCCCAGATCGTCGGCGGGATCGGATTGGCCGCAACGATGCCGGTGCCGCGGAAGACCGCCTTGACGATGGCATCGCGGTCGATGGCCATGCTGACAGCATGGCGGACCCGCTTGTCGTCGAACGGCTTCTTGCTGGTATTGAAGGCGAGGTAGCCGACATTGAGGCCTTCGCGCTCCATGACATTCAGCTTGGCGTCCCCTTTCAGCCGCGGCAGGTCGGCAGGGCTCGGATAGGGCGCGAGCAGGCACTCGCCTGCCTGGACCCTGGCCATGCGCACGGCGGCATCCGGCGTGATCGCGTAGACGAGCCGGTCGATCGGCTGCTTGCCGTTGAAATAATCCGGATTGACCGTGTAGCGGATCGTCGCGTCCTTCTTGTAGTCGACGAACATGAAGGGTCCGGTTCCGACCGGGACCTGGTCGACCTTCTCCGGGGTTCCCGCCTTCAGCATCGCATCCATGTATTCCTTCGAGTGGATGGAGGCGAAAGTCATCGCGAGGCTGGCGAGGAAGGTCGCATCAGGCTTGGTCAGTTCGACGCGCAAGGTGTTGTCGTCGACCTTGGTGATAGATTTCAGCAGCGTGTGAAATCCCATGTCGTTGAAGTAGTCGTAAGCTCCGCCCGAGACCTGATGGTAGGGGTGATCCTTGCGCCACATCCGGTCGAAGGTCGCGATCACGTCGTCGGCCGTGAAGCTGCGCGTCGGCTTGAAATCGTTGCGCGCATGGAACTTCGCGTTCTTGCGCAGACGGAAGGTATAGGTCAGCCCGTCGGCCGAGATCTCCCAGGATTCCGCCAGACCGGGCCTGAGCTTGGTCGAGTCGCGCTCGAACTCGACGAGCCGGTTGAAGACCGGGTGGGCTGCGCTGAGGCTCGGGCCCGTCGTGTTGATCTGAGGGTTGAAGTTCTCCGGGCTGCCCTCGGAGCAATAGGTCATCGTCTTTGCCAATGCACCGGACGTCATGGCCACTGCCAGCGCAGCCGCCGCGGCTGTCCTGAAGAATATCGCCTTCATGCTTTCCTCCCCGAGATCGTTGTTCCGCGCAGCCCGCGGCTTCTGCCGACTTGTGCTGCCGCTTCGATGTGTCGGCTGCCTGCAGCGCCGGCTTCACGAGCGCTCGGCCTTCGATGACGATCTGTGTCGCCACGATCGCGGGCCGCCGACCGGTTGCGCCTTGTCAGTCGCAGTCTGGCCGGCAGATCTCGCCGGCAATGCAGCCCTCCGTCCGTATCCTTCCGCTGCTGGCGAAAGATCCATCGAAGGTTAGGGAAGTCGATATCTGGGCGACAAATGATATGACTTCATCTCAAGCATTAGAAAAAATAACTCGTACACATCGAGATTATCCGCTCTGATCATACGATCTCGCGACCTCTCCGGCGCTCACGGCAGACCGATGCACGTCTCACTCAGTCATCTGAAAGCGCTCAAGGTTTTCGAGGCCGCGGCGCGGCTGGCCAGCTTCACCCGCGCAGCCGACGAACTCTGCGTCACGCAGGCCGCCGTCAGCCACCAGATCAAGGGATTGGAACAGAAGCTCGGCTTCTCCCTGTTCCACCGGCAGATCCGCAAGGTCGCGCTCACCACCGCTGGCGAAAACCTGTTCCGCATCCTCACCAGCGCGTTTCAGGACATCGAGGCCACCATCCGGGACCTGCGCGCCCATGCCGCCCAGAGCGCAAGCCTGAACATCTCGCTGACCCCATCCCTCAGCTCGAAATGGCTCCTCCCGCGGCTTGCCTCTTTCACCGCGGAGTTTCCCAATATCGAGCTGCACCTCTATCACTCGATTTCGAGCCGCGACCTGATCAAGACCGAAATCGATCTCGCGATCAGATGGGGCGACGGAAAATGGTCGGGCTTCTGTGCCGAACAGCTCTGCCGCAGCCATCTGATCCCCGTCTGCGCACCCGACTATCTGCGGGACGACCTGCCCCTGAACAAGCCGGACGACCTGCGGCACTACACCTTGCTGCATGAAGACAACCACGCCGAATGGGGGCAATGGCTGCGGGCGGCGGGCGCGCGCCGGGTCAACTCCAATCGCGGCCTGATCATCGACGACAGCAACACGCTGCTGCTCGCCGCGATGAATGGCCAGGGGATCGCGCTCGGTCGCACGCCGCTCATCTTCGCGGACATCAAGGCGGGTCGGCTCGTCTGCCCGTTCGATGTCTCAATTCCGTGCGAGCAGTCCTATTACGTCCTTTATGCGCCGGCCAAGGAAGGCCACCCGGCCATCCGCTCGTTTCGTGCTTTTCTCGCCAAACAGGTGATGGACGAAGCCTCGATGACGCCCGCCTCCCGGCTGCCTTCGTCCCGCGCCGGAAAGGGACGCGCGGCTCCCGCAGCGCCCTCCCCGGAAGGGTGAGCTCCCTGCCGCCCCTATGAGGAGGCGCCTCAGCCGGTCTCGCACCAGACCCAGAGCAGGGTCGCGTCGACATCGCCGATCGTATAGCAGAGATGGGTCAGCCGGCTGTCGAAATAGAGGCTGTCACCGTGCTTCAGCCTGATCTCGTCATAGGTACCGCTGACGAAGGCGACCTCCCCCGCCAGCACGTAGAGGAACTCCTCGCCCTTGTGCGAGGCCGGCTTCTCGAACTGATGCGCGGCGCGTGCCTTGACGGTGGTCACGAAGGGCACCATCCGTCGGTCCTTCAGCCCGGTGCAGAGATATTCGTGGACGTAGTTCGCTTCCTCGCTGCGCCGGCCTTCACCGGCGGGCGTCGTCGTCAGGCGGCCGGGCTGGCCCGCCCCCTGTTCCGAGAGCAGGCTGACCAGCGTGACGCCGAGGCCGGCGGCGACCAGTTCCAGGACCTCGAAGGTCGGCGATGCCCGGCCGTTCTCGATCTTCGACAGTGCCGATTTCGAGACGCCGCCGCGGCGGCTGACCTCGTCCAGCGTCAGTCCCTGTTCGGTGCGCGACGCCCGGATCCGCTCTCCGATCCTCATCTGAGGGCGCACCGAACCGGTATCCGGCACGGGAGGCGTGGCGATATCCGGCATGCGTCAACGACCTTTCACTTCATCGGCGCCCATGGCGCCTTCCCGTTGCGACGCCCCGCGAGGCGCCCCCGGCACGGCTGCGAGCAGCTCCCGTGTGTAGGCATGTTCTGGGTCAGCAAATACCGCTTCTGTCGCACCGATTTCAACGATCCTGCCGCGCTGCATGATCGCGACCCGGTCACAGATCTGGGCCGCAACCCGCAGATCATGGGTGATGAACACCAGCGACAGCGCCATCTTCTGCTTCAGCTCGGCGAGAAGCGCGAGCACCTGCGCCTGCACGGAGACATCGAGCGCCGAAACCGCCTCGTCGGCGACGATGACCTCGGGTTCGAGCGCGAGCGCCCGGGCGATGCCGATGCGCTGGCGCTGGCCGCCGGAGAATTCGTGCGGATAGCGTTTCAGGCTGTCGGCATTGAGCCCGACGAGTTCCATCAGTTCGCCGGCCCGACGCTCGGCCACTTGCCGCGCGACGCCGTGCGCGATCGGCCCGTCGGTGATGATCCGGCTAACCGTCTTGCGCGGATTGAGCGAGGCATAGGGATCCTGGAAGATCATCTGCACCTTGCGGCGGGCAGCCCGCAGGGACTCGCCGCGCAGGGCGAGGAAATCGGTATCTCCCAACCGGATCGCGCCCGCATCCGGCACCAGCAGGCGCACCAGACACTTGCCCACCGTCGACTTGCCCGAACCGGATTCGCCGATCAGGCCGAGCGTCTCGCCGCGCCGCAGATTGAAGCTGACATCGTCGGCCGCGGCGACCTTGCGCGGCGCCCTGAACAGGCTCGCCCGGCTGACATAAGTCTTGCGCAGGCGCTCGACGCTGAGCGCAATCGGCTGCCCGCCGAGCGAAGCTGCCGGCGGGGGCGTCAGAGAGGGCACCGCGGCGAGCAGCGTCTTGGTATAGGCATGTTGCGGGTGCTGAAGAACATCGGCCGCCGTACCGCTCTCGACGACGCGGCCCTGATGCATCACCACGACCCGGTCGGCAATCTCGGCGACAACGCCGAAATCATGGGTGATCAACAGCACGCTCATCCCGCGCTCGCGCTGGAGCCGGGCGATCAGCTTCAGGATCTGCCCCTGCGTGGTCACGTCGAGCGCCGTCGTCGGCTCGTCGGCGATCAGGAGATGCGGCTCCAGCGCCACCGCCATCGCGATCATCACGCGCTGGCGCTGGCCGCCGGAAAGCTGATGCGGGAAGGCACGCAGCAACGTCTCCGGCTCTGGCAGACCGACTTCGGTCAGCAGCGCCAGGGCCTTCGCACGGCGCTCGCCCGGACTCAGCGCGCCATGGGCCTTGAAGACCTCGACGATCTGATCGCCGATCCGCTGTACCGGATTGAGCGAGGTCATCGGCTCCTGGAAGATCATTCCGATGGAGCGGCCGCGAATGGCGCGCCATTCGCGATCGGAGCAAGCGGTCAGTACCTTCCCGGCCAGCTTGATCTCGCCGGCTCCCACCTTGAGGCCTTGCGGCAGAAGTCCCATCACGGCATGAGCCGTCATCGACTTGCCGGAGCCGGATTCACCGACGATGCAGAGCGTCTCGCCGCGCCGGACCTCGAAGCCGACATTGCGGATCGCGTGGGCGCGGTCGCCGCCGCCCGGCAAGGCAACGGCGAGGTCGCGGATGGACAGGACCGGCTCCATCATCGAGGCCCCGCTCATGTGCGCCTCCCGCGCAGGGTCGGGTTGAAGGCGTCGTTCAGGCCCTCGCCGATGAGGTTCAGCGCCAGCACGGTGACGAAGATCGCCGAGCCTGGAATGAAGCTGATCCACCACTGGTCGAGCACGCGGCTGCGACCCGAGCCGACCATGTAGCCCCAGCTCATCACATTGGGGTCGCCGAGCCCGAGGAAGGAGAGCGAGCTTTCCAGCAGGATCGCCGTCGCGGTCATCAGCGAGGCCAGCACGATCACCGGCGAGATCACATTGGGCAGCACCTCTCCCAGGATGATCTTGCGGACCGGCAGACCGGTGACCACCGCCGCCTGGACATAGTCGCGGGTGCGGATGCTCAAAACCTCACCGCGCACCAGCCGCGCCACCGGTGGCCAGCTCACGATCGCGATGGCGAGCACGATCGAGGCGACCGAGGGTTGCAGGATCGAGACGATGACGATGGCGAGCGCGAAGGAGGGGATGGTCTGGAAGAACTCGGTCACCCGCATCAGCGCGGCATCGACCCAACCGCCGAAATACCCGGAAACGGCGCCGAGCGGCACGCCGACCAGCAGCGCGACCAGGGTCGAGACCAGTCCGATCAGGAGTGAGACGCGCGCGCCATGGACCAGCCCGGCGAGGATGTCCCGCCCGACCGTGTCCGAGCCGAGCGGTGCCCGGTCCAGAACGAAGGGCGCGAGGAACGGCCGGTGCACCATCCGCCAGGGCGAGCCGGGGTAGAGCAGCGGGGCGAGGACCGCGACAATGATGACGACCGCGAGGATGCATAATCCGATCACCGCGCCGCGATTGCGCGCGAAGGTCCGCATGAAGGAGCTCACGAGACCGCCTCGATGCGCGGATCGACGAACCGGTACATCAGGTCCGTCAGGATGTTGAACACGATGACCATGGCCGAGCAGGTGAAGAACACCCCGAGCAGCACCTGATAGTCACGCTGCAGCAAGGCGTCGAAGAGCAGCCGGCCGATGCCCGGCCAGGCGAAGACGGTCTCGACCAGGAGCGAGCCGCCGACGAGTTGCCCGGCCT
This sequence comes from Allobosea sp., assembly GCF_017308015.1. Lineage (GTDB taxonomy): Bacteria > Pseudomonadota > Alphaproteobacteria > Rhizobiales > Beijerinckiaceae > Allobosea. Next base: position 58,340 of record NZ_JAFKFW010000005.1, read on the forward strand.
GCAGGCCCGCCAGCGTCACCACCGGCAGGATCGCGTTGGGAACCATGTGGTGGCGGACGACCGCGCCCGGCGCCAGCCCCTTGGCATAGGCCGTCTTGACGTAGTCGAAGCGCGAAACCTCCAGCATCGAGGAGCGCATCATCCGGGCGTAGACGGCGGTGAAGAACAGGCCGAGCGTCATCGCGGGCATAATGAGATGCCGGCCGATATCGAGCGCGCGCCTTGCCCCGGTGAAGCCCGACCCCATGCTTTCGTAACCGACATTCGGCAGCCATCCCAGATATTTGGAGAAGACGATCTGGGCGATGATCGCCAGCCAGAACAGCGGCATGGCGTAGAACACCAGCGAGCCCGTCATGATCGCGCTGTCGGAAGCACGCCCGACCCGTCGCGCCGCAATGACGCCGAACAGCACCCCTGCGACGAGGGAGATCAGCAGCGCGGAACCCGTCAGGAGCAGCGTCGCCGGCAGACGCTCTGTGATCAGATCGAGCACCGGACGCTGCTGGCGATAGCTGAAACCCAGATCGAGGCTGAGGATGCCTTTGAGATAGATCCAGAACTGCTCGGCCAGCGACCGGTCGAGGCCGAAGCGCTCGCGCAACTGCTGCATGAAGACGGCGTCGCCCGCGCCGGCTTCGCCGGCCATGACCTGGGCCGGGTCACCCGGCGCCAGGCGCAGCAGGAAGAAGTTCAGGGTGGCGATGGCGACCAGGATCACGGCCGCTCCCAGCGCCTTTCGAAGCAGAAACAATGCGAACGTCACGCGTTCCTCCACGCTCCCGACGGCAGCGAGGGAAAAGCGATCCCCCGCGCCATCGGCGGCCTGCCTCAGGCCTTCCAGGCGTCCTGGAAGGCGTCGTTCATGCCGGTCGCGGTCTTGATCAGGTTGCTGAAATTGCTTCGGTAGATCGTCGGGAACTCGAGCTCCAGCATCCAGGCAACCGGCAGGTCGTCAACCAGGATTTGCTGAACCTTGGTGTAGAGTTCCTGCCGCGCCGCATCACCATTCGCGACAGCAGCCTCCGCGAACAGCCGGTCGACCTCCGGGTTGGAATAGCCGGCGACATTGTTCCAGGGCGAGCCCTTGGCGATGTTGCTGGAAACATAGGTCCGCGCCACGCCCAGCGCCGGATCGCCGAACTGCGACAGCCAGGTGAAGGCGAGATCGAAATCCCAGTCCGACAGACGCTGGCCATAGCCGGCGACATCGGTGGTCACGAGCTGGACGTTCATGCCGATATCGGCAAGATTCTGCTTCACCGCTTCCGCCCAGCGCGTCCAGGCCTCGCCATAGGGCAGCGCCAGCAGGCGGATCGGCTCGCCCTTGTAGCCGGATTCCTTGAGCAGCGTCTTGGCCTTGGCAGGGTCGAAGCCGTAAGCCGTGACCTTGTCGCTGTAGAAGCGGGTCTTCGAGTTGACCGGCCCCGTGGCCAGCCGCGCCAGCCCGTTCCAGATCACGTCCTTGGCGAATTCCCGGTCCATGCCGTACATCACCGCCTGGCGGAAGGACTTCTTCGCCATCAGGCCCTGACGATGGTTGAACCAGAGCCAGGACTGGGGCGCGATCATCTCCCAGCCCTTGCCGGTGACCGCGGTGTTCGGCTGCTTCGAGAGCTTGGCGACGTCGAAATTCTCGACCGTGCCGCCGGTCAGGATGTCGACCGCGCCGGTTTCGTAGGCGACGACGCGCGCCGCGGCGTCCGGGATGATCTGCCAGTAGATTTCGTCGAGATAGGGCAGTCCCTGCACATGGTAGTCGGGATTGCGGGTCAGCTTGATATGCGAGCCGCGCGTCCATTCCGCCAGCTTGAACGGGCCGGTGCCGATCGGCGTGTTGTTATTGGGATTGGTCTTGTAGTCGGTGCCGGCATAGAGGTGCTTCGGCACGATCGGCGTGGTGCTCAGCTCGAACATCAGGATGAACGGGCCGAAGGGGTTCTTCAACTGGTAGCGCACGGTGAAGTCGTCGAGTTTCTCGATACGCTCGACATGGGTGGTGGCGACCGGGCGCCAACGCGGGTGCAATTCGCGCAGGAAGACGTCGGTCGAGAAGACCACGTCATCGGCGGTGAAGGGCTTGCCGTCATGCCATTTGACGTTGCGCTTGAGATGGAAGGTATAGGCCTTACCGTCTTCCGATATCTCCCAGCGCTCGGCGAGCGAGGGAATCGGCTTCAGATCATGGCCATATTTCAGCAGGCTCTCGTAGATGCTGCCGGCGACCATCTGCGTCGGCGTGTTCTGGACGAGGCCCAGCATCAGGCTCGACGGCTCCGGATGAACCACTGCCCGCGCGACACCCCCGCGCTTGGCCGTCTGTGCCAGCGCCGTGATCGATCCGCTGGCCAGCGGGCTCAGCCCGAAGAACACTTCACCCGCCGCAAGGCCGGCGGCGCCGGCCTTGAGCAGTTCACGTTTGTTGAAGCCCGTCATGATCGTTTCCCCTTGTTCTGATTGTGTTGAATCTGGCGAGGCCGGGCGGTCTTGGCGCCGCCCGTTCCTCTCACAACGTGGCGAGCGTGCGTGCCACCGCTTCGGCCGTCGCCTTGATCTCGACCTCGCCATGCGCGAGCGAGCTCAGACTGTGCAGGGTGTTTGCAGGTGACATGTAGACCCCCTCCTGCATCAGGGTATTGGCGAAAGCCTTGAACTTGGCGCGGTCGACATGCGTGCAGAATTCGCGATAGTCCGTGATTTCATCGCGGTCGGTGAAATAGATCTGGAAGACCGATCCGACGTTCTGGACGATCGCGCGGTGGCGTTTCTGGGCGCCGATCACCTCCCGCAGCGCGTTCGCCATTGCGGTTCCGGAGGCTTGCAATTGCGCGAAGCCGGCCGCCTTGTCCGCGGTCATCACCTCCAGCATGGTCTTGGTGGCGTAGAGCCCGAGCCGCGGCGCATTATGGCTGCCGTAATGGAGGATCTTCCCCCACTCCAGACCTTCCATGATGTGGTCGGGGCCGCAGATCGCCGCGATCGGGAAGCCCTGGCCGAGCGCCTTGCCATAGGTGACGATGTCCGGAGAAAGCCCGTAGCGCTCGACGCAGCCGCCGGCGCCCAGGCGGAAACCAGTCACCGTTTCATCCAGGTAGAATAGCGCGCCATGGGCCTTGCAGATCGACTGGATGAACTGGAGATAGCCCTCCTTCGGCGGAATCACGCCCATATTGGTCATGACGCCTTCGGTGACGACGCAGGCGATATCGCGGCCATGCGCTTCCATAACCCGGGTCAGCGCTGCCTCGTCATTCCACGGCACGACGAGCGTGTCGGCCCAGGAGCCCGCCGTCAGGCCCGAGCTGTCGGGGATGCGGATCGGGTCGTTGGGATGCCCCAGCGAGGTCGGCAATTGCGGATTGCTGTTCAGCAGCACCGCATCGTACCAACCATGGTAGTGCCCCTCGAACTTGAGGATCTTGGAGCGCCCGGTGAGGCCCCGCGCCAGGCGGAACGCGGCCATGCAGGCCTCGGTGCCGGTATTGGCGAAGCGGATCTTCTGTGCGTGCGGCAGCAGACCGACCAGCATCTCGGCGACCTCGACCTCGACCTCCAGAGCCGTGGCGAAATGGGTGCCGTGCACAACCTCGCGCTGGACCGCCTCCACGATCGCCGGATGCGCGTGGCCGAGCGGCAGAGCGCCGAAGGACATCATCCAGTCGATATATTCGTTGCCGTCGACATCACGAAGGCGAGCGCCGGAACCGCTGCGCATATAGGGCGGATAAGGGGCATAATTGGTCGGCCCGCGTGAAGCCGAGCTCACCCCCTCCACCAGCACCTTCATGCCCCGCTCGAAGAGCTGACCCGAAGCCGTATTCCGCAGCATGTCTCGCCTTCCTCACCTTGCAGCCGGCACCGCGCCATCACGCGGTTCGCCTTGACCCTTGTTCTCTACTGTGCTCATTTGTTGACTATAGGAAACAAGCTGATTTGCGTTGTCAAGGCGCCGCGTCGACCGAAAGCGAGAAACGGAATGCAGGTTGTTTGGTCGGCTCAGCAATTGGTGCATCACGGCACGCGGTTCATTCGGTCAGGCCAGATCGTGTCCAGCCCTGAGACCGCCGAACGGGCGACCTTCATCCGCGACGCCGTGGTTCGGCGAGGGCATGAGCTGATCGGGCCGCGCGATCTCGGGCTCGCTCCGATCCTGGCCGTGCATGACGCGGATTTCGTCGCGTTCCTGCAAGCGGCACGCAACGACTGGACCGCGTTCGCGGGAGCGGAGGCTGCGGCCATGCCGAATGTGCACCCGCGCGGCCCAACGGCGCGCCGCCCTTCCGGCCCTGTCGGGCAGCTCGGCTGGTACACCGGCGACATGGCCTGCGAGATTACCGACGGAACCTGGCCGGCCGCCTATGCCGCCGCCCAGGGCGCGGCGACGGCGGCGCAGCTGGTGATCGAGGGCAATGCCACCGTCTACGCCCTGTGTCGGCCACCGGGCCACCATGCCGGCGGCGATCGTGCCATGGGCTTCTGCTATCTCAACAATGCGGCGGTCGCTGCCGAGGAGCTGCGCAGGCACTTCGCGCGCGTCGCCATCCTCGATGTCGACGTTCATCATGGCAACGGCACGCAGGAGATCTTCTACGAGCGTGGCGATGTCTATTTTGCCTCGATCCACGGCGATCCCGACCAATATTATCCGTTCTACTGGGGCTATGCGGATCAGTGCGGCGAAGGCGGGGGCAAAGGCGCGACCCTCAACGTCCCCTTTCCCGTCGGATCGGGCGATGGACCCTTCCTCGAAGCTCTCGCGGCGGCGCTGGATGGCATCCAGGCTTTTGCCCCGCAGGCGCTCGTTCTCTCGCTCGGCGTCGATGCCTCGGTCCATGATCCGCATGGACGACACAAGGTCAGCGATGCCGGCTTCCGGCGCATGGCCGAGATGATCGCACGGCTGAATCTGCCGATGGCGATCGTGCAGGAAGGCGGCTACGCATCCGCCGCGCTCGGCGAGACTGTTGCCGATATTCTCGACATCCTGGGGTGACCATGTCTGCCACGCTTCTCATCGTCTCGCTCGGCGAGCTCGGCACCAATGTGCTCGAAGCGGCGGGACGCAGCGGCCTGTTCGAGCGGATCGTGGTGGCGAGCCGCTCGGTCGAGAAGGCGCGCGCCCGCATCAACAACGCCCTGCTCGGCTGCGGCATCGACGGCTTCTTCCCGCGCTTCGAGGCCGTCGGCTTCGATTTCAACGAGCCGGCCAGCGTCGCGGCCTTGCGCAGCATCGCGCCGGACATCGTCTTCTGCGCGCCGACGCTCCTGCCCTGGTGGAAAGTCGGGGGACTCGATGGCGCGGCGGAGACGCCCGCCGAGAAGGTGCCGTTCGGCGGCTATGTCAGCCTTCAGCTCGCACCGATGGCGATGTTCCGCTCCCGCCTCGCCGAAGCCGGCATCGACACGCACTGGATCGCGGCCTCCTTCCCCGATGTCGTCAATCCCAGCCTCGCACGCAGCGGCCTCGGGCCGTGTTGCGGCATCGGCAATGTCCGCGAGCCCGTCGCCAAGATCCAGGCCCTGCTCGGCGGCAGGCTCGGCGTCGCGCCGGCGCAGGTCGAGGTCCGGCTGGTCGCGCAGCACGCTTTCGAATATGCCGTGTTCCAGGCTGAGCCGGCTGCTGAGTTGCCGCCCTATCTCCTGGAGGTCGTGGTCGACGGCAAGGATTGCACCGCGATGGGCCGCGAGGCCCTGCGCACGCCGTTCCCGTTTCCCTTCGATCTGCATTTCAACCGTATCACCGCCTCCGCAGCTATTGATGCCATGCGGGCATTGCTTCACCCGGCACCGGTGCGCACGCATCTTCCCGGTGTGCTCGGGCTGGTCGGCGGCTATCCCGTGCGCGTCGCGAACGGGCAGATCGACCTCGATCTCGCCGCGCACTGGAGCAAGGCACAGGCCATCGCCATCAACGAGAGCTCGCTGCGCTGGGACGGCGTCGAGTGTATCGAAGCCGACGGGACGATCGTCTTTACCGATGAGACGACCAGGGCGCTGCATATCCTGACAGGCGCCACTATCGCGCAGGTCCACCCCGACAACGCGGCGGAACAGGCGCGGTTCATCATGCGGTTCCTTGTCTGAGCGCCGGTGCCGGATCGCCTGATCCAGCCCGACCGCAGCAGAAACGAAGAAGCGGCCCGGAGGCCGCTTCGTCATCTTTGCGAAAACGGGCAGGCCCGAGCTATGCCGCCCTGTCCGTCAGCCGATTCCAGCCGTCGCGGATCTTGTAGGCGTTGCCGACCACCGGAAGAAACCAGGGACGACCATCATAGGTCGGCAGGGTCCGGAATGGCACGCGGTCGAGCCCCTTGATCACCCCGGGCTGGCCCATAGCCCTGAGCGCTGCCGCATGGCCGAGATAGCTCAACATCATCACGCCGCTGCCGTTGCAGCCGCAGGCATAGTGCACGCCCTCGTGCACGCCGACATGTGGCAGCCAGTCGAAGGCCAGCGCGAAATTGCCGTACCAGGCATGGCTCAGCTTCGTCTTGGCCAACTCGGGAAAGACGTTCGTCATGAAGCCGTGCAGGCGCATCGCGGCCGTGCGGGCGCCATCGTCGCTGAAGCTGGCGCGGCCGCCGAACAGAATCCGCTGCCGGTCCGGCGAGGTGCGGAAGTAATATAGGATGCGCTTGGTGTCGGCGACGGGTCTCCCGCCCGGGATCAGGGCCTCGGCGAGGCCGGGCGCCAGAGGCTCGGTCGCGATCATGTAGCTGCGCGCCGGAATCAGACGGCGCCTGATCCAGGTCGCAGCCTGATCGGTATAGCCGTTGGTGGCGAGGATGACCTGCCGCGCCCTGATATCCGCCCCCGGGAACCGGACGAGGAAGCCGGCGCCGTCACGGATGATCGCCTGCACGGGCAGGCGCGAGAACAGTTTGGCCCCGGCGGAAACCGCGGCCCGGCGCAAGCCGGCATGATAGCGCGCCGGATGCAGTTGCCCGCCGTCGAAATAGAGATAGCCGCCATGGTAGAGTGAGGTCTTCACTTCGCTCGCCAGTTCCGATGGCGGAACCACGGCTCCGATCACCCGGCCGGCGGCCTTGGCCTTCTCGTGCCGGAGCTGCTGGGCCAGATGGTCGCGCCGGGTATGAGCGCCAAAGAAGAAACCAGTCCATTGATAGTCGCAATCGATCCCCAGCGCGGCGATGCGTTCCGCAAGGAAAGTCCGGCCCGCGGTAAAATCAGCGAGAACCCCGCGTGCCACGTCTTCGCCGAAGCGCCTGCTGAGCTCGCTGGTCGCGACCTTGCTTTCCGCCCGGATCTGGCCGCCATTGCGGGTGCTCGCAGCCTCGCCGATCAGGCGCGCATCGACGACGGCCACATCGCAGCCGGCACCGGCCAGCGTGATCGCGGCGTTCAACCCTGTCAGACCGGCACCGATGACTAGGAAGTCGACATCCCGCAGCTCGGAATGCGGACGCCCCTCCTCCGGCGCCGCCGCCTCCCACCAATAGGGCGTCTCGACAAATCCATCACTGAAGACCGTCATCCTTCGCCAGCCTCTCGCGAGGCCCTCCTGAAACGGCGCACCTCCGCGACGCCGCGGGAAGCGGCAACGACCGAGGCGCAAGCCGGTGGCACGTGTAAGAAGATCGGATATCCCGTCGCGGCACCCGCATGAGAAAGGCTATCGAGCGCATGCGATGAGCGGCAAATGATATTGTCTCATTCGATGGATGAGCACCCACGCCGGCATCTCGCGCAGCCCAAGACTCAGGCCCGGTGGATCACGAAGGACTTGCGGGTGGTCTCGACCACCTGCCAGAGCCCACTGAAGCCGGGGCGGATGATGAAAGCATCACCCGCCCGCACGGTACGCGCGGCACCGCCATCCTCGGTGACGACCGAGAGACCGGAGAGGATGGAGCAGAATTCCCATTTGTCGTAGGTGACGCGCCAGGTGCCCGGCGTCGCCTCCCAGACGCCGGAGGTAAGGCTGCCGCCCGCATGCCTTTCCATCATCCAGGCTCTCGCCTTCGGCGCGCCCTCGACGACGCGTTCCCTGGAGATCTCGATTGCAACCGGCTCAACGCCGGCAATGTCGATCGGCAAGAACAAGGGCATCATGTCGGTGATCTCCCGGTAAGGACGCCCCCTGCTTCGATGGCGTCTCCAGTGTTCGTCTGGCGATCAGGCCGGCACCGCCACGGGCCTGGGGGTCTTCGGCGCCCCCGGCGGGCTGCCCGACGAGGCCAGGCTTTCAATCGCGGCCGGCAGGCCGTCCCGGCCGCAGCGCAAGCCGAGATCGCGCAAGGTCAGCTCGACCGCAGCTAGGCAGCCCAGGATCATCGGCTCGTTGAGATCGCCGAGATGGCCGATACGGAATGCACGGCCGGCGAGCGCACCGAGGCCGCCACCCAACGCCACGCCGCGGCACTCCCTCGCGTGCTCGCGAATCCGTCCGCTGTCGAACCCGCTCGGCGTCAAGATCGTGGTGACTGAGGTCGAGCGCTCGTCCGGCCGGAGGGCGTTCACGCAGAGATCGCCCGCCACCCCCCAGGCCTCGACCGCGCGCCAGACGGCACGCGCGAGTCGGGCATGGCGATGCTGCACCGCGACAAGCCCCTCCTCGCGCAACATGTTCAGGGCGGCCTGCAAGGCGAACAGGCCATGCTCCGGCGCCGTACCGCAAAAGCGGCGATATCCTTCCACGCCCGCCCGATACTCCCAATCCCAATAATGACGTGGTCGAGAGACGCTCACGGCAGCCGCCCGCGCACGCGGATTGGCGGCGATGAAGGCCAGGCCTGGTGGCCCCATCAAGGCCTTCTGCGAAGCCCCGATCGCCACGTCGACGCCCCATTCGTCCATGCGGAACGGCGCAGCCCCCAGCGAAGCCACGACATCCGCCACGAGCAGGGCCGGGTGCCGCGCGGCATCGATAGCGGCCCGCAGGGCACGAATGTCGCTGGCGACGCCGGTCGCGGTGTCGGCGTGAACGACGAGAACGGCCTTGATCCGACCGGCACCGTCACCCCGCAACGTGGCTTCGAGCCGATCCGGATCGATGGCACGCCTGATATCGCCGGGCATGATCTGCGTATCGATGCCGAGCATGCGGGCGTGAGAGGCCCAGCTTTCGGAGAAATATCCCGTCTCCGGGACAAGTGCAGTCTCTCCGGGCGCGAAGATGTTGCTCAACGCGGCTTCCCAGCCGCCATGTCCGTTGGCCGCATAGATGAACACGTCGCCGGCGGTAGCGAAAGCCAGCTTGAGATCGTCGAGGCAGGACTGGACGATCTCCGCGAGTTGCGGATCGCTCAGATCGAGGGGTTGCCGGTGCATGGCATTCAGCACGCGGTCAGGAATTGCGCTCGGCCCCGGTGTATGCAGGAACTGCCGGCCTGGCTGATGCATGACAAACTCGCGATCGAATGAATGCGTTTGGCGAGTTAGAATTCATCCGGACAGCGGCAACAAATTATATTTTCTCAGGCGTTGAATGAATTTATAGAATTCATGAAATCTACGAAAGAATTCATCATAGATTCATCAATTACTTCAAAAATCATCTTCCATACGGCTTATCGTCAATGGAATTCATATCTCTTGGTGACGCGTCACTCTGCCCAGCGCGCCGGACGCGGTCAGGCCTACCGCTTGCGCCCTCGGCCAGAGGAGACCGGCCTTCGCAACATCGCGCGGCAAGCGGATGTGCGGCAGAATCGGCTATAGGGAGCTTGGCGGTTACGAGGGCAAGCGGAAGGCTGTCCGCAGCACGGAAAAGATGGCCTTCCGGCCCGGCGTGATCCGGCCATGACTGTCGGATAGGCCGAGATAAGCGGCCGGCACGGTGCTGGCCATCGCGAGCGCCTCAGCCAGGGTCGCGCCGCCATGACGATGCGCATTTAGGATCGCCGTGTTCATGTCGAGATGAGCCCCCGCGAGCCGCCCCTCGGCATTGACCAGACGCCCTTCTCTAGCGCGGATGGTCTCGCCGAACAGCACGAAGGCGTCGCGCCTCGCGCCGATCGTCGCCATCGCATCGGTGACCAGCATCATCCGCTGCGGCCCGATAGCGCGGAAAGCCGCCTGAAAGGAGGGCCAGGCGACGTGGTGGCCATCGGCGATGATACCAGCAGACAACCCTGGATCGGACATCGCGGCGCCGACCATGCCCGGCTCGCGCGAGCCGAGCTGCGACATCGCGTTGAACAGGTGAGTGACGCCCGAGAGGCCTTCGGCTCGGGCGCGCGTCATATCCTCGGCGCTCGCATTGCTGTGGCCCGCACAGACCCTGACGCCGCGCTCGACCAGCGCGCGGATGAAGCCGGGCGGAACGACTTCAGGAGCCAATGTCACCAGGGTCACGCCAGTCGGCCCGAGCGACGCCAGCAGATCGATATCCGCGGGTTCCGGACGCAGCAGATTGCCCAGCGGGTGCGCCCCGTTGCGCGCGGGATTGATGAAAGGACCTTCGATATGCACGCCGAGGACACCGGGCACGCCCTGCGCGATTGCCTCCCGCGCCGCAGCGATCGCCCGGGCGATATCGGCGCGGCTGGCACTGATCAGCGTCGGCAGCAGGAAGCGCGTGCCAAACCGGGCATGGGCAGCGCAGATCGTGGCGATGCCTTCGGCCGAGAGGCTGTCGTTCAGCATCACACCGCCACCACCATTGACCTGGATGTCGATGAAGCCGGGCGCCAGCACGGCATCGTCCGGCAGGTCCTCGACCGCGCAATCGGCTGTGGCATCGGCCGGAAGCATCGCGCTGACGACACCGTCCTCGGCGACGACGAGCCGATCGTTCAGGATTTCAGCGCCATCGAACAGGCGTTTCGCGCGCCAGGCTTGCCGGGCGGCCGCCATCAGAGCGTCTCCGTAACCTTGAGCAGCCCTGGCGGGCGATCGACGTCGCGGCCGAGCCGGGCCGCCTCCGCTTCCAGCGCGCGATAGACCGGCACCAAGAGCGCGATCGCGTCGAGCGCCGGTTCGCCCGGTCCGAGACCCCGCAGGCTCGGCTGTGGCCCGGAACCCGAGAAGACCGGGCTGCCTCCCTGGCCAAGCGTCCCCAGCGCCTCCTCGATGCTGTCGGACACCTCGCCCCCGGCATTGAGGCCGAGCACCGGGTGCTCGGCGCGGATCGCCGCCCTGGGACCATGCAGCACTTCCGCGGAGCTATAGGCCAACACCGGCACGCCCAATACTTCCGCAGCCTTGAGCGCCGCCTCCCGGGCCGGGCCAAGACTGAGCCCGCGCCCGATCACGAAGCCGGCAGGCGCGCCGGACAGGCGTCGTGCCCAGGGCGACCAGTCGAGGGTAAGCGCCTGCGCCAGTCGCTCGGGCGCAGCTTCCGCCGCGGTGACGAGCGCCTGGTCTTCAGCAAGTGCCGCGACCAGCAGCAGACCTGCGAGCATGGTGTTCACCACCGTCTTCGTCGCCGCGACCGCGAGTTCCGGCCCTGCGGCGATCGGAATGACATGGCGGCAGGCACGAGCGGCGGGCGAAGCCGCATCGTTGACGATGGCGATGGTCTGCGCTCCGGCCGCGGTCGCCTGCTCGGCCGCAGCGACAAGGTCCGGGCTGCGGCCGGATTGCGAGATCAGGATGTAGAGCGCTCCCCCGAGGCGCGGACTTGCACCGTAACGGGTCACCACCGAGGGAGCCGCGGGCGCAGCACTCAGACCGAGGCGGGTTTCGATCAGGTAACGCAGATAGGTGCCGGCATGGCCGGAGCTGCCGCGGCCGCTGACCACCGCATGGCTGACGCTCGTCAGGTCGATCGCCGCTGCGACCTGCGCGATCGCCTGCCGTCCATCTCGCGACAGACGTGCCGCGGCCTGTGGAATCTCCGCCACCTCGGCCGACATGAGTGACACGGCGCGATCGGAATGGCTCACGATTGTGGTCCCATGGCTTCGCCCTTGAGGGTCGCGACGAAATCATAGCGATCGCCGCGATAGGCGGAGACCGTGAACTCGACCGGCTTGCCATTGGCGAGGAAAGCGCGCCGCTCGATCCTGAGCAGGGCACTGCCGGCCGGGACACCGAGATGCCGGGCCTCCTCGACAGTGGCGAGGCCGGCATGGATGCGTTGGACACCGTGCGCCGGCACCGCACCACGCTGGGCGAGAGCCGCGTAGAGCGACATCTCGACCAGATCGGGAGACGGCAGGATGCTGGCGGGCACGACCGCGCATTCGATCGCGAGTGGCTCGCCATCGGCGGTCCTGACGCGGCTGAGGCGCACGACGCCATCGCCCGGGCCGAGACCGAGCGCCATCGATTCCTGCGGCTTGGGGCGAGTCAATTCGCGCGATAGCCAGATCGAACCGGGCCGGCCGCCGCGATTCTCGATATCGGTCGAGAAGCTCGCCAGAACCGAGAGCGGCTGCTCGATGCGCGAAGCGACGAAAGTGCCCGAGCCGTGGCGGCGTGACAGGGCGCCGCTGCGGATGAGCTCGTCGATGGCGTTGCGCACGGTGACCCGTGCATAGCCGGTGAGTTGCGCCAGATCGCGCTCGGAGGGCACGGCATCGCCCGGCTGGAAGACATCGCTTTCGATCAGCCGCGCCAGCGCGCCGGCAAGCCTGAGATAGCGCGGTGTCGGGTCGTCACCGGCCAGCGCCTGCAGGATCGCCTGCTGCTTGGCCGGCATTGCCTCGGTCGCAGCCCCCGCCGCGGCCTCGCGCGGAGGCCGCGAGCCACGTCCGGGAGAGGCCTCGCTCACGGCGCCGCCTTGGAAGCGGTCGTGGCCTTGCCCGTCGCCCCTGAGCCAAGCTCGACGAGGGCGTGCCGCAGATTGCCGTGATGACGGCCGAGCAGGGTTTCGGCGAGAACGGCATCGGCGCCGCTGGCCAGCAGCACCGCGCGCTTGACGTCGCCACGGGCGCGGTCGAGGTGACGAGTCGCTGCTTCCATGCCGCAGCCTGTGATCATGTCGACCATCTCGGCAGCGCGGTGCCTGAGCTTGGCATTGGTCGCGCGCATGTGGACCATCAGCCCGCGATAGACACGGCCCAACCGGATCATCAGCAGGGTTGAGAACAGGTTGAGCACGATCTTTTGCGCCGTGCCGGCCTTCATCCGCGTCGACCCGGCGACGACCTCCTCGCCGGTCTCGATGAGGATGCCGAGATCGGCGGTGCGCAGCAGCGCCGAGCCGCGGTTGTTGGCGACGCCGAGCGTCAGCGCACCGCGCGCCTTGGCCTCGCCGATCGCCGCGAGCGTATACGGCGTGCGGCCGCTGGCGGCGAGACCGATGACGACGTCATTTGCGCCGATATCGGCGCGGCGCATCGCCTCCGTGCCGTCATCGACCGAATCTTCGGCATTCTCGACCGCATGCAGGATCGCCTCGTCGCCACCGGCGATGGCGAAGCCCAGGCGCTCTTCCGGCCAGTCGAAGGTCGGGGTCAGTTCGGCGCCGTCCTGCACGCCGATGCGCCCGGAGGTGCCCGCGCCGGCATAGATCAGGCGCCCGCCGGCCTCGAGCCGCGGCACGGCTGCGGCGACGGCTTCCGCGATCGCCGGCAGCGAGGTCGCGATCGCGGCCACCGCCGCCAGCTGCCCCTCGTAGAGCGCCTTCAGAATATCGAGATCGCCCCAGGCATCGAGATCCTGAAAGCGTGCGCTGACATCTTCCGTCGCCATGAACCGCCTCTTGTGACCAGACCAAATTAAGTCCACTTTAGCCCAGTAGCAAGCCGGAAGCGGACAGGGAAGCCATGTCGCAGCCAGAACCGCAGATTTCCCTCCCGGCCCGCGCCGCTCGCCTCACGGCCGCTGCCCCGCCCTTCCTGCTCGGTCTCGCCGGCATTGCCCTGCTGACGGCCATGGACGGCGTCGTGAAGGAACTTTCGCCGCGCTACAGCGCCCCGCATCTCACCTTCCTGCGCTTCGGCGTGACGGCGGCGCTGGGCGCCCTGCTGTTCCTTGCGCTGCGCGCGCCGCTGCCGGATCGCGGTGTCATCACCGGCAACCTGCTGCGTGGCGTCATGGTCGCGCTGTCGACGCTCGGCTTCTTCTACGGGCTCGCCGTGCTGCCGCTGGCGGAGGTTTTCATCATCTCCTTCATCGCGCCGCTGCTGGTCGCACTGATCGCCATTCCGCTGCTTGGCGAACGGCCGAAGCCGATGGTCTATCTCGCCTTGGCGCTCGGCCTCGCCGGCGTGATGGTCACGGCCGGCGGCTTCAGCCTCAGGGCGATCGCACCGGAGCGCGCGCTTGGGATCGCGGCCGTGCTCGGTTGCGCCGTGGCCTATGCGCTTTCCGTCGTGCTGCTGCGCCAGCGGGCCAAGCGCGGCGATCCGCCTTTGACGATTGCGCTGTTCCAGTCGGCGATCCCGGCTGCGATCCTCGCCTTGCCGGCGGCTTTATTCTGGGCGCCGGTCGCATCGGCCGATTGGCCGGCCTTCATCCTGATTGGCGCGCTGGGCCTCGCCGGCCATGTCGCGCTGGCGCTCGCCTTCGCCCGCGGCGAGGCGAGCCGGCTGGTCGCGGTCGAATATACCGGGCTGATCTGGGCGATCCTGATTGGGCTCGTCTTCTTCGCAGAGATGCCGACGCCGCAGGCCATGCTCGGCGCCGCCTTGATCATCGGCGCCTGCTGGCTGCTCAGGCGTTAAGTCGGGAGATTGAGGCGTCCGCCGGTCAGCGGCTGCGGCACGCCGGTCGTGCCGGGCAGGCTAAGGGGCAGGCCTTTCACCGAGCGAATCGCGAGATAGCCGAAGGTCTGCGCCTCGATGACGTCGCCGGCCCAGTTCGCCGCCTCGACCGGCTCGACGGGCACGCCGAGACGCTCGCGCAGGCGGCGCATGAAATGACCGTTCAGGCGTCCGCCGCCGGTCACCAGCCAGCGCCGCGGCGCCTTCGGCACATGCCGGAGCGCATCGACCACGCTTTCCACCGTGAAGGCCGCGAGCGTCGCGGCTCCATCGGCATCGGAGAGCGCTTCGACCACCTGTGCGCGGCGGTGGAAATCGTTGCGGTCCAGCGACTTGGGCGCCGGACGGTCGAAATAGGGGTTGACCATGAAGTCGGCGACGAGATCCTCACGGACCTTGCCGCTGGCCGCAAGCGTGCCGTCGGCGTCATAGGTCTTGCCGAGGCGGCGCAGGACGAAATCGTCGAGGATGGCGCTGGCCGGGCCGGTATCGAAGGCGATCACCTCGTCGCCGTCGATATAGGTGACATTGCCGACGCCGCCGAGATTCAACACCATTACCGGCTGCTCCAGCCCCTGGGCCAGCGCGCGATGATAGAGCGGCGCGAAGGGCGCGCCTTCGCCGCCGGCCTCGACATCGGCATGGCGGAAGCGGTCGACCGTCGGGATGCCGAGCGCCTGTGCCACCGCTGGCCCGTCGATGAGCTGGCGCGTGAAGCGGATCTCGGGGCGGTGATAGACGGTCTGGCCGTGCAGGCCGACGAGATCGACGCTCTCCGGCTCGATGTTCTGCTCGGCCATGAAACGCTTGATTGCGTCGAGATGGGCGGCGGTAACGGCGGCTTCGAGTTCGACCAGCGGCTCGGTGACGGCGCGCTCGGCCTCGGCGACGAGCGCCTGCAACTGTCGGCGGGTCTCGGGCGGGTAGGGGTAGCCGGCACCGGCGCCGAAGCGGAGCTGTCCACGCCCGTCGCTTTCGACGATCGAGACGTCGATCGCGTCCATCGAGGTTCCGCTGATCACGCCGATCGCGGTCAATACGGGCTTGTCGAGGTCACGCATCGTCATTCCGCCCCTGCAAACCCCCGAAGTCGCTGCTTCGAGGCTTGCACCGGCTCTAGGCGATCGGCTAAGCCTTGTCCAGATTGGTCCCTAAGTGGTCCATATGCGATCCAATTCATGCGAGCGCCGGAACAGGCGCCGCTGTCACATCAGGAGGGGTTGTCATGCTTCGTGTCGTGAAACAGGGTTCCAGGCTCCGCCGCAGCTTGCGCTGCAGCGTCGCCGCGGCTGCCTTCGCGCTGCTCGCGGGCACGGCTTCGGCGCAGGTGCTGGAGGTTGCCGTCGAAGCGTCGCCCGCCGGCCTCGACCCGCATATCGTCACGGCCTTCGCCTCCTCCCAGATCGTGCTCGGCCCGATCTACGAGGGCCTCACCGCGCTCGACAAGGACCTCAACATCATTCCGGGGCTCGCCCAGTCCTGGACCGCCTCGGCCGACGGCAAGACGGTGACCTTCAAGCTGCGTTCCGGCGTCACCTTCCATGACGGCAAGCCGATGGAGGCGGAAGACGTCGCCTCGTCGCTGCGCCGTGTCCTGTCGAAGGATGTCGGCTCGCCGCTCGCCAGCCGCCTTTCCGCCATGGAAAGCGCGACCGCCGTCGATGCGACCACGCTGGAACTGAAGCTCAAGGAGCCCTCGGCGCCGCTGCTCGCCTCGCTCACCGGCATCGCCATCGTGCCGCGCGGCCTCGAGGGCAACAAGGACGCACTGCAGCGCGCGCCTGTCGGCACCGGCCCGTTCAAGTTCGAGGAATGGCAGCCGAACGGCTTCATCCGCCTGGCCAAGCATGCCGGCTACTGGAATGCCGCGGAGGTCAAGCTCGCGGGCGTGAAGTTCAATTTCGTGCCGGAAGCCGCAACGCGACAGGTCGGCATCGGCAACGGCCAGTTCGCGCTGCTGCCGCATATCGATGCGGCGACCGCGCTCCAGCTCAGGGGCAAGCCGAACATCGCGATGCAGGAGACGACCGAGCTCGCCTACACGCTGATCGGTATGAACACCTCGAAGCCGCCCTTCGACAATGTGAAGGTGCGCGAGGCGCTGAACTACGCGCTGAACCGCAAGGAGATCATCGACGCGGCGTTGTTCGGCAGCGGTACCCCGGCGGCGCCGCTCCCGGCCGTGCTGAAGGACTGGGCCGTCGATGTGAAGGACCTGCCCTGCTACGCTTATGATCCGGCCAAGGCGCAGGCGCTGCTGAAGGAGGCCGGCGTCGCGACCCCGGTCACGGTCAGCATGACCGTGCTGCCGCGCCAGGACATCCGCGACATCGCGCAGGTCGTGCAGCAGCAGCTCGGCAAGGCCGGCTTCAAGGTCGAGCTGAAGAATCCCGAGCTCGGCCAGTTCGTGCAGGACTGGCGCAACTCGAATTTCGACCTCTTCGCCTCGACCAATGCCGGCAGCATCGAGCCGGACGATTATTTCTACCGCGCCTTCCGCACCGGCGGCTCGACCAACGTGTTCAAGTACAGCAATCCCGAGCTCGACACGCTGCTCGACAAGGGCCGCGCGACGCTGGACAAGCCGGCGCGCCAGGCCGCCTATCGCGACGCGCAGAAGATCCTGGGCTGCACCGGGCCGGCGGCGCACATCGCCTACCCCACGCTGTTCAGCGCGGTGCGCAGCAACCTGCAAGGCTACGACATCTACGCCAACCGCTCGCTGGTCTCTCTCGGCCGCGCCAGCCTGCGCTGACCTGATAAAGGTCGAGGCATGCTCCGTCACTTGCTGCAGCGCAGCCTCGACCTCCTGATCGTGCTGTTCGGGATCTCCGTGATCGTCTTCCTGATGATCCGGCTGATCCCGGGCGACGCGGTGGCGATCATGCTCGGCGCCAATACCGAGGTGACGCCGGAGCGCATCGCAGCGATGCGCGGCGCGCTCGGGCTCGACCGGCCCTTGCTGGAGCAATACTGGGTCTGGCTCAGCCATGCCCTGCGCGGCGATTTCGGGACGTCGATCTGGACCGGCCGTCCGGTGATGCAGGAGATCGCGGCGCAGATCTGGCCGACGTTTCAGCTGACCTTGTTCTCGCTCGTGCTCGGCGCCGGGCTTGCGATCCCGGTCGGCTGCCTGATGGCGCATTGGCGCGGCGGGCGGGCCGATCTCGTGCTGCGCGTCGGCGCCATCGCCGGGCTCACCATCCCCTCCTTCTGGCTCGGCATCGTCATGCTGATCACGGTCGCGACGCTGGCGCCGAGCTTCGCCTCGCTCGGCTATGTGCCCTTCAGCGAAGATCCGCTCGGCAATCTCCAGCGGCTCCTGCTGCCGGCGATCGCGCTGGCGCTGCCCATCCTGGCGAACCTCTCACGACTGGTGCGCACCGCGATGCTCGATGCGCTCGGCCAGGACTATATCCGCACCGCCCGCGCCAAGGGGCTGGGAGAACGGGCCGTGCTCTACCGGCATGCCCTGCGCAACGCGCTGATCCCCTTCGTCACCAGCGTTGGCATAATGACCGGCTATCTGCTCGGCGGCGCAATCGTGGTCGAGCAGGTCTTCTCGATCCCCGGCCTCGGCCGCCTGATCCTTGGCGCCATCGCCGAGCGCAACTATCCGCTGGTCCAGGCCACGATCCTCGTCGTCACCGTCGGCTTCGTGCTGGTCAACGCGCTGGTCGATTTCGCCTATGCACTGATCGACCCAAGGCTCAGGACCGCGTCATGAGCCAGAGCCGCCGCATCGCCATCGTCGCCGGCATCTTCGTCGTCCTGCAGATCGCGCTCGCGCTAGGTGCGCCGCTGATCGCGCCCTATGACCCGCTGGCGCAGGACATCGTCGCCCGGATGAAGGGTCCGAGCGTCGCGCATTGGCTCGGCACCGACCATCTCGGTCGCGATATCCTCTCGCGCATCCTCTACGGCTACCGCACGGCTTTGATCGCCTGCGGCATCGCGGTCGGGCTCGCGCTCGTGATCGGGGGCAGCCTCGGCCTGCTCGCCGCCTTCTATCGGGGCTGGTGGGACCGCATCATCATGCGGGCGATGGACATCCTCTTCGCCTTTCCGGTGATGCTGCTGGCGATCGGTATCATCGCCGTGCTCGGCCCGCGCACGGAAAGCGCCGCGATCGCCATCGCCGTGGTCTATGTGCCGATCTTCGCGCGGCTGATCCGCGGACCCGCCATGGTGCTGGTCGAGAGCGATTTTGTCGCCGGCATCCGCTCGATCGGCGCGACCGATCTCAGGATCATGCTGCGCCATATCCTGCCCAATCTCGCCTCGGTCATCCTGGTGCAGAGCTCGCTCCTGCTCTCGGCCGCGATCCTGGTCGAGGCCTCGCTCTCCTTCCTCGGCCTCGGCACCCAGCCGCCGACGCCCTCGCTCGGCCTGATGCTGGCGGAAGGGCGCAATTTCGTGCTGCTCTCGCCCTGGAACGCGATTTTCGCCGGGCTCGGCATCCTCCTGCTCTCGCTCGGCTTCAACCTGCTCGGCGACGCCCTGCGCGACGAGCTCGACCCGCGGCTCCGGGGCCAGTCGTGATCATCCGCAGCGCGGTCGCGAACGATATCGCGCCGGCCGCCGCGCTGATGGCCCAGGCCTATGCCACGCATTTCCACCTGATCATCGGCGATGCCGCACTCGATTTCGACCAGGCGCATTTCGAGGCGCGCTTTGCCCACGAGCTTGCGGAGCTGATCGTCCTCGACTCAGACGGCATCCGCGGCGTGCTGCTGGTCAAGGAAGGGCATATCGCCATGCTCTTCGCCGCCGAGACCGGTCAAGGCCATGGCGCCGCGCTGCTGGCCCATGCTGAGGCGAATGGCGCCCGTTCGCTCGAAGTCTTCGCCGCGAATGAAGGCGCGCGGCGCTTCTATGAGAGGACCGGCTGGCAGGTAGCTGATGACTACGAGCGCGAGTTCGCCGGCGCGCGGCATCGCTTCCTGCGCTATGAGAAGCCGATGATTCCGGCACGGAGACAGGGCTGATGGACAAACTCCTGATCCGCGGCGGCCAGAGGCTGTCCGGCACGGTCGAGATCCGCGGTGCCAAGAATGCGGCCCTGCCGGCTTTCGCCGCGGCACTGCTCTCGGACAAGCCATTGACCCTGCGCAATCTGCCGGACGTCGTCGACGTCAGAACGATGCAGGCTTTGCTCGAAGGCTACGGCGTCGCCTTTTCTGGCCGGGGCGCCGATGCGCTGACGCTCGACGCCGCCAAGGCCGGGCCGCGCGAGACGAGCTACGACATCGTCCGCAAGATGCGCGCGACAATCCTCGTGCTCGGGCCGCTGGTGGCACGCTTCGGCGAGGCGCGCGTCTCGCTGCCGGGCGGCTGCGCGATCGGCGCCCGGCCGGTCGACCTGCATATCAAGGCGCTCGAAACGCTCGGCGCCGAGATCAACGTGGCCGGCGGCTATATCGAAGCGAAGGCGCCGCGCGGCTTGAGCGGCGCGCGGATCGTCTTCCCGTTCTCCTCGGTCGGCGCGACCGAGACGGCGCTTCTGGCGGCGAGTCTCGCCAGGGGCGAGACCGAGATCGTCAACGCCGCCAAGGAGCCGGAGGTGCTTGACCTCGCGCGCTGCCTCACGGCGATGGGCGTCAGGATCGAGGGCATCGGCAGTCACCGCCTGCTGGTCCAGGGCGCGCAGAGCCTGTCGCCTGCGACCCATGAGATCGTCGCCGACCGGATCGAAGCCGGCACCTATGCGGTCGCTGCTGCGATCACGGGCGGCGAGCTCGAGCTGGTTGGCGCAAGGCTCGAACATCTCGCAGCGGTCGGCGAGGCGCTTGAAGCAGCCGGTGTCAGGCTCTGGCCGAGCGATCGCGGTCTGATGGTGACGCGCCCAGGCCGCCTCACCGGCATCGACATCATGACCCAGGCCTATCCGGGCTTCTCGACCGACCTGCAGGCACAGTTCATGGCGCTGATGAGCGTGGCGGACGGCACCTCGCTGATCCGCGAGACGGTGTTCGAGAACCGCTTCATGCATGTGCCGGAGCTGGTCCGGCTCGGCGCCGACATCACCTTGAAAGGCACCAGCGCGACCGTGCTCCGCGTCGCCAGGCTAAAGGCGGCACCGGTGATGGCGACGGACCTGCGTGCCTCGGTCAGCCTCGTGCTGGCCGGGCTCGTCGCCGAGGGCGAGACCGTGGTCAGCCGCATCTACCATCTCGACCGAGGTTATGAGGCGCTCGACCGCAAGCTCAAGCGCTGCGGCGCCGATATCGAGCGGGTCCCGGCATGAGCGCGCCTGCCGATCTCTATCTCGGGGTCGATGGCGGCGGCACCGGCTGCCGCTGCCGCCTTGAGACGGCTGCCGGCGAGGTGCTGGGCTCCGGCATCGCCGGGCCGGCCTCGCTCCGGCTCGGGCTCGAAACCTCGCTTGCTGCCGTGATGCAGGCGGCCCGTGGCGCGATCACTGAGGCCGGCCTCACAGAGGCTGATTTCGCGCGCGTCCATGCCGGTATCTGCCTCGCCGGCATCGGGCGCAAGGGCATGCAGGAGGCGCTCGCCGCCTGGAAAACTCCCTTCGCAAAAACGGTCTTCGAGAGCGACGGCCTGGCCGCCTGTCTCGGCGCTCATGGCGGCGAGGATGGCGGCATCGTCATCATCGGCACCGGCTCGATCGGGCTCGCCCGGGTGAACGGCGAGGAACTTCGCATCGGCGGCTATGGCTTTCCGATCGGCGACGAGGGCAGCGGCGCCGATCTCGGCCTCGCCGCCATCCGCGTCTCGCTGCGCGCCTATGACGGGCGTGAGCCGGCAACGCGCTTCACCCAGGATGTGCTGGCGCGCTTCGAGGCCGATCCCTTCGAGGTCATCGCCTGGATGGACAAGGCCCATGCCACCGAATACGCGACGCTGGCACCGCTGGTGCTGCGCCATGCCGATCTCGGCGATTCCCATGCCCGCATGATCATGCAGAACGCCGCCGCGATGATCGACGCGATGGTGCGCACGCTGTTCGACCGGGCCGTGCCGCGCGTGGCCCTGATCGGCGGCCTGTCCACGGCGATGGAAGCCTGGCTTGCGCCCGATGTCCGGCGCCGACTGTCGCATGTGAAGAGCGACGCCATCACCGGGGCGCTGTCGCTGGTGCGGCCGAAGGTCTAGGGCGCAGTGCCGGCCGCTTCAGGAACGATATCGCGCCAGCCGTGATGCAGGGCGCGGCTCTCCATGTCGAAGGCAAAGTAGCAGCCTCCGCCCGCGATAGGCTGGCCGTGCCGGCGCGAGATCGCCTCGCCGCGAAGGTCACTGAGCAGCAATGTGCCGACACCGCCATGAGCGAAGATCACGAGGTCGCCCGTGCTGCGCCGTGCTGCCATGCAGGCCGCGACTCCGGCCTTGATCCGCGCCTGCGCAGCCCGCGCCGTCTCCCAGCCGAGAATACTGGTATCCGGCTGCCGGAAGAACTGGTCGACGATCTCCCAGAAGCGCGGCGGTGCGACATAGCCGGTGGCCGAACGGTCGTTCTCGCGTAGATCTTCGCGCGCCGTGAAAGGCAGACCGCGAGCGCGTTGCAAGGCTGCGGCGCAATCCTTTGCCTTGCGCTCGTCGCTGGTGAAGACGTCGGTCACGCCAGCCAGCTCCGGCCGCTGGCAGAAGGCTTCGATGCGCTCCCAGCCGATCGGCGACAGGCCCCAATCCGGCACCGGGACCTGCGGGTCGACGACGACTTCCGGGTGGGTAACGAAATAGACGATCGGCATGCTGCTCCTAAAATCGCTTCTCATTTGCGTTAGAAAGCTCGCAAGCTAGGTTTGCCGCGCAGCCGGGCACATCGACCTGCACCTCGTCCAGCGCGACCGGCGGCGTCACGAGCGCACCGAAACGCTGCGCGATCAGCGGCGAGAGCGTTGCAGCACGACCGCAGAGAGCTACCGGTTTGACCCCGACGCGCGCCCTCAAAGCCAAGGCGAGTCGTGCCAATTCCTCGCCGGCTTGCGTAAAAATCTCGGCTGCCACGACATCCCCTGCCTCCGCTGCCGCCGCAACCGATCGCGCCAGCAGGCCGAGGCTGCCGCGATCGCCGCCATAGACATGGGTGCGCACAGCATCCCATGAGGCCCCGCCCAGCGCCTGCGCGAGGGCATGACCGAGTACGCTGCCCCAACCGGAACCCGGAGCCTCGTCCTCGCGGCGCAACAAACCGCGCACGGCCCTAGCCGCGATCCAGGCGGCGGAACCGCCATCGTCGATGAGCACGCCGCGTCCGCCGGCACGGATGATCTCGCCATCGGCACCAAGGTGGTAGCCGATCGAGCCCGTGCCGGAATAGACGATGATACCTTCGCCGGGCTGGAAGCGAGCGCGATAACCCAGCCACATGTCGTCGACGACGAGGATTTTGTCCTCGGGGCTCCCGAAGGCGGTCGCCAGGATTTCGGAAAAGACAGCCCGGACGGCACTTTCCGGCCCGAGGCCCGTGACACCCGCGACGATTGCCGCCGGCCGACCCATGCCATGAAGCTCGCTGGCCAATCGCGCGAAGATGCCCGCGACCCGCTCACGCTCGGCCTGCGTGAAGACGTGGCCGGTCATCGGCTCCATCTCGCCACGCGCCAGGATCGCGCCCGAGGGGGCGGACAGGCACCAGCGCGAGCCGGTGCCCCCTGTCTCGATGCCGAGGCCGAGCCCTTCGTCAGGCGCCGGCATGGCGGGCGAAGCGGCGAGTGATCTCGCGGGGATTGGTGATCGCCGAGCCGACGACCACGGCATGCGCGCCGGCAGCGAAGGCCGTCTCCAGTTGCTCCGGCTGCTCGAAGCGTCCTTCAGCGATGATGGGCACGGAAACCGCCTTGGCGAGGGCCTCGATGAGGGCAATGTCGGGGCCGAGCGCCTTCCTTGCCTCGGTCTCGGGCGTATAGCCGGAGAGGGTCGTCGCGATGTAGTTCGCACCGAGGGCGGCGGCCCGGACGCCATCCTCCAGCGTCGCACAATCGGCGAAGACCGGCTTGCCCAGTTCGTCACGGATGCGCGCGATCAGGCGATCCAGCGGCTCGCCGTCGCGCGGCCGGTCGGTCGCGTCCAAGGCGATGATGTCGGCGCCGGCCTCGGCGATCGCTTCAGCGTTGGCGAAATCCGGCGTGATATAGACCGGGAAGCGATCGTCCCAGCGCTTGAGGATGCCGATGATCGGCAGGCGGGTGACGGCGCGGATCGCGGCGATATCGGCCGAGCCATTGGCCCGCAGCGCCAGCGCGCCGCCCTGCTCCGCCGCCCGCGCCATCGCCGCCATGAAGGCCGGTCCGTGCAGGGGGTTGTCCGCCCGCGCCTGGCAGGAGACAGCGAGGCTGCGATACGGGATCAGGGGCTCGGCTGTCACTTCACCGCTCCGGCGGTCATGCCGCGGATGAACTGTCTGGACATCAGGATGTAGACGAGTGTCAGCGGCAGCGCCGCGATGGTGAGGCCGGCGAAGAGCATGCCCCAGTCGGTGGTGTATTCGCCCATGAAGACCGAAAGACCCTGCGGCAGGGTCTTGCGGGCATCGGTCTGGATGAAGACCAGCGGGAAGAAGAAGTCGTTCCAGGTCGGCACCGCGTTCTGGATCGCGGCGATCACCATCGGTGGGATCGAGAGCGGCAGCATGATCGAAAGCATGATGCGCGGCTCCGAGGCGCCATCGATGCGGGCGGCCTCCTCCAGCTCGACCGGCAATGTGCGCAGGAAGCCGGTCATGATGAAGATCGTCGAGGGCAGGCCCATCGCGGTGTAGATCAGGATCAGGCCGAGCCGGGTGTCGAGCAAACCGAAATCGCGCATCTGCAGGAAGAGCGGGATGACCGCGAGCTTCAGCGGCAGCATCAACCCGGCGAGGAAGAACATGAAGATCGCCGAGTTCCCGGGGAATGAATAACGCGCGAGGCCATAGGCGCCCATCGTGCCCAGCATCAGCGTCAGCAGGATCGAGGTGCCGGTGATGACGACCGAGTTGACGAAATAGCCAGGCAGGCTGGTCTCGCCCCAGATCCGTGCGAAATTCTCGACATAGGTGAAGTCCGGCAAGGCGAAGGGCGCGTCGAAGATCTCCGCCGTCGTCTTGAAGGCCGAGAAGACCATGATGACGATCGGGTAGAGCATAAGCACGGAATTGCCGATCAGGAGCGCGGCGGCGATCAGACTCCCAGCGCTGCTGCGCGGGAAGAGCGGATCGGCGGTTGCAGCGTGGGAGGTCACAGCGCGATCTCCCGCTTGCGCAGATACTGGGTGATGACAGTGGCGACCGCCGCGATGAATAGGAACATCAGCACGGCCAGCGCATTGCCGTGGCCGAAATCCTGCAGGCCCGCAGTCTGGTTGCCGAAGGCGGTGCGGTAGAAATACAGCCCGAGGACGTCGGTCGAACCATAGGGCGAGCCGTCCAGCCCCGCCATGATGTAGGGCAGCTCGAACCAGTTGAAGGCCCCGATGAAGAGCAGAGTCAGCGTGATCGTGGTCGAGGGCGTGACCAGCGGCCAGACCACGCGGGTCAGCATCTGCCAGCCATTGCAGCCATCGAGCTTGGCAGCTTCGAGGATCTCGCGCGGGATGCGCTGCATGCCGGCGAGATAGACCAGCGCGGGAAAGCCGACCCAGTGCCAGGCATTGGCAAGCACGAGCGCCGGAAGCGCGGTCGTCTCCTGGCCGAGCCAGGGCTGGCGCAGTTGGCCGAGCCCGATCATCTCGAGCAGCTGGTTCACCAGCCCGAAATTCGGGTCGAGAAACAGCTTCCACAGGAAGCCGACCAGCACGGTCGAGAGGATCACCGGCATGAAGATCGCGATGCGATGGAAGCGGAAGCCGAAGGGCTCGCGATAGATGAACCAGGCAAGCAGGAAGCCGACGCTGTTCTGCACCACGAAGAGCGCGAAGAAGACGAAGAGATTGTGACGGAAGGCGCGCCATGTCAGCGCCGCGAAGTGATCGCCGAACAGCACATCGGCGAAATTCTTGAGGCCCACGAACTCGCCCTGCGCCATGCCTTCCCAACGATAGAAGGCGGCACTCAGGGCCGATAGCAGCGGCCAGACCACGAAGGTCAGCATGATTGCGAGCGGCGGCAGGATCAGGAAGGCGATCCACGCCGCGCGCCTGCGCCTCTCGCGGTTTCGATAGTCCGTCTGCATCGGCTCCGGTCCTCGGGATGCGCCGGGGCGGCGAGCAGTGGCTGCACGAAGCCAGCGCTCACGGCCGCTGGCAGACCGGCCGTGAGCGTCTGGCGAGCGCCGCCGCTGTCGCGCTTACTTCTTGAAGGGCGCGTAGTAGGTCGCGATTCCCTTGGTGATCTCGGCGCCGACCTCGGCCGGCGTCGCCTTGCCGGCGAGCATCTTCTGCACACCTGACTGCAACAGCACCGAGCCCGTCGGCTCCTGATAGCGGAAATTGACCAGCATGATGTAGGACATCGCGCTCTGGTTCAGGGTCGCGACCTCCTTGAGCAGCGGGTTTTCGAAGTTGACGCCCTTGATCGGCGAGATGTTCTGCAGATCGTTCGAGAAAGCCGTGCCGAATTCCGGCGTACCGATGAAGCGCAGGAACTTCAGGGCTGCCTCTCGCTTCTTCGACGCCGCATTGATCGCGTAGCCGCCATCGTAATAGAGCGCGACCAGCTTGGGATCACCCGCCTTGGCCACGGGCGACGGGAAGAGGCCGAGCTTCAACTTGGGATTCTGGCGCAGGAAATTGGCGATCTCGAAGGAGCCGCCGGCGAACATCGCTGCCCGGCCTGCAGCGAAGAGCTGCTGCGACGCTGCATAATCGACGCCTGAGAAATTCGGCGCGAAATAATCCTTGATCTCGTTGAGCCTGGTCAGCGCGCCGACGAAGCGGGCATCGGTGAAATCGGCTTTGCCGGCGAGCACATCCTGCTCGAACTGCGCTCCGATCTGGGAGGAGAGCAGTGCTCCCACGATGGTCTCGTTCTGCCAGGCCGTCGCCGTGCCGTTGCCGAAGGGATTGATCCCCTTCTCCTTCAGCGTCTTGGAGACGGTGACCAGTTCGTCCCAGGTGTTCGGCGGCGTCACGCCGGCTTTCTCGAACAGCTCCTTGTTGTAGATGATCAGCATGGTCTGCGAGGCCAACGGCACGGCATAGAGCTTGCCGTCGGCCCGCATCGTCTCGGCCGCAATCGCCGAATCCGGGAAATTGGCGAACTCGGGCACCATCGTCTTGTCGAGTGGCACGAGATAGTCGGGCTTGCCGACGCCGAGCGTGCCATAGGCGCGCACCTGCACGACGTCAGGACCAGTGCCGCCGGCCAGCGCCGTTGACAGAACCGTGTTGTAGTTCGCCGCCTCGAAGGCCTCGAACTTTACGTTGATGTCGGGGTGGTGCTTGCGGAAGGCGGCGATGAGCTTGGCATAGGCCGCCTTGTCCTCCTGGCGCCAGCTCCACATCGTGATGTCTTCCGCCTGCGCCGGAGCGGCAAGGGCCGTCGCGGCGACGAACATCGTCAACGCCAATTTTCCGATTGTCCGCCTCACGATGGATTTGGTCATGTTTCCCGCCAACATCTTCGTTCTCCCTGGTTGTTCTGGTCGTCTTATGAACGGTTTTCGACTTGATTGTCGCGCGGTTCCGGCGTCACCAGCAGCGCGGTGGCATCGTCATGGATCTTCACGCGCCTGAAGCGTTCGGCCAGCGGGTCCGCGCTTTCGAGCCGGCGTAGCTCGGCGATGGCACCTGCGGTACCGAGGCGCGCGACGGCATCCATCAGCCCGTCCTCGTCACAATGCGCGATCACGTCGACGAGACGCATGAAGCCGTCGGACGCGAGCAGGGCGATCGCTCCCGGCGAAACCGTGGCCGCGAACAGGCGCAGACCCGCCCGCCAGCTCAGTCCCGGATTGATTGCCCAGTAACCGCCCTGCCGGTTGAGCGAGCGCCGGTTGCGCAGGATCTGCGCCATCGCCTTGGGGGAAATCACCTCGCCAGGAAGATGACCGTCCTCCGTCGCTGCCGCGATGGTCCGAGCCTCGAAGGGGTTGCTCGACGGGTCGGTCCAGCGCTCGATCCGGTCGCCGTTCCGAATCAGGATCGAGACGTCGCCGATCACCGCGCCTTCGATGCGGCAGGCATCTCCGTCGCGCCGCAGGCGAATGAGGCCGAGCACGGCGGAAGGCCCCTCGCCCGCCTCGCGCTCAGGATGGCCCTCGCCGAGCGCCGCGTAGTCCTGCCGCAACTGCCGCTCGAGTCCTTCGGCCCAGGTCGGGAAGGCCAGATCCTCAGGCGGGTTCGCGCGCAGGATCGCGTCGATTCGCCGGACGAGCCAGGCTCCCTCCGATTCCCCGATGGTCCGGGCGGCGCCGGAGAAGAATGCCGAGCCGTCGATGATCCAGGCACAGGAGCCGGCTGTACCCGAGATGTCCTCGTTATGGGCGGCGCTCCCCTTCTCGCTGGCCTGCGAGATCACGCGCCAGCCCGGAACGGCCCCGCCGGCAGCCGGCGCGGAGCGGTCGATCGACACCGAAACGAACCCCTCGCCTTGCACTGGCCCGGACGCTCCCATCTGCCGCGCCTTACATGAGTCACGGTCGCAACATAGACCAATATAGAACCAGTTTTACCGACACAAGTCGAAATCTGGCACGCGACCCGGCCGATCTGTGTCGCTCAGGCGCTCCCCGCACCACTTGTCTGCAACGGGAGCGCCTCCGCGACGGCACCTGGATGTCAGGTC
Source organism: Allobosea sp. (assembly GCF_017308015.1). Taxonomy (GTDB): domain Bacteria; phylum Pseudomonadota; class Alphaproteobacteria; order Rhizobiales; family Beijerinckiaceae; genus Allobosea. The sequence continues at coordinate 86,618 of NZ_JAFKFW010000005.1, forward strand.
GGGGAAGATGCGGCTCTGCATCACCGGGAGGAAGGCGCAACGCCGCTCTCGATGCATCTGCGATACGCGCTCGCCTGGCCGCCTGGCTTCCGGGCAAGAGGCTCGTTCGCCAGTCGCCTGAATTCATGACGCGCGAGCCAGGAAGGATGTCTTGACACGAAATACGCCTGGTATACCGTTGGGATAACGACAGCGTTCCGGCGCGCCAACTTGCCAGGCGGCCGAGCGCGAAGAAGCGTAGCGAGGGATTCACGCGATGAGCGCACCTGTGCGGCCGGTCCATGCGGCGACTGAGAAGCTCATCACGTTCCTGTATTACCGCGACCTGCCGGCCGCGATGCGGTTCTACGAGGACGTTATCGGGCTCGCTCTGGAAATCGATCAGGGTTGGTCGAAGATCTACCGCGTCACACCCAACGGCTATGTCGGGCTGGTCGACGAGCGCCGCGGCAGCCACCGCGCCAACGACATCAAGCCGGTACAGATCTGCATGCGCGTCGCCGATGTCGATGCCTGGTACGCCTACATCCGCGAAATCGGTCCTGCCGGGCTGCGCGAGCCGCGGAGCAATGCCGAACTCAAGATCCGCGCCTTCGTCTTCAACGACCCTGAAGGCTACCAGATCGAGATTCAATCGGCGCTCGACTGAGCGCACGATCTTTGTTCACCGCCGGATCAGGCGCAGGGAGCGATCAGATGATCAAAAACGGCCTCGCAAGCTTCTCGCGCCGTGGCGCGCTGGCGCTGGCACTATTGGGCGGCGCGGCACTTTCGGGCATTGCGCACGCGCAGGAAAAGTCCCTGACGGTCGCGCTGACGGCGGATGCGGTAATCCTGGATCCGCACGCAGCCAACGAGCTGACCGGCAACATCATGTTCTATCACTTCTATGATGCGCTGGTCGCGCGCACGCCGGAACTGGGCTTCGAACCGGGTCTCGCGGAAAGTTGGCAGGTGGTCGACGACACGACCTGGATCTTCAAGCTCCGCAAAGGCGTGAAGTTCCACAACGGCGACGAACTCAAGGCTTCCGACGTCGTCTTTACCTTCGAGCGCCTGAAGAAGGCGCTGATGTCGAACCTCGTCGCCAACATCGCCTCTTCCCGCGCGATCGACGACTACACCGTCGAGATCAAAACCCCCAAGCCCTACGCCGTGCTGCATATGGCGCTGGCGGAGGTGCTGATCGTCAGCGAGAAGTACACCAAGGCCACCGGTGACGAGCAGATGGGCCTCAAGCCGATGGGCACGGGCCCTTACAAGCTCGCCGAATGGGTCAAGGAAGATCGCATCGTGATGGCGGCCCATGCCGATTACTGGCGCGGCAAGCCGAAGATCGACAAGGTCACCTTCAAGCCTATCACCAATCCGGCGACACGCACCGCGGCCCTGCTCACCGGCGGCGTCGACGTGATCCAGGATCTGTCGGTGCGGGACGTGGCCGGCGTCAAGGCGAACGCCGGCTTCGAGGTGATCACCCGGCCGAGCCTCCTGAACATGGTGATTGCGATCGACACGCGCGAAAAATCGCCGACCATCGACCTGCCGACCAATCCGATGCGCGACCGGCGCGTGCGCGAGGCGCTGGTGCGCGCCATCAATGTCGAGGCGATCAGGACCGTGGTGATGAACGGCTTCGCCACGCCGAGCGAGCAATACGTTCCGTCCTCGCATCTGGGCTACGTGCCGGGGCTCGATTTTCGCAAGACATATTCCTTCGACCTGGAGAAGGCGCGGGCTCTGATGAAGGAGGCGGGCTTCGAGAAAGGGTTCGCCATGACCCTCGACACGACAAACAACCGCTACGTCAACGATGGTGCGATCGCGCAGGCGCTGGCCGGCATGTTCGCGCGTATCAATGTCAAGCTGAACCTGAACCTGATGCCGCGTTCCAACTTCTTCGGCTACATCCGCGCGCCGTCCGACAAGTCGAGCTTCATCATGAGCGGCTGGGATACACCCTCCGGCGACGCCGGCAACATGTATTCGACGCTGCTGTACAGCCGCGGCAAGAAGCCGGGCTTCGGCCAGGCCAATCGCGGTGCGTTCAGTAACGAGGAATTCGACGGCTGGATCGACAAGGCCGACGCCACTGCGGACATCAAGCAGCGCCATGCCTTCCTGCAGGAGGCGACCAAGGTCGCGACTCGCGAGATTCCGATGATCCCGCTGCACTACGAGCAGGACATCTACGCGGCCAAGAAGGGCATCAAGGTGGTGCCGCGCATGGACAAGTTCATCTGGGCCTATGAGATGGACGTCAACTGACGTTCGCCAGCACCCGCTCCCGACATGCCGGCCGGCCCGCCACGGCCGGTCCCTCATGGCGGCCGCGCCCGTGGCTCGCCGCGCCTGAAGGTTCGCCCTCGTGCTAGGCTATCTGCTCAAGCGACTGATCCAGATGATCGTGGTCCTCTGGGCCGTGTCCGTGCTCGTGTTCGTGATGATGAGCTTCACGGGCGACCCGACCTACATGATGGTTCCGCTCGACGCGACCGAGGAGCAGATCGAGCAGGCGCGAAGGCTGCTCGGGCTCCACGACAGCCATCTCGTCCAGTACTGGCGCTTCCTGTCGAGCCTGGCGCAAGGCGATTTCGGCCGCTCCTTCGTATTTCGGCAACCTGCGATGCAGCTCATCCTCGAGCGCCTGCCGGCGACTCTCGAGATCGTCTCCCTCGCCATGGCGTTCGCTCTCGTGCTGGCGATCCCGCTCGGCGTCTACGCCGGCGCCAACCCGCAGCGCGCCGGCAGCCGCGCCGTGATGGCGGGCTCGCTCGTCGGTATCTCGCTGCCGGGCTTCTGGCTCGGGATGGTACTGATCTTCGTCTTCGCAGTGAAGCTCCAGTTCTTCCCCTCGTCCGGGCGTGGACCGACGCAGGAATGGCTCGGCCTGCGGGTCAGCTTCCTCAGCTGGGAGGGCCTGCGCCATCTCATCCTGCCCGCGCTGACGCTTTCGGTCGGCACGCTCGCCATCCTGATGCGCATTATCCGCGCGGAGATGATGGAGGTGATGAAGCAGGACTTCATCAAGTTCGCCCGCGCCAAGGGCACCGACAGGCGGGGCGTGCTCTTCAAGCACGGGCTCAAGAATGCCCTTATCCCGCTCATAACCGTATTCGGCCTGATGCTGGGCGATCTCATCGCCTTCGCGACGCTGACCGAGACGATCTTCGCCTGGCCCGGCATCGGAAAGCTCCTGGTCGACTCGATCTATCGCGGCGATCGGCCGGTGATCGTCGTCTATCTGATGTTCGTCGCCTTCATGTTCGTCGTCGTGAACTTCATCGTCGACATGCTCTATGCGCTCGTCGATCCGCGCATCAAGATCAAGTGAAGCCTCCCGGATGAACGCGGTCTCATCTTCCGTCTCACGTTTCGCTGCCTCGGAATTCTTCCACAACTTCCGGCGCAACAGCTCCGCCATCCTGGGGAGCGTGATCGTTGCAATGTTCATGGCGATGATCACGATCGGCCCCTGGCTCGTCGCCCAGGACCCCTATGACGTCGCCCAGCTCGAGCTGATGGATTCGTTCAAACCGCCCGCCTGGCTCGACGGCGGAAGCTCGCAATACGTTCTGGGCACGGACGGACAGGGGCGGGACGTTCTCGCCAGCATCGTCTACGGCAGCCGCATCTCGCTGTTCATCGGGCTCGCAGCAATGCTGGGCTCCTGCCTGCTCGGCACCACCCTCGGACTTCTCGCGGGCTTCTACGGCGGCAGGCTCGACAGCCTCATCATGCGGATCGCCGATATCCAGCTCTCGTTTCCCTCGGTGCTCACTGCTCTCTTCCTGATGTCGGCCTTCGGCACCGGCGTCGACAAGGTGCTGATCGCGCTCATCTCGGTGGGCTGGGTCGTCTACGCACGGATCGTACGCGGCTCGACGCTCCGGGAAGCGCAGAAGGAATACGTCCAGGCCGCGCGGGTGTCGGGCTTGCCGAACCGCAAGATCATCCTGCGCCATGTCCTGCCCAATGTGCTGACGCCGCTGATCGTGGTGGCGACGATCCAGGTCGGCACGTTCATCCTGATCGAGGCGTCGCTCTCCTTCCTCGGTGTGGGCGTGCCCATCACGGAGCCGTCGCTGGGGCTGCTCATCAAGAACGGGTTCGACGTGCTGTTCTCGGGACTCTGGTGGATTTCGGTATTTCCCGGGCTTTTCATCATGCTGATCGTCTTCGGTATCAATCTGCTCGGCGACTTCCTGCGCGACGAGCTCAACCCGCGCCTGAAATGACCCTGCCCCCGTCCCGCCCCGGCACCGCCCGAACCGACGCCCCCTCGCCGCTGCTTTCTGTCCGCGGGCTGAAGACGCATTTTCACACCTTCGGAGGGGTGGTGAAGGCGGTCGACGGAGTCGATTTCGACCTGGCACCGGGCGAGATCCTGGGTCTTGTCGGAGAATCCGGCGGCGGCAAGTCGATGATCGGCTTTTCGATCATGGGTCTGATCGACGCTCCGGGGCGGATCGAAGCCGGCGAAATCCGCTTCGAGGGCCAGGATCTGCTGACGCTCGACGAAGCCGGCATGCGCAAGGTGCGCGGCAAGCGTATCGGCATGATCTTCCAGGACCCGATGACGGCGCTCAACCCGCTCTACACGATCGGCAACCAGCTCGAAGAGATGCTGCGCCTCCACACCGGCCTGCCGGCCGCCGCGCGCCGGGCGCGCTGCATAGAGATGCTGCGCGACGTGGGTATCTCCCAGCCGGAGGAGCGGCTCGGCAACTACCCTCACCAGTTTTCGGGCGGGATGCGCCAGCGCGTCGTGATCGCGATCGCGATGATCGCCGGCCCCCGCCTGCTGATCGCCGACGAGCCGACGACGGCGCTCGACGTGACCATCCAGGCCCAGCTGTTGCGGCTGATGAAGCGGCAGGTCGAGCAGACCCGCGCCTCGCTGATCCTCATCACCCACGATCTCGCCGCGGTTTCGCAGATGGCCGACAGGGTGGTCGTGCTCTATTGCGGCCGTATCGTCGAGCGGGGGCCGACATCACAGCTCATCCGCGGCCCGGCCCATCACTACACGCGCGGACTGCTCGACTCGATCCCCCACGAGGATCGCTCGCAACGTCGGCTGCACCAGATTCCCGGCTCTGTGCCGAACATCCGCAAGCTGCCCCCCGGCTGCGCGTTTGCGCCGCGCTGCCGCGCGGCTCAGCCGCTGTGCCGCGAGGTGGAGCCGGTGCTGACGGAGTTCGCGCCAGGCCAGGCCGCCGCCTGCCATTTCCCGCTGGAGGCGAAGCTCTGATGGCGCCACTGCTGCAGGTTTCCGATCTCGAACAGCGCTTCGACGCGAGCGGCGGTTTCTTCGACCGCCTGCGCCTGCGCAACGGCCGGATCACGGCGCCGCGGCGCATCGTGCACGCGGTCAACGGCGTGAGTCTGACCATCGAACGCGGCGAAGTACTCGGCATCGTCGGCGAGAGCGGCTGCGGGAAGTCGACGCTCGCCAAGACGGTGATCAAGCTCCATGAGCCGACGGCGGGAGCCATCGTGCTCGACGGCGAGGACATCACCCGCCACGACTTCACCCGCATGCGGCCGATCCGCAGCAAGATGCAGATGATCTTCCAGGATCCCTATGCCTCGCTGAACCCGCGCCAGCGCGTGGCGGACATCGTGATGGAGCCCTATCTCGAGAACGCGCCGGGCAGGACGCGCGACGTCCGTGAGCGGGCCCTCGCGCTGCTGGCCAAGGTCGGCCTCGGCCCCGAGCACGCCGACCGCTATCCGCATCAGTTCTCCGGTGGTCAGCGCCAGCGCATCGGGATCGCGCGTGCGCTGTCGGTCGAGCCACAGCTCATCATCGCCGATGAACCGGTTTCGGCGCTCGATGTCTCGATCCAGGCCCAGATCCTCAACCTGATGATGGATCTCAAGGACGAGATGGGTTTCTCCTATCTCTTCATCACCCATGACCTCTCGGTCGTGCGCCATATCAGCGATCGGATCGGCGTGATGTATCTCGGCTTCATGGTCGAGACCGGCCCCACCGAGGCGATATTCGAAAACCCGAAACATCCCTATACCCGCGCACTGCTGGCCGCGGCGCCGGTTCTTGGCGAGCCGCTCGCGGCCGCTGCCGAGGAGATCAAGGGAGAGGTGCCAAGCGCGCTCAACCTGCCCACGGGCTGCTGCTTTCGCACCCGCTGCCCCCTCGCCTTCGACCGCTGCGCGCTGGAACGGCCGATCCTGCGGTCGCAGGTGGGCGGGCAGTCCGTCGCCTGCCATCTCCACGACGCCACGGCGCTCGCCGCCTCCACGGATACCCATCCATGACCACGGTCACGATCAGCCAGTCCCGGATCGCCCTCGACGATCCCCACGCCTGCACCGACGCCAACGACGTTCTGACCGTCTTCGGTGCCTTGTTCGACACGCTGGTGCGGCGCATGCCAGGGGGTGGTTACGGGCCGTCGCTGGCCACGCGCTGGTCGATGTCGGAGGATGCTCGGCGCTTCACGTTCCGCCTGCGCGAGGGCGTGACCTTCCACGATGGCGAGCCTTGCGATGCGAACGCGGTGCGTTATGCGCTGCTGAGGATGGCGCGGCCGGACATGGGCGCGACGCTCGGGGCGCCGGGCGTCTATGCGCAATATCTCGCCGGGATGACGGTCGAGGTGCTCGGGTGTCACGAGATCGCGCTGACGTTGGCTGAACCGCTCGCCGATCTGTTCGACATTCTCGCCTACGGGCACATCGTCTCTCCCGCCGCAATCGAGGCAGCCGGCGAGGATCTCGTAAAACGGGCAGTGGGAACCGGTCCCTACAGGCTCGAGCGCTACGTTCCCGGCGAGCGGATCGAAGCCGTCGCCAATCCGGATCATTTCGACGGCGCCCCCACTTTCAGGCGCATCGCCTGGGTCAAGGGCGAGACGGCACCGGCCCGCGCCGAGGCGCTGCTGGACGGCTCTGCCGATATCGCCAACGGACTGCCCCACTCTGCGCAATCGGCGCTCTCCGCGCCCGCCTTCACGATACAGGACTACCTGGCGCCGACGGCGCTGATCATGATGTTCAACGCCGCCGGGGGGCCTGCGAGCGATCCGCGCGTACGGCTGGCGCTCAATCTCGCAATCGACCGGGAGGCGCTCGTTTCCGGCGTGCTCGGGGGAGCCGGTCAGTCATTGCACGGCTTCGTCAGCCCCGTGCATTACGGGGCCGACCCCGAGGCGCAGCCCTTCGCGCGCGACGTGGCAAGGGCGAGGCGGCTCCTGCGCGAGGCCGGCCACGGCGAGGGCTTCACGCTTCAGCTCTACTGCCCGACGCGGTTGCCGGACGAGGCAGAGGCGCTTGCCGGCGCGGTCGCGACGCAGCTTGCGGAGATCGGGGTGCGCTTCGAGCGCCACACGGAGCCCGACCGCGTCCACTACGCCAATCAGGTCCGCCGGAAGGCCATCCACGACCTCTGCATCTTCGACTCGAGCCCGATGAGCGTCTTCCGCGTTCTGCACGAGAAGATCGATTCCCGTGTCCGTGGCTCATGGTGGGAAGGCTACGCCAACCCGGCCGTCGAACGCCTGATCGACCAGGCGCGCGCGACGGTGTCACCCGAAGCGCGTCAGGAGCTCTACCGGCAGTGTTACCGGCTGCTGCTGCAGGACCCGCCCTGGCTCTATCTCTACAACCATCGCCGGGTGATCGGCCTGCGCGGCGACCATCCTGGCTGGCGGATGCACACCGACGGCGTGCTCGACGTTCGCACCCTTCCGCCGCTCTGAGCCTGCGCCCGGAGCGGCGGAGCGGCACTCCCCGATCTACGCGAGAGCCGCCAGGCGCCGCTCCTGGCGCACGATCAGCCGGTCGATGTCGGCGAGGTCTCCGGGCGAAAGCCTGCCAGCCGGCGCGCGCAGCGCCGCCGAGGCGATGACCCCGCGCCGTGCCAGAATGTGCTTCCTGATCTGCAGACCGAAGCCGGGCTGGAGTTCGTAGCGGGCCAGCGGCAGATAAGCGTCGAAGAGATCGTGCGCGCGCTCGACATCGCCCGCCGCATGAGCCTTGCAGACATCGACCATCATCTCGGGATAGGCGAAGCCGGTCATGGCTCCGTCGGCCCCGCGGCTGAGTTCTTCAGGCAGGAAAACTCCGCCATTGCCGCACAGGATGGAAATACGGCGGCCTCCGTCACGATCGCTCGCCACGCGCAGGGCGCCGATCTTGTTGAGCCCCGGCCAGTCTTCGTGCTTGAGCATGACGCAGCTCGGCAAGGCTTTGACGATGCGCAGGATCAGCGAGGCCGAGATCTGCACGCCTGTCGCCAGCGGATAGTCTTGCAGCACGAAGGGAGTATCGCCGAGCATCGCGGCGGCCGTCTCGAAATAGGCGTAGATCTGGTCGTCCGTCCTGAGGGCTGACGGGGGAGCGATCATGACTCCCGAGGCGCCGGCGTCCATGACCTGGTCGCTCAGCTCCTTCATCGGCGCAAAGCCCGGGGCGGAAACGCCGACCACGACCGGCACCCGGCCAGAAACCCGCGCCAGCACCTGCTTGACGACGGCAAGCGATTCGGCGGCGGTGAGCTTGGGCGCCTCGCCCATCATGCCGAGCAGCGTAAGACCCGCCGCGCCCTTGTCGAGATAAAAATCGACCATTGAATCGAGGCTGGCGGAATCGATCGCGCCCTGGTCGGTGAACGGGGTGACCGCGATGACGTAGACGCCGGACGCGGCTTCATTGATGAGTGCCATGGAGGTGAGATCTTTCGGGTAGGGAGGAGTGTCAGAGATCGGCGAGCAGCACGCGGCCGAGCGCCATCGCGGTCGCGGCCTGGGTCGGCTCGACCACCGGGATGCCGAGTTCGCCCTGGAGGCGCCGGCGGTAGCGGGCCATGCCCGCGCAGCCCATGACGATGACGTCCGCACCATGGCCGTCCCGTAACGACCGGCCGGTCGCGAGCATTCGCTCATAGGTTCGCGCCTCGTCGGCGAGTTCGGTCACGCCGAGGCCGATCGAGAGATCGCCCGCGAAGCGCGCCATCACGCCCATCGCGCCGAAATAGCGCAGGTGGCGGGGAATCGAGGTCGGCAGGATCGCGATGACGCCGAAACGCTGGCCAAGGGTCAGCGCGGTCAGGACGCCCGCCTCCGCGATACCGAAGACCGGGCGCCGGCTCTGCTCGCGCAGGGCATGCAGGCCAGGATCACTGAAACACGCGACGACGAAGGCCGAAGCGTCTTCCTCGAGCTCCTTCGCCCGGCTCAGGAGAGGGCCGATGACCCCGTCGACATCGCGCTGGCTCTGTATGCCCGCAGGCCCCTCCGGCAGCGTCAGGCAGGCGATCTGTGGCCCCTGCGCGGTGCGCAACGGCTCGACGGCCTGATTGATGGCCTCGGTTACCGACGTCGAGGAATTGGGATTTATGACAAAGATTGTGCGGCTCATGCGGAACGCTCCCCGGCTCAGTAGAGATCCGCGCCGAAATTTCGGCTGGGATCGAACTCGGGAGAGAGCCGCCCGGTCGGCATCGTGGCTTCGCCGGCAGGGCGCAGGAGCAGCCGGCCGGTCCCCGGCCTGGCGGTGACCGCACCTTCACGGACGATGACCTCGCCGCGCCGGAGCACGGTTTCAGGCCAGCCGGTGACCGTGCGTCCCGCGAACGGATTGTAGCCGGCGTTGTCGTGGAGTTCTTCGGGCAGCTCGACGCAGCGTTCGGGATTCCAGATGGCGATGTCGGCATCCGCTCCGATCGCCAGCGACCCCTTGCCGGTCAGGTCGTAGATGCGGGCGGGGGCGGTCGCGGTGAGCTCGACGAATTTGGACAGCCCCATCCGGCCTTTAGAGACCATGGCGTCGAACAGCAGGGGAAGACGCATCTCGAGACCGGGCATGCCGTTGGCGATCAGCTTGAAACTGGGGTTGTCGCCGGCGCTCAGCTTGCCGCTGGCGTCGAACCGGTAGGGAGCATGATCGGATGACAGGATCTGAAGATCGCCGAGGGACAGCGCCCGCCAGAGAGCCTCCTGATCGGCCGGTGTCCGCTGCGGCGGCGAGCAGATCCATTTCGCGCCCTCCAGCCCCGGCCGGTCGAGGTCACCGGCCGTCATCAGCAGGTAGTGCGGACAGGTCTCGGCAAAGACCTTGACCCCGCGCCCGCGCGCTTCGCGGATCACGGCCGCGCCTTCCGCCGTCGAGACGTGGAAGATCACGATCGGCTGGTCGAGCAGCTCGGAAAACGCGATCAGGCGGTGGAAGGCCTCGACCTCGGCAGCGCGCGGATGGCTGACCGCGTGGAATTTCGGCGCGACGTAACCGCGGCCGACGAGCCTCTCGCCCATCCATTTCAGCAGCCCATGATTTTCGGCGTGGACACAGACCAGGGCGCCTTCCGCACGCGCGGCGGCCATCACGTCGAGCAGTTGCTCGTCGTTCACCTGCACGGCATCGTAGGTCATGAAGACCTTGACCGAGCGATGCCCGGCCCGGATCAGCGCCGGCAGGTCGCGCGAGATGGTCGCCTCGTCGGGATTGGCGACCATCAGGTGGAAGGCATAGTCGACCATCGCCCCTCGTCGGGCCAGTGCCGCATAGTCCTCGACCGTTGCCGCGAGATCGGCGCCGCGGTGCTGGGCAGCGAAGGAGACGACGGTGGTCGTACCGCCGAAGGCAGCCGAGCGCGTCGCGCTCTCGAAGGTGTCGGCGTTCATGAGGCCGCCGCCCGACAACTGCTCGATATGGCAATGGGTATCGACACCGCCGGGCAGCACAAGCATGCCAGAGGCGTCGATCTCGCGCCCTCCTGCCGGCAAGCTATGGCCGATCGCCGCGATCTTTTCGCCCACGATCGCCAGGTCTGCCGCGAAGACGTCGGTCGCGGTGGCGATCGTACCGTTGCGGATGACCGTGTCGTACTGGAAGGCTGCCATCGCTGTCTCCGGTAATGAGCGTCAGTTGGCGTCGTTCGCGCGGGTGTGACCGAAGAAGTCTTCCGGCATCGCGAGCAGGTGGCTCAGCCCGGTGCGCTCCAGCATCAGCTCGCATTCGTGCTGTGCCGCCTCGATCACCGCCTCCTCCGAGACGCTCAGCACATGGCGAGCCTGCATGAGCACGCGACCATCGACGATCACGGTGTCCACGTCGTTTCCGTTGGCGAAGCAGACGACGCGGAAAGCGGGCATGTTCATCGGCGCCAGATGCGGCCGGGCGAGGTCGACCAGGATGATATCGGCCCTCTTGCCGGCCTCGAGCGACCCGATCTCCGCTTCGAGCCCGAGCGCACGAGCCCCGTCGATCGTCGCCATCTCGAGTACGCGCCCCGCCGGAAGCACCGCGGGATCGCGGAAATGCGTGCGGTGATAGTGCATGCATTGTTGCATGTGGCGGAACATGTCGGCCGAGCGATCCGGGGCCGTCGCGTCCGAGCCGAGGCAGACGGTGACGCCCGCATCCAGAAGCTCCGTTGCCGGGCAGCGACCGAGGATCGAAGCAACCGCACTCGGATTATGCGCGATACGGGTATCCGTTTCCGCGCAGATCGCGATCTCGCGCTCGGTCAGGTTCGTGGCATGCGACAACAGCGCATCAGGTCCCAGCAGACCCATCGCATGGGCGTAGGCGACACTGTTTCGCGTATGGCCGTCCTGGGTGAAAAGCGTTCCGGTGTCGCGAGACAGGGCGCGGGCGGCGAGCGTCTGGCGCCTTGCTTCTTCGAGCGTCGCGGAATCGAGGCCGTCGACATGTTCGTCGCGCAGCGTCGGCGTCAACATGGCTATGCGGATGCGGTTCCCGACGGCCCCGTGCCAGCGCGCGATCACATCCCGACAGGTCCGCATCTGACGGTCGAAGTCGACCTGAAGGTCTCTGCGCCGCTCGCCGTCCCAATGTGCATAGGTCCGCGGAAACGGCGGCCGCGTCGGGCCGATCGCGACGAGCGAGCGGGTCCCCACCGCGCCGACTCCCTCACAGTGAGCCGCCGCATAGCCCGGATCATCCGTGCGCATGATGCTGTCGCCGCCACCGAGCAGGGAAACGCCGGTCGTCACTCCGAAGCGAAGCCGCTCGAGCGCGGCCAGTTGCGCCTCGGCATGCCAGAAGGCTTCGGACGAGCCCAGCGTGTAGGCCTTTTCACACGCGTCATACCAGAGGTCACCGCGGCCGCCGCCCATCGTCTTGATCAATCCGTGCCCGGCATGGGCGTGCCCGTCGACCAGGCCAGGCATGATCGCCTTTCGCCGGGCATCGATCACATGCGGGGCACCGTGACGACGGGCGATCTCCTCGCTTGGACCGACATCGACGATCCGGTTGCCTGTGACCGCGACAGCCCCGTCTTCAAGGATGCGACGCGACGCATCCATGGTGATGACGGCGCCACCAGTGACGATAAGATCGGCCAAGCTCATCTCTCCTCTGGCATCGCCGGAGCATCGCCCGGGCGCCGCGTGACCTCAACATACCAATGGTATACACATGGAATGGCAGACCGTGAACCCTCAGAATTCAACGTCCGACGCAGGTCTGCCGACGATGCGTTGGGCGGGCACCGTTGCGTCCGGAAGGGAAATGCTGCAGCTCCAAGCCGCACGAATGAAGGGACCCCTGCGTTGACCGCCGACCAAGCCTCGACACTCGGCCACTCCACTTACGAGCGGCTACGCGACATGATCCTCAATGGCGAACTCCCCGCGGGCACCTCGCTGCAGGAGAAGAAACTCGCCGAGCGCCTCGGCGTCTCGCGGACACCCGTGCGCGAAGCGACGATGCGCCTGATGATGGAAGGGCTGGTGCTTCGCACGGCGGGGCTGACCCCGGTGGTGCGCCGTCTGTCCACCGACGATTTCATCGAGATTCTGCATATCAGGCGACTGCTCGAGGTCGAGGCCGCGGGACGCGCCGCCGAAACCGGCGGGTCGGCAGAGCTCCAGGCGGTCGCGGCCCGCATCGCCGCATTTCGCGACGGGGTGGAGCCGACCGCGGAGGAGCATGTGACGGTCGACGACCGGCTCCACCAGATTATCGCCGGTCTCGCCGGATCTCGCTTGCTGGCGGAAATGATCGCCGATCTCCGGAAAAAAACGAAGATCTTCGACATGGGACGGTTGCCTGAGCGCTTCGAGCCAGGAGTGCGCGAGCACCTCGAGATCATCGAAGCAATCACCGCGCGGGACGTGACGCGCGCCCAGAATGCGATGCGCACCCATATCGACAATGTCCGATCCAGCGTCATGGATCACTTGCGACGACTGTTCTGACCCGCGCCACGAGCCGGGATTCGAAAACCACCGGACAGGGGAAATTCACCTCTCCGCGCCAGGCAGCGAGATGTATCCGACATACCTGCCCGGAAACAGGCGGCGGCGCGCATATCGTGATGCATCTGCCCCTTGTCTGCTGCCTTCAGCCTGCCTTGCACCCGCGGCATCCGAAGCGGCTCGCACCACATCGGATGCTTCCCACCCAGGCTCGGGACTCGTTGAGCCTTAGGATGAACCGGCGGCGATAGCGAAAACCGGCAAGAACATGTTGGCGCATTGCTCGTAGCATGCAGCGATGCACCGCCAATCCCTCGGGCGGGCGGGCATGATCTCGAGGCAGATCCCGCAGCGCTGGAATATGCGGCGACGCGGCCGCATCGACGGGGCACCCGAAAAGCGACGATCCTGACGCAGAAAGTACGGCGCACCGTGCTGATGTCGACACCGAGATATCACAACGAAAAATCTGTGATCACAGATATTGACATCTCAGTGACAGCGCCGCTTACTGCAGGGGTCAACGGATCGATGTGAATGTCCCTCAACGACCTTGCCTTCCTCACGCCTGTCGCGCGGCGCAATCTCAAGGAGCTGGCCTATGAGCAGCTCCGTACGGGGCTCATCCGCGGCCGGTTTTCCCCGGGATACCCGCTGACGGTCCGCGGCGTCGCTGAGGCGCTCGGTATCAGCCCGATGCCGGTGCGCGCCGCGCTGGACAGGCTGGAGGCGGAGGGCGCTCTGGTCGCTCGCGACGGCAACCGCACACTGGCGGTGCCGGAACTGACGATCGAGGCTTATCGCGAACTGCGCGAGATCCGCATCATGCTGGAAGGTCTAGCGGCCCAAAAGGCGGCCGAGGCCATCGTCCCTCATGAGCTCGAGGTGATCGAGCAGGCGGTATCAGCCATGCAGGCCGCGGTGGATGCCGGCGATGTGGACGGCTATCTCAGCACGAACTGGCAGTTCCATTTCGGCGTTTACCGCTCCTCGCGCATGCCTGCGCTCGTCAGCATGATCGAAAGCCTGTGGCTGCGGGTCGGAGCCTATGTGCGCTGGATGATGCCTGATTCCGCAGCTCTTGAGCGCTCCATGCCCAATCACTGGCTCATCGCCGACGCACTGAAGCAGCGCGACGCCGTGGCGGCACGGCGCGCAATCGAGGCCGACATCCTGGAATCGTCCGATCATCTGCTCAGCATGCTCGGTGCGAGTTCGACATCACGCGTGGCAGCGGAGGACATCCCGACATGAGCGGCGCGGTTTCCTTTGTCGGCGTCCGGAAATTCTACGGCACCGTGGAAGCGGTGAAAAACGTGGACTTGGCCATCAAGGCCGGAGAATTCGTTTCCCTGCTCGGCCCATCGGGTTCCGGAAAGTCCACGCTCCTGATGATGCTCGCGGGCCTGGAGCATCCCAGCGCCGGGGACCTGCTCGTCGATGGGCGCAGCATCGTCAAAGTGCCTGCCAACAAGCGCAATCTTGGCATGGTCTTCCAGAAATACACCTTGTTTCCGCATATGACGGTGGCGCAGAACATCGCCTTCCCGCTCACGGTCCGCGGGGTCAGTGTGCAGGAGCAGCGCCGCAAGATAGCCGATGCGCTGCGGGTGGTGCGCCTGCAGGATTTCGGGGATCGACTGCCTGGACAGCTATCCGGCGGCCAGCAGCAGCGCATCGCCCTTGCTCGCGCCCTCGTCTACGATCCGCCGGTCCTGCTCATGGACGAGCCCTTCGCCGCTCTGGATCGCAAGCTTCGTTTGGAGATGCAGGACGAAATCCGCCGCATCCAGCAAGAGCTGAATCTCACCATCGTCTTCGTCACCCACGACCAGGAAGAGGCGCTTCGCATTTCCCACCGCGTCGCGGTGCTGGCGGAAGGCAAGATGCAGCAGATCGGGACGCCGAAGGAAATCTACGAGGAGCCCGCCAACGGATTCGTCGCGCAGTTCATCGGCAACGTGAATTTCCTCTCAGCGCGTCTCGACGGATGGGACGACAAGGTCCTCGTCGCCCTTTTGCCCGACGGGCGCCGCATCCGCGTCAACCCGCAGGCGCTCCGTCCTTCTGCCGCGCCGCCGGGTACGCCCCTGCGGATCGCGATACGGCCCGAGAACCTGGCCATCTGCGAAAACAGCGACAACGCCCTTGGCTCCGGCACCGTACTCGAATGCGTATACCTCGGTGAAAAGACGACCTGCGTCCTGCGCACTGCAACAGGCGCCGACGTGACGGTCGTTATCGGGGCCCATGACCCGAAACCCCAGCCGGGCAGCCATGTCGCCTTCGATCTGAGGGTCGATACGGTCCCCGTTTTCGCCGAGGCGGCGTGATGGGCACGGTCCACCACCGGCCCGATATCGCGGCGGATTCCCCGCGTGATCTCAGCCGCCTGGTCGGGTTGCTGCTGATCCTGCCGGCGGTAGCGCTGATCGCGTCCCTATTCGTCGGGCCGGTGATCACCTTCCTCCTGCGCAGCTTCGAGGGCGACGCATCGCCTTTCGAGCAATACACCCGGCTGTTCGGCAGCGATATCTATCTGCGGGTTCTGATCCGCACGCTCGTCATTTCGTTCCTGGTCACGCTGACCTGTCTGGTGCTGGGATACCCTGTCGCCTGGCTCCTGTCGCGCCTGCGCGGCTGGAAGCTCGCGCTCCTGGCCTTGTTCGTCCTGTTGCCGCTCTGGACCTCGGTACTCGTGCGCACCTATGCATGGACCGTGCTCCTGCAGCGCAACGGTATCGTCAATAGCGTGCTGACGGGCCTCGGTCTCACCGATGCGCCATTGCGGCTTCTCTACACCGACGGCGCTGTCGTCATCGCCATGGCGCATGTGCTCCTGCCGTTCCTCATCCTGCCGCTCTGGGGCAGCCTGCGGCAGATTCCGCCGGAGTTCCGCAGTGCCGCCCTCGTGCTCGGCGCGTCGGAATTCAGCATCTTCCGCCGCATCACCGCACCGCTGAGCGCAGCCGGAGTCGGCGCAGGCTGCCTCTTCGTCTTCCTGATCAGCCTCGGCTTTTTCGTGACGCCCGCTCTCGTCGGCGGCCCGCGCTCCATGATGATCGGCACACTGGTCTCGCAACAGGCGCTGGATGCGCTCAACTGGCCTTTCGCCGCGGCGCTCTCGGCCGTGATCACCGCCGTTGTCCTGATGGCAATGCCCTTTTGCCGGCGCCTCTTCCTCGTCACGCGAGCGGAGGGCTAGAGATGGAGACGACCCCCGCTCGCATGCTGTCCGGCTTCGAATGGCTGATGCTGGCCCTTGCGATAGCCGTCGCAGCCTTCCTCATCCTGCCCACGCTGATCATCGTGCCCATGTCCTTCGGCACAGACGGCTATCTCAACTTTCCGCCGCGCGGCTTCACCTTCCGCTGGTATGGCGAGTTCTTCAACGATGGCGACTGGCTGCGCGCCGCGTGGTTCAGCCTCAAGGTCGGCGTGCTGACCACGGTGGTCTCCGTCGTGCTGGGCACCGCGGCAGCCCTCGCTCTCACCCGTTCGCGGGTGCCCTTCGGGGGCCTGATGCAGCTCGTGATCATCATGCCGATGATCCTGCCGCAGATCGTCGTCGCCATCGCGCTGCTGCTCTTTTACCAGCAACTCGGCATGGTCGGCTCCATCGCCGCCTTCGTCGCGTCGCACGCCTGTCTCGCCATCCCCTTCGTTCTGTTCAGCGTCTCCGCCATCCTCAAGCGTTATGACGTCGATCTGGATGCCGCCGCCTATGTCTGCGGCGCGGACAGGTTCACGATCTTCCGCCGCATCACCCTGCCGATCATCTGGCCGGGCATCGCGTCCGGAGCGCTGTTCTCCTTTCTGATTTCCTTCGACGAGGCCGTGATCTCGTTCTTCCTGTCGGGTGTCAGCGACAAGGCCATCGCCCGCAAGTTCTTCGAGGATGTCGAGCTCAATGTGACGCCGGTGCTCGCTGCCGTCGCCACCCTGCTGACCCTTGCGACCATCCTCGTGCTCGCCGCGACGGCGTTCCTCAAATCCGATCGCAAGTGAGCGCGAATTTTCACCGGCGAAGCCACGCCAACGTTCAACCAAGCAATAACAGAGGGAATGCCATGAAATTTGCCACTGCCTCGTCTCTGATCTTCTCCTGCGCGCTTGCGCTGGCAGCCGGCTCCGCCGCCCGCGCTGCGGATCCGGAGGTCGTCATATCCTCGACCGGCGGTGCTTTCGCGAAGGCACTGCAGGAGAATTTCTACGAACCGTTCACTGCCGCGACGAAGATCAAGGTTGTACGGGTCGATACCGAGCTTCCGGCCCAGTTCGCCAGGCTGCAGGCGGAACTGAAGACCGGCTCCTCCGCATTCGACATCATCACCGCCGGCCCCGCCGATCTCATCGAGAAGCGCGATCTGCTTCAGCCGATCGATTGCGCCAAGCTGCCAAACCTCGCCAAGGAGGGGATCGAAGGCGCCTGCACCGGCTGGGGCATCATCCGCACGCTCGGCGGCATGGTCGTGACCTTCAACAAGGAAGCCTTCCCCAAGGAGAAACCCTCCAAATGGGCTGACTTCTGGGACGTGAAGACCTTCCCGGGCCCGCGCGGCCTGCCCGATACGGGCGACCGCGAATGGTGGGTGCCCACCATGGCGCTCCTTGCGGACGGCGTCCCCGCCGACAAGCTGTTCCCGCTCGATCTCGACCGCGCCTACAAGAAGCTCGATCAGCTCAAGCCGCATGTGGCGGTCTGGTACAAGAGCAACGATCAGGCCCAGCAGGCGCTGCGCAAGGGTGATGTCGTTCTCGCCATGGTCGTGTCCGGTCGCGCCGTCGGCGTGATGAAGGAAGGCCATCCCATCGATCTGAACTGGAACCAGTCGATCCGCGACGTCGGCCTGTGGGCGGTGGCGAAAGGCACCCGGCATCCTGAAGCCGCGATGAAGTTCCTCGACTTCTTCCTCGGCGGCGCCAAGGCTCACCTCGCCTTCGCGAATGTCGTCAACTACGACACCGGCAACCGGTCCTCGCTGGAACTCGTCCCCGAGGCCGAGCGCTCCCGCCGCATCGCCTATCCCGAAAACCTGAAGTCCCAGATCGTGCCGGACTACAAGTGGGTCGCCGAGAACCGCGACAAGCTGCGCGAGCGCTGGAACGAGTGGCTGTTGAAGTAAGCCCTCACCATATCCGGCTAGGAGTTAAGACGATGACCGATTGGGCGGGGCACCATCCCCTCGACAATTCAAGGCGCCGGTTTCCGCCCGACGGGATCTCTCATCAAGAGATCATGGCAAAGCTCGACAAGGCCCAGGCTGCGGACGTGGATGTCCATGACCCCAGGAGCTTTCGCCCGAGCTATTTCGTCGGCCGCGAGGTGATCGATCTCATCTGCGAGGTGCAGACGCGGGTCGTGGAACAGAACGTGCTCTATGCCGGCTCCTCCTTTCCGAGTCTTCGAGAGATCGAGCGAGACGTCATCGACTTCTCCCTCGATCTGCTGAACGCCCCCTCCGGGGCCATCGGCACCGTCACGATCGGCGGGTCCGAAAGCAACTTCATGGCACTGAAGACGGCGCGGGATGCCGCGCGGGCGAAAGGCCGCGTCGCGGAGCCCTTCGATGTGGTGCTCGCACACACCGCCCATCCCTCGCTGGAAAAGGCGGCGCATATGCTCGGCATGCGCACCCGCCGTGCCACGAGCAGCATCGACTTCCAGGCGGACGTGTCCCAGATGGCCTCGCTCATCGGGCCGCAGACCATCATGATCGTCGGCTCCGCGCCGCCGGCCGCCTATGCCACCGTCGATCCCATTCCGGAGATCGGCGCGCTCGCCGAGAAGCATGATCTCTGGTTCCATGTGGACTGCTGCATGGGCGGCTTCTTCGTGCCTTTCGCGGAGGCGCTCGGCCAGGCCGTCCCCACCTTCGATTTCCGCGTGCCGAGCGTGCGCTCCATGTCCGCGGACCTGCACAAGTTCGGCTATGCGCCCAAGGGCGTCTCCGTCCTCCTGCTGCGCGAAGCCGCCCTGTTCGAGCATCAGGACTATCGCTTCGAGGATTGGCCGTTCGGGCACTATGCCACATCCGGGGTCGCCGGCTCGCGCCCGGCCGGTCCGCTGGTCGCTGCCTGGGCGGTGATGCAGAAACTGGGCCGGCAAGGCTATCTCGATATCGCCCGCCGCGTCATCGCCCTGCGCCAGCGGCTGGAGCACGGCATCGCCGCGATCCCTGGCCTCAAGGTCATCGGCAGGCCGGCCGCCGCCCACCTCTTCCTTGCGTCCGACGAGATCGACGTCTTTGCCGTTGACGAGATGCTCGAAGCGAAGGGCTACAGCACCGCGCGGGCCTGGCATCCGGATTCGGTCCAGCTCTGGGTGAGCCTCAACCACGACGAGGCGGCTATCGACGCCCTTCTGACCGACCTGTCCCAGGCCGCCGACGCGGCGCACCGGGACGCACTGCGCGCCCGGAACCGAGAGGCTGTGTATTCGCGATGACCATCAAATCCATCGATCCGGTCGCAGATCTTCCCTACGCCAAGGAATTCATGGAGATGCCGGTCGGCCGGCATAGCCCCAATCTGCAGCGCATCCTGCGTTTCATGCGGAGCGAGGCGGCCACGGAGAAGCCGTGCCTGCTCATCCTGGAGCCAGGCCGCAAATGGGCGCTGGTGCGCCTCGGCGGACCGGGCGAGGAGCACGTCGTCTCCATGAACAGGATCTATACCGACGAATTCGAGGCCGAGCGCGACGTCTTCGCACGCCGTTGGCTGAAGCTTACCGGCCAGGATCTGCACGAGGCGCTTTCCAAATGAACGAACTGCCCAAGCTCAACATCATCGGATATGCCGACCATCAGTCGGTGGCCCCGGGCGATGTGGTGAAGTTCATGGTGAGCGAGGAGGGCAAGGCGCCCTCCTACCGTGCCCGCCTCTTGCGCATGCACAGCATGGACAGCCATGCCGGCGGCTGCGGGCTCATCGAGGAAGCGGTGGCCGCAGATTTCGCAGGCGAATATCCCGCCCGTCACCAGAGCATCGTCACCGGCTCGTATATCCGCTTCCCTGCCGATCGGCAGCCGGAAGCGATCGGCAGCTTCACCGTACAGGCCTATATCTGGCCGACGCTTCCCGGCGAAGGCGGCCGCCAGACTCTGATGGCCTGCTGGAACGCGGCGGAGGATGCAGGCTTCCGCTTCGAGCTCGACGAGAAGGGCGCCCTTTCGCTGACCCTTGCGGGCGCGGGCGGCAAGCCCGTCACCGTTTCGACAGGCCGGCCGCTTCTGACGCGCGAATGGTACCTCGCTTCCGCAACCTTCGACCTTGAAACGGGGCAGGTGCGCGTGTCGCAGCAGCCCTTGCGGCCCTACCCCTTCATCAACGAGCCGGCGAGCGCGGACGGCTCGGTCTCCGTCCCGGGTCCCTGGACTGGCGGCACCCTGTCAATGGCCGCCCATGCGGCCGGCGGACCGGCCGAGCCCTATGCCGGCTTCTACAACGGGAAGATCGACCGGCCTCGTCTGGCGCGCCGCGCTCTCGACGATGGCGAGATCGCGGTTCTCGCGGGTGATCGCCTGCCCGCGGAACTGTCCGCCGACGTGCTCGGCTGCTGGGACTTCTCGCTCGACCAGGGTACGACGACGGTGCGCGACCTGTCCCTGTCGCTGCGCCACGGCGAGGCGGTAAACCTGCCCGCCCGCGCCATGACCGGCTTCAACTGGACGGGCGGCAACAACGACTTCAAGGTCGTGCCGCATGAATACGGCGCCATTCACTTCCATGACGACGATCTCTACGACGCCGAATGGGAAGCCGATTTCGAATGGACCGTGCCAGAGGACATGCCGAGCGGCTGCTATGCGGTGCAGCTCGATGACGGCGGCATGCCGGGCTACATCATGTTCTTCGTGCGCCCGCCCCGCCGCTTGCCGGGCCAGCCAGCTGGCAAGCGGCCGAAGATCGTGTTCATCGCGCCCACGGCCCACTATCTCGCCTATGCCAACTACCGGCTCACCGAGCGCGACCCCATGTCGGAAGCCTATCGCGGCCGGCTGTGGCAGTTCGGTCCGGAAGACGTGCTGCTCGAGCAGCGCACCGATCTCGGCAACTCGCTCTACGAGCGCCACACGGACGGCAGCGGCGTCTGCTATTCGTCCTATCTGCGCCCTGTGCTCAACATGCGGCCCAATACGCGCCTGTCGAGCCTTGCCGGCGACGGCTATGTCCTCGCCTTCCTCCGCCATCACGGCTTCGACTATGACGTGATCACCGACGAGGATCTCGATCGCGAGGGCCGCGATCTTCTCGATCCCTACAACGTCATCCTAACCGGCGGGCACCCGGAATATACCTCCGCCCGGATGTGGGACGGGCTCGTCGGCTTCCTGCAGCGTGGCGGACGGCTCATGTATCTCGGCGGCAACGGCTTCTATTGGCGCGTCGCCTTCCACGATACGCTCCCCGGCGTGCTCGAGGTGAGGCGCGGCGAAGACGGCACCCGCCCATGGGTCGCCGAGCCCGGCGAATACTACATGAGCTTCACCGGCGAATATGGCGGCCTCTGGCGTCGCAACGGCCGCGCTCCGAACACGCTCGTCGGCGTCGGCTTCACGGCACAGGGCTTCGACATAGCAACCCACTATCGCCGCAATGCCGATGCGAATGATCCACGGGCGAAGTTCATCTTCGACGGCGTCGACGACGAGATCATCGGTGATTTCGGTGTCGGCTTCGGCGGCGCCGCGGGGCAGGAGATCGACCGCTACGACCGCAATCTGGGCTCCCCGCCTCACGCGCTCGTGCTCGCCACCTCCGAGGGTCATACCGACAACATGCTTCTCGCCAACGAGGATCTCGATGCCACGCATCTGCGGGTCGGCGGCGTCGAGAACGAATTGGTTCGCGCCGACATGGTGTTCTTCGAGACGGGCCATGGCGGAGCAGTGTTCTCCTCCGGCTCCATCTCCTGGGTCGCGGCAATGCCCTGGCAGAACTTCGACAACAACGTCGCGCAGATCACGCTCAACGTCCTGAAGCGGTTCGTCGACGACGCGCCGTTCCCGAAGATCGGCGGCTAAGCCGCCAACCTTGAGACGGGTATCATGAAGAAGATCATCAATTCCTCCGTCGACTTCGTCGACGAGATGCTGGACGGTCTGTGCTCCGCCCATCCCGAATACTATGCCCAGCCGGAGCGTCGCGTGCTGGTGCGCTCGGTTCCGGCCCGGGATGGCAAGGTGGGCATCGTTACAGGCGGCGGCTCCGGCCATTTGCCGATTTTCGCCGGCTATGTCGGTCCCGGCCTGCTCGACGGCGCCGCCATCGGCGATGTCTTCGCCTCGCCCTCCTCGGACCAGATCCGCAAGGCGATCAAGCATGCGGAACGCGGCGCCGGTGTATTGTGCCTCTACGGCAATTATGGCGGCGACGTCATGAACTTCGACATGGCCTGCGAGATGCTGGAGCTCGAAGGCCTGCGCACCGAAACGGTGCTCGTCGCGGACGACGTGGCATCCGCGCCGCTGGCCGAAGCCGCCAAACGCCGCGGCGTCGCCGGCATGGTCTATGCCTTCAAGATCGCAGGAGCCGCGGCCGACGCCGGCGGCGACCTCACTGCCGTCACCGCTGCCGCCCGCAAGGCGGCAGAGTCCTGCCGCTCCATCGGCGTCGCCCTCTCGCCCTGCATCGTACCGCAGGCGGGCAAGCCGAGTTTCACCCTCGGCGAGGACGAGATCGAGATGGGCATGGGTATCCACGGCGAACGCGGCATCTGGCGCAACCGCCTGCGTTCCGCCGACGAGATCGTCGACGAAATGGTAGCGCGCCTGCGCGAGGACATGCCTCTCGCTTCCGGTCAGCGCGTGTCGGTTCTCGTCAATTCCCTTGGCGCGACTCCGCCGGAAGAGCTCTACGTGGCCTTCCGCCGCGTGCGGCAGATCCTGGAAGCCGACGGCATCAGGATCGTGATGCCCCTCGTCGGACGCTACGCCACGTCCATGGAGATGGCGGGCATGTCGCTCACCGTCATGGCCCTCGACGACGAGCTGGAAACCTGGCTGAAGGCCCCCGCAGCCTGCGCCTTCTGGCAGGTAGCAGGGGATAGGGCATGATTGCCTCGTCCTTCACGGTCGACGAACTGATCCGCGCAGTCGACCGGCTCGCCGCCGCGGCACAGACTTTCGCAGCGGAGCTCAACGAGGCCGACGGTAGGCTCGGCGACGGCGACCTCGGCATCACCCTGTCCAACGGCTGGCGCACAGCGACCCAGAAGCTCGCCGGGGCGAGGCCCGCCGACATCGCCGGCGTCTTCCTCACCTGCGCCGTGGCGTTCCAGGAAAGCTCCGCCTCCTCCTTCGGCACGCTCACCGCGACGGGCCTCATGGCTGCGGCCAAGGCGTCCTCCGGCCGGACCGAGATGAAGCCTGCGGAGATTTCGGGCCTCCTGCGCGCCGCGATGGACGCCATGGCGCGGCGCGGCAAGGCCGAGCCCGGCGACAAGACGGTGCTCGATTCGCTCGCTGCCATGGCCGCTGCCACGGCGTCTGACGGCACTGCGGACGACCTGCGCAAGGTCTGTGTCCGCGCGGCTTCCGAAGCAGCCGAGCTGTTCCGCAGCAAGGCGAACCGCATCGGCCGGGCGCGCATGTTCGGTGAGGATTCCATCGGCATCGTCGATCCCGGTATGCTCGCCGCACTGCGCATGGCTGAGAGCGTCTGACGACATGCAAGGGTCGACGCTGGCCATGATCTCGACGCTGGAATCGGCGCCCCCGCATCTGTCGGAAGCCGAGGCGCGGGATATCGCAGCCGCATATTTCGGGCTCGACGGCCAGGCCAGGCGGCTGGTGAGCGAGCGGGATGCCAATTTCCGCATCGAGCAGGCGGACGGGCAATGCTTCGTCCTCAAGGTGACCAACCCGGCCGAGCCGAGCAGCCTCACCGATCTGCAGACCAAGGCCCTGCTGCATATCGAGGCGGCCGATCCCGGCCTTCCGGTACCGCGCCTCGTGCCGACGAGGGATGGCGACCACGAACTTGCTCTCGCCCTGGATGGGGCGACCTGCATCGCGCGCGTCCTCACCTATCTGCCAGGGCAACCGCTGCACCTTCTGGACGGCACGTCGCGCCAGCGCCGCAACATCGGCGCGTGCCTTGCCCGGCTCGGCCTGGCGTTGAAGGATTTTTCGCATCCGGAAGGGGACCACGATCTTCTCTGGGATATCAGGCACGCCTCGCGCCTGCGCCAGTTCACCACCTACATCGACGACACCTGCCGCCGAGCGCTGGTGGAGAGCTTCCTTGAGCGCTTCGCCACCGAAGTCGAGCCCCATTTTCCCGCGCTGCGTGCGCAGCTTGTGCACAACGACTTCAATCCGCACAATATTCTGATCGGGCACGATGAGGCTGTATCGGGCATCATAGACTTCGGCGACATGGTCCTGACGCCCCTCGTCAACGACCTCGCCATCGCGACCGCCTATCACGTGTGCGCCGAGGGCCACCCGCTGGACGGCATCGCCGAAATGGTCGGCGCCTATAACGATGTCACGCCGCTCCTTCCGCTGGAAATCGACCTGCTGTTCGACCTCATCGCCGCGCGCTTCGCGACCACGGTGGTCATCACCCATTGGCGTGCACAGTGCCACCCGGCGAACAGCGCCTACATCCTTCGCAACAATCCGCGCGCCTGGCTGGGCCTGGAGCGCTTTGCCAGGCTGTCCCGCGGCGAAGCCCGCGCGGTCTTCGCAGCCGCCTGCGCACTCTAGGAGACGACGATGATCGTGGACCGCTCCATGGTAAACGCCTTCGTTCCCGGCGCCGCCGTCCTTAGCGAGCATGAGAACGCTCTCGTGTCGAGGCGCCAGCGTGTGCTGGGGCCCGCCTATCGCCTGTTCTACGAGCGGCCGGTGCATCTGGTGCGCGGGCAAGGCGTCTGGCTCTACGACGAAGCGGGGCAGGCCTATCTCGACGTCTACAACAACGTCGCCTCGCTCGGCCACTGCCATCCGAAGGTGGTCGAGGCGATTTCGCGCCAGGCGGGCCTCCTCGCCACCCACACCCGCTACCTGCACGAAGACATTCTCGCCTACGCGGAACGTCTCCTCGCGACCCTGCCCGACAGCATCGGGCAGATGATGTTCACCTGCACCGGCAGTGAAGCGAACGATCTCGCCCTTCGCATCGCGCGCGGCGTCACAGGCGGAGAGGGCGTCATCGTGACGGCCTGCGCCTACCACGGAGTGACGGGTACGGTAGCCGCGATCTCGCCCTCCCTGGGTGAGCATGTACCGCTCGCGCGCACGACCCGCACCGTGGCGGCGCCGGACGCCTACCGGACCGGCGAAGCGGATGTCGGCGCCGCCTTCGAGGCAGACGTGCGCCGTGCCATCGCGGACATGCGCCGGCACGGCATCCGTCCGGCCGCGCTCATTGCGGATTCCGTTTTCTCGAGCGACGGCATCTACCCCCATCCGGCTGGCGTCTTGCAGGGCGCAGCGGCCGCGATCCGCGAGGCTGGCGGCCTCTTCATCGCCGACGAGGTTCAGTCCGGCTTCGGGCGCACCGGTGAGAACATGTGGGGCTTTGCGCGCCACGGCGTGCTGCCGGATCTCGTCACTTTCGGCAAACCCATGGGCAACGGCTACCCCGTAGCAGGCCTCGCCGCAAATCCGCAGACGCTTCGGGAATTCGGCGAGCGGTCACGCTATTTCAACACCTTCGGCGGCAACGCCGTCGGCATCGCTGCGGCAACCGCAGTCCTCGACGTCATCGAGGAGGAGGGTCTCCTCGAAAACGCACACAAAACCGGAGCTTACTTCCGGGAGAGGCTGGAAGCGCTCGCCGCATCCTGCGAAGCCATCGGCGATGTGCGTCAGGTCGGGCTTTTTATCGGTGTCGAGATCGTCAAGGACCGAACCGGCAGGGAGCCGGACGCCGCTCTTACCACCACCATCGTCAATGGCCTGCGCGAGCGTGGCGTGCTCATCAGCGCGACCGGACCGCGGGCCAATGTCCTGAAAATCCGCCCACCGCTGAATTTCGAAACATCCCACGTCGACTTTTTCATGGAGCGCATGAGCGAAGTACTATCGCTCCAAAAAACTTGATCTAACACGCATTACTGAAAATTGGATTTCGCCAAATAACACGGGTATAAAATTAAATTCCACATGCAAACTACTTAGATTTAACTTAAATTATTCCGCGCTGAAATTCATCTGCGTGTGAATTTTCCCGGCTGGTAGGCACGATAGACTAGAGGCGCGAAGTCATATGTCGTGCCTCCGCTTCGATGTCTGCTGCCGGCTCAGATCCGCTGAGCTAAACCGCAGCCGTTGTCTCGCGCGGTCAGGCTGGCAGCTCGACGACTGACGTTGAGGAGGCGGATCACACGCGGCTTCCCACGCGGGTCGAGCCAGCTGATGGCCTGGCCTTCCGACAGACCGATGAGCGCGGTACCCAGTCGGCTGAGCACCGAGACCAGCCCGACGGAAGCACGTCCCCGGCCCGGGACCAGAACCACGTCGCGCACCGCGCCGCTGCGTTCTTCCAGGTAGCGCCCCTCCAGATGCAGGGTGAGACAGCCTTCAGGAGCGTGCGCTGTCGGCACGATTCGCGCCCGGTGCAGTTCGTTGCCCAAGCGGGACGCGACCGCGTAGCGGCCTTCCGCGACGGCCTCCCGCATGACACGCGTCAGGACATCGAGATCCTCATGGGTGATCGTGATCTCCGGCAGTTCCACTTTCGGCATTCCGTCCGGCTCGGGGCGCGAATAATCTTCAGGATGTCGCTGGCGGGCGCCAGCCCGCCAGCCTGTCTCAGGGGCTCCCGGGCCCGCTGCTATTTCCCGTCTTTCTTCTTCGGTGTGTTCTGCAGCTTGCTGAGTTCGGCGATGGAGGTCGCAGTCTGCATCGGGAGCTTGGGCTTCTTCGGCTTCTTCGGCTCTCGATTTCCGTTGCGGTTCTTCTTGCCCATGGTCAGGTCTTTCAGATGCGAAGCCGCTGATATGCCGCATATTTCCGCGCGCCAGGGCTCATGGCCCCAGCTTTCGAGCAGCTTCCAATCGACTTGAACGCCCCGGCTCTCCTGCGCTCGCGAAACAAGTTCGCGAGAAGCACGGTGCATCGCGTCACGAGAATGCTGGGGCAGCGAGTTTACCCTGGCTCGAACGCGTCGGATGCCTTCAGGCGGCGTCGAACCAGGGCTACTGCCGTGCGAGCTGGCAGGCGGTGCAGAGAACACCGGCCGGAAGAAGAACTCCAGTCATAACGTAGGCATCTTCGGACACAGGAAAAATAAAGTCAAATTACCGTCCGACCAAATAAAGTTATTTTTCTCCGACAGATTGAATATCCGCATGCTGGATTTATGTACGGAATATGCCCAGGCAAATTCAAAATATAGAGTCGAAAGCGACCCGGAAAGCAGATGTCTTTACCCGGAGAGGTCTCGCGGCATTCTGAAAATGCTGCCTTCGATCCTTTCCGGGCCCTGACCAAGATCAGATCGTAGGGTTCGCGCCATCCGCCGGCGCAGAGGAGTTGGAGCCGTGACTTTTCGTTCCAGATTGGTCTGTGCGAGTTGCAATCGCAGCGTTCCGCGGGCAGCCGCCCGCTGTCCGTGGTGTTCGAGTCCCGTCGATCCGTTCGGGCATGGCGGGCTCGCCGGGGGACAGCGCCCCGTCGGGGACAACGGCGACATCCAGCCATCAGCCGCCACGCCGGAGAGACGGCAGCCTGAGCGCTCATGAGGCAGCGCTGCCGGGCCGCCAACGCCGCCCGGCAGCTTCACAAGGCGACGAGCTATTCCACGCTGACCTGACACACGGGTACCGGGGCCGCCTTCTCGACGGCCCCGGGCTCGCAGTGTGTCTGCCGGTTGCGCTCAGGCGGCCGGCGCCGGAACCGGCGCCTCGGAGCGCCTCGGAGCGCGGACGGGCTCCGCGCCGAAGCTCAAGGGCCGATCACCATCGGCGTCCCTGATGCGGGCGGGCAGGCCCATGCGGTCGAGCAGCGCGAGGAAAGGCCTCGGCGCCAGCTCCTCGACATTGACCATCTTCCGCACGTCCCAATCACCCTTGGCGATGAGCAGCGCCGCCGCAGCAGCCGGAACGCCCGCCGTATAGGAGATCGCCTGGCTGCCGACTTCCGCAAAGGCTTCGGCATGGTCGGCGACGTTGTAGATGAACACCTCCCGCGGCTTGCCGTCTTTCATGCCCTTCACCACGTCGCCGATGCAGGTCTTGCCCGCATAGTCCGGTGCGAGCGAGGACGGGTCCGGCAGAACGGCCTTGACCACCTTGAGCGGAATCACCTCCTGGCCCTCCGCGGTCCTGACCGGCTGTTCGGAGAGCAGACCGAGATTCTTCAGGACGTTGAACACCGTGATGTAGCGCTCGCCGAAACCCATCCAGAACCGGACATTGGGCACGCCGAGATGCTTCGACAGCGAGTGGATCTCGTCATGTCCGGTCAGATAGGCGGTGCGCCTGCCGACGACCGGCAGATCCCATTCCTTGCTGACCTCGAACATCCTGTTCGATGTCCACCGGCCTTGCTGCCAGGACCAGACCTGCCCGGTGAATTCGCGGAAATTGATCTCGGGATCGAAATTGGTCGCGAAATAGCGCCCGTGGTCGCCGGCATTGATGTCGACGATGTCGATCGAGTCGATCCTGTCGAAATACTCGTCCTGCGCCAGCCGGGCATAGGCGTTAACGACGCCCGGGTCGAAACCGGCGCCGAGGATGGCGGTGACGCCGGCACCTGCGCATTCGGCCAGCCGCTTCCATTCATAGTTGCCGTACCACGGCGGCGTCTCGCAGACCTTGCGGGGGTCCTCGTGGATCGCCGTGTCGATATAGGCGGCGCCGGTCGCGAGGCAGGCCGAGAGCACCGCCATGTTGAGGAAGGCCGAGCCGACATTGATGACGATCGCGCTGTTGGTCTGCCTGATGAGGTTGGCCGTCTGCTCGATGTCGAGGGCGTCGAGCTCATGCGCAAGTAGCCTCCCGCCCGTCTTCAGACTGCCCTTCGCGTGAACCGACGCGATGATGGCCTCGCCTTTGGCCTTCGTCCGCGACGCGATGTGAATATCGCCCAGGACATCGTTGTTCTGAGCGCATTTGTGGGCAACGACGTGGCCTACGCCGCCGGCACCGATGATCAGGATGTTTCTCTTCATTTTGGCTGGGGCCTCCTTTCAGTTTTCGGATGCTTCGGGGAAAGTCTCAGGACAGACTCGAGCGGTAGTCCTGATATGAGAAGGCACGGACGAGACGCTGGCTGCCGTCGAGTTCGCGCAGGACGATCGAAGGCATCTGCACGCCGTTGAACCAGTTCTTCTTCACCATCGTGTAGCCCGCCGCGTCCTGTATCGAGATGCGGTCCCCGGGCGCCAGTTCGCGGTCGAAGGCGAACTCACCGAAAATATCGCCGGCGAGGCACGACTTGCCGCAGATCATGTAGTGATGTTCGCCGCTGTCGGGTGCGATCTTCGCGCTCTGCCGGTAGATCAGCAGATCCAGCATATGAGCTTCGACCGAGCTGTCGACGATGGCGAGATGCTTGCCGTTGAAGAGCGTATCGAGCACCGTGACTTCGAGCGTCGTGCTCCTTGTGATCGCGGCTTCGCCAGGCTCGAGATAGACTTGCACGCCGTGGCGCTGCGAGAATGCCTTGAGCCGCTCGCAGAACGCCTCGAGCGGATAGCCGTCTCCGGTGAAGTGGATGCCGCCGCCCAGGCTGATCCACCCGACCTTCGGGAACAGCGCTCCGAACCTCTCTTCGACCTGGTCGAGCATACGCTCGAACAGGCTGAAGTCGGCGTTCTCGCAGTTGTTGTGGATCATGAAGCCGTCGACCCGGTCGACGACATCGGCGATACGTGCTGCGTCCCACTCGCCGAGGCGGCTGAAGGGTCGGGCGGGATCCGCAAGATCGAAACTCGACGAACTGATACCGGGATTGAGGCGCAGGCCCCGGCTCAGCGACCCGGTCCGGTCGGCGAAGCGGTCGAGCTGGCGAATCGAATTGAAGATGATCTTGTCAGCATTGGCCACGACCTCGTCGATCTCATGATCTGCGAAGGCCACGCTATAGGCATGCGTCTCGCCGCCGAATTCCTCACGGCCGAGCTTGACCTCGTAGAGCGACGACGATGTCGTGCCATCGATGGAGCCGCGCATGAGATCGAAGACGGCCCAGGTCGCGAAGCACTTCAGCGCCAGCACGACCTTTGCCCCGGAATGCTTCCGGATATACTCGATCGTCTGCAGGTTGCGCAGCAGCTTGCTCTTGTCGATCAGGTAGTAGGGGGTCTCGATCATCGGAACCTTGTGCCGTACGCGGGAATGATTGCGACTGCCGTCCCAGGGGGGCGAGCGTGCCGAACGACGTTGCGGATGAGCATGCCGGGCGGTGCTTCAGCAGCCGGCGTGCCTGGACGGGAGGTATAGGGGGGCGCCGCCGGCGAGGCGGTTGGCTCAGGCTACGGGGCGAAGGATTCTTGTCGCCTCGCGGAGTGCGAGCGCTTTCGCGCTGTTTCCCCTCCGCATAATCCGCCAGCGAAACCCATTGGCGGGCGCGCACAGCAACGCGCGCCGGCTCAAGCTGTCCCTGGCGATGGCCTCCGCGCGCTGGTTCAGCGTGCGCGCAACAAAAGTTTCTTCCGTTTGGGAGGCATTCAGTAGAACTGAGCCCATCCCCAATTGGAAGAGGGCGTCGTGAGACATGCCGTCCTCCCCAACCAGCAGATGTAGCCTGCATCAGGCGATAAGGTTGTTCATAACATCAAGCGATCTGAATTTCAATCGGCGATGCCAGAACGCGAGATTATCGCAAATCTGCAACCTGATATTTCACAACAAGTTCGTGCATTTGGAATTCTACGATCGAATCCACTTCGCTCGAAAATGCTCTAGCCGTTACCGGCAACCGGATATTCGCGGGCCGTGCCTTCCCGCCAGCCCCGTTACGATTAGCGTTCGCGAAAGACGCGTTCGGCATGATCCATGAGCGGCTTGAGGAGATAGGACAGCGCGGTCCGGTCTTCGGTGGCGATGAAGACCTCGACGGGCATGCCCGGCAGCAGGCGGCGGACGCCGAGGGCGATCTCCGCATCCTCGACCTGGACTTCCCCGACATAGAAGCTCTGGCCGTTCACCGGATCCTTTGTCGTTGCCGGCGAGATATGGGCAAGCTTGCCGGAGACCTCCGGGGTGGTATTGCGATTAAAGGCGGAGAAGCGCATCCGCGCGGTCTGTCCGACATGAACCTGGTCGATATCGTTGGGCGCGATACGAACTTCCACCGTCAGTCTCGCACTCTGCGGCACGATCGTCGCCAGCCGCGCCGCCGGAGTAATCACGCCGCCGACGGTAAAGATCATCAATTCATTGATCGTGCCGGCGATCGGGGCCCGGATATCCATCCGCGCCAACCGATCCTCATTGGCGATGCGACGGTCGCTCAGCTCGGACAGCTTGGCTTCGACCTGACGCAGCTCGCGCTGCGCTTCAGTGCGGGCCGTCTCGTCGATCGCGATAATCTGGAGGCGAGCATCGCTGATGCGCAGCTTGGCACGGGCAAGCGTCGCATCGATCTCGCCCCGCTCGCCCAGGAGCCTCGCCCATTCGCGGTTGATGTTGAAGACCTTGACGCCGTCGATGAAGCCTTTCTCGAAGAGGTTGAGATACTTGCCGCGCTCCAGCTCGACGAGCCTGACTTCCTCGATCTTCGCGACCTGCCGCGCCTCGAGACCGCGGATCTCCTCGCCGGACTGAACGATCGAGATCTCCAACTGCTCCTTGCGGCTGTCGCGATTGGCCTTGTTGCCGGTGAAGAGACGGGTCTCGCCCTCACGGATATGATCGGCATCGTCTGAAAGCGCCGCAATCTCCGGCGGATAACTGACGACCGGCAGATTGTCGCGCTCGGCAACGAGCCTTGCCTTGCGGCCCAGATTCTCCGCGAGCTGGGACCGGATGATCGACAGCTCGGTTCGGGTCTGGACATCATCGAGCCGGAAGAGAACCTGATCTTGCTCGACACGGTCGCCCTGTCGAACCGCGATCGACTGGACGATGCCGCCGTCCCGGTGCTGCACTTCCTTGAGGTTCTGGTCGATCTTGACCGCGCCCTGCGTGACGACGGCGCCATTCAGCGCGGCGCTAGCGGCCCAGCCGCCGCAACCCAGAACAAGCAGCAGCGCAAGCGCCGAGCCGACGATGACATGGCCGCGCAGCCCGAAGCTCTGGCGACCGGCCCGCTGCCTCTCGCCGGTTCGCGCGGAGGCTGCGCCAAAATCATGATTAAGGGCGTTCATCGGCATTTCCCCTTGCCGGCCGTCGGGGCGGCCGGTCCTGGCCTCAGACGTAGTAGAGCTTGTGGTTGCCGTAGATCTCGATCGAGAAGTCCTTGGCGTCGCTCTCCCCGACATAGACGTCGACATAGGTGCGCTCGTTCTCGCCGATCTTCTCGATGCGGAAGCGGAAGGGGCGATCGTCCCCGCCATCGCCATAGGCCTGATCGAAGCGGTCGCCGTCTCGATCGGGCGTATCGTCTTCGTCATCGCCGCCCGAGCCGAGCTGGTACTGCTTGATCACGATGCGGTCTCCGGCCTCGAGATCGAGAATCTGGTGCACGAGGTTGTCGCTCCGGGGCGCGTCATCGCCCACCGCGAAGACGAAGCGGTCATCACCATCTCCGCCGGCAAGCGTCGTGGCCTTCTCTGCGACGATGAGGCAGTCATCGCCGCTGCCGCCGACGATGGCTTCGAAATCGATCACCGTGTCCCTACCGATCTCGACGCCGATGGCCGTGCCGCGCTTCAGGTCGACGATGACGCCCTTTCCGGTCGCCGAAAGGTCGAGCGTGTCCTTTCCTTCGCCGCCCTCGTAGCAGTCATCCGCGGCATCGCTCGTCGCCACGATCCAGTCGTTGCCGTCTCCGCCAAGGACGCGATCGCTGTCGGCACCGCCGTCGAGCACGTCGTCGCCGGCCTCGCCGTACAGATCGTCGCAGCCCGCACCGCCGAAGACACGATCGGCTCCCGCGCCGGCCTTGACTTGGTCATTGCCTTCTCCGGCGTGGACGACATCGTTGCCTGCGCCCAACCTCACATGGTCGTTGCCATAGCCAGCGAACACGATGTTGTTGCCGTCACCGGCCGTCACGACATCATTGCCGGCGCCGGAATCGATGATGTTGTCGCCGCTGCCACCATCGACGATGTCGTCGCCCGTGCTGGCGTCGATCACGTCATTGCCAGCCTCGCCCGCGATCACATCGTCCCCAGCGCCGCCATAAATAATGTCGTCGCCGTCGCCGCCATACAATCTGTCATGACCTGCGCCGCCGCGAATGACGTCGTTGTCGGCTCCGCCGAAGACGATATCGTTGCCCGCACCGGCGTCGATCTGATCGTTGCCGGCGCCGCCGACGATGTGATCCGCCCCGTCCCCCGTCACAACGATGTCGTGGCCACCGCGCGCATCGATCACATCGTCGCCGCCGAGGCCGGTGACCCGATCGGCGCATTCACTGCCGAGCAGAATATCGTCGCCGGGAGTGCCGGTCACATCGAGAAATTCCAGCACGCGCAGCGTCGCCGTCTGGCGCACGAGAGCATCGCCATCGCTAATCCAGTACGTCAGGGCCACCGTGCCGTACCAGCCGCTCGGCGGCTTGAAGACCCAACCACCCTCGGTCGCGTTGAGTTGGCCATGGGATGCGTGAATCCCGACGATGGAGAGCGGGTCGGCATCGGCATCCGTCGCTCCGGCGAGCAAGGCGAGGCTCGCGATCATCAACGTCTGGCAACCGCCGATGTCGGTGAGCTGGACCGGACCGGAGACGCGCGGGGCGCGGTTGCGCGCCTCTTGCGGCGTCTCCTCGTCGCCGGGCTCGGGATCCTCAGCGTCCCCGGGAGCGGGATTGGAGCGGGTTGGCTGGCCCCCACCCTCGCCTCCCCCGCCCTGGATCGCCGTAAACGCAAAGCCGCGGCCACCATTGTCGTTATTGGCCGAGAAGCCCGACCCGGCCTCGAAGATCGGCGACGGATAGCGCGGTAACGGCAATTGATCGTAATCGATCAGCCGCGAGTCGATGTTGAGGAAATCCGGCAGTCCCGGCACGCCGGGGCCGGCCCCTCCCGAGCCAAGCGTCTTGGCCGCCGACTCCCTGTTCACCGAACCGGTTTCGTCGACATCCTTCTCAGCCTCCGGGCGTTGCTCCTCGCCTTCGGCAAGGCTCGACTTGCGGTGTGCTTCCCCGGACCTGGCGGTTTCCTCCGCGGCGGGGGGCGCCGACGCATCGGTATTCGCCTGGCCGGGGAACAGGCTTTTGAGATAGATCACCACCGCCGTGACAACGAGTGCGAACACGCCCGGCCAACGTGGCGTCGAGGCGGGTTGGTCCTGCGCCTTCCGATAGATCTGGGTGGCATCGGGGAGCTGCGGCTCGGCAGGTTTGGCTGCCTTGATCGTGATCATGCCGGCACCCTTCCGTGAAGCGCGCTCGGAGGCTCGCCGAGCCCGATCGCCCGCGGCATGGAAACGCCGCGTTCGCCCCTGGGGGATGGCGAAGCCGCGGCCCGGGCCGCTGTATCGGGCTCAGCCGGGGTCCCGCCGCGCTGCTGGACCGGCGCAAGGATCTTGTCGCGCGGACCGAAGGCGACGAGCTTGCCGCCCTGGACCAGCCCGACATCATCGACCGCCTGCAGCGCGCTGGGGCGATGTGCGACGATGAGCACGATGCCGCCGCGTGCCTTGACCTGCTCGATCGCGGCCGTGAGCGCGGCCTCTCCCTCGCCGTCGAGATTGGAGTTCGGTTCGTCCATGACGAGGAGGAACGGATTGTCGTAGAGCGCCCGTGCCAGCCCGATCCGCTGGCGCTGGCCGGCGGAAAGGGCCGTCCCCTGCGGGCCGAGCTGGGTCTTGTAGCCCAGCGGCAGGCGCAGGATCATCTCGTGAATGCCGGCGGCGGTGGCCGCCTCGACGACCTTGGCGGGGGCAGCCGTCTCGGTCAGGCGGGAGATGTTCTCCTCGACGGTGGCGTCGAGCAGCGCGACCTCCTGTGGCAGATAGCCGAGATGGCGGCCGATCGTCTCCTCCGGCCATTGCTCCAGCTCCGCGCCATCGAGCCGCACGGCGCCCCGCAGGATCGGCCAGATGCCGGTAATAGCCCGGACGAGTGTCGTCTTGCCGCCGCCGCTCGGCCCGATGATGCCGACCGCCCTACCCGCCAGGACATCGAAACTCGCATCGCTCAGCAGCACCTGGCCGCTGCCCGGCGCGGCGACGGTGATCTTGTCGATCTTCAGCGACTGGCGCGGCGCCGGCAGTTCCATCGGCTCGACCGCCTTGCTCAGCGCCGTCATCGTCTCGCGCAGCCGCTGGAAGGCCATGCGCGCCGCGACGAAGGGCTTCCAGTTGGCAATAGCCTGATCGACCGGCGCCAGCGCACGGGAAGAGGCTACGGAAGCCGCGATGATCGCTCCGGCGGAGAGCTCGCCCTTGATGGTGAGATAGGCACCGAGCCCCAGGGTCGCCGATTGCAGGACCATGCGCAGCACGCGCGAGATCGCGCCGAAGGTGCCGCCGAGATCGCTCGACCGCGTCTGAAGGGTAAGGTGCTCGCGATTGACCTCGTCGAAGCGCGCGACGGCCCGCGGCGCGAACCCCATCGCCTTCAATACTTCGGCGTTGCGGGCGTTGCTGTCGGCGATGGCACCGCGCGCAACCGCCGCCTGCCGCGTCTCGCTGTTGATGCGGCGGGTCAGGACCTCGCTGAGCAGCGTCAGCAGGGTCAGGACGACTGCGCCGGCGAGCGTCAACCCGCCGAGCCACGGATGCAGGAAGTAGACGAAGGCGAGATAGAGCGGAATCCAGGGCAGGTCGAACAGCGCACCAGGCCCCTGGCCGCCGAGGAAGCTCCGAACTGTGTCGACGTCGCGGCCGCGTTCCATCGCCTCCGCCGTCGAAAACCCCAAGCGCGGCATGTCGATGGTGACGCGATGCGCGATCGGCGCGATCTCGTTGTCGAAGCGAGCGCCCACACGCACCAGCACCTGCGAGCGGATGACATCGAAGCAACCCTGGAAGAGATAGAGACCGATGGCGAGCGTAGAGAGCGCCGCCAGCGTCTGGATGCTGCCGCTCGTCAGCGCCCGATCATAGACCTGCATCATATAGAAGGAGCCGGTCAGGGCGAGCAGGTTGATCAGGCCGGAAACAGCGAACAGGAAGATGGCGATGCCGCGCAAGCCGCGCGTCAGCCGGGCGGCGTCGCGCTTGCGGACGGATGAGAGCGTCTTGGACGGTGCCATTCTGGCCCCCGTGAAATGCTGGTGATGAAGATGGATCGGGTGGGCGGCCCCCTCGGTCCGCCCACCCGCCGCCGGTTCGATCAGACGATGAAGCTGCTGGCCGTCAGGTTGTGACTGCCCTTCAGGTTGATCTGGAACTCGGCGTCCGTCGCAGCGTCGACGTTGCCCTTGACGATGGTGTACTCGCCATCCGCCCGGGTCTCGTAGGTGACCGTGAGCTGGCCCGCCGTGGTGAAGCTTCCGCCATTGGCCAGGGTGAAGCTCTGGTTCCCAGCCTGGCCGGCGTCCGCGTCGATGGCGCTGAGATCGAGGCGATCGCCCGGCTGGAAGTCGAGGATGGTGTCGCCATCCGCTCCAACGGCACTCAGGAAGCGGAAGGTATCGTTGCCGGTACCGCCTTCCATCACGTTCACCGCGTCGCTCGCCGTGATCACGTCGCTGCCGGAGCCGGTCGCGACATTCTCGATGCTCCACAACGTGTCGCTGCCGCTTTGGCTGCTCGCCGCGCTGCCACGCCCGCCGAGGCCGTTGCCGAGGTCGACGGTGAGGTTCGCCGTGATCGCTGAGAAATCGAGCGTATCGATGCCGTTACCGCCGTCGATCTCGTCACCGAAATAGGTGTCGTCACCGTCGCCGACCGCCGCGACGATGAGATCGTCGCCGCCACCCGCCACCACCGTGTCGTTGCCGGTGCCGGCATCGATCAGATCGTTGCCCGCCCCGCCGAATATCCGGTCGTTGCCGGCCTCGCCATAGAGCATGTCGGCACCGCCGCCGCCGAAGACCTGGTCGTCGCCCGCTCCGGCGAAGACGACGTCGCGCCCGTCGCCGGCATCGATGAAGTCTGCTCCCTCACCCGCCGAGATCGCGTCGGCACCGGCACCGCCGATCAGCGTGTCGTCGCCGGCCAGGCCGATGAGATTGTCGGCATTGGCCGTGCCGATCAGGACATCCGCCGCCGCCGTGCCGTTGCGCAGGGCACCACCGGTCGATGGGTTCGGATTGGGCGCGGGCGTGCCCGGGCCGTCATCGTCGTCGCAACCGCAGGACGGATCATCATCGTCCTCGTCCTCGTCATCATCCTCGTCTTCGTCGTCATCGCCGGGATTGGTCGGCGTGTCGTCGTCATCCTCGTCGTCCTCATCGTCATCCTCGCCGCCGTTGCCGGCGTCATCCTCGTCATCCACCTCGAAGATGTGCTCGGCCAGATCGGTCAGGCCGGTATTGCGGGCGACGATGTCGGAGAACTCCTGGCCGTCGATGAAGGCGTCGTAGAAGTCGAAGGCTTCGAGACGATCCTTGTAGTAGAAGCGATCGGCTTCCTGCAGGCGGTCGAACTGCTCGTGCAGGACGACCCAGAAAGTCTGGCCCACGATGCCGCCATTGACGTGCTTCTCGGCGAGGCCGCCCAGCCAGAAATCGACCCGGTCGATGCCCTTCACGGTGTTGCCGTTGACGAGCTGGATGTCGGGGTTCGCGGCGACGAAGGCCGCGAGCTTCGCCGGCGTGTCGAGCACGAGGTCGGGATAGGCCTGCTTGAACTGCGCGATCACCGCGTCGCTCAGGCCGTTGCGTTGCTGGAAGTCTTCCCAGGACTGATAGGCAGACATGTTGCCGGCGAACCCGACCGCTTCCCTGACATAGGAATTCGTCGAGGCCGCGAGATCGTTGCGGATCTGGTTCAGCGTTCCCAGGCCGACATCGCGGCCGCGAGCCAGGTTGAAGGAGAACAGGTCCGCCTGGATGCGGACGAGGTCGTTGCGGACCGCGTCGACGATGTTGAAATCGACATTCTCGGCCGGCTGCGCCGCGACACCCTGCAGGATCGCCCCGACACCATACTGCGCGTAGCCGGGCTGCGGGACGTAGCCGGGAGGCAGCGGGTTCGGGAAGGCCGAGGCGTCGTTGGTCGGGTTCAGGAAGACGTCGACGAGGCTGACCTGCTTGGGCTGGCCGTTCGCGTCGATCACCGTCACGGTCTGCCCGATCAGCGAGTGGCCGAAGCGGAAGGCCGCCGCCGCGAACTCGTGGCTGACGCCGGCATCGGCTGCGGCATTGTAGCCGTCATGGCCGTGGTCGCCGCCGCTGCCGTCGCGGGAGCGTAATCCGCCGAGCAGGGTGTCGGCGTATTCGTTGAACACCACGCGCTGGTACTCGGCCTCGTTGATGATCTTGGCCGCGTCGAACAGCTCCTGCTCGGTGCCGACAAAGCCCGCAGCCTCGAGCTGGTCGGCATGGAAATTGTGGTTCCGTGCCCAGATCGTATGCATCGAGGTCAGCGCGAAGTTCTCGTTGGTACGGCCGTCGCCGGCGACGTAGTGGTCGAGCAGGCTGATGAACGGATTGCTGTCGAGCAGCAGGGCCTGGCCTGAGCCCATGAAATTATTGGCAAGCTTCGAATAGACCTGCGGATCGAACCCGCCGGTCGCATCGACCAGATCGCCGGTGACGCCTTCCGAGACCGGATAGTTGCTGTAGTAGTCGCGGAATGCGATCTGGCCGCCGGGCAGCGACGGGTCGTGGAAGACCGTGTTGTTCGCCCAGTGATGCTGGATCGCCTCGCGCAGCGTCGGCAGCAGGTTGAAGGACGGGTTCGACGGATCCGACGCTCCCTTCAGCAGGTGGGAGGTCAGACCGCCAAGACCATCGCCTTCGCGCAGGAACTGCGTGACAAGGTTGTGCGAGCCATAGGCCTGATTCTGGTCGACATAGGCCGAGGTCTTGTTGAGGTGCTGCGGGATGCCATCCCGCATGGCATGCACCTCGCCGCGGGTCAGATCGGCGGGGTTGCCCTGACCGGGAGCCCCGGTGCCGGGCGCGCCGATCTGCACCGTGCCGTTGACGGCGTTCTTCGGCAGGAAATCGAGACCATGGTCGACATATTGGCCGAAGGCCATGAAGAAGATGTTCGCGTCGTTGCCGGCCTTCGGCAGCCCGGCCTCCTGGGCTCCGAGGATGTTCGAGATCGCCCGCGGGTCGAGCCCGTCATAGATCGGGTTGAGCCCGAGATTCCCGATCGCGGCATCGGCCTCGCCATAGCGCGCCTCGGTCAGGCGAATGAATGGCGTGTCGGCCTGACCGGAGGACTGATTGCCTTCGTTGTTGCCATGGCCGGAAACCTCGCGCGGTCCGAGCCCGCCCTCGGCATCGTCGTCGTCGGGGAAGGGCAACTGGCCGTTGACCAGTTTCTTGAGACCTTCAAGGTCTCGCGGGCTGATCTCGAAGGCGCCTCGTGGCGGATCGGCCTCTTCGCGGATCACCGGCGTCCCGCCCGAGGCGTAGGTGATCGAGTGCGTACCGTTGGAGAGTGTCGTGGTGCCGTTCGGGTTCACCGTCGAGACGTAATCGGCAAGGCTGGTACCGGCCGGGACCTCGATCACGTCCTGTGACCGCAGGGTGCCGACAAGCGTGTCGTTGCCTCCGTTCGAGCGGAATACGATGCGATGGGCCGAGGTCAGCGTCGAGATATCGACGGTGTCGTTGCCGTTCTCGCCGTTGATCGTGATCGTGCTGAAGTT
Source organism: Allobosea sp. (assembly GCF_017308015.1). GTDB lineage: Bacteria > Pseudomonadota > Alphaproteobacteria > Rhizobiales > Beijerinckiaceae > Allobosea. The sequence continues at coordinate 126,603 of NZ_JAFKFW010000005.1, forward strand.
GAGGCTGGTGCCGGTGAAATCGCCGACCACCTGGATGGTATCACCGCCGTTGCCCCCGGTGTTGAGGCCACCGCCATCATTGGCCGTGACATTCAGCGTATTGACGACGATTTCCTCGACGTTATCGAGTTCGGCGATGGCCGTTTCGATGCCGCCGACCGTGCGCGTCACGACGATCTCGGTTGCCGCGGCGAAACTCGTCCCGAGCGCCGTAGCAAGCCCGGCGTTCTGCCCGCCGGTCATCGCATAGAGGCGGAATATCTCGGCCGCCGCGGTGCCGGTCAGGGTGTAGGTGTCGGTCCCTGCCCCACCATCGATCAGGTCGCGCCCGTCGGTGCTGGTCTGCCTGATCGAGTCGTTGCCGGCCCCCCCGTTGATGGTATCGTTGCCCGCGCCACCGTCGATCGTATCGTTGCCGCCGTTGCCACGCAGGATGTCGTTGCCGCCGGCACCGTTCAGCGTGTCATTTCCGCCGCCAAGGAAGATGACGGAGTTCACGCCATCGGCGATGTCGTCCCCGGCCGTGCCATTGAAGGTGTTGTTTGTGCCCGGAACGCCATCCCAATCGACGCCAACCGGCAGGGTCGGAGCTGAGAACACCGTTTCGAGTGTCCCGCCGCCATCTGTGAAGCTGACCGCCACGCGCAGATGGCGCCCCGCCTGATCGCCGAAGATGACCAGAAGGTTGTTGTCCGGAGTGAAAGTGCCTGCCGTCGCGCCGGCAATATTTGTCCAGGTCACGCCGTCGGGCGACGACTGCCACTGGTAGCTGAACGCGCCAAGCCCGTTCGCGTCGGCGATGCCCGCCGTGTTGACGGTCAAGACCTGCCCCTCGGTCGGGGAGCCGCCATTGGCGTCGACGATGATCGGTGCACCCGTCGCCGGGGCATTGTTGTCCACGACCGGGGCCGTGGCCTGCGAGACGACCTGCTCTGCGCCGCCGAGTCCGTCGGTGAAACTCACGACAACGCGCAACTGCTGGCCGACCTGCGCCTGCTGCGCAGCGAACGTGGCGCTGGTCGCACCGGGAATGTTCGTCCAGGCCAACCCGTTCGGCGAGACCTGCCACTGGAACGCGAAGATGCCCAACCCGTTGGGATCCGCGATTTGGCTCGTATCGGCAGTCAGAATCTGCCCCTCGTCGGGCGTCGTGTCGCTGATGACCGGAACCCCGCTTGCCGGCGTCGGAACCAGAGCACCGACGTCGAAGAGGCCATCGGCAAACTGCAGCTTCTCGATGTTCCAGAGCTTGTCGCGACCGTCGGAGACGAAGTTGGTCCCCGCCGGCCGGTTTGCCGGATCGAAGCCGGTGTGCTCCACGACAAGGGCCCCATCGGCACCGCGGCTGACGGTGTAGTTCTCGGAGGCATCCCAGAAGACCGCGGTATCCACATCCACGTCGGCGGTGGCGGAATCCGTGTGATCCAGAATCTCCCGCACGATGTTGAGCTGGACCGGCTTGATCGCGCCGCTCACCATGAGTTCGCTCAGCGCCTTGCCGTGCCACTGGCTGTAGAACTGGTGCGTTGTCGGCAGGTCGAGAACCTGCTTCAGGCTGTCGACGGTGGCGAGCTCGGTCCCGGTCGTATCCCTGATGCTGATGCGGACATTGAGCCAGGCGTCACCGTCGATGACGTCGTCGCCGCCGCGGCCTTCGATCACGTCGCTGCCCTTGCCGCCGAGCAGGATGTTGCCGCGGTCGAAGGCGACGCCCCCTTCGAAAGCGGTGGCGACGGTAGGACCGGCGAAGTCGCCGATGATCGGACGCAGGTTCGTGATCCGGTCGACGCCGCCATGAGTGAGCTCATGACCGGTCATGGTGTTCTCGGCGCCGGCAAGGGCGGGAACGGCCTCGATCTCGCCCGCTGTGACGTCGCCGCGATTGTCGCCCCACAGCCGGTCGTTCTTGTCCCAGCCCGAGAGCGCCTCGACGGCATCGAAGCGATCACGCAGGATATCCTGCTGGTCGGTGGTGAAGATCGGCGTGAGCAGATCCGAATCCGCGGCCTGCGGATTGCCCTTGTGGATCGCCCAGTCGAAGCCGAGCATGCCCTCGTTGCGCATCACGCTCTCGCCCTGAACCATGATGTCGTCGCCGGATTCGGCGTCGAAATCATGCTCGTCAGTGCCCGCGAACATCACGTCGTGGCCGAGAATGGTCGAGTTGAAGAACAGTTCGGAATTGTCGCCGGCCGTCGTATCGAAGCCGCCGCCACCCTCGATCCAGTCGCTGCCTTCGTTACCGAGGAGGAAGTCGCCGCCCTCGCCGCCGAGGATGAAGTCGTCATCGAGGCCGCCGAAGGCTTCCTTGCCATCCGGCCCGGTGATCAGGACGTCCTTCCCTTCGTTGCCGAAGATCAGCGCCAGGCCGCTGCCGCCATGGATGACGTCGTTGCCCGCCTCGCCATGCAGCATGTCGACTTCACCGATGTCGGTGCCGCTATTGGTGATGATGTCGTCGCCGTCGCCGCCATGGATCTTGTCGACGCCGTAGCCGGCCTCGATCCGGTCGTCGCCTCCGCGGCCCCAGACGGAATCGTCGCCGCCGCCGGAAACGATGATGTCGTTGCCCATCGTGCCCTGGATCAGGACGTGGTCGGCGGTGTTGACGCGCACCGAGCGCGCGATCTGCCCGGTGCCGAGGCTGCCGGCGGCGAGCAGCACGTTCCCCGTCGCGGGGTCCCTGATGAAGGTGCCGTCGTTGTTGCGCTGGTATTCGATCAGGTCGCCGTTGGCATCGCGGCGCTCCACGAAGGCCGAGAGCGCCTGGAGGAACGGGTCCTCGTGGACAGCTTCCGGCACCCCGAATTTCGCCTGGTCGCGTGCGTCCATGTAGATGACGTGGTCGGGAACCGAGAAGATGTCGCCGGGCAGGGCATAGCCCGTTTCGCCGAGATCGGTGTTGTTCAGCACCATCTTGGCAAAGGAATTGTTCTCGAGTTCGTTGAGGAAGTTCAGGCCCTGGACCCGTGACAGGTAATAGAAGCGGTCGCCGTTCTGCAGGTTCTCGAGCTGCAGCTCGAACACGAATGAGAAGGTCGAGCCGAGCATCCCTCCGAAGGGCATCTTCTTCTCGGCGAGGCCACCGACCCAGAGGTCGACATTGTTGAGGCCGCCGAGATCGTCGGCGTTCGGGCCGGCACCGTCGACGGCATAGGCGCCCTTCGCGTTGAGGAAGGCCAGGCGGTCGGCGTCGAAGTCGGCAGCGGCCTGCCCCGTGAGGGCGCTGTTGCCGAAAACAAGGTTCATCGCCGCGTCGCGCTTCGCCTCGGAGGTCGTCGCGCTCGTGATCGTCTCATGCGTGCCGTAAGCCGCGATGAAGTTCACGACCGAGGCCGGATTCTTCATGTTGAGGGCGAAATCGGTCCAGCTCGTGTAGGGGTCGAGCTGACTGTCGCCGTTGGCAATCGCCTTGAACTGCGCGCGCGCCTCGTTGAGTGCGGGGATGCCGGCATCGCGGCCGCGCGCGATGTTGAGCGCGGCGAGGTCGAGGGGGATGCCGACCAACTGATTGCGCAGGACATGCGTGACGAACTCGTCGATCTCGTTGCCGACCTGGCTCGTCATGCCGCGCACGATTGCGCCGGCGGCCTGGTCGTGATCGAGCAGGATCTGCTGGCCGTCGGCGCCGAGGATGGGGGTTCCGTTCGCCGCGCGCTGCACCCCGCCGAAGGCGAGCGGATTGAGGAACGCGCTGAACAAGGCGAGGTCGCCGCCGGTGCCGTCGGCGTAGGTCTGAGCGACGTCCTCACGCAGCATGGAGTGGCCGAAGCGATAGATGACGTGGGCGAACTCGGCGAAAATCGCCGGGTTGATGTCGGTCGACGGATTGAAGACGAAGGCATCGACGTCCGGCTGAACCTTGCGCGCGAACTCTTCGAAGACAAGGTGCTGGTACTGCATCTCGGTCGTGAAGCGGGCGGCCTGGAACAGGCGTTCGCCATCCCATGCGAGGCTGGAGGGATCAAGCGCGCTGACCTGCGCGGCGCTCAGCCCGGCGGGAACGTCATCGAGGAGCCACTCGTTCAGGAAGGCGGCGTCACCTGACTCGAGCGCCCGCTGCTTGACCTGCTCGACCATGCGGTTGTGCTCCGAATGGAACACATGATGCACGGCGGAGAGGCCGATATTCTCGTTGCCGCGGCCATCGCCCGTGACGTAGTGCGCATTGAGCAACTCATCGTCATAGGTGAGGGCCACGCCGGCGGCATTGAGCGGAATTGGGTTGCCGGCGACGATGTCGTCGTCGGGTTGCTGCATCACCGAATTACTCGTACTCGGGTTGCGGTCGGGATCGACGAGCCCCTTGAACACCGCATTATGGGCAATATCGTCGATGAAGGCGTGCCCCGTGCGGACGGCGGAAACAGTTTCGCCCTCGGCGATCGTCCTGGGATTGAGCGGGTCGGAGGTAGCGACGATCGTCCCGACAGGGAGCTGAATCGCCGAGACGTCGACGCGATTGACGGTGTCGCCAGATACGAGGATCGGGGAGCCGTCGGGCCTCAGACCGGCGATCACCTGCGGCAGGCCGTTGGCCCCGCGGATGAACTCGCCGTATTCGTCCATCGCGAACATCGGGATATTGCCGACATCGGCGTCTGTGAGTTGAAAGCCGAGCTTGAGCGCCTGCGCCTTGACGTCGGCCCAGGTGGCCAGTCCGCCCTGCGCCCCGGTGAGCAATTTGCCTGTCGCGAGCGGCATGCCGGTCGAGAAATCGTACTCCCGCATGAAAAGCTGCTTCGACGCCGTCGAGCCGTAGGTCTGGTTCTGATCGACGAATGGCGTCGTGAGATTGTTCGCGTCGGGGATCGAGCGCGTCAGGACCATGAAATTCGTCTCGGGCCGAGCGGGATCGTAGAGCGGATCGTCCGGGCTCAAGGGGATGTAGACTGAGCCACCCTGCTTCGCGACCAGGTCGAGACCGTGATCGAAGAACTGCCCGAACAGCGTGAACCACGAATTGAAGGACGCCGACAGGCCCTCGTCCGGGGCGACATTCGGCAGGATGATGGTGTGGGTCGTCTGCTCCATCTCGATGCCGTAGCCCTCGGCAAGGGAGATCGTCGCAGCCAGGGCGGCCGGCGCGCCTGCCTCAAGAACCGCGGCGGCGCTGTCGAGGGCGGCCCAGCTGGGCAGCGGCTGGCCCGTGGCGTCGAAATGCTCGGGCGCATTAGCCAGGGCGCGCGCCGCGGCCGCCTCCTTGACCGGGGCATAGGCGTCATTGATGGCGTTCAGCGCGGTCCACAGCGCGGCGCCGGAGAAGCCCGCATGGCTGAGCGCCGCGTAGACGGCAGCCGGATTGCCGAGCGTCTGGTCGACGATGAGGTTCGAGATCAGGCGCGGATCCGCATCGACGACAGACCCGTTGGCGGCGTAGTTGTTGTTCGTGAAGAGCGGTCCTTCGCCGAGCGAGATGCTGTCGTCCCGCTCGTTTCGGTAGGCCAGTTCGGCCAGATGGATGAAGGGATTGTCCGCGGCGCCCCATTGGTCGCGGCCCGCCACCATGTTGTTGAAGCTGCCGTCGACGGTCCGCAGTCCGTAGGGCGCGAGCGGATGGCTGATGGCCAGCACGGCACCGGAAGAGCCCTGGGCCACGACATCGCCGGCAGCGTTGACATAGATCCGGTCGAGCGCCGTTCCACCCGAATGCGCCTCGGCGATCTTGATCTGACGCAGAATGAACTCGAGATCGTGCCTGACGATATTGACCATAGTCGTGATCCTCAAAATCGACGCACAAAAACCGGCCGCGGAAACCATTTCCCGCAGCGATGTCTTGGAGACAATCGGCAAAATACACTGTATAAATGCGTCTTAGACGCCACCTAGCCTTGCGTAATCAATGCGCAATGACGACGACGCCTCCCCGCTTTAACCATTCATTAATCATCAGAATGCCTGAGCGATGCCAAGCGCGGTAGATGGAAAGGTCGAGAAAGAAGCAGCGGCCAAAGACGGAGCCGCCCCCTCGACCTTGGGTCCATCCGGATACGGACCAAAGTCGGCATCGCTCCTCGATGGCCTGCGGCGACGCTGGGCTGCGCAGAGCCTGGAACGTCGCTTCACCATAGCCGCGGCGCTCGTCGTCGGGTTGTCGATGGTCATGCTGGGCTATTGGGTCGAACGCCGCATCCGCACGGGTTGGGAGCAGGGCATGGCGGAGATCGGTGCCCATTATCTCCAGGCTTTCCTGGCTCCTTACGTCCTCGATCTCGAGCATACCGGCACGTTGTCGGAAGGCAGCAAGGACCGGATCAAGGCACAGGTAATGGAGAGCCCCCTCGGACAGCGCGTCACGATGATCAAGATCTGGAGTCGAACGGGCAAATTGATCTACAGCACTGGCAAGGCCAAGGAGGACGCGCAGCTCCAGCCTTCACAGATCGACCGGTTGCTGAGAGGGCAGGTCGTCGTATCCCCGCATAACGGCGACAGCCATGGCGATGAAGAATCCGGTCAGCGCTCGCTGGAAACCTATGCTCCGATCTACAAGCCGGGCACGAACACGATTCTCGGCTTCGGCGAATTCTACGAGGTAAGCTTTTCGCTTGATCGTGAGATTCAGCAGTTGCGCTATGCGACCTGGTTCCTGATCCTGAATGTCGCGATCCTCATCGGCTTTCTGCTCTATCTGACGATTCGCCACGCCAGCCACATCATCAGTTCCCAGCAATCGCAATTGGAGGCCAATCTCGCGCGCGCATCGGCTCTCGCGAAACGGAACAATATGCTGCGACGCGCGGCGGACCAGGCGCGGCTCAATGCAGCCGTTTCGAACGAGAGCTATCTCGCGCGCATCGGCGCCGACCTGCATGACGGTCCGATCCAGATGCTGAGCCTGCTGATCTTGCGGCTGCCTGACGAGCCACCCGAACTCAAAGCGCAACTGGAACAGTTGCTCCAGCAGACTCTCGCCGAATTGCGCGACCTGTCGGCGGGGCTCGTTCTACCCGAAATCCGGGACCTCTCGCCCTCCGACACGATCGAAGCCGCGATCAAACGACACGAACAGCAAACCGGCACCATCGTCGCTCGCGCTCTTGTCGACTTGCCGGACCAGATGCCCGAAGCGATCCGCCTCTGCGCGTTTCGCGTCGTGCAGGAGGCGCTGATGAATGCCTACAAGCATGCTCATGGACACAACCAGCGCGTCGAAACCCGCTTTTCCGCCGAAACGCTGGATATCATGATCTCGGATAGCGGGCCGGTCGGTGATGCTCCGCAGTCCGGCGCTTCGCAGCAGCGCTCTCCGCTGGGCCTGAAAGGACTGGAGTCTCGCGTGAAAGCCTTGCGCGGCAGCCTGACCGTCATGGCACAGCCACAGGGTGGGCTTCTCCTCAAAGTGCTCCTGCCCGTGCGCCGGCGCTCCCTGAGGACGAGGGTGGAATGAGTCGCGACGGCAGCGAGCTCGAATTCAGCGGCCGGCCGAAGAGAAGTCGGCCGGCTTCAATTTCTGGGCTGCGATCACGACCTCGAGACGGTTTCGCGCGTGAAGCTTGGCCATCAGATTGGTCATATAGCTCTTGACCGTCTTCTCGCTGAGATCGAGCGAACGGGCGATCTCCCGGTTCTGCTTGCCGCAGAGCAGCAGGCGAACGATCTGCTCTTCGCGAACGCTCAGTTTCGTACTGACCTGAGCCTGCCTTTCCGCAGTCTTGTGGTTCAAGGCACCAATAACCTTCGCGGCAAAGGAAGGCGTGATGTAAACCTCGCCGCGCAACGCCGCCTCGACCGCATCGAGCAGTTCCGTGGCGCTGCTTCCCTTCAGGATATAGCCCGCCGCGCCGGCGCCCAGCGCCTTGACCGCATGCTCTGTCTCGGTGGAGGCCGTGAACACGACGACCCGGCAGGCCGGAGCATTATCGTGCAGTTCGGCGATCGCGCTGAAGACGTCGCCAGGCATATTCAAGTCGACGATCAGGATGTCGCATGGCTGCCGGCTGGGGATTCCTACGATATCCTCGGCTCTGGAGCCAATTTCAATCACAACGCATTTTTTGCTGCGCGCCAGAACCGCCGCAATCCCTTCCGCCAGAAGGGGATGATCATCGACGATCCCAACCGAAACTAGAGAACTGGACCCACCACGCATCGCTTACCATCGGTCAGATTAGATTTTCCGTAAAGAGGCAAATTGAGGCGCGGTTAATACCGGCGGCCTCTGGCAGGCCGTCGTGCGACGCTGGGCGGCGTCTTGCCGCGAGCTGTTCACTGAGCTCCCTGCGCTTGAACTCGACCCGTGGGCGCGATGGCCAATTACGGACTTTCATCCCGTGCAAGCCCGGTTTCCCGGTCCACTTGTCGTCGTCACACTGGCGGTCCTCACAGGACGCGGTTCAGAGACAGGTGATCAGACTTGGCTATTGCCTCCGAGTTTTTCGTCACTGACGGCGGCACGTCACGGTGATGTCGTACGCCTCCCACGACACCCAACTCCGTCAAAGGTCATGCTCGCCCCAAGCCAGGCTCCGGTAGTCGAAACCGCTCTCGATGGCCGGCTTGATGATCTGGAAATACGGTGAAATATCGAAGTCACGCGGGGCGTAGAGGCTATGGTGCCGGATATGCAGGATCTCGCGGCGGGCATGATCGCTGCCGGCCCGCTCATGGCTGGGCAAGTGATCGATCAGCGGCAGGATGGGGTAGTGCACGGCCTGAAAGGCCTCGGCGATCAGGGTCGAGCAGATCGCCCGGGACGGTTCGCCGCTGCCGAGCGCGATCATCCGCCGCCGCCAGCGGACAGGCAGAAACGGAATGGGATGGAGGTAGCGCGCGAGGTCTAGGACATTGCGCATGTCGTAGCGGAAGCCTAGCCGCGCGATCATGAAAGCAACGACCTTGTGCCGGTCCTCGGCAGTCAAGCCGACCGGGCGGCAAATGCGGGTGGTGTACTGCGTGTATTTGGTCAGCGGCACGGCGATGCAGCCCGCCGACAGATCGACCTCGACCAGCATGGCGTCGTCGTCCGTTTCTCCGCGCGAAGCCAGGGTATCGCCGACGAAGAGCGTGGCATGGGACCAGGTCGATTGCGTCATGTACTTGATGACGGTCGACACGCGCTGGTTTCCTTCGATCAGCAAGACGTCCGCCGGTTGCAGGTTTCGCCGCAGCGCTACGGGATCGGAGGGCGTGAACGGTTCGTAGGCTCTGGAGGGCTTGGCGATCACCTGCATGATGGCCTGGCCGGCGAGGTCGCGGATCCGTTCCCGAACGCTCATCTTCCGTCTCCAGCGCGGCTGGCGGGAGGGTCATTGAGGCCGCGCCCTGCCGAAGGTGATCATGAGCGTTGCGGGATTTCGCGACAATATGCCTCGGAACGATGAAAAGCCGCGTTTCGCTCCGGCGAAATCGTTGAGAGTGCCTGGCTACCCAAGGCACGCACCGACCCGCAGGGTTTCCTCCGCCTCGCCAATCCGCAACCGAAGAGGCAGCTCTCCTTCCTGTCCGGCCTGCGGGCACAGAGCACGCAAGGCCAGATCGCAGACGCTGTCGGCAAGGTCCGAGAGGGACGCAGCCGCATGAAGCGGCAGGACCGCCAGGGCGGACTCGACGAAGACATCGCGCGCATCGGCGACGTGCTCCGGCGCCAGTTCCGGAAACGCCTCGAACAGCGCCGCCAGGCCGCCGCCATGATCGCCGGTCCGCGCGCCGAGAGCCGTGATGAAATGCGTGAGGCCGCGCTCGAATTCGGACCAGCCGTTGCCCACGGCACGATCGAGCGGACGACGCAAGCGGGGATGCGCCCGCAGCCGCTCGCTCAACGTGACGACGACGTCATGCAGGCTGTCCTCGTCGAGACCGAAGGCTTGATCGAATACCAGCCGCATTTTCGGCTTCTCCTTCCGGTCGCCCGTTAACCCCGGCGCGCTGTCGCGATGAAGCGCGTCAAGCCGCCGGCGCGAGGCCGAAATCCGCCGGGTTCAGCAGCAGATCGGCCAGAGTGTAGCGATCGATCGTTACGAGGAAGGCGGCAAGCGCCTCGTGAAGGACACCCTGAAGCCGGCACCGCGGCGCAATCACGCAGCCATCGCCGCCGCCGAAGCACTCAACCAGTGTGAAATCCGGCTCCGTCAGACGCAGAACCTCACCGATCCCGATTTCCGACGGCGCCTTGGCCAGGACAAGACCGCCGGAGCGGCCGCGGACCGCCCGAAGGAAGCCGGCCTTGGTGAGTTGATGGCAGACTTTCATCAGATGCGTCCGCGAGATCCGGTACGTCGCCGCAGTCTCCTCAATCGTGATCAGACGCTCCCCGTGGGTTGCCGCATACATGAGAACCCTGAGCGAATAATCGGAAAATCGGGTCAGTCGCATGAGGGATTCCGTCTGTTCCAGCCCACCAAGCCGGAAGGTCGCTCCTCCCGGCGCGACACACCCGACATGGCTTAGTTGTAGCAGCCCTGCCGTGCCACGCGGCCCCGCGCTGCTTGCAGCGGCCGGCGCATTCGGCTCCGCAGGACGTCCGTCCTCGGAAGCCGTGCGGGCGCTACGCGAAAACCATCACGACCACCATCCCGACAACGACCAGGATAAGCCCCCATATCAGCATCGGCACCAACGTGCTTCCGGTGTCGGCAGCGCCCGGCGGTCGCCTCATGACAGGCCTCCATAAAGATCTATTTCATATCAATCTTTATGGCGAAAAAGATGCATTGTAAATCTATGTTACATGGAGACAGCGCTTCCCCCGACGATCTGTGCGGGAGGATTGAGCTATCGCAAAGAATGCCATGGCCGACGGGTCGATACTCGCCCTTGGGAGTATGGAGGTTGCCATGCAGATCGTCGAAGCAGTTCGCCGGTGGTGGCGGGTTCAATCCTTCCTGACCACGCTCGAGGCGCTCGGTCCGGCCGCTACGGCAGCGCTGGCCAGAGACAATGGCGTTGCCGAAGCCGATCTTCATAGGCTTGCGTCCTGCAGCGACACCGGTTCATCGCTGCTTCGCCGGCTGCTTCAGCGCCTCGACATCGACTTCGAGCAGTTGGCCCGCAGCCAAGCGGGCGTCGTCCGCGATATGGCCGTCATTTGCGCGGGATGCGCAATGACGCGGCGCTGCCGAAGTGACCTCGCCCAGCAGGACGCCCCGCTGCGTCATGGGCGATACTGCTCGAACATCGGGACCATCAGGGCGCTACGCCAGGGTTCCGCTGCGACATCGGGACCGGGCGGATGTTGACCACCGCTGAACCGGCAGTCCTCATGACCGGCCTTATGCAGGCGCAGAACGGCCGTCGTATTCCGCAACCGATCTGTCCGGGACCGAGTGGATTGCTCGAATGGAGAACGGATTGAACGGGGATAACGCGAGATCGACCCGCCTCTGGGTCGACCAGGCGATAGCGGCAATCGAGGCGGATCAGCGCCGTTCTGCCGACACGCATCTGTGGGCGCTGGACGTGCCGGGGCTCACCGGGATCGAACTTTATCTGAAGGATGAATCAACGCATCCGACCGGCAGCCTGAAGCATCGGCTGGCGCGCTCGCTCTTCCTCTATGCGCTTTGCAACGGCTTCATCCGGGAAGGCACGGCGGTGATCGAGGCCTCGTCCGGCTCGACGGCGGTGTCGGAGGCTTATTTCGCTCGCATGATCGGCGTTCCGTTCTACGCCGTCATGCCGCGCTCCACGTCCCCGGAGAAGATCGCGGCCATCGAGCATTATGGCGGACGCAGCCATTTCATCGACGACGGCGAACGGATTTATGCCGAGTCCGCCGAACTGGCGGCGCGCTTGTCCGGCCATTTCATGGATCAGTTCACCCATGCAGAGCGGGCGACGGATTGGCGCGGCAACAACAACATCGCCGAGTCGATCTTCCAGCAATTGGCAAGCGAACGCCATCCGATCCCGTCCTGGATCGTAATGAGCGCGGGGACCGGCGGCACCACCGCGACGATCGGGCGATACATCCGCTACAAGCGCCACGCGACGCGGCTGTCCGTGGCCGATGTCGAGCGCTCCGCCTTTTTCGAGGGCTTCTCCACGCGCAATCCCGGATATCGCTGCGATCGCCCTTCGCGTATCGAAGGCATCGGCAGGCCGCGGGTGGAACCCTCCTTCGTACCGGGGGTGATCGACACCATGCTGCGCGTGCCGGATGCCGTCTCGCTGGCGGCGATGCGTGTGCTATCGCGGCGGCTCGGGCGGCGCGTCGGCGGCTCGACAGGCACCAACTTAGCCGCGATGTGCTTCCATGCGGCGCGCATGGCGAGCGCAGGCGAGGCGGGATCGCTGGTGACCCTGATCTGCGATGCCGGCGACCGCTATTCCAACAGCTATTACGATGACGCCTGGCTGGAAGCGAACAGGCTCGATCCCTCGCCATTCGAGCCCGCTTTCGAGGCCTTCCTGCAAAGCGGCAGGCTCGATCTCGATCTGGACGAGTGCCACCACTGAGCCAGTGCGCCACGCGCGTCCTTTTCGTTGCAGCTTCTGCCTCGGCATCGCCCCGGCGCGATTGAGGCGAATGGTCCAGGGCATGCGAAATCGCCAGAGTGGAGATCGATCTTTCCATGCGCTGTGCCAGCGAGATTGCGCGGGCCATGCTCCGCACCTCGATCACCTGGTCGATCGCGATGACCTGATGCTGGTCCGGGGAGCCGAACTGGAATGGTGGCTCCGGTCCGGGGACGAGCAACCGCTCCCGCGCCTGTTGACTGCGCAATCCATCCCAAATCGATCGGCCCGCTCATGCAGATCCGCATTCGCCAGCAGATCGGCATCGAACAATCCCGCCGATTGTGCATTTCTCTCCGTAGGGAGATCATCATGGACAAATTCAAGATTGGCGATCACGTCCGATGGAACTCCGAGGCCGGGATGGTCAGCGGCAGGATCATCAAGGTCCATCACGCCGATTTCGACTACAAGGGCCACCGTCATCGCGCCTCGCAGGAAGAGCCGCAATATGAGATCAGGAGCGACCGGACTGAGCATGTCGCGGCCCACAAGGACGCCGCTCTGACGAAGATCGGCTGATGGTCGCCCGGTTCACCACGATCGGCCACTCCAACCGCTCCCTTACCAAATTGATCACGATGCTGCAGGAGGCCGGCATCGATCTTCTGATCGACGTCCGCGCGTTTCCACGCTCGCGAACCAAACCAGAGTTCAATATCGACAGGCTGCCCGGCGCTCTGGAACCCTTCCACATCGGCTACTGCCACCTCCCGGAGCTTGGAGGACGTCGCTCGAAGCAAAGCGGCGTGGATGAGCGGCTCAATGCAATGTGGCGGAATCGAAGCTTTCACAACTACGCCGACTACGCGCTCGGCGACGCTTTCAACGAGGCTCTCCAGAAGGTGCTACGCTTCGGAATCGATCATCGTGTGTCGCTGATGTGTTCAGAGGCCGTGTGGTGGCGATGTCATCGCCGGATCATTACCGACTACCTTGTCCTGAACGGCCATCCGGTCGATCACTTGATGAGCCCGGGACACATCGAGCATGCCGTACCGACGCCGGGAGCCCGGAGGAACGGCGCTGGCAAGGTAGTCTACTCAGAGAATTCCCTCGAAGTGCCGGGTGCCCCACCTCCATCTTGAGCCAGCCCGAGCGTCGCCATCAGATCACGGGTAAGGGCAAAGCTGGTGCGAATGGGTGCGCCGCCTCAGACGGCGTGACAGGCAGCGCCCTCTCGCTGATCATCGGCCTTCGTCGAGCGCCGCCCCCTTCGCGCACAGGGCGCAGACGGCAGGGGGACGACAGTGGCGCGATACGGAACCGCTAGCCCGCCATCACGCATAAGGTGACGCGAGAGCCCCGGATTTTTTGCATGGCTTCTTGAAATCTGCCGCAACCGATCGAAGGCGGCGGCTGGAAAGCAAGACGCCGCCACAGGTGGCGTGGCGGCGTAGGGTTTCTCGCGCTTGGACGTCTCAGCTTCCGGACCGGCCGGCCAACTGCGGCACGAACATGTCGCTCCACTTGGCGGGTTTCACCTTGATCGAGCCAGCCTTGTGCATGAACTCGGCGAACTTCATCACGCCCTCGGGCGTGGCGGTGAAGCGGGCATCCTTGTCCTCGATCATCTGCTGGACCTCGGCGGCGTCGATCTTCACCTTCGAGCCCTTGGCGAAGATCTCGGCGGCGAGCTTCTTGTCCTTCTCGATCAGGGCGTTGGCGTCATCCATCGCGTCGATGAAGGCCTGGGTCATCTTCGGATTGGCGTCGACGAACTTCTTCGGCGCGAAGGTGACGTCCAGCGTCAGGTTGCCGAGATAGTCGACCGAGTTGAGCACACGGTGGATGCCGGGGCTCTTGGCCTCGATATACTGGAAGGGCGGCGAGGTGAAATGCGCCTTGATCTCGGTCTTGCCGCCCACGAGTGCGGCGAGTGCCTCCGGATGCGGCAGGCTCACCGTCATCGGGTCCATCTTGGCGTAGTTCGCCTCACCGAACTCCTTGGCGGCGATCATCTGCAGCACGACGGCGGCGAGCGAGGTCTTGATGCCCGGCAGCGCGATCTTGTCGGTCGCGGTGAAGTCCTTCAGCGATTTCAGCTCCGGCTTGTTCGACATCATCCAGAGCGAGGTCGAGCTCATGCCGGAGACACCGACGACCTCGACGCCCGGAATGCCCTTGGCCTTGGCCCAGAGCGTGACGAAGCCCGGCGCGCCGGTGCCGGCGAAATCGAGCGTGCCGGCCATCATCGCGTCGTTGATGACGTTGCCGCCGTCGAGCATCAGCCAGGTCACCTTGATGTCGCCGAGTCCGGCGGCCTTGGCGCGCTTCTCCAGGAACTGCTGATCCTGCATCACGAAGAGCGGCAGGTAGAGGATGCCGAACCCCTTGGAAATGCGGACCTCGCTGACCTCGGCGCGGGCCGGGGCGGCGAGCGCCGCGCCGAGCGCCGCGACGGTGAAGGCTGTGCGCAGGAAAGTCTTGAATGCCATGGGTATTTCCCTCCGAGTGACGGCCGTTCGGCCTTGTGAAGTTTCGATATCAGTGCTGCATGCCCCAGCGGCGGATTGTCTTGCGCTCGATGGCAGCGAAGATGACGTTCTCGACGAAGAGGCCGATCAGGATCACGGTGAACAGGCCGGCGAAGACATTCGCCGTCTCGAGCTGGTTGCGGTTCTCGAAGATGAACCAGCCGAGGCCGCCAGAACCCGAGGAGACGCCGAAGACGAGCTCGGCCGCGATCAAGGTACGCCAGGCGAAGGCCCAGCCGACCTTGAGGCCGGTCAGGATCGCCGGGAAGGCGGCGGGGATCAGGATGAGCCGCACCAGCTTCAGGCCGCGCAAGCCGTAGTTCTGGCCGACCATGCGCAGCGTGTTCGAAACCGAGCGGAAGCCGGCATGGGTGTTGAGCGCGATCGCCCAGAGCACCGAATGCACGAGCACGAAGATCACGCTGCCAGTGCCGAGGCCGAACCAGATCAGCGCCAGCGGCAGAAGCGCGATCGCCGGCAGCGGGTTGAACATCGAAGTCAGGGTTTCCAGCAGATCGGCGCCGATGCGCGACCCAATCGCCAGCGTGGTCAGCAGGGCGGCGAGCACGATGCCGATGCTGTAGCCGATGACGAGGGTCTGGAGCGAAACCAGCATGCGCTGCGGGATGACGCCGTTGGCGATGTTTTCAACGAAGGCCTGCACCGTCTGGCCGAAGGTCGGAAACAGCAGGGGATTGCCGAGCCAGCGGCCATAGGCCTCCCAGGCGAGGGCGAGAACCGCGAGGATCAGGCCCTTGCGGACGAAGCCGAGACGATAGATCCGCTCGGCCCAGCCGATGGTCTTGGCGACGACGGGAGCGTCGCTGGAATTGACGTCGCGGATGATTTCCGGACGGAAGCTGACGAGATCGGTCATGGCGGTCACCTCCGGCTCAATGATGCGCGAACAGCATGTCGTTGATGCGGGTTTCGAGCGCGGCCTGCTTGCCGGTGCCCATCTCTTCGGGCGGCACGCTGTTGAGCTCGGCCTTGACCTCGCCCGGATGCGGTGAGAGCAGCAGGATGCGGGTGCCGATCCGGATCGCCTCCTCGATCGAGTGAGTGACGAAGAGCACGGTGAACTTGGTGTCGTCCCAGAGCCGCAGCAGCTCGTCCTGCATCTTGCGGCGCGTGAGGGCGTCGAGCGCGGCGAAAGGCTCGTCCATCAGCAGCACGTCGGGCTCCATCGCCATGCCGCGTGCGATGGCGACGCGCTGCTTCATGCCGCCGGACAGCATATGCGGGTAGCTGTCGATGAACTTGGAGAGGCCGACCTTGTCGATATAGGAGCGGGCACGCTCCTCGGCTTCAGCCTGGCTGGCGCGGCCCGAAGCCGTCAGCGCGAAGACGACGTTCTCGCGCACCGTCTTCCAGGGCAGGAGCTGGTCGAACTCCTGGAACACCATCATCCGGTCCGGCCCGGGACCGGCGACCTTGCGGCCCTTCAGACTGATCTGGCCCTCGACGGGCGTCAGGTAGCCGCCGATCGCCTTGAGCAGGGTCGACTTGCCGCAGCCGGACGGGCCGAGCAGGACGAAGCGGTCGGACGGATAGACGTCGAAGGAGACGCGCCGCGTTGCAGTGACCACGACATCGGGCGTCTTGTATTGCAGCGTCACGCCCTCCACCGAGAGAAGCGGAGTCGCAGTTGCAGCGTCGAACGGGGCCAGCATGCACCCTCCCTTGTTTCGTTTCCTTACGCACTTATGGGCGCTTGCCGAGGGTGATAATCTGCGAGACTGACTCCAGCCTGACTCGGAGCCGGGAGGGAGATCCGCTTGCGTGTGCTGGTCGTCGAAGACACCGCCGATATCGCCGAGGCCGTGGTGATGCGGCTGGAGAAGATCGGCCACGCCGTCGACTGGGAGCAGGACGGTCTCACGGCCTCCGAGCTGCTGGCCGTGCAATCCTATGACCTCGTGGTGCTCGATCTCAGCCTGCCCGGCCAGGACGGTCTGGCGGTACTTCGGCAAATGCGGGCGCGCCGGCTGAAGACGCCGGTGCTGGTGCTGACGGCGCGCTCGGCCGTGGACGAGCGCATCGGCGCGCTCGATCTCGGCGCCGACGACTACCTGATCAAGCCGTTCGACTATGGCGAACTCGAAGCTCGTGCCCGCGCGCTGCTGCGCCGTAGTGCCGGGCAATCCGACAATCTCCTGCGCTTCGGGCCGCTGGTCATCGACCGGGCCGGGCGCGTCGCGAGCATCAACGACCGGCCGCTCAACCTGACACGACGCGAGCTCACCGTCCTCGAAATCCTCGCCGCCCGCCCCGACCGGATCGTGCCGAAGGAGGAACTGGTCGAGCAGCTCTTCAATTTCGACCAGGAGGCGAGCCCCAACGCGGTCGAACAGTTCGTCGCGCGCCTGCGCCGCAAGCTCGCGGACGCCTCGGTCGAGATCAGGACCCTCCGCGGATTGGGGTATCAGCTTGCAGTTGTCTGAGTTGCGCCTGTCGCTGCGCTTCCGCATCATCGCTGTGCTGGCGGCGGTGCTGGCGGCGGGGGCGGTCGTGCTGGGCGCCGCCGCCTGGCATTCCTCCTCGCTGGCCGCCCAACATGCCTATGACCGGCTCCTGCGCGGCGGGGCGGTGCAGATCGCGGAGAATGTCTATGTCCAGGGCGGTGTGGTCACCGTCGATCCGCCGGTCTCGACCATCGCCACGCTCGCCGACTATGATCTCGTCTTCTACAAGGTGGTCGATCCCCGCGGCATCGTGGTCGCCGGCTATGAGGATCTCGCTTCGGGCGCCGACCCCGTTGACATCAAGGCGGGCGTCGTCCTCGAAGACGGAACCTATCAGGGCCAGCCGGTGCGCATCGCTACGCTGGCGCGGCAGATTGACCTCCCCGGAACCAACAACTGGGCGACGATCGTCGTCGCCCAGACGACCGAGGCGCGCAGAGCTCTGGCGCGCGACCTGACGCTCAAGGCGCTCGGCGTCATCGTCGTGATGAGCGTGCTCGCGTTGCTGGCGGCGGCCTATGCCGTGACGCTGGCGTTGAAGCCGCTGACCCGCATCGAGCGCGAGATCGCCGCGCGCCGCCCCGACGATCTCCGCCCGATCGAGGCCGAGCCGCCGCTGGAAATCCGCAATCTCGTCGAGGCTATCGACGATTTCATGCGCCGCCTCTCCGAGCGGATGGCGATCATGCAGCGTTTTATCGCCGATGCCGCGCACCAGATCCGCACGCCGCTCGCAGCGCTCGACGCCCAGGTCGAGATCCTGATCGGTACGCCGGCCTCCCGGCGCAAGGCGGACACCGTCAGGCGCATCCATGAACGCACGGCGGAACTCGGCCGTCTCACCGGGCAACTGCTCGACCATGCGATGGTGATCCATCGCCGGGACGCGGCAACGACTATACCCGTCGATCTGAACGAGATGGCGAAATCCGTCCTCGCTAAGGCGGTACCGTTTTCGCTGCCCCGCGAGATCGACATCGCCTTCATGCCTGACGAGACAACGCCGATGGTGAAAGGCGATGTCGTGAGCCTGCGCGAAGCGCTCAGCAATCTCATTGACAATGCCCTGAAGCACGGCGCGCACAGCCGCCTCCTCGTTGCGGTCGGTGCTGATGAAGCCAGCGCCTGGATCGAGGTCGAGGACGATGGCGACGGCTTTTCCTCTTCGCCGGCCGTATTGATGCAGCCTTTCGTCAAGGGCACTGCCTCTCCGGGCTCCGGTCTCGGTCTCGCGATCGTGGCAGAGGTCGCAACGGCCCACGGAGGCGAGCTTGCCATCGTGCGTGAAAGCGGCACTACCCGGGCCCGGCTCGTTCTCGCACGCTGAGCAGGCTGCTGCCGTCTCCTTGAATGGTAGCTCCCAGCAGAGATCCCAATGGCCGCTCGGGACCGATACCAGTGAAAATCCGAGGTGGATCGGGCCGGCGTCTCGTTCCGATCTGATCGATTGATCCTCGGCCTGTCAGAGCGGCACCGGCTCCGTTCGGCAGAAACTTGGCGAGCTTCCTGAAGCCTGAGGCGGTCGGTGCGGGACCCGGAAGTTTCCCCGAGCGGCTTCCGCGAGGATCGGCTTCTCGAGCGCCAGGTTCGAGACCGCCTTGCGCACCCGCTCGATCTCCTTCTCGACGTTCTTCGATCGCTTCACCTGCTCGCCTTCAAACCGCCGAACGCCTCGCGCCAACGATAACAGGTGAAGGCCGCCCCTCCGATCGGGCGGGTCGCCCCGGCAACCAGCCGGCCTTGCGACAACAACACACCGGCCTGTCGCAGCTTCGCGACGATCTCGTCAGGCTTACGACTCTTCAGCGCCTTGGCGGCCTCGCCAGGGCTCGAAAGCCAACATCACGGAGGACCATTGTCCGGTTGGCAGGCCGGCAGCTTTAGAACGGCAATCGCGAGGCTACTGGCACCTCATGGAATGCCCACCCCAGACGGGGCACCTTCCGTGGGATCGAAACCGCCCTAGTTGCCGATCTGGAACGAGTAGTTGGCGCCGACGCCGACCGAGAACTGATCGCGCTGGCCGATCGTGCGCACCAGAGGCGAGTTCGAGGCCTCCTTCGCCAGCCGGTCATAGCGCGCGAAAAGCGTCGTCGACCATCGCTCCGACCACGTATATTCGAGCGCCGAGGCAAGACCGACGCTCTTGAGGCCGCCGGAGGGGCGGTAGGTGGCGAGATAGCCGTTCACCATCGATTCCGCCGGTGTGATCCCGAAATTTCGGCGCATATATGAGGCCGTCCCGAGCGACAGGCGCGGCCCGCCCGAGACGGTGAAGCGACCGAAGCG
Source organism: Allobosea sp. (assembly GCF_017308015.1). Lineage (GTDB taxonomy): Bacteria > Pseudomonadota > Alphaproteobacteria > Rhizobiales > Beijerinckiaceae > Allobosea. The sequence goes on from NZ_JAFKFW010000005.1 coordinate 146,293, forward strand.
CTCGACCCAGTCGGCCGAGAGGTCGGCGATGACGCCGTGATGCCCGTGGAAACCTTGGCGGATCTCCGCGCGCGTTCGCAGGCGCTCGAGAATCGGCCAGTATTCGGCAAAAATACCGGCCTCGATTGTCCAGGGCACGTCCCGCAGGCCGAAGAGGCGATTGTTCGAGCTGGAGTATCGGCCGCTTTTGAGGCCACCTGCCAGGCCGATGCTGAAGCGGTCTGTCTCGTAGAGCGCGAAGTCCAGGCTGTCGTCCGGCGCACTGAAGCCGGCAGGCTCGCCGACGCGCCGCCAGCTCAGCGAGGGCATGAAGGACGGGCCGGCCGAGTTGGCCCCGTCAAATTTCGGGCCGAGCTGGAGCGAGCCGCCGAGCGTGATGATCCAGCCCTTCGCGGGGGTGGGGTCGATCAGGGCCGGCGCAGCCTCCTGGGCGCTCGCCGTGGTCGCGAGGAGAAGGCCCAGGCAGGAGACACTCAAGGTACGCATAGAAATCTCCGGCAGCGCCGCAGTCGGCGCGCAGCATCTATCAGACTTCGCGCCTGCGATCACCCCGGCGCGCCGCTGAATTGCACCCGCCGGTCATTCCGTCACCGTCCGGCCGAGCTTGATGCCGAGCTTCTTGATGCGATGCCATAGGCTCCGTTCGGCGATCCCCAGAAGGCGCGCCGCCTTGACCTGCACGCCGTCGCTGCGGCGTAGGGCTTCCAGGATGAATTCGCGTTCCATTCGCTCCAGCTCGGCATCGAGGTCGCGCGGCAGTGCGTCGCGACCATTGCGACGCGGGTTGTCGAACAGGTCGCGCGGTAGGTCAGGTATGTCGATCGTCGCACTTTTGGCGACGATCACGGCGCGCTCGATGCAGTTGTGCAGTTCGCGGATGTTACCCGGCCAGTTATGTCCCACCATCGCTGCGAGCGCGGCCGGTGAGAAGCCCGTGACGTGCTTGCCGATGGCATCGGATAGCTCATCCAGGAAATGGCTCGCCAGCAGCGGTATATCCTCCGGTCGTTCGCGCAAAGCGGGCAGCTGGATCGGGAATACGTTGAGACGATAGAACAGGTCTTCACGGAAGCGCCCTTCCGCCACGGCCTGCCGCATGTCCTTGTGGGTCGCTGCAATCAGCCGGACATCGACATTCTGGCTACGGTCGGCGCCGATCGCTTCGAAGCTGCGTTCCTGGACCGCGCGCAGGAGCTTTGCCTGGATCGCGACAGGCATGTCGCCGATCTCGTCGAGGAACAAGGTGCCACCATCGGCTGCGGCAAAGCGGCCGATGCGGGCGGAGACCGCACCGGTGAAGGCTCCCTTTACATGCCCGAAGAGCTCGCTTTCGAGCAGCGCTTCGGGAATGGCGGCGCAGTTGACGGCAACAAAGGGCCTGTTGCGGCGCGGGCTGTTGAAGTGGATCGCGCGGGCGACGAGTTCCTTGCCGGTGCCGCTCTCGCCATTCAGCATCACGGTGGCGCGCGTCTCGCAGACCTCCGTCACCTGCTCGATCACGCGGCGGAAGGCTGGACTGTTACCGATCAACGTATCGAAGCTGTAGCGCCCTTCCAGTTCGCGGCGCAGGCGCTCATTGTCGCGCACCACATCGGCGAGGCGCAGCGCACGCCGGATCGTAGTCGCGACATCCTCCATCTCGAAGGGCTTGGCGATATAGTCGAAGGCGCCTTCCTTCACGAGCTCGACGGCGTCGCGGACGGTAGCGAAGGCAGTCAGCACGACGACGGGCTTCTCCGGCCAGCGACTGCGCACCTCGCGCAGCAGGGCCCGCCCGTCCATGACGGGCAAGCGCAGATCCGTCAGCACCAGATCGAAATGGGCTTGGCCGAGCTCGAGCAGAGCGGCTTGCGAGCTCGTCACCGCCGTAGCGCGATAGCCAAGATCCTCCAATGCCAGTGCCAGCACGTCGGCCAAGCGTTCCTCGTCATCGACGACCAAGATGTTCTGGGTCATGGCGCCCTACCGGGCTGCACACGGGGAAACGTCATCGTGAAGGCGGCGCCCTGTCCCTCCTGGCTGTCGCAAACAGCCCGGCCGCCATGAGCCTCGGCCACGCCCTGGACCTTGGCAAGCCCCAGACCGGTGCCCTTCGCCTTGGTGGTAAAGAACGGATTGAATATCTCCGCGCGGATGGCCTCGGGCACGCCAGCTCCCTGATCGCGAATGATCAGCGAAACGGTCGCCTCATCGCCAGTCACGGTCGCGGTGACGACGCCGCCCGCGGGCATGGCGTCCATGGCGTTCAGAACCAGATTGAGGCAGGCCTGATGGAGCTGGTCGGCGTCCCCCTCGATCATGGCGCCAGCCGTCCCGTCCTCCACCACCAGCGACAGTTTGCGCATGGCCAGCTCCGGCGCCGCGAGGGCGGCGACGCGATCAATCACGTTGCGCAGCGGGAAGACATTCATCACGGGCGCTTTCGGCTGCGCGAAGTCGAGAAAGTCGCGGATCAGCGTCTCGATGCGTCGGACCTCGTCGATGACATAGCCCAGCATCTTGCTCTCGGCGGCGCCGAGCTTGGCACGGTTGCGCACCACTTCCGTCGAGGTCTTGATGATGCCCAGCGGGTTGCGCACCTCGTGCGCGATGACCATCGCGGCCTGGCCCAGCGTCGAAAGGCGATCGCGGCGGCGTAGCTCGTGCTCCAGTTCCTGCAGCTTGCCGAGTTGCTCGGCCATGCCGTTGAACCCCGTCGCAAGTTGCGCAATCTCGCGCCCGCCACTGGCCGGAACGCGCTGGCCGAAATCGCCGGCGGCGATTGCCTGCACGCCGCGGGTCAGGGCACGCAACGGTCGTACCAGAATTGCCGACATGAAGATGCCGACGAGGATCGAAATGATGCTGCCGAGCAGGAATATCCCGAGAAACAGGCGTCCCTGACGAAGTTGCTCGAAGAAGCCGGCCTCGCTGCGCAACCCGATGAAGCTGATGGCCGCGAGCTTGCCGTCGATACCGCGGAAGCTCCCGTAGACAGCGCGATAGTTGCCGCCATCGGCCGCCGGCTCGAAAATCTGCTCTGCCCCGGACGCAAGGCGCGCGCGGATTTCATCGGGCACCGGGTTAAGCCGATCAGGATGAGTTTGCAGCACGGGCTCGAGCTGCCCGCCGAAATCGGCGAACAGGCGCACGTCGAGCGAGGTCACGACCTTGATGCCGCCGAGATAGCTCTCGTCGAGCCAGGTCCCGACCAGGATATTGGTCTGCCGGCCATTGATTTGAAAGGTCTGCACGGCGCCCGCCATGATCCAGCGCCGGCCCTCTGCCTCGATCCGGAAAAGCCCCTGGCCGGTCTCGGCCGGAAGCGGGCCGATGCTGGTGAAATCACGGGTCTTGAACAGCGTCGTTCCATCGGGCCGATAGATCGCGATCAGGTCGTAGCCGACGGAGTTCAGCACCGCGAATTCGCGCGCGGCGACATGCTGCATCTTCTGGTCGTCGGGCGCCTGCTCCAGCCGGTGGCCGATGACGCTCGCGACGCGCAGCGCCTCCTGCTGGGCCTCGGCGATCTCGAGCGAGAAGAAGCGCGAGGTCTCACCGAGCCACTGCTCGACGTTGTCCTCGAACGTATTCGAGATCAGCCGGGCGGCGATATAGGCCGAGGCCAGCATCGCCGGAACGCTGACCAGCATGAAGCCGATCACCAGCCTGAGCCTGAGCGTGGTCATCCTCAAGGACATGCCGACTTCTTGTACCCTCTCTTCCGATGGCGGGTCATTCGCCGCGCATGGCTGCCCCGTCTCAGGGTTGCCGTGACCAGGTGTCGTCGTCGCAGATCAGCCCGCCGAGGACGCAACCGCGGACGACCAGGCTTTGCGGCGACGTCAGCGCGAGCGTCGTACGATAGACCTTGCCGTCGCTCGGATTATAGCCGTCGCCGGCAAGCGCACCTCCTGCATCGGGCTTGAAGCCCATCAGGACCTGGAGACCGAGCAGAGAGCGCGTGCGCAGCTTCGCATCTGGATTGTAGATGTCGAAGCGCTCCTGCTTCAGCCAGACGATCTTACCGCACAGAGCGGCTCCGCAGCGGCTGATCGCGATCTCCGACTCGCCGTCGGAATCCCGCCAGCGACCGATGATGTCGCTCATCGTGTCGGAGCGACCGGGCAAGGGAGCGGCCAGATTTGCGACGAGCCCCAATACCAGGACAAAGCCAGTCCTACGCATCGTCATTGCCGCCTCCGAGCAGGACGACGCCTGCGATGATCAGTGCGATGCCACCTGCACGAATGGGATCGACCCGTTCGCCGAAGACGATCCAGGCCAGCAACGGCACCGTGATATAGACCAGCCCCGTCATCGGGAAGGCGCGGCTGAGCGGCATGTCGCGCAGGATCGCCATCCAGGCGACGAAGATGCCGACATAGCCGAGAATGGCGAGCCAGACGCCGGGGTGCGCGACCGCACGCGCCAGCATGGCCGGGCCGAAATCCAGATCGCCCAGACTGTCAGCGCCCCATTTGAAGGCGAGCTGCGTGCCGGTGTCGAGCGCGATGAAGGCGATCCAGATCAGGGCCTGCCGCATGCGCGAGACGGGCGTGACTGCGGGGACGTCGCTCATGCGGCATTCTTTCGGGCAAGCCCGGCGAGATCGGGGTCAAAGCGTTCGAAGCCAAGCCAGGGGCTGAGCGAGCGCAAGGCCCATTGCAGTGGCGTGAGGCGATGGCGGACATGCAGGGTCGAGGGTACGAGCCGGCTGCCGAAACGCAGCTTGGCGGCATAGGCGGTCTGGCCACTCTGGAGCTGCCCGATTCGGCGCTCCAGGCAGAAGCGGACATTCGCCATCCAGCTCACCGCATAGAGATTGTGCTGCCGCGCCAACGGATAACGCATGCCGAGGAACTTATCGATGACACGGTCGGCCTCGACGAGCAGCAGATTGAAGGCGGCGAGCTCGGTCCCCACCCAGTAGAGCGCGAACACCGCCCGCTCGCCGAGCGCCCGCGAGATTGCGGCGAAATAGCCCGGCGGCAGCAGTTCGAGGTCGCCATAGTCGAGCCCGCTCTGCGTGCGCGTCTCCTCATAGAGACCGGCAATCTCCTGCTCCAGCCCGGAGATGTCGCTGCGAAACTCGACTCGGACCTGCCCCGCCCTGGCGAGCTTTCGCCGGATGTCCTTGCGGGTTGCCGCCGAGAGCGAGGCGAGATAGGCGGCTTCATCGGCGAAGGGTAGGTCCAGAATCGCGATCGGCAGGCTGCCAAGCCGCGCGAAGCCGGCGCCGTTCAGCGCTGCGCCGAAACCGCTTTCCTCCACCGGTGCGAGATCCTTCCAGACGACGAGATGGACACCCTCTGCCACGGCCTGCCGATCGATCGTCGCCGCAAGCGCTTCGAACGCCGCGCGGCGGCCGGCCGCGTCCAGCCGGGGTGCAAAGCCGAGATGGCAGCGCTCTGCGTAGGGCGAACCGATGCAGAGCGCCTTCAACGTGACCAGGCCCGGCATGCGGCGAAACAGGGCATCTCCTATCGCACGCATGCGCCCCTGCAAGGGGGTGTCCAGTCGGTAGTTCAGCCGGAAGAAGGGCGCGACGGCCAGAACCCCGGCCGCATCGGCGACGCAAGCGGCCGCCATACGCAGGCCGACCCCGGTCTCCGCCGCCGCGGCCTCACAGGCACGATAATAGGCATGGCATTCGACCTCGGCAGGCAGGCAGGCATCCCAGGCAGTCGAATCCACCTCCGCGATGCTCGTGACGAGCCGCCCTTCGAGCTTTGTCATTCGGCCGCCACGGCGCGCAGCGTCGCCGCCTCCGCGTCGGGCGCGCCAGCCTTGGCGAGCCGCGCCGCCAGCGCCAGCGAACGCTCGATGACGATGTGGTGTTGCTGGTCGATGGTGACGAGGTGGTAGCTATCGTCGAGGATCAGGGCGTCGACGAGTCCCCCGAGCTTGCGCTGGAGATAGAAGGCATTGGACAAGCTGGCGATGTCGTCCTCGCGCGGATGAACCAGCAAGGCCGGGCATTTCACGGTGGGCAGCTCTCGGCGCGTGACGGCGATGAGATCCCACATGCGCTTCAATGAGCCCGAAGGCGTACCCAGCAGCCCGGCTTGTGAACTATCGCCGCCCATCATCGAGGCGACGACGATGGCGCGGGTACGCTCGTCCTTGATCCCGTAGGGCGAGCGTTCCATGAAGCGATAGCGGCGGCCGAAGGGGGTGTTGATCAGCCATTTCAGCAGGAAGGCGTAACGCGGAATCGACCAGCCATCATACCAGAGTGTCGGCGCATAAAGCGCGAGACCATCTACGGATTCGGGGCGTTTGGCAGCGATATGTATGGCCAACACCGCGCCTAGCGACAGGCCTCCGACGATCACGGAGTCGCAGATGGACTGCATCCGGTCGAGCTCGGCCTCGACGCTGGCAGCCCAATCCCGCCAGCCGGTCGCGAGCAGCTCGGCCTCGCCGGCGCAATGACCGGCCAATTGCGGGCAGTGAACGGTATGGCCGGCCCGATTCAATGCCCGGGCGACGAGCCGAAGCTCGACCGGCGTGCCACCGAGGCCATGAATCAGGAGGAAGCCGGTGCTGCCGCCCGCATACCGAAGGCTGAAATCACGCGACATTGTTCGTCTCATTCATCAGGTTGTGCGAGCGACGATCATCACGCCGCAAGTGATGAGGAAGGCGCCGAGCCACTGGCGATGACCGACGCGTTCGTTGAGCAACAGGGCGCTGGCGAAAGCGATCGCCAGGAAGTTGAGGCTGGCGATCGGAAAGGCGACGGAAAGCGGCACCTCGGAGAGGATGCGTAGCCAGATGAAGATCTCGGCGACGTAGATCAGGATTCCGGCCGTGACCCAGCTCGAACGCGCCAGCGACCCGGCAAGTTCGCGGATACTCCCGCCCTCGGGAAGCTGGTCGGCGCCGCGCTTCAGACAAAGCTGGCCACCGACATCGCAGGCGATGGACAGTGCGAACCAGAGGACGAGGGCGAGCGTCACGGCAGAACCCGTTGAAAGCAGTCGATGAGGCGCGAATTGACACGAGCGTTGACCGCGAGCTCGTGAAGCGCAGGCCTGCGGCGTGGCGGGTGATCGAAGAAGGCGAGCGTCGCCCTGAACGGATCGGAGAACTGGGGATTTGACCAGTCGCCGCAGACATCGACGCCGATGATCCGCCGCTCGGCGGCAAGTCTTTTCACCGCGGCAAGAAGATGGCCCAGAGGCAACTCGCCCTGGTCCCAGTTCGTGCAGGCATCGGTGTGGCCCAGGACGTCTTTGTCTATTGTGAGCCAGATGGCTGAGTTCGGAAGCTCTGCGACGAGATCGTCCAGAAAATCCGCCCAGTCTTCGTCTGCGAGGTTACGCCACCGGAGAAAGGAGCCTTCCTGCGTGAAGCTGGCAGCCTTGCCGTAGCGTCCCCACACGCGGGAGGGAGCGTGGCGCCAGGGATAGAGCACGATGCGCCCATCGACGACGGCTTTGAGATTGGCGAACTGCCATTCGGGGCGCACGAGATCGTTGCTGCACGGCCCGATGGTGACGACCTTGCGGACATGCGGCAGCTCCAGCGCCCGGTTGACCCAGGCGCCGCAATTGACCGTTGCCGGAAAGCGCACCCAGTCGGGGTGGTTGTCGAAATGGACGATGGTCAGGGGCTCGTCGACCGCCGCGACGAGGGCTGTCGTCAGGTGATGGAAATCCCCCGAACCGTAGAAGGTGACCGGCGTGCCCTCGCCGCCTGCCGCGTCTCGCAACCGCGAGGCGAGATCCTGCAAGGCCGACCGGCTCGCGACGATGCGCAGACGAGCGGCCAGGTCGGCAGCATCGATGCGGGTCGCAATCCCCGCATCGATCCGCTCCCTGAGCGGCGCCTGCGCCGTCAGGCTGCCGTCGAAATCGATCACCTGCATGCGCAACGTCGTGGACCTGCTCAGGCGGCCGAGACGCGGGCGAAGAGCTGGTCGAGCAGCGCGATCGCCAGGTCGATCTCGGCGTAGCTCATGGTCAGGGCGGGCGCGAGGGTGATGACGTTCTTGTAGTAGCCGCCGATATCGAGCACGAGCCCGTAACGCTTGCCGGCGATTTCGAGATCGGCCTTCATGCCTTCGTCGCACATCAGGTCGACGAGTCGCTTCGACGGCGTGTAGCTGTCATGCGGCTCGCAGATTTCGATGCGGAGTGCCATGCCGAGGCCATCGACCTCGCCGACGATCTTGTGGCGGCGCTTGAGTTCCTGGAGGCCGGCAAGGAAATGCTTGCCCTTGGCCATGACCATGGTCTCGTAGTCTTCCTCCTCCATCATCTTCATCGCTTCCAGCGCGACGGCGGTGCCGAGCGGGTTGGCGTTGAAGGTCGAGTGGGTGGAGCCCGGCGGGAAGACCGTCGGGTTGATCAGCTCTTCCTTGGCCCAGATGCCGGAAAGCGGGTTCAGGCCGTTGGTCACCGCCTTGCCGAAGACGATCACGTCCGGCTGCACGCCGAAATGCTCGATCGACCAGAGCTTGCCCGTCCGGTAGAAGCCCATCTGGATCTCGTCGACGACCAGCAGGATGCCGTGGTCGTCGAGGACTTTCTTCAGACCGGTGAAGAAATTCGGCGGCGGGATGACGTAGCCGCCCGTGCCCTGCAAGGGCTCGACATAGAAGGCGGCGTATTCGGCCTCGCCGACCTTGGGATCCCAGACACCGTTATATTCGCTCTCGAAGAGCCGGGCGAATTGCTGCACGCAATGCTCGCCGTACTCTTCCTTGCTCATGCCCTTGGGGCCGCGGAAGTGGTAGGGGAACGGGATGAAATGGGCGCGCTCGCCGAAATGGCCGAAGCGGCGGCGATAGCGATAGGAAGAGGTGATGGCGGAGGCGCCGAGCGTGCGCCCGTGATAGCCGCCCTCGAAGGCGAACATCAGGCTCTTGCCGCCCTTGGCGTTGCGCACGAGCTTCAGCGAATCCTCGACCGCCTGTGCGCCGCCGACATTGAAGTGAACGCGGCCCTTGGCGCCGAACTTGCGCTGCGCATCCTTGGCGATCATCGCCGCGAGCTCGATCTTCTCGCGATGGAGATACTGGCTGGCGACCTGCGGCAGCGTATCGATCTGGCGCTTCAGGGCGTTGTTGAGGCGCGGGTTGGCGTAGCCGAAATTGACCGCCGAGTACCACATCTGCAGATCGAGGAAGCGGTTGCCGGCCGCGTCGAGCATGAAAGAGCCCTCACAGCCCGAGAAGATCTTCGGGAACTGCGTGTAGTGGACAGTGTCGCCATGCGAACAATACTCGGCCTCCAGCGCGAGCAGGCGCGCCTCTTCGGCCGCAAGGCCGGCAAGGTTCACCGAGGCAGCAGCCGCCAAGCGGTCCTGCTTAAGAACGCCGTCATCCATCGATCTTGTCCTTGAGGTGGTGGCTCGTAGCGGCCGGGACGACGCCCGTCAGCATCTCCTCCAGGAGACGCGCCGCATCGGCGAGCTGGGAAAAGGCGTGATGATCCACACCCGCCTGGACGCAATGCGCGACCAGGCCGTTCTTGGCGAAGACGAGATCGGCCCGCTCCGCGATGCAGAAATCCGAGCGGCCATCACCGACCAGGATGGTCGCGGGCCGGCCGAGGCTGCGCGCCACGCCGCATTTGCAGGTGCCGCTGGCGCAACTGCCGTCACGGGCCGCATGCGGCGAGGTCAGGCGCCAGCGATCCCCGCCGATTGGCTCGATATGGTTGGCGATGACCGGAAGCTCGGTCAGGCCGGCCCGACGGAGCAGGGTCCGGATCGTACGATCGAGACCGTCGGAGACCACCGTGACCGGGACACCATGGCGCATGCAGGTGCGGACAAAGGCGACGAAGCCCCAGTCGATCTCGAAACTCTCGACGAACGTGTCGAGCACGTCGGGCGAAACATGCAGCAGCGCGATCTGGCGCTCCATGCATTCGCGCGAACCGATCCGGCCCGCGACCCAATCCGCCTCCAGCGCTTCCCAACCCGGCTCAGCAAAACGCTCGAGGATCCGATCGGTCGTGTCTTCCAGAGAGATGGTGCCGTCAAAATCGACGATGGCCTGCCACTGCATCGAACCTGGACCCCTGTCATCCGCAAGCTTCCGCAAGTGTCGTGCCAGCTCATATGCAGCTGATATTTATATCTATTTTTGTTTTTCGTCGCCGTTTTCCAAACGCACGAACTGGAGCTTGCTCCAAATTTTGATGCTTCCGACCCCCAACTCGGCTCCGGGCGGTACCTCCTTCCAGACCCTTTTTAAGTTGCGGACAGGCTTGGAGGCGGGGCTTCATCGGCGTCCTTTCCGTAAGGGGGAAGGGATACGCCCGATTCTCGGATCAGGGCCCGGCCGGTCGGGGCGTACGATCTCGGGCGTGGCCTGGCCGGTGGACCTCGGCGAGGTCGAGCTACAAATTTGGATGCTTCTGACATGAAATGTCGCCTCCTCGGCAGGTCGGAGGCTCCGCCGTAGAGGTGAAGATTTCCGCCGTTTTCGGCCCACCCGGGCGAAAACGGCAGAGGTGCGCCCGGCAGCTGCGCCTCCTGCGTCGATGTTCTCGAGAGCGGCAGATTGGCACGGAATCTGCTCGGGCCCTGCGATCAATCACGCGGCAAGGTTCCTGCTGGCCCCGGGCCTCGACAGGTGATGCAGCGTCTTGCCGGATCGATCGGAAATATCGGGGCACGCGAAAAGGGCGTGGATACGGGAATGGATATTGTTCAATCGGTCAGAGAGATCGTAGCGCAACAACTCAGTCGCGACGTGTCTGAAATCGGAGACGAAACTAATCTCGAGGAATCCGGATACGATTCTCTCGACGTCTTGGAGACAATTTTCGCAATCGAAGAGAAGTTCAATATCCGGGTTCCCGTCGATGCGAACGACCCGGCTGTCAAAAGCCTGAAGACGGTCGGAGATATCATCGGGTTGGTCGAGCAAGCCCTCCTCAAGCGCATGCCGGCATGAGACGGGTCGCCATCACCGGGCTTGGCGCGGTTTCGCCGGCTGGATTGACCGCCGCAGCGACGTGGCAACGTGTCCTCGCCGGCCAGACGGCCATCGGGCCGCTGCGGCTCCCGCGGATGGAGGATGTCACATGTCCGGTTGCGGCGCAGGCTCACGCTTTCGATCCCGATGCGCATTTCAGCGCGAAGCGTCAAACCTCCCTCGACCGCGTCTCGCAATTCGCGATCGTCGCGGCAAGGGAAGCGGTCGCCGATGCGGGCTTCCTGCCCAAAGACCCCGACCTGGCGAAGGCGGATGTCGTGATCGGCATCGGTGTCGGCGGCATGAACACGCTGGATGACAGCTTCCACCGGATCTATGGCGAGCGCGGGCGTGGGGTTCATCCGCTTACCATCCCGAAACTGATGACCAATGCTCCGGCAAGCCAGATCTCGATGGATCTCGGCCTGCACGGCAACACCTTCGCGGTGGCAAGCGCCTGTGCTTCAGGATCCCATGCGATCGGGCTGGCCTTTCGTGCCATTGCCCACGGCGATTGCGATATTGCGCTGGCGGGTGGTTCGGAAGCTTGCATCACGAACGGCACGCTGGTCGGCTGGAGCGCCCTGCGGATCCTGTCACGGGATACCTGTCGCCCCTTCGCCCGCAACCGGAACGGCCTGGTGCTCGGCGAGGGCAGCGCCATCCTCGTCCTTGAGGAATGGGAACGAGCAGTCGCCCGCAATGCCCGCATCTATGCCGAGCTCGTGGGGTTCGGTGCGAATGCCGATGCCGGCGACCTGACTTCTCCCGATCAGGCGGGCGCCGAAGCGGCCATGCGGCGCGCCATGGCGAGCGCGAGCCTCACCCCCAGCGCGATCGACTACGTCAATGCACATGGCACCGGAACGTTGATGAACGATATCGTCGAGAGCAGGGCCATTCGCGCGGTCTTCGCGGCGGATCGCCTGCCGCTGGTATCCTCGATCAAGGGGGTCCTTGGCCATTGCCTGGGCGCTGCCGGCGCGCTCGAAGCGCTGGCGACCACGCTGGCGCTGTATCATCAGCTGGTCCCTCCCACGGCCAATTGCACGGAACCGGACGAGGAGTGCGGCCTCGATGTCGTAGCTGATGGCGCGCGGACTGCGAGCTTGCGGCACGCGCTGTCGAATTCATTCGCCTTTGGCGGTCTCAACGCCGTGCTGGCCTTCAGCGCTTGGGACCCGGTTAAGAGCCATGGCGGGTAGCTGCGGGAATCCTGCGATCCATCAAACATGACGCTCGAACTTGGCTCGGCGCCGTATTGCTGCTTGTCCATCACCCAACGTGGATGTTTACCGTTGTACGATGCAGCGTCGGCCGAGGCGCTCAGTGTATAAGGGAATACACCCAAATAGTGATGGCTTCGTCATGCTTGCTCCATGGGCAATTTACCTCTCAATCCGAGGCAAGGTCGCGGCCCAACGGCTGTGTATCGGCATATGGCGCTCTAATCGTATGACTGCGCTACTGTTCTGGAAGCGATTATTTCAGTAGCTCATGGATCTGTCTGGGAATCCCCTAAGCGGATCTTTGCCCTGTCCGAGCTGGGTTGTTTGCTGACATTGAACGGCGGCCTGGAAGCGGACATCCGGAGCAAGGCGATGCTTCGCTCCAAATCGACCCCGAGCGAGGCTATCGATATCGGAGCGCCGCTGAGACGGTTCGCGAACACTCAGCGATCTTTGCTGCTTGCTACCGAGCCCTTCGCGCTTTGAAATACGCATCGGCTACGATTAAGAGATATCGTCGGATTTCGACATTTCCTCAGTTACAAATCCAGACGAAATCGCGCTCTCGATAAAGCTCTGTACGATCGGAAGAGTGCCGGCCTTGGCGATGGGAACCGCCATCGCTTGCCTGATCTCCATGAATGGTTCCTCGATCAGCCGCGCGCCGGGATTCCGTGCGACGAACACTTCAGCCGGCTGGCGGATTCCGGCCCCTGCCTCCAGGCCTTGCGAGAGAAAGTGAGGTAGGGCTTCGGCCGAGGTCGGCACGCGCACAAGCTCGGCATGCTTCAGGGTCCGCGTGAGGTGCAGATCGTAGGCAGCTCCGCGTCCGACAGAAATCCGTACGCCCGGCTGATCGACATCCTCGACGCGCGAAAGCGACGACGACGCGGCAACCACGAACTCCCCCTCGATCGTGAGATACGGTTCGGTGAAGGCAATCTCGGCGGTGCGCTTTGGATCGATGGCGAGGAATGCCACATCCCAGATGTCGCCCGCCGCCGCGTCGACAACCTTGCCCGCGCCGTCGAACGGAACGAGATCAAGCGTCAGGCCTTGTTGATCAGCCAGAGCCCGTGCAAGCGCCACTGTGACCCCGGTCAGCGTTCCGTCCGGGTTTCGCTGCGCAAGAGCCGGATTGCCCAGATTGATGGCGGCTCGCAGCCTGCCGTTTTTAGTCAGCATGTCCGTCTCCGCCCGTTCACCGTCACGAAGGCTGCAAACCGCTCATCATTGGAGCTTTCTCGAGCGCAGCATCGGTTAGATGGAGCTGCATCCGATCGGCCGCTCCCGTCCTGTCTCCGGCCATCAGCAACTCGATGATTCCAAGGTGTTCGAGACAGACGCGGCGAACACGTTCGCGATCGAGCGGGCGGCCATATTCCATGAGCCGCCGCAACTGGTTGAGGCGCGCCAGCGTCTGCACGAAGAACCGGTTTCCTGACATCGCCGCGATACCCTCGTGGAAAGACGAGTTGATCTCGAAAAGCTCGATCTGACCGAGCCGCTCGTAACCCTCCTCGAGAACGAAGGTTTGCTGGTCGCGCAGCGAGCGCAGCCGGGCGATGTCGGGCGCGAACTCGGGAGATCGCATCGCCGTCGGCTCCATCATCTGGCGAAAACGATAGTTCTCACGATAGGCGTCGAGGGTGTCGATCAGGGGCTGGAATTCCCACCCGCGTCCTTGCCGGCGCTCGACCCAGCCCTCCGACGCCATCCTCGCCAGGATGTGGCGCAGTCGTGCCCGGGAAAGGTCGTATCGCCGAATGAGCTCATTCTCGCTCACCACGTCAGGAAGCCTGTGGTTCAAGCGATCCATTGCGATCGCGAGATAGGTGGCGGCCTCGTCCTCACCCGGCTCAGCTTCTCCCTCAGGAGACTCCTTCTGGAAGGAAAGATTCCTCAGGAAAAAGCCCTTGTTCGGCCGGTGCTCCAGAACACCGGCCTCGGCCAGATGAGCCATTGCGGCGCGGATCGGCGTCCGCGAAGCCCCCAGCACAGGCTGCAACGAGTCCTCGGTGAGATGATGGCCGTTCTGCCAGCCCGACGACCGCGCATGCGACAAGATCTGGTTGGCCAGCTTGAGCTGCAGCGGAGTCGGCTGTTGTGACATTTCAGGTCCCATTCGACGCCGGAATGGCTACCTCACCTTGCATCAAACGCCTAGCTGTTCGGAACAGGACGGCGCTGTCCGCGGTCCACAGGCCCTCGGTCTGACGCACGATGGCACCAACGGAAACCAGGCCGGACGGATTCGCGACGCGCACTTCACCAGCGGCATTGGCCGGCTTCGAGAGACGATTGGGGATCGTGCCGGCGATCTGCGTCGCCACCCCGAGATTAAGGCCGCCCGTGCCGGGAATGGCCTTGTGCGCGCGTTGCATCGAAATCATGCGCGTCGCGATATCGAACTGATCGGGCGTGAAGGTTTCTCCGTCGAGGGCCTTGAACGCCGCCGGAGCGGAGACCAGCGCGATGCGCGGCGTCTGAAGGCCGATCGCCTCGGGCGTCGTGCCAAGGCCGGCGAGAACGCCGGCCCGGCGGCGAAGGGCCTCCAGCTTGTCCATGGCGCCCGGCCTCGCTTCGACCTGATCCGGAGTTTCCGCGCCGGTCAGGCCGAAGGCCGCCGCATCGACATAGGCGATCAGCGACGTCGCATCGACAATGGAAACCTCGAAGCGACCATCCGCACCGAGGTCGATGCTGTCGACGGCATGTCCGGTTGGCAGCAGTTTTCCGGTCACGGCCCCATCCGGATCGAGAAAGTCCAGGCGGATCCTCGCCCCCGGCGTCGCAACGCCCGCAATAGTGTAGTCTCCCTGGGTTTCGGCCTTGCCGTCCCTCACCTGGAAGCGGGAATGGATCAGCTTCCGGGTGTTGGTCTGGTGGATGCGGACCAGCACCTCTCCGTCCGTTGCGGGCACAAACCCTTCATCGACGGCGAAATGGCCGACCGCGGAAGACAGATTGCCGCAATTGTTGGTCCAGTCGGCGACCGCCTGATCCACTGCGATCTGGATGAAGGTGTAGTCGACATCCGCGTCCGGATGCGTCGACGGGCCGATGATCACGGCCTTCGACAGCGAGGAGATGCCGCCACCCATGCCGTCGAGCTGCCGGCCGTAGGGGTCCGGGCTGCCCAGAGCGGCGACGAGCATCCTGCTGACGGCGTCGCGATCCCGCGGCAGAACCTTAGCGTTGAAGAACACGCCCTTGCTCGTGCCGCCGCGGTAGAAGACCGCGGGAATGAATTCCTGGCTCATGCAGTCCTCGCGATCGATGCGCTTTTGCTCATATAGCCCCGCCAGACAAAGGGCAGAATGCCGCCATGGCGCCAGTAGGTGATGTCCTCCGGGGTATCGAGACGGATGATCAGGGGAATGTCGAGTGTTTCGCCACTGCTACGGGTCACCCGGCAGATCACGTTGTCGCGCACAGCGAAATCGCGATCGAGGCCGGCGATATCGTAGGTTTCGGTGCCATCGAGATCGAGTGTTTCGACGACCGTCCCATCCGCGAACTGCAGCGGCAACACGCCCATGCCGACCAGGTTGGTTCGATGGATGCGCTCGAAGCCTTCCGCGATCACGGCCTTGACGCCAAGCAGAGCCACGCCTTTGGCGGCCCAGTCGCGCGAGGACCCGCAGCCATAGTTCCTGCCGGCGATCACGACGAGCGGCGTGCCACGCTCCAGATAGGCCTGGGCTGCCTCGAATATCCGCATCTGCTCTCCATCCGGCATGACCCTGGTGAAGCCGCCTTCGACGCCGGGCACGATGCGGTTGCGCAGGCGGATATTCGCGAAGGTGGCGCGAACGGCGACCTCGTGATTGGCCCGGCGGGTGGTGTAGTTGTTGAAGTCCGCCTTCTTCACGCCATGGGATAGCAGCAGATCCGCGGATGGCGTGCCGAGGCTGATCGCACCGGATGGCGAAATGTCGTCTGTGGTGATCGAGTCGCCTAGGATAACCAGCGGCCGGGCACCGTGGATGTTGAATGCCCGAGCAGGCTCCGGCGACAGGTCGTCGAAATATGGCGGCTGGCGCACATAGGTGCTGCCCTGCTGCCACGGGAACAGTGCGGAAGGCTTGGTCGCGAGCCTGTCCCAAGGCTCGCCGCCGTCGAAAAGATCGGCGTATTTCTCGGCGAAAACCTCAGGCGTGTAGGCCGTCGCAACCAGCGCGTCGATTTCCGCGAAGGAAGGCCAGATGTCGGCGAGATGCACGTCCTTGCCGTCCGCCGCAGTTCCGATCGGCTCCCGGGTCACGTCAATCATCATCGACCCGGCAATGGCGTAGGCAACGACCAGGGCGGGCGATGCCAGGTAGGCGGCGCGGACATTCGGATGGATACGCCCCTGGAAGTTCCGGTTGCCTGAGAGGACTGCCGTTGCCAGGATTCCGTTGCCTTCGATCGCGTCGGCGATCGGTTGCAGGAGCGGCCCGGATCCCCCATTGCACGTGGTGCAGCCGAAGCCGACGACCTGGAAACCCAGTTCATCGAGATCTCGTTGCAGTCCGCAGCGCTCCAGGATTTCAGCCACAACGTGGCTCCCGGGAGCGAGCGAGGTCTTCACCCAGGGCTTCGACTTCAGCCCCAGGCGCGCAGCATTGCGGGCGACCAGTCCCGCGGCAATCATGCCGACGGGGTTCGAGGTGTTGGTGCAACTGGTGATGGCAGCGATCGCCACATCACCGTCACGGATCGAGAAATCACTTTCCGCGACCGCGTGACTTCGGCGTGATGGCTGCCGGCCAGCTATCTCCCTGCAATGTGAGGCGAATGCCGTCGCCGCGTTGGCAAGGTCGAACCGATCCTCGGGGTTCTTGGGGCCCGCCATCGACGGGCGAACATCGGCAAGGTCGATCGCGACGACGAGGTCGAAGGCCGGTGCCTGGGTATTTTCGTCCCGCCACAGCTTTTGGGCGCGGGCATAGGCCTCGATCAGCGCGATCTGCTCAGCCGGCCGGGCCGTCATTTCCAGAAAGTCGATCGAGCGCTGATCGATCGGAAAATAGACGGCGGTGGCTCCGTACTCCGGCGCCATGTTCGCGATGGTTCCGCGGTCGGCCACCGAGAGCTGCTGCAACCCGGGCCCGAAGAACTCGACGAACTCGCCAACAACGCCGACCTTGCGCAGGCGCTCGGTGATGGTCAGCACCAGGTCGGTCGGCATCACGCCTTCGCGCAGCCGGCCTTTGACCTCGACGCCGATGACGCGCGGCAGCGCCATGGCGATGCCCTTGCCGAGCATCACGGCCTCGGCCTCGATGCCGCCGACGCCCCAGCCGAGGATGCCGAGGCCATTGATCATCGGGGTATGGCTATCCGTTCCGACGCAGGTATCGGGCGACGCCACTTGCATGCCCTTCAATTCCTCACGCCAAACGACCTGCCCGATCTTCTCGATATGGATCTGGTGCATGATGCCCTTGCCCGGCGGGACCACGCGCACGCCGTCGAAGCTTTCCGAGCACCAGCGCAGGAAGGCGAACCGCTCGGCATTGCGACGGTATTCCATCTCCAGGTTGAGGCGGGGAGCGTCACGTGTGCCGAAGAAATCGACCTGAAGCGAGTGGTCGATGACGATGTCTACGGGCACCGCGGGGTTGACGACCCCCGGATCCTTACCTGCAGCCGCAAGAGCATCCCGTAGCCCGGCCATATCGACCAGCATCACTTTCGCAAGGATGTCCTGACCGTAGATGCGCGTGGGCTTGAATGTCAGCGCTGCTCCAACTTCGCGCTGCAGGACAGCCTGAATCTGCGCGTCGTTCTCCACGCCCTCGAAGAACTGTTGTCTCAGCAGGTTCTCGAGCACGATCCGCAATGAAAACGGCAACCGTTCGATGCCGGGATAGCGAACGATCGGCACATAGCGCGCCCGGCCGACCTCGGCCCCCAATGCGGCCAGCGTGGCTCTTTCCAACATGACGCTCCTCCGTAAACCTGCGCAGATATTATATCTTGCATATCCAAAAAACAATAGTTACGGATATCCAAAATACAATTACTCACCATCCGACAGGGAGGATGCGAAAATGCGTAAGACAGTGCTTTCGATCGCAATGGCGGTCGGTTTCTCGGGAATGGCATTGGCCGAGCCGGCGAAAGTGATGGTTCCGGCGGGGGCTGGCGGCGGGTACGACACGACCACGCGCCTCGCGATGACCATGCTCGACAAGAGCGGACAGTTCAAAGATGGGGCGGTGTTCACCAACAAGCCGGGTGCAGGCGGAACGCTTGGCCTTGGCGAATTCATCCGGACCAGCAAGGGGCAGGACAACGCCTTGATGGGAATGGGCGTCATCCTGCTGGGTTCGATCATGGCGACGAAAGGCTCGCCACAGATTGCCGAGACCACGCCGATCGCTCGCCTGACTTTCGAGTATAACGGCTTGGCAGTGCCCGCGAACTCGCCATTCAAGGCCGTCAAGGATCTCACGGAGGCGCTGAAGGCCAATCCGGGTGCGGTGGCATTCGGCGGCGGTTCCGCCGGCGGCGTCGATCACATCATCGCCGGCATGATCGCGAAGAATGCCGGCCTTCCCCTGCAAAGACTGAACTACATCGCCTATGGCGGCGGCGCCGAAGCGGTCACGCAACTCGCTGGCGGCAAGATCGCCGTCCTCGTCTCCGGGGCATCGGAACTCAAGGGCCTGGCCGATGCCGGGCGCGTTCGGATCATCGCCGTCACCTCGGACAAGCGCCTGCCCGACATCGACGCCCCCACCTTGAAGGAGAGTGGCGTCGACATCGTCCTCGGGAACTGGCGCGGCATCGTCGGTGCTCCGGGAATGCCGGAAGCGGCACGCAGAATCTGGGTCGAGCGCTTCGCCAAAGCGACCGAGAACCCGGAATGGAAGGCAGAACTCGGCAAGGCCGGCCTTCAGAGCGCCTATCTCGGCGGTGACAACTTCTCCGCCTTCATCGCCAGCGAGAACGCACGGATCAGGCCGATCCTCGAGGAGCTCGGGGTTGCCAAATGACTTCGGCGGTCAAATCCTCCCCGGCGCGGCGTCTGTCGCGCTGGGGCTTGCCGGTTGCTGTCCTGATCCTCGGAGCCGCCCTGCTTCATGAGGCAACGGACCTCCCGCTGACGCAGACTTATGCCGGCATTGGCCCGGGCTTTTTCGTCCTCGCGATCGGTCTCGTCCTCACGGCTCTCGGCCTCGCCCTCGGCTATCAGGTCTTGAGAGGCGCCATCTTCGAACCCGAGGAGGCCGAAGGGGCCGACATCGGCCGGCCGATGCAGTGGAAGGGTTTCCTCACCGCTGCGGCGGGCGTCTTTCTCCCGGTCGCTCTGGTCGGCCATGTCGGCTTCCCCCTTGGCGGAGCCGTCGCTTACGCCCTGGTCACACGCGCATACGGCTCCAAACGGCCACTGGCCGATGTCGCCATCGGCCTCGTCGTGACCTCGATCACCTGGTTCGCCTTCACGAAGCTTGGTGTCCAGCTCGGCGGCTTCTTCCCGCCCGGAGGCTTCTGATGTCCATTTTCGACGCGCTGATGCATGGCTTCGGGATCGCGCTGCAACCGATGAATCTCTTATGGGCACTCGTCGGCTGCGCGCTGGGCACTGCCATCGGCGTCCTGCCGGGCATCGGTCCCGCCCTCACGATCACCCTCCTCCTGCCTGTGACCGTGACAATGTCGCCGACAGCGGCCTTCATCATCTTCGCCGGCGTGTTCTACGGCGCCATGTATGGCGGCTCGACTACCTCGATCCTGATCAACACGCCGGGTGAATCCGGTTCGATGATCACAGCGCTCGAAGGAAACAAGATGGCGAAAAACGGGCGCGGAGCCGCTGCGCTCGCGACCGCAGCCATCGGCTCTTTCGTCGCCGGAACGATCGGCACCGCGCTTCTCACGGTCGCCGCTCCGACCATCTCGGAGATCGCCTTTGTCTTTGGACCCGCCGAATATTTCGCGCTCGCGGTCCTGGCCTTTACCTCCGTCTCGGTCGTGCTCGGCACTTCGATCCTGCGCGGACTGGTTTCGCTCTTCTTCGGCCTCGCGCTCGCGGTGATGGGCACCGATTATCAGGCAGGCCTGCCGCGACTGACCTTCGGCGTCCCGGAATTGTCCGACGGGATCGGCATCACCATCGTGCTGGTCGCGATGTTCGCCGTCGGCGAGATCCTTTTCGTCGCGAGCCGGCTCAGTCTGGCCCCGCAGAAGATCATCGAGGTCAATGGACCGATCGCGATGTCGCGCAAGGATTGGCAGAGATCCTGGAAACCCTGGCTGAGAGGGGCGGCACTCGGTTTTCCGATCGGGGTCATGCCCGCAGGCGGTTCGGAAATCCCGACTCTATTGTCCTACACGCTCGAAAGGCGCCTCTCGAAGAAGCCTGAGGAATTCGGCCACGGCGCGATCGAGGGCGTTGCAGGCCCCGAGGCCGCCAACAATGCGGCCGTCGCCGGTGTCATGGTGCCCCTGCTCACGCTCGGCCTGCCGACATCGGCCACTGCCGCTGTGATGCTGGCCGCCTTCCAGAATTATGGACTCCAGCCCGGGCCAACGCTGTTCACCAGCAATCCGGAGCTGGTCTGGGGCGTGATCGCGTCCCTCTATATCGGCAATCTGATGCTGCTCGTCCTCAATCTGCCGATGGCACGGGTTTGGGTGAAGCTGCTGGCGATCCCGAAGCCGCATCTCTACGCCGGTATCCTAATCTTCTCATTGGTCGGTGTCTGGGGCATTTCCCAGTCCTGGGTCGAATTGCTCGCCCTCGGCGTTCTCGGTGTGATCGGCTACGGATTTCGCTGCTGCTCGGTGCCGATTGCGCCGGCGCTGATTGGTCTCATTCTTGGTCCAATGGCCGAATTACAGCTTCGGCGCGCTCTGGCCATTGGCCAGGGCGATCCGCTGACGCTTGTGTCTTCACCGATCGCCGCAGGGCTCCTGACCATCGCAGCGTTGCTGCTGCTGATCCCGCTGATCCGTTTCGTCCAAACCCGGCGCAGCGAAACGTCGACTGTGACCGCAGCTTAGCGAAAGCGGCGGGCATTCGGCCCCATCAGATTCCCGACGATCCCACAGAACGTTTTCTTGTCGTGCGCGACCAGGCAGGCGGCAAGGTTCCCGTGTTTCGTTTCGATGCCTGGAAGGCTGCCTTTCTTCCCGACGAGCCGGCCTCGCTCATCGGACATTCGAACGTTCAGGCCGGCCACGGCCGAGCCTGCATTGGCACCGAGCGTCAACTGCCGAGGTTATCGGTTCTCCATGAAGCGGATCTTCAGTGTGGAGAAATGGCCTGGGCCAAAGCACTTGGCTTTCGGCGGCGCCCGAGCCGACTTTCAGGTCGGCTCGGGCTTGGTCGAATCTGCCTCAGCGGAATCGGGTGGCTTCCGCGGAATTCGCTAACCGCCCAGTGTCGGGCCGATCGAGATCGAGGTCACGGGTTTCCGGAATCAGCAACCCCGTCAGCAAGGTGATCCCGGCCACGAACATCAGGTAGAACAGGAACAGCCTGTGTTCACCCGTCTGCGAGAGGTAGGTGTTCACATAAGGAGCGGTGCCTCCGAAGATTGCTGTGGCGAGCGAAAGCGGACCGCTGACGCCGGTGGCCCGGACCGATGTCGGAAAGACCTCCGCCCAGACCGCCGTGTTGACCCCGAACAGGCAGGCCAGGATCAGCAGCGCGCAGATCATCGCAGTCAGCAGGCCCGAGAAACTGTTCGTGATAAGCCCGTCGAGCTGGAGTGTCGCCGCGATGAAGCCAAGGCCGAACAAGATGATGAAGATCCGCCGCCCGAACCGGTCGGCGAGCCAGCCGACGATCGGGATGGCGACGAAGAATACCGCCTGCGCGATCAGGCTCGCGGTCAGCGCCGATTTGGGGTCGAGTCCGCGGCTGATCTGCGCGAAGGTCGGGCTGTAGATCAGCCACGTATAGAACATGATCGAACCGCCGGCCGAGAGACCGAAGACGACGGCGACGCCGCGCCAGTTGCGCAGCAGCGGGCCGAGTCCGGTCGCAGTCTTCGCGCCCTGCTCCTGCACCTTCGCGAAACTGTCGGTCTCGCTCAGCCTGCGGCGCAGATAGAGCCCGTAGAAGCCGAGCAGCCCGCCGAGCACGAAGGGAATGCGCCAACCCCAGCTTTCCAGGGCCGTTCGTCCGAGCGTGGCATTGAGCAGCAGGCCGGTGAGCGTTGCGATCATCGTGCCGAGGACGACGCTCATCCATGACGTACTGCCGTAAAGCGCACGTCGATGACGTGGTGCCCGCTCGACCAGATAGGTGACCGACGTTCCCATCTCCCCGCCATGGGCGATCCCCTGAGCGAGGCGTGCGACCAGCAGGATTATGGACGCAGCGAGCCCTACCGTCGCGAAGGTCGGAGCGAATGCGATGACGAGACTGCCGCCGGCCGTGATGAACATCGCCAGCGTCAGGCTCTTCTTACGGCCGACCCGGTCGGCGTAGAGTCCGAACAGGAATCCGCCGAGCGGCCGCGTCAGGAAGCCGGCCGCGAAGACGGCGAGCGCCGCCAGCAGCGCCGCCGACTTGTCCGCGGACGGGAAGAACTGGAGCGCGAAATAGGGCGCGAAGATCGTGTAGATCGTCCAGTCGAACCATTCGAGCGTATTGCCGAAATTGACCGCGATCAGATCCTTCACGCGGCGGGAACGCGGAGCGGCGGGCGCGCCCGCTACGGCGATGTCAGACATGTGGTGAACCCCTCATTTTATTGATGTTGACGCAATCGATGGGGAGGTCGGCGCAGCCTCAGCCGGCGGCACGGCCTTCGAGGCCGAACCGGGCATCGGCATCGGCCCCCGGCACGCGCATTTCGAAGACGTCTTTCACGACCGTGTAGTCGAAGTAACCAAGGCGGGCGATCGGCTTGATCGCGGGAATGTCGAGCTTGCCTTCGCGCGTGATGAAGCGATCGTCGATATGGATCGTCTCGACCTGCGCGAAGACGATATCGATGGTGCCGACCGCTGAATTGCCCTTCAGGCGGTGCGTGCCGAGGTACCGGCATTCGAACTTGACCGGGCTTTCCTTCACCATCGGGATGCGAGCATTGTCTGCATATTCACGCGTCACGTTCAGGCGGTCGAACTCGCTTTCCTCGGGCGGCAGTGCCATCGCGCTCAGGTTGACCGCCTCGCGCAGGTCATAGGTCGCCATGTTCCAGACGAACCAACCGGTCTCCTCGGCGTTGAGCACCGTGTCCTTGCGGCGCCCGTCCGGGTACTGGTTGGCCGAGAACATCACCATCGGCGGATCGAAGGTCAGGTTCTGCCACTGGCTGTAGGGCGCGATGTTCTCGACGCCCGCCGCACTGACGCTGGACAACCAGCCGATCGGCCGCGGCACAGTGCAGCTTTTGAAGGGCGAGAAAGGCAGCGGGCTCGGCTCGATGGAGGGCGAATACTTCATGACGTCGCGTTCCGGAGTCTTGTGGATTTTGATAATATGTCACCGATATATCGGATGGACAGCGGTTTGGAAAGCCCATGGAATCAGCTATCGGATAAGAAACGGAATCGCCTCGTGGCCGGAGGCAGCTGAGCTAGAAGCGGATGAATCAATCGGAACAGGCGGTCGCCGCCTTGCAGCGCCTGATCGAGCAGGGCGAGCTCAAGCCCGGCTCGATGGTGTCCGAGCGCGGCTTGATGGAAGCGACCGGCCTCGGCCGCACCCCGGTGCGGGAAGCGATTCAGCGCCTCGCCCTCAACCATATGCTGCGCATCCACCCCAACAAGGGCATCGAAATCCCGGCTATCTCCGTCGAAGACCAGCTCAGCGGCCTTGAGGTTCGCCGGGCCGTCGAGGTGCTCGCAGTCGGGCTCGCTTGCCGCCGGGCGACCGAGAAAGACATCGAGGAGATCGCTGCGCTGAAAGCGACCCTGTCCGGCGGGTTTGATCTCCACAGCTATTCCGAGACCGTGCGCCAGACTCACGCCCTGATCATCCAGGCCGCGCACAATCCCTATCTGGAAGCGTTGATGGTGCCGTTGCAGACCTTGTCACGCCGGTTCTGGATCATGCATGTCCGCGACGAGCAGGCCGAGATCGCCCATGGCAAGCGGCTGCACCACGACATCCTGCAGGCGATCCTGGCTCGAGACGCGCCCGAGGCCGGCGCGGCCTCCCAGGCGCTCAACAGCTACCTGGTCGAGTTCGCTCTTTCGGTCGTGGCGAGGATGGCCACCTCGCCCAATTAAATGTCGAAGCTGTCACTGGCCGGCCACCGTGATGCCCTGCCGGAACAAGTGGAATTGAGAGAAAAGAGACGCCGTGCCGCCAGTATGAATGACGCAGGCCGGTTCTCCCGCCGGAAACCGGCCGCGAAGAGCCATATCGATGAACCCGGCGAACGTCTTGGCGGTATAGACATGTTCCAGGAGGATGCCTTCGGTACGCGCGAGCGTCAGAATTGCCTCCTCGGAAGCCAGTGTCGGTTCGCCGTAGCCCGGCCCCAGATAATCCATGTGATAATGGATCGGCAGGTTATTGAGATCAGCGACGAATAAGCCGGTATGAGCGGCAAGGTCGCCATAGATGCGCGCGATCCGCGCGGCAAGATCGGCTTGACCGTATTCGACGCTCACGAGATGGATTTCGAACGGATCGTCCTGTAGCGCATTGCCGAAGATGAAGCCCGCTTCAGTCGGCCCCATGGAGCCAGGCAGGACCACATGCCGAATCGGATGGTCGAGTTCTCGCGACTGACGGTGAAGCTCGCCCGCTGCCGCAACATAGCCGAGGGCGCCGATGATCGCGTCACCGACGACATAGGGTCGGCGGCCCTGTCGCCGCAGCTCCGCAGCGGCGTCCTCCACCATGATGGCGCGCCGCGTCTCGTCGACGGGTCCAAGAAAACGCACCTGCGCCCCGAATAATCCGTTCAGGAACGAGGCACGGCGGCTTTCCTCGTGTTCGCGCGCATTGTGGAACACGATGCAGTCGAGCCCCGCCACGGCAGCGGCGGCGGCGGTAAGGCGGCATTGGTTCGACATCGGCCCGCCGGCAACGAGCACGATATCCGCACTCTCGGCGATCGCGGCGCCGAGCCAGAATTCCAGGCTGCGCAGCTTGTTGCCGCCCATGCCGATCTCCATCTGGTCGTCGCGCTTCACATAGAGCAGACGGCGATCGAGACGTTCCTCGAGACGTGTCAAGCGGCGCAGCGGCGTTTCGGCTTCAAGCAGTTTGAAGCGGGGGGCTTTGATTTCGGACATGTCGCCTCTTCGATTGATCTCGACCGGTATCCGCACTTAGCGGAACGAGGGCGGGCTGCCCCTTTTCTTGATCTGATCGAGATAATTGTAGAGCGTGTACTTGGAGACGTTGAGCTTGCCGGCAACGATGTCGATCGCTCCCTTGACCAGGAAGACGCCGCGCTCGTCCAATCTTTCCACGATCTCCATGCGATGTGCCTTGCCCGCGACACTACGAGGATTGCTACGGCCGCTCAGCACCTGGGCGATGAGCGTATCGACGGTTTCTCCGATGTCGTCGATAGAGCCCGCTGGAGCTGGCCGAGCTGGACCGAAATTGCAGAATGTCTGCAGCACGTCGATGCTAGAGATCAAGTTCTCGATGCAAAGGTCGATTTTCAGACAACCGATAGGCTGGCCGGAGGCTGGATCGTCAATAACGGTGAGCGAGGTACTGAGCCGGCGCCCATCGGGTGTTGCAGAAGTGAAGAGCGACTTGCCGGAGCTTTCGCCCGTTGCAGCGTTGAGGCGAGGAACGAGGGCCGGTGCCAGGCGCGAGCCGATGGCGACGTCCATCACCGAGCCAGCGACGGCGACCAGGGTCGGGATACCCGGGCGCAGATCGTAAAGGGAGACTTGGCAATTGTTGCCGAACTGCGCGACCAGCGTATCCATCAGCCGGACATGGGAGCCGAACGGCCCCCACTTTTCGACATCTGTCCGGGTCATCTGCTAGCTCCAGCTTCTGCGTTTCCGTTGCCGGCGCCCTTTGCCCTCGACCTCCGCTCCAGCTCATCGACGACCATTAGGACCGGAAAACAGAACAGGAAGTAGAGCAGCGCGACCAGCCCGTAGATGTAGAGAACGCTGGCGGGAAACCGCAAGATCGCTATTTCCGCCTGCCGCGTCAGTTCGGCGATACCGACCACCGAGACGATCGACGTGGCCTTGATGAGGTTGACATAGACGCCGCCGAGCGACGGCAGGACGAGCGCGACGGATTGCGGCAGGATGACGAGGCGCAGCGTCTGGATCGTGGTGAGACCAACAGCAAAGGAGGCCTCCCACTGGCCACGGGGAATTGCGCGGATCGCCGAGCTGACGATCTCGGTAACGTAGCTCGACGTATAGATACCAAGGCTGACAATCGCCGCTGTTTGGGAATTCCATTTCAGCCAGGAAACGCCGGTATTCGGCAATACGAAATAGGCGATGTAGAGTTGCACCAAGAACGGCGTGCCGCGCAGCAGATGGAGATAGGCTCCGATTGCCGCGGAAAAACCGCGAAACTGCTGACCACGCACGACGCCGAGGACGGTGCCGAGAAGCGACCCCCAGACCACGCCGAGCAGCGAGAGCCATAAGGTCTCAAGGAACCCCTGCAGCAAGAACGGCGCGACGGCGGCGAAGACATCGGCATAGCGCTGCATCAGGCAGCTCTCCCGCCGGCGACACCGCCCGCAAGCCGCCGCTGCGCTGCCCGCGAGAGGACAAGAAGGACGAGATAGATGAGAAGATAGATTATCGCGACCGACAGAAAACCTTCGTTCGGCTTGATCCGCTCGCTGTTGAGCAGCATGCCTGCGCTCAGGATGTCAAATACGGTGATCAACGACAGGAGCGAGGTATCCTTTACAAGAATCGCGGCTTGACCCAGCAGCGGCGGCAAAGTCTTCGCGAACGCTTGCGGCAAGATCACGAGACGATATTGCTGGGCTGGACTGAGACCGAGAGCGATTGCGCCTTCGCGTTGACCGCGGGGCACCGAGACGATACCGGAACGAATGATCTCGGCCATATAGGGCGTCGTATGGATCGTCAGGGCGATGATGCCGAGCACGATCTCCGGCCACTTGCCGGCAGGCGGGATCAGAAGCGGCAGGCCGAAATAGACGATGTAGATCTGGATCAGTAGCGGCGTCGACCGGATGATTTGGGTATAATTCCACATGGCCGCGGTAAGAATACGGCTTCCATACAGACGCGTAAGCGCGACCAAGAAACCGAGGGCGATGGACAGGGCGAGACTTGCCGCTGCCGCCATGATCGTATTGGCTCCGCCACGCATGAACTCGTCAACGTATTGCGCGACGATCCTGTAATTATAGATCGATACGATGCCTGCCAGGATCTGATCCAGCATCCTGCACCCCGCCCGCGTAGTTTTTTGATACCGGCAACAAGTCGGGGCCGGACTTCTTTGTCGGCCTTACTTGTGATCGACCTGCCAGGCGGTGGTGTTCCACCAATATTCGAGCAGGTGGTCCAGCTTGCGGTTGGCGGAGATGAGTTCGACGTAGTTATCCATCCAGAACTTCAGATGAACGTTCTCCTTGCGGGTCGCGAAGGCTAGCGGTTCGCGGGTGATCACACCGTCGAGCAGTTTGAGATTGTCGTAATCGTTGGTGTATCCGCGTACGTTGCCGAGATCGGACAGCGCGCCATCGATGCGCCCGGCGGAGAGGGCTTGCGCCACGGTGGGGCCGCTTGCGAACTCCTTGACCGTGGCGCGGGGCAGGAAATCCTTCACCGCAGTGACATAGGTGCCGCCCTGGACGGCGCCAATATTCAGGCCTGGCTGGTTCAACTCCTCCCAGGATTTGAACGGCTTGTCTTTCGTGGTGAACGCCACCGTCTGCTGGTAGAAAAATGGCTTCGAGAACAGAAGCGCCGCAGTGCGTTCCGGAGTAGGCGTCATATCGGCAGCGATGAGGTCGAATTTTCCTGCAAGCAGAGCGGGGATGAGCCCCTTCCAGTCGTAGTCCTGCAGCACCAGTTTCACACCGAGGTCCTTCGCCATCATCTTCGCGATGTCGATCGCGAGACCTGTGCGCTCGCCCTTCTTGTTGACGAAGCTGACGGGAGCGCCTTGCGTCTGCACTCCCACGCGCAGCTCACCGCGCTGCAGGATGTTATCCATGCTCATATCGGTCGCCTGGGCACTGGCCTGCACGCAAAGCAGCCCGACAAGACCCAGCGCCAATGCCGCCGCCTTCACATATCGCTTCATTGCCCTTCCCCTTTTTGCCTGACCCGCAAGCTGCCCCCCGACGGGGCCAGCCGAGAAACCGCAGAGCTCCGAGCATTTGCTAGGTCGCCCCGGCGCGTCCGCGCTTCGAACCGGAGAGACCGCATGCCACCGCAACGGAACCCGAGCGCGTCGGATATGAATTACCAACAAATTTTTTTGAGTCTACAAAATTTTTGTATACCCATGTAGATGGGCTGAGCGGAGGGGAGGCGGGCCGCCGGCTCAGGCGCCCGACATCGTGCGCTTATGCTGCTCCATCACATACTTCGCGACAAAATAGTCGATATGACTTCCGCCGCCGTTCTTCATCATCGTGATCTCGTCCGCAGAAGTGCGGCCAGGGATCCGGCCCTGGCATAGAGCGAACAGATCGCCCCTGACATCGGAAGGGGTGATCAGGCCTGCTGCATAGGGTCGGGTGAACTCGCCGGAGCGTTCGGTCGTCTGACGATGGTCGACGAAGATGGCGCTGCGTCGGATCACGTCGTCGTCGGCCTCGCGCATCTCGGGCGTGAACGAGCCCACAAGATCCACATGGGCTCCGGGCTTCAGAAGCCGGCCCTTGATGATCGGCTCCTCAGCCATGGTCGCTGAGGATAGGATATCCGCCTGGGGAATGGCCGTGTCGAGATCCGGCGCGACCACGGCAGGAATGCCCTCATTCCGCAACTGTGCCGTCAGGCGTTCGGCCGGCAGGGGAGAGCGGTTCCAGATCAGTACGCGCTCGATGCCAGGGCGCACGCTCATATGCGCGCGCACCAGATAGGGCGCGAGGCCGCCCGCCCCCACCATCAATAACGTCTTTGCGTCCTTGCGCGCCAATATGCTGGCGCCGAGAGCGGAATCAGCGGAGGTCTTGCGAAAGATGACCGCCTCACCGTCGATGATCGCCTCGGTCACTCCCGTCTCGCCATTGATGAAGGCATAGATGGAGTTCACGGTGGATATGCCGTGTCGTTCCTTGTTGCGTGGGAAAGAGGTGACGAGCTTCACCAACATGCCCTCCTCGGGCTCCCACGCCGGCAACAGGATGAAGATGTCGGGTCGGCCGTCCGCATGCGCCTCTTCGTAGATGTGCCGGTCGGACATCTTGGGCATCTCGCCGAGATGAGCCTTTCGCAACGCCTCGACCAGCCCCTCATAACCGAGCAACTGGTGGACACGGGCGGCATCGATCATCTGCACAGGAACTCTCCTAGACTCTATCGGATGGATATGGGTTCAGACTTGGTAGTTGGCGTGGTGGTGCGGGCGGAGCGCCGCATGGTCGAGAGACACACCGAGGCCAGCGCCGGTGGGAACGGGCATCGCGCCGTTCCGGACGGTGGGTTCGAGAGGATTCTCAAGCACTTCGAGGTAGGCGGGTTCGCGGTCGTAATCGGGGAAGTATTCGAGGACCATGAAATTGGGGATGACGGCCGAGAGCTGGGCCGAAATTGCGGTAGCGAGCGTACTGCCGTAATTGTGCGGCGCGACGCGAAGGTTATTCGCCTCCGCCATCCCGGCGATCATCCGCGCCTCCATCAACCCGCCGGTGTTGCAGATGTCCGGCTGCGCGATGGCGATCGCATCGAGGCGCATGATGCGCTCGAAGGCGGCGCGGCCTTGGCAACGTTCCCCCGCTGCCATGGCGATCGAGGTGCCGGCAGCGACGCGGGCCATCGCCTCAGGGGACGAGGGGTCCACTGCCTCCTCAATGAACAGCACGTCGAGATGCTCGATCCTGCGGCAGATGCGCAGCACCTGGTCGGTGGTCAGCCCCCCGCCGAAATCGAGCATAATTTCCACGGACGGCCCCACCGCTTCACGCAGAGCCACGACGCGATCGCAGACGAGGGGAATGAAGCGGGCGTCGAGGGAGCGCCGCATAGGGTGGCGCACGACGCTGACCGGATCGGCGAGACCGAGGGGATAGAATTTCAGGCCCGAAAAGCCGCGCGCCACGGTCTCCACGCCGGCTCGGGCATAGTCATCAGGTGTATCGCAGCCGATCCACCAGCCGTTTGCATAGACCGACAGTTCCTCGCGCATGGCGCCGCCGAACAACTCATGGACCGGCAGCCCCGCTGCCTTGCCCTTGATGTCCCACAAGGCATGCTCGATGGCACTGAGCGCCGCATAGCTGATAGCTCCGCCATTTCGGGTCCAGAAGGATAGATCGTAGATGTCGTGCCAGATTGCGCCGATCTTCGCCGGATCGCGTCCGAGGACATGGCGCGTGATCATGTCGCCGAGCATGGCCGCCGCCGCCCGGTCGCCGATACCGTATGCGACGCCAGCCTCGCCGATGCCGGTGATGCCGGTATCGGTGGTGAGCTCCAACAGCACCGCGCGGCGATTGCCAGTTGGGGCGAGATAAATATCTGCTTGTTCGATCTTCATGAAACCGGCTCCGGAAGAGGTGACCGCCCGAGACGGGCGATCGTGAGCGCCAGCGCCTGCGCGCGCGGCACCAGGCTGTCGAGGTCGAGATATTCGTTGGCGGTGTGCGCTTCCCAGCCGATAGGACCTGTGCCGCAGAGCGTCGGGCAGCCCACATAGGCAGCGAAGCCGGAATCGGCGCATCCCATGGAGTAATCCCCGCCCACCGCAAGGCCGACCTGAGCCGCCGCTGCGCGATAGGTCTCGAACAGGGCGGCGGAGGCGGGGCTCGGCTCCATGGCGCAGAATTCGCCGAGGATCGTCAGCTCCGCCCGTGCGCCGGGAACCTTCGCCTCCGCCACGATGGCTTCCACCTTTCGCATCATCTCGATGCGCTGGGTCTCCTGTGTGAAGCGCAGGTCGAAGCTCGCCTCGGCGTCCGACGCGATCGTGTTGAGCGACATGCCGCCGGACACGAGGCCGACATTCAGCGTATAGCCTTCGTCCGGGTTCGACAGGGCATGGAGCGCGGTGATCTTGTGGGCGAGATCACCGATCGCCGAGATGCCCTCGCGATAGTTGCCGCCGGAATGAGCCGCCTTGCCGGTAACGCGAACGCGCATGAAGACCCCGCCGCGCCGGCCGGTGACGACATTGCCGCTGGGTCGACCGGGTTCCGCATTCAGCGCTGCTCTGGCGCCGCGTGTCATCGCCTCGATATCCTCCCGGCATTCCGGCGTGCCGATTTCCTCGTCGCTGGTGGCGAGGAGGACGAGCGGCGCGATCCCGATGCCGAGGTGCTGGAAGGCGGCCATGACGAAGGCGTTCTGAACGAGCCCGCCCTTCATGTCGCAGACCCCAGGCCCGTAGGCGCGCTTACCCTTGATGCGGAACGGGCGACGCGCCGCCTCTCCCTTGGGGAAAACGGTGTCGCGATGCCCCATCAACACGATGGGAGGCCCCTCCGGGCCGCCATTGAGATCGGCGCGCAGCACGTCGCCATGGTGCTGCTTCGGCAGGAGCCGCGTTCGTAGCCCGTGCCCATCGAGGAATCGGCGCAAGCGACTGCCGACCTCGTCGACACCCTCCTTGTCGTAGGAGCCGGAATCGATATTTACGAGCTCTTCCAGGAGCGTAATCATGGCTAGCTTCTGTTCGGCGAGCCAGGCGTGAATGGCTTGCAAGGCTTCTGTCACGACGCGTTCCTCGCAGGGACGAAGGTCCCGCCGCGCAGGTCCTCCACGGAGTGATGGCAGAGGATCTCGTGGCCGGCCGCCGGCCGGCGCAGCGGCGGCACCGTCTGCCGGCAATGCCCTTCGATGACCCGCGGGCAGCGCGGGGCGAAGGCGCAGCCCTGCCCATTGAGCGCCTGCGCACCCACTTCGCCGGCGAGCGGCGGCCTGGCCGGCGACGGATTGTCGAGGCCCGGCACCGACGACAGCAGCGCCTCGCAATAGGGATGGAAGGGCGGCGAGAAGACCTGCACGGCTTCGCCCATCTCGACGATGCGCCCGCCATACATCACCGCCACCCGGTCAGCGACATAGCGCACCACCGAGAGATCGTGGGAGATGAAGATGAGCGCGGTGTCAGAATCCTTCTGCGCGGCGAGCAGCAGCTCGAGGATGGCTGTCTTCACCGAGGTGTCGAGGGCAGACGTGGGCTCGTCGGCGACGACGAGACTCGGCCGGCCGGCGAAGGCGCGCGCTACGGCAATGCGCTGCTTCTGCCCTCCCGACAAGCGAGCGGCTGACATCTGCAGCACATCGTGAGGCAGTCGCACGAGATCGAGCAGACGCCGCACTTCGGCCTGTCGCTCCCGCGCCGTGCGGGCGCTGCCAAGCTTCTTTACCGCCCGATCCAGGATGAAGCCAACGCTGTGGGAAGGGTTGAGGGTGGTGTCCGGGTTCTGGAACACCATCTGAACGTTGCGTATCTGGTCGCGGGTGCGCCGGCTCGTGACCTGTCCAGTGACGTCGCTGCCAAGAAGGGTGATGCGTCCGCCGCTCGGCACCTCGAGCCCCATTATGATGCGCGCAAGGGTGGATTTCCCGCAGCCGGATTCCCCTACGATGCCCAGGGTCTCCCCCGCATGCAGATCGAAGCTCACCGCTTCGTTAGCGCGAATGCTAGCAATGGGCCGACCGAGGAGCCGCCCGATCGCATAGGTTTTCGAAACCTGGTCTAGGCTGAGCACGGCTGCGCCCTTTGGTGCCGGCGCGTTGAGGGCGAAAGATGCGCCTCCGCTCGTGGACTGGTACGCCGCTTCCTCGGCAGGAACCTGCGGCCAGCGGTTACAGCGGATGTCGGAACCGTCCGGGGTCCGCTCCACGGCGATCGGTCGGCCGCAGATGCTCGCCTGCGCATGGGCGCATCGGTCGATGAAGGTACAGGTCTGCGGCAGGTCGACGAGCCGGGGCACTCGGCCAGCGATGGATTTCAGGCGATAGGCGGCGCGGCCGCGATCGAGGCGCGGAATGCAGGCGAGAAGGCCACGAGTATAGGGGTGGCGGGGCGCCCCTAGGATCGCCTCGGTGAGGCCCTGCTCCACGATCTGCCCCGCATACATTACCCCCACCCGGTCACACATGCGCCGCACGAGGCCAAGATTGTGGGAAATGAACAGCATGGTCGTGCCGCGCACCGCGCGCATGTGCATGAGTAGGTCCACGATCTGCGCCTCTACAGTGACGTCGAGGGCGGTCGTCGGCTCGTCCAGGATGAGAAGGTCGGGTTCGGCCAGGAAGGCCATGGCGATGACGACGCGCTGCTGCTGGCCGCCGGACAGCTGGTGCGGGAAGCGCCGCATCGCGCCTTCGGGGTCGGGAAGTCCCACTGCGCGCAGCATCTGGACGGCGCGCTCGCGCGACGTCACCTCACCGTTTTCGCCATGTCGCACCTCGCGCATCTGCGCGCCGATGGTCATCGTTGGGTTCAATGCGGTGGAGGCGTCCTGATAGACTATGGCGATACGGCGGCCGCGGATAGCCCGCAGCTCCTGCGCCGATATGCCGGCGAGATCTTGCCCATCGAACAGGATGCGGCCGCCGGAGATGCGGCCCCGCTTGCCGAGACAACGCATGATCGCCATGGCGATGGTGGATTTGCCGCAGCCGGATTCCCCCACGAGGCCGAAACATTCGCCACGTTTCAGACTGAAGGAGGTTCCGGCGATGGCGACCACATCGCCCTTGCCTGCCGCATAGCGGATCTCGAGTTCCTCGACGCTCAGTACGGCCCGCGCTTCAGGAGGCATCGGCGACCTCCTGCAAACCATCTGCGACCAGGTTGAAGCCCATCACGAGAGTGACGATCGCCGCCGCCGGAAACAGCGCCATATGCGGATAGACCACGAGCATCGGGGTGGCTTCGCGCACCATGCCGCCCCAGTCGGGATTGGGCGGCGGCAGACCAAGGCCAAGGAAGCCAAGGACCCCGATAGCGATGATCGTGTAGCCCATTCGCATGCAGAAATCGACGATGAGCGGCCCACGCGCATTGGGCAGGATCTCCACCAGCATGATGAAGAGAGCGCTTTCGCCGCGCGTACGCGCCGCTGCCACGAAATCTCGGGTGCGCAGGTCGAGGGTAATACCCCGCACCAGCCGCGCGATGCCGGGACTGGAGATGAAGATCACCGCCAGCATGATGTTGAAGGCCGAGGGGCCGAGGGAGGCGATGAGGACGACGTAGAGGACGATCTTGGGGAAGGACAACAGGACATCGATGGCCCGGGACAGAACATCGTCTACCCAGCCGCCGAAATAGCCGGCGGTCATACCCGCCGCGACGCCGATGATATAAGACGAGATCAACGCCAGCGGCGCGATGACAAGCACCGGCCGTGCCCCCCAGACGATGCGGGCGAAAATGTCCCGCCGCAACTGGTCCGCCCCGAACCAATGAGTCTTGGAGGGCAGGGCATGGCCGACCGCCGACATGTATTGCGTATTGGGATCGGACGGCGCGATCAGAGGGGCGAGGAGCGCGACGAGCGCCCAGAACACGATGATGCCAAGGCCGATGCAGAGCGTCCGGGATTCGCGCAGCCGATGCAGGCCAAACCGGCGCGCGGCGGCGAGCGGCCCCGCGGGGACGAGCGGAGAGGTCGCTTCTGCGCTCATGACAGCCGGATCCTGGGATTGAGGAGCATGTAGCCGAGATCGCCGAGAAGCTGCGTGGTGACGGCAACGAAGACGGCGATCAGCGTCGCGGCCTCGATGACTGCGATGTCTCCGAACAGCGCAGCCTCCAGCAGGAAGCGGCCGATACCGGGATATGCGAACACGACCTCGGTGACGACGACGCCGCTGATCAGCCAGTTGATCTGGAGCAGGATCACGGTGAACGGCGTCAGCATGGCGTTGCGGAACGCATGACGCAGCACGATCGCCGGGCGCGACAACCCCTTCAGCGTTGCGGTGCGGATATAGGGGGTCGCCATGACCTCGATCATCGAGGCCCGCACGAAGCGAGAGACATAGGCTGTGACATAAAGTGTCAGCACCGCCACCGGCAGCACGTATTGGGAGGCAATGGACCAGCGCCCGCCGACTTGTAGAGGGCTGGTACCCGGAAGCCAGCCGAGCCAGACGACGAAGATGCTCATCAGGATGACGGCAGACGCAAATTCGGGAATGGAGGCGAAGACCGTCGACAGCGTCGTCAGGCCGCGATCCAGCGGTCTATGCGCATGAAGGCCGGCCACGGTCCCGAGCAGGATGGCAAGGGGCACAAAGGTAAGGAAGGCAAGTGCGGCGAGCGTCGCGGAATGAGACAGGCGCGTCCAGATGACATCGGCCACCGGCGTCTTCATCATCGTGGAGAAGCCGAAATTGCCGAAATACCGGTCGCCCCGGGGATCGGTGAAATTGAGTCCAAGCGCGGGATTCTGCAGCGGATCGCTGCGCAGGCCCATTATGACGCCAAGCCAGCGCCCGTAGCGCGCCGGCAAGGGATCGGAGAGCTGGAGCCGCTCCGCCAATATCTGCACCTGCTCGTCGGTGGCGAACTGGCCGAGCGTCTTGCGCGCGACGTTGCCCGGCGATGCCTCCACCATCACGAAGACGAGGAAGGACGCGACGAGCATGGTGAAAGCGGCGGACGCTAGACGCCGCAGCACGAATGCGATCATGATCAACTATCCAAGATCACGCGACTGGAGCCGGCGAACGAAACGCAAGGCGCGCACTCGCCGGGAACGAGCCCGGCCGCCCTTCCATAAGGCAACCGAGCAAAGCAGCGAGCGCCGGCTCAGGCGTCTTCCAGCCAATAGTCCTTGAAGTAGTTGTAATTGGTCGGATGCATCGTAAAATTCTTCAGGCGCTTGGTATAGGCGCTGAAGATCGAGCGATAGATCGGCTGCACTACTGGCCCGTCCTCGAGCAGGATCCTCTCAAGATCGGCCATGTGCTTGCGGCGCTGCTCGACGTCAAGCGTGCCCTCAGCGAGGGTGACGATCTTATCGAACTCAGGATTGGAGTAGCCGGATTCGTTCCAGGAGCCGCCGGTGCGGAAGCACAGGCCCAGCAGCATGATACCGAGCGGGCGGTGATTCCAGTCGGTGAAGGCGAGCGGCACCTTCTTCCAGATCTCCCAATATTGGGCAGCGGGCACGGGGTTCATCTGCACCCGGATGCCGGCTTCCTTCCATTGCTCGATCAGCGTCTGCACCACCTGACTTTCCCAGGCGGGCGACGACTTCAGATAGATCTTGGCGTCGATGCCGTTGGGGTGGCCGGCCTCCGTCAAGAGCTTTTTCGCGCGCGCGATATCACGCTTCAGCGGCTCGACCTTGGCATAATCGGGGTGGACCTTGGACACGAAATGGTGCTCGCCCGTGTAACCGAGGCCGGCGAGGCCGAGCTCCAGCACCTTGGTAGCATCCACCGCAAGGCGCATGGCGAGGCGCACGCGCGCATCGTCGAAGGGCTTTTCGGTGACACGCATGCGCGCCGAACCGGTATTGGCCGTCTGCGCCTCGTAGACCTCGATCTCCGGCAGGCGCTTGGCGGCATCGAGCGTGAGGTTGTCGAGCCAGGGCCACCCATCCACCTGGCCCGAGGCCAGAGCCGCCAAGTGTGCGTTGGGATCGTCGCCAAGGTCGATGAGTTCCAGCTCCTGGATATAGGGACCGTCTCCCCAATATCCGGCACGTGCCTTCATCACGCAGCGCTGGCCCTGCTGATATTCGGCGATCTCGTAGGGGCCTGTGACGGCGGAGCCCACCTTGAACTTGCCGCCGTCTTCCGGCGCCATCATGAAAAGCTGCTTGTGGAAGAGATTTTCCGGAACCGTGAGCTGCGGATTGCGGCCATTGAGGCGCACCGTGTGGGAATCGACCTTCTCGATGGCATTGGCGTCCCAGAGCCGGTGGCTCATCTTGGCCTTGCCCTGCCCATCCTTCTGGCCGGTATCGAACTGCTCCATGAGGAAACCGGAAAAGAGGCCGACCGTCGCGGAGCCGGTGGCAGGATCGAGCGCTCGCTTCAGATTCCAGATCACGTCGTCGGCCACGAAGTCGCGGCCATTCGACCATTTAACGCCCTTGCGGACATGAAGTGTCCAGGTCCTGAGATCAGGGCTCGCCTCCCAGCGCTCCAGAAGCAGGGGGCGAGTGACATTGTCGGTGCCGGTGAGAGTGAGCTGTTCGAGCGTGGAGCGCACGAACATGTCCTGGCCCCAGCTATAGGTGTGCGGATCGGAAATATCGCCGAGGCGCAAGGCCAGACGCAGCTTGCCGCCCTTGCGCGGCTTGGCTTGCGCCAAGGCCGACATCGGCTCCACGAGCCCGATCATGGCATAGGCGGCCGCCGAAGAGACCCCCAGCAAGGTGGCGCAGCGCAGAAACTCGCGGCGCGCCAGCCCCTTCGTCGCCACCTCATCCTTTAATCGCGCAATGCGGACATCAGTCTCACCGGCTTCACCCATCCCGCACTCCTGCCCTTCGCTGCCCCGGCACTCACGGCCGGTTTCTGGATAAAAAGTATCTTATAAGAGCATAAAGCTATCTTGCTATACTTTTTCCGTCAATGAGCTATTTTTGACCTTATTGGGCCCGGGTTGCTTTCAGGAGAAAAATCGGGCTTTAGGCCAAGCGGTTTCGGACGACACGACAAGGCAAGACAAGGAAGGTATGGCGACGATGGATGCGCGTATCCCGACGAACAAGGCGACGGGCGCCCTGAAGACCAGCCAGTCGCAAGCCCGCGTCGCACGACTGCCGGCGACGTCCTTCACGCCAGTGGGAACGGAAACGGCGACGCTGAACGTGGGCGCACGGATCAGAGCCCTGCGCCGTGACCGCAAATGGACACTGGAAGCCGCCGCCAAGCATTTCGACATCGGCCGCTCCACCCTGGCGAAGATCGAGACAAGCCAGATGTCCCCGACCATAGGCCTGCTGCAGAAGATCGCGCACGGGTTCGAGGTCGACCTGATCGACCTCCTTCAGACGAAGAGCGCGCCGGCGGCAACGGGGCGTTTCACCATCACTCCGGCCGGAATGGGCGAGCGCCACGAGACGCCGCAGCATTTCCATGAACTGCTCTGCTCAGGCCTCGCCAACAAGCGTATGCTGCCGTTTCGGAGCCGCATAAAAGCGCAGCGCGAGCGCAAGTTACCGCCGTTTTATCGGCACGAAGGAGAGGAGCTGATATTTGTGCTCGAAGGCAGCGTTATCTTGCACAGCGAGCATTATGCTCCCACGGAACTTGGTCCCGGCGACGCTGCATATATCGACGCGCACATGGGCCACTGCTTCGTCACCAAGGGTGACGAAGAGGCCACGGTTCTATTCGTGATTGCAGAATAATTCTTGCTACCCATCATGCGCATACCCGGTCGTAGCAGGACTGCTCCGCGCTGAGCGGCTCTGCCTCAACCTGATGCATGACCAGCTTCACGGCCATGTTGGACACAACATGATGGTTGGCCACGTTAGCGGCTTGCGTCCAGACGGGGCTACCTTCGGCAGAGTTCTGTAGGCCCTATAGGACCTGAGCCATGGCGCTCCCTAGGGGATACGCATCTATAACAACAATAAGTAAACAAAATCAAATATTTACAAGTTATCTTGATTTCAATTCATACCATCATTCCTACCATAATTCATACCATAAGGTAACTACTCATTTTTGGGGCGTTGAACGTCCTCCGATCAAAGGCCACTGCTCGTACAGCCGCAGCGAACGGGTATTGATCGAGCTTATGATCATTACCGCAGCAATAGGGTCGCGGATGCGAGCGGCGCGCTCATGGTAGAGCCCGAGGTTGCGCTGATCTTCTTGCAGGGCGTGGAAGCCCTGCTCGTATTCCAGCAAGATAGCTGGGCATGGGCCTTGATCAGCCGGATCGGACGAGGGCCGGATCCCGAGAAAAGCTTACCAAGCTCGTCCGCCGCGAGATCGAGATAGCTTGCCGGATCGATGGCGAGGTCCGCCGCCACCCAGGACGTTGAAGGCCCGCTTTCGGACGGTGCGATGACATCGGCGTCCGCCGCTGAGCTTGGCCTTAACCCGACTCGGATACCGTCGCGTTCCTGGCAATCCAATTCGCAGAGGCATAACAAGCCAAGGCTTGGATGCAAATAAGCCGTTGATCGGCTCGACACGGGAACTTTCGCTTGAGACGAACGGTTTTTCATCCGCAATCCCTGCTCTGATGCGAGGCTGACGACATGGCGCCGCGCGCAATCTGGAAAGGCGTCTTCAAGGTCGCCGAAGTCACCTGCCCGGTGGCACTCTACACTGCCGCCTCAACCGGCGAGCGCATCTCCTTCCACACTCTGAATCGCAAGACCGGCAACCGAGTGCATCGCCAGTTCATCGATGAGGTCACCGGGAAGCCGGTCGAGAAGGATGATCAGGTCAAGGGCTACGATCGCGGCGATGGCGACTACATCGTGCTCGAGCCGGAGGAGATCGCCGAGGCCACGCCAGAAAGCGACAAGGTCCTCGACGTCGCGACCTTCCTGCCCTGCGACGAGATCGACGACCTGTTCTTCGACCGACCCTATTACGTGACGCCGAGCACGCCGATCGCGACCGAGGCCTTCATCCTGATCCGCGACGTCATGGCGAGCCGCAAGACAGCAGCCCTGGCGCGGACCGTGATCTTCCGGCGGATGCGCTCGATTCTGATACGGCCGCATGAAACCGGCTTGATCGCGACGACGCTCAATTTCGACTACGAGGTCCGCCCGGCGGAAAGCGCCTTCGACGACATCCCGAAGCTAAAGATCGAAGGCGAGATGTTGGAACTCGCCGAGCACATCATCCGCACCAAAGCTGGCCGCTTCGACCCCGAGGCTTTCCACGACCGCTACGAGACTGCGCTGGCAGAACTGGTCAAGGCGAAGATCGAAGGACGCAAGATCAAGCCGGTGAAGCGGCCGGAGCCGGCGAAGGTGGTCAATCTTCTCGATGCTCTCAGACAGAGCGCCAAGAGCGGTCAAGGCGATGGCAAATCGGCTGACAAACCCGCCAAGAAGCGAAAATCCGCCCGCAAGACGGCCGCGAAGACCGAACCACAGCGCAAGGCGAGCTGATCACTTCCGCGGTTCGAGGCTGCGCTTGAGCGCATCCATGATGCTGATGACATTGCCCTCGCTGGCGGCAGGCTTGGTTTTCCGGGCCGGCTTGCGGCCTTTCTGCTTGGCCTTGATGAGATCGAGCAGTTCGTCCTGGACAGGGTCCTGCGCAAGCTCCGGCGACCAGTCCTTCGTGCGCGAGGTGATCAGCTTCTCCATGAGCGCGCGCATGTCGGGCTCGGACTTCGCCTTCCTGATATCAGCGAAATAATCCTTCTCGTCGCGGACCTCGTCGCCATAGCGCAAGGTCCATAACACAATGCCCCTGTCGCGCGGCTCCAACAGGACGGCACGCTCGCGCCGGTAGAGGACCACGCGAGAGATGCCGACCGTCCTGGTCGCCTTCATCGCCTCGCGAATAACGGAGAAGGCCTCGTCGCCGATCTTGCCGTCCGGCACGAGGTAATGCGGCGTGTCGTACCAGATCCAGCCGACGGAGGAGCGCGGCGCGAACAGCTCGATATCGATTGTGCGCGTGCTCTCCAGCGCGACGGCGTCGAGCTCGTCATCCTCGAGCATGACGTAGTCGTCATCCCCCTTGGGATAGCCCTTGACCTCGTCGGAATCGGCGACCGGCTTCCCGGTGACGGCGTCGACGAAGCGGCTTTGGATGCGGTGCCCTGTCTTGCGGTTGAGCGTGTGAAAGCGGACCTTCTCGCTTTCGGAGCGCGCCGGCGTCATCGCGACGGGGCAAGTCACGAGCGAGAGTTTGAGATAGCCTTTCCAGAATGTTCGCTGCGCCATGGAAGCCTCTC
Organism: Allobosea sp.; assembly: GCF_017308015.1. Lineage (GTDB taxonomy): Bacteria > Pseudomonadota > Alphaproteobacteria > Rhizobiales > Beijerinckiaceae > Allobosea. The sequence continues at coordinate 187,358 of NZ_JAFKFW010000005.1, forward strand.
CAATCGGACGCGAAACGCATCGACGGCCGATCCGTTCCGATGCTGCGGAGGTCAATCAGGAACGGCCGAGCTTCCTGATCGCATGGGCTAGAGGCCGCTCGGCCTCGTCATAATCCGCCCAGGCCTTGCTTGCCGCCAGCAGCTTCGGAACGGTGCGGATGGTGTAGCGGGCGGGATCGAGACCTGCCTTCACCTGCGGCCAGGTCAGCGGCATCGAGGCATGCGCGCCGGGTCTCGCGCGGGGCGACACGGGTGCGACCGCCGTCGCCATACGGTCGTTGCGGAGATAATCGAGGAAGATGCGCCCTTGGCGCAGGCGCTTGGCCATGTTGACGACATAAAGCTCGGGCTCGGCGGCAGCGATCTCCGCGCAGACGCGGCGCGCGAAATCCTTGGCTGCCGGCCAGTCCGGGCCGCCCCGGCGGGGTTTTTCCAGCGGCGTCACGACATGCAGCCCCTTGCCGCCGGTGGTCTTGCAGAAACTGACGAGGCCGAGAGCATCGAGCCGCTCCTTCATCGTCCTGGCCGCCGCGATCACGGCGTCGAAAGGAACGCCCGGGCCCGGATCGAGGTCGAAGACCAACCGCCCCGGAACCTCCGGCTCACCCGGCCGGCAATTCCAGGGATGTAGCTCGATCCCGCCGATCTGTGCGGTTGCGATCAGCGCCTCGATCCGGTCGATCTGGAGATAGGATTTCCTGTCGCCGGAAATCTTCACCAGCTCGAACAGGCTGGAAGTGCCGAAGCCGGCATGGCGCTGGAAGAAGACCTCGCCCTCGATCCCGTCGGGTGCCCGCAATAGCGAACAGGGCCGGCCCTGGATATGCGGCAGCAGCCAGGGCCCGACCGCTTCGAAATAGCGGGCGAGGTCGAGCTTCGTGACAGGCTTGCCATCCTCGGCATCGGGCCAGAGCGGCTTGTCGGGCTTGGACAGCGGCACGCCGAGCACATCGACCCGACCGCCACGTCCCGGCGCGGGCTTGGGCGGTTCTGTTTTCTCCGGTGGCGCCGGCAAATCGGTCTCGACCTCCGCCGCCGGCTTGTCCTCCCGCAAGCCTTTGAAGGCGGCCTGCCGAACCATGCCGTCGCCGGTCCAGCCCGCGAATTCGATCTCGGCGACGAGGACGGGCTCGACCCAATGCACCCCCGGAGCTCGCCGGGGCGCGCCCTTGCCGGTGAAGGGGGAGGTCTTGGCCTCGCGTTCTTTCAGGTGCGGCAGCAGCTTCTCGACCGCGGCCGCGCCATAGCCCGTACCGACCCGGCCGATATAGATGAAATGCGGACCGCGATGGACGCCGACGAGCAGTGAGCGAAACTTGCCCGCCGTGGTCGCCCAGCCACCGATGACGACCTCGTGGCCCGCACGGCATTTCGCCTTGGTCCAGCTATCATTGCGGCCGGAAACATAGGGCGCATCGCCGCGCTTCGAGACGATGCCCTCCAGCGACAGGCGGCAAGCGGATTTCAGAACGGCGTCGCCGCCGGTCTCGAAATGCTCGACATAGCGCAGCGTGGCGCCATCGGCCGCGTCGTCCAGCAGCGCCTCCAGCCTTTGCTTGCGGGCCAGCAGCGGCTGCTCGCGCCAATCCTCTCCATCGAGGACCAGCAGGTCGAAGGCGAAGAAGACGAGGTTTTCGGTTTGCTCCTCGGATAAGGCCGCCTGCAGCGCGGCGAAATCGGGCGCGCCATGGTCGTCGAGCGCGACGATCTCGCCATCGATGACGCAGTCCGGCAGGCCCTTGAACGCCTTGGCCACGGCCCCGAACCTCTTCGTCCAGTCGAGCCCCTTGCGCGTCTTCAATGTGACCTTGCCGGCAGCAACACGCGCCTGGATGCGATAGCCGTCGAATTTGATCTCATGGACCCAGCCGCTGCCCGCCGGCGGCCGCTCGACGCTCCGGCAGAGCTGCGGCGGAATGAATCCGGGCAGATCGGCGGTAGCGGCGCGGCTTGCTTTCGAGGGACGGCCTGTCGCCCTGGCCGGTTTCGGTCTTTCCGCGCGTGCCTCTGCCGCCATGCCCTGCTTGCTGTCCCAGACGGCATCGGCATCGACGGCCTGCGCAGCCATCAGAAAAGGCCTGGGCGAGCGTCCTCGCCCGGCCGCGATCGCCTTCATCGTCCGGCCCGAGGCGACCGAGGCGTCGGCTTTCAGGACCGCATCGCCATCGGAATCGACCGCGTGATCGTCGCGATGCTTGATCAGGAGCCAGTTGGTGCGCTTGCCGCCGTCGCGGTCATGCTTCATGCGCACCAGTACGAAGCTACCCTGCAGCCGCTTGCCATCTAGCGTGAACTTGAGGTCGCCCTTTTCGAGCTGGCGCTGCGGGCTGAGCTTGCCCTCCGGCTCCCAGTAGCCGCGGTCCCAGAGCTGAACGGTTCCGCCGCCATATTGGCCTCTCGGGATCGTGCCCTCGAAATCGCCATAGGCGAGCGGGTGATCCTCGACCTCGACCGCGAGGCGCTTGTCGCCGGGATCTAGCGACGGCCCCTTGGTCACGGCCCAGGACTTGAAGACGCCATCCAGCTCCAGCCGAAGGTCGTAATGGAGCCGCGTCGCATCGTGCTTCTGGATGACGAAGCGCAGGCGGTTTGAAGGAGCCACCGCGATCGCGTCGCTCGGTTCCTTCGTCTTCTCGAAATCGCGTTTGGCGCGATAGGCTTGCAGCTTGCCGGCCAAGAATACGCCCTCGCCTGTCGGTTTGCCTCAGATGATCGGCCGGCCGCCGGTGACCGCGATGGTCGCGCCCGAGACATAGCTGGAGAGCGGATCGGCCAGCATGACATAGGCCGTCGCGAGTTCGGCCGGCTGGCCGGGACGCTGCATCGGCACCTGCTTGCCGAACTGGCTGACGCTTTCCGGCGGCAGGGTCGACGGGATCAGCGGTGTCCAGATCGGTCCCGGCGCAACCGCATTGGCGCGGATATCCTTGTCGGCGAGCAATTGGGCGAGCCCGCCGGTGAAATTCTGGATGGCGCCCTTGGTCGCCGCATAGGCGAGCAGGCTGGGATTGGGCTTGTCCGCGTTCACCGAGGCCGTGTTGATGATGCTGGAGCCCGGCTTCATATGGGGAACGGCGGCCTTGGTTAGGTAGAACATCGCGTGGATGTTCACCGCAAAGGTCAGTTGCCATTCCTCGTCCGAAATCTCGTCGATCGTATCGAAGCTCGCCTGATGCGCGGCATTGTTGACGAGGATGTCGATGCAGCCGAACTCCTCGAGGGCCCGCTTGACGATGGCGCGGCAATGGGCGGGATGCTGGATGTCGCCGGGCATCAGCACCGCCTTCTGCCCGGCCTTCGTGATCCAGTCGGCCGTCTCGGCCGCGTCCTCGTCCTCGTTGAGATACGAGACCAGGACATCCGCCCCCTCACGCGCGAAGGCGATGGCGACGGCCCGGCCGATGCCGCTGTCGCCGCCGGTGATGACGGCACGCCTGCCCTTGAGCCGCCCCGATCCGACATAGCTCGTCTCGCCATGGTCGGGCCGCGGCATCATCGCGTCTGTCTTGCCCGGCATCGGCTGTCGCTGTTCCGGGAACGGTGGCTCGAAACGCGCTGTCATGGCAACTCTCCTGCTTGCGGAAGCCGGTCGAGCCCCCGTCCGGTGGTATCAGTGCTTGGAGGCGTGCTCCGGTTTGCCCTTGCGCTTGGTCGAAGCCATCTTCTCAAGCTCGGTCTCGCTCATCGACTTCTCCATCGATTTCGAGGCGCTCTTGAGCTCGCTCTTCTTCATGTCGCCGCGCTTGGCCGCCAATGCGGCGCCCGCGGCCTTCTGCTGTGCAGCTGATTTCGCAGGCATGGTATCCTCCTTCACTGGGACGATCGGGTGACGGCCTCGATCTTGTTGCCGTCGGGATCGAACACGAACGCCCCGAAATAGTGGGCGTCGTATTCGGGGCGAAGACCAGGCGCACCGGCATCGTGGCCACCATGGGCGAGAGCGATGCGGTGGAACGTCTCGACGAGTTCGCGCCGACCAACCGCGAACGCGACATGCATGCCGTTGCCGCGCGTCGCCGGCCGGCCGTCGAGCGGCGTCTCCACGCTGAACAGGATGCTCGCGACGCCGTAATCCGCCGAGTGCTCGTCGCTCTTCAGCAGCCGCAGGCCGATGCAGCCGAGGACACTGTCGTAGAAGGCACGAGCCCGCGCGATATCGCTGATGCCGACGGAGACGTGGTCGATCATCGCCTCGCTCCCTCGCGGGCGGCGAGCACGTCATGGAATTCCGGGTGCCGATGCGCCCAGTCGGCGACGCAGCTGCAGGCGGGTACGAGGCGCTGCCCGCGCTCTCGCGCCAGGCGGAAGACCCCTTCGACGAGACGCTCGCCGATGCCCCGTCCGCGAAAGGTCGCGGGCACCTCGGTATGGGAGACGACGAGATAGTCGTCGAGCCTGCGATAGACGGCAAAGGCCTCGCCGCCCGGAAAGCTCATCACGAAACGATTGGCGGCCGGATGATCGGCGATCGCCCAGTCCGGTTGGTCGAGCACCTGCATGGCCGCTCCTATCTCGATGGGGCTGATAGCGAGTCGAACACGCCGGCCGGCAGCAGGTTCCCGCTCGCCGGCTCGAATTGCGCGAGGTCGAGCAGCTCGCGCAGGCGAACTCGAAACGGCGATTGTGCGCGGCCGATGCCTGTTCCAAAAGTCTCGGCTCTCATTCGCCGACACCCGCCGCAGGCTTGTCGTCCGGCTTTACCCGCGGCTTGTCGGCGTCTCCGGTATCCTTCTCGGGATCGGGATCAATTGAGACCTTCGTGGTGGCGTCCTTGCCCGGATCGCCTTGGATCGATTTGACGCGTTGCTGCTCTTCAGGGCTGAGCTTGTTGCCATCGCCGTCACGCATGGGTGCCTCGCATCTGGATGCCCCCTGGAGGTGAACGGGCTTCCGCCCCAGCGGTTCCGGTCTCACTCGCTGCTCGGCGCGATTTTCTCCGTTTGCTGCGGTTAGGAACCAATCCGCCCTGACCACGGTTTGCCTGTCACTTTCGCTCATCAACAGGAGGGGCTCGTGGACAGCATCATTTACCTCGTCGGTCTCGTGGTGGTCATCATGGCCATCCTGTCGTTCCTCGGTCTTCGATAGGAATTCGCCATGTCCATGTCTGGAACAGACGTCGTCGTCGCCCCGGTCACCGTGAACAAGGAGAACCACTCCTATGTGCAATGGGGACCGATCATCGGCGGCGCGGTGATCGCGACCGCCATCTCCACCATCATGACGGTCTTCGGCTCGGCGATCGGCCTGTCGATGGTCTCCGCCGATTTCGAGAAGAGTTCGAGCGCGACCGCCCTGGCGATTGCCGGCGCCCTCTGGGCGCTATGGGTCATGGTGTCCGCGACGGTGGCGGGAGGCTATCTCGCGGGGCGCATGCGCCAGCCGAGCTTCGACGCCAACGGAGAGGAGCGCAAGGTGCGCGACGCAACGCACGGCCTGCTCGTCTGGGCAACCGGAGCGCTCCTGATCACCATCGTCGCGACATCCTCGCTCTTCAGCGCGGCAAAGACGGCGGCCAGCGGTGTCGCCAGCGCGAGCTCTGGGGTAGCCTCGCTGGTTTCCCAGAACATCGATCCAATGGCGATGGCGCTCGACAACATCATGCGCGCCAACGGCCAGCAGCCGCCGACCACCCAGGAACGCGAGGAAGCCTCCCGGATCTTCGTCAGCGCCCTCGCGAATGGCAGGATCGAACAGGGTGATCGGGACTATCTCGCCTCGCGTCTGGCCGCCCGCTCCGGGATCAGCGAGCAGGATGCGCAGAAGCGGATCGACGACGCCTATGCGCGGATTTCGCAGGCCAAGGAGACCGCCAAGCAAGCGGCCGAGCGTGCCCGCAAGACCGCGGTACTGACGGCGTTCCTGACGGCCGCAGCACTGCTCGTTGGCGCCGCGGCGGCCTCGTGGGCCGCCACATTGGGCGGGGAACATCGGGACGAGAACCTCCGGGTCGAACCGACCCTCTGAACGGCTCCTCGATCAGGCAAGCCACCCTCGGCCCGCCGCGGCGGGCCGAGTCTTTTCATCTCACCCGAACGGATCGCAGCGCGTCGGCGTTTCTCCAGCATCACGATCGGAAAGGACATGCGATGAATGAGGAGCAACCCAAGAGAAAGGGCAGCACGAACGGCCCGACGGAACCCAATCAGCGGCCGCCCGAGCGACGCGAAGGCCCTGCGAAAGAGGCTGTGAAAGGACCGGCTGTGATTTCGGAGGGGAATGCCACACAGCGGGAGCGCGACGATCGCCGGAAACGAGAAAGGTAAGATCGAGGCCGGTCGGTAAGGCCGGCTTCGCGTAGCGGAGAGGGCCTCGACCTCCAGCGACATGATGATGGCGAGCGCGTTATTCCGCGGCTTCGGACCTGTGCTGCTTCGCTTCTGCCGCGGGAACCAGCAGCTTCGCCCGATTGCCCTCGATCGCGACGATCAGCCCGATATCGAGATAGTAGTGCGTGCCTCCGGATGACGGGTCTGACTTCTTGAGCTTGAGGAGCGTTCCGGACACCGCGTCGACCGTGCCGACATGCACGCCGTCCGAACCCACGATCTCACGACCTTCTCGAACCTGTTCGATGAATCATGGCGATCTCCTTTGCTGGAATCGCAGCCCCTCCATCGCGGCTCTCCGAGCAATGACGGTCCGCTCCCTTCGAAACCGGCCCTTTGCCGCGTAGATCAGGAGAGCTGTGGCCGTGAAAAGGCCGCGAGCCCCTTGCCGTCGATGACTTCGATCCGCGCCCGCGACGAGCGGATCAGACGCTCACCTTCGAGAACATGGAGCGCGACCGTCACGCCGGAGCGGCGCACGCCCAGCGTATGGGCGAGATCGTGATGAGTGATCGGAATGATGTCGCTCGCCAGGGTCTCGCCGCAGCGGGTGATCCAATGCGCAACGCGCCGCTCCAGCGACAGCGCCACCGTGCGAGCCGCTTCATCGAGATATCGGCCAGCAGCCCGCAGGGCATGGAACATCAGCCGCTCGCGCAATCCGCCATCCTCGCGCAGGAGACGCCGCAAGGTTTGAGGAGCGACGCAGATGAAACTGCCGGATTTCAGAACCTTCGCGGACATGTCTGCGAACTCCGGAGCGAAGAGCTTCTGGATGCCGATCGCATCGCCACGACTACCGAAGCCGATCTGGAACCTCGCCTGCCCGCGCTGGAGCACCAGGGTCGCAATACCGTCGATCGGGAAATAGATTGCGTCGGCGAGCGGAAGCTCCGCGCCGGCCTCGAAGCGGATACGCCGGGCAACCGGCCCCAGCAACTCATCCAGGCTTCGTTGCCGCGTATCGTCAATCTCGGCGTTTCGGGGGCTTTCCCGATAGCGAGCATTCATGGGCGCCTCCGTTGGGAAGCGGCAGCGTCACCTGAACCAGACCCGATGGCACTAACATGGGTTAGATGACGAGAACCGCGCGGCTGCTCATCCCGGCCGCCCTCGCGATGGCTGATCAACGCAGCGCGAAACGAATAGGTTCAGTCGTCCCGGTCGAAGCTTTCGGAAAGATCGAGACGCAACGCATAGACGGTCTTTCCGTCGCGGTTGCGGACCGATACGCTGATCGGCCGGCTGCCGCCATCATCGGTATAGTCCCGGATCATGTCGCGGACCGCCCGCCGGGCTTCGGCACAGGCGCGGTCATAGGAGGCGAACTCAGTCCCGATGCCATCCCGGACGTCGAGCATCCCGTCAAAGGTATCGATGAAATAGCGTGTCATGGTGCAGCTCCTGCACCTGTCTTGCGCCTCAGCGCGGTTCCTGGGTCAGGTTCAGATAAGTCTTGTCGAAGTCGCCCAGAGCGACCAACCGATCGAAGTCAATGATTTCGACCTGTTCGCCATTCCAGTCAACCACGCCGAGCCCGCGCAGCTCCTGGAGCGTCCGGTTCACGTGCACGGCCGACAGCCCGACGACATCCGCCAACTCGGCTTGCGTGAGGCGGAAGGGAAAGCTGTGGCCCGATACCAGGCCGACGATCTCCATCCGGGTCCAGAGCTCGCAAAAAAGATGAGCCATATGCTGCATGGCCGTGCTGCGGCCGAGACAGGCGATCCAGGCGCGCTGGATGGCGCCGTCGATTGTTGTCATCAGCCAGAACAGGCGCCCAAGATGCGGAGAGGCATCGATGATGCGCCGGATTTCGGCATGGGGCACGAAAATGGCGGTAACCTCGGTCAGGGCGACGACAGCGTGGTCCATCCGCTTGAGCACGAAGCTATGCAGATCCACGAAATCGCCGGCGACGTGCAGGGCGCTGATCTGCCGCTTGCCCTCGGCCGTGACCATCTCGCGACCGGAAATGCCCTGGACCATCAGGCGGCTTTCGCCGGGCTGCGTCTTGGCCCGCACGATCTCCTGCCCGCGCCGGAAGCCCTGGACGCGCAGTTGCGCAGATGACAGCAACGCCAGCTCGTCGGGCGACAACCGGTCGCGCCGCTCCAAGGTTCGAATAAACGGTCGCAGCCTGTTCATCGCACTTCCAATTCGGCGAATTCCGGCGGCGTGAACGACGCTGCCGTGAATCTCCGTATGGACGCAAAAAGCCGGCTGGGGATTTACCTATGTTAGTGGATGGCGCCGTCTTCACAGGTGTCGGAAGGCGCACCGGAGCGGCTGCGAACGAAACCGGCGCGGGCGCGTTGCCGGGGAACGAGCACCTGTGGGAGCGCCGTTTCATGCGAAAGGAAGATCGGCAGGACAAGAAGGTCCGGATCGGGCTGTCCGGCTGGACCTATGCGCCCTGGCGCGGGCATTTCTACCCGATAGGGCTGGTGCAGAAGCGCGAGCTTTCCTACGCAGCCGATCAGTTCCCGGCGCTGGAGGTCAACGGTACCTTCTATGGCCTGCAGAAGCCCGAGGTTTTCGGGCGCTGGAAAGAGGCTGTGCCCGACGACTTCGTCTTTGCGATCAAGGGCTCGCGCTACATCACCCATGTGCTGCGGCTCCGGGATGTCGAGACGCCGCTGAGCAATTTCCTGGCATCCGGCCTGCTCCGCCTCGGCTCCAAGCTCGGGCCGCTGCTCTGGCAGTTTCCGCCGAGCTTTCGTTTCGATGCCGCGCTCATGGAAAAGTTTCTGAAGCTGCTTCCCAAAGATACGCAGGAAGCCGCTACACGCGCCAAGCGGCACGACGAGCATCTTGATGGCCGGGCCTGGGTCGAAACCGATAAGAAGCGCCCGCTACGGCATGCGGTCGAGATTCGACATGACAGCTTTCGCGATCCCGCTTTCATCGATCTGCTGCGCCGCTATGGAATCGCGCTCGTCTGCGCCGACACAGCCGACTGGCCGTTGCTGATGGATCTGACCGCCGACTTTGTCTATTGCCGGCTACACGGCTCCAAGGAGCTCTATCGGTCTCGTTATGACGAAGCTGACCTGGAGCGCTGGGCTGCGCGCATTCGTGCCTGGCGTTCAGGGCAACCGATGCGGGACGGCGATTTCGCCGCAGATCAGAAGAGCGCCACCGATCAGCCACGCGACATCTACCTGTTCTTCGACAACACCGACAAGCGACATGCACCGCAGGACGCGGCTGTCTTGATGCGCATGCTCAGCATCGCCTGGCCCGAAGCGGCAAAGCCCAAGGCAGCATAACGGGTTTCAGTCGCCGGCTCCGTGCAGAAGCCGGTGCGCCGCCGGGTCACTAAGCTGCGCCAGGGCGAATGTCAGCGCGGCCTGCACGGCAAGATGCGCCAACGCCGCCGGCGCAAGTTGCCCGAATTCACAATGGAGGCTCGAAGCATTCCCGGCCGCGGCGAGGCCGACGAACACCCGCCCGATGGGATTGCCGTCCTCGTCGGGCTCGGCACCGGTAACCCCGGTGATCGCCAGCGCCAGATCGGCACCGCCGCGCTCAAGCGCGCCCCTGGCCATCGCCTCGGCGACATCGGCATGAACGGCCGTGCATGCGGCGAGCAGCTCCGGCGATACGCCGACCAACTGGGTTTTCGTAGACTTGGTGTAGGTGACGAAGCCGCCTGCCAGGACGGCGGCCGCTCCAACCGCTCGCGACAGGCGATGCGCGAGCATCCCGGCTGTGCAGGATTCGGCTGTGACCAGGCGAAGTCCACGGTTTGCCGCCAGCCCGATGAGCCGATCGGCCAGTGTTTCGATCTCCTCGAACCGAGCGGTCACTACCTGTTCAAGATTGATGCTCTCTGACATAGCGATGGTCCGTATGGCGGCCGGCATAGTCGCGGTCGATCTCGTCGATCAGCCGATCGCCGCCATCCCGGTCGACCTTGCGCAGGATCGCATCGAGCTTGGCCTCCATGCGGTCGTCGCCCTCCTTCGATTGTGGCGAGCCGACATGCAGGAGCATCGCGAGCCCGGCGACCTGCCAGATCAACTGCAGAAATTCGGACTGCCAGTTCTCCAGTGTGTCCCGCATCATCTCGATAAAATAGCCGTTGAACTCGGCGTTTTGGCCAAGAGCACCCTGTTCCTGCGCGTAGGCGAACCAGCCGAAAATCCAGTGGCCGACAAGGCTGATCAGGAAAAAGCCGCCCGTGACCCAGACAAAGCCGTAGCGCGACCAGATCGTGCGTCCCATCTCGCATTCCTTGCCTGCGGCAAACCGCCTGGCCGCTTGCCGTACCCTCCCTGCCGACAACGTGCCGCATCGCCGGCAGGGTGGCACCCAGCCTTAAGGCCAGATGCCGGCAATGGTTACGCCGCCTGCTTGTTGACGGAGGTCATGCCGAGCTTCGTGAGAAGCTGATCGGTCTTCTCCTCCTCAGTGAGCGTCTGATCGAGGAGCTTGACGGCATCCTTCAGCCCAAGTTGCTGCGCCCAGGCCTTGAGCGTGCCGTAGCGCGCGATCTCGTAATGCTCGACGGCCTGGGCCGCGGCGACCAGGCCGGCATCAAGGGCCGGGCTGCCTTCGAATTCCTCGATGATGCCCTTGCCTTCCTCGATGATTCCGAGAATGGCGTCGCAAGTCTTGCCACGCGGCGCCTTGCCGATGGCCTCGAAGATTTCGGTCAGGCGCTCGACATGGCCCTCGGTCTGCTCGCGATGAGTCTCGAAGGCCTGCTTGAGCTCCGGCGCGTTCGCTGCCTTCGCCATCTTCGGCAGCGCCTTCAGGATCTGCTTTTCAGCGTAATAGATGTCCTTCAGCGTATCGAGGAAGAGATCGTCGAGGGTTTTCGGTTCGCTCGGCATGATGGTCTCCTGATCCATGAATTGCGGACGAAGCCCCGCCTTGCGGCGGGGCCCGAAGCGAGGCGGCTAGACGACCGGCGGCCGATAAGGCGCCGCGGTCTCGTCGAAGCGCGACCAGCCGCCAGCGCGGTATTCGGCGAGCCTCTCGTCGCGATTGATGGGTGTCGCGCCATCGAGAATGGCCTGGACGGCGGGGACATCTTCGTCGGCGGTCCGCACCGAGACGACCGTTCCACCACGCCGCACCGTCTCCGCATAGTAATTGGCATCTTCCTCGCTATGTCCGGCACTGGTGAAGGCACCGATCAGGCCACCAACTGCCCCGCCGGCAACGGCGCCGGCCGCTGTCGCAGCGAGCCAGCCGGCTGCGACCACGGGGCCGATACCGGGAATGGCGATCATCCCGATGCCGGCGAGCAGGCCGGCTGCGCCGCCGAGAGCCGCACCGATGCCGGCGCCCTCCCCGGCATTGCTGTCGTCGACCGACGCATGGCGGCCGACCACGCTGATATCGGCGGAACTCACGCCTTCGGCTTCCAGCGCTTCCACGACGGAGCGGGCGGTTTCGTAGCTGTCATAGGAACGGGTGAGTGTCTGGGTCATCTCGCTCTTCCTTTCGATTACTGGCGGGTGATGTTGCCGCGATAGTCGACGCTGACATTGACCTGGGCGCCGCCATGCGTGGCCATCCCCCGCCAGACGCCGTTGTCATCCTTCTTCAGGCCGGTGACCTGCGAATAGCCGTTGGCTTCGAGGCGGCTTTTCGCCTGGCCTTCGGTGAAGCTGTTCGCGCCAGGCAGCGGTGCATTCTTGTCCGCTTCCGCACCGGGCGCCGGCTTCGGCGAGGTCGTGGAGGTCTGCGCGAACGCGCCGAACGAGGTCATCGCCGCCAGAAGCGACGTGAGCACGAGCTTTCTCATCATGATGTCCCTGAATGGAGAGCGGCTGGCGCCGCGGGATGCTCAATCGAACATCATCGCGAGCAATTCTGTTCCGGCCTGGCGCAGCAGGTCAGCATGGCCACGCTCCTAATGCATTGATTTGCAACGAGAACCCAGCGCTCATCCGAGCCGGCGCGCTAGATATGTTCACTGATGGTTTTGTACGCTCGCGTACATCATCCAAATCCCAGGAACGGGGGCGGAACACAATGGTTGTGGCCCTCGCCCTATGGAGGGCCATGGCAGGGTCGATCTCCGGCCCATCATATCCTTCGAAACCGGGGAGCGACGGGTTCTCTCCAATCACGCGCGCTAGCTGCGGCGCCACTAACATATGATAACGAAACTTGACTGGCGCGGACCTACAAAAATCCATGCCGTTCAGTTTCGCATCACCTGAGGATCTGGTTCGTCTTGAGCGCGCGCTTGAACGAGCCTGGGCGATCGTCGAGGCAAGACACGGCCACGATCCGCTCAAAGCCCCGGGTGAGAGGGAGCGGCTCGCCTACATCGTCGCAACGCTGTGGCGCCAGGGTGAGCAGGAAGATGTTCCAGCCAAGGCGGCGGAACAGTTCCAGACGACCGCTCCGCTTCTGCCGCCGCTCAGAACACCAAATAACGAGCCGTCTCCATAAGGAGGTCGCCTACGCCAATGTATTCCAATCCAATCGCATGGTGACCGCTGGCCCGCAGGGAACCGCATCATGCTGTCTTCTGTTGTGATGGGAGACTGGGGGTTAATCGGGAGATTGACCTATGAAGAAGACCGTACTTGCTGCTGCTGTCGTGCTAACCTCGACGATGGCATTCGCCCAGAATCCTGAAGGCGCACGTGGGGGCGCTGCGGCGGGCGCCGCGACTGGCGCGGTTGGCGGAGCGATTGTGGGTGGTCCGGTCGGAGCCGTAGTGGGCGGCGTTGGAGGCGCCGTCGTCGGGGGCATCGCCGGCGACGCCACACCTCGTTTCAAGACCTATGTCCAAGCCCACGAAGTGCCGTCGTACACCTATCGCGAGGACGTGCGCGTCGGTGCGGTGCTCCCTGAGAGCGGGGTGACGTATCGCGAAGTCCCGACCGAGTTCGGTTCGCACGGCTATCGCTATACCGTGGTGAACGATCGGACTGTCATCGTCGAGCCGAAGACGCGCAAGATCATTCAGGTCATCGAATAACGACGCCGGATTCACAGCTCAAGCTCATCATGTGAACCGCGTCGGAGATCCCGGCGGGGTTCTTCTGTGCTGGATGCGATGGAAGTCAGCGGGCAGGACGTGGAGGACGAAGCGGCGGAGGGGGCTAGTGCGCCGTCAGCGTCATGATCTTGTGCCAGATCTTTCCGGGTGAGCGAGCCTGATAATCCTTCCAGCGATCGTGATCCCCGTCCTCCCATGTCGACGAGGCGGCTGTTGGCGATGGCGACGCGCTGGGGATAGCGGTGAGGGTGAGATGTACCCGAAAGGCCTCGGCGCCATCGAGGGGCGGTGGCGTAGAGGGCCTAGTTTGCCCGCCACAACGGCACCCGCATGGCTGGGAAGGCGTCGGCTTCGGCGAGTGGAGCGAGGTCGCTATGGGAAGGCAAGCCGCTCAGACAACAGGCGCGAGAGCACGCACGAACAAGACGAAGCCGGGGCGAGGAAATTCAGCGCGCGCCGTCCGGCTACAGGCCGCCACCGGCGCGACGATCTGGAGATGGTAGGATATCGCCGATCACTAGGCGCACTAGACGCCGGTGAAGCCGATGTGCTTGCCGTCATAGGACGCGAGGTGGACGTGCCGATACGGATCGCCGTAGCATTTAACCATATGAACTCGATCTCTGTTCGACGACGACGAAATTATTCGTTCAACGGACGGATAACGGCCGACATAAAACCAATTGCAGTTCGTATTGCGTATCGAGGAACACCCAGGCCACGAAGGACGTTTCTCGGGAAAACCGGAGGGTGCGATGCGAACTCGCCTGATTATCCTGGCCACATCTATCGCCCTGATTGGCGGGGCGGCAGCTCAGTCGATCCATCCACCGACAAGAGAGGGCTTCGGCGCCAAGCCGGATTCCGCTGAATCACAACGGGAGCGCATCCCGGAGCCTCCCGGCGCAAATCGGCCTGAAGCTCAGGGCGGGGCCAATTCCGAGCAGAACCGCGAATACGGGAAAGAAACCCAGCCGCGGAAGAAGGGGCTCGAAGAAGGGCTACCTCGCGGCTCTGCTCCATAGTCCCGGCCAGGTTCCCCGGCTAAAACTGGATCTTGTTCGCGTCCATCTCGATCACGACAACCAAGCCTGGCGGTAGCCAGGCGAAATGGGTTTGCGCGCCCAGCTGAGACCTCAGTGCTCGATCGACAAGTTCGCTGCCAAAACCTCGCTTCAGCGGCTCGCCGACCACCAGCGGCCCACCAGTTTCCGCCCAGCGCAGAATGACGGTCTTGCCCGATATGCGTGCATCGATTTCGACCGACCCTGCTGGACTCGACAGGGCACCGTGCTTGACTGCATTCGTCGCCAGCTCGTGAAGAACCAGAGCGATTGCCGTTGAGGCGGAACGGCCGACCTCGATGTGATCTCCAGCGACCGTCATGCGTGGGTTTAAACCGGAGTTATATGGCGCCACCAGCCTGCCGATGAGGTCCAGCAGATTGTCCGCTGGCCTTTTGCCGCTCTGATCCAGAACGATGCCGTGGGCTCGGTTCAAGGCTCGAATTCGTCCAACGGTCTCCTCCGCAAATTTTGCGGATGCAGGCTCCGCGCGCGCCGCCATCGAGATCAGGCTGCCGATCACCGCGAAGATGTTTCCGATGCGGTGCTGCAATTCGCGGGCGATCAGCTCTCGCTGTTCTTCGGCAATACGCCGCGCTGTGATGTCGATATGCGCACCGACCAGCTTGATCGGCTTGCCCAGTTCATCGCGCTGGATTTCAGCCTTGGCAAGGATCCAACGAATTTCGCCGTCGGAAGGTCGGATGATCCGGTATTCCGCCTCGTACTCCGTGTCGGCGCCAAAGACGCTTCGATGAAACTGACTGACGACGCGATCCCGGTCTTCCGGATGGATGCGCGCAACCCAAGCCTCATGAGTTTCGTTTGCGGCTTCCGGCGGTAGCCCATGAACAGCAAGATACTCAGGCGATCGGCTGTTCCGAAATGCCCCTTCCCGCAGGTCGACTTCAAGGCCGCCGATCTGTCCAATGCGCTGGACGCGAGCGAGTTCTTCCTCGCGCGAGCGTAGCTGCTTTAGTGCCTCGTTGAGCGGCAAGTTTCGGCCCCCAGCCTGACCGCGGAACTATCAGAACAACGATACGTGCATAGGGGCATCTGGTTCCTCGCCGTCGTCATCTTTTTCACGCCCGGTGCAGCAATGTTAGCGATCCGGCGAGAAGTGGTCATTGTCGCTCCATTGTCGGCTCCGACGATGCCGTCATCCAGATTCCACCACCGAGCGAGAGAGCTGCCAAACGCCCGTATGCGAGCTTCAAAAAGGCCCCTTTGTGTCGATCGTGAATTGAAAAGGGAGATGCCGGTTCAGCCGCGGCCTCTATCACCGGGTCGTCCGAGGTACCCATACGTGTTCAAGGCCTCGACCGGGAGCAGCCGGTACATCCGCGGCTCGCTCTCCGGTCGAAGGCGAAAGAAGCGAGCCGGCAGGCTGGGGGAATGATGCGCCGGCTCGCTTCTGGTGGTCATCTTGGCAGAGGGTCCACCGCTATCGTCGATGGGTGCAACGACGTAGCAGCTCTTAAACAGGCTCGTGCATCTTGAGTTCCGGCAGATCAAAAATAGTTCGCCGCCGCGCATCACCGCTGCCAGTAGCGCTCCCATGCTCGCTCGGCCAACTCCTCCTCATCGTAGGAAGCATGAGCAAGCGATGCGATGATGAACACAAGACGGGCGTGCTCGCGTTCGCGATCCTCCTCGATGACCAGCCGCTTGATACGACTCCAGGCTATTTCGAAGGCGCCCTGAGCGCGGGCGATGTCGGCGGGGTCGCTGAAGGACGAGAAAGGCATATCGAACTCGGCTAGGCACAACATGCAACCTAGCCGGGCATCAGGGACTCTCAATATCAAATGTTAATGCCCGGCGTCGCGGAATTGCAGGTCGCACGGAAATCCGAGCAGCTTACAACAGAAGCTTTGGCAAGACGTATCCGAGGAATGCGAATGCCAAGATTCCTGCAACCAGGATGAGAACGGCTGCAAGACGATTGAGCTTGGAGCGGGATGCATCCGCCTGCACGAGCAACTTCAGCAACCCGCGCACGGGGCCGATCCGGCGAGGAGCCAGGGAGGCGCCTTCGGCGTCATCGGCGCTCGCGACCCTCTTCATCTCGTCGACGGCAGCCATGCGGACCTCGTAGCGGTTCTCGGGCGGCCGCGGAGACCGTTCCCTCCATTCAATGGAGTCGCGAACGGTCCGTAGGCGGTTTCGTTCCTGCGATCGCTGTCGTCATTCATCGCGATCCCCGGAACGAACCCCGGACTGTCCGGTTCAAGAGCCATGTCCCACCTGACAATCCGTAACGAGCAGGACCTCCAAGCGGCTCTGCGGCGCGCACAGGACCTCATCGGCTGTATGGGCAGCGACAAGGAGCACGAGCTTGCCGAGCTGGAGGAAGCTCTTGACCTTTATGCCTGCTTGCTATGGGCGGAGGCTCATATCGCAAATGACAACAAGCCGAGCGATTGATCCTGCTGGCCTCTAGCGCCCCTGCAGAGTGAAGCCTCGGAAATCGACATAAGCGACGGCTTGAATTCTGCCTGAGCCTTTTCACGAGCCGCCTCGGCACGGGCCGGATCGATCGGGTCGATTGCAAAGGGCATGGCTTCCCTCGGCGCGGCGGCGCCTTCGATCCTCAGTCGTTCATGCCGCCAGCAGGCATCGCTCTTCTGAGCTCCCCTCCCTGCGATCCGGCCCTTGGCGACGATGGGCTGATGCGGACTTTGGGCCGATACGACATCTCCGGGCGCTCGCCGCCGCCCGACGGAACAGACATCCAAAAGGAACTTCGGGCAATGCTCTCTGTTTTGCTTGGAACCGTGCCGCTGGGGGATCCATACGGCGCTACCTCCCAACGAGATCGATGTCTCGCGTGCGCTGTCCAATGCTCTGGAGCGCCTGATGCCCGACACCGTCTCCGATTTCGTTTGGACCCGACTCCACCAATGGGGTGTCAGACGCGTCTACGGTTATCCGGGCGATGGTATCGGTGGATTGATCTCCGCCCTGCAGAGGCGCGAAAAGGATATCGAGTTCATCCAGGCTCGGCATGAGGAAATGGCGAGCCTGATGGCGTCGGGCGAGACGCGCGTCACGGGAAAGGTCGCGGTCTGCATCGCGACCTCGGGCCCCGGCGCGGTACACCTTCTCAACGGTCTTTATGATGCGCGGCTCGATCACCGGCCGGTTCTCGCCCTGGTTGGACAACAGGCTCGCTCGGCGATCGGCTCGCATTATCAGCAGGACCTCGATTTGCAATCGCTCTTCAAGGATGTTGCTGGCGCCTATGTCGAGACCGCATCCGTGCCGGCGCAGATACCGCATCTGATTGATCGCGCGTTCCGGATCGCGCAGGCAGAGCGGCGCGTGACCTGCGTCATTCTGCCAAACGACCTGCAGCTCGAAACCATGGAAGAGCCGGCTCGGGAGCACGGCATGACGCATTCAGGTGTCGGCATCGACATCTCGCCGGTGGTTCCTGCCGAGCCGGCGCTGCAGCGTGCGGCCGATGTGCTCAATGCAGGCGAAAAGGTCGCAATCCTGGTCGGTGCTGGGGCACTGGGCGCGACCGATGCCGTGATCGCCACTGCCGAGAAGCTGAAAGCGGGAGTTGCTAAGGCGCTGCTGGGGAAAGCTGCAGTCCCGGACGATGTCTCGTTCTGCACGGGGTCGATCGGGCTGCTCGGCACAAAGGCCAGTTGGGACTTGATGCAGGACTGCGACACGCTGCTGATGGTCGGTTCGGGCTTTCCATACACCGAGTTCCTGCCGAAGCCGGGACAGGCCCGCGGTGTCCAGATCGACATCGACGCAGGCATGCTGGGCCTCCGGTATCCGATGGAGGTCAATCTCATCGGCGACGCGGCGGCGACGCTGAAGACTCTCCTCCCTCTGCTGAAGCCCAAGGCGGACGGCGAATGGAACGACGATCGAGGCGAATGTCAGCGAAGCCTGGCAGGAAGCCAGGGACAGCGCGCTCGTCGAAGCCTCGCCGATCAATCCGCAGCGTGTTGCATCGGAATTATCGGATCGCCTGCCGGACCACTGCATCGTCACCGCTGACAGTGGGACGACGACCGTCTGGTATGCTCGGCATCTCCGATTCCGGCGCGGGATGATGGGGTCGGTTTCCGGCACTCTCGCCACGATGGGCTGCGCCGTTCCCTATGCCATCGCCGCGAAGTTCGCGCACCCTGACCGGCCTGCCATCGCGCTGGCGGGCGACGGCGCCATGCAGATGAACGGCATGTCCGAACTGGTGACCATCGCCAAATACTGGAAGCGATGGTCCGATCCCCGATTGATCGTCATGGTGCTGAACAACCGCGAATTGGCCTATGTGACCTGGGAAGAGCGCATTCAGGCCGGCGATCCGAAATGGCCCACCAGCCAGGATCTCCCGGACATCCCTTACGCCGATATCGCGAAGCTCATGGGACTGGGCGGTCGCCGCGTTGACGATCCCGAGCAGGTCGGTCCGGCCTGGGACGAGGCGCTCTCGGCCGATCGGCCCTTCGTTCTGGACATCGTGACCGACCCGAACGTCCCGCCGCTGCCGCCCCATATCACCTTCGCTCAGGCACGAGGCTTCGCCGGCGCACTGGCTAGCGGGGACCCCGAGGCCGGCAATGTGGTGACGAGCACCGCTCGCTCCCTCCTCGCAACGCTCCTGCCATCGCGGAAAGGCCGCTGAAACATGGCTGCGAGCCGTTGTAATCACCAGCCTCAAACAAAGATTGGATCTGCAGATGTCGCTCACGGTTCTGGCTCTCAATTGCACCTTGAAGCCCGATGGCGCGTCCTCGACCCAGCGCATCCTCGAACTGGCTTTGGGAGAGTTTCCGGACGACTGCGAGCGCGAGATCGTTCGTGTCGCTGCACTCGACCTCAAGCCAGGCGTCTCTTCGGATGAAGGCGATGGCGACGACTGGCCCGCGCTCAGACGCAAGATCGACGCTTGCGATATCCTGCTGATCGGCACCCCTATCTGGCTGGGGCAGCCGTCGAGCGTGGCCAAACGCGTACTGGAACGCATGGATGCCTTTCTCGACGAGTCGGATGATCAGAACCGAACGCCTGCCTATGGCAAGGTCGCAGCCATCGCCGTCGTCGGGAACGAGGACGGAGCCCATCACGTCTCCGCCGAAATCGGCCAAGCATTGTTCGATGTCGGGTTCACGATCGCCGCGGGAGGCCCGACCTACTGGGTCGGCGAAGCGATGGGCAGCGTGAATTTCATCGACCTCGATCAGGTTCCCGAAACGACAGCGAAGACCAACCGCATGCTCGCCCGCAATGCGGCCCATCTTGCCGGGTTGCTCAAGCGGCATGCCTATCCTGGTTATTGAGCGCGACCTCGCGACCTTCACTCCACGAGCCCGGCTCGCCGCTCGCGCCATGTCGCGGAGGTCTGCGGCTTCAAGAAGACCGAGACGATGTCCGAGCGGCGTTTTCGGAGCTTTGTTTCGATGCGTTCGACGCAATCCTCGATATCGGCGGTGGAGCGATCGTCCTTGAATTCAAGGCTCAGAGCCACGACGATTTGATCCGGGCCGAGATGAACCGTGATCATGCCGTTGACCCGCTCGACATCGGGATCACCATCGACCGCCGCTCTGATCTCCTCCTGCACCTGCGGCAGCGCAGCTTCTCCGATGAGCAGGGCCTTGCTCTCCCGCGCGAGGAGTATCGCCGTGGCGGCGAGGATGATGCCGATCAGGATCGAGGCGACGCCGTCGAGCTCGGGGCGCTCGAAATAGGCTGCTGCGGTGATGCCGATGAAGGCGATGAGCAGGCCCAATAGAGCTGCCGTATCCTCGAACAGCACCGTGAAGACGCTGGGATCCTTGCTTTGCCGCACGGCCGCGAAATAGCCCAGGGTACCCTTGGCGGCCTTGAACTCTTTCAACGCGACCCGCCAGGAATAGCCCTCGAACAGAGCCGAGAGGCCGAGCACCACATAGTTCGCGGTTAGGCTCGTCGCAGGATGTGGCGAGATGGCATGGGCGATGCCTTCATAGAGCGAGACGCCTGCGCCGACAGCGAAGACCAGCAGCGCAACGATGAAGCTCCAGAAATAGAGTTCGCGGCCGTGCCCGAACGGATGCGTGAGATCGGGCGGTCGGGCCGCCCGGTGCAGCCCGTAAAGCAGAAGTGCGCCATTGCCGGTGTCGACGAGGGAATGGATTCCTTCCGACAGCATGGCCGAGCTACCCGTCCAGGCTGCAGCGATGAACTTCGTCGCTGCGATCAGGAGATTTCCAACCAGCGCCGCATAGATGACCGTTCGTGATCCCGCATGCGCCGCCATTGGTTCTCTCCGCCTGGGCGCAACGAGCAATGCCCACGGGAGTTCCGGTACGGCTATGGCGTGCTTAGTCGGTGGACTTTCCGTTGGTGCTGTCGCGAGCGGATGAGGCCCTCTTACAGAAATCCTCGCGGATGAGGGCGAGGTCCTTCTCGTCTAGCTCCTCGAGGTCGAGCAATTCTTCGCGGGCACCTTCCAATCGCAGAATAAGCTCGTCGAGCTTGATCTGCATCGCAGCCGTGTCGCGATTCTGGCTGTTCTGGATGATGAAGACCATCAGGAAGGTGATGATCGTCGTGGAGGTGTTGATGACGAGCTGCCAGGTGTCGTTGAAGCCGAAGATCGGTCCTGATGCAGCCCAGACCACGATCAGAGTCACGGCACCGAAGAAGGTGATCGGCTTGCCGGTCCAGGATGCGACCGACTGGGCCATGCGCGTGAACAAGGAAGCCTTGTTGCCCTTGTGAATGATATGATCGTAGCTCGACATGACGCACCTCGGTCCCGCATTGCCTTCGCCCCGGCAAAGCCCTGAACCGCCCGGCCATTCGCGAGTTCCACGAGAGATAAGATCGAGGAGCCTTGCAGCGATCGAACTGGTTCGGCGCGCTGGCTGCTGGCAGCGATCTCATGATCTGGATTAACGGATGGGCGGCGAACTCAGTGACGTTCGGATCATGGAGGGGGACGATGGTCGGGGTGCAATCGTATCGTTTCCCTTTGATGCCGCATTCGTCGAGCGCTTCCGCATGGCATTTCCGCGCGCTCGCTGGAGCGACCGGCATCGGGCCTGGCGACTGCCGGGCACGACGGCCGCTCGACGCGTCACGCGTTGGCTTGACCGTGAACTCCCGGGAACGTTCACCAATGCCGATGAGCGCGGGCGGAATTCCTTCTCTTTCGAGCCCATCGTCAGCCCCTATCTCAGTACCGATAGCGAAATCATCGTTAGGACGCCCTATTCGCGCACCGTGGTCGCGGAATTGCGGGCCGTGCCCTGGGCTTGGTGGCATGGTGAGGACAAGGCCTGGCACATCCCCTTCCGATCCGTCGACGCGCTGCGTGAGCGATGGGCTATTATCGAAGCGGCAGCTCAGCGCAACGAGCCAGAGGCGCGGAAGATGCGAAGCGCCGCTGCGAAATCCGCTCCCGAATATGAAGGCGCCAAAGCCAGGACGAACGAGCGGCGGCGGCAGCGTTATCCCGTTCCCGCCACCGCTTTGCCTCCGTTGGACAGGGTCCTGATGTCCCATGAGGGACCGCTCGTGGTTATGGACGTCACCGGTGAGATCGTGCCAGCCGAGATCGCCCGACAGCACTATCCTTGGAGCGAGCTCCGGCGCGACGACCTGATCTGGGCACTATGGCGCCGCCCCACGCATGATGAGCTGATCAAGGCTTGGCCAGCTCGTCACCAGCCCGCCGCCGATGATTTCGCACAAGGTTGGTGGCAGCCGACTCTTTCCGAACTGCGCGATGCCAGAAGGGCCGCCCGCTCTCTCGAACGCGCTCTGGAGACGCGCAAGCAAGGGCGTTCTACCCCGGGCAAGGGAGCTAGAGATCGGAGCCCATGAGAATAGCGACCTTCAACATCAATGGCATCAATGGTCGCCTTCCCGTCCTCCTCCGGTGGTTGAGCGAGACCCAGCCGGACATCGTCTGCCTGCAGGAGCTGAAGGCTACGCAGGACAGGTTTCCGGAATCAGCGATCCGAGACGCCGGCTACGGCTGCATCTGGGCGGGCCAGAAGAGTTGGAACGGCGTCGCCCTCCTGGCACGCGGCAGCGATCCCATCGAGACCCGCCGCAGCCTGCCCGGCCATGCGGGCGACCAACAGAGCCGTTATATCGAAGCCGCCGTGCAAGGCGTGCTGATCGGTTGTCTCTACCTTCCGAACGGAAATCCGGCGCCAGGCCCGAAACTCGCGTACAAGCTGGACTGGCTCGCACGCCTCGCAGACCACGCCGCAGAGCTACTGGCGCATCGCGTTCCGGTCGCGCTCATTGGTGACTTCAATGTCATTCCGACCGAGCGAGACGTCTACAAGCCCGAGCGCTGGCTGGGCGATGCTCTATTTCGTCCCGAGGTCCGGCGCGCCTTCGAGGCGCTTCTCGCGCAAGGCTGGACGGACGCATTGCGCAAGCTTCACCCCGAAGACCGCATCTACACATTCTGGGATTATTTCAGAAACGCATGGGGACGCGATGCCGGCCTACGCCTCGACCATCTGCTTCTGAGCCCGGATCTGGCCGCGCGTCTGGAAGCGGCGGGTGTCGATCGCCACGTGCGTGGCTGGGACAAGGCCAGCGACCATGCCCCCGCCTGGATTCGACTCGCGGCCATAGCGCTGCAGTAGACGAGGGGTATCCTACCGACGTCGGAATTTCGCCTCGTGGTCTTTTTCGCAGCCTCCATCCGGCCTCTCCCATCCGAAGACGCTTCGGCCGCCGTACTCCGGCGAGCGTCGGCGCTCCTCGGCGACATACTCGACGAGCGTCGGACCTGTCGCACTCTGTTCCAGCCGGCGACTCTCGCCGTCCAGCCGCGCGATCGCGGCAAGGCGATCCTCCTGACCGAGCTTCGCCCGGTCGACGGCCGAACGAAGGACACCGATCGTCTGATCATAGACCTTGGTCGGTACGGCGAAGGGCTGGCGATCCTTGCCGCCATGCGCGAGCGAAAAGCGCGCGGGATCACTGAAACGGCATGGCGCACCATGCAGCACTTCCGCGACCATCGCGAGAGAGCGTACGGTACGCGCACCAATGCCGGGCACGAGCAGAAGCTCGGAAAAATCGCTCGGGCCCCGGTCGGCCGCGGCGGCGAGCGCACCATGAAGGCGGCGCGCCATGACGTCTTTGGGCCTCACATCATGATGCGAAGGCATCACGAGATGCGGCAGGGTCAGTTGCGGAGCCACTTGATCGGCGCAAGCGCGCTTCGGTTGGAGCGCAGCCAGCTCTCTGACGATCGCATCAGGCCCTTCGTCGCGAAGCATCGCGACCTGCGCCGTGCGGGCACGATCCGCGCGTGCATCCGTCAGGTTGACGATATTGCCGGTGCTGCGGCCTTCGATCGCCGCATGAGGCGCCTCGACGAAGCTGCCGAGCCCCTCGGAATGCCAGTGATAGCGCCGCGCCATCCCGCCATCGCCATTCATGCCCTGCTGCACGACCGTCCAGTGCCCGTCATCCGTCACGAAGAAGCCGTGCAGGTAGAGGTCGAAGCCGTCCTGCACCGCGGCGCTGTCGACCTTCGCGACGAGCCGGCTCGCCTGAGCCAGCGCCGCTCCGTCGAACCCGACCTTCCCACCGATCTGCTCCAGCTCCGCCGGGGTGCGGCGGGACTGGTTGCCGCGTCCGCCGCAGACATGAAGCCCGAGCTCGCCGGCGAGCGGCGTCAGGCCGCGCTTCAAAGCCCCGATCACGCTGGTCGTGATGCCCGAGGAGTGCCAGTCCATTCCCATGATCGCGCCGAAGGACTGGAACCAGAAGGGATGCGCGAGCCGCCGGAGTAACTCGTCGCGACCGTAGTGCTGGATGATCGCCTCGCAGATCACACTGCCCAGCCTGGCCATGCGCTCGCCCAGCCAGGGCGGAACGCGGCCGTAATGCAGGGGAAGATCAGCGCTGCCTGATCGGCGTGTCATGAAGTTCCGGAACAAATAAAGAACGATCAGTCGGTATAGGCTCTCGCAGGCTCTCGCGCCAGCCTGAATTCAGCCCGACGGCTTCGATGGGGCAAGCAACCGGTGCCCTTGAACAATCTGCAGGTGGTGGAACAGCGAGGCCGCTCGGGCGTCCTGTCTCTGGAGCCCTGAGGGGGCGATGACGATTCATTTGAGTGGAGACCACCAGCATGGCCAATGGCAATAGCGAGGCACTCAACGACCAGATCGCTCTCCTGCGCCGGCAGGTTTCGGATTTGACCCAACTCGCGGCGGCCGCCTCCGGAGCGGCGCAGGAAGAAAACCTGCAGGAGCAGATCAACGCCAAGCAGGATCATCTCAACGAGCTCCTGAAGCTGCGTGGCGATGCGGGCTAGCGATACGATCGCGATCGACGACGGTTCCACTCCCTGCTGGCCATGCTGGCGTGCAGGGACCGATGAGCGACTGCTGATGCGAAACCCGCCGGGTTCAGGTAGGATGGCTCATCCGCAGCGGAGACATCGTCCGCATGGATAAGCCGATCGCACATCGCCAAGGTTTCCCCGACAGCTTCACGGCAAGCTTGGTCGCGCTCATGCCTGCGGCGGTCTATATTTGCGATGCTGCCGGCCGCCTCACCTTTTTCAACCGGAAAGCCGTCGAGATCTGGGGACGCGAGCCGCCGCTTGGGGACGATCAGGAACGATATTGCGGTTCGTTTCGCATGTGGACGCCGGACGGCCACCTGTTGAGGCATGAGGACTGCCCCATGGCGGATGCGCTGCGGGATGGCCGAGCGGGGCGTGATCTGGAGGTGGTGATCGAGCAGCCGGACGGCACGCGTCTGATCGCCAACGTGAATATTGACCCGATCTTTGACGATGCCGGCAACATAACGGGCGCAATCAACGTCTTCGTGGACGTCACGGATCGCAAGCGCAACGAGGCGCTGCTGGGGAGCCAGCGAGAGGCTCTCGAATGCGCCTTGAACGGAGAGCCTCTCACGGCATCATTAGGCGTTTTGGGAGGTGCGGTAACAGCTCAGTACGGTTGCGGCACCCGCTTCGCGTTTTATCTTGCCAATGACGAGAGAACGTCGCTCCGGCACGTCGTCGGCATGTCGGAGGACTATGCCGCGGCCGTGGATGGCTTCCTGATCGGGCAGGATTCGCTCGCCTGCGGCCTTGCAACCGCCACAGGCGAAGCGGTTCTGACGACCGATGTCGAGGAGGAAGTGCGCTGGAAGCCATGGCACGAGATGGCCCGTCGCTTCCAGTATCGCGGCTGCTGGAGCTTTCCGATCCATTCCCGCAAAGGGGAATTTGTCGGCACGTTCGCTCTTTACTGGCCGCAGCCGGCAAAAGCGGGCTCCTTGGATATCGAGGTTGCAAACCTCGTCACCAACACGGCCGGCATCATCATCGGTCGCGACCTCGAAGCGAGGCATCGCAGGGCTGCCGAAGCGTCGCTTCGCGAAAGCGAGGAGCGCTTCCAGCAGCTAGGCGCCTCCTCTTCGGATGCCATCTGGGTCAGAAATGCCCATAGCTGGGACTTTGAATATGTCAGCCCGGCAGTGCAGACGATCTATGGCGTCACCCCGCAGGGTGTGCTCGCCGACGCCAGGCTGCTCAACGCCCTGATTATCCCTGAAGAACGTGATGAAGCTTCGAGGAATGTCGAGCGCGTCAGCGCTGGCGAGGTCGTCGTCCAGGAATACCGTATTCAGCGGGCGGGCGACCTGGCGTTTCGCTGGATCCGAAGCACCGGATTTCCGCTTTACGGTGGCGACGGCGACATCCAGCGCATCGGCTCGATTGCGCAGGACATTACCGAAGCGAAACTTGCGGCCGGACACCAGGCCACTCTGCTCGCCGAGCTCCAGCACCGCGTGCGCAATGTCCTGGCCATCGTGCGTTCGGTCACTGTGCGAACCGGCGAACGAGCCTCAAGCGTGCAGGATTACACCGACATCCTCTCTGGCCGGCTCCTGGCTCTGGCGCGGGTCCAGGCCCTCCTCACACGCGGCGCCAATCTCAGCGTGAATATCAGAGATGTCGTTCATGACGAGGTCAGCGTGCAGGCACAGCACGAGGGGCAGTATCGGATCGAAGGGCCGGACATTTCCCTCTCTCCCAAAGCGGCGGAGATCCTGACGCTGGCGGTTCATGAGCTGGGCACCAACGCCATGAAGTACGGCGCCCTGTCCGTAGCCGACGGGAGGGTCAAGGTGGAATGGGCCACCTTCGTCAAACGCGGCATCCCCTGGCTCCGCTTCGTATGGACGGAAAGCGGATCAGCCGCAGCGCCAGTCGCCGCGGCAACAGTGCCGCGACGACGAGGATTTGGCCGCGAGCTGATCGAAGCTCGCGTACCCTACGAACTAGGCGGGCAGGGGAGCGTTGTCATCGAAGCAGGCAAAGTGCAGTGCCATCTGGAGTTTCCGCTGGCTGACGGTGCGAGCGTCTTCGAGACGGGAGCACCGCAGAGATTGACCGTATTTGGAGGAGCACTCGACATGACGGGGGCACCAGATCTCCACGGCTACCGTATTCTGATCGTGGAGGACGAGTACTACATCGCCACCGATACCGCGCGCGCACTTCAGGGGGCCGGCGCGACGGTTATCGGTCCTTGCGGAAACGAAATGGCGGCTCAGGCGGAATTGGCCATGCAAACGCCGGATGCCGTGGTCCTTGATATCAATCTCGGTCATGGTGCGTCGTTCAAGCTCGCCGAGCATCTGCAGGAAAACGGCATTCCCTTCGTTTTTGTCACCGGCTACGACGCCGATATCATTCCTCCCGACTTCACAGGCGTCGAGAGGCTGGTGAAACCGCTGCAACTTCGGCAAGTCGTGGGAGCGATTTCGCGCTTGCTGCAGGCAACAGTCTGACGCACCAACGACGATCGCCGTTGCAGGCTTCGCCCTCGGCGCAGAGAGACAGGATGCTTGGAATTTCCACGGGGCTGTCGACGCTGAATGCGCTCGAACTCGCCCCTCGCCTCATCGGTATGGAGCTTCTCGTCGAAGGCGTGGGTGGGACGATCGTCGAAACCGAGGCCTATCTCGCCGACGACCCCGCCTCGCATAGCTTCCGCGGGCCGACGAGGACCAACGCGGCAATGTTTGGCCCTGCCTGGCACGCTTACGTCTACCGGTCCTATGGCCTTCACTGGTGCTTCAACGTCGTGGCGACCGGGAATGGCGCCGTGCTGATCCGGTCGCTGGAGCCGCGACACGGCATCGAGATCATGCGGACCCGCCGCGGCGCGATGATCCAGCTTTGCAACGGCCCGGGCCGGCTGACGCAGGCGCTCGGCTTGTCCGGCATTCATGACGGCAAGAGCCTCGCCTTACCTCCGTTCACCCTCATCGAGCGTCCTTGCGAGCCCGGCATCATCTGTGGTCCGCGGATCGGGATCTCGAAGGCGGCCGATTATCCCTGGCGCTTCGGGCTTGCCGGCTCACGCTTCCTGAGCCGACCCTTCGCTCCCATGAGCGGATAATTCTATCGCTTCGGCCTGACCAGGCGTTTCAGCCGCGCGATGTTCACCTTAACCCACTCTCTCCGTGGCGCCTTGAGACGCCCGGCGGGGATTCGCCCGACGATATAGCGCCGTTCGATACTGATCTTTGCCGGCGCGATCATCCGGGACGCGTCGTCTATCGCCGCATCGAAAGCGCGGTGAGCATCTTCCAGATCGCGGAAATCGCCGATCGAGGTCGAAGCAGGGAGCTGCGCCGGTTGACCGGCGATCAGGAGCATATTCGACCAGCCGCGCGCAAAGGCAGCTTCAACGAAGCGCGCGCGAGGCTCCCCGGGCGTCGTCTCGATGTCGAAGGTCGCAATAAAATGCTTCATATCGCAGGTTTGCCTGACCGGGATACGTCTAGCGCTTTTCGCAATGTTCAAGCGTCAAGGCATTCCGCGCGGCTCTCGCAGCTTTGCTCATCTCCCGCAATTGCTGCATCAGAACGGGACCTTCGATCTGGCTAGAGTTGTATCCCTCTTCCTGAAGTCTTCGCCGAAGTTCCCGGATTTTCTGGAAGCCACCTGTTCTCGCCAGCTCGAAAGCACGCTCGAGTACCGTTTTCATCATCATTCCTGCGCCTTGATACGCAAGCTAGGCTATGCTCCAGCTCCTCCAACGCATTAACGTATGTTACCGGCTTCGGAGCCGCTCGCTTGAGGTCATATGTTCCGCAACTGGAACCGATCTCATCGATGGAACGTTGAGCAGGCGGAATTCACGGTAGTGCTCGTCGCATCGGCGAGCAAAGGGCTGGAAGCCCACAAAACCCCGCCGGCAACCCGGCGGGGTTTTGTATTTGGCGCGTGTCCCTTGCCTAATCCCCGCACCGCGACAGTATCCTCCCGTCCGGCAAGGCGAAACGGCACTGATCTTCATAGTGAACCGGAGTTCCGTCCTCGAGGGTATATGAAGTCAATGGAGAGCCCGGCCAATCGCGCCAGACGACGACATGGTACAGCATGCCGTCTTCGTCCCGGCACCGCTCGGTGTAGAGCACGCGCTTGACGGGACTCGGACTTCGCGTCGGACCAGGCTCCCTCCAGATTGCGACCATGGCGGCACCTCACGCAACGCATCGATTACGCCGTCAACCCGCCGCGCCGAAGCCGAGTTCCACTTCGTTCGAGTACTCTGCTCACGCAGCGGTCGGCAAAACGCGTCCGGTCACAGCCAAATATCGGTCGCTGGAATGCATGACCGCAACCACGAGGTCGCTACCGTCCTCGCATTCGAGATTCAGCAAACCAAGCAAGGCTGCCGGGTCGAGGTCGCCGGTGTTGCAGAGCAAATAGCCCCCACGTGTGTCGCCGAAATCGTTGCTGAACTGAAAACTGATGGGAAGCCTGCGACCATCGCGCAGGATCAAAGAGCCTTTTCCGCTATGCATGACAGGTCTCCGACTGGGCAGCGTCAATGCGCACCGCCAGCGGTCATTTCCAAGGATCGGCATGGAGACAACTGCCTGACCATTGACGCGCATTCTCAGGCGGAGCGCACTAACATACGCTAGCCGCGCCAACACTCCGGCCACAGCGCTACGCCGGAGGTTTTCCGAGGCCGCTTTCCTGCGGCAATTCCGATGCCGACTTAGCCGCGATGCGCCCCACGATCAGATCGACGAGTTGCCGGACGCTGCGGCAGGCTTTCATCTCGTCATCCGGAACCATGTCGCAATCGAACTCCCGTTCGACCGCATTCCCGATCAAGGTGAGGTCGTCCAGCGACAGCCCGAGATCGGCTTCCAGCGATGCGCCAGGATCGAGCCGCTCGGGATGAACGAGACCTTCGGTCGCAATGATCTCGACGAGGCGTTTGACGAGAACCGCTTCGTCCGCGCTGAGATCGCCCATCTC
The DNA here is from genome assembly GCF_017308015.1 of Allobosea sp. Taxonomy (GTDB): domain Bacteria; phylum Pseudomonadota; class Alphaproteobacteria; order Rhizobiales; family Beijerinckiaceae; genus Allobosea. Next base: position 217,025 of record NZ_JAFKFW010000005.1, read on the forward strand.
AGCCTCGGCTAGTGCAACGCGTCGGCATTGGATCGCTCCCACGCCAGGATGGCTTTGACCAAAGCGGCAAGCTCCATGGCTTCGGCGGTCCCTTCCGGGTAATCGGACAACTGGCGCGCCCGCGCTGCCGCCGCCGCGTATTGCTCACGATCTTCGATTGCGACCGGGCGCCCGCGCCGGGCGCTCCGCTTGCCCCCTGCGATAATCGGCTCGATCGTCATGACGGGACCTCCTCTGTGCACCCCGGCGCAACCGGCTTCGAGGCGGCATGGTTCCGTCATCCTCGCGGCAAGCGTCGACTTCGCAATATTCAGCCCGCTGGCGGCTTCCCGCCATTCCAGACCGCGCGCTCGGCCTCAGGCGTGAGTTGAACTCCGGTGCCCTCGCGCCGGGCGAGCCGCTGGGCCGCCTCCATCGTCTCGCCGATGTCACTCATGGGTCGGACCGGTCACGTCCGGAACGGCCCAATTCGTTCCCATCCGAAGACGGGCAGCGTTTGAGCAATTTCAGAGGTTTCCGGATCCCGACAGGTGGGAACGCCGGACTATTCCGCTTGTTCCTTGGTCCCCGTGCATCCCAGGCGTGTCAGGCCAAGCCTTGATGTGGCCACCGCATTACGAGATCGTGCCCATGCGGATTCCAGCCTGGGACTTTCCTTTGTCAGCTCTTTCTCGCGAGACCTCTGTTCATTACGAGCCCGACGAGCAGGTCGAGCGCATCAAGGCGGAGGTGGTGCGCAAGCTCACCTACTCGCTCGGTAAAAGCCCGGCGGTCGCGCAGCCCCATGACTGGCTGACAGCAGCGATCCTCGCGGCTCGCGATCACGTCATCGATGTCTGGCAGAAGTCGACCCGGGAGAGCTACGCCACCGGCAGGAAGCGCGTCTATTACCTCTCCCTGGAGTTTTTGATCGGGCGCTCACTCGCCGACGCGCTGAACAATCTCGGCCTGACCGATTCCATGGCGCAGGCACTGCGCGAACTCGGTGTCGACCTGGCCGGGATCGAGAATCTCGAACCTGACGCCGCCCTCGGCAATGGCGGCCTGGGCCGCCTCGCCGCCTGCTACATGGAAGCCATGGCGTCGACCGGCGTGCCGGCGCTCGGCTACGGCATCCGCTACGATCACGGTCTGTTCAAGCAGCGCATTGATGGCGGACGGCAGATCGAGGTTCCCGAGGACTGGCTGTCCTTCCGCAATCCCTGGGAGTTCGAACGACGCGAGAGCGCCTACAGGATCGGCTTTGGCGGTACCGTGGCTGCGGGCGGGAAGCCCGGGCAGGTGTTCTGGGCGCCGGAGGAGACCATCTTCGCCGTCGCCTATGATACGCCTGTCGTCGGCTGGCAGGGGCGCGACGCCAACACCTTGCGGCTTTGGCGCGCAAGGGCGATGCATCCCCTGTCGCTGGATGCCTTCAATCAAGGCGATCTGGTCGGGGCTGTCGCCGAGCGCAACCGCGCCGAAGCGATCTCGAAGGTGCTCTATCCCAACGACTCGACGCCGGTCGGGCAGGAATTGCGCCTGCGGCAGGAGTTCTTCTTCACCTCCGCCTCGCTTCAGGATCTGGTCCGACGCCACCATCGCCAATTCGGAACGCTAAACAACCTCGCAGAAAAGGCCGCAATCCAACTCAACGACACCCATCCCTCGCTTGCGGTCGCAGAGCTCATGCGGTTGCTGATCGATGAGCATGAGGTCGAATGGGAGCGAGCCTGGGAGATCACGACGGCGACGATCTCCTACACCAACCACACGCTGCTGCCGGAAGCGCTGGAGACCTGGCCGGTCGCCCTGATGGAGCGGCTCCTGCCGCGCCATATGCAGATCATCTTCGGCATCAATGCCCGCTTCCTCGACGGCGTCCGCCGCGACGCGCCCGATGCCGACCTCTCCGCGCTTTCTCTGATCGACGAATATCACGGGCGACGGGTCCGGATGGCGCATCTCGCCTTTGTCGGCTCGCATAAGGTCAATGGCGTCTCCGCGCTCCATTCCAACCTGATGAAGGAAACGGTGTTCGCACCACTGCATCATGTCTTCCCGGACCGGATCACGAATGTCACCAACGGCATCACGCCGCGCCGCTGGCTTCTCAACGCGAATCCGGGTCTGACGAACCTCCTCAAGGAAACTTGCGGGGAGAAGGTCACGAATGATGTCGGGCTGATCCGCCAGTTCGGCAAACACGCCGACGACACGACGGTCCACGACCGGCTGGCCGCGATCCGGCGCGAGAACAAGCTCAGGCTCGCGACAATCATCCGTCAGGACTGCGGCGTCATCGTCGATCCATCCGCTCTCTTCGACGTGCAGATCAAGCGCATCCACGAATACAAGCGCCAGTTGCTCAACATCCTCGAGACGATCGCGCTCTACGACGCCATCCGCTCCGAGCCCTATCGCGACTGGGCCCCGCGCGTGAAGATATTCGCCGGTAAGGCCGCGTCGAACTACGTGACCGCCAAATCGATCATCAACCTCATCAATGATGTCGCCGCCGTGGTGAACAACGACATCACGACGCGAGACCGGCTCAAGGTGGTGTTCCTGCCGAACTACAACGTCAGCCTCGCCGAGACGATCATCCCGGCCGCCGATCTGTCCGAACAGATATCGACGGCCGGCATGGAGGCGTCCGGCACCGGCAATATGAAATTCGCGCTGAACGGAGCCATCACCATCGGCACGCTCGACGGCGCCAATATCGAAATCGGCGAGCGTGTCGGGGCCGACAATATCGCGATCTTCGGCATGACGGCGGAAGAGGTCGAGGCGGCGCGACGCGATCCCCGCCCGAGCGCCGACATCATCCATGCCTCGGCTCATCTCGAAGGCGTGCTCGATGCGGTCGCCGGCGGCGCCTACTCCCCCCGCGATCGCGACCGCTATGCCGGGCTCGTGGAAGGCCTCCTCGCCAACGATTGGTTCATGGTGCTCAACGATTTCGAGAGCTACCGCCTCACCCAGCGCCGGATCGACAGCCTGTGGGCGGATCAGGCGCGGTGGTGGCACATGTCCGTGAACAATACGGCCCATTGCGCCTGGTTCAGCGCCGACCGCGCCATCCGCGAATATGCGCAGCGTATCTGGAATCTGCCCGCCGCGGCACCGGGAGAAGGCTGAGGCGTTGGCTCCGATGCAGCGGATCATTCCCTGCGCGCGCCCGCTAAGCATCGGTGCGTCCCTTGTGGACGACGGAGTCTGCTTCGCAGTCTTCTCGCGCCACGGCACCCGCGTCTTCGTCTGCCTTTTCGACGAGGCCGGCGAGACGGAGCTGGCATTGCTGCCGCTGCCTTGCCGTGATGGCGACATCCATTATGGCTTGCTGGAGGGTGCCGGCGCGGGGATGCGCTACGGCCTGCGCGTCGAGGGGCCATGGCAGCCCGAGCGGGGCCATCGGTTCGACCCGACGAAGCTGCTCGTCGACCCCTATGCGACGCTGATCGATCGCCCCTTCCGCTGGGATCCGGCGCTCGCCCGCCATGGCGCGGAAACAGCGGCGCTCGTGCCGCGCTGCATCGTGCAGCCTCTCCCCGTCTCCGGCGAGGTCCGGGCTTCCGAAGCGACGCCGCCGACCTTCCTCTACGAGCTCGGCGTCCGATCCTTCAGCATGCGCCACCCGGCCGTCCCGCCGCCCTTGCGGGGAACACTTGTCGCCCTGCGTGAACCATCCGTCATCGCGCATCTGCAGAGGCTCGGCGTCAGCCATGTCGAGCTGATGCCGGTCGCAGCCTGGATGGACGAGCGCCACTTGCCGCCGCTCGGGCTCGCCAATGCCTGGGGCTACAATCCCGTTAACTTCTTCGCGCTCGACCCGCGGCTCGCGCCTGGCGGGCCGGTCGATCTTGCAGCACTCTGCGCCGCCTATGCCGAGGCAGGCATCGGCGTGATCCTCGACATCGTGCTGAACCACACAGCCGAAAGCGATGAATTCGGCGGCACGGTCAGCCTGCGCGGCCTCGACAATGCCGTCTATTACCGCCATGCCGCCGACGATCCCGCCCGCCTCGTCAACGATACCGGCTGCGGCCATACGCTGGCGCTCAATCGCGCTCCGGTGCTGCGTCTGGCGATGGACGCAATGCGGCACTGGCTGCGCCTCGGCATCGCCGGCTTCCGCTTCGATCTCGGCACGGTGATGGGACGCACGGAGACCGGATTTACGCCCGATGCACCGCTTTTCGGCGCCATCCTGCAGGATCCGGAACTCGCGCACGCCATCCTGATCGCCGAGCCCTGGGATATCGGCCCTGGCGGCTATCGCCTCGGCGATTTCCCCGCTCCTTTCGCCGAATGGAACGGGCGCTATCGCGACGACATTCGCCGTTACTGGCGCGGCGATGCCGGGATGGCCGGCGCGCTGGCGACGCGGTTGGCCGGCTCGTCGGACCTCTTCGCCAACAAACATCGCGGCCCGCAAGCCAGCATCAATTTCATCGCCGCCCATGACGGCTTCACGCTGCGCGACCTCGTCTCTTACGAGCGCAAGCACAACGAGGCCAATGGCGAGGGGAACCGCGACGGCGACAATGACAGCCATAGCTGGAACTGCGGCATCGAAGGCCCGACGCGCGACGCATCGATCGAAGCCGTGCGCGGTCGCGACGTCCGAGCGCTACTCGCGACGCTCTTCCTGTCACGCGGTATTCCGATGTTGACGGCGGGCGACGAGTTCGGGCGGACCCAGCACGGCAACAACAATGCCTACGCGCAGGACAATCCGACCTCCTGGCTGGACTGGGAGCGGGCCGACGATGAACTGACCGCCCTGGTCGCCGCGCTCGCAGCACTGCGTCGTCGGCACACGCTTCTAGCCGCCGATACCTTTCTGACCGGCACGGGAGAGCCGCCGGATGCGCGCTGGCTGAAAGCCGACGCGACAGCGATCGCCGATCAGGACTGGGCCGGTCTCGATGCCTTCTGCTTGCTGCTGCACGGCGCCACAGAGAGCCTGCTGATCGCGCTCAACCGTAGTATGCATGCGGCCGCGATGACGCTTCCCGCCGGCCGATGGGAGCAGATATTCACCTCCGACGGCCGAATGGAGGGCATGCTGCCCGCCCGCAGCGTCACACTGTGGCGGAAAGTCTGATCACATCAGCACGATCAAGGACCGCGGCGAAAGTGAGATTTCCTGGTCCGCCTTCAGTCCCTTGCGGCCCTCGTCCGAATTCGGGCCGGTCTCCGTATCCAGCACGACCGACCACGAACCGGACTTCACCCGCGGCGGTATCTTGAACACGACCTCGCCGTCAAAGGCGTTGAACAGGATCAGGGCCTCGTCGCCGCCGGCCTCGACATCCGGCATATGCATCAGCAGGCCGATCGCGAGCACGCCGGGATCGTCCCAGTGCTCTTCCTGCTGGTCGCCTCCAGCCGGGTTGACCCAGCGCAGCAGGCAGCCGTCGCGGAAGGACGTCCGCCTAAAGATCGGGTGCTCGTTGCGCAAGGCGATGACGCGCCGGACGAAGCCGGCGAGTGCCTCGTCGCGCCGCGTGATCTCGTCCCAGCGCATCCAGGCAGTCTCGTTGTCCTGGGCGTAGACATTGTTGTTGCCGCGGTTGGAATGGCCGTGCTCGTCGCCGGCAAGCAGCATCGGCGTGCCATGGGACAGAAGCAGCGTCGCCAGCAGATTGCGCTTCTGCCGCTGACGCACCGCAAGGATGCCTTCGTGCTCGGTCGGTCCCTCGGCGCCGTGGTTGAAGGACAGGTTATGGCCGTGGCCGTCCTTGTTGTCCTCGCCGTTCGCCTCGTTGTGCTTATCGTTGTAGGAGACGAGGTCCGCCAGGGTGAAGCCGTCATGAGCGGTGATGAAGTTCACGCTGGCCCAGGGCCGGCGGCCGCGCTGGTCATAGACGTCGCCCGAACCGGTGATGCGGGCAGCGAGGTCGCGGATGATGCCCTCTTCGCCCTTCCAATAGGCACGGATCGTGTCGCGGTACTTGTCGTTCCACTCGGCCCAGCCCGGCGGGAAGCCGCCAACCTGATAGCCGCCTGGCCCGATATCCCAGGGCTCGCCCACAAGCTTGACCTTGCGCAGGACGGGGTCTTGCCCCATCGCGTCGAAGAAGCCGCCGCGTGGATCGAAGCCGTGCGGCTCACGCCCGAGGATGGTACCGAGGTCGAAGCGGAAGCCGTCCACCTCCATCACCTCGACCCAGTAGCGCAGCGAGTCCATCACCATCTGGAGCACGCGCGGATGGGACGTGTTGACCGTATTCCCGGTACCGGTGTCGTTGACATAGTAGCGCGGCTCGCCCGGCATTGTCCGGTAATAGGAGAAGTTGTCGATCCCCTTGAACGACAGCGTCGGGCCGAGCTCGTTCCCCTCGGCCGTGTGGTTGTAGACGACGTCCAGGACGACCTCGAGCCCCGCATCGTGGAAGCGGCGGACCATGTCGCGGAACGAGGAAAGGCCGGCCCGCCCGAGATAGCGCTGCATCGGCGCGAAAAAGCCGATCGTGTTGTAGCCCCAGTAGTTGGACAGGCCCTTGGCGACGAGGTGATGGTCGTCGAGATAGGCATGCACGGGCAGGAGCTCGACGGTGCTGACTCCAAGGCTCTTGATGTAGTCGATCACGGCCGGCTCGGCGAGGCCGTCGAAGGTGCCGCGGCGGGCTTCGGGCACAGCTGGGTGCAGTTGCGTGAAGCCGCGCACATGCGTCTCGTAGAAGATGGTCCGGTCCCAGCCGATACCGGGCGCGCCGGGACGCTGCGGATCGGCTTGCCAGTCCACAACAACGCATTTCGGCATGTAGGACGCGCTGTCGAGTTCGCTGAAGCTGAGATCGCGGTCTTCCCCGGCACCAATCTCGTAGCCGTAATGCGCATCGTTCCAGTCGACCGCTCCTGAAAACTCCCGCGCATACGGATCCAGGAGAAGCTTGTTCGGGTTGAAGCGATGCCCCTCCTCCGGGGCGAATCGGCCATGGACGCGATAGCCGTAGCGCTGCCCTGGCCCCACGCCCGGCAGGTAGCCGTGGAAGATCTCGTCCGTGTATTCCGGCAAAGTGATGCGCGCAGTCTCGGTCTCTCCGCTCTCGTCGAACAGGCACAACTCGACGCGCTCGGCATGAGCCGAGAACAGGGCGAAGTTGGTTCCCTCGCCATCGAACACAGCGCCGAGTTCGGAAGCCCGGCCGGCCTTGATCTCAAAACCCGCCATGTCTTACTCCCGCCATGTCACAGCACCTTCGTGTCCAGCGTGCAGAAAGGACTATCGTCGCTGCGAGGCTGCCTCGCTTCCGTCGCGATGGCAGCAACGTGCTGCAGCAACAGCAGTTCCGGACCGCTGGCCTCGATCTTGCCTGAAATATTTCGCTGCGAGGCAGGAACTCGGGGATCGGCGGACCTGTTGTGCTTCGCGGGATGCCAAGGGCGTGACGATGACAAATGTTTTGGAGCTGGCCGAAATTGCAGGCGCCCCCGCTACGTCAGGCCACGCTTTGCATTATGCCCCCGCCGTCAAGGACGACATCGCCGACCAGCCATCACCGATCGCCGCGACCACAAAACTGCTGTTCGTGACGTCCGAGATGGGCGACTTCATTAAGGCCGGCGGCCTTGGCGAGGTCTCGACGGCGCTGCCCCGCCAACTCCGCAAGTTTTGCGAGGTGCGCGTCCTGCTGCCCGGCTTTCGCCAGGTCCGCAAGGCCAAACCCGCCATGGACGTCGTCCGGCAGATGCCGCGCGTCGCCGGCCTGCCGCCATGGTCGCTCGGCCGTTTCACCACGAGCGACGGCCTGATCGTCTACACCGTGCTTTGCGACGAGCTCTATGATCGCGACGGCTCGCCCTATGGGCCCTTCGGCGGAGGCGATTTCGGTGACAACGATGTCCGCTTCGGGCGGCTCTCGCTCGCCGCCGCGGAGATCGCCGCCGGCGAGGCCGACCCGAACTGGAAGCCGGACGTCGTCCATGTCAACGACTGGCCGTCTGCTCTCGCGCCCGGCTACATGCGCTGGAAGGGGCTGGAGACGCCCTCGATCCTGACGATCCACAATCTCGCTTATCAGGGCCTGTATCATCCGCAGCGCATGCGGCTGCTGGGCATTCCCGATCAGGCTTTCAACATCAACGGCTCAGAATTTCACGGCAAGATCTCGTTCCTGAAGAGCGGCATCTTCTATGGCTCGCATGTCACCACCGTGAGCGAGACCTATGCCAACGAGATCACCACGGCCGAGCACGGCTGCGGCCTCGATGGTCTCCTCAAAACGCGAATGGGGGAAGGCAGGTTGACCGGCATCGTCAACGGCATCGACGACAGCTGGAATGCGCTGATCGAAGGCGGCCGCTCCGGAGACCAGATCATCCGGCAGTGGAAGCGGCGCAACGCCGCCGACATCCGCCGGACATTCGACCTGCCGGAGTCGCGGGGCCCGCTCTTCTCAATCGTATCCCGTCTGGTCCATCAGAAGGGCATAGATCTGTCGCTGGAGGCTGCCGAGACGATCGTGGCGCAGGGCGGCCAGCTCGTTGTGACGGGACGCGGCGAGCCGCGCATCGAGGAAGCCGTCGAGAAGCTGGCGCGCCGATATCCCCGCGCCGTCGCTGCGCGGATCGGCTTCGACGACGGTGAAGCCCGCCGTCTGTTCGCCGCCAGCGATTTCCTGCTGATGCCCTCGCGCTTCGAGCCATGCGGGCTCAGTCAGATGTATGCGCAGCGCTCCGGCGCGCTGCCGATCGCCTATCGGACGGGCGGCCTGGTCGATACGATCGAAGACGGATTGTCGGGCTTCCTATTCTCCAATCTGACGGGCGCCGGCTTGACAGGGGCCGTCGCCCGCGCGCTCGAAGCCTTCCGCTCCAAGCGCACGTTCCGGCAGATGCGGGACCATGCCATGGCCAAGCGCTTCGACTGGCGCCGGCCCAGCTTCCGCTATGCAGATGTCTATGCCCGCGCGCTCGCCGCCTGATCATGGTGATCAGGCCGAACACGACGCACGCAGCATCTTCGGCAGAACAGCACTCAGCCCTTGGCCTTCGGGGCGGATTTCCGCGCGCCCGCATTCCCCGTCGCCGCCTTCTTGACCGGAACCGTCGCCTTCGGCTTGTCGTCCACGGTCGCCGAAACCCTGCCCTTCAGAGGCTTCGCTGCCTTGCCGGTTTTACCGGTGCTGGCCGTGACCCGCTCCTCGGCGAGGCGCCAGTGCTCGGCATCGCGGCCCTCGGGCTTACCTTCGGCTTCCCAGATCGCATAGGCGGTATCGCGGACGATCTGTTCCCGGCTCATCATCTATCTCCTCGAAAGGCGCTGAAGCGCGCTGGATGAACTGCATGCCGAATGGTGGGTTCCGACAGATGATCTTGCATGGTCGCGATGGCGGCGAAGCGGAACGGGGACCCCTTCTGCTGCGTTGCATCATGGCCGATTCTACCGCCCGGGCGGAATACCTCTAGTCTTCGGAACAGCCCGCTTATGCGCCAGTCTGCATCTTCTCTGCCCGCCTTGGCCCAGCATGATCTGGTGTTACTGGAGGAAGGGCGCCATCCCGACCCCTTCGCCGTTCTCGGCCGGCATGGCTTCGCCGGCGGCAGCTTCGTGCGCGCCTTCCTGCCCGGCTGCAACTATGCCGAACTCGTCACCGGAGAGGATGAGGAGCGCAACGCGGTGCCGATGGTCACGAACGGCGACGGCGTCTTCCAGGCGCCTGCGCCGGCGGATATCCCCTACCGCCTCCGCATCTCCTGGCCGGATGGCATCGTCGAGGCGGCTGACCCCTATGCCTTCGGTCTGTCGCTGTCCGAGGACGATATCTATCTCTTCGCCGAGGGGCGGCATTTCGACCTCGCGACACGGCTCGGCGCGAATCCGCGCAGCTTCGACGGCATCGACGGCGTGCTTTTCGCCGTCTGGGCGCCTAATGCCTCCCAGGTGGCCGTTGTCGGCAATTTCAACGGCTGGGACGTCCGCCGCCACCCTATGCGCCGCCGGCTCGGACCGGGGATCTGGGAGCTGTTCATTCCCGGCATCGGCCCGGGCGCCGTTTACAAATACGCGATCACCGGGTCGAACGGCGAAAAGCTCCCCTGGAAGGCCGACCCGCTTGGCCGTCGGCACGAGGAACCGCCGCGCACCGGCTCGATCGTCTCCGCCGCCCCCGATTTTGAATGGGACGACGCCAGATGGCTGAAGAGACGCGAGCGGGCCAATCCGATGGCGGAGCCGCTCGCCATCTACGAGGTTCATGTCGGCTCATGGCTCAGGACGGAATGGGGCAGGATGGGCAGTTGGGAAGAGGCCTGCGACAGGCTGATCCCCTATCTCGAATACATGGGCTTCAGCCATGTCGAGCTCCTGCCGATCACCGAGCATCCCTTCGGCGGCTCATGGGGCTATCAGCCGCTCGGCCTCTTCGCTCCGACCGCGAGGCTCGGACCGCCCGAAGCCTTCGCCCGCTTCGTCGACCGCTGCCATGCCGCCGGCATCGGCGTGATCCTGGACTGGGTGCCGGCCCATTTCCCCTCGGACGAGCATGGCCTCGCCCGCTTCGACGGCACGGCTCTCTACGAGCATGAGGACCCTCGCCAGGGCTTCCATCGCGACTGGAACACGCTGATCTACAATGTCGGCCGGCGCGAGGTCCGCGGCTTCCTGATCGCATCGGCGCTATGGTGGTTGGAGACTTTCCATCTCGATGGCCTGCGCGTCGATGCGGTCGCTTCTATGCTTTATCGAGACTACAGCCGCGAGCCTGGAGAATGGGTGCCGAACCATCTCGGCGGTCGCGAGAACCTAGAGGCGATCTCCTTCTTCCAGGAACTCAACACTCTGGTCGGCGCACGCGGGCGCGGCGCCATCACGATCGCAGAGGAATCGACGGCTTGGCCTGGCGTCACCGCGCCGGTCCATCACGGCGGACTCGGCTTCCATTTCAAATGGAACATGGGCTGGATGCACGACACCCTGCGCTATTTCGCGCGGGATCCAATCCACCGCGGCTATCACGGCGACGACGTCACCTTCGGATTGATCTACGCCTTCTCCGAGAACTTCGTGCTGCCGATCTCGCATGACGAGGTCGTCCACGGCAAAGGCTCGCTCATCGCCCGGATGCCGGGCGACGACTGGCAGCGCTTCGCCAATCTGCGGCTGTGCCTCTCCTTGATGTGGACCCATCCGGGCAAGAAGCTGCTCTTCATGGGCTGCGAGTTTGGCCAGGAGGAAGAATGGAATGTCGATGCGCCCTTCCCCTGGCCTGCCGACGACGACGTTCGCCGACGCGGCACAATGCAGCTCGTGCGCGATCTCAACGCCCTCTATCGCGGACACCCCGCGCTTCACCGCCTCGACCATCAGGCGGAAGGTTTCGGCTGGGTGATCGCGGACGATCAGGCCAACGCCGTCTTCGCCTTCACCCGCTCGGCCAGCGACGGCAGGCACCCGCTGCTGGTGATCGCGAACATGACGCCGGTGCCGCGCCACGACTATCGCATCGGCGTCGCAGCCGCGGGGCTTTGGGCAGAGCGGCTCAATAGCGATGCCGAAATCTACGGAGGTTCCGGGCTCGGCAATGGCGGTCAGGCTGCGACGACGCCCCTCGCTTCCCACGGGCAAGCACAATCGCTTTCGCTGACCCTTCCGCCGCTCGCGCTTCTGGTGCTGGAGCATGCGGGAGCGGGCGAATGACCGACGACATCTTGCGCCAGCTCGCTGCCCGCGCCGGCATCGCGCCCGAATGGACCGACCAGACCGGCGCCTTGCGACAGGTCTCGCCGGACAGTCTGCGCGCGATCCTGCTCGCGCTCGGCCTGCCCAGCGACACCACCGGAGCTCTGCGCAATTCGCTCGCCGCCGTCGAGGCGCTTCCCCTATCGGGCTCCGCGCGTTTCCTGACCGCCCGCGTGGGGCAGCCGATTGACATGCCCGCGACCGGCAATGACGCCGGCGAATTCGAAGCCGAACTGGAGAACGGCACTCGCCGCATTCTCAAGGCAGAACGAGCGAGCGATCGCCTCGTTCTGCCGGCCTTCGACGCGCCCGGCTATCACACCCTCCATGTTGGCGAAGAGGCTATCACGCTCGCCGTCGCCCCGGCGCGCTGCGTCACCTTTGCCGATCTGTCGGGAGGCCGGACGGGCTGGGGTCTGGCCGCGCAGATCTATTCCCTGCGCAGCGCCGGTGACGGCGGGATCGGCAATTTCGCCGGCGTGGCCGCGCTCGGCCGGGCGGCGGCCCGCCTCGGCGCCGATACCTTGGCGATCAGTCCGGTCCATGCCCTCTATGGCGCCCTGCCCGGTCAGTTCAGCCCCTATTCGCCCTCGACCCGGCTCTTCTACAACCCGCTCCATGCCGATCCCGCCGCGGCTCTGCCCGACGCCCTGATCCGCGACGTCGTCGCGCGCGAGGGATTGGCGGCGGAGATGGAGCGGCTCTCCGGCCTCGACCGGATCGACTGGTTCGCCGCGACGCCACTCCGGCACCGCTTCCTGCGCGCGCTCTTCGATCAGTTGGTCCAGGCCGGAGAGAGCCGAGACGCCTTCGAACGCCATGCCGCGGAAGCCTCGCCGCTGCTGCGTTCCCATGCGATCTTCGAGGTCCTGCATGCGGCCGAGCTCGCGCGCGACCCCACCTTGCGAAGCTGGCGCGACTGGCAGCCGGGCTATCGCGACCCTGACAGCGCCAAAGTGAAGGCCTTCGCCAAGGCGCATGCGCGGGACGTCCGCTATCAGCTCTTCCTGCAATGGCTGACGAGCCACTCCTATGGCGCCGCTCAACGCGCCTGCAAGGACGCCGGCATGACCGTCGGGCTCATCGCCGATCTCGCCATCGGCATGGACGGCGCCGGCAGCCACGCCTGGAGCCGTCAGGACGAGGTCCTGCACGGGCTGAGCATCGGAGCGCCGCCGGACTATTACGCGGCCGATGGCCAGAACTGGGCGCTGACCACCTTCTCGCCGCGCGGTCTCGCGTCCAGCGGCTATGCGCCCTTCATCGAGACCTTGCGGGCTAGCCTGCGTCATGTCGGCGGGATCCGGATCGACCACGTTATGGGGATGAGCCGGCTCTGGCTGATCCCGGAAGGCGCCGGCGCGCTCGACGGCGCCTATGTCAGCTTTCCCTCCGAGACGCTGTTCCGCCTGATCGCGCTCGAGTCTTGGCGCCATCGCGCCATCGTCATCGGCGAAGATCTCGGCACCCTGCCCTATGGCTTCCGCGACTACCTGCGCGAGCAGGGCGTGGCGGGACTGCGCGTCCTGCGCTTCGAACGGACCCAGTATGGCTATGTCCGGCCATGGGATTGGGATCGCGATGCGGTAGCTCTGACCAGCACCCATGACCTCGTGCCGACTGCCGGCTGGTGGGCGGGTTCCGATCTCGACGCGCCGGGTGAGACAGGCGAAGCCGAGAATGTCAGGGCCTGGGATCGCGGCGTGCTCTGGGGCGCATTCAGGGATGCCGGGCTGGCGGAAGGCGAGCGGCCGACGCCGGAGGATACCGCTCCTGTCGTCGATGCAACGATCCGCTATGTCGCGGCGACGCCCTGCACCCTGAAGATCGTGCCGATCGAGGACGCCCTCGGCCTGCGCGTACAGCCCAATGTCCCCGGCACGACTGTCGAGAGGCCGAACTGGCGCCACCGTCTGGAAGGCAACGCCGCCCGGGTGCTCGATGGCGAGGGTCTCCGCGATCGATTGGCGCCGCTGGGAGACAACCGCTCAAATTGATCATTCAGGCGTGAGACGGCCTGACGACACCTAGCGGCCGCCGAGACAGATCCAGCGTTTCCGTAACGCAGCGGTAATGCTCGATAGCATCGCGCAAGGCAGCGCTCTCGATCTCGTCTGAGGAGCCGGGCGTGCATGCGCCCAGCATCTTCAGGCGGGATTGCGCGCGCAGCATGTCGATCGGGGAACGGATCGGAGCAACTTGCATGGTTCACCTCCGGCGGCTGAACGCGCCTCGATATGCCGGGTTCCGCAGACGAGCTGCGATGTTCCGACGCATCCTTTTCTGAGCGCTGGGCGTGATCGCTAGGCTGCGAAACCCAAAGCCTCGAAAGCGCGTTGGATTGGCGGCGGCTGCTCGGATCGGCCGGCGGAAACGGGGGTATCGTGACGCAGGCCTATTCGGTGCTGGCGACCTATCGGCTGCAGTTCCACAAAGACTTTCCCTTCGCGCGCGGCGCGGCGCTGGCCGGATACCTGCGCAGGCTCGGGATCAGCCATGCCTATGCTTCGCCGATCCTGGCCGCCCGCGCCGGCTCGCTGCATGGCTACGACGTCATCAGCTATGACGAGGTCAACCCGGAGCTCGGTGGGATGGACGGGTTCCTGTCCATGGCCGAGGCGCTTCGCGCCGAAGGGATCGGCATCGTCCTCGACATCGTGCCGAACCATGTCGCCGTCGGCGGCGACGACAATGCGATGTGGCTCGACCTGCTCAAGAACGGGCGCGGCAGTCGCTATGCAGACTGGTTCGACATCGACTTCGACGATGCCGATCCGCTACTCGACGGACGGATCCACGCGCCTTTCCTCGGGGAACCCTTCGAGGAGGCACTTGCCGCTGGGAAGATCATGCTGGAGGAGGATCCCCAGCGGAGTGGTTTCGCCCTGCGCTATGGCGAGCATCTCTTTCCGATCCGGCCGGAGGATGACGCCGAGCTGCGCGGTTACTTCCCAGAGGCCCGGCGCGATCCTGACGCCCTGCGTGCTCTGATCGAACGACAGCATTTTCATCTGGACTACTGGCGCAATGCCGGCGACCGGCTCAACTGGCGTCGCTTCTTCGATATCACCCAGCTTGCCGGCATGCGGATGGAGCGACGGGACGCGTTCGAGGCGGCCCATCGCCTTGCCTTCTCGCTTTACGAAGGGGGCTGGATCGACGGCCTGCGTATCGATCATGTCGACGGCTTGGCCGATCCTGCCGGCTATTGCAGGGCTCTGCGAGCCCGTCTCTCGGCGCTGGCACCGCGACGCCCGGACTGGGCTGCACCCGGTCCAGCCTGGATCGTGGTCGAGAAAATCCTGGCATCCGGCGAGGCACTTCCCTCGGACTGGCAAACCGATGGAACGACGGGCTACGACTTCATGGATCAGGCCAGCGCGGTTCTGCATGCAGCAGATGAAGAGAACAGGCTCGGCCTGTTCTGGTCAGAGCTCAGCGGCCGGCCCGCGAACTTCGACGACGAGGAAATCGCGGCACGCCGCGAGATGCTGGACCATGCTTTCGACGGGCAGCTTGAAGCGATTACGGGCCGCCTGATGATGCTTTCCCAGGCTGCAGGCCGCGAGGCCGACATCCCTCGCGGCGCGATGAAGCGGGCCCTCGCAGCTATCACCTGCCACATGCGTTGCTATCGCACCTATCTGACCGGCGGCTGCGCCCCGGAAGATCCCGGTTCCGGCTTCAACGAGGCTGTGGCCGCCGCACGCGCGCAACCGCAGGCCGAGCTGCTCGCGATCGACTTCATCGAGGCCGTTTTGACCGGAATGGAGATGACTTTAGAACCGCGTGCCAGGCGCGCGGTGATCCGGCGCTTCAACCAGCTGACCTCGCCGCTCGCCGCCCGCAGCGTCGAGGATACGGCCTTCTATCGTTATGGACGGCTGCTCTCTCGCAACGATGTCGGCTTCGATGCTGCGCGGTTGACACTGCCCGTCGAAGAATTCCACCGGGCGATGGCCGAGCGGGCTCATCTCCAGCCTGCCGCCATGCTCGCCTTGTCGACGCACGATCACAAGCGCGGCGCCGACGTCCGCGCCCGCCTCGCGACGATCAGCCGGGACCCGCAGTCCTGGATGGACGAGGTGCAAGGCTGGTTTGCAATCAACGCGACGATCCGGCCGGACGGCTTGGACCGGGGCGACGAATACATGCTCTACCAGATGCTCATCGGCACATGGCCGGCTAATGGGATCGCCGGTGACTACGCCGACCGCATCGGTGGGTGGTGGCGCAAGGCCTTGCGCGAGGCAAAGCTGCGCACCGGCTGGGCCGCGCCCAATCAGGCCTATGAACAGCTCGCCGAGGATTTCCTGCATGCCCTCCTCGACCCGCGCGGCAACCGGGGCTTCCACGATACGCTCAAGCGCTATCTCGCGCAGATCGGCCCGGCCGGCGCTCTCAATGGTCTCGCGCAGACCGTGCTCCAGTGCACCGCTCCAGGCGTCCCGGATATCTACCAGGGCAGCGAGTTCTGGGACCTGAGCATGGTGGATCCGGACAACCGACGCCCTGTGGATTTTGCAGCGCGCGAGACAGCACTGCTGCAAGGCATCGATGAAGATCGCCTCCGCGCCGCCTGGAAAGACGGACGGATCAAGCAATTTCTTCTGGAGCGGCTCCTGAGGGCGCGGCGGCGCCATCCCGCATTGTTCAAGCGCGGCAGCTATCACCCTCTTTCCGTGAGAGGGCCACGGGCCGGCGACGCGATCGCATTCTGCCGCGAAACGGAGGAAGCGGTGCTCGCGGTCGTCTTGCCGATCGGCTGCGCAGCAGCGGATGTCGATGAAGCGCTTTCTCTGCGCGGGGAACGGTGGGGCGATACCGGCGTCACATTGCCGGCGACGGCCTCGCACTGGGAGCCGCTCCTCGGGCCACCGGCTTCGGAGAGACAGGTAAAGCTCGCGGATCGGGGGCTCGGCTGCCGCGTGCTGCTGGGCCATCGCTGAGCAGGTAACCGCCCTACGACAGGAAGGCGCGGAACGACCTGGGCCCGAGGCGCAGGCCGTCCGCTCCATTTTCCACCTCGCCCAGAGCGAAGATCGCCGCGCCGTCCGCCAGGCCACCGGCCACAGCATCGTCGCCGAAATTCGCCATGAGCGTCAAAATCCCTCCGCCAAGGGCCCAGGATGCGCGAACCGCGGATGGGCCGAGTGCTGCCGCGCCCGTGCTGCGACAGCCGTCGAGATAAGGGGCGACCCGGTCGCGCCTGAGCATGATGAGCTGCCGGTAGAAAGCCCTCCATCCCGCGCCATCGTCGGCGGCGACAGGCTTGCTGGCAGCGAAGGTTGCCGCGGCATTGGGATCGAAAAGCGGTCGCTCCCTTTCGGGATCGACATGGGCGAATTCGTGCCTGCGACCTTCCCTGACAGCTTGGGCGAGCTCCTCGTGATGATCGGTGAAATACAGGAAGGGAGCGCGGCTGCCCGCCTCCTCGCCCATGAAGATCAGGGGGATTTGTGGGGTCAGCAGCAGCAGCGCGACGGCGACCCTGACCGCGGCCGGATCGGCCAAAGCCAGCAAGCGTTCGCCGAACAGGCGGTTGCCGATCTGGTCATGGTTCTGCAGGCAGTTGACGAAGCGAGTGGGCGTCAAATGTGCGCTCGGCCGCCCGCGTGGCTCGCCGCTGAAGGAAGCGGTCTCGCCCTGGAACGCGAAGCCTTCCGCCAGCACACGCGCAAGATGGCGGGCCGGTTCGGTGGCGAAGCTGCCGTAATAGGTGGTGGCCTCGCCCGTCAGCAGGACATGGACGGCGTGATGGAAATCGTCGTTCCACTGCGCGTCGAAATGCGAGAGCAACCGGGAGTCGTTGGCATCGTTCTCAACAACGAGCTGGATATCGCGCTCCGCCGGGATGGCATTGCGGACCTCCCGCTCGAACTCCATGAGGAAATCGAGCGAGGGAATGGCATGGACGGCGTCTAGCCGCAGCCCATCGAACCGGTATTCGTCAAGCCATTGGATCGCGCAGGCGATAAAATAAGCGCGGACCTCCGGGCGATCGAAGTCGATCGCCGCACCCCAAGGCGTATGGCTGCCGCGGCGGAAGAATTGCGGCGCATAAGCGTGCAGATAGCAGCCATCCGGGCCGAAATGATTGAAAACGACGTCGAGATGGACAGCGAGTCCGAGTTCATGCGCCTGATCGACCAGTCGCTTCAATTCGCTGGGAGATCCGTAGGCGGCGGCCGGCGCGAAAGGTAGAACGCCGTCATAACCCCATGACCGCTCGCCCGGGAAATCGGCGATGGGCATCAGCTCGACGGCCGTGACGCCCAATTCGGCGAGACGCGGCAATTCCGCGGCTATCCCTGCGAAGCCGCCGGCAAGGCCGGGATGAATTTCGTATAGTACAGTCTCACGCCAAGGCCTGCCGCACCAGCCGCCGCAGCGCCAGGAATAAGCCGAGTCAGTAAGGACGCTCCAGCCATGAACCCCGCCCTTCTGCTGGCGCGAGGCGGGGTCCGGGAAGGTCAGCCCGTCCGGAGAGCGATAGCGGTAACGGGTTCCGAACGGCAGATCGGCGCGGTGCTCGAACCAGCCGCCGCCGGTCGCGGCCATCGGAAGGCTAACCGGTTCTCCGTCGATGTCGATCGAAACCGTCGCGAGCGCGGGCGCCCATAACCTGAACGTCGCAGCCGAGCCAGTCCTCCAGGCGCCGAAGCGAAAGATCCCCGTCATCGACAAGTATCGCGTCGGGGACGCCGGTATCTGCACGCCATGCCTATTCCCTGCCGTCGCCATCTGTTGTGCCGGGTCGCAAACCGGCAACGCACCTCCGAAGTTCCGGCTTTTTCTCGTAATTTGTACGCATTGGAAC
This sequence comes from Allobosea sp., assembly GCF_017308015.1. Classification (GTDB taxonomy): domain Bacteria; phylum Pseudomonadota; class Alphaproteobacteria; order Rhizobiales; family Beijerinckiaceae; genus Allobosea. The sequence continues at coordinate 235,519 of NZ_JAFKFW010000005.1, forward strand.
AATCGGCGCGGGACAAAGGGAACGCCTGCGGCGCCGTCCCGTTTTGTGGGAATACGCAACCCCAAAACGGGAGATGACGATGGGTTGGTTTTCAAAGGACATCGCAACGATGGACGACCTCTTCGTCCACACGCTTCAGGACATCTATTATGCGGAGAACCAGATCAGGAAGTCGCTTCCCGACATGATCGCGAAGGCGACGAACTCCGAGCTGAAAAGCGGGTTCGAAACGCACCTTCGTCAGACCGACGGGCATATCGACCGGCTCAAACAGGTCTTTCGCCTGCACGGCGCGGAGGAAAAGGGGGTCACCTGTCCCGCGATCGACGGCATTCTCGAAGAAGCCAGCGATATTGCCGGAGACGTGGCCGACAAGCAGGTGCTGGATGCCGCATTGATCGCCGCCGCACAGGCCGTCGAGCATTACGAGATCACGCGCTACGGCACCCTGGTTGCCTGGGCCAAGCAACTCGGCCGCGAGGATTGCGCCTCCCTCCTGCAGCAGACGCTCGATGAGGAGGACGCCACCGACAAGAAGCTGTCGAAGCTCGCCCTAAGCGGCGTCAATCGAAAAGCGGCCTGAGCGAGCCGACAACGACCCGCCACTGTACGGCTCCGTACAGTGGCGGAACGCTCATGCCATTCGATCGTTTTGCGCTGATGGCGGAGCATCATGACTTTTTTCTAAGAAAGCTCAGTCTCGGCACCGAGCTGTCGCCGGAAGACCGTTCCGCGCTGGTCGGGCTTTGCACGCCCGCTCGGCGGGTCGAGCCGCGGACTGATCTCGCAGACGAGGGCAGCCCACGCGGCGGCCTCATCCTGGTTCTGAGCGGCTGGGCCTGCCGCTATCGCGTTCTGGCAAATGGCAATCGCCAAATCACGGGCCTCCTGCTTCCGGGCGATTTTTCTCAGCCTTTCGGCATCACGCCGCAGAGATGGTCCTGCTCGCTGATGGCTCTGACGCCAGCCACGGTCTGCGAGCTTTCGCCGCGAGCGCTACGCTCTCTTGCCCTGGCTCACCCAACCATCGAGGATGCGCTTTGGCTTGACCTTTATCTTGAGCGTGACTTCGCCAGCGAACTTATCGTCAGTCTCGGCCGGCGTAGTGCGAGCGAACGCCTCGCCTGCATGCTGTGCGAGATTTACTCCAGATTGAAAGCCGTTGGGTTGGTCGATGAACGGAGTTTCGACCTGCCGGTCACACAAGCCGATCTGGCGGACCTGCTGGGATTATCGGCCGTCCACATCAATAGATCGCTCATGGATCTGCGTCGGCGCCGGCTCATCACCTGGCATGGCCGTCGCTTCGAAATCCTACGCCTGCACGAACTGCTCGATCTTGCCCAGGTCGAACCGGTTTATTCTGCTTCCTTGTTGTCCGGGACCCCGGAGGTAGCTCATGGATGAACGGGTCCTCCTACAGGAAGAAATTCAGCGGTTGCGCGTCGACAACAGACGCCTCCGCCGCCTGCTGGAAGCTGCCAACGCGCCGGCCGAGCTACGCCACCGTATGCGCTCGACCATCGCACTGTTGCTGCAGGTCATAAGGCAGTCGGCCCATCGCGCAACGAGCATCGACAGCTATGCTGCGCATCTCGCCGAGCGCGTCGAAGCCATCTCCCGAGCTCAGGCTGCTGCCGACGATCAGGGCTCGATCGACCTGCATTCGCTCCTGTCGGAGGAGCTGACCCGGTTTCGTGTGCTGGAAGGCGAGCGACTGGAGCTCTCAGGGCCCGCCGTGCGCTTCAATGCCAGGCCAGGACAGAGCATCGCTCTTGCGTTTCATGAACTCGCGCTCAATGCCATCGAACACGGCCCCCTGGGCTTGGATGACGGAAGACTCCGTATCCGATGGCATTTTGAAGACAAATCGCAGCACCATGTGCTTGTGCTGGAATGGCAGGAAAGCGGCGCTGAATCATGCCCATCGTCGGAAGCAGGTTTCGGAACACAGACTTTGACAGCAATGCTGTTTCACGAACTCGGGGCGCAGACCTCGCTATTCCATCATCAGCGCGGCACATCCTGCACGATCCGAATTCCATGGAACGAGGGACTGGGCTCGGTTCTCGACGAACAGCTCGTGCCGTTGTTCCGTTGATCGCCGCGACCGGCGATCCGGCGCATCACGCGCCGCTCACGCAAAGCGTATTTCGGCCGCTTAACGGCAATTGTGCCAATGGCCTTCAAGCATCAGCTTGGCGCTGTAGATAGCCTTGCCGCTGGTGTCGCGCACGGAAACCGCGAAAGTCCTGTGATCTCCATTCGGCAGCTCGTCCCTCGCCATGTCGGGCAGGGCGTCGAGCGCGGCCCTCCGTGCTGCCTCCGCGTCGGGGAACTCCTGCCCAACGTTGTCGATGAGCGGTCGCTGCCCGTCGGATGTGTCGATGAAGTAGCGTGGCATGGTGCGGGTCCTGATCGGGCAAGCCCCCTCGAAACGGCCCCGCTTGCCAGCCGGTTCCATCACACCGCCACAGCCTGAGCAACATGGCCTTTCGCATCACAGGTTAATGATATCGGCGAAATCCCGCGAAAACTAACCTGGGTAAAGGCGGATGGCGCCCGACAAGGACAGGCTCAAGCAGGAGGTCATGCCATGCAGAGCCCGACCGATCGCCTCGACCGAACGTTTTCCCTGGATGTCATCGTCACGCCGGAGCAGTTTCGCGACGCGCTGTCACGCCTCAGGGGACTGGAAATCGAAGGAGAGGATTCTCCGCGAAGCCGCGAGCGGGCCGCGCTTGGATATGGACTTGCCGGAGCAGATCGCCGAGGCAGGCCGGCAGATACTCGAAAAGAATTCGGAGTTGCCTTTCGGCAAGGCCGATATCGACGATCTTCCGATGGCTGGCGTGCCGGAATTTCTCGGCAAGCTGCACAAGGATTGAAGCAAAGGGCTTTTATCCCGACTTCGACCCCTTGGTATCGCGCTCACGCCCGTGACCTTCGCCTTGCGTCGCGTCGCCCGATCCTGAGAGCACCACCGGGTTGGCGCTGACCAGGCCGCCTGCGTTCGGCTCGGCTTCCGTCGGAGCGAACTGGCCTTTCGCATCACGTTGCGCGGCCTTTCCCGTCTTCACCTGCTGATCCAGCTTCTCGTCCAGCTTGTTCCCGCGTGTGGGCATTGCGTTTCCTCGCTTTGTGAAGTGGCTCTGGACCATCAAAGCCGCCTTCTCTTCAACCCGGCGGGCGACCGATGGTTTCCGATTCACAGCCCGGCCGGCAGGGAGCGTTCGGCACAGCACGGTCGGAAGCTGAGCGCGGGCGCCGCCATCCGATTCCACGTGGGAACTGGCCGTAGGGCTCGCGAGTTTCGGCGCCAAATCAATCGATTGATGGAATGAGAATGAGCCTGTCCCTATCCACCGGGCCCGACGATGCCTCGCCCGACCTCTTCCGCCCGCTGCAGGCTCGGGATTTCCTGAACCCGCCGATCCTGCTGGCCGGCGTCGTCGATAACCTGATGTATGCCTTCTTCCGGGATCGTCTGATGACGGCGCCGCTGGAAGGTGTCGTCGTCATCGAGCTCAGCACCTTGGGAGGCGACCCAGAGGTGGCACGGATGATGGGAGAGGATATCCGATTCCACAGCGAGCAGGAACCGAACCGGCGCTTCGTCTTCCTCGGCAAGGCTGCAATCTACTCGGCCGGCGCCACATTCATGAGCTTCTTCGCCCGCCCGAACCGTTACCTGACGCGCGGCACACGGCTCATGATCCACGAGCGCAAGCTGCAGGCCACCGTCACGCTCGACGGCCCGCTGACCATGTGCATCGCCAACCTCAAGGCGAAGCTCAACGAGATCGAGCAGTCGATCCAGATCCAGAACGAAGGGTTCCAGAATCTCATCGCCGGCTCATCGGTCACCATGGAGCAAGTGCTCAAGCTGGCGCCCGAGAACTGGTATATCGAGGCCAACGAGGCGATGAATCTTGGCCTCATCGAAGGCGTCATCTGAGAAGCGGGAGCTGCGCACGGCCGCTGGCGTGATGCTCGACCGTCTCCCCTTTAGATGCCCGCGCTCGAATAAATCCACGAGGATACGGTTCGACCTGGCGGCGTACTCGGTGCGTTAGCGCACCGAGTTCCACGGCCCTCGAACATCTGAAGGCCTCCATCGGTTCCTCTCCCGAGCCTTCGGGTTCTCCCAGCAACCGAACAATTGGAGGTTTGCCATGGCAAACAACAACGACCAGCGCGGCTTCGGCTCCATGGATGAGGACAAGCAGCGCGATATCGCGTCGAAGGGCGGCCAGAGCGTGCCGGCCGAGAAGCGCAGCTTCTCGCAGGATCACGACCTCGCCTCCGAGGCCGGCCGCAAGGGCGGCGAAAACAGTGGCGGCGGCGACCGTCAGCAGCAGGCGAGCGGCAACGACCGCAGCCAGCAAGGCGGCGATGGCAACCGCGGCGGTTCCGGCAACTTCGCCAACGATCGCGAGCGCGCCTCCGAGGCCGGCCGCAAGGGCGGCCAGAGCTGATCTGGCGGTGGCTGTCCCGCTTTCGGCGGGACAGCCAGTTCCATCTCATCGGGAGGGTACCGTGAAGGCTCTGGTTTGGCATGGAAAGAACGACATACGCTGCGAGGCGGTGCCTGATCCCGCGATCGAGCACCCGCGCGATGCCATCATCAAGGTCACGGCCTGCGCCATCTGCGGTTCCGATCTTCATATATTCGACGGCGTCATCCCGCAGATGAAAAGCGGAGACGTGATCGGCCATGAGACGATGGGCGAAGTCGTCGAAGTCGGTTCCCAGAACAGCAAACTGAAGGTCGGTGACCGTGTCGTCGTGCCCTTCACGATCTCCTGCGGCGAATGCTTCTTCTGCCAGCGCGGCTATTTCTCCGGCTGCGAACGCTCGAACCCCGACCGGGAAAAGGCCGCCAAGCTCTGGGGCAATTCGCCGGCTGGGCTGTTCGGCTACTCGCATCTGCTCGGCGGTTATTCGGGCGGCCAGGCGGAATATCTGCGTGTGCCCTATGCCGATATCGGCCCCCTTAAAGTCCCGTCAGGCCTCTCCGACGAGCAGGTCCTGTTCCTCTCCGACATCTTTCCGACCGGATACATGGCAGCCGAGTTCTGCGATATCCAAGGCGGCGAGACCATCGCGATCTGGGGCTGCGGGCCGGTCGGGCAATTCGCGATCAAAAGCGCCTTTCTGCTCGGCGCCGAGCGGGTGATCGCCATCGACACGGTGCCTGAACGCCTCGAACTGGCGCGCCGGAGCGGCGCACTCACGCTCGATTTCATGAGTGAGGATATCTACGAACGCATCATGGAATTGACCGCCGGGCGCGGCGCCGATGCCTGCATCGATGCTGTCGGCACCGAGCCGGAAACCATGGCAAGCGCCGATTCGATCCTCGATCGGATCAAGGTCGCGACCTTCATGGGCACGGACAGGCCGCATGTGCTGCGCCAGGCTATCCACTGCTGTCGCAATTTCGGCGTCGTCTCGATCGTCGGCGTCTATGGCGGCTTTCTCGACAAGATACCGATGGGATCGGCGATCAATCGCGGCCTGACCTTCCGCATGGCCCAGACACCGGTTCAGCACTACATGCCGAAGCTGCTCCAGCTGATCGAGGACGGGAAGATCGACCCCGGCTTCGTCATCACACACCGGGCTTCGCTTCAGGAAGGCCCCGAGCTCTACAAGACATTTCGCGCCAAGCAGGACGGCTGCATCAAGGCCATCATGACCCCGTGAAAGGAGGATTCCATGGGACAGGCAACGCCAACGACCAAGCTCGCCGTGGTCACCGGCGCATCCTCGGGCATCGGCTATGAACTCGCCGTGCAATGTGCCGGGCAAGGCTTCGACCTGATCATCGCCGCCGACGAGGCGGAGATCGACCAGGCCGGCGACAAGTTGCGCCGGATGGGCGTGGCCGTGGAGGCTCTCGAAGCCAATCTCGCGACGACCGAAGGCTGCGACAAGCTCTACGCCGCCCTTCAGGGCCGCCCTGTCGATGCCTTGCTCGCCAATGCAGGGCGGGGCCTCGGCCGTGCCTTCGTCGATCAAGACTGGCAGGATATCCGCTATGTCATCGACACGAACGTCACCGGCACCGTCTATCTGATCCAGAAGATCGCCCGCGACATGCGCGATCGCGGTGCCGGCCGTATTCTGATCACCGGCTCGATCGCCGGCTTCATGCCGGGTACTTTCCAGGCCGTCTATAACGGCACGAAGGCGTTCCTCGATTCCTTCTCCTTTGCGATCCGTGCCGAACTTGCCGAGACCGGCGTGACCGTCACCTGCCTGATGCCGGGCGCGACGGAAACCGAGTTCTTCGAACGCGCCGACATGCTCGACACCAAGGTCGGCACCGACGCGAAGGACGACCCTGCCGAGGTCGCGAAGACGGGGTTCGACGCGATGATGGCGGGAGAAGGCGATGTCGTCAGCGGCTGGTACAACAAGCTTCAGTCCGCGATCGCAAATGTAACTCCGGCCAGCGTCCTGGCCGAGCAGCACCGCAAGATGGCCGCTCCCGGCACCGCGAAGCGCTGAGCGGGCCAAGAGCGCGAGGAGCAAACGATGTCTGGACGCCAGAAGACAGAGACTGCTTTCGACCGAGCCCGCGAGCGGGTCGAGAGCCACCTGTCTGATAGGGATGGAAAGGGCGACAAGCTGACACCGCCAGCTGGCCCACACTCCAGCGAAGAGACGACGGACGAGGCGAAGACCCCGGGAAGCGGCGCGCTATCACCGCCCCGGCCGCGTCATGATATCGAGACGGGCACGGGCTGAGGCACGCATTCTTAGACTAAACAGTTTCGTTAGCCCTGCTTGTCGAGGTCGACAATCTTGATCGTTCCGCTCGGCTTGCGTTCTTGCGCCTCCCTCTGCTGTCCTCCCCCGACTTCCGAATGATGCTTTTCGGCCGCGAAGTCTTCGGGGTCATCCGCTTCATAGGGCGCATGAGGTCCCGTCGGGTGCGTCGAGCGTGGGCTAGGACCTGCGCGATTCTCGTTTTCTTCACCCGGCTGCCCAGGCCTGCGCGCGGTATTGTAGGCGGCCGACGCATCCGTAGCTTTGTTGGGAACCTTGTTCATTGATCTATCCTCCTGTGAGGTAAATGTCCTCCACCGGGAAGCTCGAGCCGCCCACTACTGGCGAGGGGCAGGCAGCTTTTGAAGATCAGTCGGGCTTTTCGGCGCGTCCTGCGGATCGACATGCCCGGACCGCTGCTCGCGCAGTGTGTCTGCATGGTAGAGATTGAAGCCTACGAAGATCACGACGATCATCGCGGCGATGACGGCAACGTTCATCAAAGCGGCTCTTCCGGCCTTGCGTGGCGGCGGCGGTACACGATTTGCGGTCATGAGGGTCCGACTTCGGCATAATCGGTGATCTTGATCGAACGCGAGCCGGCCCGGCGCGTTCCCTCGATCGAGAATCCGCCGATCTCGAAGAAGGCCGTTTTCCTCTTTGATCGTCCGGCCAAGCGCGGGAACCGGGCTCGTCTTGGTGGTGTTCTAGAAGCGCCCGCCTGTGGAGGCCGGCCGCCAATCCGGGGGATTCAACCTTGTCCGCACCGTCTCGTCGCGCGATGCTCGCCCTGTTATCCGGCGCCTGCATGTTCGGGAACAGTTCGGCGCGGGCCCAGGTGCCCGCTGGATCCAAGAAAGGCTTCGGCTACGACGACGTCGTCCAGCGGGCGACGGCGCTGGCGAAGCAACCCTTCGATGCCGAAAGCGCGAAGATCCCGGCCGAGCTCTCGAGCCTGACCTATGACAGCTATCGTGAAATCCGGTTTCGCCGCGACAAGGCCTTCTGGCGCGAGGGCGGCTCGGATTTCCGCCTGCTGCCCTTCCATCTGGGCTTTCTGCACAACAAGCCGGTCCAGGTTCACATCATCAGCCACGGCAACGCGGTCCCGATTCCCTTCACGACAGGTCTGTTCGAATACGGCAAGGTTCCCATCCCCAAGGGACTTTCACCGGCGCTCGGCTTCGCGGGCTTTGCGGTGACCACCAACCTGAACGACCCGAAGGTCCAGGACGAAGTCATCTCCTTCCTGGGCGCGAGCTATTTCCGGCTGATCGGGCGGGGGCATCGCTATGGGCTGTCGGCGCGCTCACTCGCGCTGGATGTCGGTGGCGAAGGGCCCGAGGAGTTCCCGTTCATGCGGGCGCTATGGGTCGAGGAGCCCTCTCGCGACTCGACCGAGCTGGTGATCTACGCCCTGCTCGATTCCCCGTCGGTCGCAGGCGCCTTTCGCTATGTCGTGCGCCCAGGGCGCGACACCTCCATGGACGTCACGGCAACCATCATCCCGCGCCGGGAGATTGCACGGATCGGCATCGCGCCGCTGACCTCGATGTTCCAGGCCGGAGAAGGCGATCTCGGTCAACGAACCGATTTCCGTCCCGAAATCCACGATTCGGACGGGCTGATGATGCAAGCCGGCAGCGGCGAGTGGATCTGGCGTCCCATTCGCAACCCCAAGGCGCTGCGCATATCGAGCTTCGGCGACAAGAACCCGCGCGGCTTCGGACTGATGCAGCGCGACCGCGACTTTGGCAGCTATCAGGATCTCGAAGCGCGCTACGATGCACGGCCAGGCTACTGGGTGCAGCCTCAGGGCGACTGGGGCGAGGGCCGGGTCGACCTCATCGAGATACCGACGAATAACGAAGCCTTCGACAACATCGTCGCCTGCTGGACGCCCGGCAAGCCGCTGCCCGTCGGAGAACCCGCCGAATTCGGCTACCGCATCTCGGCACTGTCGACGACTTGGCACCTGCACCCCTACGCGCAGGTGCAGCAGAGCTTCAACGGCTCCGATATCGAGGACGGCGTCTCCCAAGGGCAAGGCACGAAACGCTTTATCGTCGATTTCGCCGGCGGCGACCTCGCCTATTACCAGCGTGAGCCCGACCGCTTGGAGCTCGTCGCGACGACGACGGCCGGCGCCATCACTACGAAGATCCTGACGTTCAATGCGCCGCTGAAAGGTGTGCGCGCCATCGTCGACGCAACGCTGCCGGACGGCCAGTCGGCTGAGCTTCGCCTGTTCCTGAAATCGCGCAATCGCACCTTGAGCGAGACCTGGACGGCGACCTGGTCGGTACCGGCGGGCGACTCCGCCAAGCTACAGCCTTCGAAGATCGAACCGGCACGCAACTGATGCCTCTGCCCTTCATTCCGATATGCTTATGACGCTCCGACAGCACCCTCTCGTCATCGCGCTCGTCTCGGCCGTTCTGGGTATCGTGGGCTGTCTCGTCGTCGGCAACCTGCTGCCGGAGCCGCAGGAGCTGAAGCAACCGCTTCCACATCACCTCGCCTCGTCGGATCGTCAGCTCAGGACGTCGATGGGCGCTCTCTTCGGCTCGAACTACGTGCCCGGCAACAAGGTCGAGACGCTGGTCAACGGGATCAGGATCTTCCCCGCGATGCTGACAGCCATTCGCGAGGCGCGGCAGACGATCAGCTTCGAGACCTATATCTACTGGCGCGGCGCCATTGCCGAGGAATTTGCCGATGCCCTCTCGGCAAAGGCACGGGATGGATTGAGCGTGAAGGTGCTGCTCGACTGGGTCGGGAGCCTCCCGATGGACGAGCAGCTTATCCAGCGGATGCAAGACGCCGGCGTCGAGGTTGTCCGGTTTCGCCCCGTCACCTGGTATACGCTCGACCGCGTCAACAACCGCACCCATCGGAAGCTGCTTGTCGTCGACGGGCGTGTGGGTTTCACCGGTGGGGTCGGGATCGCCGATGAATGGAACGGCGATGCGCGCACGCCGAACGAATGGCGCGACACTCACTATCGCATCGAAGGACCAGCCGTGGCGGAATTCCAAGCTGCCTTTGCCGAGCACTGGATCGAGGCGACCGGGGAGCTGCTCTTGGGCGACCGCTTCTTTCCGGAGATCGCCCCGGCAGGCGACCACGCCGCGCAGGTCGTCGTCAGCTCGACCCATCAGCGCAATACCCTGCATCTCATGCTGATGACGGCGCTCGCCGCCGCGCAGAAGAGCATTCGCATCGCGACGCCCTATTTCGTTCCCGACGAACTGACGCGCCAGCAGCTTCTCGAGGCCCGCAAGCGCGGCGTCGAGATCGAGATCATCGTGCCGGGGCCTCGCACGGATGCACGTATCGTCAGGAAGGCGTCGCGACACCTCTGGGGCGACCTGCTCCAGGCCGGCGTAAGGATCAGCGAGTATCAACCGACCTTCTTTCACTGCAAGCTCGTCATCGTCGACGATGTCTGGGCCTCCGTCGGCTCGACGAATATCGACGACCGCGCTCTCAGGCTGAACGACGAAGCCAACATCAACCTGTTCGATCGGGACTTCGCCAGAACCCAGACGGCCTTGTTCGACAAGGATGCCGCAGCCTCCCGCCCCTATACCTTCTCTGACTGGCAAAGCCGTTCACCGAGCGAGAAATTCTCGGACTGGCTCTCCAGCCTCGCTCGATCGCAGATTTGACGTCGCACACAAGCCCATTTGTCGAACGGTGCTCGTCACAACCAAGCCATCGAACACATCGCCGTGCCAGTGACAGGCAGCTCCACTAACCGATCATGCCGAAATCAGAATCGAGAGCTTTCATAACGCTTCGGCTCATATAGCATTTGATGCAGCGCGAGACGGAACGATCTCATATCTGCGAGACGTCATCCGACGTGGCAGGAAACGAATGGACAAGCAGCACTATCTAGAACGGCTCGTTCTCAAGCTGGAAACCCATGTCCCCCTGCCCCCGACCGAGCGGGAGAGGCTGCTGCAACTGCCGCTCACCTTGAAGCGCCTGGAAGCCAATCACGACATTGTCCGCGAAGGAGAACTTACGCAGCAGTGTTGCCTCGTCGCCGAAGGGCTGGTCTGTCGTTATAAGATCGTTGGCGACGGTGCGCGGCAGATATTGTCGCTCCACCTTCCCGGCGACATTCCGGATATCCACTCGCTCCTGATCGAGCGCATGGATCATTGCCTGGGAACGCTGACGCCGGCGGTGGTCGGTCTCATCCCGCACGAAGCGGTCCGGTCGCTTACGCGGGCTTCCTATCGGATATCGGAAGCGTTCTGGCGCGAAACGCTCATCGAAGCCTCGATTTATCGTGAGTGGATGGTCGGTATCGGGCGCCGGGCGGCGCCGAGCCGGATCGCCCATCTGCTCTGCGAGTTCATCACCAAGATGACGGCGATCGGCTTGTCCGACGGCGTGATCTGCAATTTGCCTTTGACGCAACCCGAGATCGCCGATGCGCTTGGCCTGTCAACGGTTCACATGAACAAGAAGCTCCGGGAAATCCGAGAGGCCAGACTTGTTCGGATCAGGGCCAATCGACTGACGGTTCTGGACTGGAAAGGCCTTTGCAGTTTGGCTGAGTTCGATCCGGATTATTTGCATCTCCAACCCGGCGCCGCCAAAATCAAAGACGATTGAGGAACAGGTTTGCCTTGGCTGCATTAGGCAGGCATGCCCAGCTATTTCTTTCACACGCGCGATGGACAGAAGCTCGAAATCGACGAGGAGGGTACGGATTTACCCGACGACCAAAGCGCGCGAAATGCCGCGAAGGAACTACTAGCGGCCCTGAATCGCGAAAAGCTGCCCAACGGTGATCACATGTCCCTTTCAGTCACCGTGCAGAATGACGAGGGCGTTGACATTTACGTGGTAAACTTGCGGCTTGATGGCGCCTCCGCTGACATTCCGCCCAGTCCGAAGATCAGGAAGCCGGATCGATAAAACGGGCTGGCGGCGGTTTCATGCTGATGCTTCGCTGAGGCAATCGACCGCATCGCAGACTGCGGCCATGCACAGGGAGGAGCGAGGCGCAATAGCATTTGTTATTGCTCCCAGAGCTTTGATCGTTGCAGAGAAGTGCGTCTCTCCAGCTGGTTCCGTGCATGCCTATCTCCCAGGCGTTCTTCCGACGCTCGAACGCCCTGCTTTTGGCCATCGGCATCGCGGTGCTGGTCGTTATCGTGGCGACGTCGCTATGGCTGACGAGCGCGAGCGAACGCTATTTCGGCGAGGTCACGGCTGCCCGCGCGGTCCGGAGCGCGACCGCAGACCTGTTGTCACTGGTGCAGGATGCCGAAACTGGCCAGCGCGGCTTTCTGCTGACACGAGAAGAAGCCTATCTCGAGCCTTACAACATCGCGGTCTCGAAACTGGCGGCTCAGCGGGCGAATCTGGAGCGAGCCGCGGCCAAGCTGCGCGAGATCGGACCGTTGCTTCAGCGCGTCACGAGCGAGCTCGATCAGAAGATGGCGGAGCTTGCTGCAACGGTCGAGGCGACGCGCAGAGGCGACATCGAGACCGCCATGCGGATGGTCCGCAGCGGAACCGGCAAGCGGCTTATGGACGATCTGCGGACCGACCTGAACGCCATTCTGACCAATTCTGAAGCGGAGCTGAGGGAAGCGATCGATGCGCAGCTCACCGCCTCGACGCGGCTGCGCTGGACGACGATCATCGGCGCGATCCTGATCCTCGCCATGGCTGGAGCAGCGAGCTGGACGATCGTCAGCTACACCCGCGAACTCGTCGCGGCTCGTCGCGAGGTCGAAACGCTGAATGTCGGGCTTGAGGAACGCGTTCGCGAACGAACCGATGCGCTCATCAAGGCCAATGAGGAGGTTCAGCGCTTCGCCTATATCGTGACGCATGACCTGCGCGCGCCGCTGGTGAACATCATGGGCTTCACCAGCGAGCTGGAGGCGATGTTCAAACCGATCGACACCTATGTCGCCGCGGGAAATGCAGCTTCCCCAGAGCAGAAGTCGGCTGCCGAAGAGGCTCTGCGGGTCGATGTTGCCGAGGCGATCGGCTTCATCCGGTCGTCTACGCGAAAGATGGACGGGCTCATCAACGCGATCCTCAAAATCTCCCGCGAGGGGCGGCGCGAGTTGCGGGCCGAGAGCGTCGACCTTGCCGCGCTCATCGAGACGGCCGCAGCGGCGGTCCACCATCAGGCCAGTGCGGAGGAAGGTGGCGGGATCGAGATCGACTCGCAGGTTCCCCGCATTACGAGCGATCGCCTCTCGCTTGATCAGGTCATGGGCAATCTCCTGGACAACGCCATCAAGTACAGGGCGCCGGAGCGCCCGATCCGGATCGCCGTCCGCACGCGCAGGGAGCGCCGCGGCTGGGTGAAAATCGAGATCGAAGACAATGGCCGCGGCATCGCGGCGACGGATCACGAGCGCATCTTCGAGCTGTTCCGGCGCTCCGGCACTCAGAACACGGCAGGCGAAGGCATCGGCCTCGCCCATGTCCGCACGATGGTGCGCAATCTCGGCGGCGACATCGCCGTGCGCTCAGAACTCGGGAAGGGCACGACCTTTACCGTGACCCTGCCCCCCGACCTCGCGGCCTACAGACGGAGTGCCGAAGCGTGACCAATGGAAAGCCCGTCTCGATCATCATGATCGAGGATGATGAAGGCCATGCCCGCCTCATCGAGAAGAACATCCGCCGCGCCGGCGTCAGCAACGAGATCATCCCCTTCGCCAACGGCACGGATGCGCTGAATTATCTGTTCGGCTCCGATGGTTCCGGTGCCGTGAGCGCCGGCCGCCAGCTCCTGATCCTGCTCGATCTCAACCTGCCCGATATGGGCGGCGTCGACATCCTCGAGAAGGTGAAAGCGAACACGCATACCAAGCGCTCGCCGGTGGTCGTGCTCACCACGACCGACGACAGCCGCGAGATCCAGCGCTGCTACGATCTCGGCGCCAATGTCTATATCACCAAGCCGGTGGACTATGACGGCTTCGCCAACGCGATCCGCCAGCTCGGGCTGTTCTTCTCCGTGATACAGGTTCCGGAAACGCCATGATCGGCTTGCGTGGCCGCAGCTGATGCCGAACCGGCCGATCAACGTCCTCTATATCGACGACGACGCCACGCTGGGGCGGCTCGTGCAGCGCATGCTCGCGCGCCACAACTATGTCGTGGAGCATGTCGAAACCGCCGATGCGGGGCTCGCGCGCGCAGAAGCGGGCGGCATGGACGTCATCATCCTCGACCACGATCTCGGGACGGCGTCTGGGCTCGATGTCCTTTCGGTGTTGTCCAAAGACGCGGCGTCTCCCGCAGTCATCTATGTGACCGCATCATCGGAGCTGTCGATCGCGGTGACCGCGCTCAAGGCCGGCGCCATGGACTATGTCGTCAAGACGGTCGGTGAGGATTTCGAGATCCTGCTACGGGCGGCTCTGGAGCATGCGGTCGTCAAGACGCGGCTAACCCGCGCCCGTGAACAGGCCGAGCAGGAAGTCCGGGCCGCACGTGACCGGGCCGTGACGCTACTGGCGGAAGTGAATCACCGCGTCGCCAACAGCCTGTCGCTGGTCGGCTCGCTCGTCAGGATGCAGGCCAATTCGGTCGAGGATCCGGGCGCCAAGGCGGCGCTGGCTGAGACGCAGGCGCGTATCACGGCGATCGGCAACCTGCATCGCAGCCTTTACACCTCGGACGATGTCCGTGCCGTCGATCTCGCCGGTTATCTCCGCTCGCTGCTCGACGAGTTCGCCCAATCGCTCGCCGGTTCTGGCCAGATGCCCGTGATCCGCTTCGAAGCCGAAACCGTGCTGGCAAAGACCGACAAGGCGATCTCGATCGGGCTGATCGCGACGGAACTCGTCACCAACGCGCTGAAATACGCCTACCCGAACGGCCAGGGCGAAGTCCGGGTCAGCCTTTCTCGCGAGGGCGATATCGTCACGCTCAAGGTCGTCGATGACGGGATCGGCTGGAGCGGAACCGGCACGATCAGGGGCACCGGCCTCGGCAGCAAGATCGTGCGTGCGATGGCGAAGAGCCTCGCCACCGAACTGCGCTACGCGGATACGGGCGGACGCGGCACGCACGCCGTCATGGAACTGTCCTTCGCCGGCCTGGCACCTCCGGCGTCCGAAGTGGCCTGAATCGCGTCGGACGCTCGTGAGTTACGCGACGCCTGGAAGCCTGCGCAGCGCTGCCTCCAGCGAAGCAAGATTGTAGGGCTTGCGGAGTGTCGTCGCCTCAGCGACGCCGAGGATAGCAAGATCGTCATAGCCGGTCGCGAAGAGGAAGGGGACACCGAGCTCGCGCAGGCGATTGCCGATCGACTCCGAGGTTTCCGAGCCGAGATTGACGTCGAGGATGGCGAGATCCGGCACCGTCCGGCCCAGGAACGACAGGGCCTCGGAGACATTCGCGCAGACCTCGACCTGGCTCGCCCCCAGCGTCGCCAGCATGTCCTCGCAATCCATGGCGATGATGAACTGATCCTCGACCAGCAGCACGCGCTTGCCTTCGAGCGGCCGGCCGGGTTTCCCCTTCAACGGAACGGAAGCTTCCTCTAGAGATGCCGCATCTTCTGTCCAGCGAACGAACTTGGCGGGAATGCAGAGTTTCGCCGTGACGCCTTCGGACTCGAAGACAAGGTCGCTGCGGCCGCCGAGATCGTAGGGAATGCTGCGATCGATCAGGATGCTGCCGAAGCCCTGACGCGATGGCGGCGTGACCGGCGGGCCACCGCGTTCCTGCCAGAGGATCTCGCAATCGCCCCCGGCATTGGCAGACCAGCCGACGGTGAGCTCGCCGGTCTTGACGGATAGCGCTCCATATTTGGCGGCGTTGGTGATCAGCTCATGGATCACCAGAGCGACGACCGAGAGGGCGCGGGCATCGAGGGCAACGGACGGACCGCGAACCGTGATCGTGCCGCCGCTCGTCCGATGGGGCGAAGCTTCCGCGTTGACGAGGTCGAGCAGCGACCCGCCTCCACTAGCTCGCATCGCCTGATCATGGGCAATGGCGAGCGCCTCGATCCGCCCTTTCAGCGAAGTGACATAGGCTTCGATCGTCGCGCCTTCCGCGAGCGGATGGGCGACGATCGATTTGATCAGAGCGAGGATGTTCTTGACCCGGTGATTGAGCTCCTGATTGAGCATCTTCTGGCGGATTTCGGCCTTGTTCCGCTCGTCCGCCAAGAGTTCGCTCTGGCGCAGGACGACCTCAATCAGGGTCCGGCGCGCCGATTCCGCCAGCTCTCGCTCGACCGGCGTCCAAATCTTGGAATGGCCCGCTACGGTCTCCTTCCAGACGGCGAAGCTCTGTCGCGGCGTAAGCCGGTCGCCATGGGGGCCGGTCGTATAGGTCTTGTTGGGGTCGCCGCCCCATTCGATTGTGTGGACCAGTTCCTTGCGGAAGAAGAAGAGATAGTCGCGCGGGATCTGAGAGAGCGGGATGGCCAGCATGCCAGCGAAAGCGCCGGCATGGTCGCGCGACGACGGCAGCGCCTCAGCCAGTGCCGTCGTCGCCCAGATCCGCCCTTCGCAGACCGATCCGACGAAAGCGGCCAGCTCCTCAGCGAACTCCGCCGGCGGCGCGCTGCCTTCTGCACGCCACTCGCCATTCACCCAGACGCCGACGCCGTCGCTTTCGACGAGATTGCGGAACGCGGCGAGGTGCTGACCGAGGAAACCCGAAGCATCGGTCACATGGGCGGCGGACGAAAGCAGACCGTTGAGAAAATCCCGTGCCCTTTCGGCGGCGAGCAGCATCTGCTTCTGCGTGAGAGCACCCAGCTGAAGCGCGAAGAACTCGCCGAAAATCTCCGCTGCAATCCGGCGGTTCATCGAGAGCGAGCGCGGGCTGTAATGGTGGCAGGCGATCAGCCCCCAGAGCGCGCCGTCGACGATGACCGAGACCGACATCGAGGCCGAAACGCCCATGTTGCGCAGGTATTCGCAATGGATGGGCGAGACGCTGCGCAAATGGGCATAGGACAGATCGAGGGGCTCTCCGGCAGCGTCCAGCACGGGCATGATCGGAAAGCGCTCGCCGCTCGAATCCGAAACCACGCGGATCGGATTGAGCAGATAGAGCTGCCGTGCCTGCTGCGGAATGTCGCTCGCTGGGAAATGCTGCCCGAGGAAGCTTTCGAGATCGGGCCGCTTGGCCTCGCTGACGACCTTGCCGGAACCGTCGGGCGCGAACTGGTAGATCATCACCCGGTCGTATTGAAGCACCGCCCTGAGCAGGCGCGCCGCGTTCTTGATCAGTTGGGCCGGCGTCGTGACATCCGAGAGCCGGCCGACCAGCGTTCGGGCGAATTCGAGCGGCGAGCTTGGCCCGGCCGGAACGCTTTCCTCGAACTCGATGATGGCGTTGCCCTTGGAGGCATGGATCGAGATATCGAACTCGCGATCCAGCGCGGGCAGGCGATAGCGGGGCATCAAGCCGGCGCGGGAGGGCACCCCGGAACGCGCGAGCGCATTGCGCATCTCATGCACGACCGGTCCGCCGAGGATCTCTTCAAGCCTGCGGCCCACAAGCTCGAACTCCCCAAGGCCGAGGAAGGCGCTGGCATTGCTGGAATGGCGCCGGATCGTCACAGCCTCGGCATCGCACACGATCATGCAGCCATGGGGCTGGACGCTGCCGGGGATATGAATCGGCTCGCGATCGCAGTTCGTCAGGTCAACGGTCGTCATGCAGGAGCGAGTTCTTCCGAGGTGAAGGCCTGGATGGCGTGCAGGAATACAGCCTTGGCCGATTGCGAAGCTGCATCCCACGCTCGCCGGTCGAGCCCTTCGAGCGCGACCAGCAGCAAGCGCCAGCTATCGAGAGAGCTGACTTGGACCGAGAGGTAACGTGCTCCGCATTCAGGCCCGAACCCCAGGTCGCCCACTCCCTTTACCAGCACGCGCGCGCCCAAGGCGGAGCCTTCGAGAACATAGGCGGCCCCCAGAAATCCAGCGATGTCATTTGACAGATCGAAAGGCTCGGCCGCGGGAAGCGGGAGCGCCAGGTCGGCGAGGTCCGCCTTCAGCTCCGGCACAAGTTGGCGCGGCCGCCACGAGGAGATGCGCGCGGCATCGGCGTTCAGCAGGGCGGCCTCAACCGGCGCGCGATGGCGGAACGTGCCCTGCAGGAAGCCGGCATATGCGGCACGGTCCGAAAAAACGCCGACGACGGCATCCAGTTCGCGATGAAGCTCGTTTGTCTCGTCGCGCAGGAAACTTCTGATCTCAATCATTGCGTCGGCACCTGGAATCGCTCCGCATCAGCATCGCTATAACCCGATATCAGCGGAATCCACGCTGTTTTCATTGCGGGTTTTCCTGTCGTTCCGGCCTGCCCCGCATCCTCGCCCAACAGACCGTCTTGAATTGGGCCAGAGATCGCTATAAGAACATAAGAAGAACAAAAGGAAAGGCGATGGCTCAGCTCACGGTTCTTGAAAAGCTCGAAATCCTCAGCGATGCCGCGAAATACGACGCCTCCTGTGCATCGAGCAGCACCACCAAACGAGATTCGCGCGACGGAAAGGGGCTGGGCTCCACCACCGGTGCCGGCATCTGCCATTCCTATGCGCCTGACGGTCGCTGCATCTCGTTGCTGAAGATCCTGTTGACGAATTTCTGCAGTTTTGACTGCGTCTTCTGCATCAACCGCTCGTCGAGCAATGTTCGCCGCGCTCGCTTTTCGGTCGAGGAAGTCGTCGCGCTGACCCTGAATTTCTACCGACGCAATTATATCGAAGGCCTTTTCCTGTCCTCGGGCATCATCCGCTCGGCCGACTATACGATGGCGGAACTCGTCCGCGTCGCCGAAACGCTGCGCCGGCAGCACGGGTTCCGCGGCTACATCCACCTCAAGCTGATTCCGGGCGCGAGCCGCGATCTGATCGAGCGCGCGGGGCTTTTCGCCGACCGGGTGTCGATCAATGTCGAATTGCCGAGCGAGGCGGCGCTTGCGCGTTTAGCCCCGGAGAAGCAGGCTGGCGAAATCAAGAGCGCGATGGGCGGCCTCAAGCTGAAGATCGATGAGGCGCGCGAGGAGCGCGACAAGAATGCGAAGGCTCAGGTCTTCTCCCCCGCGGGGCAGAGCACGCAGATGATCGTCGGCGCCGATGGCGCAAGCGATTCCGCCATCCTGAAGCGCAGTGCTTGGCTCTATGGCAGCTTCGGCCTGAAGCGGGTCTATTACTCGGCCTTCAGCCCGATTCCCGACGCCTCCAGCCTGTTGCCGCTCCAACCGCCGCCGTTGATGCGCGAGCACCGGCTTTATCAGGCTGATTGGCTGACGCGCTTCTATGGTTTCGAGACCGAGGAAATTCTGGGCCGCAACGAGATGCTCGATCTCGATATCGACCCCAAACTCGCCTGGGCGCTGCGCGAGCGCGGACGCTTCCCCGTCGACGTGAACCGGGCCGATCGCGAAACCCTGCTGCGGGTGCCGGGTCTCGGCACGCGCGGTGTCGACCGCATCCTGGCCTCGCGGCGGTTCCGGCGGCTCAGGCTGGAAGATGTCGGTCGGCTGACGCGCTCGCTCGCGACAATCCGGCATTTCATCCTGGCGGAGGGCTGGCGGCCGGGCAACGGGCTCGACGCCCAGAACCTGCGCGCCCGGTTGCAGCCGCAACCGCGGCAATTGATGCTGTTCGCGTGATCGCGGCCCGGCTGAACGGGCCAGCCGATTTTGCCGGCTGGCGCCGCGAGGCCCGTCGGCTCGCGCTTGCCGGCATTCGGCCCGAAGCCGTCGCCTGGCTGACGAGCGACGATGATGCAGGGTTGTTTGCGATAGACAACGCCGCCCCAATCGCCGGCGAAACCACCGCCCTGACCGTGTCTCGCCGTTTCATCGAGCTTGCGGAAAACGTCGTCTGCCATCGGGATGGAGGCCGTTTCGTCCTGCTGCATCGCCTGCTGCTGCGTTTGCAGGACGAGCCGCACCTGCTCGACAATGCGGCAGACTCCGAGGTTGCGCGCGCCGAGGCAATGGCCCGATCGGTGCGACGCGACCTGCACAAGATGACCGCCTTCGTCCGCTTCCGGGCCGTGTCGGGCGCGGGCGAGGACGGCCCGTTCATCGCCTGGTTCGAGCCGGAGCATTTCATCCTTGAACGGGCAGCGAGCTTCTTCACGGGGCGCTTCGCCGGAATGATCTGGTCGATCATGACGCCGCAGGGGTCACTGCACTGGGACGGCACGGCGCTCAAGCTCGGCCCGGCCGCCAGCAAGAACGACGCACCGGACGGCGATGCCATGGAAGCCTATTGGCTCGCCTACTACGCCAACATCTTTAACCCGGCCCGCCTGAAGCCGAAGGCGATGAAAAGCGAGATGCCGGTGAAATACTGGCGGAACCTACCCGAGGCCGAATTGATTGTGCCTCTGATCGCAAGCGCCGCCCGGCGAGCGGAGGACATGGTGATGCGCGCCCCGACGCAGCCACCCGCACGACATGTCAGGCAGCTTCGGCACCGTCCCGAACTGCCGGCCGATGAATCTGCGATCACGTCGTGGCAGGATGCCGCCGCTGCGGCGCAACGCTGTACGCGCTGCGATCTTCATTGCCACGCCACGCAGACGGTCTTCGGAGAAGGGCCGTTGGACGCGCGCGTTCTCTTCGTCGGCGAGCAGCCTGGAGATCAGGAGGATCTTGCCGGCCAGCCATTCGTCGGGCCGGCGGGGCAGGTTTTCGATCGGGCGATGAAGGAAGCGGGTCTCGATCGGGCTCGCGCCTATGTCACCAATGCGGTGAAGCACTTCAAATTCCAGCTTCGCGGCAAGCGCCGCATCCATGAGAAGCCCAATGTCGGGGCGATCAAGGCCTGCCGCTTCTGGCTCGATCTCGAATTGCAGTTCGTGAAACCCCGGCTTGTCGTTGCCCTCGGCGCCAGCGCCCTGCGATCGCTGACGGGGCATGCCGGTTCGCTGGCCAGCGCGCGGGATCGCGAGCTCGCGCTCGAAGACGGCACGCCGCTGCTGGCCACCGTCCATCCTTCATTCCTGCTGCGTCTTCCGGATGAAGAGGTGCGATCGCGCGAACATGCCCGGTTCGTCGCAGACCTCACTCGCGTTCAGCAACGTATATTCCGGCATTGAGCAATATCGGGGAGGCCTATACGGCCAACCGGACGGCTTTCTTTTTTGCCTTCGATTGGAGGCGAGCAGCGGTTGTTGTGGCTGCTCCCGATTGGCGGCAGCCGGGCTTCAGCATTGGTTGTCGTTGCAGCGAAGCTACCGCTTGCGCCATTTCGCCAGGCGGCCGGCCAGTGCCCGGAAGCCGGCTGGTTTCGCTGGCTTGACCATATTGCGGGGTGCTCCCTGTCCTGCTTCCTCCATCACATCGCGGTAGGCTCTTTCAGCTTCCGGCGTGAACTGGACTTGCGCACCCACACGTTGCGCCATGCGCCGAGCGATTTCGAAAGAGTGCTTGATGTCGTCGGATCGGCCATACTCGGCACCCGTCACGTCGCGAAAGCCCCACTCCGTATCGATGCGGCACAGCGTCAAGATTTGAACCATTGTCGTTCCTGAGCGAGACGGCATTGAACGCCGCGAAGAAGCCGAGGTTCCCGCCGCTACTATCAGTGCAGGAAACTGGCCGCCGGGTTCATGGTCTTCACAAATCCAGTCTGTCTTATCGGTGGCATCGGAGCAGCCACGAAGAACGGAATCTCCGGTCGAAGCCGGCGTTCACCTGTCTCTCGTTTCACCTCGGCACCAAACTCGCCCCGGCAGCTCGACTGGCGGGGCGTCTCTATTGGGCCATGGGTGTCAAGCCAGCTGACGTGACGAATGTCTCAGATGGGTCGTTAGTGGACATCCCCAGTCGTCAGAGCGCGGTATATCCGCCGTCAACCGGAATGATCGCTCCGGTGATGTATGACGCTCCGTTGGAGGCGAGAAAAGCGAAGGGCGCGGCAATTTCATCAACCGTCGCTCGGCGGGCGAGCGGAGTGAACGTGGCGATCCGCTCATCTGATTTAGGATCATCATGGGCGACTACACCCGCCATGATGTTGGCGACGTATCCGGGTGCCACTGCGTTCACTCTAATGCCATGCACGGCCCACTCAGCCGCGAGGGTTTTTACCATCAAGTTCACACCGCCCTTGCTCGCAGCGTAGGGCGTTAGCGTCGGGATACCGACAGACCCGGCAATTGAGGAAGTGACTGTGATTGAACCTCCCCGCTGCTGAGCAGCCACCCAACTTCTGGCGGCAGCTTGAGCGACAAGAAACGACCCCTCAAATTGACCGCGATAACCCGATCCCACTCCTCCGGTGCGTAGTCGAGTGCGGGCTTGATGATGTCGATCCCGGCATTGGAGACGACGGCTTCAAAATGACCGAACGCACCCATTGCCATAGTAACGATCTCGCTGGCATGTGCCTCGTCACTGATGTCTCCGGCTATTGCCTCAATCTGAGCTTCGGGAAATTCAGAGGCGAGAGACTTCTTGGCATTCTCCGTCTCGGCCAATTCGTGGCCGGTGATAAGAACATTGGCTCCTTGGATTAGGAAGTGCCGAGCAATTGCGTAGCCAATACCGCGGCTGGCGCCTGCTATGATTGCTGCTGTGCCTGTCAGATCGAACGGTGAAGATGCCATGTGCCCTCGCTTTCACCGATGCATAGCAAAAAGGAGCGGTCGCACAACTTTTGTCACGACGCGATGTCGGCAATGGGTCGATTGCGTTGAAAAAGTCGGCTGTGGGTCGGCTGCTGATTGAGGCTGAACGGATCGCTGAGAGTGCGTGCGCCCTTATGCCGCCAGGGACGGTGCTCCGGCCGGCATCAGCTTCGCCATTTTCCTGAGGTTCTGGGCGGTGGCTGCCTCGCAGTCGCAAGCGGTCGAGTTTGAGGATGCGCTTCAGATGAGCGAAGAGCATCTCGACCTTCTTCCGTTCACGTCGCGAGGTGACGTAGGCGTCGGTGGCGGCGATGTCGCGCGCCATATCGCGGGCGCCTTCGTGGATGGATCGGAGGATCTTGCGGGCAGGGTCTTTCGGACAGCACTGCGGCTTCAGGGAACAGGCATCGCAGTCGCGCTTGATTGCCCTGTAGCGCATGAGGCCTTCACGATCGATGCCGTCGCGCGGCACGGCGAAGGGGCGGCGGAACTGCCGAAGCTCGTTGCCGCCCGGGCAGATGTAGAGATCGCGATCATGATCGTAGGCGAAGTCGGACCGGCTGAAGGTGCCGTCCCGGCGCTGGGATTTGTCGAACACCGGGATATGCGGCTCGATCCCGCGCTCGTGCACCAGCCAGGCGAGGTTCTCGGCTGAGCCATAGGCGGCATCTGCGACGAGCTTCTCGGGCCAGATGCCGAGCCGATCTTGCGTGCGCTCGATCATCGTTCGCGCGGCGCCAACCTCCGCCTGCCGCACGGCGGTGGTCGCCTCGACGTCCATAATGACGGCATGCTTCAGGTCGATCAGATAGTTGGTCGCATAAGCGAAGAAGGCCTGCCCGCCATGAGCTGCCGTCCAGCGTGCGGCAGGATCGGCCGGTGAGATGAACTTTGGCACGACCGGCGTCGCTGCGCCGAAGGCGGCATCGTCCAGCACGGCCAGATACTCGCGCACCGCATGGTTGGTGGCCTCGGGCGGCAACCCGTCCTTGCCGGGCACACCGTTCTGGCGATTGGCATCTGCCTTGATCAAGCTGGCATCGACGGCAAATCCCTCGCCACCGACCAGACCCTCCGTCATGCAGCGCCGGACCGTCGTCTCGAAGACCTCGCGCAGCAGATCGCTGTCGCGGAAGCGACCGTGCCGGTTCTTCGAGAAGGTGGAATGGTCGGGCACATCGTCCTCCAGCCCGAGCCGGCAGAACCAGCGATAGGCGAGGTTCAAATGGACTTCGTCGCACAGCCGGCGCTCCGAGCGGATACCGAAGCAGTAGCCGACGAGCAACATCCGGATCATCAGCTCGGGATCGATCGAGGGCCGGCCGGTGTCGCTGTAGTAGGGACGGAGATGCGCACGGACGCCGGACAGATCGACGAAGCGGTCGATCGAGCGCAACAAGTGGTTGGCCGGGACATGCCGCTCAACGCTGAACTCGTAGAACAGCGCCTCCTGCGCAACCGTCCGCTCACCCATCATCGCGTCGCCCTCCGCAAGGGCGACTGAATCAGAACCTCAAGCTTCCAGCAACACAGGCTTTTTCAACAAAATCG
>NZ_JAFKFW010000038.1 GCF_017308015.1 Allobosea sp.
GCGCGGCAGGATGTCAGCGCGCAGCAGGTCGAAGCCCTCGTCGAGCAGTTCAAGGGCGTGATCGAAGCGAATGGCGGCGCCATCCGCAAGGTCGAGTACTGGGGCGTCAAGTCCCTCGGCTACCGCATCAAGAAGAACCGCAAGGCGCATTACACGCTGCTGAACATCGAGGCTCCCTCCGCCGCCGTGCTGGAGATGGAGCGCCAGATGCGCATCAACGAAGACATCCTGCGCTTCATGACCATCAAGGTCGAAGAGCTCGAGGAAGGTCCGTCGGCCATGCTGCAGAAGCGTGACCGCGACGACCGTCCGGAGCGTGGCGGCGACCGTTTCGACCGCGGCCCGCGCCGTGATCGTCCGCGTCGTGAAGACGAAGCGACCGAAACCGCCGAAGCGGAGGCCTGAGAATGTCGACTGCATCCGCTGGCGCCCGCCGCCCCTTCTTCCGCCGCCGCAAGTCCTGCCCGTTCTCGGGCGAAGGCGCCCCGAAGATCGACTACAAGGACGTGCGTCTGCTCTCGCGCTACATCTCCGAGCGCGGCAAGATCGTCCCGTCCCGCATTACGGCGGTCTCCGCCAAGAAGCAGCGCGAGCTCGCCCAGGCGATCAAGCGCGCCCGCTTCCTCGGCCTGCTGCCCTACGTCATCCGCTGATCCGTTCATTCGGACCCGGCAGACGATAAATCCCGGA
Source organism: Allobosea sp. (assembly GCF_017308015.1). GTDB lineage: Bacteria > Pseudomonadota > Alphaproteobacteria > Rhizobiales > Beijerinckiaceae > Allobosea. The sequence goes on from NZ_JAFKFW010000038.1 coordinate 691, forward strand.
GGCGCTTCGCGCGCCTCCGGTTCTCGCTTTCAAGATCAACCGGTCGCCCGGCGGTGAAACTCCATCGGGTTCGTTGAGGCCAAAGGGCCTCTCACCCTGCCGCATCGAATGGTGCGTGAGCAGCGGGACAGCAGGACGGACTTCATGATTCCGATTGTCGGCATCGGCGCGGGCCTCGTTTCGGCCCTGCTCTTCTCAGTGGTGATCACCGGATCGCCGCTGGCCGCCCTGCTGTACTCGGCAGCCCCTCTCCCGATCTTCATCGCTTCTCTGGGCTGGAACCATCGTTCCGGGCTATTCGCCACGGCTGCGGGCGCGCTCGCCGTCGCAATTGCGCTCGCCCCCACCGGCGGCATCGCGTTTGCCCTGATCATCGGCCTGCCGGCCTGGTGGATCGCCTATCTCGCCCTGCTTGCCCGCGGCGGCGCCGACGGCCAGGTCGAGTGGTACCCGCTCGGCAACCTGCTGCTCTGGATCGCCGCCACCGCCGCGATCGCGACTGTCGGCAGCGCCCTGGTCATGACCACCGATTACGAGACTTACCGCTCGGTGATCGCGCGCATGATCGAGAACCTGCTGAACGAGATGGTGCGCGGCAAGCTGATCGCCCTGCCCGGCGACGTCCAGGTCAAGGAGCTGGCGCAGAGCCTGGCGCCGGCCGTGCCGCTCGGCATCGGCGCCTCCTTCGTCACCACCATCACCGCCAATCTCTGGCTGGCCGCCCGCGCCGTGAAGATGTCGGACCGCCTGCCGCGTCCCTGGCCCTTCATCCCGTCGACGACGCTGCCGCGGCAAGCACTGCTCTTGCTGATCGCCGCCGGTTTTGCCGCGACGATGGGCGGTTTTATCGGTGTTGCCGCCATGGCCTTCGTCGGCGCGCTGCTCGCCGCCTTCATGTTCAGCGGACTCACCACGCTGCACGACATCTCGCGCGGCCGCGCCTGGCGGATGCCGATGCTGATCTCGATCTATGTCGCCCTCGTCGTCATGCAGGCCGTTCTGACGCCGCTGCTCGCGATCACCGGGGTCATCGACACGCTGCTCGGCCTGCGCAAGCGGGCCGCGCTGCCGCCTCCGCCTAACCGTTCCTGAAACCCTCGTCACAAGACAGAACAAGGAGAAGACAAAATGGAAGTGATCCTGCTCGAGCGCGTCGCCAAGCTTGGCCAGATGGGCGACATCGTGAAGGTGCGCGACGGCTTCGGCCGCAACTACCTGCTCGCCCGCGGCAAGGCCCTGCGCGCCACCGAGGACAACAAGAAGCGCTTCGAGAGCCAGAAGCTCGAACTCGAGACCCGCAACCTCGAGCTGAAGTCCGAGGCCGATGCGGTCGCAGAGCGCCTCGACGGCCAGAGCGTCACCATCCTGCGCCAGTCGGGCGAGTCCGGCGTGCTGTACGGCTCGGTCTCGACCCGCGACATCGCCGAGGCCCTGACCAAGGACGGCTTCAATGTCTCGCGCGGCCAGGTGACGCTGAACACCCCGATCAAGACGCTCGGCCTGCACACCGTTCCGGTCGTGCTGCATCCGGAAGTCTCGGTTACGATCACCGTCAACGTCGCCCGTTCGGCCGAAGAGGCCGACCGTCAGGCCGCCGGCGAGAACGTCACCGCCCGCGAGGAGTTCGATCTCGACGATCTCGGCCTCGAGGTCGGTGCGGCGCTGGCCGAAGCCGGCGACGACGACGATCGCTGAGCCTTAGCGCTCCCGAATCGAGTCAAGGGCGCCGTGGCAACACGGCGCCCTTTTCGTCTGCGGCTGTGAACTGCGTGGATTGACCGTCAACATGCTGGCAGAAGCTGGCGGAGTGCTAAACTAGGTTCATTCCGACTCAGTTGCCGCCATGCGCTCCGCTTCCCGCGGTCCGAATGCCGGCTTGAAGATGTAAGTAAACTCTTACTTACCAAGGCAGCCATGGCCCCCGTCACCGCCCTCGTCGCCCGCCTCGACAACCGCGAGGCGGAATTCCGCGTACAGCCTCACAATATCGAGGCCGAGCAGGCACTGCTGGGCGCTATCCTGGTCAATAACGACGCGTTCTACCGCGTCTCCGATTTCCTGCTGCCAGAGCATTTCTTCGAGCCGGTCCACCAGCGCGTCTACGAGCTGGTCGCGAGCATGATCCGGGCCGGCAAGATCGCGACGCCGATCACGCTCAAGACCTTCGTCAACGACATCGATCTCGGCGAAATCACGCCGAGCCAGTATCTCGCCCGTCTCGCCGCCGAGGCGACGACCGTCATCAACGCCGCCGATTACGGCCGCACGATCTACGACCTCGCGGTGCGCCGCCAGCTCATCGGCGTCGGCGAGGATCTCGTCAACGTCGCCTATGACGCGCCGGTCGAGATGGCGCCGCGCGAGCAGATCGAGGATGCCGAGCGCCGGCTCTACGAGCTCGCCGAAAAGGGCCGCTACGAGGGCGGCTTCCAGAAATTCGACGGGGCGCTGCGCCTCGCCATCGACATGGCGGCGAGCGCCTACCAGCGCGCCGGCGGCCTCTCCGGCATCTCGACGGGCCTGCGCGACGTCGACCAGCGCATGGGCGGCCTGCAACGCTCCGACCTGCTCGTGCTCGCCGGGCGCCCTGCCATGGGCAAGACTTCGCTCGCGACCAACATCGCCTTCAACATCGCCAAGGCGTGGCGCGGGGAGCGGCAGGAGGACGGCTCCATCAAGACGGTCGACGGCGGCATCGTCGGCTTCTTCTCGCTGGAAATGTCGGCCGACCAGCTCGCGACACGTATCGTGGCCGAGCAGTCGAGCATCTCCTCCTACAAGATCAGGCAGGGCCGCATCACCGAGGGCGATTTCGCCCGATTGACCGATGTCGCCGCCCAGATCGAAAAGCTGCCGCTCTATATCGACCAGACCGGCGGCATCTCGATCGCCCAGCTGATGGCGCGCGCCCGACGCCTGAAGCGGCAGAAGGGACTAGACGTCCTGTTCATCGACTACCTGCAGCTCCTTTCCGGCTCGTCCAAGAACAGCCAGAACCGCGTGCAGGAGCTGACCGAGATCACGACCAGCCTGAAGGCGCTGGCCAAGGAACTCAACGTCCCGATCATCGCGCTCTCGCAGCTCTCGCGTCAGGTCGAGAATCGCGACGACAAGCGCCCGCAGCTTTCGGACCTGCGCGAATCCGGCTCGATCGAGCAGGACGCCGACGTGGTGATGTTCGTCTACCGCGAGGAATACTACCTCAAGGGCAAGGAGCCGCGCCCCGGCACCGAAGAGCACAACAAGTGGCAGATCGAGATGGAAGCCATGCACGGAGTCGCCGAACTGATCATCGGAAAGCAGCGCCACGGCCCGACCGGCGCAGTGGCCTTGCAGTTCGACGCGGATGTGACACGCTTCTCCGACCGCGCCGACGAGTTGCGCCTTCCGGACCGTGAATGATGCCCGCCGACCTGACTGACTCCGGCGCCTTCGGCGCAACCCTCACCATCGATCTCGACGCGCTGGTTTCGAACTGGCGTCTGCTGGGCGAGCGAGCCGGCACCGAGGCCGGCACCGAGGCCGGCGCCGTGGTCAAGGCGGACGCCTATGGCATCGGCATCGAGCCGGCCGTGACGGCGCTCGACAAGGCCGGCTGCAGGAGCTTCTTCGTCGCCCATGTCTCCGAGGCCATCCGCGCCCGCAAGGTCGCGCCGGATGCCACGATCTATGTGCTGAACGGACTTTTGCCCGGCGCCGCCGAGACCTTCGCGGCACATGGCCTGTCGCCGGTGCTGGGCTCGCATGAGGAATTGCTGGAATGGGCCTCCTTCCGGCAGACCGGCGCGCAGGTCCGGCCGGCGGCGCTGCATGTCGACACCGCGATGAACCGGCTCGGGCTCTGGCCGGGCGAAGGACTGAACCTGGCGCGCGAACGTTCCGGCGTGATCGCGGCAGCGGGAATCGGACTGGTCATGAGCCATTTCGCTTCTTCCGAGGACGAAGCCGACCCGGCCAATGCTCGCCAGATCGCCGCCTTCGCCGAGATCGCGGCGGCCCTGCCCGACGTGCCGGCCTCGCTCAAGAACTCGTCGGGCCATTTCCTCAAGGGCTGCCCGTCCTACCAGCTCACCCGGCCGGGTTACGCGCTCTATGGCGGCAATCCCACGCCCGGAAAGCCGAACCCGATGAGGCCGGTCGTCGGTCTGGAGGCGACGATCATCCAGACCCGCGAGGTCGAGGACGGCACGCAGGTCGGCTATAACGGACGCTGGACCGCCAAGGGCAGGCGCAGGCTCGCGACGATCTGTCTCGGCTATGCCGACGGCTATCCGCGCAACGGAAGCTGGACCGACAGCGCGACCGGCGGATCGGCCATGATCGGCGACGTTCCTTGCCCCTTCGTCGGCTCGGTCTCGATGGACCTGATTATCATCGACGTCACCGGCGCCCCGCAGGACGCTGCGAAGCGTGGTGCGAGCGTGAGGCTGATCGGCGGGCCGCTCGACCTGGAGACTGTCGGTGCCGGCGCCAAAACCATCGGTTACGAGATCCTGACCAATCTCGGCCGCCGCTACCACCGGCGCTATATCGGCGGCTGATGGCCAGGCGCGGACCGACCTATCACTGCCAGGCCTGCGGCGCGGTCTATCACCGCTGGCAGGGCAAGTGCGATGCCTGCGGGACCTGGTCCTCGCTGGTCGAGGAGGCTCAGGCCGCGCCCGTTCCCGGCGGCGGCCGGCCCTCCTCCAGCGGGCGCACGCGCGGCCGCGTCTTCGCGTTGGAGACGCTGAAAGGCGAGACGCAGGACGCACCGCGCATCGCCTCCGGCATCGGCGAGCTCGACCGCGTCACCGGGGGCGGCTTCGTGCCGGGCTCGGTGCTGCTGATCGGCGGCGATCCCGGCATCGGCAAGTCGACGCTGCTGATGCAGGCCTGCGCAGCGCTCGCCAAGGCAGGCAAGCGGGTCGTCTATGTTTCGGGCGAAGAATCGACCGGGCAGGTACGGCTCCGCGCCGAACGGATGGGGTTGGCCGAGGCGCCGGTCGATCTCGCGGCCGAGACCAATGTCGAGGACATCGTCGCGACACTGGGCCAGGGCGAGCGCCCTGCCCTCGTGGTGATCGATTCGATCCAGACGATGTGGTCGGGCGAGGTCGAGAGCGCGCCAGGCACGGTGACGCAGGTGCGCGGCTCGGCCCAGGCACTGATCCGCTACGCGAAGACCAGCGGCGTCTGCCTGATCCTGGTTGGGCACGTCACCAAGGACGGGCAGATCGCCGGCCCGCGCGTGGTCGAACACATGGTCGATGCCGTGCTCTCCTTCGAAGGCGAAGGGGCGCACTCGTTCAGAATCCTGCGCGGCCAGAAGAACCGTTTCGGCGCGACCGACGAGATCGGCGTCTTCGAGATGACCGGCAAGGGGCTGTCGGAAGTCACCAACCCCTCCGCGCTCTTCCTCGCGGGCCGTGATCAGCCGGCGCCGGGCGCGGCCGTCTTCGCCGGCATGGAAGGCACGCGGCCGGTCCTGGTCGAGATCCAGGCGCTGGTCGCGCCGACAGCGCTCGGCACGCCGCGGCGCGCTGTCGTCGGATGGGAGAACAGCCGGCTCGCCATGGTGCTGGCCGTGCTCGAGACCCATGGCGGCCTCAGGCTCGGCCAGCACGACGTGTATCTCAATGTCGCCGGTGGCCTGCGCGTCAACGAGCCGGCGGCCGATGTCGCGGTCGCCGCGGCGCTGGTCTCCTCACTGAGCGGAGCAACCCTGCCGCAGGAAGCGGTCTATTTCGGCGAGATCGCGCTGTCGGGCGCGATTCGGCCGGTCGCGGTCGCCGCGGCGCGTCTTCGGGAAGCGGCCAAGCTCGGCTTCGAGGCCGCGCTGATGCCCGCGGGCGGTGCCGATCACGGCGATGGCAACGGGCTCACACTGCGCCGTTTCGGCCATGTGACGGAACTCGTTGCCGATATCGCGGCGCGCGCACCTCGCAGAGATGTGAAATGACCTCGCCGGATGGGTGACGCAGAAGCCCGGAACGCGTATAGCAAAGCCGAAACGGCCGCCCTGCCTCCGGCCGGTCGGCACCTGACCACAGCAAAGCGGCCCTCCCAATGCCTGTCACCATTCTCGATCTCGTCGTCATCGGCGTGGTTCTGATCTCTGCTTTGCTCGCGGCGGTGCGCGGCTTCACGCGCGAAGTGCTCGCGATCGTCTCATGGATCGCGGCGGCCGCCGTCGCCTGGGTGTTCCATCCCCAGCTCGTGCCCTTCATCAAGCAGTACATTCCGGCCAGTTCGGCACAGGATACGATCGCGCTGGTCGCCGCGATCGCGGCGCTGTTCCTGGGCACCCTGATCGTCGTCTCGCTGATCACCGCCCGGATCTCCGATTTCGTGCTGGATTCACGCATCGGCGCACTGGATCGCACGCTCGGCTTCGTCTTCGGCGCCGCACGCGGCCTTTTGCTGGCGGTGATCGGCTACCTGTTCTTCACGGCGCTGGTCGGCGGCGAGAAGCTGCCGGTCTGGGCCAAGGACGCCAAAGCCAGGCCGATCCTGGAAGAAACCGGCCGCTCGCTGATCTCGATGCTGCCGCAGGACGTCAATGCCGATTTCATCAAGAATCTGCTGAAGAAGCCCGCTGCCGAGTCCGCTCCGGAAGCCCCGGCCGAGGAGCCGCGCAGCCCCGCGACGCCGGCACCGGTTGCACCTGCCCCGGCCCGTCCCTAATTGAGGCGTAGCTTAGCCGTCACAGCGCGTGGAGCTCGACATGATCTCGCAATCCGAGACTGACACCGCCTTCGATCCCGATGCCGACCGGCTGCGGGAGGAATGCGGCGTCTTCGGCATCTACGGCCATGCCGATGCTGCGGCGCTGACAGCACTCGGCCTGCATGCGCTCCAGCATCGTGGCCAGGAGGCGGCGGGCATCGTCTCCTTCGACGGCAAGCGCTTCCATTCCGAACGCCGCCTCGGCCTGGTCGGCGACGCTTTCTCGGAAGCCAGCGTCATCGACAAGCTCAAGGGCAAGCAGGCCATCGGCCATGTCCGCTATTCGACCACCGGCGAGACGATCCTGCGCAACGTCCAGCCGCTTTTCGCCGAGCTTCATGGCGGCGGCTTCGCCGTCGCGCATAACGGCAACCTGACCAACGGGCTCACGCTGCGCCGCAATCTCGTCCGCGACGGTGCGATCTACCAGTCGACCTCCGATACCGAGGTGCTGCTGCATCTCGTGGCGCGCAGTCGCAAGCAGCAATTCATCGACCGCTTCATCGAGGCGATCCGCCAGATCGAGGGCGCCTATGCCTTCGTCGGCATGACCAACAAGAAGCTGATCGGCGCGCGCGATCCGCTCGGCATCCGCCCGCTCGTGCTCGGCGATCTCGACGGCTGCCCGATCCTCACCTCCGAAACCTGCGCTCTCGACATCATCGGCGCCAAGTTCGTGCGTGAGATCGAGAACGGCGAGGTCGTGATCATCTCCGAAACGGGGATCGAGAGCCACAAGCCCTTCCCGCCGGTGGCCGAGCGGCCCTGCATCTTCGAATACATCTATTTCGCCCGCCCCGATTCCATCGTGAAGGGCCGCAGCATCTACGAGCGCCGCAAGGCGATGGGTGCGGTGCTGGCGCAGGAAGCGCCGACCGAGGCCGATGTCGTCGTGCCCGTGCCGGATTCCGGCGTGCCGGCGGCGCTGGGCTATGCCCAGGCCAGCGGCATTCCCTTCGAGCTCGGCATCATCCGCAACCACTATGTCGGCCGCACCTTCATCGAGCCGACGCAGAAGGTCCGCGAACTCGGCGTCAAGCTGAAGCATTCTGCCAACCGTTCGGTGGTCGAGGGCAAGCGCATCATCCTGGTCGACGATTCGATCGTGCGTGGCACCACCTCGTTCAAGATCGTGAAGATGATGCGCGAGGCCGGCGCCAAGGAGGTGCATTTCCGCATCTCCTCGCCGCCGATCACCCATCCGGACTATTACGGCATCGACACGCCCGACCGGGAGAAACTGCTCGCCGCGACCCATTCGCTGGAGGAGATGCGCCAGTTCGTCGGCGCGGATTCGCTGGCCTTCATCTCGGTCGACGGGCTCTATCGTGCCATGGGTCACGAGCGGCGCGACCCGGCCCGGCCGCAATTCACCGACCATTGCTTCACCGGCGACTATCCGACCTCGCTCACCGACATGGTCGGCGAGAGCGCCAAGCAGCGGATCTCGCTGCTGGCCGAAGCCGGCTGATCGCAACCACGGCCCCTTCCTTGGCCCTCGTCCTGCGAAGCCGCAAAGCGGTGTCCCGAAGGATGCTTCAGGAGGCTCGGGAAACATCCGGAACATCCTTCGAGACGCTCCTGCGGCGTTCCTCCGGATGAGGGCTGCGACAACGGCCATGAGGACTGATCGATGACCCAACCACTCAAGGGGCGCGTCGCGCTCGTCACCGGCGCGTCGCGCGGCATCGGCCGCGCCGCGGCGCTCGCCTTCGCCGCAGCGGGCGCCCACGTCATCGCGCTGGCCCGCACCGCCGGGGCTCTCGAGGAGCTGGACGACGAGATCATCGCGATCGGCGGCAGCGCAACCCTCGTCCCGCTCGATCTCGCCGATGCCGGCGGGCTGGAGAAGCTTGGCCACGCGGTCACGGAGCGCTGGGGCAAGCTCGACATCCTGCTCGCCAACGCCGGCGTTCTCGGTTCGCTCAGCCCGCTCGATCACGTCACCGAGAAGGACTGGGCCAAGGTCCTCGATATCAACGTCACCGCCAACTGGCGCCTTCTCAAGGCGCTCGATCCGGCACTGCGCGCCTCCGATGCCGGCCGCGTCCTGCTGATGACCTCGGGCGCCGCCCACAAATGCACGGCCTATTGGGGCCCCTATTCGGTCTCGAAGGCCGCAGTGGAAGCGCTGGGGCGCACCTATGCGGCCGAGACGGCGACGACCCCGGTCAAGCTCATGCTGGTCAATCCCGGCCCCCTGCGCACCAAGATGCGGGCCGAGGCGATGCCAGGCGAAGACCCGCAGACGCTGAAGACGCCGGAGGAGCTGGCGCCGCATCTGGTCCGGCTGGCTTCGCCCGACTGGGCCGAGAGCGGCAAGATCTTCGACTTCCCGCAAGGCAAGGTGCTGACGCCGCAACTGCCTGTCTGAGACGGCTCAGTCGCGCCCCAGCGAGGCCTGCACCAGCGTGATCAGATCGGGGATGGTGAGGTTCGGCAGAGCTGCCATCTCGCCCAGGTCGAACCAGCGGATCTCGTCATGCTCGTCGACGAGATTGATGGCCGCGCCGCCTTCCCAGGCCCTGACGACATAGATGTGGTGGAGCGCTGCGCCGTTGCGCTCGGGAAAGCGCTCTGCCTCCGAGAGAACCAATTCGTAGCGCGTCGGCACCAGCCCGACCTCTTCGCGGCATTCGCGCAGCAGGGCCTCTTCCAGTGCCTCGCCAGCCTCGACCCGGCCACCGATCGCATCCCAATGACCGGGCCAGGCGCGTTTCCAAGTCGCGCGCAGGCCGAGCAGGACCTTCCGATCGGCATCGACGAAGAGCGCGCTGACGGTTTCGAGCATGGACATGCCCGCAACCGCTACTCAGCCCTGAGCCAGCGCAGCAAGCCGGCCTGATCGCCGCTTTCGACGGCCGACGCGACGCGCCGGCCGACGGCCGCGCCGAACTTGTAGCCGTGGCCGGAGCAGGCCGAGACCACTGTTACACGACCGATCTGCCTCGACAGGAATTTTCGATCCGCCGTGAAGGTGTAGGCGCAGGTGACGACGCGCTCGACGCGATACTCGGCGATGCGCGCGAAGGGCGGCGCGAAATAATCGCGGATCTGCTGGCCCTCGCCCGGACGCGGCTCGCGCTCCTCGTCGGGCTGGCGCGGGCGCTTGTGCACGCCGGCGCCGACCTTGAGGCCGGTGCCGTCGACCGGGGGCAGGACGTAGCCATCGACCGTGCCGCCAACATCCACGATGACCGGTGCCGCTTCCCAGGCGGCCTTCAGATCTGCTGGCGGATCGAGATAGGCGACGGCGGTGCGATAGGTCGTCAGGACGTCTGCAAGCTCTGGCAGGAGTTTCAGCACCCAGGCGCCGGAACTGACGACGATGCGGTCGAAGCTCGCTGACTCGCCGTTCGCCAAGCCGATGCGGCCGGCCTCCGGATCGATCGAGACGACCGTCGCGCCTTCACGCAAGGTGACGCCGCGCTCGCCCAGCAGACGCACCATGTCGGCGGCGATCCGAGCCGGGAACAACGCGCCGCCCTCGGGGCTGAGATAGGCGTAACGAATCGTCTCCGGATCGATGAAGGGATAGCGCCCGGCGGCTTCGGCCGCGTCGTAGAGTTCGTAGGGCGAGGCCATGCGGTCGAGGCCTTCGCGATATTCCTCGCCCTCGTCGCCTTCGGTCTGGGAGATGCCGAGCACGCCACAGGGCGCATAGTGCTGCTTGCCGAGATCGGCCCAGAGTTCGCCCCAGGCCTCGAAAGCCTCGGTGATGGTGCGGGCATAGCCATCGGCACCGCCATAGGCGCGGCGGATGATACGGTGCTGGTCGCCGGAGGCGGCGTAAGGGTTCGGGATCTGCGGCGCCTGCTCAAAGAGCGTCACCTCGTGTCCGCACCTGTTCAGCGACCAGGCAGTGGAAAGCCCGGCGATACCGGCGCCGACGACCGCGACCTTCATCAGCCCTTGCGTTCCTTGTCATAGGGATTGGCGCCGCCACGGCGATGCAGCCGGATCGGCGTGCCCGGCAGTTCGAATGCATCCCGCAGATTGTTGACGAGGTAGCGGGTGTAGGACACCGGCAAATGGTCGAGCTGGTTGCCGAACAGCGCGAAGGTCGGCGGCCGGGCCTTGGCCTGCGTCATATAGCGGATCTTGATGCGCCTGCCGGCCACCGCCGGGGGCGGATGCGCCGAAAGCACGCCTTCGAGCCAGCGGTTGATGCGCGCGGTCGAGACACGGCGATTCCAGACCTCGTACGCTGAGAACACGCCCTGCATCAGCCGGTCGATGCCTTCGCCGGCGAGGCCGGAGAGAGGGATGATCGGCACGCCGCGGACCTGCGCCAAGAGATGGTTGGCCTTCTCCTTCAGCTCGGCGAGCAGGCCCTGCTTATCGGCGACGAGATCCCATTTGTTGAGGCCGATAACGACCGCACGGCCCTCGCGTTCGGTCAGGTCGACCAGCGTCAGATCCTGTTTCTCGAAGGGAATGGTAGCGTCGAGCAGGACCACCACGACCTCGGCGAAGCGGATCGCGCGCAGCGAATCCGCGACCGAGAGCTTTTCCAGCTTCTCCTCGATGCGCGCGCGCTTGCGCATGCCGGCCGTGTCGAAGAGCCTGACCTTGCGGCCGCGCCATTCCCAGTCGACCGAGATGGTGTCGCGGGTGATGCCGGCCTCGGGGCCGGTCAGCATCCGCTCCTCGCCGATCATGCGATTGACCAGTGTCGACTTGCCGGCGTTCGGACGGCCGATGATGGTGACGCGCAAGGGGCGATCGGGATCGTGGCCTTCCTCGTCGTCCGCATCGGCGGCGGGAACGTCGGCCCAGGCCGTCTCGTCCTCGTCGTCCTCAGTTTCGTCGGGGATGAAGGGCATCAACGCTTCGAGCAGGTCCGAGGTACCCTCGCCATGCTCGGCAGAGAACGGCACGGGATCGCCGAGGCCGAGCCCATAGGATTCGATGATGCCGTCGGTGCCCTTCTTGCCCTCGGCCTTGTTGGCGAGCAGGATCACCGGCTTGCCGGAGCGACGCACCAGTTCGGCAAAAGGCTGGTCCATCGGCGTAATGCCGAGACGGGCGTCGATCATGAAGAGAACGACATCGGCCTGCGCGATCGCGGTCTCGGTCTGCGCGCGCATGCGGCCGGCGAGCGAATCCTTGTCGGCCTCCTCGAGGCCAGCGGTATCGATCACCTTGAAGCGGAGATGGCCGAGGGTGGCGTCGCCTTCGCGGCGGTCACGCGTCACGCCCGGCCGGTCGTCGACCAGCGCGAGCTTCTTGCCGACCAGCCGGTTGAACAGCGTCGACTTGCCGACATTGGGGCGCCCGATCAGGGCGACGATGGCTGTCATCAGATTTCACACATTATCGCCGTCGCCCCAGCCTGCCGAAGCGAGGAGCCGGAGCGGCGGCGGCGTTGGAGCGAGGCTCCGTTCAGTTCTTCACCGTGACGGGGCCGCCACGGACCAGAGCAAGATAGAGTTCGACGCGCTGGCGCAATCCCTGCGGCGCCTGCGGATCGGTGATCGCGGCGTCGAACCAGCGCCCGGCATCCTCGAACAGATTGGCCTTGAGCGCGGCGATTCCGAGAAATTCGCGCGCCGTGTGGCGCCAGACGCCCTGGGCGGAAGCCAGCGGTTCCAGCGCCGTCTTGACCTCCGCGTAGGGAGAAAGATCGACGCGCAGGATGCCCGCGCGCAGCTTGGCGAGATCGCGAGACGTCTGGTCGAGCGAGGCGTCCGCCGCGAGCGCATCGAAGGCGGCGACACCCGCAGCCGCATCGCGCTTGGCGGTCTCGGCGGCCAGGCGGAAGCGGGCGATCAGGCGATAGCCGGCCGGCGCCGTGGACGAGAGCTCCTTAAGGATCGTCTCGGCCTGGGCGGCGTCACCGTCACGCGAGGATTTCAGCGCCGCTTCAAGGCGCGCGCCGACGGCCTGCGAGGCCTGATTCTCGCGATGCAGCCAGAACTGCCAGCCGGCGACGGCGAGCACCGCCAGCACGGCGAGGCTGGTGACGACCCAGCCATATTTCTTCCAGAGCTCCGCTGCCTTGTCGCGGCGGACTTCCTCATCGATCTCGCGAAAAATATCGGCCATTTGACTGTCAAAATCCCTGTTGGGAGCCCGGTAGCATTTTCAAGCCGGGAATGCGAGCCGGATCGGCATCTCAACCCTCCGGAGGAGTCGCCCGAAACAGCAAACTGCCATCGCCATAGGAATAAAAGCGATAATTCGCGGCGATCGCATGGGCATAGGCGCGTTTCATCATGCCGAGTCCGCAGAAGGCGGAGACGAGCATGAAGAGCGTCGAGCGCGGCAGGTGGAAATTCGTCATCAACATGTCGACCGCGCGGAAGCGGTAGCCGGGCGTGATGAAGATCGCGGTGTCGCCGGAGAAGGGCCGGACCGTGCCGTCCTCGGCGGCTGCGCTCTCGATCAGGCGCAGCGAGGTCGTGCCGACGCAGACGATGCGCCCGCCCTTTGCCTTGACGGCGTTCAGCGCCGCCGCCGTCTCGGGCGAGACCGTGCCCCATTCGGCATGCATGCGGTGGTCGTCGGTGTCATCAGCCTTCACCGGCAGAAAAGTGCCGGCGCCGACATGGAGCGTGACGAAATGCCGGCTGACGCCGCGCGCCTCCAGCGCCGCGAGCAGTTCCGGCGTAAAGTGCAACCCGGCGGTCGGCGCGGCGACAGCGCCGTCCTTTCGGGCGAAATTGGTCTGGTAGTCGGTCGCATCGGCGCTGTCGGTCGGGCGCTTGCCGGCGATATAGGGCGGCAGCGGCAATTCACCGAGCCGTTCGATCGCCTCGTCGAGATAGGCGCCGGTGAGGCTGAACCGGAGTTCGACCTCGCCGCCCTCGCCCTTGGCGATGACCTCCGCCTGCAGGCGGCCGAGCTCGCAGGCATTGCTGGCGGCTTCCGAATCGAAAACGACAGTCTCGCCGACACTCAGTTTCTTGGCCGGCCGGGCGAAGGCGAGCCAGCGATCCTCGCTCTCGCGCTTGTGCAGCATGATCTCGACGCGGGCCGAATCCTCGCCGCGATAGCGCCGCCCGCGCAGGCGGGATGGGATGACACGGGTGTCGTTGAGGACGAGCGCGTCACCGGGCTCAAGCAGCGCCACGAGATCGCGGATGCCGCGATCCTCCAGCGGCTGCGACGCATCGGGGCGCACCACGAGCAGCCGGGCCGCATCGCGCGGGCTGGCGGGCCTGAGCGCAATACGATCCTCGGGCAGGTCGAAATCGAAGAGATCGACATTCACGACCGCAGCGTCCTTCTCGTCAAACGAAACGAGCCCTCACCCCGTTGGCTGCGAGCGCGGCTCGCGTCCGGGGATGAGGGCTCGCCTCAAACTAGCGAAGATCAGGCCGCGTCGGCCATCACCTTCATCGAGACGATCGAGTCGGGATCGCGCACCGGCTCGCCGCGCTTGATCTTGTCGACATTGTCCATGCCTTCGACGACCTCGCCCCAGACGGTGTACTGCTTGTCGAGGAAGCGGGCATCGTCGAACACGATGAAGAACTGGCTGTTGGCCGAGTTCGGGTTCTGGGCGCGGGCCATCGAGCAGATGCCGCGGACATGCGGCTCGGCGTTGAACTCCTGCTTCAGGTCCGGATAGCTCGAGCCGCCGGTGCCGGTGCCGTGCGGGCAGCCGACCTGGGCCATGAAGCCGTCGATGACACGATGGAAGACGATGCCGTCATAGAAGCCCTCGCGGGCGAGCAGCTTGATGCGCTCGACATGGCCCGGCGCGAGATCGGGACGCAGCTTGATCACCACCTTGCCCTTGGTGGTTTCCATGACGAGTGTGTTCTCGGGATCCAGCGACATCAGGTCTGCCTTTCATTGAGCCGCGCACGGCCGTGGAAGCGAATGGTGAAGGGTCGCCCCGCGATACTCGCTCCGAGGCCCGCCGACAACCTCATCGGCGTGCAGGAGCGGATGGCGGCGATAGCGGAATTGCTGAAGCGCTGCTGGAATTCGGCGTCGCCACGCCTGGTCTCCCAGGTGACGCGCGGCTGGCCGAAGAGGCTGCCGTCGCGGCGGAGGCTGAAGCGGAGCGAGACCATCGCCCCCGTCAGATCGCCCGGAAGCGGCGGCGGGTCCCAGCATCGCCGGATCGCCGGAGCGATCTCATCGAGCCGGTCGACGATTTCAGTGCCGTCCCGCGGCTCGTCAGGCGTGATCTGACCGATCAGGCCGATCTCGCCGACACCATGCAGGACGCGCGGCGTGCCGAGCCGGCGCTGATCCAGGCCCGGAACGTCATTGCCACTGAAGGGGCCGCCGATACCTGGATTGTAGCGCTGGCCGCTCTGCGGCGGCAGGATCGGGTTCTGCGAGCCCGAAGGCGGGGGCAGGACCGGATTCTGCGAACCGGAGGGCGGCGGCAGGCCGAGATCGCGCGTTTCCTGCGCCAGGGCTCCGCTCAGGCCAAGCGCCAGGGCGATCCCGATCAGGGCCGTCCGAACCATCGCCGTACCCTCCCCGGCTCGCCCTGCCTGCTCCGTGCCGCCTTACTTGGCGTCAGCCTGCATCCGCATGCGGACGATCTTGTCGGGGCCGCTCACCTGGCCGCTGCCCTGCGCGCCCTTCTTGATCTTGCGCACGGCATCCATGCCCGAAACGACCTCTCCGAACAGCGTATACTGGCCGGTGAGCGAGCCACAGCCCTCGTAGCAGATGAAGAACTGCGAGTTCGCCGAATCCGGCGACTGCGAGCGCGCCATGCCGACCGAGCCGACCTTGTAGGGGGTCGGGGTGAATTCGGCAGGCAGGTTGGGCAGGTCGGACTTGCCGGTGCCGGTGCCGGTCGGATCGCCGGTCTGGGCCATGAAGCCGTCGATGACGCGGTGGAAGACGATGCCGTCATAGAAGCCGCGCTTCACCAGCGTCTTGATCTGCTGGACATGCTTCGGGGCGAGATCCGGCCGCAGACGGATCGTCACCGGGCCATCCTTGGTCTCGAGAATGACGGTGTTATCCGGATCGGGCTTCGGCGTCTGTGCCTGGGCGAAACCGAACGAGGCGACGACGGCGAGGGCGGCGAGCGAGCTGCGCAGCATGAAGATCTCCATGGCCACCGGCGAGCCCGGCGGATGCCGGTCGATAGACCCATCCTTTGGCCGGAACAAGGCATCGCCACGATGACGCACCTGCCTTTGCTGCACCGCACAAGTGCCAGAAAGACTAATCTTGCAAAAATTCCGGGCTGATGCTGCCTAAACTGGTGACAGAGCCGTCACAATCGGCTAATCCTTGCGGCGCTGGGAGCGCTTTGCCAGTCGAAGCGCTGCGGACCAGGTCTTGGGAGGAACAAACGCCCGCCTCGCAAATGAGTCGCACGCTTCTGAAGACGTGCGCCGGTGCAGCGGTAAAAGCGGACTACCAAAGGCAAGGCATCGGCCTTGCCTTTTTTCTTTGCCCCCCCTGAATGGCCGCCCCGGATACTCTCGGCCCGATCGAAATCAGACCAAGCCGTTGCGAAACACGGAGGCGCGAGACGGCCTCCGTGGTCGTTGTCAGATCGGCATGCCGGCAGCTCGGGGCCGCCAGAGCCCCTCCCTTCCGGCATCCGCCGACAGGTCGAGCTCGACAACAATGCCGGCTCTGATGCGTCGCCGCAGACTGTCGGCATGCCCGGAAACGATGCAGAGTGCGCCTTGCTCAGAGAGAGCCTGGAGCCGCGTCCGCGACACACTCAGCTCGGACGCCAGCAACCGATCGAGGCGCAACCTGGCCGGAACCGGAACCATCAGTTCAATCTCCAGATGCGTCCAGTCGCAGGCCTCGCACAGGACGTCCTTGACGATACTGAATTCTGGAAACTCGTCGATGCGCTGCGCCCTGCGCCGCAATGCATCGAGATCGAACGCCTCCGCCCGGATCCAGAGCGGATCGTTGGACTGAAGCGCCGCAAGAATGCGAGGATCGATGTCGCGGATGTTCCGCCGTTCGAAGATCGGGCGGTTCCAGGTCTTGTCGCAGCCGACGCATCTGTAGATCAGCCAGGCATCGAGGCTGCGGCCATTGGCGTTGAGCCGGGCTTTGCCGCTGGAGCGGAAGGCTCTCGGCCCGCCGCAACCGTTGCAGTTTATCCAGGGTTGGGGAGGGATTTGCGGCGTGATGGTCCATCGAACCCGAAGTTTCGCGCACATAGCAGTCTTGGTCTTCCATTCGGAAGTTCACCAAGATGGCGCGTGAGAACCCCTTGTCGGGCACGGAGTGGCGGTGCTTCAGGTGGTCGAAGAGCAGAGACAGCGGGCGCTGCACTGGCACGGTGGAACAATGCCAAACCGGTCTCTCGCCACCACCCGACGAACGTATTCATACGCCGATGGCTGAGCGCCGCCGGCTGTACGGGTGAACTGGATTGAGACCGGATTTACTTAGGCAAAGCCTACCTCGACGCGCCAAAGCTCTTCGACATCAGCGATAGCAGGGGACCCGCTTCAGCGGGAGCCGTACGCGGCCCGAAACGAGGAGAGTCGCGACATGAGACAATTCTGCAACGTCGCGCCGGACAGCCCCGACCTGCTCGGCGCGAAGCATTGTCAGATATCGTAGGCTACCCAGACATACCAGACGCCGACAAAGATCACTGCCGCGATCAGCGAGGTGATGACGGCCTTCTTCAGCAACCCCGGCATAACCGGCGCACCGGGCTCGGTGCCGGCCACGACATCGCCCGCCTCGTGCTGGCTGCGGATGCCGAAAGGCAGCACCGCAAAAAGCGTGATCCACCAGATCACGAAATAGAGGGCCAGGCCGCCGACGATGTTCATGCCCCCTTCCCCGCGAGCGCGATGCAGGAGAAGGCGACGCGCGCCTCGGTCGGCACGCCGAAGCGCGCGGTGTGGCGGGCCGGCAAACCACCGGGGAAATGCTTCACATATTCGGCGTTGCAGACGGCATAATCGGCCGGATCGGTGATCAGCATCGTCATCTGGACGACCCGGTCGAGCGAGGTACCGGCTTCCGCCAGGATCTCGGCGATACGGCCGAGCGCATTGCGCACCTCCTCGGCGGGGGTCTGGCCGCGATGGACGCCGCGCGCCGGATCATGCGGCGCGGAATGCCCGGAGACGAAGACCAGCCCGCCAGCAATGGTGGCGGCGCTGAAGGGACGCGGCGAGCCTTCTTCCGGCTGACCCAAAAAAGCGATGTCCGTCGAAGCGATGTCAGTCATTGTCGTCAAGCCTGTTCGAGTTCGACCAGTGTACCCAGAAAATCCTTTGGGTGCAGAAACAGCACCGGCTTGCCGTGGGCGCCGATGCGCGGCTCGCCGGAACCGAGGATGCGGGCGCCTTGCGCCTTCAGACGATCGCGCGCCGCGAGGATGTCGTCGACCTCGTAGCAGATGTGGTGGATGCCGCCATCGGCATTGCGTTCGAGGAACTTGGCGATCGGTGAATCGGCGCCGAGCGGCTCCAGCAATTCGATCTTGGTGTTGGGCAGTTCGACGAAAACGACCGTGACGCCGTGCTCCGGCTCGGGCTGCGGCTGCGAGACCCGCGCGCCGAGCGTATCGCGATAGAGCGCCGTCGAAGCTTCAAGATCCTTCACCGCAATGGCGACGTGGTTCAGGCGTCCGATCATCTGCATCCTCTCCGGCGGGGCCGTGCGGTCTTTCTACACCTCGACGACCAGCGCATGCACCAGCGGCTTCTTGCCCCACTCGTCGTTGACCGCGCTGCGCACGCCGCGTTCCAGCGCGTTGCGCAGGGCTTCGGGATCGCGACGGCGGGCCTTCGGGATATTGTCGATGAGATCGCCGACGGCATCGGCAACAAACTCGTCGAAATCGATGCCGCCGAGCGTGCGCGGCGGCAGGCCCAGCACGGCGATCTCCGGCTCGCCGGCAATGCCGCCCTTCTCGTCGACGGCGACCGCGATCGAGACGATGCCAGCGAAGGACAGCCGACGACGCTCCTGAATCGTCCTCTCCAGCGCGTTCACCAGCAGGGAGCCGTCCTGATAGAGCCGCCCATGAGGCGCTTCGTCGATCTTGCGCGCGCCCTCGGCCGAGATTGCGACGACGTCGCCATTGCCGGCACGCAGGACATGCTTGACGCCGAGGCCGCGGGCGAAGGTTTCGTGCTCGGCCAGGTGCAGGTCCTCGCCATGGGCCGGGATCGCGATCTGCGGCTTCAGCCAGCCATAGAGCCGGGCCATCTCCTCGCGGCGGGGATGGCCGGAGACATGAACCAGATGCGTCCGGTCGGTGATGATCTCGATCTTGTCGCGAGCCAGCGCATTCAGGATGTTGCCGACCGACTTCTCATTGCCGGGAATGGTGCGCGAGGAAAAGATCACGCGGTCGCCCGGCGAGAGCGCGATCTCGGGATGATCGTCCGATGCGATGCGCGAGAGCGCGGCGCGCGGCTCGCCCTGGCTGCCTGTGACCAGCGCCACGACCTTGTCACGCGGCAGGTAGCCATAGGCATCGACCGGGCGGAAGCCGGGAACGCCGTCGAGATACCCGCATTCTCGGGCGACATCGATGACCCTATCCATGGCCCGGCCGACGACCACGACCTCGCGGTCGTTGGCCATCGCCGCTTCCGCGACGGCGCGCAGGCGCGCGACATTGGAGGCGAAGGTCGTGACGGCGACGCGGCCCGGCGCCGATGCGACCAGTTCCTTCATCTTGGCGGCGACATCAGCTTCGCTCGGGCTGGTGCCGTCGCGCATGACATTGGTCGAATCGCAGACCAGCGCCAGAACGCCCTCGTCGCCGAGTTCGCGCAGACGCTTCTCGTCGGTCGGCAGGCCAACACGCGGGGTCGGGTCGATCTTCCAGTCGCCGGTATGGACGACGAGGCCGGCAGGCGTGCGGATCGCGAGCGCATTCGATTCCGGGATCGAGTGGGCCACCGGCACGAACTCGATGTCGAAGGGGCCGAGCGTGATCGCGCCGCCCTGCGGCACGACGTTGATCTCGACATTGGGTGCACCGGGCTCGGAGAGCCGGCGCGTCGCGAGGAGACCGGCGGCGAAGCGCGTGCAGTAAACCGGCGCGCGAAGGGAGGGCCAGAGCGCGGCGAGCGCGCCGATATGGTCCTCATGGGCGTGAGTGATGACGATGCCGAGGAGGTTCGCCCGCTCCTCGATGATGTAGCGCAGATCAGGCAGGACGATATCGACGCCCGGCGCCTCCGGCCCGGCAAACGACAGGCCGCAATCGACCAGGATCCACTTTCGTCGCCCTTCCGGCCCGAAGCCGTAGAGAGCAGCATTCATGCCGATCTCGCCGAGGCCGCCGAGAGGAACGAAAACGAGCTGGACGGAAGAGCGGGTCACTGGAATTCCTTGATGATCGGCAGGCTTTGCAGCCCTAACATGGCGAGCGGCACGCCTCCATAGCGACACGCTCATTCATCCATCGACGTGAGCTCATCCGTCACGGCAAGGAACGAAGGGATGAAGCGATCCGTCACGCTGGGCTCGACGGCTCACCCGATCCCCTGGATTGCCCCGCTGCGCTCGCGGTGACGGCTAGCCCTGCGCCGGGGAGCCGAAGAACAGATCGCCCGCATCGATCACGCGGCGGCCGGTTTCGGTTTCGAGCTCGAGGCGTCCAGCCGGGTCGAGGCCGGCGAAACGGCCGGTCAGCGGCCCCTCCGGCAGGCGGATGGTGATGACCTCGCCAAGGAAGGCTGCGCGTTCCAGCCAGGCGGCGCGGGTCGGCCCGAAGCCGCCCGGCTGCGACCAGACGGCGAAGCGCCGGGAGAAGGCATCGCTGAGGCCTGTGAGCATGGCCTCGACATTGGCCTGCGGCGCTGCGGCCTTGAGAAAGGTCGCGGGATAGGGCGTGTCCGACGGGCAAGAGGCGATATTGACGCCGCAGCCGACGATGACGTTGAAGCGCCCTGCCCGGCTCTCACCCTCCAGCAGCAGGCCCGAGGTCTTGGCGCGGTCGAGCAGCAGGTCGTTCGGCCATTTCAGCCTGAGGCCGGCAGCGGACGGGCCGAGCAGTTTCGCGGCGGCATCGTGCAGGGCGAGCCCCACGACGAAGCCGAGCTGCGGTGCCATGGCAGGTTCGCATGGATCGGTCAGGAGCAGGCTGGCGTAGAGATTGCCGGGCGGCGAGCCCCATTGCCGGCCGTGGCGCCCGCGGCCCGCATTCTGGCTGCGGGCCACGATCCAGAGCTTGCCAGGTTCGCCCTGATCGAGCGCGCGACGGGCCTCCTCCATGGTGGAGCCGACCTCGTCGCGGACGATCAGACGATAGCCCGCGGCGCGGGCGGCCTCCCCAAGCACGCGTCGTCAGCTCAGAAGAGCGACCTGGCCGCCGCGGCAGCGGAGTCGAAGAGCGGCGCCGGCACCAGCGAGAGCACCAGCACAAACAGCGCGGAGACCATCAGGACCGTGCGCACGCCAAGGTCGGATGTCTCGAAGGCCGGCTTCGGCTCGTCGAAATACATCACCTTGACGATGCGCAGATAGTAGTAGGCGCCAACCACGCTGGTCAGCACGCCGATCACGGCGAGCACATAGAGCTTGGCGTTGATCGCCGCGAGGAAGACGTACCACTTCGCCCAGAAACCGGCGAGCGGCGGAATGCCGGCGAGCGAGAACATCATCATCGCCATCGCGAAGGCCATCCAGCCATTGGTACGGGACAGGCCGGCAAGCTCCGAGATATCTTCCACGAGCTTGCCGTCGCGGCGCATCATCAGCACGCAGGCGAAGGCAGCGAGCGTGGTGGCGAGGTAGATCGCCATGTAGGTCATCACGCCCTGCACGCCCTCGGGCGTGCCGGCGGCGAGACCGACCAGCGCGTAGCCCATGTTCGCAATCGAGGAATAGGCAAGCAGGCGCTTGATATTGCGCTGGCCGATCGCGGCGAAGGCACCGAGCGCCATCGAGGCGATCGAGATGAAGACGATGATCTGGCGCCAGTCATGGATGGCGCCCGGGAAGGCGCCGATGAAGACGCGGATCACCATCGCCATCGCCGCCATCTTGGGAGCCGAGGCGAAGAAGGCGGCGACCGGGGTCGGCGCACCTTCGTAGACATCGGGCGTCCACATATGGAACGGCACGGCCGAGATCTTGAAGGCGACGCCGGCCGCGATGAAGACGATGCCGAAGATCAGGCCGATGCCGGCATGGCCGCCGGCCGTCGCCGCGGCGATGCCGGTGAAGGTGACGGTGCCGGTGAAGCCATAGACCAGCGAGCCGCCATAGAGCAGCATGCCGGAGGACAGCGCACCGAGCACGAAGTACTTCAGGCCGGCTTCCGTCGACTTCGCGTTGTCGCGATCGAAGGCGGCGATGACGTAGAGCGCGAGCGACTGCAGTTCGAGGCCGACATAGAGGCTGATGAGATCATTGGCCGAGATCATCATCATCATGCCGAGCGTCGAGAGCACGACGAGGATCGGGAACTCGAAACGCATCGTGCCCTGGCGCCGCAGCGTGCCCGCCGAAAGCAGGATGGCCGCGCCGGCGCCGATGAGCGTCAGCACCTTCATGAAACGGGCGAAGCCGTCGACGATGAAGCCGTCGTTGAAGGTCAGCATCTTGCCGCTGCCCAAGACGACCACCACCAGCGCGACCGCGAGCAGCACCAGCGCCAGCCCTTCGAGCAGGCGCATCGCGCGCGCGCCCTGGATCGCGCCGACCAGCACCATGGCGATGGCGCCGGTGGCGAGGATGATTTCCGGCAGGGCCGGGCCGAGAGCGGGCAGAGCCATGACGAGACCTTACTGCGCGGCGGCCAGCGCCGTCTTCGCGACGGCGAGGGCTGCCTGATAGTTCTTGATGAGCGCCTCGGTCGGCGCCGCGAAGGCATCGAGGATCGTGTGCGGCTGGATGCCGTACCAGATCGTCAGCAGGACGAGCGGGACGAGGATCAGGGCCTCACGACCGTTCAGATCCTTGATGTCCTTCAGTTCCGGCCTGACGAGCTCGCCGAAGACGACGCGGCGATAGAGCCAGAGCGCATAGGCCGCCGAAAGGATGACGCCGGAGGTTGCGAAGAACGCAACCCAGGGATTGGCGCGGAACGCACCGAGCAGCGTCAGGAACTCACCGACGAAGCCGGAGGTGCCGGGAAGACCGACATTGGCCATGGTGAAGACCATGAAGACGACGGCATAGGCCGGCATGCGGTTCACCAGGCCGCCATAGGCAGCGATCTCGCGGGTGTGCATGCGGTCGTAGATCACGCCGACGCAGAGGAAGAGCGCCCCGGAGACCAGCCCGTGGCTGACCATCTGGTACATCGCGCCCTGGATGCCCTGCGGCGTCAGGGTGAAGAGGCCCATCGTCACGAAGCCCATATGGGCGACGGAGGAATAGGCGATCAGCTTCTTCATGTCCTCCTGCATCAGCGCCACCAGCGAGGTGTAGACGATGGCGACGACCGAAAGGGCGAAGACCAGCGGCGCGAACAGGGCCGAGGCTTCCGGGAACATCGGGATCGAGAAGCGGATGAAGCCGTAGCCGCCCATCTTGAGCAGGATCGCCGCCAGGACGACGGAGCCGGCGGTCGGCGCCTCGACGTGGGCGTCCGGCAGCCAGGTATGGACCGGCCACATCGGCATCTTCACCGCGAAGGAGGCGAAGAAGGCCAGCCACAGCCAGGGCTGCATCTGCGACGGGAATTTGTGTGCCAGCAGCGTCGGGATGTCGGTGGTGCCGGCGTTCCAGTACATCGCCATCACGGCGAGCAGCATCAGCACCGAGCCGAGCAGCGTGTAGAGGAAGAATTTGTAGGAGGCATAGACGCGCCGCTTGCCGCCCCAGATGCCGATGATCAGGAACATCGGGATCAGGCCTGCCTCGAAGAACAGGTAGAACAGCACGAGGTCGAGCGCCGCGAAGACGCCGATCATCAGCGCTTCCAGCACCAGGAAGGCGATCATGTACTCGCGCACCCGCTTCTCGACCGAGGTCCAGGAGGCGAGGATGCAGAACGGCATCAGGAACGCCGTCAGCACGATGAAGGGGAAGGAGAAGCCGTCGACGCCGAGCTTGAACTTGATGGCCTCCGAGACCCAAGCGTGGGTCTCGACGAGCTGGAAACCCGGGTTGGCGGTGTCGAACTGGCCCCAGGCGATACAGGCGAGAGCGAAGGTCAGGACCGTCGTGATCAGCGCCGCCCAGCGGGCGTTGGACGCCACCGAAGCCTCGTCTCCGCGCTGCACCAGGATGAAGGCAGCGCCGACCAACGGCAGAACCAGAAGACCGGTGAGAATACCGAAACCTAACATCATCTCACCCGCGAGCCACGAGATACCAGGTCACGAGCCCAGCCACACCGATGAGCATGGCGAAGGCA
Source organism: Allobosea sp. (assembly GCF_017308015.1). Classification (GTDB taxonomy): domain Bacteria; phylum Pseudomonadota; class Alphaproteobacteria; order Rhizobiales; family Beijerinckiaceae; genus Allobosea. Next base: position 24,647 of record NZ_JAFKFW010000038.1, read on the forward strand.
TAGTGATAGAGATAGCCGGTCTGCAGCCGGACCACGCGGTTGGTGACGTCGACCACACGAGCCGAGACGCCATCCGGCCCGAAGCCGTCGATGACGAGCCCATCACCCTTCTTCCAGAGGAAGCGGCCGAGCCATTTCGACGGACGCACGAACAGGAAGTCGTAGAGTTCGTCGAAATACCACTTGTTGAGCAGGAACTGGTACAGTGCCGGGTTGGCGGCGGCGAGCTTGCCGGGAATGTCCGGCCGGCGGACATACATCAGATACGCCAGCGCGAAGCCGATCAGCATCGCCACGAACGGCGAAGCCACGACCCATTTCGGCACTTCATGCATCGCATGCAGGATGTGGTTGTCCTTGCCCATGAAGAGGGCCGACTTCCAGAACGTCTCGAAGTCGTGGCCGACAAAGGCTTCCTTGAAGACGACGCCGGCGAAGATCGCGCCGATCGACAGCACGACGAGCGGGATCAACATCACCCAGGGGCTCTCATGCGGCGTGTGGTCATGGCCATGGCCGTGATCGTCATGGCCGTGCGCATCGTGACCATGGCCCCAGCGCGGCTTGCCCTCGAAGGTCATGAAATAAAGCCGCCAGGAGTAGAAGGAGGTCATGCAGGCCGCGACGACGAGCAGCACGAAGGCGTAGGACGAAGCGAAACCACCGTTGCCTACCGAGGCATAGGCGCTCTCGATGATCGCGTCCTTCGAGAAGAAGCCGGCGAAGCCGAAGATCGTGCCGGGGATGCCGACACCGGTCAGCGCCAGCGTGCCGATCGTCATGGCGGCGGCGGTGATCGGGATGTGCTTCCGCAGCCCGCCCATATGGCGCATGTCCTGCTCGTGATGCATCGCGTGGATGACCGAGCCCGCGCCCAGGAAGAGCAACGCCTTGAAGAAGGCGTGGGTGAACAGGTGGAAGATGCCGGCACCGTAATTGCCCACGCCGAGCGCGACGAACATGTAGCCGAGCTGCGAGCAGGTCGAATAGGCGATGACGCGCTTGATGTCATTCTGCACGAGGCCGACCGTCGCCGCGAAGAAGGCGGTGGTGGCGCCGATGACGACGACGACGGTGAGCGCGACCGGGGCGTATTCGAAGACGGGCGACAGGCGCGCCACCATGAAAACGCCGGCCGTGACCATCGTCGCGGCATGGATGAGAGCCGAAACCGGGGTCGGGCCTTCCATCGCGTCCGGTAGCCAGGTGTGCAGCAGGAACTGCGCCGACTTGCCCATCGCGCCCATGAAGAGCAGCAGGCAGGTCAGGGTCAGCGCATTCCAGTCATAGCCGAGGAAGCGGAAGCTCTGGCCCACCATCTCGCCGGCGCGCGGGAAGATCGCGTCGAAGGTGACGGCCCCGAAGAGCACGAAGATCAGGAAGATACCGAGCAGGAAGCCGAAATCGCCGACGCGGTTGACGATGAAGGCCTTCATCGCCGCGGCGTTGGCCGAGGGCTTCTGGTACCAGAAGCCGATCAGCAGATAGGAGGCGAGGCCGACGCCCTCCCAGCCGAAGAACATCTGGACGAGGTTGTCCGCCGTCACCAGCATCAGCATGGCGAAGGTGAAGAGCGAGAGATAGGCAAAGAAGCGCGAGCGGTGCGCGTCCTCATGCATGTAGCCGATGGAATAGAGATGAACGAGGCTGGAGACCGTGTTGACCACGACCAGCATCACCGCCGTCAGCGTGTCGACGCGGAAGGCCCAGTCGACCTGCAATTCGCCGGAGGAGATCCAGCTCGCGACCTGCACGCGGGTCGTGCCGGAGCCGAAGCCGACCTGGGCGAGCGCGACCCAGGACAGGGCAGCCGAGACCATCAGCAGCGAGGTCGTGACGATCTCGGAGCCGCGCGCGCCGATCAGCCGACCGAAGAGGCCGGCGATCAGGAAGCCGATGAGAGGGAGGAAGACGATCGCGTGATACATGGCAGTGAGGTCCAGGCGCGGGAGGCGCTCAGCCTTTCATCATGTTGATGTCTTCCACCGCGATCGTGCCGCGGTTGCGGAAGTAGACGACGAGAATGGCGAGGCCGATCGCGGCCTCGGCCGCCGCCACCGTGAGCACGAGCAGCGCGAAGACCTGACCGACGATATCGTTCAGGAAGCTCGAGAAGGCGACGAAGTTCAGATTGACCGACAGCAGGATGAGCTCGATCGACATCAGGATGACGATGACGTTCTTGCGGTTGATGAAGATACCGAGCACGCCGAGCGTGAACAGGATGGCGCTGACGGCGAGATAATGGCCCAGTCCGATCGTCATCACGCCATCTCCTCGGGAACCCCGGTGCGCGACGGCACCTGCTTGACCACCATCGCCGCATCCCTGGTACGGGCGTTCTGCGTCGGAACGTGCTGGCGCTTGATGCCGGGCCGCTCGCGCAGCGTCAGCACGATCGCGCCGATCATGGCGACCAGCAGCACGAGGCCGGCCGCCTGGAAGTAGTAGACATACTGGGTGTAGAGCACGCGGCCGAGCGCCTCGGTGTTCGAGATACCGGCCGGGATCGCGGCGACCGGCGCCTTGACGATCTGCGGATCGATGACCCAGGCGCCGACGACCAGCAGGAGTTCGACGGCGAAAATGAAGCCGATCAGGGCACCGATCGGCAGATAGTTCAGGAAGCCCTGGCGAAACTCGGCGAAATCGACATCGAGCATCATCACCACGAAGAGGAAGAGCACCGCGACCGCGCCGACATAGACGACGACCAGCAGCATCGCGAGGAACTCGGCGCCGAGCAGCAAGAACAGCCCGGCCGCGTTGACGAAGGCCAGGATCAGGAACAGCACGGAATGCACCGGGTTGCGCGAGGTCACCACCATGAAGGCGGATGCCACGGTCACCCCTGCGAAGAGATAGAAGAAAGCCGCTGCGGCGTTCATCTCGGCCAGCCCTTCCCGCCCCTTTTCGGCGCGGTCCTCGTTTGGTTCGTGCCCCGGGACTCAAAAGACCCCGAGCAATTTGGAGCGTCTATAATCAGGCCCGCCGGGCGGGACAACCGCACGGCGGGTCTGCATCCTCAGTCACGTCCTTCGGCATCACCACGGGGTGGTGCCGAAGGACGGTCAATCACCGATAGGGCGCGTCCATCGCGATGTTGCGCGCGATCTCGCGTTCCCAGCGCGCGCCGTTCGCGAGCAGCTTGTCCTTGTCGTAGAACAGCTCCTCGCGCGTCTCGGTCGCGAACTCGAAATTCGGCCCCTCGACAATGGCATCGACCGGGCAGGCTTCCTGGCAGAAGCCGCAGTAGATGCACTTGGTCATGTCGATGTCGTAACGGGTGGTGCGGCGCGTGCCGTCGTTGCGGCGCGGGCCGGCCTCGATGGTGATGGCCTGCGCCGGGCAGATCGCCTCGCAGAGCTTGCACGCGATGCAGCGCTCCTCGCCGTTCGGATAGCGGCGCAAGGCATGCTCGCCACGGAAACGCGGCGAGAGCTGGCCCTTCTCGAACGGATAGTTCAGCGTCGCCTTCGGCTTGAAGAAATAGCGCATCGACAGGCCGATGGCCCCGACGAACTCCTTCAGCAGCAGGCCCCTTGCGGCTTGCGCGAGTGACATCGCCTTCGTCCTTTACATCCTCAGCCGAACACCGTCCGGCCGATCACGAAACCCAGGACCGGCATCAAGCCGATCGTCATCACAATCAGCACCGCCCGCAAGATGCGGATGCGGCGCTCGTAATCGTCCTTCTCGGCCTGCGTCGTCGAGCGATCCGTGCGCCGGAGCGCCCCGATCACCACGGCCGAGATAAGCCGGTACTCCAGCAGGCCCAGCGCGAAGCCGATCACGGCACCGACCAAGCCCGTACCGTTCATGGCGCCGCCAGCCCGAACCACTGGACCGCCTCGTACCCGCCGAAGCCGCCGACAACCGCGGCGGCCACCGCTCCTCCAAGCGCCACATCGAGCGCATCGAAGATCCGGCTTCGCCTTGCCCACCAGCAAGCAGAGCCGAACGAAACCACGCCCGCGATCATCCCGAATCCAACTCGGGAGATCGCAGCCGAACTCATCCCGCGACCGGGCCCCAGCCCGTCAACTGCAGAACCAGCGCCACGATCACGACGCAGGCCAGCGAGAGCGGCAGGAAGACCTTCCAGCCCAGGCGCATCAACTGGTCGTAGCGGTAGCGCGGCACGAAGGCCTTCACCAGCGCGAACATGAAGAACACGAGGCAGACCTTGAGCGCGAACCAGAACACGCCGGGCAGCCAGGTGAAGGGCGGCAACGCGACCGGCGGCGCCCAGCCACCGAGGAACAGGATCGTGGTCAGCGAGCACATGGTCATGATCGCCACGTATTCGCCGAGCATGAACAGCAGGTACGGCGTCGAGGAATACTCGACCATGAAGCCCGCCACGAGCTCGGATTCCGCTTCGGCCAGATCGAAGGGCGGCCGGTTCGTCTCGGCCAGCGCCGAGACGAAGAAGACCACGAACATCGGGAAGAGCGGGATGAAGTACCAGTTCAGGATCGAGAGCCACGGCACGCCGAGCGCATGGGCGAGGCCGCGGTTCGCCTGAGCCTCGACCACGGCCGAGAGGTTCAGCGAGCCGACGCAGAGCAGAACCGTGATGATGACGAAGCCGATCGAGACCTCGTAGGACACCATCTGCGCCGCCGAGCGCAGCGCGCTCATGAACGGGTATTTCGAATTCGAGGCCCAGCCGGCCATGATGATGCCGTAGACGCCGAGCGAGGAGATCGCGAGGATGTAGAGGATACCGACATTGATGTCGGCGATCGCCCAGCCTTCCGCCACCGGGATCACCGCCCAGGCGCCGAGCGCCAGCAGGCAGGAGATGAAGGGCGCCAGCAGGAAGATGCCCTTGTTGGCACCCGCCGGAATGATCGGCTCCTTGAACGCGAACTTCATCAGGTCCGCGAAACTCTGGAACAGGCCGAAGGGTCCGACCACGTTCGGGCCGCGGCGAAGCTGCACCGCCGCCCAGATCTTGCGGTCGGCGAGCAGGATATAGGCGATGAAGACCAGCAGGCAGACCAGCAGCAGCAGGCTCTTGCCGAGGATGATCGCGATATCGAGGACGAGATCCCAGTTCATGGCCGCTTACTCCGCCGCCTGCCGATGCCGGCCAGAGGCCAGCGCCGAGCATTCCGCCATGACGGCAGAGGCACGCGCGATCGGGTTGGTCTGATAGAAATCGGCGACGACAGGCGCGAAGCCCGCCTTGTCGGTCTTGCCGCCGAGGCCGGCAAGCTTTCCGATCTCCGAAGCATCATTGGCCGGCAGGCCGTCGAGCGCCGCAAAATGCGGATGCGCCTCGTAGAGCGCCTTGCGCAGACCGGCGAGCGAGTCGAACGGCAGCGTCTTGCCGAGATGGCCCGACAGGGCACGCAGGATCGCCCAGTCCTCGCGGGCATCGCCCGGCGGGAAGGTCGCGCGGTCGCCCATCTGCACACGGCCCTCGGTATTCACATAGGTGCCGGACTTCTCGGTATAGGCCGAGCCGGGCAGGATGACGTCGGCACGATGCGCGCCCCTGTCGCCATGCGTGCCCTGATAGACGACGAAGGCACCCTCCGGCACCTCGATCTCGTCCGCACCGAGCAGGAAGAGCACGTCGAGCGCGCCCGGCTTGACCATCGCGGCCGCGTCCAGACCACCCTCACCCGGCACGAAGCCGAGATCGAGCGCGCCGACGCGGGCGGCGGCGGTGTGGATCACGCCGAAGCCGTTCCAGCCTTCGGTGACGGCGCCGAGCGCCTGCGCCGCCTTGGCGGCGAGCGAGAGCACGGCCTCGCCATCGGCACGGGCGAGAGCGCCCTGCCCGACCAGCACCATCGGCTTGCCGCCAGCGGCAGCGGCCGACTTCACGATCTCGGCCAGCGTCTCCGGGCCGGCGCCGAGATAATCGTAGGTGTAGGTCAGGTCGGACTTCTCGCCGATAACGGAGACCTTGAAATCGCCGCGCAGCCAGCGCTTGCGGATGCGGGCGTTCAGGATCGGCGCCTCGCGGCGCGGGTTCGAGCCGACAATCAGCAGCGAGGTCGCATCCTCGATGCCGGCGATGCCGGCGTTGAGAACGTAAGATGCGCGACCGAACTTCGGATGCAGCTTCGTGCCATCCTGGCGGGCATCGAGATTGGCGGAGCCGAGCAAGGCCATCAGCGCCTTCAGCGCGAACATGTCCTCGACCGCGGCGAGATCGCCGGCGATGGCGCCGATCTTTTCAGGCGCGGTCACCTTCACCTTGCCGGCAATGGCGGCGAAGGCCTCGTTCCAGCTCGCGGGGCGCAGGCGGCCGTTCTCGCGAATATAGGGCCGGTCGAGACGCTGGGTCTTGAGACCGTCGGCGACGTGGCGGGTCTTGTCGGAGATCCACTCCTCGTTCACCGCCTCGTTGAGACGGGGCAGGATGCGCATCACTTCCTTGCCGCGCGAGTCGACGCGAATGGCCGAGCCGACCGCGTCCATCACGTCGATGCTCTCGGTCTTGGAAAGCTCCCAGGGACGAGCCTTGTTCTCGTAGGGCCTGGAGGTCAGCGCGCCGACCGGGCAGAGATCGACGACGTTGCTCTGGAGCTCCGACGACATCGCCTGCTCGAGATAGGTCGTGATCTCCATGTCCTCGCCGCGGCCGATGGCGCCGAGATCGGAGGCGCCGGCAACCTCGGTGGTGAAGCGGACGCAGCGCGTGCACTGGATGCAGCGCGTCATCGTCGTCTTGACCAGCGGGCCGATATACTTGTCCTCGACCGCGCGCTTGTTCTCGGCGAAGCGCGAGGTGTCCGCGCCATAGGCCATGGCCTGATCCTGCAGATCGCATTCGCCGCCCTGGTCGCAGATCGGGCAGTCCAGCGGGTGGTTGATGAGCAGGAACTCCATCACCCCTTCGCGGGCCTTCTTGACCATCGGCGACTTGGTCAGGACGACCGGCGGCTCGCCGTTCGGGCCGGGGCGCAGGTCGCGCACGCCGATAGCGCAGGAGGCCTGCGGCTTCGGCGGGCCACCCTTCACCTCGACGAGGCACATGCGGCAGTTGCCGGCGATCGAGAGGCGCTCGTGGAAGCAGAAGCGCGGCACCTCGACGCCCGCGGCCTCGCAGGCCTGGAGCACCGTGTACTCGGCGGGTACGTCGACCTCGATGCCGTCGATGAGGAGTTTCGTCATGGTCTCACTCCGCCGCCATCAGGCGCACAGGCTCGCTGTGCGGGTTGGCGGCATAGTCGTCGATGCGCTGCTCGATCTCATGCCGGAAATGCGCGATCAGCCCCTGGATCGGCCAGGCCGCGGCGTCGCCGAGCGCACAGATCGTGTGGCCCTCGATCTGCTTGGTGACGTCGAGCAGCATGTCGATCTCACGCTTCTGGGCGCGGCCTTCGGCCATGCGCTCCATGACGCGCCACATCCAGCCCGTGCCCTCGCGGCAGGGCGTGCACTGGCCGCAGCTCTCATGCTTGTAGAAATGGCTGATGCGGGCGATGGCGCGGACGATGTCGGTCGACTTGTCCATCACGATCACCGCCGCCGTGCCGAGGCCGGAGCGCAGCTTCGAAAGCGAGTCGAAATCCATCGGCGTGTCGATGATCTGCTCGGCCGGGACCATGCGCACCGACGAACCGCCGGGGATGACCGCCTTGAGATTGTCCCAGCCGCCGCGGATGCCGCCGCAATGCTTGTCGATCAGCTCGCGGAAGGTCAGGCCCATCGCCTCTTCGACGTTGCAGGGCTTGTTCACATGGCCCGAGACGCAGAAGAGCTTGGTGCCGACATTGTTCGGCGTGCCGATCGAGGAGAACCAGGCAGCGCCGCGGCGCAGGATGGTCGGGGCGACCGCGATCGACTCGACGTTGTTCACCGTGGTCGGGCAGCCATAGAGGCCCATATTGGCCGGGAAAGGCGGCTTCAGCCGCGGCATGCCCTTCTTGCCCTCGAGGCTCTCCAGCAGCGCCGTCTCTTCGCCGCAGATATAGGCGCCGGCGCCGTGATGCACATAGAGATCAAAGGGATAGCCGTGGACGTTGTCCTTGCCGATCAACTTGGCCTCATAGGCCTCGTCGACGGCGCGCTGGAGCGCCTCGCGCTCCCGAACGTACTCACCGCGGATGTAGATATAGGCCGCATGCGCGCCCATCGCGAAGGAGGCGATCAGGCAGCCCTCGACCAGCGTATGCGGGTCGTTGCGCATGATCTCGCGATCCTTGCAGGTGCCCGGCTCGGACTCGTCGGCATTGACGACGAGATAGTGCGGGCGCCCGTCGCTGACCTTGGGCATGAACGACCATTTCAGTCCGGTCGGGAAGCCGGCGCCGCCACGGCCGCGCAGGCCGGACTTCTTCATCTCGTCGATGATCCAGTCCCGGCCCTGCTCCAGGATGAACTTGGTGCCATCCCACTGGCCGCGCTGGATCGCACCCTTCAGGGTACGGTCATGCAGGCCGTAGAGATTGGTGAAGATGCGATCGCGATCTGCGAGCATGTCCTAGTGCCTCACTCTGCCGGCTTGTCGCCAAGCTTCGACTCCGGGCGCCAGCCCGTCGCGAGCTTCTTCGACTGAGCAATCCAGTCGTCACGCAGCGCCCGGCCCTTGAAGCCGGTCAGTCGCGCATCGACCCAGGCGAGCTCCGCCGGTGTCCATTCGGCGATCTGGTCGTAGTGCCAGATCCCCATCTCATTGAGCATCTTGGCCAGCTTCGGCCCGACACCCCAGATTAGTTCGAGATCGTCGCCCGTTCCGCCGCGCGCAGCGGTCAGGAGTTCGGGCTTGCTCTCGTCCCTCGCGGTGACGTTGTCCGCGGCCGCGGGCTTGGCAGCCTCAGCGACGTCCTTCTTCTCGACCTTGCCCTTGGCAGCCGGCGTGTCGCTCGCCGCGCCCGAGGGCTGGGCCGGAGCCGAAGGCTGCGGGCGAGCGGCAGCCGCCGTCTCCGTAGCGGGCTTGGCGGCAACGGCGGCCGGGGTGGCCTCGGCCTTCTTGGCCTCGGCTTCGGCGGCGGCCTTGACAGCGGCGGCTTCGGCAGCGGCCTTGCGCTGCTCGGCGATGCGCTTCTGCCAGCCGCCGGCACCGATCATCGAGCCGTCATAGAGGGCCTTGTCGGTCAACGTCTGCGGGCCGCCTTCCGGCTCGGAACCGATGCGGCCGTTCTGCGGACCGGGCTTGGTCGGACGGCCGTTGCGGAGATCGTCGAGGAGCTGGCGGAAATTCGCCGGCGTCAGGTCCTCGTAGTAGTCGACATTGATCTGCGCCATCGGCGCGTTGCAGCAGGCGCCCAGGCATTCGACCTCGAGCCAGGAGAGCTTGCCGTCGGCGGTCACGGTCGATTGCGGGCCGATCACCTCCTCGCAGACCTTCTTGAGCGCCTCGGCGCCGCGCAGGGCGCAGGGCGTGGTGCCGCAGAGCTGGACGTAATACTGGCCGACCGGCTGCAGGTTGAACATGGTGTAGAAGGTCGCGACCTCCAGCACCCGCATCGGCGCCATGCCGAGGCGCTTGGCGACGGTCTCGATCACGGCGCGCGAGACCCAGCCCTCCTGCTCCTGAGCCTTCCACAAAAGCGGAATGACGGCGGAAGCCTGACGGCCTGCCGGATATTTGGCGATCTGCTGGTCGATCCAGTTCTCGTTCGCCGCGGTGAAGGCGAAGGAGGCGGGCTGGACCGGATCGGGCGCGAGACGACGGACGGACATCAGCGGTCCACTTCACCAAAGACGATATCGAGGGAGCCGAGGATCGCGGAGACGTCGGCGAGCATGTGCTTGCGGCACATGAAATCCATGGCCTGGAGATGGGCGAAGCCCGGGGCCTTGATCTTGCAGCGATAGGGCTTGTTGGTGCCGTCGGAGACCAGATAGACGCCGAATTCGCCCTTCGGGGCTTCGAC